>NZ_OZ061292.1:0-2090911 GCF_964063155.1 Pediococcus parvulus | reverse complement strand
GAAGCTCATCGAAATTTGAATCCCTTAGTTGCAGCCGATGAACTGAAAAATAAGTTGGGGGTTGATAAAGTTTTCATCGGTGATCCCCAAATTTCCAAACAACTTATGCAAAAGTTTGCCGACTATGAATTACACAATAAAGTGCAGTTGCAGGTCAAATCAGACTATACGACGCTATTTAAAAGAGTTTGGCACAATCGTCCTGAGGTCTCCCGAGATGTTGTCCGTTTGGTAGAATCACGAAAGCAAAATCAAATCACTAAACTGTCAATTAAATCTGACGATACTCTAAAAAGAAATGTGGGTGCAATTACACTTGATAATCAAGGCTATGGGCGCTATCAAGGCGAAATACAAATTTGTAAAATGACATTACAAAGTAATCCGAAAGTGAACGTGATTGGTCATGTGATAGCTAATGATTTGTCCATGCTTGTTTTAATAAAAGAGAACACTGGAATTGAATTTAAACCAGATGAAGGAGATAAATAATGATTGATTTAAGTAAACTAACAACTGAAACAAGAAATGCAAAAACCATGAATCTTGATGAAATGTCTACTGAAAAAGTTCTGGAATTAATGAATACTGAGGATCAGACAGTTCCTGTTAGTATTAAAAAAGCATTGCCAGAAATTACGGTGGCTGTGAAGCAGATTGTCAAAAGCTTTAAAAGTGGCGGTAGGCTCATTTATATGGGAGCAGGTACAAGCGGCAGACTTGGCGTTTTAGATGCAGCTGAATGTGTACCAACTTTTGGAACAGATCCCAAAATGGTTCAAGGATTAATAGCAGGTGGACAACAAGCTATGACTTTGGCTGTAGAAGGTGCTGAAGATTCTAAAGAACTAGGAGAAGAAGATTTAAAAGACAGAAACCTTACTGAAAATGATACGGTAGTTGGAATTGCAGCCAGCGGACGAACACCTTATGTTATTGGCGGTTTGGACTATGCCACCAAAGTTGGTGCAAAAACAATTAGTTTAGCTTGCAATGATCATGCGGAAATTAGCAAACATGCTAAAGTTGCAATTGAAATTTCTGTTGGTCCTGAAGTCTTAACTGGATCAACTCGCTTGAAGTCAGGTACCGCTCAAAAAATGGTTCTAAACATGTTATCCACCGTTTCAATGGTTGGAATTGGCAAGGTCTACAAGAATCTTATGGTCGATGTAAAACCAACAAACGATAAATTGGTAGAGCGTTCCAAACGAATTATTATGCAGGCTACAGAGTGTGATTATTCAAAAGCAGAAAAAGCATTTAATTCTGCTGATCAAAATGTAAAGTTAGCAATTGTTATGATTTTAACTGATTTAAATAAAAATGAAGCTAAGGAACGTTTGAAAGATGCACATGGCTTTGTTCGTAAAACAATTAAGGGAGGTACAAACTAATGGCTGATGAAAAAATTAAACGACTTGCACGTGAAATTTATCAAAATGTGGGTGGTCCTAGTAACGTTGAAAAGCTAATTCACTGTATGACTAGAGTGCGAATGACAATTATCGATATGGATAAGGTCAATATGGAAGGATTGAAAAATATTGATGGTGTTTTAGGCGTTGTTGATGATGAAACACTTCAGGTTGTCATTGGACCAGGAACGGTAAACAAAGTTGCCCAAGAAATGGTTGACGAAGTTGGTGTAAAACTGGGCGAGCCATTTCCAGATGATGTCGGCGGTAATAGTCATTTAACTGATAAAGAAATGGTCGAAGCAAAAGCTGCCAGAGTTAAAGCAGAGCAAAAAGCAAAGCAGAAGCAAACGCCAATTAAGAGAATCTTGAAATCAATTTCGAATATTTTTATTCCATTGATTCCAGCCTTTGTTGGTGCTGGTTTAATTGGTGGTGTTGCAGCGGTCCTTTCTAACATGGTTCTCGCGGGCGATATTGGTAAGAGTTGGAATGACTTTATCATGGTTATGAAAGTTATTCAAAATGGTGTATTTTCCTATCTAGCAATCTATGTTGGTATTAATAGTGCTAATGAGTTTGGAGCGACTCCTGGACTAGGTGGTGTTATCGGTGCTGTGACGTTATTAACCGGTGTACTTCCAACCGCTCCATTGCACAATATATTTAATGGACAGGCCTTAGCAGCAGGGCAAGGCGGTATTATTGGTGTAATTTTTGCTGTTTGGATCCTTTCCTTAGTTGAGAAGAAATTACATCAGTGGATTCCGGATTCAATTGATATTATTGTGACACCAACGATTTCATTGTTTGTAGTTGGAATATTTACAATTTTCTTAGTTATGCCAGTTGCTGGTGTTGTTTCCACATCATTGGTTGGTGGTATTGAGTGGGTATTAAATGTTGGTGGTGCATTCTCAGGATTTGTTTTGGGTGCCTTATTCTTACCAATGGTAATGTTTGGACTGCACCAAATTTTAACCCCTATTCATATTGAAATGATTAACAAAACTGGTATGACACCATTACTACCTATCCTGGCAATGGCTGGTGCTGGCCAAGTTGGTGCTGCAATTGCACTGTGGATTCGTTGTCATCGAAACCACAAACTTACAAACATGATTAAAGGTGCATTACCAGTTGGAATTCTTGGAATTGGGGAGCCTTTGATTTATGGAGTGACACTACCACTTGGTAAACCATTTATCACCGCCTGTATTGGAGGTGGTATTGGAGGTGCAGTTATTGGCGGATTGGGACATATTGGTGCAATTGCCATCGGACCTTCCGGCGTAGCTTTAATTCCTTTAATTAATAATGGTCACTGGATGGGTTATGTCTTTGGTTTACTTGCTGCTTATGCTGGTGGCTTTGTTGCAACCTATTTCTTTGGAATTCCAAAGGATGCTGTTGATCCTGAACTTGCCACTGCTGATGCTGTTGTACCTGTGACTAATTCTGATTCAAATGTCAAAAATGAAGAAGTTAAAGAATCAGTTTCATATACTAAAGATACTGTAACAGCTCCTGTTAAAGGCCAACAAATTTCCGTTAGTGAAGTTAGCGACCCAATTATGGCTAAAGAAACTATGGGAAAAAGCGTCGCAATTAAGCCTAAAGATGATTCACTGGTTTATTCGCCCGTGAATGGGAAAGTAATGTTTGTAGCCGATACAGGGCATGCAATTGGATATACAAGTGATGCTGGGGAAGAAGTACTAGTTCACATGGGCATTGATACGGTTAATCTGAAGGGGAAATACTTTGACTTAAGCGTTAAACCAGGTGATGTTGTGACCCAAAATCAAGTGGTTGGAAAAGTAGACTGGACAGAAGTTGCTAAAGCTGGGTATGATACAGTTACGTTGGCAATCATTACAAACAGTCAGGATTTTACGGTTGATAAGGTGCCTGATAACACAGACGTTCAAAGCGATACGGTGGTAATGAATACAACTCCGGCCAGCTAGTAAGGTAGGAAAAGTATATGAAAAGTATTCTATTTTCTATTCATAGTCAAATCACTTCATTTTCAAAATCTGAACGAAAAGTTGCACAATATATTTTAGATCATCCACAACAAGTTATTGGAATGAATGCCGACACGTTAGCTAATAGAGCAGGTGTTAGTGCGGCCACAGTGGTTCGCTTGGCCAAAATTTTAAGTACTGACGGTTTCCCTGGTGTAAAAATTCAACTTTCTGCAGAAACTAAAATGGACGACAGTTTGTATACAGAGGTTGATCCCAAAGATCCACTGAATGTAGTTAAACAAAAAATGGAGTTTAGAATTGGACATACAATTGAACAGACCAATCTAACTTTGAAAGATAAAGCAGTTTCCCAAGCAGCTCAGCTAATTAGTGAAGCTGATGATGTTTATGCATATGGATTAGGTGCCTCAAGTATTGTCGCGGCTGACTTTCAACAAAAGTTTATTCGTATTGGTAAACCGGTAGTTCAGACGATGGACACGCACCTAATTGCAACAGGAATTGTAAAATCTGGAACTGTTTTGGTGTTGGTTTCAAACACAGGAGAAACTTTGGAAAGCCAAAAGCTGGCAGATGTGGCGCATGAACATGACGTACCAGTAATTACAGTTACGCACGACGAAAAAAGCACTTTGGCAAAAAAGAGTGACATTGTCTTGGTTCACGATGATAGTGAAGAAAATGAAAAATTTCGAACAGCCGCCACAACCTCCCTAATGGCGCAACTATATGTGATGGATCTACTTTACTATTTCTACATCTCTATGAATTTTGATGAAAACGTAGGTAAGCTGAAGGAATCACGAGATGTCATTCAAAAACATTTTAAGTAATTGGAATAGGACTGGGTTTTTAAGATTGAATTCTTAGAAACTTAGTTCTTTTGTTTTTCGCCTCCTTTAATGATTTGAAGGGGATGTTAGAGCTACTAGGTATTTTTTGTGAAATTTTGCAATTCTTTTTACAAACTGCTATAACAAATGTGTAAAAACGATTACATAGCTATTAGGAGGCTTTTTAGAATGAGAGTTAAAGCAGCTGTTGTTAGTGAAAAAGGTGCTGATTTTGAAGTTAAAGATGATGTGGAACTGGCAGAGATGCAACCAGACGATATACAGGTTAAAGTGGTGGCAACGGGAATTTGTCATTCCGATGAGGCACTTCGAAAGGGAGATGCGGAAATTGGTTATCCGATCATTTTGGGTCATGAAGGTTCAGGAATCGTTGAAAAAGTAGGCTCACATGTGCAAAATTTTGTGCCGGGCGATCACGTTGTTCTTTCGTTTTATGCTTGCGGAAATTGCGAAAACTGTTTGAAGGGTGTTCCAACGCAATGTTTACACTATGCAGAAAATAATCTTTCTGGTGTACGTCCTGATGGTAGCGCTCATTTTACTGAGAATGGCCATAAAGTTTGTGACATGTTTGATCAATCATCTTTTGCCACACATACTATTGTGCGAGAGCGTAATGCAGTTAAAGTATCTAAGAATCTTGATTTGCGAAAATTGGGTCCATTAGGCTGTGGCTACGTGACGGGAAGTGGGACTGTCCTGAATACTTTGAAGCCACATCCAGGACAAACTATTGCTGTCTTTGGTACCGGTGCTGTTGGACTAGCTGCGATGATGGCGGGAAAAATCTCTGGTTGTACCCGTGTAATTGCGGTAGATATTAATGACGGGCGTTTGAAATTAGCTAAAGAACTAGGTGCCACCCAAGTGATTAATAGCAAAAATGAAAATGCTGTTGAAGCAATTAAAAAGTTTACAAATGGACATGGTGTTAACTTTGCAGTAGATACAACTGGTGTTGCAGGTGTGATGGAAACCTCTATTAAAGCTCTGGCTCAAGGAGGTGTATCTGCATGTATTGCTGTGACACCTCATCACATTGATGTGGATACTTGGAATGATTTGTGTGTCGATGATAAGGCAGTTATCGGCGTCAATATGGGTGACTCCATTCCGCAAATTGATGTACCTCGTTTGATTGAATTTTACCGTCAAGGAATGTTTGACTTTGACAAAACAGAGAAATTCTACAAATTCAGTGAAATTAATCAAGCAAATGCAGATTCCATAAGTGGTAAGACAATCAAACCAATTTTGGTCATTGATGAAGATTATAAGTTTGAAGGCTAGGGTTTACAATAAAAATTCAGATGATTTTTGAGAAAATGTTGCTTTTTATTCATTAGCCAAAACTAAACAAACAGTAAAACTTATTTAGTTTAATTAAAAAGTAGTTCTGAATCCGGTTATTTTAATATTCATTTAATATTTATTTAGTAACCTATTTTTAAGGGGCGTTAGGTCCTAATTTATCTCGGGATTTCCTTAAAAACAACCAATAAAATTAAATAGCACAACTAAAAATCCCCGATAATATTATTACCAGGGATTTTTTGCAATATAAGGCACGAAAACGGGTTGCTGTAAAGGATGCTTACACGATCTGTCCATATTGATTTTTTTAAGGGAATTCCTCTTTTACTTAGAAAGGGAGTCTTTATATGAATTCAGTACATATGCATCCGACATGGAAAAAGAACTGGAGCCTGAAATTTATACTAGTGGTTATGGGATTTTTGATATTCGCTGGTTTTACCATGCAAACAACCCACGCCGCTACGCTTAATTCACAAGTTCCAGATTTGTCGGAATGGCAAGGAAAACTAACAGCAACACAGGTTAAAAATTTGGCCAAAGTTGAACCGTTCATTATTTTACGAGTTCAATATGGTAGTGATTACAAAGATAAGTATTTTGCGCAAAATGCCGCTTTGTGTGAGCAATATGGCTTGAAATACGGCGTTTATTCATTTAGTCAGTACATAAGCACTTCAGATGCCAAACAAGAAGCTAAAGATCTTTACACGCGGGCACCTAACGCGAGTTTTTACGTTAATGATTACGAAGAACAAACAGTGACAAGCGGTACTACCAACTCTGCCACAAAAGAGTGGTATACAGAACTTAACAGTTTAACCGCCAAGCATGTGTTGTTTTACTCCTATAATAGCTTTGCACAAACCTATGCGGCATCAGCTATGAAAAGCTACGATGGCTTTTGGTTAGCTGATTATACATCAATCGAACCAACTGCTATTTCGCATGTGCTTTGGCAGTTTTCCGATGACTGGTATAGTTCTCCAATCGCACAGTATGTGGATGCTAGTTTGAAATATGGGAAGGCAACTTCTTGGTTCTTGTCCACTAGCACGGCGTCCAGCAATTACGGCACAATCAGTAAATATGGTAAATACGTGTCAGAGAACAGTTCCAAATCAAGTTACACCATCTGGAAAAACCTAGCGTTTACAGCTAAAAACGGTAAAACGGGAAAAAGTGGTAAAACGTATTACGCAAAATATTCATATAAGCATAAAAACGGAAGCACTTATTTATCGCTTTATGACAAAAATGGTAAATGGGTAGGGTATGTTAATGCCAACGCCATGACAGTGATGACAGCGCACAGTTACAAACATACGGCCACAATTCACAAATCAACTTACAGTGTTTGGAACAATTTCTTATGGGCCAAGGTTAAACACTACACTAAAAATTATATGAATAAGAGTTATACAATTAAATACCAGTATATTCGCGGTAACGGTCAGGCATACTACTCACTTTATAAAGGAAACACGTGGTTTGGTTATGTCAATGCCAAGGCAACCTGGCGGGCAATTGGTACTAAAAAAACGGTCAAAATTGCTTTGAAAAATCAAACTATTTGGAAGAACCTATCCTTCACTAAAAAATTAGGCAGTACCAATAATTATTACGGAAAAATCTATACGGTGAAATATTATTACAATCATCCGAATGGCCACACTTATTACTCGTTGTATAGTGGAAATACTTGGGTCGGATATGTAAATAAAAATGTCGTCACAACTAATTAAAGGAGGTTAATCATATGAAAAGACAAAAAAGAATCGTGGTAATGGGATGCAGTTTTGTCGTCGGTTTAGCCTTGCTTGGAATTGGCGGGACGACCATGACAAACAATAATGTTACTGTTCATGCAGTGACGACGCCTGCCGACAAGGGCTTAGCTGCTCCAGAAAAAGTTGACGGGACACAAACTGAAGCCCAAACAGTCACTGGAAACAGTACTAGTGGCAAAGTAACGTATTCAAACGGTGCTAATAGCGCAACAACGGCAACCTATAAACAGCAAAAATATGGGACTACTAGCCAAGCTAAGACAGGTTTTGAAAACACGCAAAATCTAACGAATGCGGATGGGACTAAAGTTACGTTATCAGATGGTACCAAGGCAACCAGCCAAGGGGTCATGGGCCACGTTTATGTGCAATGGCAAAAAAATGGCTGGACTGTAACCACAGTGGCCGATACAGAAGATTTAACGACTTCTTCGGTTAATCAAACTAACAAAACTGTGACAGCCGTCGCGAATAAAGTGAAAAAATCTTTAAAGAGTAACAAGGTTATTACTCAAAACGTCACTCGGGGTAACGTGGTTGTTTATGATGGTGCTCAGCAGAAACCAGTTAATAATATTAGCTGGCAACAAAAGAATAAGGTTGTTCAAGTCAGTGGAAACAGTGCTGAAACAACTGCTAAGATTGCTAAGGAAGCTATAAAATAATTTTTGAATAGTAAACGAAAGGCTCTCAAATTTTTTGAGGGCCTTTTGTAATCAAAGCTTTTGAAAAAATGTCACCAGCAATTTAATACCATACACAATGATAATAATGCCGCAAATTCGATTTAATAGTACTAAAAAGCGCGGCTGAAAACGATCCTTTAAAGCCGAAGTAATGGTGGTTAAACTTAAAAACCAGATAACGGAAGCCATTGCGACGCCTAAGATGAAATAGTTTTGCACATTAGATGCTAACGAAACCCGGAAGGCGCCAAGTAACATGGTGCCATCTAATATAGCCTGTGGATTTAACCAAGCCACACTAAAGGCAGAAACGACTGCACTTTTGTAGCTAAACTGGCCGCTATGATTATGATGACTGGCACTTTGACTGTGTGATAGCAACAACGTAATACCAATGTACATTACAATAATACTCCCAATTGCAAGTACGACTAGCTCAAGCCAGGAATACAGTTCAAGCAGCTTGCCAATGCCATAAAAGCATGACACCGCAAGTGAAATATCAAAGAAAGTTACAATTAACGCCACCCTTAGCGCTCTGCGACGGGGCTGGGCTAAAGCGGTGTTGATCATATATAAATTTTGTAACCCAATTGGTGCGATATACGCGACACCAAATAATAACCCTTGAAGCCATGTATTTAACATTCGAGTTGTCCTTAATTTCTTAATTTTGACTAGCAGTTAAATTTTACCATGCTCAAATCGCTTTGGTTTGGAAAACTTGCCTCAAAAACTGATATAATAGGAATTCGCCGCGTCAATTGATTAGTAAGTTATCTTGTTCCGGCATTAAAAATCGTTTATAATGATGTGGAACACTTTTTGTTTCACAATGGAGGATTATATGAACCCAGAAGCATTTAAACAAGCCCTCGCTGCCCAAGGCATTAATTTATCTGATAAACAGATGCAGCAATTTAATACATATTATAAATATTTAGTCATGATTAATGAACATGTCAACTTAACGGCAATTACCGATGAGGAAGATGTTTATTTGAAGCATTTCTATGACTCTTTGCTACCTGGAATTCAAAATCCAGCGGTGTTTCAGCAACCAATCACTTTGTGTGATGTGGGTGCTGGCGCTGGATTTCCATCAATCCCTTTGAAAATTGTTTTTCCGCAGTTAAAGGTGACAATTGTGGATTCGTTAAACAAGCGGATCACTTTCCTTCACAACTTGATTCAAAAACTGGAGTTAAGTGACGTCACCTTGTGTCACGATCGAGCTGAAACCTTTGCCGCTCCCAAACTAGCTTATCGTGAATCCTTTGATTTAGTCACGGCCCGGGCGGTTGCTCGCTTATCTGTTTTGACGGAATTGTGTTTGCCACTGGTTAAGATTGGCGGTCAAATGCTGGCATTAAAGGCAAGTCATACAGAAGATGAAGTGGAAGATGCTGACAAAGCAATTCAAATTCTGGGTGGTAAATTAATTAAAGACGAACAACTAAGTTTGCCAGTTTCCGGTGATGAACGCCATTTGGTTTGGATTGAAAAAGTGACAAAAACGCCAAAAAAATATCCCCGAAAACCGGGAACACCTAACCGAGAACCAATTGTGAGTACGAAAAAAGGAAGTCGTAAAGAATGACAAGCAAAGCTAAAACTTCAATGGGTGCTGAAAAACTTTTGCGTGATGAAGATTCCAAACAAGTTGTTGAAATCAATTTAAGTCACATTCATCCGAATCCGTATCAGCCACGCCATAACTTTGATGCCAAAGCCTTGCGTGAACTTGCCAATTCTATTCAAGAATCTGGTGTGTTTCAGCCAATTATCGTACGTCAACAAGCGGCTGCCAAGGATTACTATGAATTAATAGCAGGTGAACGACGTTTTCGAGCTGCTAAAATGGCTGGATTGCACACTATTCCTGCTTTGATCAGCCAATTAAGCGATGCAGAGACAATGGAAGCGGCCGTAATTGAAAACCTCCAGCGTGAAGATTTGACACCGCTTGAAGAAGCTCAAGCCTATGATTCTTTAATGGCAAAATTGAATTTTACGCAAGCACAAGTTTCTGAAAAACTAGGTAAAAGTCGTCCTTACATCGCAAATTATCTGCGTCTGTTACGTTTACCACAAACAATAAAAAATATGTTGCAGGCTGGCGAACTTTCGATGGGTCAGGCACGAACCTTGCTTGCTTTGAAGAATCGGCATAAACTGATCCCACTGGCGAAACGTGTGGTCAGTGAACATTTGACCGTTCGGCAATTAGAAAACTTAGTTAACCGCTTGAACGCACAAATGCCTAAAAAAGGAAAACCAGTTTTACCCGTTCGCAAGGAATCACCCTATGTGCGGGCGATTGAAGAACAACTGCAAGAAAGATTCGGTACTAAAGCAGTTTTGGATCAGAAAGAAAAAGGCGGAAAAATCGAAATTAATTATGTTTCTAATGACGATTTAAACCGCATTTTGAATTTACTGAATATTTCATTAGATTAGGGGTAAGTGAAATGTACGACTTAAATGACATTGTAGAAATGAAAAAGCCGCACGCTTGTCAAGCTAACGAATGGAAAATCATTCGGATGGGCATGGATATCAAGATTAAATGCATGAACTGCGGTCATATCGTGATGCTGTCGCGCCGTGATTTTGAACGTAAACTGAAAAAAGTTTTAAAAAAAGCAAAAGCCTAGCTAAAAGGATCTGTAATCGTATGATAACAACGATTACAGATCCTTTTTTTGAAATTTATTTTTTCTGTTTTGAAGAACGGCGGCCAAACCAAAAGGCGGTAAGTAACAATAGAAGAACTAACAGAATTGCTAAGATATACCAGATAAAGTAACTCTTTTTAACCCGGGCATGCCGATTGGCAGTTTTTGCCTGTGCTTTGGTGATGACAAAATTACGACTAAAGGTCCATTTTTGCGAACCGCTACGTGCGACTAGGTGTAGGTGATAAGTACCAGCTTTGAGAGCAATATGGTTGGTGGTAATCGCATAATTGAAATTTGAATTTGCCGCCATGGTTAAGTTGCTGGTATTTGTCTTAAACAGCGTCTTCCCATTTTGCGAAACCTGACTCTTAATTTTTAACTTTTTGGTCAAAGTCGCATGCGTATTATTAATTTTAACCTTCACAGCTGGGCTAAATGTGTCATTTTGATCGGTTCCAGCACTGATAGTTCCTAAAGTTAGTTTTTGCAGCACCGTTGTTTTGGTATCTTCATGAATGGTGACGCCTAAAGCCATCGCAAAACGATTTTTGATGCTAAAACCCTTTTTGTTTGTGACAGTCGAACCACTTGTTTGGGGATTGAGAAAGTAAATCGCACCATCTAATACACCTTTAAACGACGTTGCCGGCATCTTAACCGGAAAAGTAACGACCCTTTGACTCTTGGCTGGCACGGCTATTTTTTGTTGACCACCCATCAGTGTTTGTAACTGATAAGGAGCCGTACTTTTGCTGCCTAATTTTTGCAGGTCATAAGCAACTGAACCGCTATCTGTGGTGTATCCCGTGTTGGGAGATGCAATCAAGTTAAGCGTTTTGGTGGTTGTGTTGGTTATCTTAACTTTGACTTGAGCAGTTTGATTAGGCTTAAGTTTTAGATCAAAGTAAGAGACCGACGAATCATTTTGTTGCTTGCTGGCAATGGGAGTGATCGTAAATCCGGCACCGGCAGCATGAACGGAATGAGGCGCGGCAAGTGATATAAGGCCAAGGATCCCAATTGCCAAAATAGTTTTTATAAGTTTTCGAAACATCATTTTCTCCTTTGCAAATAAAAAAGAGTAAGTGACGTTAACTTATGAAAGTTATCGGTCGTGATTACTCTTCAACTGAATTATATAAATAGGTGAACGATTATTTGGCAGAAGCAGCCGTGTTGGTCATGGTCCAAGTGATATCAGAAGTGTAAGTTCCACCATCTACAGCAGAATTAGCTTCTGTGACTAATTTCGTATCAGTACTTACAGTTGCGGATGCGGCACCGGTTCCGTTTGTTGCAGCATCAACATTGTTCCAAACCTCGCTAGCAGCACCGTTAATTGTGCCAGCGGCCTTTGTGTCAGTAGCTAAATTAATTGATCCAGCAACTTTACTGTTACCACTAGTGAAATCGGATAAACTAGCTTCTAAAGTCCATTCGGGATTTGAAGTGCCTCGATAATCAGAAACAGTAAGCTTATTATTGCTACCGCTTTGATAATTCAAGGTAGTTCCTGTAGTCAGATCCTTCACACTAGTTGAACCGAAGTTGAAATCTGGAACACTATCGATACTCAAACTACCAGCGCTATAAATTCTCCCACAGAACTTGTGCCAGTACTATCAGCTTGAACTGAAGTGGTACTTAAACCTAATGCAAAACTAATTCCTAATACACTTAATACAGTAATTAATTGATTCTTTTTCATAATATTGTGAACTCCCTATTCTCGGCCTGATTAGCCGTCCGTTTTTGAGTGGCTAATTACACATTATACGGGGTCTAAATGGCAAATACAATGAAAATTACTAATTTTTTGTAAGTATTTTCATTTTTCTAGGAAGCTAAGTCATATTTCAACGTCCAATAGAGGGGAATTCCGTACTCCTTTCCAGATTGAACAGCACCACTGGCCAAAAGCTTTGAGACATTAAGCTTTAATTGAAAGTTGGTGGAAGACGTTGCTAATAATGCGTTATCCGCCAACTGCTGCAATAGTGGTTGGTTAATATCGAAAGCATTGCCATTGGCAGTGTAGCTTACCAGTTTAGGTTGATCAAACAGATTCAACCCATTTACAGGAAACTTGGCGGCCAGAGCGTCGTTGTACTGCACACTAAGCGTATAGGGAACACGCCAATCATTTTGAATTGTGATATTTTGTGAGTCGCTTGATGAACTGTAGACATCGGGATCGTCTGAACTAGGTGTCAGCTGAAATGTATTTGGAATATCAGCAGTTAATTTTCCGGTTTCTGTCAAATTAATGGTGGTGTGCTGATAAGCAGATAAATCAGAATCTGCAGTGATTGCTTGACCCGAGTCGTCAGTTTTCGGTGCCACCACGATTTCAATTTGATTTTGGCGTTGCAAACTGCCACCAATCGTCGACAGAGTGGGGAGATCACTGGCACTCCCAGATTGCATTGACTCAGCAGATAGTTTCTGTTGATAACCGGATAAACTGGTTAAGTTGTTTACCTTAAAGTTACTGTTACTATTTGTGTTCACCCCACTAGCGTTCAGTTTTTTCCAGGATGTCGCGGTTTTGTCATTGTTAAGACGATAGAATAACTGATAGTTTTTATTTCTAGTGACCACAGTTCCTGTCAAGCCAACTGATTTAGTCGGATCTGTTACCGTAATTTCCTTTTTGTTGGCCGAGTCACCGGTTGATCCAGCTGTGATGGCCTTATCAGTTAAAGCATTAGTTGTGACCAAATTCAGATTTTTAATATAAGGATTTACAGAATGTAAATCAGAGAAAACATTTCCGGAGATGTTATTGACGTCAAACGTTCCGGCAATTAAACGCGAAGCTGGCATGTCATGAGCAATTGTAATATTTTTTCCTGATAGAATACTGCCATATAGTGTCCGACTTCCTGAATTTAACGACACGCTCGCATTTGGAAGCAGCATTGCCCCACATAATTGGCTGTCATCAGCGGTATTGCCAAATTTAAGGGTGTCTGTGCCGCTGGTTGTCGCGTTGGGGAAATTATTTAAAACGTGACTTGAAAATAACTGACTTTGTTGGGTACCGTTACCAGAGTTGGCAGGTTCTTCATCTGAATCTGTTCCGGCATAGGCTTTCATTTTAAAAGATCCTTGCCAGTTACTGAAGGGACTCTGCGTTGTGACATTATCCCAGTTAATAAAAATGTAAGGCGCATAGGTATACGAATCATACGATGAATCACCAGCTTGAACTGAAGTTGTTGCGGTGTTCATATTATGAATTTTAATAGTTAAATTTAAGTTCTTGTCAGTTGCGTTATCAGCATTAATCCCGACCATAATCACTGGTGGTGTTTTGTAGTTATCATCAGAACTGTAGTCATCCGGCAAAGTGACATCGATCGTTAAATTAGTGTAGTTTTGGTATTCAGGGGTGGTTTGCGTAACCTTTACGGCATTTACCTGATCGTTTGCAACAACTTTGTCTTCGTTTTTGTTATCGTCTGAATCCGGTTGTGTTAGTTGATCATAATATTGAGAAATTTTATTAAACTGAATGGCGGCCGCATCAAAGTAATTAGAGGCATCCGTGGCATCCGGATCAAGCGCTTTTCCACTCACAGAAGCAAGGGTAGAACCATTCGTGCCAGAAAAATCGGAAGTGTCGCCAACGTTTTTGTCCATATTTAAAATATCTAATAACGAAGCGTGGTTAGTTTTGTCAGTATCTGTGTAATCTTTGGCTTCAGCACGCAAATTATTAATGACAACTGAATTTTTTGATGAAACGACGGGCGCTGACATTGAAGCTCGTTGACGTGTGTTCGGGTCCAGCATGTGACGCATATAGTTGCCATAAGTGGTGCTAGAATCAACTTTATTGGCCGTAAACAATGGTGTTCCAGAAATGGTTCCTGAAACATCACTTGTGATTTGCCCCCACTGTGTACTGCTGGTTCGCGTATTCCAACTATCTGTACTGGATTCAAGACTATTGGCGGCATAACGTCCCTCTAAATTTGAAGTGTTATTCGCGTCGATTGTCATGGTTCCAGCGGCAAACGCGTTAAAGTACGATCCCACACCTAAAATTTCGTTGTTGGGAAATGGCTTTGAAGTTGTCGTGTCTGCTGCGTTAATTGTTGGTGGTAGGCAGAAGCCAACAATTGCAACAGTGGCCAGCACGAAGAATAGTTTAATTTTTTGCATAATTTCCCCTGAAGTTGGTTTAAAAAATGTATAAATTCTTATTTTTTTAACCGAGTTGCTTATAGTTTAGCACTGGGCAGATAAAATACGAAAAAAACTTTCCTTGTTAACACAGAAAAATTAGAATTTGGCACCTATTAATATTATTTTTTGGAATGGCGTTAAATTTACCAATAAATCTAGGTTTTTGAATACTGCCCCTGTCCCTAGCTGCCCTTTTTTGTTACTATATTACATGTATACACTTAAATTAAAATTATTAAAGAAAGCGTGTGAAAAATGTCATTAACAGCAGGAATTGTTGGTTTACCTAACGTTGGAAAATCAACTTTGTTTAATGCAATTACTAAGGCCGGTGCGGAAATGGCGAATTATCCATTCGCAACGATCGATCCTAACGTAGGGATGGTTGAAGTTCCAGATGCAAGATTAGCTAGAATTCAAGAAATTGTTCCAGCTAAAAAAATTGTGCCAACTACTTTTGAATTTACTGATATTGCTGGAATCGTTAAGGGTGCCAGCAAGGGTGAAGGGTTAGGAAACAAGTTCCTTGAAAACATTCGCCAAGTTGATGCCATTGTGCATGTTGTTCGTGCGTTTGATGATGACAACATCACAACTGTTTCTGGTAAAGTAGATCCAATTGAAGATATTCAAACCATTAATTTGGAGTTGAGTATTGCGGATCTGGACGCTGTTAATAAACGTTTGGGCAAAGTGCAACGGGCGGCTAAAAGCCGTGATAAGGATGCTTTGGCTGAATTGGCAGTTCTTGAAAAAATCAAGCCGGTTTTGGAAAGTGGTAAAGCTGTACGTTCAATTGATTTTGATGAAGATGAAATGAAAATTGTGCGTGGCTTCTTCCTATTAACTTCCAAACCTGTTTTGTATGTTGCAAACATTGCCGAAGATGATATGGCCGATCCTGAAAACTCAAAGTACTACAAAACAATCAAGGATTATGTGGCTGAAGATGATCCTGAAGCTGAAGTTTTGGGAATTTCTGCTGAAACTGAAGAAGAAATTGCTGAATTAGAGGACGACGACAAAAAAGATTTCTTAGAAGCAGAAGGAATTGAGGAACCTGGTTTAAATCGTTTGATCCGCTCTTCATACAAGCTTTTAGGATTAGAAACCTTCTTTACAGCTGGTGGCCCTGAAACCCGTGCTTGGACATTCAAACGCGGTATGAAGGCACCCCAATGTGCCGGAATTATTCATTCTGATTTTGAGCGTGGTTTTATTCGTGCCGAAACAGTTTCATATGCTGATCTTGATAAGAATGGTAGCATGCAAGCTGTTCGTGAAGCTGGGAAACTTCGCTTGGAAGGTAAAGAGTATGTGGTTCAAGATGGCGATATTATTGAATTCCGATTCAATGTGTAAGTAATCGCAAAACAGAGGAGAGAATCAAATGAGTGAAGATAAGACAACGGAACGAAATGCGGGGAAGCAGGTTCATTCAGAACGAAAAGCCAAGCAGACCTACACAAAACGAAATGAAGATTTCATGTTTCGTTTAACAAAAGAACTGAATGAAAATGATAAATTATCTGAAGAGAAAAAAGAAGAGGCTTTGCAAGACACTAAGTTGCGCTTACTTGAAGGCCAGTTAAAAGGTGAAACGGCCAAACAGATCTATGGCACACCAACTGATCGTGTTAAAGAAATCATCGAAGGGCCTAAGAAGACACCCGTAGAAACTAAGTATTGGATGAAAGCTTTGGACAATGGTATGGTGTTCTTAATGATTTTTGCATTAATGTTTGGAATCATGATGATTTTCCAGCCTAAGTCAGTTACTTCGGAACCAGGACCAGCAGGAATCACCGCAATGCTTGCCATTTCAATTATTGGTGGGGCATGTGCGCCATTCTTAACGGACCGTTTGCAACCAACCTCCAAAAAGAAGGAACGTCAATCGATTTGGAAGACAATTGGAATGGCAACAGGGATGATTTTGGTATGGATGGTAGCCTACATGCTATTCTCATCATTGCCACAAAGTTTGAATCCAATTTTGCCATTTGAAGCTTATTTGGTACTTGCGGCAGTCTTGTTTGTGGTCCGTATGTGGTTCAAACGCCGTTATCATGTGACTGGCGGATTTATGTAGAGTTTTGCTGAAAGCAAAATAGTCAATAAAAAACGAATAGGAGCCTGTCCGACTTAGTGCTTTAGCACTTAGCGAGGAACTACTCCACAGGAAGGATGATAATTAGCAAGATACGCTAATTATCTTGGATGTTTCGGGCGATGACCATTCTTGTGGCCGAAAGGCAGACCGCAAGAAACATGGCGGACATCCGTAGTGAGTATAGGATTTTGCTGAAAGCAAAATAGTCAATAAAAAACGAATAGGAGCGAGATCTTAATTATGTCTAACTGGGATACAAAATTTGTGAAAAAAGGTTTAACTTTCGATGATGTATTACTGATACCGGCAGAAAGCCACGTTTTACCTAATGAAACAGACTTATCAGTGCAATTAGCAGATAACATCAAGCTGAATGTTCCCATTATTAGCGCAGGGATGGACACAGTTACAGAGTCGGCAATGGCAATTGCAATGTCACGACAAGGCGGAATGGGCGTTATTCATAAGAATATGTCCATTGAAGATCAAGCAACTCAAGTTTTAGAAGTTAAAGCAGCTGGAAAAGCTGATGAAAAGAAATATTTACACGCGTCAAGTGATGAAGCTGGTCGGCCATTAGTTGCAGCTGCGGTTGGGGTTACGAGTGATACTTTTGATCGTGCCAATGCTTTGCTTCAAGCTGGTGCCGACGCTATTGTTATTGATACGGCTCATGGTCATTCCGCTGGGGTTTTGCGTAAAATTGCAGAAATCAGGGAACATTTTCCAGATGCAACGCTAATTGCTGGTAATGTGGCAACTGGTGAAGGCACGAAGGCACTTTTCGATGCTGGTGTTGATGTTGTTAAAGTTGGAATTGGACCTGGTTCAATCTGTACCACTCGTGTTGTTGCAGGCGTTGGGGTTCCTCAAATTACTGCGATTTATGATGCTGCAACGGTTGCGCGTGTTTATGGCAAACATATTATTGCTGATGGCGGAATTAAATATTCTGGCGATATTGTAAAAGCATTAGCTGCTGGCGGGAATGCTGTCATGCTGGGAAGTATGTTATCTGGTACAGATGAAACACCAGGCGAAGTAATTGAAGATAATGGTAAAAAGTATAAGAGCTACCGCGGAATGGGCAGTTTGAGTGCAATGTCGAACGGATCAGCGGATCGTTATTTTCAAGGCGGTGTGAATGAAGCTAACAAGCTTGTTCCGGAAGGTATTGAAGCGCGTGTGGAATATAAGGGATCGGTTGAGGATATTATTTTCCAAATGGTTGGTGGTTTGCGTTCAGGCATGGGATATGTTGGCGCACCAACGATTGAGGCTTTGACGGAGAATGCCCAATTTATCCAGATTACAAATGCGGGTTTGATCGAATCGCATCCACATGATGTGCAGATGACAAAGATGGCACCGAATTATAAAAAATAGTGAGCGGAATAAACCGGTAGTCTCTGTTCTTTAAACGGGGCGGAGGCGGGATTGTGTCCCGTCGTGAGCCTTGCTTAAAGAACAGAGACTGGTTTATGAAGCTGTCCTAAGAAGTAGTGAGTGAGACAAGTCGGTAAAGAGGCACAGATAAGTGTGACGGAGGTAGGATCGTAATCCTGCTGTGAGTCATGCTTATCTGTGCCTCTTTGACTTGTCGAGCTGTCCTAAAAGTAGTGAGCGGAACAAAACGGTAAAGGACTGAGAATAAGGGCGACGCAGACGGGATCGTAATCCCGTGGAAGTCGGACTTATTTTCAGTCCTTTGTTTTTTGAAGCTGTCCTAAAGTAGTGAGTGGATTGAAACGATAAGCTAGAAACAGATAAGAATGTCGATAGCGGGATGACTATCCCGCGGTAAGACGTGGTTATCTGTTTGTAGCTGTTTCAAGCAACTGTCCTAAAGTAGTGAGCGGATTGAAACGATAATCTACAAAGAGATAAGAATGTCGATAGCGGGATGACTATCCCGCGGTAAGACGTGCTTGTCTGTTTGTAGCTGTTTCAAGCAGCTGTCCTAACCCAAAAATGCAGAAACAAACTTTTATTCAAAATGAAAAAGAAGCCTATTAGGAGGTAAAACATCAACCTAATAAACTTCAATCTAGTTTCATTTTTTATAATCATGTTTGGCTAAATTATGATTCAGTGAAAGAAAAAACCAAATTATGAGTGTCAGGACTAGCCAACAGCCAATCGCTACAGCTAAGATAGATCCAAGTAATGTAGCCCGATTTGAGGATTGCACAAAATTGGTAATTAGCCCATTCAAGATTGGTCGATGTGTTAATAGATCAATTGGAATGGCCAAAACATCTAGTGCCAACATAATTCCAATAAATGATGCACTCTCAAGCATAGCTCTTTTTAACATAAATAACTCCCCCTTGAAAATTAGTGTAGCATACACCATTTGGGTTAAACAGCCAAGGTTTATAACAAAATAGGGAATATGATATACTTTTCCTGGAAATGACGGCGTTGGATTCATTTTATTAAAAAACGTTCAAAAAATGCGTAAAGGAGCACTAAACAATGACTTGGCTAACAATATATATAATAGTGATGGGACTGGTTGCCCTGTATGTCTGCTTCAATTTAGTGCGTGCTATTAGACGAAATGGTTTCTTTAATCTCATAGTTTTGATCTGGTTTCTAGTCTTAATTGTGGTTGTGATCGCGACCGTGGGGATTGTGTCGATTATGACGTTAACGATCCGACCATAAGTTGTTTGAGAACCTAAGTTGATTTCATTTTTTTGAAATTTGAATGATTATCTAATTTTGCTGCCACGAACGGTTTCGTATCAAGCAACAAGATAAGTTTTTGTAGTTTCAACCTTTTATGATTATTCTTAACATTACATAAAACCTTGGCTTATATAATTTCTTGTTGATCTATTTTTTGCTACACTAAAGGAAATTGCATTTTAAGGAGATTTCGCATAATGAAAATTTTGGTCGTTGATGATGATAAAGAAATTGTTGAACTCCTCGATATTTATATTAAAAATGAAGGTTATGAGCCAGTTTCTGCGTTTAATGGAAAAGAAGCACTTACCAAGCTGCATACAGATCCAGAAATTGGACTAATGATTTTGGATGTTATGATGCCTGAAATGAGTGGAATTGAGGTCGTCCGTGAAGTTCGGCGTGATTCTCAATTACCCATTCTGATTTTGTCTGCCAAAACAGAAGATATGGATAAAATTAAGGGATTGCTGACCGGTGCGGATGATTATGTCACCAAACCGTTTAATCCATTGGAGGTTATGGCGCGGGTTAAATCACTCTTGCGTCGTAGCCAAAATGATTTGAAACAGGACAAACCGGAAGCTTTGGACATTGGCCCATTAACAATAAATAGTGATTCTCATGAGGTGAAAACTTTAACAGGTAAATCAGTTCAGTTAACTGCACTAGAGTTTGGTATTTTATACCTTTTGGCAAGTCACCCTAATCGTGTTTTTTCAGCAGATGATATTTTTGAACGGGTTTGGCAGCAGGAGAGTATTATTTCTGCAAAAACCGTTATGGTTCACGTGAGCCATTTACGTGACAAAATTGAAGAAGCAACTGGTGGCGAAAAGGTTATTGAAACGGTTTGGGGCGTCGGTTATAAAATTGAGTCTCACTAGAGTGAGTTTGTGAGGTCATTTTGATTAGTCGCTTTAGCGATGTAGTGAGAATGGACATCGAAACGAGGAAAAGTTTTGAAATTAACTGCACGGGAAAAAAGTGAATTATTAGGCGAAGGAATTGTCACCGTTATTTTGTTGCTCCTTTTGAACCTATCAATCTTGGTTTTGGCCACTGAAATTATTCGAAGTAATCCTGGATTGGAAAGTGGTATTTTTCAAATCAAGGAGTCAATTACGATTGGCCCCAATAATTATCGGGTTTGGAGTTACCAAAACTTCTTTATTTTCTTCATGGCAATTGTAGATGTTTGGGTTGTTTATTGGCGTTTAATGCGGCGATATAAACAAATACAGTTGCGCCATATTATTGGCGAACTACACTATATTGCCGATGGCCATTTTGATCATCGTATTCCATTTACACTGAAAGGTGATCACCAACGCGTTGTTGATAGTGTAAATGCCTTAGTTGATTCGGTCATTGAATCAATGAATGAAGAACGAAAAATTGAACAGTCAAAAGATGAGTTAATCACAAATGTGAGCCATGATTTAAGGACGCCACTAACCTCCATTATCGGCTATTTGGGATTGATCGAAAACCAGCAGTACAAGAATGAAGATGACGTGTTAAAGTACACCCATACAGCATTCTTAAAGGCTGAGCAGATGAAATCTTTGGTTGAAGATCTTTTTGAATATACCAAAGTGCGTCAAGCTTCGACTAAAATGACATTTAACCAAATTTCAGTTGAACCGATGTTGGAGCAGTTAGCTGCTAGTTTTGAATTGGAAGCTGAAAAAAAGGGTATGGAAATTGATGCCAAAGCCACACCCAAAAACATTAAAATTGAAGGCGATTCAGAAAAGCTAGGGAGATTGTTTAACAATTTAATTTTGAATGCTTTGAAGTACGCTAAGGGTGGTAAACATATCAATTTGGAAGCCACACAAAAAGGCGATCAAATTATCTTTAAGGTGTCCAATGATGGCGAACAGATTCCAGAAAAATCGCTAAAGCACTTATTTGAGCGTTTTTACAGAGTGGAGTCGTCACGATCAAAGGCAACGGGCGGTACCGGATTGGGCCTGGCAATTGCGCAGAGCATTGTGGAATTGCATCACGGAAAGATTAGTGTGACATCTAGTGAGAAATTAACTAGTTTTAAGGTGGAATTGCCGGTGACACAAAAAAGTACTAAGGATGCAAATTAATAAGTTTCTATAATTCAGGAAAAACGAAAACCATTCGCGTAAAATTGGTTTCCAAACAAATTATATTTTTGCTTTGGCTAGCTGGTTTGCGATTGGATTTTCGCTTTTTTTGTGAAAAATAAAAAAGGTTTACGCAAAGTGCGTATTTTGTTATATTCTTGTTATAAAAGGTGGCAAATTAATGTTAAAAAAATGGCAACAAAAACTAGCAATTATTTTCAGTACAATTTTAATGCTGAGTACATTAGCAATGGCACCAATACAGGCCCAAGCAGCCACTGTTTCAGTTTCAGCCAAGTCAGGAATAGCAGTTGATGCCAAAACAGGACAGATTTTGTATGCTAAAAATAGCTCAAAGGCCCTTCCGATTGCGTCAATGTCAAAAATGCTGTCAATTTATCTTGTCTTAAAAAGTATTCATGAAGGTAAATTAAAGTGGAATCAACGGGTTCATATTAATGCCAATATTGAAAAAATTAGTAAAGATACTGAACTGACTAATGTCCCATTGAGTACATCCCGTACTTACACCGTGCGCGATCTTTACAAAGCGTCATTAATTTATTCAGCGAATGCGGCCGTAATGGCGCTGGGGATTGCCCAAGCCGGATCGTCAAAAGCATTCGTTAATGAGATGCGGGCACAAGCCAAAAAATGGGGAATCACAGACGCTAAACTTTATAATGCATCTGGGCTGACAGAAAGTGAAGTTGGTAAAGAAGCGTATCCAAATACAGCTAAAAACGATGAAAATGAAATGTCGGCAAAAGATGTGGCGATTGTGGCATCAAATTTGTTAAAGGATTACCCAGAAGTTCTTAAAACCACGAAACAAACAAGTGCTTGGTTTGCCAAGGGAACCACTGATGCAGTGAAGATGACCACCCATAACTACTTATTACCGCATATGGCGGATTATCTAAAAGGATATAATGTGGATGGGCTTAAATCGGGAACTTCAACTAAAGCGATGGCCTGTTTTACCGGGACCGTCAAAAAGAATGGGCATCGGATTATTACAGTTGTCATGGGATCAAGCTCGAAAAACGAAGGAAATGCTCGTTTTACAGACACCCAAACGATTATGAAAGATGTCTATAACAACTTCAAACCGGTCAGTTATAAAAAAGGGACGGCCTTAAAGCAAGCATCGACTTTTAAAGTCCCGGAAGGCAAAACGACCACCGTCAAGGCTGGATTACAACAACCGACAACTGTTTGGATTGCTAAAAACCAATCAACTAAAACGATTAGTTTTCGTAGCAAACAAGCTGAAAGCAAAGCAGGACTATCTGCGCCAGTGAAAAAAGGACAAAAAGTTGGTAAGGCAACTGTCAAGGTAGCTAATCAAAAAGTGAACTATCTCCAAAGCTCCGATGCTGAGTTACAGTTGACTACCAAAAAATCTGTTGAAAAAGCCAATGTGTTAGTTCGTTTCTGGCGATCTATCGTCAGTGTCTTTTAAGAAGGTCTAGCTAATGAATGAAATTCAATTTAAAGTGGCGACAAAAGCAGATTTACCTTTTATCGTGGCTATTTACAATCAAACTATTCCGAGTCATGTAGTGACAGCATCCCTCGTACCAGTGACGGTCGAACAACGCTTGCCGTGGCTTGAAGCCCATAAATCAACTGAACATCCCATTTGGGTAGTTTGGCTAAATGGCAAGCGTGCGGGGTGGGTAAGCTTGTCACCCTATCACCCGCGGGCTGCATACCATATTACGTCAGAAATTAGCATTTATATCGACCGTCAATTTCAGCATTTAGGTCTGGGAACCAAAATGGTGAAATATGCTGAACTTGCTGCTCCAAAACTGGGAATTAAGAACATTGTTTGTTTAATATTTGGGGCAAATTTACCAAGTTTAGGGCTGTTTGAAAAACTGGGTTATGAAACCTGGGGAACTTTGCCAAAGGTTGCAGAGTTGGATGGCCGTTTAATGGATTTGAAAATTCTCGGAAAAAGCATTCAGCTAGTTTCAAACTAGTTTCATTTAATAGCTTTCGATTTAGCCTGAAAGTCTTAAAAAGGCACTATTCAATATACTTTGAAAATGTTAAAATGATTTCGCAGTGTTTTCTATGAATTTCAGTATTGATGATCCAACTTTAAAGATCCGTTGGAGGAAAGAATTGTGAAACAACTTGAAAATGGACCACAATGGCGGGTAACTCTCAAAGAGGCTTGGCCGTTGTGCCTTAGTTACACACCAATTGGACTGGCCTGTGGGATCCTCTTACATGCGGCTGGATTTAATACGATTTTAACTGGGCTGGTTTCTATTTTTGTATTCTCGGGTGGTGCTCAGTTTATGATCGCCCAAATGCTTACAACAACAGCTCCAATTCTGACAATTATTTTGATGCTTTTTTTCCTGGAATTACGTTATGCGTTGCTGGGATCTAGTTTAGCTAGTTATTTAAAAGGTCAAAATCATCGCTTTTTATTTTTATTTGCTGTTTCAATGAATGATGAAAACTATGCCATTAATTATTTAAAGTTTGTGACTGATCGTAACTGGACACCAAAAGATGCCCTTCAGGTAGAACATTGGTCTTTGTTAGTATGGACCGTGTCTAATATCATTGGCAGTTTAATTGGGAGTGCTGTTCAGATTAATTTGACGGTTGTTAATTTTGCATTGACAGCGTTGTTCTTGTATATGATTGTGATGCAAATTAAAACCCGCTTGATTTTATTGATCTCAGTTGTTGCTGGGGTTTTGGCAGCCTTTTTTATGTTGTTGACAAAGAGTACTCTCGGTTTGGTTATTTCTACTTTAGTGGCATCATTCTTAGGGTTTATGATTGAAGGATATGTATCTAAACGTTGGCCTAATAGTCATTTGTTGTATAAAATTCATGATCCATCAGGGCAACCAGAAGTCGATAAGGAAGATATCGAAATCTAATTCAGACGAATTTCGGGAGATTGTAATATGCATTATAGTGTAACTGACCACTTGCTAATCGTTATTTTAGGTTTTTTTGTGGCGTTTGGTCCTCGATATATACCGATTTTATTCTTTTCAAATCGAAAAATACCAGACTGGTTTAATGACTGGATGAAATACGTTCCGGTCTCTTTGTTTACGGCAATTGTTGTGAAAGATATTTTTATTTCGGGATCCTATCATTTCATTTCTTCTGGGAACTTAGACTTGATTCTGGCTTCGATTATTGTCATTATTATTTCTTACTGGACGCGATCGATGGCTATTTCGGTAGTTTTTGGCTTAATTGCCGTGATGTTATTATCCATGTTAATTTAAATCTAAAAAAGAATGGGTCTAGAATTTTTGGTGTTGGAAAGTATTTCCATGCCAAAAGTACTAGGCCCTTTTTGATAACAAAAAAGGCATCTAAGCCTCCCTAGTGCTATGCTTTAAGCGACGAAACTCAAGATAAGCGGGGTAGGAATAGATGTCTCAACTAGATAATACACTTAAATTACTGGGAATTACAGACACAAACATTCAGGTGTTCGGTACTCGTGAGGAATTTCATGGTCGGGGCTCGGGTCGCAAAAAGTATTTGGTCATCCAGGCAGAGCTTACCTACACACTCAGGCGCTGTCCCAGCTGTGGATACAATACGTTGCACCCTAACGGACACAAGCTCACTCATGTCCACATTGCAGGACCCATGGACCGGCCCGTAATTCTAGAGCTAAACAAGCAACGCTGGCGTTGTAGTAACTGCCATAGCACTTGTACGGCCACCACTCCAGTGGTATCAACCAACCACGCCATCGGTCACGGACTAGCGACTCATGTGCTGAAGCTAGCCAGTAAATCACTCCCGGCTAAGACTATCGCCAGTCTCACCGGTATTTCGACAAACTCAGTTCAGCGTATTTTGACGGCTAATATTCATCCACACGCGAGCCGCCGGTTACCGATTAATCTATGCTTTGATGAATTCCGTTCCACGCACGGCTCCATGTCGTTTATTTGCATTGACGCCGACACTCACAAATCAGTTAAAGTACTTAGCGACCGCCTTAATAGAACCATCAAACAGTTCTTTCTTAGTCAGTACAGCACCGCAGAACGGGCCGCGGTTCAACGCGTCATCATGGACATGAACGCCTCCTATCAGGCATTTGTGCACGAACTATTCCCTAACGCCGAACTCATTATTGATCGGTTCCACATTATTCAATTAATGGGCCGGACGATGGATACCATTCGCACTCAATGTTTAAAGCAACTCGACAAGCATTCGCGGGAATATAAAGTACTGAAATCACTATGGCGCCTATTCCACAAGGCCAACCCTGACGCACAAAAGAGCCGCTACCTCTTCGGCCTGAATGAGTACTCGACCGAACAGAACGCTATTGATATTGGAACCGATACGTTTCCGGCCTTCAAAACAGCTTATGAAACCTACATCGATCTCCACGATGCTTTGATGGGGCGTCACGCTGATGAACTCAAGAATATCATCACTAACTATCAGCCTAACGGCACGCCCCTAGATACGGCCATGCATACCCTACGAAAGAATCTTAATGGAGTAATTAACGCCGCCAAATCGTCCTACTCTAACGGACCGATAGAGGGCATCAACCGTAAGATCAAGGAGCTCAAACGTGCTTGTTATGGCTTCTCCAATCAGGCCAATATGTTCACACGCGTCTACCAGTTGATTGCCTAGATTATCTACCACAATAACGTCACGATGGTAGGCTTATTTGTTATGCCTTCAAGTACGATATTCAGACAACACACCAGATTAAACGCCGCAACTAATAAAACAACAAAAAAGATCTCTCACACGAGGAGATCTCCAAAGGATAGAAACTATCCTTCAACACCATTTGACAAACTTCCAAAAGAATCAGACTAGTGCAAGGGGTTGTTGTAATAATCTCTCTTGAGTTAAGCTGGTTCTTTTTGTTTTGTTCCATTTTGTTTCGCTCACTATAACTATGACAGGTTCACAAGTCAGCCTTTAGAAGATAAGCAAGATTCCAACGGGATTGCGATCCCGCCTCCATCTCACTTATCTTCTAAAAGCTACCGACTTGTTCCGCTCACTACTTATACATATACGCTCTTGTCATTGGCAACACATTGCTGCTTGCTCCTGCACCCTTTGTTAACAAATACTGGATCACATCAATGTTACCTGATTCGAATGATGCCGAACAAGCTTGTAAGTACAAATCCCACATTCTCACAAACCGTTCGTCAAACATCTTTACAATTTCATCACGATGTTCGTTGAAATTCTTATCCCAAATTTCTGTTGTCTTTTGATAATGACGACGCAATGGCTCCATATCATCAATTTGCATGTCATTTTCAATAATATGGTGAATGTTTTCTTCCAAACCTGGCACATAGCCACCTGGGAAAATCCATTTGTTCAACCAACCATTGTTCGCACCACCCTGCTGGCGCGTGATTCCGTGAATCAAAGCGACGCCATCTTTTTTCAAGTAATCAGAAACACACTTGAAGTAAGTCTGTAGGTTTTCTTTACCAACATGCTCAAACATGCCAACACTGGTGATGTAGTCAAACTGCTCATCTTTAATTTCACGATAGTCTTGTAAACGGACCTCAGCCACGTTTTCCAATCCTTCATCCTTAATACGCTGGTTAACTAAATTAAATTGTTCCTGAGAAAGAGTTACACCAACAACCCGCAAGTCATATTCCTTTGCAGCAGTTAGCATCAAAGTTCCCCAGCCACAACCAATGTCCAATAAAGTACGACGAGGTTGTGGATTCAACTTATTCAAAATATGGTGAACTTTGTTAACTTGCGCTGTTTCAAGATCGTCCGTATCTTTCTCGAAATAGGCACAAGAATAAGTCATTGTTGGATCTAACCATAGCTTATAAAAATCATTTCCAATATCATAATGATCTTGAACATCCGATTTGCTTTCCTTTTCGTCATGCTTTTGTTTAGGAAGAAAATGGATAAACTTTTTATTGTGGAAGAAACTGCCAGCTGTTTCGTATGCAGACGTCAATAAAGCCTGAATACTACCGTCAATTTCAATTTTGCCATCCATATAAGCCTCACCAAGTGCAATAGAGGCATTGTTGATGATTTGCTTAACAGGTACAGCTTCGTTCAAAGTAATGGTGACTTCTGGTGTGCCATCACCGTATACCTCAGAACTGCCATCCCAGTAGTTTACTTTGAGGGGAATATTGAAGGAGTGCTTAAAAAACGTTTTGTAAAATTTTTTCTCTAACATCGATTAGAATCCTTTCTCTTATGAATAACAAGATTAAATAAGATTATTATACGCTCCCTAGATTGATTTTTCGAATTTTAAGAATAATGTCAAACGGAAAATCAATTTTAAAGTAGATAACATGCTATAATTATTTTATATATTGGCTTTGTAGGGATCAGTAGAATTGGGGGCGGCTCGTTTGAGAAAATGGACATGGGTAATCGTCACATTTATTGTGATTTTAATGGTGGGGGGCTATGCTTTCTCACGACACCAATCAATTGAAAAACAGTACCACGTAGATATGGAAAACGCAGCGGCTGCAATTAATGACGAAAACTATTCAGCAGCTGAAACGTATTTTCAGGCAGCTTTGACGCGGAGAAATAATGATTCAGTAGCGACACATCGATTGCGACAAACTAAGGTATTTGTCACGGCAATGTCGCAATTAGAAAATCATCGTTTCTCAACATCCAAAAAAACATTTGCACAAGTTTATAAAATTCATCATGGGTCAAAAGTCCTGAACTTGCGTGCTCATGAAAAAATTACTGAAATCGGTAAGGTTCAAAAGAACATTACTAAATACAATAAAGTTACAAAATATGCGCGTGAGTTGAACGAGGCCCAAGAGTTCAGTTTGTCGAATGTGCAGTTAGATAGCTTGTTTAACACAAAAGAATTTAAGAAGGGTTACTATACGTCGCTGTGGAAGACGGCTAAGCAGATTCAAAAGAGCAATAAGACTGGCTTGTCGCAGGCTGTAATGCCAGGATCAACTTCAAGTTCGGCACAAAGTCCTTCCAGTAATAACAGTTCAGCAGATAACACTACGACGGGAGCTACATCTGGTTCTAGTAATAGCAACGGTGTTTCCTCGTTACCAGCACCTAACCTGAGTTCTTCGGAAAAACAGGCTGCTGATAACTATTCTGGCAGTAACGAATATACGGTTACCAAAAAAGATACAGAATTAAACGGCAAAGTGATTACACAGGCGCAAATTAATGCGGCTCGTCAAGAACTTGGCACGAAGTCAAACCAATTCAGTGATCAGGATATTCGAAATATCATTAAAGAAGCGGCCCAAAAGGGCATTTCAGTTAGTGAAGCTGCCCAGTAAACTCGTCAAAAGGTTTAATATTTTCAAACGTTTGAATTGAGACTGCAAATTATTCTGTTTTAGTGTAAAATGGCTATTGTAAACTTAAAAAAGAAAGAGGTTTTCTCACATTATGGCAAAATTAGTATTAATCCGTCATGGTCAAAGTGAATGGAACTTGTCTAACCAATTTACTGGCTGGGTCGATGTTGACTTAAGCGAAAAGGGTGTTGAACAAGCAAAGAACGCTGGTAAGTTAATCAAAGCACAAGGCATTGAATTCGACTATGCTTTCACTTCAGTATTAACTCGTGCAATCAAGACTTTGCACTATGCTTTGGAAGAATCCGACCAACTTTGGATTCCAGAAGTTAAGAGCTGGCGCTTAAACGAACGTCATTACGGTGCTTTACAAGGCCAAAACAAGGCTAAAGCAGCTGAAAAATGGGGCGACGAACAGGTTCATATCTGGCGTCGTTCATACGACGTATTGCCTCCATTGTTGGATGCAGACGCTGAAGGTTCAGCAGCAAAAGACCGTCGTTACGCTAACTTGGATCCACGCATGATTCCTGGTGGTGAAAATCTTAAAGTTACTTTGGAACGTGTTATTCCTTTCTGGGAAGACGAAATTGCTCCTAAGTTATTAGATGGCAAGAACGTTATCATTGCTGCACATGGTAACTCATTGCGTGCTTTAAGTAAGTATATCGAAAACATTTCAGACGAAGATATTATGAATCTTGAAATGGCAACTGGCGAACCAGTTGTTTACGACTTCAACGACAAACTTGAAGTTCAAAACAAACAAAAATTAGACTAATTTAGTCGTTTAATAGGCATTCTCCCTCAGGGGGTGGATGCCTATTTTTTATAAAAATAATTGACTAACTTATATGGCGTTCACTTCAAGGCAGAAAATGATTTCGGTTTTTTTATTAAGATTATTTTTTGTGTTTCTGTTTTGTTAATGTATAAAAGAAGTAACTAAGCGTTGCTATCAAAATGAATCCCTGTAAAAAAAAGTTCCATGGAGTTGGTAGCGTGATAGTGGGACCAATAATTAATAAGTTATTCACTAACAGAATCAAGCCAACACATAATAAGAAGAGGATAGCTATCGATATTTTAGGAAGAACGGATTGGAAAAAACTAGCAGATTTTGAATAAACTGACTTATGCAATATTTTGAGAATTAAACTGATTGTAATAAGTTCAAGAAATGGAGCCAGAATGAATGCCCATAGGTTTATGATAATTCCTGACGTAGTACTAGTGCTACTTAACAAAAGAAAAAACCAACTAATGGCAATGACTAGAGTACTCATTGACAATTGATCACGTAATTTTGGCTTAGGCAACTGTGCTAAGATTTCATTTGCCATACTTTGAGGATCGTTACCAAACAATTCAGTCGCATCTGAATTATCTTTTTCAGCATCAATTAGATCCTGTAACATGCTTAATAACTGTAAGTTAATTGTTTCGTCATTGTAAAAGATGTTTTGACTCAAAATATAGGTTTGTAACTTTTCAAAATATCTTGAATCAGATGAGTTAAGCTGTGTTTTTAGCTGATTAATCTCCTGCTGGTACTGATTTGCTTTTTTCATTATTCATCATCCATCTCTTTTAAAATTTTGTCGACATGATTTTTTAATTGAAACCACTGCTGATTAAATTCTCGAAATTCTTGTAGTCCTTGAGGTGTAATTGAATAGTATTTACGATCAGGCCCATCCTTTGAGGGTTTCACTTTGCTGATTAAGGCACCGTTTTTTTCGAGTTTTATCAATAAAGGATAAAGAGTACCACCAGCAATTGTTGTAAAGCCGTGTTGATGTAAAGATTGAATTAATTCGTAACCATAAACTTCATCTTGAGCAACAATTGCTAAAACACAGCCTTCTAACACACCTTTAATTAATTGTGTTTGCTTCATTTTTTCACTTCCATATAGGTTGCTTTACTACATAGATATAGTGTAGCAAAGTGAAACTAGGTTGTAAAGCAACTTAGTTCCTGGCTAAGCGGACCCTTTCATAGGTTATCATGTTGTTTATTTAACTCCGAAATTAGTAAGATTGAAAATGGTATAATTATTACAATTATAAAGGTTTATCGCAATTCAGCTAATTTTACGGACTTAACCATTGATAATTTTGTTAATGTATTATTTGTCTAGTTGCGGTAAATTATAAACAAGGAAAAACTAATTTGCACAGCGCCTAATTACATAAAAAGCAAATAACAACATATCTGGAGGAAAAATGAAACAAAAAGTAGAAAAGGCGCCAACATTGCGACGTTCAATGACCGCAAATCAAATGGAAATGATTTCTCTGGGTGGTGCAATTGGAGTGGGCCTCTTTATGGGGGCAACCTCTACAATTAAATGGACGGGTCCTTCTGTCATTTTTGCCTATATGTTTGTAGGGCTCATTCTCTACATTGTCATGCGCGCCCTTGGGGAAATGGTTTATGTCAATCCAGGGACCGGCTCCTTTGCCGATTATGCAACTGAGTATGTCCATCCACTTGCCGGTTACATGGCAAAATGGGCAAACGTTTTTGAATATATTGTGGTTGGGATGTCTGAGGTTGTCGCCGCAACCGAGTACTTAAAATATTGGTGGCCGCACACTAATTCATTTATTGCAGGAATTATTGTGATTTTATTCCTAGTTGCAGCCAATCTCACTAGTGCAAAGGCCTATGGGTCACTGGAATTTTGGTTTGCCATGATTAAAGTTGTGACAATTATTATGATGATTATATTGGGATTTGCCATTATCTTTCTTGGCTGGGGAAACGGTGGTCACCCAGTGGGGTTGAGTAACCTTTGGAGCCACGGCGGGTTCTTTACCGGTGGTTTTCGTGGATTTTTCTTCTCCATGTCGATTATTGTGGGTTCTTATCAAGGAATTGAACTACTTGGAATTTCAGCTGGTGAAGTGGCAAATCCTCAAAAAGCGATTGTGAAATCTGTGAAATCTGTGCTGCTCCGAATTTTAATCTTCTATGTTGGGGCAATTTTTGTAATTGTAACGATCTACCCATGGAATCAACTGAGTTCGATTGGTTCGCCATTCGTGTCGACCTTCGCCAAGGTTGGTATTACAACGGCGGCTTCTGTGATCAACTTTGTGGTTTTGACAGCGGCACTCTCGGGTGCCAATTCAGGGATTTATTCTTCGAGTCGGATGCTGTTTAAACTAGCTCATGAAGGGGATGCACCCAAGATCCTAGGTCGGTTGTCTAAACGAGTTGTACCTGATGCAGCCATTTTAGGAATCTCGGGTGGAATTTTACTTGGCTTTATCGTTGATACAGTGGCTTCAATCTACAGTAAATCTACTTCAAATTTATTTGTTGTGGTGTTCAGTTCTTCAGTGCTGCCGGGAATGGTACCATGGTTTGTGATTCTGTTGGCCGAACTACGCTTCCGCAAGGGCAATGCGAAACTTATGGAGACGCACCCCTTTAAACTTCCGCTTTATCCGTTTGCCAATTATTTTGCATTCATAATGTTGTTGGTTATTGTGGTGTTCATGTTTATCAATCCAGATACGCGAATATCAGTGATCGTTGGAGCAGTAGTTTTGATTCTGGCTGCGACGGTTTACTTGATCCGTCATCGCCAGAAAATCTAAATACTAAAAGACGGCTTTTAAGACCGTCTTTTTTTGTTAATTTTTTTCGATTCCCAGTTCAATGATCCCCGCCTTTTCCAATTTGAAGGTAGTATGAAATCATGGACACGATTCCATACTACCTTCACAAAGACTGCTTTTTTGTAATGATTGGATTGATTAGCGTGACTAGTAAGACTCCCATTTAAACCACAGCAATTCGTTTATTGACCTCAATCATATTATTATCTATACCGACACAATCTGCCTGATGGTCTTTGAGAAAGGGTCTTTGTGTTACAAATAATTAGTTCAATTATGGCTTTCTTCTCGTTTTTATAATCTTTTTCAAGTGATTTAGATTAGCAATGATGGGTTTAAACCAAGTTTTAATTAGTTTTGGGACTTTAATAATTGATCTAAGAAAACCAAAACGCCTTGTTTCTGATTATCCAATGTTTGGTCATCAGACACAGCCTTGACTGCCAGTTGCGCATTTTGCATAGCAACGCCTAATCCTACTTCACGGATCATTTCGAGATCATTACCACCATCTCCAAACGCACACATTTCAGAAAGGTCGATACCAAGAATACTGCCTAGTTCTTTTAAACCAGCCGCTTTGTTCATGCCGGGTTGAATGGGGTCGATATCGCCGTGACCACTGCTTGTTGGTTCAGCCAAGCCCGTTAAAAGGGTTTGGAGCTGTTTGACAATAGCGTCAGTTTTTTCTGGTGGACAACCAATCGCAAATTTTACAATATGATCATCGATTTTTGAGAAGTCATCTACTAAATCTAAATGATAATAAAATTGACGCATCTTAGTGATATAAGCTGGATCCTCACTGGCCAAAATATAAGCACTTTTTTGACCACACACTATAATTTTCAGGTTGGCAACCAAAGCGAGATCGTTTAAGATGTGAGTGACAATTGTTGGTGAAAATGAATGTAGCGCATAAATATTTTGTTGATCACGAATATAAGCGCCGTTTTCCGCCACATAAATTGTGTCGGGATAAGTTTTAAAAAAAGATTTCAGTTGAAAATACTGATTACCACTAGCGACGACAAACCGAATTTTACGTTGCTTGAATTGTTTCTGTAATGCCGCGAATTTGGATTCATCATAGCTCATATCATCTCGTAAAAAGGTGCCATCCATATCAACTGCAATTAGTTTAATCATATTAATATTCTCCAAAATTTTATTTGGTTGGCAGTTTGGTTGCCCACAATTTTCATGGATCAAAAAAGCCTTCCATAATGTAATTACAGAAGGTAGTTTACCATTTTAGCAACCCTTACAAAGGACGATTTTGAAAGCAACTGGTATCAATTTTGTGATACCGCGCATAGGTTTGGCGGTAGGCGGTTGGTGTTAGGTTCTTCCATGCTTTGAAATTACGATTCAAGGTTTTATTGTTGGTGAAACCACAAATATTGGCGATGTAATCAATGGATTTATCCGTTTCCAAGAGTAACCGCCGGACATTCATTAAGCGCACCAGCCGCAGGTAACGATTCACCGACATTTGGAGATTGGCATTAAATTGTTGATTTAAAGTCGTCAAGGACACGTGAAATTGGCGGGCTAGCGTTGCTCCAGTAATGGGGTGGGCATACGTGTGATCAATATAATCCATTACTGTATCAGCCAACGATGGATTAGTTTTCACATTTTGAGGGGCAACAGGGATGGTAAATGACTGCGCCAGCAAAACGAGTAAGTTGTAAAAATGACTTAAGACAGATAACCGCGCTAAATCTGAAATTCCCTGCGCAAGAATATCGTGAATCGCAATCAAATGGGTACGAATAGCGGCGTAACCGGTTGGATCATTTTGTTTGGCTTGGGGACCAACTAAAGTGATTTGCCAATTAGCACTTTTCGGTAGTTGGGCCTGTAAAAAATCATCATCTATAATTAAGCCAAATTCTGCCCAGTCAACGTTGGGATCACCAGAAGCACTGTGGACACTTCGTCGATTGACTGCCCAAATGTCGCCAGGGTGATATTCAGCAGTCTTGCCGTCCGTAACAAATTTTAAAGTTTTGCCAGCTGTTAAACAATTTAATTCGATTCCTTGATGCCAGTGAGGCGCAACATTAATGGATGTTAAAGACTGTGTTCATAATATTTAAAAGGAAGTCCAGGCATGACTTGGACGTTTTCGTGTTGAATTTGCATTAGAGTTCACCCCAAGATTAATTCTAGATCGTTTGATTGCTAATTAACTAAAAATGCTTAAAATGGCCACAATTACTTTTAAAAATGGCGCTTACATCTCTCTATCATCTGCTATAGTTTACCTATATGCAAGAGATAGGTACAGTAAAAACAATGTGTCACGCTGAAAGGAGATCAACATGTCAATTCGTTTAATTGCACTTGATATTGATGATACGTTATTGGATTCACAGGGGAAATTATTGCCTAACACTATAACGACAATCAAAAAGGTAACGACCAGTGGGATCAAAGTTGTCTTGTGTTCAGGACGACCACTTGCCGGGGTTAAACCCTACGATGCAGCTTTGGGGATTGATGGCGATGATCAATACGCCATTACCTATAATGGGGCGGTGATTGAATCCGTTAGTGGTCGGGTTGTGGCAAAACATTTAGTTAAAAATGAAGATTATCGAAAAATGACTAGCTATGCGCAACACCAGCAAATTGCGTTTAACGTGCTTGATGAACACAGTTTGATTTACACAGCAGATCATGATGTGAATCGGATTACGGTGGTTCAGGCGTGGGAAAATAGTGCTGGGTTGCTAATTCGCACGCCAGACGAGTTACCAGATAATTTTGAAATTGCAAAAGGCCTATTTGTTGGTGAAAAAGACCAGCTTGATGCAATTGAGGCCGGAGTTAGAGCCACATTTGGACAAGACTTTTATGTGGTGCGAGCCGGACAAAACTTTCTCGAGTTAATGAATCCTGTGGTAAACAAAGGACAGGCACTGAAAGATCTTGCCATGGCATTACATCTAAGTGCAAACGAAGTGATGGCAGTGGGGGATGAAAGAAATGACATCCCGATGTTTAAGTTTGCAGGAACGGCTGTTGCGATGGGGAATGGCATTGAGTTAGCCAAACTGAATGCGGACTATGTGACTGATACCAATGACAATGATGGTTTAGCAAAAGCGATTCAGAAGTTTGCGCTTAACTAAGAGAGTGATGCTGGAACAATAGCTAAATTAAAATGCCGTCACAGTGGTCAACTTCATGTTGAATGATTTGGGCGATCCAGTCCGAAAGCTTTTGAGTGTGGGGGACAAAATTTTGGCCCTGATAAGCCACTTCAATTTGTTTGTAACGGGTAGTTGGACGTTCTCCTAATAAAGACAGACAGCCTTCCTTAGTGGAATAGGCGTCTGTTTTTTTCGTAATTATAGGGTTTACCATTGGAACTGGCAATAGTCCCATTTGAAAAACAATGATGCGTTTGTTCACACCAATCATGTTGGCCGCCATCCCAACACAATCAGCTTGATGCGCCTTGAGAGTGTCTAATAAATCAGTTGTCACTTGAGCATCTGCTTTGGTAGCTTTAACTGCCTTTTGTGATAGTGACGCTGTGTTGCGATTGATGGGTTTAATCATGGTTTTGCTCCTTAAATGTTTGGTTGCTTGGAAAGTACAACTCTTTATTTTTATGATTGAGATAATCGGTAAAAATGGCCGAAACAACCGAATTTAGCTTATAGTTTTTCATTTGATTCCGTGCCAACCACAATGTTTGACCTTCATTTTTTGTTCCGGCTAGGTTATGTGTTGCAGTTTCTGTGGGAATTGTTGCTTGATATACAAAGATGAGTTCTTTGAGACTGTCTTGACGGTCGAAATTAACAAAGCCCATTAGTGTGGGAGACACAATGGTCAAACCAGTTTCTTCTTTAATCTCTCGAATGGCCGCGCTTGTGACGGATTCGTTGGGTTCCACATGACCACCAGGAAATGTTAGTGATGGTTCGAATTCGGAATCATTTTTTTTCATAACAAGTATTTTTTGATTACAGTTAATTAAACAAATACAAGTAAGTTCACAAGGATATGTTCGATCCATGAGGCTAGCTTCCTCTCTATATTAAAATTCTTTTTTACTTATTTTATCATGTTGAATGAAGAGGCGTGATATTGATTGTTAGCGTTATTGCAGTAGATGCAAGGGTTCAAATCCCTAATGACGATGTGTTTAAAAGGATTAAAGCTTTTTATATTTAGATGGAGGAACCCTCTGAAAGACGGTTATAAATGCTAAGTACGCTTCCAGCAGGTTTACGATCCCACATAAAGCACACTTAGCTTTTTATAACTAGTATTTTATTCATTTATTTTTCCACTTGACAATTCATTTTATCACGATTAGAATTGCATTAAAATCAAATTAATAAATGAACAATGAAAAGATGAGTAGTCATGCGATTGACTTTTAGAGAGGTTCCGTTTGGTGAAAGGAACTACAATCAAGTGGTGAAGATGGTCTTGGAGAGAAATGTTGTTGAATCATTGACTAGACAACATTGGGTACGCCCATTAACGCGCAGAGTATAGCAATTTTATTGTCGTACTTTTTAAGTTGTTTAGTGTGAACTAAACAAAAACAAAAGGTGGTACCGCGAGATCAATCGTCCTTGGAATTTATTCCAGGGGCGTTTTTTATTGTTCAAATAATAAATAGGAGAGTGTATGAGATGACAGTTAGTGTAAAGAATCAATTTCCATATCGTTATGACGAAGTAGGCAGTTTGTTGCGGCCAGAAGCTTTGAAAGAGGCTCGGGCCAAATTTCATGCTAATAAAATTAGCACGGATGAGTTGAAAAAGGTTGAAGACCAAGAAATTGACCGGATTGTTAAAAAACAAGTTGAGCTTGGTTTAAAGGCGGTAACTGCTGGTGAGTTCCGTCGTAGCTGGTGGCACTTGGACTTTATCGATGGTCTAAATGGTGCCCATTTCTTCACACCTGAAAAGGGGTATAATTTTAATGGTCTTGAAACCCGTAAAGGTGGCATCAAGATCACAGATAAGGTGACTTATAACCCTGATCATCCTTTCTTTGCGGATTTCTCATACCTAAATAGTATTGTGCCAGAAGGCGTGACTGCTAAACAAACGATTCCAAGCCCATCTGTTTTGTTTCCTAATAAGGATGCAGAAATTTTTGATGACTATTATGACTATGATTTGGACGACTTTGTGGACGATTTGATTGTTGCCTACCAAAAAACGGTTCAGCATTTTTATGATTTAGGTTGTCGTTACCTACAAATTGATGATACCTCATGGGGAATGTGGGCCAGTTTTTCAAAGGGCACGCTGAATCCTGACTTAAAACCCGTTGCGAAAGCAGCTGTTCGTGCAATCAACGCCATTGCTGATAACAAACCAGCAGATTTAACCTTGACGATGCATGTGTGTCGCGGAAATTATGCTTCAACATGGGCAGGGGCAGGGGCTTACGATCCAGTGGCCGACTACTTAGCACAACTCCATATTGATGGTTATTTCTTGGAATATGATGACGAACGCTCTGGTGGCTTTGAACCTCTTAAGAAGATTGCCGATAATGGCCGTCATCAACGCATTGTGTTAGGCTTGGTTACTTCTAAGAAACCAGAGCTTGAACCACAGGCTGTTTTGAAAGCACGAATTAAGGACGCTAGCCAATATGTACCTTTGGAAGATCTTTGCTTATCAGCACAGTGTGGCTTTGCCTCAACTGAAGAGGGTAACCACTTGACCGAAGACCAGCAATGGGACAAGTTGAAACTTGTGATCGACACGGCTAAATCGGTGTGGTCAGATTAAATTTAGAAAAGTGACTTCAGTTTCGACTATGATAAATAAGTTAAGTCACAAAAATGAGGTAAGGGGAAATTCCCAAACCTCATTTTTGTATAGTTTAGTAAAGATATGCTGGTCCCCAGTACTTTACAGCATTATGGGCAATTCCTTCATACAAAGTTGTTAAAGCATGTGGTGCCACGTATTGATGAGCAAGTAAATAATGTGTAATTTCACGACTGAGTTTTACGCAAACTAGTTTGACTTCAGCATTATTTTCTAATTCAGTTGCATAAGTTAAGAGAAACTTTGAAATTTCTGTATTTTGTTTGATTTCTGGATCTTTGTAGGCCTCATCAATTAAATTAAAAATTGCTTTTTGTTTTTTGTCCATTTCCTGCTCCCCCAATGTTGTGAATCACATATGGTATACACCTTGTTAGATCAGTTTCAAGTCGACCATTCTGTTAAGATGAATTTTGATATTTTGATATTTTGAAAATTGGTTTTGCTGTATTTGCAACAAAATGCTATAATGCTTTTTATTAAGCGAGGTGATTTCCAATGGCCGATGTTTTACGCGAAATTGGCGCAATTTCAAGAGCACTCGATTCGATTAGTAATATTGAGTTTAAAAAGTATGAGTTAACCAAAGGACAGTACCTTTACTTGGTGCGCATTTGTGAAAATCCCGGTATTATTCAAGAACGAGTAGCTGAAATGCTTAAAGTGGATCGGACTACCGCGGCTCGAGCCATTCAGAAATTAACGCAAAATGGGTTAATTGAAAAACGAATGGGCGTCACTAATAAGAAAAATAAACAGCTCTTTCCAACATCAAAAGGACTGGCAATTTTCCCCGTTATTCAAAGGGAAAACAAGTATTCAACTAGGGTGGCTTTGAATGGGTTTACGGATGAAGAACGGCAATTAGTTGAACGATTATTAACCCGAGTGCGCGAAAACGTTTCGTCAGATTGGAATTATGTTAAAAAAGGAAATCAGCGGAGGTACTGAAATGATAAAACAAGTGCAACTGACAAAATTAGACGTCAATGATTGGCAAGAATTACAAAAAGTGAGTATCGAAACTTATAAGGATACGTTTGATCCTTTCAACCCGCCTGATATTATGGACGCTTATTTGACGGAGGCGTATGAACCGAAAAAATTGCAGCGGGAGTTAGCAAATCCTAATTCTAGTTTTTACTTTGTGAAGGTCGATCAAGAAACAGCCGGGTACTTAAAAGTAAATATAAATGATGCGCAAACCGAAAAAATGGGAACTGATAATTTGGAAGTAGAAAGAATTTATATTCGTCCAGCTTTTAAACACCAGGGATTAGGTACCCGCCTCATTCAAGAAGCGGAAAAACTAACTCGTGAAAATCATAAGGCCAAAATTTGGTTGGGCGTTTGGGAACATAACGAACCGGCTAAACATTTCTACGCCAAGTTTGGGTTCAAACGCATTGGCCAACATTCCTTTTTTATGGGCGATGATGAACAGACAGATTATTTGATGCAAAAGGTGCTTTAACTACAAAAGGTTCGATTCTAGACATAAGAATTGGCCTTTTTTTATATGCAATTGTCTCTCCAAATAGAAGAGAAAATCCAGTGTGGCCCTCAATGAAAACGCTTTATAATGGGCTTTGTTTGTTTATGCCAAAATTTGGTGGTAGGGTTTACTTGGATAGCACTTTAAATTAGTTAGTGGAGGAGGGTAACTTTCGAAACAGAATACTGATTTGAGGATGACATTTTTTATTTTATTAAGGAGTGATTTGTTTGCATCAGAGAACACGTAACTTACGTCATACAACCAGCGTAATCACAATTGGTGGTTTGTTATTTGGTTATGACACAGGTGTGATTAACGGTGCGTTGCCATTTATGTCAAGTAGATCGCAGCTAAATTTAAATGCGACAGGTCAAGGTTTAGTATCCAGTATTTTAATTTTAGGTGCCGCTTTAGGTTCCATGTTTACTGGAAAAGTTTCGGCACTTTATGGGCGCCATCGTGTGGTCCAATGGATTGCCAGCTTATTTATTCTCGCTAATGTATTTTGTGCGTTGGCACCGAACGAATTTATTTTTATTATTTTTCGGTTTGTTTTGGGAATTGCCGTCGGGGCGGCATCCGAAGTAATTCCTGTTTATCTCTCGGAAATTTCACCGATTAATGCCCGGGGGATGGTTGTTACCCGTAACGATTTCAAAATTGTGTTGGGGCAATTTTTCGCTTATGCCGTTAATGCCATTATTGGTGGGACGTTTAGCAATATTATGTGGATTTGGCGTGTCATGTTAGTCATGGCGTCCTTACCGGCTGCAATTTTGTTGTTGGAGGATCGTTCCGTTCCGGAAAGCCCTATTTGGTTATGGAAGAATGGCTATTTTAAAAGAGCTAAATTGGTCATGCAGAGATATTTGCAACCCAAGGAAGCTAAGCAAGAAGTTGAAGAACTTCAAACTGATGACGATTCAGTTACTCCAGCACAAACTTGGCGAAACGTCTTATTTTCGAGTAATATCAAGATTTTATTAATAGGGGTTGGACTAGCAATTGCTCAGCAGATCACGGGGGTCAATGCCATTATGTATTACGGTACCTTAATGTTAGAAAAAACTGGGTTAACACGAAGTTCGTCACTTTATGGAAACATCATCATTGGATTAGTATCTGTGTTGAGTGTGGGTATCAGTGTCCGAATTGTTGGACGATTCAAACGCCGTCATTTATTGTTGGCGGGGTTAATTGGTAGTTCGGTAATTTTAGCCGCTTTGAGTTTAGTAACTCGTTTACTGACAGGCTTAGGGCTAGTCATAACAGTTCTGGCTTTTATCACGTTATTTTTAATTTGTCAGCAAGGACTTATCAGTCCGCTAATTTGGTTAATTTTGTCAGAACTATTTCCGATTGATATTCGTGATGTTGGAATGAGTTTTTCAACGTTTTTTGTTTGGATGGCGGACTTTGCAGTTAGTTTCATCTATCCAATTTTGATGAGTGCGTTAGGATTGTCCGCAGTTTTCCGAATTTTTGCGGGTTGTGGCGTTCTTTGTCTCATATTTGTTTACTTGGTCGTACCTGAAACCAAAAATAGAACGATGGTCACATCTAATCAAGTGAATAATCAAACGGAAAGTATTCAAGCTTTAAAATAGGAGTGAATTATTGTGAAACCAGTAGAAACAGCAACCAAGGATGTCCCTCAAGGTGACATTCACGGCTATGATCAGATTCTGAAATATTTTAATAGTGAGCCTGTGAAACAGACAAAAAAGGATGCGTATCATTCAATTACGTTTGTCACGACCGGAATTATTGCTTATGACGGCGGTCAAACAACAATGCTACATTTAGGAACATTGCTTAGTCAACAGGGATACGATGTTTATTATCTAAGTTATGTGCCGCAAACTCGTAAAGAGATGGCTCAAAACGCTGAATTCAACTATGCCGGTTATGAAGGTACTTGTTTGGACATGAGTCAGTTAGATTCACATAAGTCGGATATCTGGCTCGCAACTTTGTGGGAGTCAGCGTATGTGATTAAAAATAAACCAGGTTACAAAATGTATTTTGTGCAAGATTATGAGCCTTATTTTTATCCTTATGGTGATCGTTATCAAATGGCCAAAAGAAGTTATGAATTAGGACTGCATATGGTTTCGTTGGGGCCATGGTGCGCAAAAATGATTAAGGAGAATTGTACTGTGACAAGTCCAATTGATCAGATTAATTTTCCGGTCAACTTGGAACAGTATCCTTATCAATCTCGTGATTTTAGTCATTATCAGAATAAAAGTAGCTTTGATGTGGCCGTGTATACTAAGTGGAGCAGTCCAAGACGAGCACCAATTAATATTCAGTTGAGTTTGAAGAATTGTCAGGCAATTTTAGCTAAACATGATATGAAATTGAATTTACATTATTTTGGTACTGATAAAGCCGCAAAGTTTATTAATGGAGAAAATCTTGGCAAACTAACCAAAAATGAGATGATTGATTTGTATCATCGTTGTGATTTTGGCATTGCTCCATCAATGACAAACTTCTCGTTAGTACCTTTTGAAATGATGAGTTGTGGGCTTCCATTGATCGATTTTAAAGAAGGAACAGGAAAATATTTCTTGCCAGAAGGTTCTTATTTACAGACTAGTTTTGATGAAAAATATTTGGCCCAGGCTTTTTTAAACGCCAGATTGAATAGTTTTGTAATTGAAAAACGAGTGAAAAAGGGCGTTTCTCATTTAAAGTCCATTACGTGGAAACAGACGCTTACAGATTTTGAGGCAATTATCGAAAAGATTTCGATCGCAGTTGCATAAAAAATGAAAAAAGAAGAGAAGACCGCAACAAAAACATAGTGTTTTTCGTAGTCTCTCTTCTTTTTTTGAATATTTTTTACTCTTCTTGATGTCACATCTATTTATTTAGTTGTGGCCTCCAAAATTTTAGTTTTCGGCGAAACCTGATTATTCAGTACCTTAAATTTCAGGAGAGAAATGGCATCCATATTGGTGATGATTACCATCATGGGGGTCTGTTTGCCGGCATCTTTAATGGCTTGTAAATCAACGTTAGCAACTAAATCACCATGATTGATGTGTTGACCATCACTAACTTTTACATCAAAAGGTTTACCTTTTAATTCGACTGTATCAATTCCCATGTGAAGGAGGATCTCCAGACCAGAATCAGTTGTAAAACCAATGGCGTGTTTGGTTGGAAAGACGGTGGTAACCGTCCCATCAACTGGAGAGGTAATGGTGCCAGATGTGGGTTCAATGGCAAATCCATCACCTAACATTTTTTGCGAGAATGTTGAATCATTGACATCTTCAATATTCATATACGTGCCATCAGCAACACTGTAAAACTCATTTAATACACCAGATTTGATAGCAGAATCCGACGTTGTTTCAGCAGGAGATTGGGTCTTAGTCGTTGCTTCTTCTTCAAGTTCTGCAAGCGGCGTTTTGGCGTTAAACAGTTTGCTTAAAGCATCGGCTACAAACTGAACTTCAGTTCCAATAATGATGTGGAGGTTTACTTTATCAAGCTTATTTAAGCCCACAGCTCCACTGCGCTTGATGGCAGCCTCATCGATTTTATCCGTATCTTTCAGTTGTAAACGTAAACGAGTTGTACAGTTATCCACAGCAGTTAAATTATCAGCACCGCCTAGGGCCACATAAATTTTTTTCGCTTGAATACTGAATTTATCGTCTTTATCATCGGTTTGAATAGTTGCCTGGGGAGCATCACCGTCATCAGTGTCAGTTAATGGTTCTCGTCCAGGAGTCATTAAGTTAAACTTTTGGATGGCAAAATTAAATCCAAAGTAGTAAATGGCAGCCATCACTAATCCTTGCGGAATCAGCATTAACGGATGGTTTGCAATTGGATTTTTTAAACTCAGCACATAATCGATTAAACCAGCACTGAATGAAAAACCGGCTGTCCAGTGCATGAAGGCGGCAAATGCCATTGATAAGCCCATGAAGAAGGCGTGAATGACGTATAACGGCCAAGCTACAAACATGAAGGAGAACTCAAGAGGTTCAGTAACACCGGTGAAAAATGAAGCAAAGGCGCCTGCTAGCATCAAGGAACCAACTTCTTGTTTGCGTTCAGGACGCGCGTTTCGATAAATGGCGTAGGCTCCAGCTGGTAACCCGAACATCATAACAGGGAAGAAACCAGCTTGGTACATTCCGGTAACACCTTTCGGACCTTCATGAGCTAAGAACTTACCAATATCATTGATCCCGGCTACGTTAAATAGGAAGACAGAGTTCAAAGCTTGATGAAGACCAGTTGGAATCAGCAAGCGGTTGAAGAATCCGTAAATACCAGCTCCTAGAGGGCCTAAGCCGACGACAAATTTTCCGAAAATGACCAAAGCGTTGTAAAGCGGTGGCCAAATGACAAGCAGGACAGCACTGACAATTAACATGACGAGCGCCGCCATAATTGGGACTAACCGTTTGCCACTAAAGAAGGAAAGCGCCATTGGCAATTTGGTGTTGTGGAATCGATTATACAAGGCCGCGGCAATTAAACCGGACATAATTCCGATGAAAACATTGCTGATTGCTGCAAATGACGGATCCACTGCCGAAACTTTAGTGCCAAGCAAGGTCGCCACGGAACTAGACTTCAAAACATTTGTGGGAACTTCAAATGCAACTAGTCCAGCTAAAGCTGCGGAGCCATCCTTATCCTTAGCCATCCCTAATGCTGTCCCGACAGCGAAGAGTAGTGGCAATTGATTTAAAATTGCATTACCACCAGCTTGTAAAAACCGGGCAATAAAACCACTATCTGCGGATGCCCACCAAAAGCCGACGCCGACAAGTAGTGCTGCCGCCGGTAAGACGGCCACGGGAAGCTGTAAAGAACGACCTAACCTCTGAAAATATGTTTTCATTATGAAAACCTCCTGAAAAATAGAATGAAATTTACAAATAATTTCATTTATTAGTCTAGGTTACAGAAAACAATAATGCAAGTGGTTATGTTACATGATCTCACATGTATCAGCATTTATTTGATTTTTTTTGAAATTGGTTTACCTATGAATGACGATGAAAAAATGCCGATTAATGAAATAAATGTTGAAATTGTTATGTAAAACAGGCTTTATTTTTTGTAAAAGTTTGACAGCGGATACATTCACTGCTAATATAGAAACATTGTCACAATGTTATTACTTCGGGTAAGCATGTGTGATAGTAGATTTGTTAAATTAAATATCATAAGGTGTTATCAAAATTTTGAGCATGACTTATTTGTTGGAGGGATTTTTTCGCTGCAATGAATAAGTCTTTTTAGGTGGTCCGATTGAAAATAAAACGCGTTTTAAACAATAATACAGCAATTTCAGAGAACCATGACGGTCTAGCCATTTTGTTAATGGGTCCTGGAATTGCGTTTGGTAAGAAAAAGGGACAAGAGATTGAGATTGAAAAAGTAGAAAAGACTTTTATTATTAAAGATCCGGATACAATGAACAAATTTACGGACTTAGTCATTGATGTGCCGTTGAACGAGATTATGATTGCGGAAAAGATTATTAATTTTGCCAAGATCAAATTAGGTAAACAGTTAAATGAAATTATTTATGTGAATTTAACAGACCATTTGCATACGACGATTCAAAGATATCGTGATCATATTATTCTCAAGAATCCTTTAAAATGGGATGTGGCGCGTTTTTATCCAGACGAGTTTGCGGTCGGTCAAAAACTTGTTGAAGTTGTGAAAAATGAACTTGGGATCACGCTAGAAGATGATGAAAGTGCCTTTGTTGCTTTGCATTTCGTGAATGCAGAAACAGAGTCCGGGGCTGAACAAAATTTGGCCTATGGCGTCACAAACATGGTTAAAGAAGTCGAAGATATTGTAAAGGACTATTATCATACTGAGTTTGATGAAAGTTCTTTAAACTACTATCGTTTCATCACGCATTTAAAGTTTTTTGCCCAGCGCGTCCTTTTAAATAAGCACTACGATGACGATGATGAAGATTTGCTTCGTACCTTGGAAAAGAAGTATGCCGGTCCGTATGAATGTTCACGGAAGATCCAAACATTTATTCAGGAAAAATATAACTATGAAATTAGCAGTACGGAATTATTATATTTGACGGTTCACATTAGCCGTCTTGTTAAAAACTTATAGGGTGTTATCTTAGTTGAGCATGACCTAAGTAGCTTATTTGGCTATTTGGGTCTTTTTTTATGGAAAGAAAGGAAGAAATTAATTATGGATTATGCAGGTTCAGCCAAACAGATTTTTGAGGCAGTGGGTGGCGAAAAGAATATTAATTCGTTGATTCATTGTATGACACGGCTACGTTTTCGTTTAAAGGATGAAAGTATTGTAGATGATGAGGCAGTTAAAAATATCCCAGGTGTCATGGGTGTTAATCATCAATCTGGTCAATATCAGGTTATTATCGGTAACGATGTGACAAACTACTACAATGAAATTTTGAAACTAGGCAAAATTGATACAGGTGATGCGGACCAAACACCTGATCAGGGAGAAGAAAAACAAAAAGTTAATTTGTTTAACCGGTTCGCCAATTTTATTTCATCATGTATGTCACCGTTAATTCCAGCCTTAATTGGTGGTGGGATGATTAAGGTTATCTTGATTTTATTGCCGCTTTTAGGGTGGTTGAATGAAAAAGGACAAACCTATGCAATTTTAAACATCTTTGGGGATGCGCCATTTTATTTCTTGCCGGTCATGTTAGCTTATACAGCTGCCAAGTACTTTAAAGTTACGCCAATGTTGGCAATCACGATTGCCGGTGTTATGATTCATCCGAACTTCACAGCAATGGTTACAGCAGGTAAAGCGGTTCATTTTATGGATTTACCTGTTACATTGGTTAATTATTCATCATCAGTTATTCCAATTTTGTTAGTAGTTTGGGCAATGAAGTATATTGAGATGGGAATTGATAAAGTTTGCCCAGCCTCATTAAAGAGTATTCTGAAACCACTGTTAGTTTTGTTTGTGACAGGTACTTTAGCACTTGTTTTGATCGGACCAATCGGAACATATGCGGGTAAATTATTATCCTTTATCATTTTATTTATCCAAGGAAAAGCAGGCTGGCTTGCGATGGCTTTGATGGCCGCCTTTATGCCGCTGATTGTTATGACTGGGATGCATTGGGCCTTTGCACCAATCTTCTTAGCTGCTTCCGTTGCTTCACCAGATACTTTGATTCTTCCAGCAATGTTGGCTGCTAATATTGCGCAAAGTGCGGCATGTTTTGCCGTCGTATTTATGACCAAGAATCGAAACACACGTCAGATTGCGAGTGCTGCCGGAATTTCTGCTTTGCTAGCTGGAGTAACTGAACCTGCTTTATATGGTGTGACTTTGAAGTATAAGAAACCATTATACGCAGCTATGATTTCAGGTGGAGTTACCGGATTGTTTATGGGAATTGTCAACTTGAAGTCGTTTGCGTTTGCTGTGCCTTCATTGATTTCGTTACCACAGTTTGTTAGCAAGACAGATAGTAGCAACTTAATTAATGCAATCATTGTACTAGTTGTTTCGTTTGTACTGACCTTTATTTTGACATTTGTTTTTGGAATCGACGAAAAACCAGTTAAAGCAGCTGCTATGTCGGAAGACGAGCCAGCAGTTAAAACAACGGTGCCTTCTGGTGCCAAAGAAACTAAAAAAGTTTACAGTCCAGTTAAAGGTGAAATGATTAACTTAGAGAGTGTTTCTGACGATACCTTTGCTCAAAAAATGTTGGGTGATGGCGTTGCTATTATCCCAGAAGAAGGTAAAATTTATGCGCCATTTGATGGCCAGATTATGACCGTCTTCCCAACGAAACATGCGATTGGTTTAAAGAGTGATACAGGAATTGAATTGTTGATCCACATTGGATTGGACACTGTTAATTTAAAGGGTGTGCCATTTACAGCTCATGTGAAAGACAACGATCAGGTTAAAAAGGGTCAGCTTCTGATGGATGTTGATTTAGATGCCATTAAGAAGGCGGGGTATGACATTACAACCCCAGTTATTGTCACTAATACAAAAGATTTTGTTGAAATTGTATCGAATGAAAAAACGACAGTTACTAATGATGATGTTGCTTTATATATTATTTAAGGAGGAAATGGACTATGAGTAGTTTTCCGAAAAACTTTATGTGGGGTGGCGCGACAGCCGCTAACCAGTTAGAAGGCGCTTATCAAGCAGGCGGCAAGGGTTTATCAATTGCCGATGCTTTGCCTGGTGGACCCGACCGTTTTAAATTGGTTAATGCTCCTGATTTTGATTGGACAATTGATGAAAGTCAGCATACTTATCCAAATCATGACGGGATTGATCATTACCACCGTTTCAAAGAAGATATCGCGCTATTTGCAGAAATGGGCTTCAAATGTTACCGATTCTCAATTGCTTGGACGCGTATCTTTCCAAATGGTGATGAAAAACAGCCAAATGAAGCTGGACTGAAATTTTATGATCAAGTAATTGAGACTTGTCAGAAATACGATATTGAGCCGGTTATTACGATTTCGCATTATGAAATGCCTTTAAACCTTGTGAAAAAATATGGTGGTTGGAAAAATCGTCAGTTAATTACCTTTTACGAACGGTTTGCGCGGACAATGCTGGCTCGCTACTATAAGCAAGTTAAATACTGGATGACGTTTAACGAAATCAACAGTGCCTTTAATTTCCCTGTCATGGGCCAAGGATTAGTTGCCTCTAATGGTGCCGATGATAAGCAGAATATCTATCAGGCTTGGCATAATCAGTTTGTGGCAGGTGCAAAAGCCGTCAAAATCGGTCATGACTTGGATCCTGATCTAAAAGTCGGTTGTATGGTTCTTTATGCCACAACTTATTCCTATGATGCAAATCCAGTTAATCAATTAGCTACACTAGAACAAAATCAAGCCTTCAATCATTTCTGTGGCGATGTTCAAGTACGTGGAGAATATCCAGCCTATACGGAAAAACTGATGAACAAGTTTGGTTTCAGTTTTTCCGATCTGGAAATTGGTGATGAAGATTTAGCAACTTTAAAGGACAATCCAGTTGACTATATTGGGTTCAGTTATTACATGTCCACCACGGTTGATGTGGCTGATAAGAATCGTGAACAGGCTTCCGGGAACTTAATTGGGGGCGTGAAAAATCCGTTCTTAAAGACAAGTGACTGGGGCTGGCAAGTAGATCCAATCGGTTTACGAATTGCTTTGAACGAACTATATAACCGTTATCGCAAGCCATTGTTTGTTGTGGAAAACGGTTTGGGTGCGGTTGATAAACCAGATGACCAGTTCCATGTACAAGATGATTACCGAATTGATTATTTGCGTGAACACATCAAAGCAATGGCTGGCGCGATTACAGATGGTGTGGATCTCATGGGATATACGCCATGGGGATGCATTGATCTAGTTAGTGCTTCAACTGGTCAGATGTCTAAACGCTATGGATTTATTTACGTTGATTTAGATGATCAGGGAAACGGGACATTGAACCGCTACAAAAAGGCTTCTTTTGATTGGTATAGAGAGGTTATCAAGAGCAACGGTGAAAATTTAGGCTAAAGGTAGTCAAAATTGAATAATAAAGGCCTTCTAAATATAAAGCAATTTATTTTTGGAGGGTTTTTAATTTTTCACCTTTCTGTATTGATAAAAGCTAGGAATATTCATTTTTAATCAGGCACTATCTCAAATGTTGTGTGACGCATCTAAAACACTAAAGATAGGTGCTAACTATCCACTGGTTTATACAATAATTTTAGAGATTTGTAGCAAATTATGTAGTTTTCAAAATAAAACTGTTTGAATTTTCTACATAATTCGGTATACTAGTTAAGGAGTCTTTTTGATTCTTTCACGAATATATCGTTTGCTTGTTTAGCTCAGTTGGTAGAGCATCGCTCTAGTAAAGCGGAGGTCGCTGGTTCAAGTCCAGTAACAAGCATCGTTGAACACTCACACACATGTGGGTGTTTTTTTGTGTTTTCGTTAAGACAAACAGTTTTTGTGAGATTAGTGATTTGAATGGATCTTAATCATTAAATTAAAATCTAATTATAAAAACGAGCGTTTTGTGACTGATAGATCATATTTGTAGCTTTTGAACAAAAAAGTAAATTATGGTTCTGAATATTCAAGTCTATATTCAATAGGATTTGCATACCTAATTATTTTGGGTGATCTAGATAAAATTAGAAGACAATCATAATTTTCTCATTGACAGCATAGAAAACGGTGGTATGATTAAAAACGTATTAAATCGAAACAAACGAGATACCGTGATAAGAAGAGTAGCACAATTAGTATGTTTATAGAGACCGCGAGTTGGTGAAAGCGTGGATCAGAAGGTTGTGTGAAGATGAACTTGGAGTAAATTAACAGTGGAAGCTATTAATTCGTGATGAGGCCCGTTAATGCCTCAAACTTTTGGTAACAGAAGTTATTGAGGTGGAATATGCGAGTATTTCACAAATTAAGGTGGTAACACGAAAATCGTCCTTCAGAAATGAGGGACGATTTTTTTATATTCTAGAGGGGATGGTTGTTATGAATCGAAAAATAAAATCGGTTGTAGTAGTTTTAGGGTTGTTAATTTTAAGTGGTTGTGGAAGTCAAGCAACGGCAGGAAGCAACACCAAACTGGCTAAAAATCAGGTGTTGAATTGGACAGAAAGTTCAGAGCTGGCAACGGCAGACTTATCACAGGCGACGGACACTTTAAGTTTCAATACGTTAATGAATACTCAAGAGGGACTTTATCGTTTAAACAGTAAAGGAACACCTAAGGGAGCGCTAGCGGCAAAGACTAAGGTTACAAATGGCGGTAAAACTTACACATTTACATTACGTAAAGGCGCAAAATGGTCTAATGGAGATGCTGTAACGGCTCAAGATTTTGTTTATTCTTGGCGGCGAACAGTTAATCCTAAGACAGCCTCTCAAGATGCATTTTATTTCTACCAAGTTAAAAATGCAGAAGCCATCAATAATGGCAAAAAATCGGTTAAGACACTCGGAATTCAGGCAACAGGTAAATATAAATTGACAGTGTCACTGACAAAACCAGTTTCATATTTTAAAAAGCTTTTAGCTTGGCCGTTATTCTATCCTTTGAATCAAACGATAGTTAATAAATACGGTAAGAAGTTTGGAACTCAGGCAAAGTACACGGTTTCTGACGGTCCTTTCAAGTTGGCTAACTGGAATGGACAAAGTAAGAAGTGGACGTTGGTTAAGAACAATAAATATTGGGATAAAAAAGCAGTTCATTTAACTAAGATCAATGAGCTTGTTACGGAAAGTACCACGACGAGTTACAACTTATTTAATGCTAAACAAACAGATGAAACATTGCTTAGTGGTCAACAAGTAAAAAATAATAAAAACAATGCAGATTTTGTGAAACGTTTGCCAACTGCAACGGCACGCTTGGAGTTAAATCAAAACAAGGTAAAGGCCTTCAAGAATGTTAACGTTCGCCGCGCATTCTCACTTGCAATTAATCGTAAGCAACTGACAAATGACGTTTTACAAGATGGCTCAGAGCCTCTTAAGGGATTTGTACCATCTGGAATGGGAAATAACCCCAAAACTGGTGAATCATTTGATAAAGAAGCATATGTAAAATCAGCAGTTAGTTCTGATTTAGCAAAAGCAAAACAGTTATTGAAGAAGGGCTACCAACAAACTGGTGTAAAGAATATCAAAGTAACTTTACTAACTTCAGACACAGATAGCAGTAAACAAACTGCCGAATTCCTTCAAACTGAATTAGATCGGTTACCAAATGTGAAGGTGTCAATTTCAACGATTCCGTTTGTCCAACTCATCTCTAAACAGAATGAGAAAAACTATGAAGCGACGATTCAGACCTGGCAATCAGTTTTTGCCGATCCAATTAATTTCTTGGATGTTTATGAATCTGGTTCGAGCTACAACACTTCGGGATACAAAAACAAAACGTTTGATAAGTTATTGGACGAATCAGAAAACGACTATGGCAACCAGCCAGAGAAAAGGTGGGCTAAATTGGTCGCGGCTGAAAAGTTATTGATGAGCGATCAAGGCACGATTCCGCTGTATCAAGTTGCTAAGTCTCAGCTGCTACGTTCAAACGTTAAAAGCGTTGTTTATAATCCTGCCGGCGTTCCTTATGACTGGAAAACAACATATATCACAAAATAAGGGATGAAAGAAATGAGTGAAATCAATCAAGATTATATTGAAAAGTTATTCGTAAAATATGCAAAAGTAAATACCAGATCAGATGATCGCAGCCAAACGGTTCCCACAACGCCGGGACAAGTCGCGCTAGCTAAACTGGTCACAGCTGATTTGAAGAAATTGGGCGTAGCAAAAGTTAAATTTGATGAAACCAATGGCTATGTGACGGGGACTTTGCCAAGTAATTCCGACAAACCAATCAGTGCGTTGGGCTTCATTGCCCATTTGGATACCGCCGATTTTTCAGCGGACCATGTAAAGCCACAGGTGCACCCCAATTACGATGGCCAGGATATCGTGTTAAATGAAGCTAAACAAATTGTATTGAAAGCTAGTGAATTTCCCAACTTGAAAAAGTTTGTGGGTCAGCGTTTGATCACTTCAGACGGGACAACTTTATTGGGCGCCGATGATAAAGCCGGCGTTGCGGCGCTATTCGGCGCACTAGACTATTTCATTCAAAATCCAACTGTAGCGCACGGACCAATTCGGGTTGCGTTTGGACCAGATGAAGAAATCGGGCGGGGTGCTAAACAGTTTGATGCCAAAGGCTTTGGAACTGATTTTGCGTATACACTAGACAATGGTCAGCCGGGTCAATTTGAATATGAAACTTTTAATGCCTCTGAAGCCAAAATTGAGGTCGAAGGGACCGCCGTTCATCCGGGAGATGCCTATGGACTGATGGTGAATGCCGTGACAATTGCAAATGAGATTGTGAGTGCATTGCCTAAAGATGAGGTTCCGGAAAAGAGTCGGGATCACGATGGTTTTATCTTAGTTAATCATTTTGAAGGGGCAGTGGCGCATGCCAGCCTGAATTTAATTTTGCGTGATTTTGATACGCCTCGCTTTCATCAAAAAGAAGCTTTGCTTAAACGCATCGTAGCCAAAATTAATGACCGTTTTGTGGAGCCGCGAGTCACTTTAGAGTTGACTGAACAGTATCAAAATATTGGCGATGAAATTCGAAAAAATCCCTACATTGTTAATTTAGCTTTGGATGCTTATCGCCGAATCGGATTAACACCGGATATTCAGCCGTTTCGTGGTGGAACTGATGGTAATGCCATCACTGCAAAAGGGATTCCAACACCAAATTTATTTAATGGCGGGGATAATTTTCATGGTCCTTACGAATTTGTTACCACAGAAGCAATGGGAGTCGTCGCTGAAACAATCGTTGCAATTGCACGGGAACATGTCCGTCAGTTTGGACACCATGACGTAAAACCACTTTAAGTTAATAATTTTTGAAATAGCTATTCATTGGGAATGGCTATTTTTATTGTTCAGATGATTAAAACTTACCTTGACGATCTTTTAAGAAAAACTTAAAATAAAACAGTAACTAAAAGCTTATAAAGTTTCAAAAATATTATCTGGGGAGATAATCATATGAGAAAATGGCGTAAACTTTTTGCCCAGGCACTGATTGCTAGTGCTGGGATTTTAGTGGCGTTAAGTGGCGCAACAACTTCGGTTTTTGCGAATGCTGACGGTACGACAAATGTTAAAAATGACAAGGTAACTGTCAATCCAGCTCACGGGGTGACAACGAACTCTATTCAAGGAGTTGACATCTCGAGTTTACAAGCTGAACTGAATGCCGGCGTTAAGTTCTATGGTTACAATGGTAAGAAACAAGATATTCTTCAGACTTTGGAAGACTCAGGTGTAAACTATGTCCGTCTTCGAATCTGGAACGATCCATATGATAGTAAAGGTCATACATATGGTGGTGGGGATGCAACTTTAGCTAATGAAGTAAAAACAGCTAAAGATGCAACGGCTCATCATATGAAGGTTCTAATTGATCTACAGTATTCTGACTTTTGGGCAGATCCAGCAAAACAAGCACTTCCAAAAGCTTGGAAAAACTACACGTTTGCTCAAAAGAAGACGGCAGTTTACAACTATACTAAAAAAGTTGTGACAACCATGAAAAAGGCCGGTGTAGACATCGGTATGGTGCAGGTTGGTAACGAAACAACTAAAGGTATGATGCAAGAATCAGATCCTGCTAAATACATGCAGTACATTGCTGAAGGGGTTAATGCCGTTCATAAGTATGCACCAGGTGCTTTGGCAGCTGTTCATTATGAGTCTCCTTCTGAGTCTTCCTTTGCCAAAATCGCCGCTGAATTAAAAGCTAATAAGGTTAATTATGATGTCATGGGCGCAACTTACTATCCACATTGGAATGGTCCTGATAGCAAATTAATTGGCGCTGAAAAGGTTATTACTAAGACATATAAGAAAAAATTTGCCGTTATGGAAATGAGCTATCCATACACAACAGATGATATGGATGGACAAAATAATATTGTGGGTGACATTACAAACCCACCATTCCCAATCTCAGTTCAAGGGCAATCTGACGCGATTAGTGACGTTTGGAAGACAGTGATGCAAAATGGTTACGGCAAGGCTTTGGGTGCGTTTTATTGGGAACCAGCCTGGATTCCTGTCAAAGCTGGTTGGGATAATTACCAATACAACCGAGATATCAGTGTGAAATATGGCACTGGTTGGGCAACTCAATACGCTGCTAAATATTACGGTGATGCTGGTTATAGTGATCAAGAGGAAAATGTTAATTCGTACTGGGGAGCTTCCTCATATGATAATCAAGCTCTGTTTGATCCTCATGGCTATCCATTACAGTCTTTGTTAACCTTCAAGAAAATGATTACGAACTATGTTTCTGGGAGTGCTAAAAAGCCCGTAGATCGATACAAAGTTGCTAAAAAGGCCTATGCTTACACTTTTAATGGTACAAGCGACAATTTTACTTTCAAAAAAGCTTTCGCCCTTAGTTCTTTGAAAGGCTATTATAAGATTAATAAGGCTGAGTATGTAATTAAAAGAAATGGAAAAACGTATTTGTACTATCACATTACTTCAGGCAAAAAGTCTGGTTGGATCTGGCATTCCTATCTTAAGAAATGTCCAAATAAGATCACTAAAACTGTCAAAGTAAGTTACAAGCATCGCTATGTTGTTAAGAATAAAAAAGGCAGTGTTTATGGTTTCCAAGGTAGTTCAAACGATTTTCAATATGTAACTCTTCATTATTTGAAGAATTATCCTAAGACTCACTTTACTGTGACACGTAAGACTTATGTCAAAAAATACAATGGCAAGACATACTTGTACTACTATGTTCATTCCGGAAACGGAAAAGTTCATGGTTATGTATGGAATGGCTATTTAAAGTAAATTAGATTCGATAACTTCTTTGATCGCTAACAACGATTAGAGAAGTTATTTTTGGTTTAAAAACTACTTTCGACTAGGATTAATATAAATTGTGGTATTGTATAAACGTAATAAATAAATGGAGATGATGAAATGAGTACCGTTTTAGTTATTAAGGCTCATCCTGCAACCGAAGATGTTTCTAATTCTTTGGTCATCGGAGATCATTTTGTTGAAACTTATCGGCAAGCACACCCCGAAGATCAGATTATTGGGCATGATTTATATGCTGAAGGCGTGCCGGAAATTAACAGCAGCAATTTAGACAGCTGGAAGAAACTCACCAATGGTGTTACTTATCAGGAGCTTTCAGAAAACGAGCAGATCTTATTAAGCCGTCAACAACAGCTTCAAGAACAATTCATTCAAGCTGATAAATACGTCTTTATTAGTCCAATGTATAATCTGTTTTTGCCGAATCGTTTAAAAATGTATTTGGATCTGGTCATTGTTTCTACCAAAACATGGGTGGAAGGTGCGCATGGCCCAGAAGGAACCTTGCATGATAAAAAAGCTATTCATATCCAATCCTCAGGTGGAACATATCATCATTCGGATAATGCCTTTATGGCAACTCTCGATATGGGGGATGCTTACCTAAAAGCGTTACTTGGCCAAGTAGGTGTCAAGGATTATCAAGGTATTTATTGTGAAGGTAATTCACATCGAGACCCTGATGATATGGCAGCCAATCGAGAAACAATTGCTAAAGAAGCCGAAAAGGTTGCCAAAGAGTTTTAAATAGAAAAAATGCTGATCAAAAGTTGACCAGCATTTTTATTTTCTTAAATTTTAAAGATACGTGTCAGTTAATTTTCTTTAGGGAGAAACCAAAATGTTTTGGATAAAGAGACATTCGTTGTGCACGATAACTCCAATCGCCACTACTAAAGCCAGTTCGATTGACGTCAAACACAATCTGTTTAGTTTTACGGTTGATTTCTACAAATTCACTTCTTGTGCCGCTATCCGCATAGCCAAAGTTGATAAGACTATTTCCTTTACCAATTGCGTAGTTACTGCCGACAATATTGGTGAAATCCGATGTGCCACGTGACTTTCCGTAACCCCAAACTTTTGTCACTGTCTTTTTAAGTTGATTGATTTTTACGATGTTGGCGGCTGAGTAATCTTCCGAAATGCTTTGGTTACCTCGGGTTACCACCACGTTGTTATTGTAAAATTCCAATTCTACCTGATTTCCCTTATTTTTCTTGGTGTGAATCAGCATAATTGCATGTTGACCGGCGTTGAAATTGTAGTTTTTAGTAGTTGGTTTCAACAAATATTTTTGATAGGATTTGGGTAATTTTTGATTAGCCGCCAAAATCCATTTTAGTTTTGTAGATTTATAATTAATGGCAAAAATCATATCTTGATTCCGGCCAGATACAAGTAAATTGCCAGTCTTTTTATCATAGTACATGGAATTTTGATGGAACCAGTCAGTTTTACCATCTGAGCGGGTAGTACCAGAGTATTTCGTATAGGCACTCTGAGGCAAAATTCGTTTTAAATCTATCACTTTTTTTATTTTTCCTGTTTGGCGGTCGATCTCGATCATAGTATCTTCAACGTAATTTGCGGAGCCATCATCCACAGTTAATAACAAGTTGTGGTTGGGTAACTCAATGGCGTCATGATGAATAACTGTATTAGTTGCTAATTTTTTATGATCCGAGTGGGTCGGAAACAGGCCACTAAAATTATACTGGCGATAAACACGTCCATAAAAATCAGTTTCTTGTAGGGCGTTATATTTTGGAGTTGTTTCGCTAATTTTTGTGAGAATTAACAAATGACCATTGCTCAATTGTTTAAATACATGTGAGATCGATTTTGTGCTGTACCACCGGACTTTTCCTTGAGCATCAAGTCCATAAGTTATGCCTTGGCTACTTACAGCAAATGTTAATTTTGTATTTCCAGATCCCAGGACCATTTTTGAGGGCTTACTTGTTTTGACAGCGTTTGTTCCAATATCTGTAGGTAAGGATCCAGTTTTCATGACGTAAACACGGGAAAACTTGTGGCCACTTTTAGTTTCAAAGGTTAGTTTAACCCGATTTGTGCGGTCGGCATATAAGCCTAAGACGCCAACGCTATGAGCATTAGTATAAGATTTATACCGCTTTTTAATGGTGGTTTTACTGCTGTCCCCTTGAACAGATACACTGACACGAGTCGCTGCTTTGGTTTTGACTAATATTAAGCCAGTTAAAGGGCTGGTCTTGTACGGATTTACGATGACTTTTGCTTTACCGATACCAGTGTTTAAGTTTGCAAGCCGTTTTCGATAGGTTTGGCTTAAGTGATTGGTTGTTTTAGTGTTTTTGGTCGATAGTGTGGGCTGCAGATTCAGTTTGATTTGCGCGGTACTTAAAATATGCTTACTGTGATGAATTTGATCCACTAAAAAGAATGTACGGATGTTCGCTCGCTCATAATAGGCCAATCCACCGGCCAGAAAAACTAGAAGTAGACAGCCAATCGCAATTTTTTGCCACTTACGCCTCATAACAAGATCCTCTAATCGTTTTGTTTTGATAATTTAAGAATAGCTTTAATTTAACGTATTTTAGGCAGAAAAATCGAATGTTTAGGAAATTTTATTAAATAATCTGGAGGAAAGTTCAGCAAACATCGCTATCAGATGTGCTTATCTCATTATGAGAAACTTTGTTTTGGTAATTTTAGTGTTAAACTAGATATAGATACTAAAACGAAGGGAAGTCGGCTATATGAGTCCTGGACCTGGAGCGCGATCATTAAATGAGGTTAATCGAAATTAAATTTTAAGTAACGTACAAGGAGAAAATACATGATTGAAGCAATAAATCTTAAAGCAGGAATGACATTTGAACAAAACGGTAAGTTAATTAAAGTATTGGCTTCGGAGCATCATAAGCCAGGAAAAGGTAACACTGTGATGCGAATGAAGTTATATGACCTCCGTTCAGGTTCTACTGTTGAAAAAACAATGCGTCCTGAAGAAAAGGTTGAACAAGCAATCGTTGATACAAAGGATGCTCAATATCTTTATACTCAAGGCGATGTAGCTGTATTCATGGATATGGAGACATACGAACAGTACGAAATTCCAACAGCTACGATCCAAAATGAAATGAAATTTATGTTGGAAAACATGAACGTTAAGATTGATTACTTCAATTCTGAAGTAATTGGTATTACTTTACCAAACACAGTTCAATTAAAGGTTGCAGAAACAGAACCTTCAATTAAAGGCGCGACTGTTGCTGGTTCTGGTAAATCAGCTACCATGGAAACTGGGTTAGTTGTTACTGTGCCAGATTTCATTAAAGAAGGGGAAGTTCTTGATATCAACACACAAAAGGGAACTTACCAAAGTCGTGCTTCAAAGTATAACGATGAAAACTAAAAAGTGTTAAAAGGATGATTTCGATGAGAAATCATCCTTTTTTTATCGTATAATAAATACGTATGCGATTTCAAAATAAAAGATAGAAGTGATTTGAGTTGAGTAACATTGGATTGATTGATATTGGCGGAACAACAATTAAGTTTGCAGTATGGGATGGTCAGGACTTGGCAGGACATACTTCTCGAAAGACACCAGCCACTTTGGCCGAATTTTACGATGTTTTGACAGAAGAAGTTTTGAAAATGAAAAACCAGTTTCATATTGAAGGGGTCGGAATTAGTTCCCCCGGTGCAGTGAATAAGAAGACTGGTGTTATTGAAGGCGCAAGCGCGCTACCATACATTCATAACTTTAAAATTCAACCGGAGTTAGAAAAACGATTTGGACTGAACATTAGTATGGAAAACGATGCAAATTGTGCGGCTTTAGCTGAATTAGCGGATGGTGCTGGACAGGGGGCAGACAGCTTACTGTTTTTGGTGATTGGAACAGGTGTTGGCGGTTCAGTCATTATTAATCACAAAATTTGGCATGGCGCGCATTTATTTGGTGGTGAATTTGGGTTTACTTTATCGGATGATACTTATACTTTGAGTGAGTTGGGCACTTCGGTTCGAGTAGCTAAAAGATATAATAAAAAAACAGGTTTGTATGTGTCAAGTTTTAGTAGGTAGTGTCTCTAATTAGATTTTATTTATGTTTTTAACTACTTTTTGTTTCGTTCCGGCGTTGATGCGGGGCCGTGTGGGTCGCTTACGAGCTAACTTCTTGCCCTTCAGGCCAAAAGTGGATCTCTCCAGTCTCCCATGTCTCTAAGCGATAAATCGCTAAGTGACATCGACACACTCTTTCACCAACGCCTCCGCTCCACCTGTTATTCAAATCCTATGAAATAGCCTTCACCAAATTACCCATAGCACTGCTAGTTGCTGCGTCTAATGAAATACTGCCGTGCCTAATTCCTTGATGTTGCGTAAAAGGCTGTTTAAGAAAATAACTAGCGGCCACTTTAACTGGCATGATGCTTATTGGCAAGGTATTGGGCATCTTTATCATTGCTATTTCTAATTGCCCGTTAATTTCACTGGTAATCACCGCAATCATCGCCTTCAATCCAGCTTTACTCCAAGAGCGACCTTGATGTTTTAACCGATAGGTAAAGCGTCGATGATTACTTTCACAGCCACCTAAACACACGGTTTCGGTAGCTAAGCTTCGCTTGTCAGCTGGCTTTAAATAATTCCAGTTACGTTTCAAGTAACTCCGTAAAAGCTGAATTGCTTCCAGACTATCCGCATAATTGGCTTGGAACTCACACGTATCAAGGACAATTTGAACTTGATCATTATCCCAATTATGCACACCCTGAAATAGTTTACTTTGCAGAATTTTAGGCATCTTGCTTAATCGACTACGAATTTTTCGGTTCAAGTGATAACGATCTAAAAAGTGCTCATGTTTTTTGGCCCCAACCGCTAATTCATCAAAGCAGGATGGTTCATAGCCACTCCCATTATCGCTACCGGTAATCATTGTAGTTGCTCGTAAATCATAATTCTGATCGAGATAATCTTGTACTTGATTAAAAACTGCTTGCCGGTTTAATCCCGTAAATACATGTCGGTTTAACGTCTGTCGGCGCTGGCCATTTTGGCTAATACCTTCCGTTAGTTGCAGTCGATGAATAAAGACATTTTTATGGTGTTGCTTAGCCTTTAAGGCCACACAAAAGGCATCGCCTTCCAAATACAGATAAGGAACTCGCCGTTTCTTTTCGATGTTCACTAATGTGGTTTCTTCACGCTGCTTTTCACATTGCGTACCGGCTGCTTGATAAAGTTGACCAACTTTTTGATGACTGATAGAAAGTGGGGTTAAAAGGTTAACAGCCAAAGCTGTTGTCCGTAAAACACTATGTGAAGCTAGCTTGGCAACCTTTTCGACCATTAAGGGTGAAAATCTACTTCGTGGAATTAACTGCAAATAACGATCCAAAGGAAAGACATACTTTTTATCAGCTAGCTTCACTAACCGGCGTTTGAAAGTTACGGCCCCACACATGAAATTCAAAGTTCTTTCGCGTTTACCAACAATTTCTTGGTATTTTGTTTCACCAATTAAAAGATCATCCAACTCTTCTAGTGCTTGACCTAAAGCAGTGGCAATCAACGCTTGACACCGAATCATTAAATCTTGTTCCGCATTAAATAAACTATTACTATCCTTTAAAACTGTCATGATTTCTGTTAAGATTTGAGACATGAAGACCGTTACCTCCTAATTTTTGGCTACCAACCTAATTAGAAGATTAACGGTCTTCTCGTGTTTTGAAAAGGCTTTTTTTCACTTTCCTACTAAAACTTTACACTAACAACAGGTTTGGAGAAATCAGGTAAAGAAGTTTTCGATCTGGCTAAGGCTGGGGATGAAACGGCGAAGGCTGAAGTAAATAAGATGTACTGGGCACTCGCAAAAGGTATTTATAATTTACAATATAGTTTTGATCCCGAAAAAATTGTCATTGGTGGCGCAGTTTCCAATAATCCAGATCTGATTCCAAACATCGAAAAGAACATCGAAAAAATTAGAAAACAAGTAAAGATTGCTTCGCTTAAACCAGACGTGGTCTCATGTAAATATACGGACCAGGCTAATTTAAGGGGAGCTGTTGTTGATTTTGAACAAACTTATGGGTAATAGAAAAGGATGGCAAATTTGCCATCCTTTTAGTTTAGATTTTTAATTGTTTAGCAGATTTTGCCGCCAAGTTCGGACATTTCTGCTTTCATAGCATTTTTATCTTCGGTGGGTGTTGTGTAAGCGTCAACGGTAACGGCACCATCTAGTACACCACTGTCATCAGTTAATTTTAATGAAGCATTCTTATAGTCGAGCGCTAAACCATTACCAAGAAATGTGGTTTCGGGTTCTGCGGTTGTCATTGTTAAACCAGCATTGTTTTCTAATTCAACACCATATTCTGGATCTGATTGGTCAGCTACGACCAACTGGAATTTATTACCGATCGAACATGAACCACCAAGTTTTGAAAACTTACTGGAACCATCGTCTAGTGCTAAAAATACATGTTTTCCTGCAGGAATCTTGCTTGTTAAGTAGGCTTTTGCTTGATCTTTAATGTTAATCTTCATTAAATTCACCATCTTTCAAAGGTTTGTTTACTTGAGTACAATAAGTATCATACATGCTTACTATAAATAAGTAAAGTTAACTGCTCACAACCTATTTGGAATTATTTTGCTTATTTAATGTTTATTTAAAGTAAGGAGATTAATATGAATTTATTCATTAAGAAAGCAACAGTTCAATAGCCCTTTTAGTGGAAGAGCAGAATGGCCTTTCAAGATGAGATTTTTCATATGTTCAACTCCCCTGTAATAATTAACTTACATCATTGAAAGCTAACTCCCCTGTATAGCTTTAAAGACCGAATCATACCGCGAATGTGATTCGGTCTTTTTCTGTCTAGAAAGACAAAAAATTAAAATCCAAAAGCAATTTAAGCACACCATTTTTCTTGTGGTCAGAGTTGGGGCGACAAGGATGATTGAAGAGGGAGTTACAAGAAATTTCAAATCGTTTTTTACTTTTAATCTTCGTTTAAAGTGAGGGTATTAATATGAATTCATTCATTAAGAAAGCAACAGTTCAATAGCCCTTTTAGTGGAAGAGCAGAATGGCCTTTCAAGATGAAATTTTTCATATGTTCAACTCCCCTGTAAAATTAACTTACATCATTGAAAGCTGACTTCCCCGGCTGGCTTAAAGACCGAATCATACCGCGAATGTGATTCGGTCTTTTTCTGTCTAAAAAGACAGACAATTAAAATCCAAAAGCAGTTTAAGCGCGCCATTTTTCTTGCGGTCAGCTGAGGTCACAAGAATGGACAACGTCCGAAGCACGAAAGATTTTCGGCCCGGAATTCAACTCAAAAAGTCGTGTGGTTCTTTTTACTACAGCAATGAGCAAGAGGTATCAAAATAAAAGAATATTTTTTGGCTTTTAATCTTCGTTTAAAGTGAAGGTTTTAAGATGTGTTTATTCATTAAGAAGGAACCACTCCAACAGGTCATTTTAATGACGTAGCATGATTTGGTGTTCTTAATGAAGATGAGTTTTTTTGAGAGAAAAATAGTCATTAGTATTTGAGAAAGAAGTGGTTTTTTCATAACCTTCCAAATTGGAAGAAGATGGAATATTTTCCATATGTTCAACTCCCCTGTAAAAATTAACTTACATCATTGAAAGCTAACTCCCCTGTATAGCTTAGAGACCGAATCATACCGCGAATGTGATTCGGTCTTTTTCTGTCTAAAAAGACAGATAATTAAAATCCAAAAGCAGTTTAAGCGCACCACTTTTCTTGCGGCTAGAACTTCGGCCACAAGAATGGACAACGTCCGGAGCATAGAAGATTTTCGGCCCGAAAATCAGCCTAAGTCATCAGTATGAATTTAGAGGATATAAAAAACAACCATTCCTAAAAATTCTTAATCTTCGTTTAACGTAACTTACGTAAAATGAGTTTATCAATTCAAGGAGATGAAAGAATGAATTATTTAAAACGTTCAACGCTTTATTTGACCCATAAAAAAGGGCAAAGCTTATTATTGCTGTTGATTATGTCTGCAATTCTGGTTTTTGTATTATCAGGAATCATTATTCAAAACGCCGCAGTTTCTGCGACAAATAGTGTGACAAAATCGGCAGGAACTACGATTAGTGTTTCGGCCAATCGTAACAAAATGTTTTCGAAGATGCGTTCAAGTGCGTCAAAGTCAAAGACAAAGACTATCACAACACCGACAGTCTCTAACGCAAAACTTAAGAAAGCAGGTAGTTTAAGTACTGTTGCTTACTATAATATTACCAATACAGCTTCAGTAAACGCTAGTTCGTTTGATACCGTTTCAACCACTACTGGTTCTCAAGGGGGTGCCAGCGGTGCATCTACTGGTAATATCACCATTGATGGCGTTTCAAGCACAAAGCTTACTTCTTCATTCATCTCTAAAGAAGATAAAATTGTTTCCGGACGGAACATAACGACAAGTGATGCCAATAGCAAGAACGTGGTCATTGAAAAGGAACTGGCAAGTTCTAATGGGATCAAAGTTGGAGATACAATTACCGTAAAAATGACAACTTCTGGTAAAAAGAGCATTAAATTGAAAGTTGTCGGGATTTACAAAGCTAAATCGACAAGCACAAGCAGTATGCCTGGTAGTGATCCTAGCAACACAATTTATACCAGCTACACATTACCTGCCACAATTACTGGTACAGAGGGTAAATCAAGTACAGTTACCTATACACTTTCAAACTCAGCAAAAGAAAAATCAACAACTAAAAAAATTAAGAGCATTATAAATAGTAGTTCGTTTAGCGTAAGTTCAAACGATGAAAGTTATCAACAATTGTTGCAACCAATGAAAAACGTTCAAGCATTTGCGAAGAAGATTGTGTGGTTAGTTGCAATTGCCGGAACAATTATTCTCGGTTTGATCATTATCCTGTCCGTAAGAACACGTCAAAGAGAAATTGGTGTTTTAGTTTCACTGGGCGAATCAAAAATGCACATTATCGGCCAGCTTTTCTCGGAACTGTTTGTTATTTTAATCGGGGCCATGGTTATTGCCCTGCTATTAGGAAATTTTGTGGGCAACAAAGTGGGTAATCAGCTGTTGGCCCAACAGCAAACAACGTCCGTAACCTCTACATCAGGAGCCAATGGTGGTCCTGGAGGCGGCGGTGCTCCTGGATCCAGCCAAACTGGCGGTGGTATGCGTGGTGGAGCTATGACTACTCAATCAACAACTAGTTCTGCAAGTAAGAAAGCACTGAAGACTTTAAACACAAGTATCAGTCCAAGCTCAGTTATTAAATTAGGCGGAATGGGCTTAGTTATTATTGCCTTAGCAGTTTGTGTTTCGGCAATTAGTATTTTGAGATTAAGGCCGAAGGATATCCTGATAGGTGAATAAAAGCTATAGCAATTCAAAAAATAAAAAAATCCAAGAAAAATAAGGAGTTGAAGAAATGTTAACAGTAAAAAATTTAACCCACTGGTACGGACAGGCAGATAAACCACTATATGAAGATGTTGATTTAAGTTTTGATTCTGACAAAGTCTATACAATAGTTGGTGCATCAGGATCAGGAAAAACAACTTTCTTATCCTTTATTGCCGGTCTAGATAAGCCACAAAAAGGAGATATTTTTTTAGATGGTATAAACATTAAAAAGATTGGTGCTACCAACTATCGAAAACATAAAGTTGCAATTGTGTTTCAACAGTATAATTTATTAAATTATATGTCGGCATTGGATAACATTTTAACGGCCCTATCTGTCACTGATTCAGAACATAAAGGCGAAAAACAGTTTGTCCTTGATTCTCTTAAGGGCGTCGGAATCGAGGAAGCTGATGCTAAGAAAAACGTGCAGAAACTTTCTGGCGGGCAACAACAACGAGTTGCCATTATCCGGGCGATGCTGGTGGATGCCAATATCGTAATTGCTGACGAGCCAACTGGAAACCTTGATGGTGAAAACTCGGCTATGATCATTAAGTTGTTCCAGGACTTAGCACATGAACACCATAAAACTGTTATTATTGTTACCCATGATCCAAAAATTGCGGATCAGGGCGATGTTAAAATCAGTTTGGAAAATCGAGAATTTGTTGTTGCATAACACCAAATACTTGGAAAATGGGGTTAAGACAATATTATTCTTTGTCTTAACCCCATTTTGTAGGTTAAAATGGTAAAGAAATCAAAAAAAGAAATTAGGGATGCAAGATGGCAGATATTGTAAAAATTTTATTAATTGAAGATGACCATCAGCTTTCGGACAGTGTACGTGACTTTTTAGTTGATATTGGTTCAGTCAAGCAAGCGTTTGATGGTGAAGAAGGCGAATACTTGGCAACTGAAGAGCCTTACGATCTGTTCATCGTTGACCTGATGTTGCCGCTGATGAATGGTTTAGAGATTATCAAAAATATTCGAAAAGAAAAAATTGAGACCCCTGTTTTAGTTTTGACGGCTAAAGATAGTTTGGAAGATAAAATTACCGGCTTTGATACTGGGGCTGACGATTATTTAACTAAGCCGTTTCATCGAGAGGAATTAATTGTGCGGGTAAAAGCCTTGCTCAAACGCAGTGGTGTTTATCAAGATGACAAACGATTGATGGTCGATGATGACATGTGGTTAAATACTGAGAATCGACAAGTTACAGTTGATGGGCAACCACTAAAATTGGTGGGAAAAGAATACGAGATTTTAGCGTATTTAGCACAGAATAAAAACATTATTGTGTCGCGAGAACAAATTTTTGACCGAATCTGGGGGATGGATTCCGATACGACGATTAATGTCGTGAATATTTATATTAGTAATCTTCGCCGCAAACTAGAAAAGGCAGGTCGGCCAAAATTGATTCAAACTTTACGTAATGTAGGGTTTCTTTTGGAAGTGAATTAATGGATAAAATTGTAAATCGAAAGCAACAAATTAAGCTATTTTTATTTGAGTTCTTTAGTTTTTTAATTGTTTTTACAATCTTGGGAACGATTATTTTTGTTTTTTATCAACGAAATACCTATACCAGTATTGATAATACGCTGAGCCGGCGGGCCACAATGGCTGCCAATAGTACCAATATGATGGGGCCACCAGATTTTCAAACGATTACGGTGTACTATAATTCGAAAGGGAAAATTGTTAATTCACAAAATTTGAGTAATATGTCGAGTTCAGTTTCCAAAGTTAAAGTTGGTAAGTCACAGCTGAACAAAATTTATAATATTAAGGTTGGTAGTGTCACAATGCGGGGAGTTTATTTAAAAGTAAATTCTCAATTGATGGTAAACCGAAGTGGGAAAACCTTACCGACGAGCCAGCAGCCCAAATATGCATTGGTTTTGAAAAATATTACACCAGAAATTCAAAGTATTGATCGATTCAAGAATCTCTTGTTAGCCTCTTTCATCGTGTTCGGATTAATCGTCTTTATCATTAGTTACATTATTTCCAGGATTAATATGAAACCGGTACTGAAAGCTTGGCAACAACAAGAGGAATTTGTGGATAGTGCGGCGCATGAAATCCGAACACCATTGACGATTATCCAAAACAAACTTGAAGGCTTGATGACTAAACCCAATGACACCATAAAAAATCAGGTGGGGGCTATTATCATGTCGCTTTCGGAAATACGCCGATTAAATGGATTAACGAGTGATATGTTAACATTGGCGAGGGCCAATTCCAACGTGATTACGCTGGAAAAAGCACCAGTGGAATTTTCAAGTTTCATAAATGAAATTCTGGAACCTTATACGGATTTGATTGCTAGTGAAGATAAAAATTTGGTGAAATCAATTCATGTAGATCGCCCAGTTTTGTTAGATGCCAAACGGGTGCACCAATTAATCGTTATTTTATTGGATAATGCGATAAAATATACACCAAAAGGCGCGACGATAACCGTTAATAGTAATATTGAAGCTCGTAATTTAAAAATTCAGATTTGTGATACAGGAATTGGAATTAGTGATAAAAACAAAAAATCAGTTTTTAAACGATTCTATCGTGAAGAGAAATCGGGTAATAAGCAGACCGGTGGAAATGGATTAGGTTTGTCAATTGCGGAATGGATTGTCCGCGCGCATAAAGGAAAAATTAAGGTTACTGATAATCCGGGTGGCGGTACGATATTTACCGTGCTTCTTCCGGTTACTAAATAAAAAGAGGTCGGGCAAAACTATTTTTTACCTGTCCTCTTTTTATTATGCAATCTATAACTTCAATCTTAATCTAAACTTTGTTCACACATTCTTCAAACTTTTTATTTAAAGTAAATCTTATCTTAAGTATAAGAAAAATGTAGGAGGACCGTCATGAGGGATGAAGAATGTAGTTATCAAAGATTTGAGGTTGTTTGTAATCAGTGTCCCATGATTAAGAATGGGTTTGGGGGACGTGCCATTAAGGAATATGAAAATACCTATTTGATTGAATTGGACCTGGAGACCGTCTGTCAAGAAAACCGACATAGCTTGATGCGGATTACGGATTTTAATGGGCGTGTAGTTATTGCAAAGAAGTATATTAAAGCGGTTGAAGATGAGATGGTTCAATAAATTACGAACAAACTTAGCCGACGCTTACTTTATTTTGTAAGCGCTTTTTGTTATGATTAAATCAATTATGAAAACGCATAGGAGATTAGACATGACAAATAGATTAATTGCTGTTGATATGGACGGCACATTTTTAAACAGTCAACAAAATTTTGATCGGCAATTTTTTTTAGAGTTGTATCCGCGGATGCAAGCTAAGAACGTGACGTTTGTAGTGGCCAGCGGGAATCAGGATTCACAGTTACGCGCGTTTTTTCCCCATACCGCAGATTCGATTTGGTTTGTGTCGGATAATGGGGCATTAGTGAAGCAACCTGATGAAACAATTGTGTATTCGGCAAAGATGGATCCCGCTGTTTATCAGCATGCTATTTCATTTTTAGCTAGTCTGGATGACGTCTATCCGGTGGTGAGTGCACAAAAAAGTGCGTATGTTTTGGATTCAGCTCCTAAATCATTTGCCGAGATGACGGCTAAATATTACTATAAACTAAAGTTAGTTCCTGATTTGGCTACCATTGACGATCCAGTTATGAAAATTGGCATGTCGTGTCCAGATGAGAAAACGGAAGAAATTTTGCAGTTGTTGGATGATGAGCTTGCAGGTAAATTATTACCCGTGTCTTCAGGCCATGGCGATATTGATTTAATCATTCCTAATACCCATAAAGCAAATGCGATTAAACGCGTCGCAGACTTTCTGGATATGCCGATGGCAAACGTAGTTACTTTTGGGGATGGTGGTAATGATGTGGAGATGCTAAAGGAAGCGGGACAAGGATTTGCAATGGCAAACGCGCCGCAAGCTATAAAAGATATTGCAGACGAAATTGCGCCAAGCCATGATGAAAATGGGGTCTTGGTGACAATTGATCGATTGCTAAAATCGTGGTAACAAAAAAGCTGGAGAATAGAAAACGAGGTCGGACAAAAACATAGTTTTGTCCGGCCTCGTTATATTTTCTGAATGTTATTTCTAAACTTTGAAGAAAAAGGCAGATTCTTCTGATTAGTCTAGGCGGCGCTCAGAACCTAACTGCCCTTTGGGTTTAATAATGTCTTGATCTGCGATACCGAATTCTAAATAAGGTTCCAAACACAAACGTGACTAGCATAACGAGATAGGTAATCATTTTGTAGGTTGGAAGCTGGTCGCGAAATTCGAGCAAATATTGATTTTGAAACGCACTTTGATATTCACTAGTTAATTTTGTCTCAATCGATGCTCCAATTGAAGAATTAATAATCAGTGTGGACACGCCGTCCGCTTGAAGTTGTTGTTTGACACTATTTTGAAACGCTGTTGGATCGACTTTTATTTGTTTACCGTCATAAACTTGCCCAACGGCAGTTTTAAGATCAGGTTTAATAACAGCTTCAGTGAGTTGAACGGAATAGCCATCATATTGAGGTAGCTTTTCGTTTACAACACTCACAATCCGGTCCACAATGGGATCGCTTGTGGCTACAATCTGACCGAAACTTTTATTGAAAACTGTAAACAAACAGATTGTTGCTAGAATGAAAATGAAGTACAAAAATGTCGAAAATGCACGTGAGCCATATTTAGGTTTGATTAAATGCTGTTCTCTGATAGTTGTGACCTCCTGTTTGAAACGTCTAAGTTTCTCAAAGATAAGCCACAAACTGCCTTTTGTCAATTGGTCATAAGTTGATAGGGCTCTTCTTCTGGATTAAAAGTAGTTGCCAACCAACTTAGTGACGTATCTTTCACCAAGTTTTCGTAACCTATCCGAGCAATGTGGTCATTCACATCTTGTAAACTTTGCCCACTTCCGAACCTTTTGAGATTCATCGGATCATTGACGGTAGTGTGATCGAAAATTGGTGATGCCAACAAAATGGCCGCCGGCAATGGGGTTGGTGTGTCAAAGTAATATTGCGTGTCTGGAAACTCTAAAATAGAAATCGTGTTGTTAGAAACACGACCAGGGTAGTAAACAGCAAAGCCTCTCATGATGAAAACTGTTAATGACTTAAGGTCAGTAATCGGATAACTTTTATATAGATTACCCTCAATTATGATATCAATTTTGTCTTTGTCATAAGCCACGGTTGTTTTGGAACGCACTTTCGGTCGAGAAACTCGTTTTTTTAAAAGACTTTTCCCACCACGAGGATATTCTTCCCCATCAATCTGAATGTGGCACCAGGATAAAAACGGATCAACGCCATCTTTTTGTGGCTTAAACGTAATTTGAGATTTTAAAACATCAGCACTAATTTTCATAAAAATCTACCTCCTCTAAGAAATAAAAATGAATATGAAACCGTTTACTTGATATCACACCGATATCATAGCACCATTTGTTCAAAATAACAATCTAAATTGCGTTTATTCTAGATTTTTATAATTTAATTGGATTGTCAAAGAGCTCTAAATCTTTTTGACCTCCAAACCGATCGTACCAAGGAGTTGCATAGTTTTCGAGAATATCATTTAGATCAGTTAAGTTCTTGTTTCCAGTTGTTTCTAACCATTGATGGAGACCTTTTTCCCCTTCAGTAGCGTAGGCAGTGATGCCATCTTGGACTAAAGAATAGTCGGTCATCACACCAGAAAATTTTGCTCCAGCCTTTCCCGCAAATTTAACCGCAGTTTGAAAGGTTTCAACAGAATTATCACCAGTTTGAAAAATAAATGGCCGCGTGGTGGTGTCACTGGCTTCTTTCAACAATTTTGCGGCTTCACGTTGAGAATAAACAACGGTTGCATTGCTTTCTGCAAATCCTTCTGTGTAAGCAAAGTTAATTGGTGTTTCTATTTGAAGAATGTCAATGTGATATCGTTCTTTAGTTAATTCCTTAATGGTATCGATGACCAGATCAGGTTGCAATTTGGCAAACTCGGCGCTTGATTTATCAGAAACTTGATCATCATAAACAACGGGTTCCACAAAGAGGGGCAGATCAGCTGCTAAAGCTTCTGCGCCGACGCGTTCTAGTAGCGCAAGTTTTTGATCAGTTGTCTGTTCATCAGTGTGGGGATTGTAAACCACGCGAACTTTGACGCCATTCGTTTTGGCATGAACTAAACGATTTAAGGAAAGGTGGTCAGGTGTTTGATCGGATAACTCATAGACGGTGATTAGGCCAGTATCCTTGGATCGAGATTGCATGGCTTTAGTGCCCAGCGTTGGATCCAAAAGCACTCCGGAAACATTTGGTGATAAGAACTCTGATAAAATTTGCTTAAATTCGATGCATTGATCAACTTCAAATTGATGGCCGGCAGACTCTTCAGCAGTTTTCATCATCGCTTGAAATTTAGTTTGTTCACCTAATCCCAGAATGTTAATGGTGCCTTCGTCATCTGCTAGTTTTTGTAAGTTTTCAAATTTACCGCGTGATAATTTAGTTGTCATAAAAATAATCTCCTTATATTTAAGTTACCTGAATAAACCGTATCACACCAGACCGAAAGTTTAAATTAATTAGATGGTTAAGACCAGTCGCCATGAGGAAAAACGAATCAATTTTGTAGCACATTGATACGGACTTGAGGCGTGTAAAAATGCTATAATGGTAAAAATATTTAATGAGGTGATTTGGTGTCACATGAAGCTGAAATTAAAGCCTATTGGCAAACGTTTGTAAAGGAGCAGCAGTTAAATGGTGCTGTTTACAGTGCTTGGACGTTTGGCTCTACACCTGAGATGGCAAATGAACTTGCTGATTTGACATTCAGAGGTATAAAAACAGCCACAACTTCGGCATATGATTTATATGAAGAAGATGAGGCTTATCCGCAGGTCGGTGAATATAACATGATTTTGGATGGTCATGGTCATCCAGTTTGCATCACAAAAACACTCGCTGTGGAGGTCGTTCCTTATAAAAATGTAACCGCTGAACACGCGTACTACGAAGGCGAAGGTGATCGCACATTAGCTTATTGGCGTAAGGTCCATGAGGCATTTTTTAAGCAAGAATACAAAGAGGCTGGCAAAACATTTAGTGAAGATATGAACTGTCTTTGTGAACTTTTTGAAGTGGTAGGTTAACTTTGTTTTGTGCGCGCTTCAAGAGCTAACAGGTCACGTTTTAAAGGCAAACCACCATGATAACCACCAATTGAACCGTCTTTTCGCAATACACGATGACAAGGAATCACAATTTGATTGGGGTTTCTTCCGACTGCATTAGCAACCGCTCGAATGGCAGTTGGTCGGTGGATTTTTTCGGCTAATGCACTGTAAGTTGTCGTTTCTCCATAAGGAACATTGCAAAGAGCTTGCCAGACAGATTTTTGAAAAGGGGTTCCGTTGAACTCTACTGGTAGAGAGAATTTTTGCGATTCGCCGGTTAACAGTTTTTTAAGTGCTAGTGCGTAGGCATTGGTCTTAACCGAATTTTTCACTTTTTGAACGTGAGGAAAATAATGCTGCAGGTCATCTTCGCCATCAGTGTTCGAACTGACAAAAGCTAAACCGCGGTCACCTACTGCCAAAAGATAAGTGTAAGAGCCAACGGTGATGTGGTCGATATACAAGGTTTTCATAGGGGTGCCTCCTGAACAATAGTTTGTCTAAATTATAACAAATAAAACGTTTATAAATTGATTTTTTGTTAAAAAGGCTGTTGGCGGAAATAAAAGTGGGTAAGGGATGAACTTGAGTGAATGATAAACTAAATTTTGAAACAGGTGTTAAAGATGCGTTGCCAACTGTATTTGGGTACATTGGCATTGGTTTGGCGTTTGGAATTGTCGGAAAAACGAGTGGTTTGAGTGTTCTAGAAATTTTCTTGATGTCTTTAATTACATATGCTGGTTCGGCACAGTTCATCATGGTAAGTTTATTGCTGGTTGGCAGTTCAATTCCGTTTATCATGTTGTCTGTATTCTTAGTAAATGCGCGTTTTATCTTAATGAGTACCACGGTAGCTCAATATTTTCGCCAAGATTCGATTTGGCAAAACATTGGGATTGGTACTTTGCTAACAGATGAATCTTTCGCGTTAAGCATGAACAAACTTAATTTTACGAATCATCGTTTGGCACCAAGCTGGTTTCACGGGGCCAATCTGGTTGCCTATCTCACATGGGCGTTGGCCACGGCAGCTGGTGGCATTCTTGGAAATTTGGTTGGCGATCCAAAAGCGTTTGGTCTTGATTTTGCCCTTGTGGCGATGTTTATCGGGCTTCTCTACCTGCAAATGATTACCGATCGCAGCAAAGCATTTGGATTTCAGGTTGTTATGGTGGTCATTGTTTGTGCGTTAATGTATGGCTTGACAATCTTCTTTTCTGATAATGTGGCGTTGATTGCCACGACATTGATTGGATGCTTTTTAGGAATGGTGGTGGAACAATGGCGATCACGATGAAAGTTATGTGGGCAATTATTGGCTGTGGCTTGGTTACATGGCTGTCGCGGGTAATTCCGTTTGTACTGGTTAAAAACTTCGATTTACCAAAGTGGTTGATTCGCTATTTGAGTTTTGTGCCCATTGTCATTATGACGGCGCTGATTATGGAAAACATTTTTACTCATCACGCTGGCTCGTTACCAACGGTCAATCTCGATAATTTGTTGGCAACTGTGCCCACGTTTATCGCCGCCATTATTTCTAAAAGTTTGATTGTGATTGTGGTGGTCGGAATTATTTGTATGGCGTTGATTCGCCTAGTTTTGTAAAAAGATGCTTGACTTGCGAAATCAACTCTCTTAATATGTAATTAACATTAAAAGCATTGAGACAACCGAAGTAGCAGATTATCCAACATTTCAGAGATCTGGTGGGATTGCGAACCAGAATGTGATAATTGTGAATTACACTTGTTGAGCTTCTAATCCTAAATTAGCGATTCATCCCGTTATCGATGTTGAGTGATTACATTGAAATGTAATAACTTGGGTGGTAACGCGGAAAAATTCGTCCCTAGAGTCTTTATTGACTTTAGGGATTTTTTTTATATCAAAAATAATAAGGAGGACGATTACATGAATATTATTGATGAACTAAAATGGCGGGGTGCCGTCAATCAAACAACGGATGAAGAAGGATTACATGAACTTACAGATAAGAAACAAATTGGTTTATACTGCGGTGTTGATCCAACTGGTGATAGTTTGCATATTGGCCATTTGATTCCCTTTATGATGTTGAAACGATTCCAGCTTCAGGGTCACCATCCGGTAATTGTAATTGGTGGTGGAACTGGTGCCATTGGTGATCCTTCGGGTAAAAACTCTGAACGAGTTCTACAGACTATGGAGCAGGTTAAACATAATGAAGATGCGTTATCCGCACAAATGATCAAGCTGTTTGGGACGAAAAACTTTACTATCGTGAACAACTACGATTGGCTTTCAAAAATCTCTTTGTTAGATTTCTTGCGCGATTACGGTAAGTTATTTAATGTGAATACAATGTTGAATAAGGAAGTTGTCGCAAGTCGTTTGGAAGTAGGGATTTCATACACAGAGTTTACGTACCAGATTTTACAATCAATTGATTTCCTTCATCTATATAAACATGAAAATGTTCAGTTACAAATTGGTGGTGCTGATCAATGGGGTAATATTACTGCTGGAATTGATTTGATCCATAAAATTGAAGGTTCAGATACAGATGTGTTTGCGCTGACGATTCCATTAATGTTGAAAGCAGACGGGACTAAGTTTGGTAAGACGGCCGGTGGAGCTGTTTGGCTGGATCCTAAGAAGACGTCACCATATGAATTCTATCAATTCTGGATTAACCAGGATGATCGGGATGTAGTGAAATATTTGAAGTACTTCACATTCCTTGATGAAGACGAAATTAAGGCGTTGGCAGAAAAGGTACGTACGGAGCCTGAGAAGCGTGAGGCTCAGCGTCGTTTGGCAGAAGAAGTGACGGAATTTGTGCATGGCAAACAGGCGGTGGTTGAGGCACAGCATATTACTCAGGCTTTGTTCTCTGGTGAGGTGCAGGATTTAACTGCAGAAGAGATTGAACAGGGATTTAAGAATATGCCATCTGTTGAGGTTAGTGCTGAGAAGAAAAACATTATATTGTGGTTGGTTGATGATACGAAGATTGAGGCTTCGAGAAGACAGGCGCGAGAAGATGTAAAGAATGGTGCGATCTGGATTAATGGTGAAAAGGTGCAGGATGTGGATGCAGAGATTGATCCAAGTGCTCACTTTGAAGGGAAGTTTGTCATTGTCCGTCGTGGAAAGAAGAAGTATTTCTTGGTGCGAATTAAGTAGAGTGCGCGAGGCAAAATGGTAAGAGGCTGATTATAACCACGACGGATGCGGGATCGCAATCCCGCGGGAGTCGTGGTTATAATCAGCCTCTTATTTTGCCGAGCGGTCCTAAAGCTCAGCGGAGAAAAGTAGGGAAGCTGGGTGACGGATGCGGGATCGCAATCCCGCGGGAGTCGTGGTTATAATCAGCCTCTTATTTTGCCGAGCGGTCCTAAAGCTCAGCGGAGAAAAGTAGGGAAGCTGGGTGACGGATGCGGGATCGCAATCCCGCGGGAGTCGTGGTTATAATCAGCCTCTTATTTTGCCGAGCGGTCCTAAAGCTCAGCGGAGAAAAGTAGGGAAGCTGGGTGACGGATGCGGGATCGCAATCCCGCGGGAGTCGTGGTTATAATCAGCCTCTTATTTTGCCGAGCGGTCCTACTGATTAAACACCTAGAAATAATTTGAAATCTTTGCTCTTCTATATACAGAAGCTTTTCTAAAGATATGGGAAAATTCAAAAAAGCGTCAAATTATCTTAGGCAATGTGCTGTTTGATAATTTGGCGCTTTATGGGTATTTGGGATCGTACGTGTTTATTATTTTAATGTTAGATTTTATTAAAGGTAATAACTTCTTGCTAGTATTAAACGCACAGATTTTTCACCAATAAGAATAGGTAAAAGCATTTCAGAAATGGATATGTCAATTTAGCCTTAAAATGAACAGAGAAACTAAGACGATTCTGTTATCTGCCTAGTAAAGTCTGTTTAAACGCTCTAAATGCTACTATACTCATTTGAAAAGCAGCAGATTTACAGGATTTCTATTCTTGAGTTGAAATGCTTTTCTAAAAATTGGGTATTTTCAAAAATTTCTTTTTCGGATATTACTTCTTTTTCAGATGTAACTACCCATTTTGTCTCAACATCATCATCACGATGAATGATTGCGACAAGTATACCAGTAAAAGTTCCGATGGGAGTTTCTGCATTTTTTGATATCACATAGACATCCTGTTTTTCACCATCGCCGCCAATAATACCAGAAATATAGCCGTAGTTTAATGGATATACGTTTCCAAACTGATCCACATATCCTTTTGGTCTGTCGATTGTAACCTGCAGTTTTAATTTATTCATACTAAAGATCCTCCTCATATGTCACTCTTTGGGCCGCCCAATCAATCTATATCCACTAATTGTTTAACAGTGGATTGAACTTTGGTTTGTGAAAGTCTCACATGTTTATTTTTGAACAATATGGATCTTCTGAAAATAACAAATTTCACCATCTATATAAATATATCGTTGCACACCGGCCACAAGAGTTAACTTACAACCAGAGATTAGCTTTATGTTTATTTTGAACGATGCCCCAAGTAATCATCTTGATAGTGTTGGGTCAGGTAATCATGGATTTCGGTCATCATAAGTTTTGTAGAGGGGGATGCAGCTTGAGTTTTGTTGACACTGAGACAGATTGTGCGGTTGTATTGGTGTGAAAAGGGATAAACATTCACATCACCAGTCAACTTTTGCAGCGCTAGCTTAGGCAAAATTCCAAAACCCAGTCCACTTTCTACCATAGAAAGGATGGATTGATCATCGATTGAATAACTAATGGCTTTCGGGGCCACGTTGTATTGATCCAAAGTTTTCTTGGTATCACGATCATAGTCAATTTGTTGAAGAATAAAATGATAATCACCAATGTCATCGGTTGTAATATAAGTTTTGTTTTTGGGTACAAAGTCTGCTGGAGTGACGCAGTAGATAGGATCCTCGATTAGAGATTCTGTTTGAAGCTGCGAATCTACTGGAAGTGTGGCAAAGCCAATGTCGACAGAGCCAATGCGAGTCATTTCGGCAATTTCTGAAAAGGTCCCTTGGGTGATTGTCACCTCGACGCCAGGATATTTTTTCTTAAACCGGCGAATAATTTTGGGTAACCAGTTTATGCACACACTACTAAATGCGCCAATTCGAACGGTTCCTAAATTTAGACCACGGATTTGATCGGCAACTTGTTGCAACTGAGCCTCACTGTTTAAAATGTGCTGAATGACAGGTAAAATTTGTTGGCCATCTGGTGTCAGTTCCACACCAGTTCGGTTACGGATAAATAATGGAAATCCTAGTTCATGTTCTAATTGACTGATCGCATGACTGACTGCACTTGGGGTTACGTTTAGTATTTTTGCGGCTTGACCGAAATTGTTAGTGGTCACGACTTGAGCAAAAATCTCATATGAAAAATTAGCCATCTAATGCACTTCCTTCTATATATAAGTATGAAACGTAAATTTCAAATAGTTTAGTGATGAAAAGCATTCACGCTCTATTGAGAACGTTGAGTTTTACTTCATACTAAATAATTAGTATCATAGAGTCAATAAGGAAACCGAAAAAGTATGGAGGAATTGTAATGGAAGAAGAATTTGCTAGTCGAGTTTCGTTAACTTCAAAAAGTGGGTTGAATGCTATCTATCCAAGTAGAGATCCTGAAATGATTTCTTTTACGGGTGGCTTTCCTGATGCCAGCTTGTTTCCCAACCAAGAATTAGCAGACAGTTTTCAAATTGCAGTTACTAACCAAAAGTCACCCTTACAGTATCAGGTGGGTGAGGAATCTGCTGAGCTGCGAAGCAAAATTGTTGATTTGTTGAATGCTGATGGCACAGCAACTTGTGCTAATCAGATTATGATGACACAAGGTGCCCAGCAAGGATTGGACTTAGTTGCTAAGCTTGTAATTAACAAAGGCGACGGTTTGGTTGTAGAAGGCCCAACATATATTGGCGCATTAGCTGCGTTTGATGCTTATGAACCAAATTACTTTTCCGTTAGCATGGAAGATGATGGGATGAATTTAACTGAACTAAAACGTATGCTAATTCAAAATTCCATAAAGCTTATCTATACGATTCCAGATTTTCAAAATCCTACTGGCATTGTAATGTCATTGGAAAAACGTCAGCAGTTAATTGAATTAGCTAACCGTTATGATGTTTTGATTTTGGAAGATGCTCCCTATCGCTGGCTAAGATACGAAGGGGAGCCATTACCTACATTGAAGTCAATGGACACACAAAATCGTGTAATTCAATTAGGAAGTTTTTCAAAAATCTTGGCTCCCGGATTGCGTTTGGGATGGTTATCAGCTGGTGGTCAAGTTTTTAATCGGCTGCAAGAATTGAAAGCTGGTGCGGATCTAGAGACTTCAAATATCATGATTCAAACAGTGAATGCTTATCTATCAAAGTATAGTTTGTCGAACCATCTAGAGAAGTTGCGAAAAAGTTATCGAATCAAACGGGATGCTATGATGAAAGCAATGCAACAATACATGCCAAACAATGTAAGTTATACGAAACCACAGGGTGGATTCTTCACTTGGATTACTGTTCCGGAGAATATCGACCTAGAAAGTATACAAACAAAACAGTTAAAGCCCAGTTTTCATGTGATGGTGATTCCTTCAACCAATCTGTTTCCAGATAAATCACATAAAAATGGCGCGAGAGTTAGTTTTAGTAGCGTTTCTCTTTCACAAATTGATTTAGGCGTTCAACGACTAGGAAATGGCTTATCCGATGGGTATCAAAAGCAGTCAATCTGAAATTGGTATAGGTGAAAAACACGGTGATTTTCAGCAAAAAATGAAACAAATCAAAACAAATTTCAAAAAATGCTTGACGAAATGTTTATGACTTGGTATATTTATATACGTTGCCTGACGGAGAACAGCTTGCTTCTTCAAAAAAGAATTAAAAGTTTTTGTTGACAAGCTGCTAGCCAGATGATATACTAATAAAGTTGTCGCAAAGGAAAAAGAAATTTTTCTTAAAAGACAATTGGTAGACCTTTGAAAACTGAACAAAGTTTCGACGAAACAAAATGTGTAGGGTCTTCAAATGAAAATTTTGGAGCAAACAATTTGCGAAGTCAATTCGCTTTAAACAATGAAACAACAAATGAGCTTGTAAAAACTCAAGTATAATATGAGAGTTTGATCTTGGCTCAGGATGAACGCTGGCGGCGTGCCTAATACATGCAAGTCGAACGCACTTTCGTTGAATGAATTAGAGGTGCTCGCACCGAAGATGATTTTAGCTATAAAGTGAGTGGCGAACGGGTGAGTAACACGTGGGTAACCTGCCCAGAAGTGGGGGATAACACCTGGAAACAGATGCTAATACCGCATAACAAAGTAAACCGCATGGTTTACTTTTAAAAGATGGCTTCGGCTATCACTTCTGGATGGACCCGCGGCGTATTAGCTAGTTGGTGAGATAAAGGCTCACCAAGGCAGTGATACGTAGCCGACCTGAGAGGGTAATCGGCCACATTGGGACTGAGACACGGCCCAGACTCCTACGGGAGGCAGCAGTAGGGAATCTTCCACAATGGACGAAAGTCTGATGGAGCAACGCCGCGTGAGTGATGAAGGCTTTAGGGTCGTAAAACTCTGTTGTTGGAGAAGAACGTGTGTGAGAGTAACTGCTCATGCAGTGACGGTATCCAACCAGAAAGCCACGGCTAACTACGTGCCAGCAGCCGCGGTAATACGTAGGTGGCAAGCGTTATCCGGATTTATTGGGCGTAAAGCGAGCGCAGGCGGTCTTTTAAGTCTAATGTGAAAGCCTTCGGCTTAACCGAAGAAGTGCATTGGAAACTGGAAGACTTGAGTGCAGAAGAGGACAGTGGAACTCCATGTGTAGCGGTGAAATGCGTAGATATATGGAAGAACACCAGTGGCGAAGGCGGCTGTCTGGTCTGTAACTGACGCTGAGGCTCGAAAGCATGGGTAGCGAACAGGATTAGATACCCTGGTAGTCCATGCCGTAAACGATGAATGCTAAGTGTTGGAGGGTTTCCGCCCTTCAGTGCTGCAGCTAACGCATTAAGCATTCCGCCTGGGGAGTACGACCGCAAGGTTGAAACTCAAAAGAATTGACGGGGGCCCGCACAAGCGGTGGAGCATGTGGTTTAATTCGAAGCTACGCGAAGAACCTTACCAGGTCTTGACATCTTCTGCCAATCTAAGAGATTAGACGTTCCCTTCGGGGACAGAATGACAGGTGGTGCATGGTTGTCGTCAGCTCGTGTCGTGAGATGTTGGGTTAAGTCCCGCAACGAGCGCAACCCTTATTATTAGTTGCCAGCATTAAGTTGGGCACTCTAGTGAGACTGCCGGTGACAAACCGGAGGAAGGTGGGGACGACGTCAAATCATCATGCCCCTTATGACCTGGGCTACACACGTGCTACAATGGACGGTACAACGAGTTGCGAGACCGCGAGGTTTAGCTAATCTCTTAAAACCGTTCTCAGTTCGGACTGCAGGCTGCAACTCGCCTGCACGAAGTTGGAATCGCTAGTAATCGCGGATCAGCATGCCGCGGTGAATACGTTCCCGGGCCTTGTACACACCGCCCGTCACACCATGAGAGTTTGTAACACCCAAAGCCGGTGGAGTAACCTTCGGGAGCTAGCCGTCTAAGGTGGGACAGATGATTGGGGTGAAGTCGTAACAAGGTAGCCGTAGGAGAACCTGCGGCTGGATCACCTCCTTTCTAAGGATATTTAGAAACGGAAACCTACACATTGTCGAAACTTTGTTTAGTTTTGAGAGGTTTACTCTCAAAATTTGTTCTTTGAAAACTAAATAATATCGAAAAATTTTCTAATTTTAATTATTTATTATAATGTAATTAAACCGAGAACACCGCGTTTTATAGAGTTTTAAAACAAGATTAGTTCGAAAAATAATCGCTAAACTCAAAACCACTTTACCTTTGGTAAAGTTAGGTTAAGTTATAAAGGGCGCATGGTGAATGCCTTGGTACTAGGAGCCGATGAAGGACGGGACTAACACCGATATGCTTCGGGGAGCTGTAAGTAAGCTTTGATCCGGAGATTTCCGAATGGGGAAACCCAACAACACTAATCCGTTGTTACCACTACGTGAATTCATAGCGTGGCTGGAGGTAGACGCGGGGAACTGAAACATCTCAGTACCCGCAGGAAGAGAAAGAAATATCGATTCCCTAAGTAGCGGCGAGCGAACGGGGAACAGCCCAAACCAGGAAGCTTGCTTCCTGGGGTTGTAGGACTGAACATTTGAGTTACCAAAGATTTTCATAGCCGAACAGTCTGGGAAGACTGGCCAGAGCGGGTGATAGCCCCGTAGGCAAAATGAAGATCCCTCAGTTCAGGATCCTGAGTACGGCGGAACACGTGTAACTCCGTCGGAATCCGGGAGGACCATCTCCCAAGGCTAAATACTCCCTAGTGACCGATAGTGAACCAGTACCGTGAGGGAAAGGTGAAAAGCACCCCGGAAGGGGAGTGAAACAGTTCTTGAAACCATGTGCCTACAAGAAGTCAGAGCCCGTTAAGGGGTGATGGCGTGCCTTTTGTAGAATGAACCGGCGAGTTACGTTTACATGCCAGGTTAAGTTGAAGAAACGGAGCCGCAGCGAAAGCGAGTCTGAATAGGGCGACTGAGTATGTAGATGTAGACCCGAAACCAAGTGACCTACCCATGTCCAGGTTGAAGGTGCGGTAAAACGCACTGGAGGACCGAACTCGTGTACGTTGAAAAGTGCTGAGATGAGGTGTGGGTAGCGGTGAAATTCCAAACGAACTTGGAGATAGCTGGTTCTCTCCGAAATAGCTTTAGGGCTAGCCTCGGATTAAGGATCATGGAGGTAGAGCCACTGTTTGGACTAGGGGCCCGTCTTGGGTTACTGAATTCAGATAAACTCCGAATGCCATTGATTTATGTCCGGGAGTCAGACGGTGAGTGATAAGATCCATCGTCGAAAGGGGAACAGCCCAGACCACCAGTTAAGGTCCCTAAATATATGTTAAGTGGAAAAGGATGTGGAGTTGCATAGACAACTAGGATGTTGGCTCAGAAGCAGCCATCATTTAAAGAGTGCGTAATAGCTCACTAGTCGAGTGATTCTGCGCCGAAAATGTACCGGGGCTTAAACATATTACCGAGACTGTGGATGCCACCGCAAGGTGGCGTGATAGGAGAGCGTTCTAAGGGCAATGAAGGCAGACCGTGAGGACTGTTGGAGCGCTTAGAAGTGAGAATGCCGGTATGAGTAGCGAAAGACAGGTGAGAATCCTGTCCACCGAATGACTAAGGTTTCCTGGGGAAGGCTCGTCCACCCAGGGTTAGTCGGGACCTAAGTCGAGGCCGAGAGGCGTAGACGATGGATAACAGGTTGAGATTCCTGTACTAGTTAAACTTGTTTGAACAATGGAGGGACGCAGGAGGCTAAGGAATGCGCACGGTTGGATATGTGCGCCCAAGCAGCGAGTCTTGTTGAGAGTTAAATGCTTTCAACTTTAAGGACAAGCTGTGATGGGGAGTGAAATTTAAAGTAACGAAGTTCCTGATGTCACACTGCCGAGAAAAGCTTCTAGTTAGAGTTTAACTACCCGTACCGCAAACCGACACAGGTAGTCGAGGAGAGTATCCTCAGGTGAGCGAGAGAACTCTCGTTAAGGAACTCGGCAAAATGACCCCGTAACTTCGGGAGAAGGGGTGCTGATCGAAAGATCAGCCGCAGTGAATAGGCCCAGGCGACTGTTTATCAAAAACACAGGTTTCTGCAAAATCGTAAGATGACGTATAGGGGCTGACGCCTGCCCGGTGCTGGAAGGTTAAGTGAATGAGTTAGCTTCGGCGAAGCTTTGAAATGAAGCCCCAGTAAACGGCGGCCGTAACTATAACGGTCCTAAGGTAGCGAAATTCCTTGTCGGGTAAGTTCCGACCCGCACGAAAGGCGTAACGATCTGGGCACTGTCTCAACGAGAGACTCGGTGAAATTATAATACCCGTGAAGATGCGGGTTACCCGCGACAGGACGGAAAGACCCCATGGAGCTTTACTGTAGCTTGATATTGAGTGTTTGTACAGCTTGTACAGGATAGGTAGGAGCCATAGAAACCGGAACGCTAGTTTCGGTGGAGGCGTTGGTGGGATACTACCCTCGCTGTATGAACCCTCTAACTCGCGCCACTAAGCGTGGCGGAAGACAGTGTCAGGTGGGCAGTTTGACTGGGGCGGTCGCCTCCTAAAGAGTAACGGAGGCGCCCAAAGGTTCTCTCAGAATGGTTGGAAATCATTCAATGAGTGTAAAGGCAGAAGAGAGCTTGACTGCGAGACAGACAGGTCGAGCAGGGACGAAAGTCGGGCTTAGTGATCCGGTGGTACCGTATGGAAGGGCCATCGCTCAACGGATAAAAGCTACCCTGGGGATAACAGGCTTATCTCCCCCAAGAGTTCACATCGACGGGGAGGTTTGGCACCTCGATGTCGGCTCATCGCATCCTGGGGCTGTAGTCGGTCCCAAGGGTTGGGCTGTTCGCCCATTAAAGCGGTACGCGAGCTGGGTTCAGAACGTCGTGAGACAGTTCGGTCCCTATCCGTCGCGGGCGTAGGAAATTTGAGAGGATCTGTCCTTAGTACGAGAGGACCGGGATGGACATACCGCTGGTGTACCAGTTGTTCCGCCAGGAGCATCGCTGGGTAGCTACGTATGGATGAGATAAACGCTGAAAGCATCTAAGTGTGAAACTCGCCTCAAGATGAGATTTCCCATTCCATTTATGGAAGTAAGACCCCTGAGAGATGATCAGGTAGATAGGTTGGGAGTGGAAGTGTAGTGATACATGGAGCGGACCAATACTAATCGGTCGAGGACTTAACCACAAAGTGGTGTTCTTGAAGAGAAGGATTCGATATTATTTAGTTTTGAGAGAATAAATTTCTTTCACACGAGCCACGAAGGTGGATCGGAGAAGTGTGGTGGCGATAGCGAGAAGGATACACCTGTTCCCATGTCGAACACAGAAGTTAAGCTTCTTAGCGCCGAGAGTAGTTGGGGGATCGCTCCCTGCGAGGGTAGGACGTTGCCATGCAACCTAAAAGTTTCCTTAATTGGAAGCTTTTTTTTTATCCAAATATCGGCCATTGAAGGAAATTTTACAGATATGGTATACTTATTTGGGTAATTTTTATGCCGCTTTAGCTCAGCTAGGTAGAGCACTTCCATGGTAAGGAAGGGGTCATCGGTCCGAATCCGATAAGTGGCTTCAAATTAAATGGAATCAAGAGATCGGTTATTGAAAATAAGCCACTAATTGCACCTTGAATGTGCATGGACGGAGTCGCTATGAAATTTTATTTAAACGCGTACAGGTTATATGAACTACTCTATCTTCTGTTAAACGCAGCTTTTGTTGTAATTGGAACCTTAATAGCAAAATATGATTCAAATAATTACTTTATGGGTTTCTTTATTATGCTTGTTTTTGGATTGCCGTCTATCATTACTGTTTATAGACTAATAAAACCGAATTTGTTGGTCCTTTCATCACGAGGGCTGTTAAATAAAGTAGTACTCTTCAAGAGAAAACCAAAATTAATTGGGTGGGAATATCTTGCAGATGTTACGACTACACAACGTAATCTAGTGACGACACTTAATCTTTCTTTGGAGGCGCCGATCGATGGTAAAGCAGGGATAGCCATTCCGTTAGTTGCGGCCCGTCAATCTGATATAGATGAAACAGTATACGTGATCCAAAAAGCAATTATTTTTTGTAATACTGTGCACGAAACTGAGAATGATCGGGGTTTTAGTGTAGAACAGACACTGAATATGTATAACGCACAACGGGTAGAAAAAACATCTGCTAAGATTTGGTGGTTATGGGCCATATTAGTTCTAGCAAGTATTTGGATTTCGCAAAAAACAGGAAGGATTGGAAATTATTTATTTCCAACCACTAACGAAAGTATTAGTGCTTTTATTTATTTTCTATTTGCGACACCTGTTATGCTGTGCTTATGGGAGATCTGCTACAAGATCATCTTTGTTTTAGGCTGGCATTCTACTCCACAAGGACGAAAATTGGCATTTCGTCGTGGAAATATCAACATTCCAAACTTTATGAAAAATAGTTCGCATTACATACACGATAGAAAAATGATTTCTAATAAAGCTCGCATACTGTATTTTGTATTTTTAGCATCTAAAATTCTAATTCTGACTTTTCTAGTCAGCATTCTAATGCTATTTTTCATCTTCGAAACTGTAACTCTGTTAGCCATATTAATACTTGTTGTGGGTGTTACTTTGATTATGCTATTTGCTTTTAACTATCAAAAATGGTTTGTGCACTATTTTCATTTAAAGATTTTTCAAGTTGAGAACGGGCGTCCCCACTTCAGAAGTCACTAGCTAAAAGTAAATTAAGTAATTGCATTTTGGTTGATAGCATCAGATTGTTAGATTTCAATAAAAAAGTTCTCGATTTTTTTCACAGGAAGTGTATAATCAATAAAAATGTGTAAAAATTCTAAGGAGGAAATTTTTTATGGAAACCAAAGATCGATACACGGTAGATATTGTGCCAGAAGAGAACCGACACATGTCTTATTGGGACATGTTTGCGACTTGGGTTGGTGCTAACGCTAACAATGGCACATGGTTCGTTGGTGGAATCATTGCTGCTTGTGGATTTTGGGGCGGTATTAAAGCTTTAATTGTGGCGTCAAGTATTTCATACATATTTTTATCACTTGTAGGTTACATGGGTTACAAAACTGGTGCAACCACGATGGCCATTTCTCGTGCTTCATTTGGTATTCGTGGAAGTATTGTACCATCAATGGTTAATGTCACTCAGTTCGTGGGATGGACAGCTGTTAACACGTTTATTGCGGCGACGTCTATGTCGTACATTTTACATTCATTGTTGGGATGGCCGGTCTATGGACAACCTGGTGGTAATAAAGGTCTGGTATTTGGTATTTTGGTTATGAGCATTTTGCACTTAATAAGTATTTCTTCCGGGCAACGGTCGATTCAAATTATTGAACGAATAGGAATAATTCTTGTAATTATTTTCGTTCTTTGGGAATCGATCGTTGTTTTTCGTGATGTTTCATTTTCTCAAATCACAAACTGGAAAGTTCCTAATATGCATAAAATGCCTTTTGGAGCTGCAATTGATACACTGGCTGCGTTCAACTTAGCTTGGGTTACCGCAGGAGCTGATTTTACCCGTTTTACAAATAAAAAACATATCGCCGTAACGGCACCGTTCATTGGTGCAGATTTGGGTGTTTTCTGGTTTGCATTTATTGGGTTAGTAGCCACAATCAGTATTGCCATTACCTCAGGTGTGTATGATGCAAACAATTCAGATCCTAGTACCATTGCCAACCGGCTTGGGCTGGGATCGATTGCGATGATTGTCATTGTACTAACTAGTATGACAGCCAATGCCGTAAATCTGCAAGCTGCAGGATCGGCAGTTAATAATATGTTTCCAAAAATTAGCCTAAAAAAATCGCTGTGGATAGTGACAATATTAGCCACAGTCGTGACATTTGTTCCGGTTTTTGTTGGCAGCTTCTTAGACACTTTCACAGCTTTTTTGGACTATGTGGGAATGGTTCTCGGTCCGATTATCAGTATCATGTGTGTTGACTATTTCTTGATTCGGGACAGAAACTATCAAGCAAAGGAGCTTTCCAGAAAAGGAGGTCAGTACTGGTATCAAGGTGGAATTCATTGGCTAGCGTTTGTACTGTGGGTTTTGGGCGTCGTTGTGTATCTTCTTTTGCAGAAAATAAATTGGGTCGAAGATTATACGGGGGCAACGTTCATTGTTATGATTCTTGTTGGTTTTGTTTACTATCTTGTGATGAAGTTCAATTTAAATAAGGAGGAGAAACATGTTAATTAAAAATGTGTTTATCGAAAATTCTGAAAATAAACAGGATGTACGGATTGAAAACGAAAAGTTTATTGAAATTGGCAGCCATTTGGCGAGTCATGAAAATGAACAAACAATTGAAGCCAACGGAAAGTTACTTTTACCACCATTTATCGATTCTCATGTGCATCTTGATGCAACCTTAACGGCAGGTGAACCGGAATGGAATCAAACGGGAACTTTATTTGATGGGATTCGGATTTGGTCAGAGCGAAAGAAAACCTTGTCTCGAGAAGATGTCAAAACCCGCGCAAAAGCAACCATCAAAAAACAGGTAGAAAACGGAATTCAAGTTGTTCGCAGCCATGTTGATACGACCGACCCGACTATGACGGCATTGGAAGCTTTGCTGGAAGTTAAAGAAGAAATGAAGGATATTGTTGAAGTTCAATTAGTCGCCTTTCCCCAAGAAGGAGTTTTGTCATATCCACATGGCAAAGAATTATTAGAGACGGCTGTTAAAGAAGGAGCCGATGTAATTGGTGGAATTCCACATTACGAATTTACGCGTGATTATGGTGTGCAATCACTCCATTACATCGCAGAGTTAGCCGAAAAATATGATCGTTTGATTGATGTGCATTGTGATGAAATCGATGATCCCAATTCTCGAAATCTTGAAGTATTGGCTACTTTAGCCTATGAAACGGGATTGACTGACCGCGTGACGGCAAGTCACACCACGGCGATGGGTTCATATAACAATGCCTACTGTTATAAATTATTCCGTCTTCTAAAATTGGCAAAAATTAATATGGTTTCTAACCCATTAGTTAACATTCATTTGGGTGGCCGATTTGATACCTATCCAAAACGCCGAGGAATCACTCGAATTAAGGACTTAACTGAAGCTGGAATTAACGTTTCATTTGGGGAAGATGATGTGAAAGATCCGTGGTATCCCATGGGGAACGGAAATATGATGGACCCCGTTCATATGGGGATTCACGCTGAACAAATGATGGGTTATCAAAGTATTTTGGACTCGTATAATTTTGTGACCAATAATGCTGCAAAAACTTTACACATTACAGATCATTACGGTATTGAAGTTGGTAAACCCGCAAACTGTATCATTTTAAATAACGATAATTTTTATAATGCACTAAATGAGCGTTCGGAAGTTTTGTATTCAATCCGGCAAGGAAAAATTTTAGTCGCAGCAAAACCTAAAGAAGTAAAATTCAATTTCTAATAGCTAAAATCTTAAAAGCTCAATTGACTAGTGATTTGGTCAATTGAGCTTTATTGAGTATATTGCATGGATATTTTTAGGTTATGTGAGAGAATAGAAGCAATAAATTTATTGGGAGCGTCATAATGACAACTTTATGGAATACTTTTTTAGATCAGCGAACGCAATTGCTTCAAGCGTTATGGGAACATTTGCAAATTTCGCTAACAGCATTATTAATCGCAATCGTGATTGCAGTGCCATTAGCTATTTGGGCTACTCATCATAGAAATGTGGCCGAGTTTTTATTACAGGTGACCAGCGTTTTACAAACGATTCCTTCATTGGCATTATTAGGATTATTGATTCCATTTGTGGGAATTGGCAGTGTTCCAGCGATAATTGCTTTGGTCATTTATGCTTTGTTACCCATTTTCCAAAATACATACGTGGGAATTGATGAAATTGATCCTTCTTTAGAAGAAGCAGCAGACGCGTTTGGAATGTCACGAATGCGTAAACTTTTTAAAGTGGAAATTCCAATCGCATTACCTGTAATTATTTCTGGAATCCGAACAGCATTGGTTCTGATTGTGGGAACGGCAACCCTAGCTGCATTGATTGGTGCCGGTGGCTTAGGAAACTTTATTTTATTGGGAATTGATCAAAATGATACTTCCTTAATCGTAATTGGCGCTGTAACTTCAGCATTACTGGCGATCATTTTAAGTACCTTGATCAAATTTTTACAGACAGCACGGTTACGAACGGTGATTGCCACAGTTGGGGTAATCGTTGTGGGATTTGTTGGTGTGAGTGGTTATCAAGCTGTTTCACAACCCAAAGAAAATATTGTAATTGCTGGGAAACTCGGATCAGAACCAAATATTTTAATTCATATGTATAAAGACTTGATTGAACAAAGTGATAAAAGCGTGACGGTTACTTTAAAACCTAATTTTGGAACCACCAGTTTCTTATTCAATGCGTTGAAGAGTAAGAGTATTGATATTTACCCAGAGTTTTCGGGAACTGTGTTAGAAAGCTTGGTAAAAAGTTCAGGAAACAATTCGAATTTAAGCGCCCACGAAACTTATGTTAAGGCGCGAAATGACCTTAAAAAGCAATATAATATGACTTATTTGAAGCCGATGAAATATCAAAATACATTTGCCCTTGTGGTGAGAAAATCGTTTGCTAAAAAGTATAATTTAAAAACCATTGGCGATTTGAAGTCAATTGAAAGTCAAATCAAGGCTGGCATGACGCTTGAATTTATTAACCGGACGGATGGACTCAAAGGAATTAATAAAAAGTACGATCTAAATATTAAAGCTAGCTCAATGCAAGCAAGTTTGCGTTATGAAGCGCTCAAACGCGGGAACATCAACGTCGGGGATGCGTATTCAACGGATAGTCAGTTAAAACAATTAGACTTGGTTATGTTAAAGGATAACAAACATGTTTTTCCACCTTATCAAGGAGCACCAGTGATGTCTGAAAAATTAGCTTCCAGTCATCCAAAAATTGTGGCAGCTTTAAATAAATTAGCAGGAAAAATTTCTGATGAAGATATGCAAAAAATGAATTATGAGGTCAATGTAAAAAAAGAGTCCGCAGCAAAAGTCGCGAGACAGTATTTGATTTCTCATGGATTGTTGGAGGATGCCAAATAATGACTAATAAACAACCAATCATTGAATTTAAAAATGTGCGTAAAGAGTTTGGCGAAAATCTAGCAATTCAGGATTTAAATTTAGCGATTAAACCTGGAGAATTGTTTGTTTTGGTAGGAACGTCTGGTAGCGGGAAAACTACGACGTTAAAAATGATTAACCAGTTAATTACACAAACGGATGGTGATATTCTTTTTAACGGTAAAAAGCTGAAGGAATTTGATAAACAAAGTTTACGTTTAGATATTGGTTACGTTTTACAGCAGATTGCGTTGTTTCCAACCATGACGGTGGCCCAGAATGTTAGTGTCATTCCCGATATGAAAAAAATGCCCAAAAAACAAACGGCTAAAATTGTGGATAGTTTGTTGTCACAGGTCGGCCTTGATCCGGAAAAATATCGTGATCGACTCCCAAGTGAACTTTCCGGTGGTGAGCAACAACGAATTGGAATTATTCGGGCATTGGCTGCCAAACCGCCGATTGTTCTGTTTGATGAACCATTCAGCGCGCTGGATCCAATTGTGCGAACCCAACTGCAAGATTTAGTTTTAGATTTGCATCATAATATGCACAACACAATTGTGTTTGTTACGCATGATATGGATGAGGCTCTGAAACTGGGAGACCGAATTGGCATAATGAGTCATGGAAAGCTGTTACAGGTGGATACTCCGGATGATATTGCCCAACATCCAGTAAATGAATTTGTTGAAAACTTTTTTGCTGGTACCGTCGCGAAAAATGTCTTCGAAACACCAGTCGGTAAACTGATTAAAACGGGCTATACTTATCGAAAACAAACCGGAACCAATCTGGAACCACAACTCACCGAAAGCGACACACTAGAAATGGCCTTTCAACTATTAAGCAAAACAGCAGAAGTTAGTGTCAACCGTTCTGATCAAGTGGTTGGTTATTTGAATCGTCAACAGGTTATGCGTTATCTTAGTGAAGTTAAGCGTTAGAATGTAGACAAAAGGTCAAAAACGGAGGGGTTAAATCATGGATAAATTTGATGTTGCCATTATTGGTGCTGGACCCGGTGGCTCTGCACTTGCATATGCGTTAAAAGCACAAAATTTGAAGGTCGCAGTTATTGAAGAAAATCTTTGGGGTGGGACTTGTCCGAATCGGGGATGTGATCCAAAAAAGGTTTTATTAGCGGCAGTTGAAGCACGGCGCCATTCTGCATATTTGGTAGGTAAAGGTTTGCAGAGTGCACCAAATATTGACTGGCCAGCTTTGATCAAATTCGAGAAGACATTTACCGATCCAGTTTCGGATGGCACCAAGGCTGGTTTAAAAAAAGCTGGGATTACTGTCATTGATGGATCAGTTAAGTTTGTTGATAACCATACTGTTTTAGCCGATCAGACTAAAGTGATTGCCGATAAATTTGTGGTGGCCACTGGTGCTCGCCCGGGATTACTTGATATTGATGGGAAAAAGCATTTTAGAACAAGTACGGATTTCTTAAAAATGACCAATATGCCCCACTCAGTGTCATTTGTCGGTGGTGGCTATATTGCATTTGAATTTGCGGCAATGGCAATTACCGCGGGTGCTGAGGTTCATATTATTCATCATAATGACCGACCACTGAAAGCTTTCGCAAAAGCAGACGTTAATCAATTGGTTTCCCAACTTGAAGAGCAGGGCGTTCGCTTTCATTTTGGCGTTGATATTAGTCGGATTGAAAAAAATGCCGATGGCTACGAGTTAGTGAGTGCACAAGGCTTCAGTTTACAAACCGATAAAGTCTTTTGTACAGCAGGCAGAGTTCCCAACGATGACACTTTAGATTTAGATAAAGTTGGCGTGGAATTTTCCAAACGTGGGATCAAGGTTGATGATCATCTTCAAACGACTGCTAAAAATATTTTTGCGATCGGGGATGTTGTGGATAAATCACAACCTAAATTAACACCAGTTTCTGGATTTGAAGCGCAATATTTGGCAGAATCTTTTGCTGGTGAAACTAAAGCTATTCAGTATCCGGCGATTCCAACCGTTGTCTATGGAACGCCACGTTTGGCCAAGGTTGGTGTCGGCGCCGAAGAAGCACAAACGCAAAAAAATAATTATACTGTTCAAAACTTTGATTTGACAGGCTGGTTTACCTATCACCGCTTGAACGAACCGTTGGCACATGCTACAGTAATAACATCTAAAAAAACTGGTGCAGTTGTTGGAGCAAGCCTCATGAGTGGTGAAGCGGATGATTTAATCAACTATTTTGCGATGGCTATTAATCGTCAGTTAACTCCTGAAAACTTAAAGCAAACAATTTTTGCTTACCCAACAGCTGCAAGTGATTTACCCTATTTAATGTAAACTTGTGGAGGTAACTATATGGAATTCATTGGGACACTTGCTTTGGTACTTTTTTTAACGTTGTTTGTTGGGCATTATAGCCAACGGATGGGTGTCCCAGGTGTCATTGGGCAACTTTTAGTCGGAGTCGTTTTGGGTCCGGCTATTTTGAATTGGGTTCAATTAAACAGTTTGGTGCAAGTTTTTTCCGATTTGGGCGTTATTATTTTAATGTTCATCGCTGGTTTGGAGAGCAACATTGCTCTGCTAAAAAAATACTTGCGGCCCGCTTTAATCGTTGCGGTAATTGGTGTTATTTTTCCGGTAGTAATTATGGGAACCTCAGGACTTTTCTTTCATTTTAGCCGCTTAGAGTGCTTTTTCTTGGGCGTGGTATTTTCGGCCACATCGGTTAGTATTTCGGTAGAAGTGCTAAAGGAATTTCATGCATTGGACACCAAAGAAGGCGCCACAATTCTAGGAGCCGCAGTTGCGGATGATATTATTGGTGTGATTTTGCTAAGCATTATGGTTAGCATGATGGGTGAATCCAGCGGCAATCAGAACTTGGTGCTGGTTATTTTAAAACAAATTTTGTATTTTGTTGGTGTTTATCTACTTATCAAATGGATTGCACCATATTTAATGAGAACGGCGGATCGTCTTTTTATGACTTCAAGTCGCACAATCATGTCAATGGTCATTTGTTTATCCATGGCATGGTTGGCTGAACTAGTCGGTTTAAGTGGTGCAGTTGGTGCGTTTTTTGCCGGGATTGCGGTGGCATTGACACCCGCTCACGAAGAAATTGGCGAAAGTGTAGAGCCAATTGGCTATGCGATTTTTATCCCCATGTTCTTCGTGAGTGTGGGCCTAAATATGAATTTTTCCCATTTATGGCAATCTCTTGGCTTTGTGCTGTTGATGACCATTTTAGGTATCGGGACAAAATTATTTGGCTGTGGCCTTGGTGGCAAAATATCAGGGTTTGATTTGTCTAGTAATTACGTCATCGGTGCCGGAATGATTTCACGAGGAGAAATGGGCTTAATCACGGCCCAAATAGGGTTTGCGGCTAAATTGATTGATCCCACGCATTATTCAGATGTCATTTTGGTAATTATTTTGGTCACACTTATTGCGCCGTTTATTTTAAAACATGCTATTACGCATCAACGGAACTTAGCCACGAAATAGGTTATTCAATTGAACAAATAAATGTGATAAATTTTACTTTATGATGTATTCAAAACTTAAAAAATGTCGTATAATTACCTTTAGAGAATCTTAAATTCTGTAAGTTTGGGGGTTATTATATATGAAGAATAGTGATAAACATACTTTTGGTCATCAGAAAGACGAAAAATTGCACTTTAAAATGTACAAAGTGCATAAGCAATGGCTATATGCTGGGCTTGTTTTAGTTGGTATCAATGCTGCCGTGGCTTTTAATGAAACAACACCAGTATTAGCAGATACTAATAACACGACGCAGGCTGGTAAAACAACTAAATCAAGCAGTTACGCATATTCCAGTTCTTATGCGGCTAGTGCAACAACGAGCACAGCAAGTAGTGCAAGTTCTGTAGCTGTAAGTAGTGCTACTTCCTCAGTAAGTTCAAGTAGTGTTGCCAGTTCAACAGCAAGTTCAAGTGCCAAAACGAGTTCAGCAACCAGTTCTGTGGCTTCGTCAAGCTCAGTAGCTGCAAGTTCGGCTGTCGTTTCAAGTGGTGTAAGTAGCTCTGCTGTTAGTACTTGGACGCCATCTAGCGTAAGTAGCTCAAGTGCAAGCGTCAGTTCAGCAGCTGCCGCAAGTTCTGCAGTAGCTGTCAGTTCCAGTGCGTCTAGTGTGGCTGCGTTTAGCAGTGTTGCTAGTAGCGTGTCAGCTTCTGACAGTTCTGAGGCGACCAGCGTGGCTTCTTCAGCATCAAGTTCAGCTGACCAAGGTTCTTCCTCTGATATAAAAGCCGACCAAACAAGTAGTGAAGCAAGCTCAGTTTCTGAAGCTAGTTCTGAGAGCATTAGTTCAGTCGCTGCTGGCTCAACGGCTTCAAGTAAATCGACCTCTACAACTGCTAGTTCAGCTTCTGTAGGTGTGGATGCTAAAGCTGCGTCATCAGCAACCGTTCAGACAAGTAGTTCAAAAACCGATGAATCAAGTGTGGTCACCGCTTCTATTTCTAAGGTTGTTCAACAGGTTAGTCGCGCAACAGCAGCCTTACAGCAAGTTACGACAACACATCAGCGAGTAGATCGTTCACCATACTTAGAAAACTTATCTAAGTTTGCGGGGGCAACAGCAGCTACCACGGTTGAAGCGGCCGATTTGAATGACGAATATCAGCAAGCAGCTATTCCTGTGACACAGTTCCAAGAAACTTCACGTGCAATTAGTAACGCGCAAAGCGAAGCAAGTCAGACAACTGAGCGTGCTTCAGGTAATAGTGATAAAGATGATAACTCTTCATCAGAAATGATGGTTCAAACAGCTGATTTTGCAACAGATGCTCATGGGAATTTGAGTGGTAGCACTTATACCATCCATGGTAATAAACAAAAATGAAATTAGGTCAGTTATTTCGAATAAACTTAAGATAGAAATAATTAGGGACATCTGAATTTTCTCTTTTCGATTTGTTTTGGTGATTAAATCATAACTCAAAGAGGACAGGTGTCCTTTTTATTTTTCTGATTTTTAAAATAGACAAAAAACTGGTATTAGTTATTCACCAATACCAGAAAAGTTTAGACTCAATAAAAGCGATAGGACAAACCGGTTTTGGTTTGATTTTATCGCTTTTTGTTTACAAAAAAATTATTTAATTTGAACTAAATGTTCGTGATCATTAACAACTTCGTTAATAAGCGGGGATGCAGCACCAATGCTTAACAAGGTTAGACTGTGCATTGCCCGCGAAGCCATCGTGTATAAAATTCCGGTAGAACTTTGGTCGGGGTAATTATTTTGTGAAATATTGTAGGCAATAACAGAGTCGAATTCTAGCCCCTTAGCCAAATAAATGGGCATAATCAAGACACCCTTAGGCAAAGCTAAATCCGCATCTGAAAGCAGATTGGCGTTAGTAGCCCGATGAATGTTCTCAAAAACATGCTGACTTTCTGTCATGTTACGCGTCAAAATAGCTACTGTTCCGTATGTTTGGAGTTCTTTTTTACAAATTGCAATTAAGGCCTGATTACCATCCGCAACTGTGTCACGAATGACGACGCTTGGTAAACTGCCCTCGCGATTGAAGGCTTGAATCTGGTCCCCGTCAGGTAAAAGTTTTTTTGCAAAACTGGTGATGGGATAAGTGGAGCGGTAACTTCGATTTAAAGTGATTAAATTAGCTTTTTTAACATTAAAAGCTTCTTTTAAATGGGTTAACAAGATTTGCGGTGCTTCAACGTTTTTAAAGAGAGCTTGTTCACTATCACCAAGAAGTGTAAATTTTGCGTTTGAAAACGCATGTTTAAAGTACATCATTTGTGCTAATGAATAATCTTGCATCTCATCAATAAAAATATGCTGAATTTGACGGTTGCGGCCACTACCAGTGAATAAGTCACGCATTAAAAGTAGTGGTGCAGCATCCATTAAGCGTAAGCGATGATATTCAATAGCTTGTTGAAAGTCAAACTGATTTTTTTGCTTTGCTGCTGATGAAACTGTTTTTGGAAATTCTACTTGGTTTAAAAAAGATACATATTGTGAATAAACATCAATAAAATAATTATTAAAGAGAGCATCATAAACAACTTGGAAGTGTTTGGCAGCGAGTTTGCGGCCTAAATAATGAATTTCATCGTCATAACTTTCAAATGCACGTAATCGCTTTTTGCCAATTAAGTCGTTATATTCTTCGTTACTTAAATGGTCAATGGTTTCATGAATCCAATCAGCATTGGTTTCTTCATCAAGTCGTTTTTTTAATTGTTTAATTAACGTGTTTTTAGTTTTTAAAAAGCGATCGGCTGGACGCATTGTGTCCGGCAAATCTGTATAAATTTTTCGAATATCAGTGGCTTTAAAGAATGGCTTTTCTTCAAACATGACATTGGTAAATTGAATTTTATCTGGGGACAAATTGTTCACATAGTTAGCAACCAATCGCATAAAATCTGGTCCTTCAATAAATTCAGCCAATTCTACATCAGCGCCAGTCATATTTGAATTGTGCTCGTATCGATCAAAAACCGTTTCAACATTCAATCCCTGAAAACGTTGAGAGAGAAAATCAGCCAGCGTGATTTGGCGCATGTTTCGTTCACCCAAGCTTGGTAAAACGTCAGAAATATATCGACTATACAAGCGATTAGGTGAGAACAATACAATTTCATCCGCATTTAACGAAGTACGACTATGATAAAGTAAAAAAGCAATTCGCTGCAAGATAGCGGAAGTTTTGCCACTACCGGCGACACCTTGGACAACCAATAAATCACTAGTGGTATCGCGAATGATGTCATTTTGTTCTTTTTGAATCGTGGCTACAATATTAGCCATGTAAGTATCATTCTGTTGTCCGAGTACTTCTTGCAGAATCTCATCAACAACAGTTTCATTGGTGTCAAACATGTTAGTGATTTTACCAGATTGAATAGAAAACTGGCGCTTTTTCACCAAATCAGTATTCATTTTACCGGCAGGAGTTTGGTAGGAGACATTTCCTAAAGTGCCATTGTAGTAGATACTTGAAATTGGCGCCCGCCAGTCGTAAATAAGAAAATTTTCGTGTTCATCAGCAAACGAAGCGGTTCCGATATATAGGGGTTCTACGTCAGTTTCACCAGGATCTTGAATATCGATGCGGCCAAAATAGGGTGAATCCTGTAACTGCTTGTAGGTAGCAACTTGTCGTTTAAGGATACTTTCGTTTTCAACGGCACGTGCAACCAGGCCTTTTTGTTGTTGAACTTCGGCATTGGTTTCGATCCGATCATCAACTTCAAAGGTATTGATTTTTGCGTTTTGAGAGTAATTACTTTCAACAGATCGCGTTTCGGAGTGGGCCTGATCGACCAATTTTTGAGTGTGATTGGCTTGTGCTTCAATTTTTTGAATGACGTGATCAACGCGGGTTTGTTCGGATTTAAGTTCATTTGAATCAACGGTGCTCAATTGCATGACTCCCTTAGTGTAAAAGCATTTTAGTGTTACGATATTCTAGGCTGTTTGGAGGAGAAAGTCAAGCGAAGTCAATCGGGTGATGTTGAGCTGTCAGGAGGATGAGGCCAAGTTCCTGTGGTGAAGATTTGGCACAAGAATCAATATTTATTATAAAAACAAGACTTGCTCCCAAAACTAAAGATAGGTACAATGAACATATCAAGTTCAGTGAAGAAATAAAGTAGTTTTTCACCGCCAGAGAGAAATCATTTGCTGAGAGATTTCAGAAAAACGAATTGGGTTTTGGAGAACGCTTAAACGGGGCACCGATATCTGCAATGAGTGGCAGAGTACTCTGCAAATTAGGTGGCACCACGGTGAATTCGTCCTATTACTAGTCTTACTAGTGATGGGATTTTTTATTTGCACTGAAACAAAACACAAAGAAGAGGAGATTTTATTATGACAAAAAAGCACGTAATTTTAACCGGAGATCGCCCAACAGGAAAGCTACACATTGGTCATTATGTGGGTTCACTTAAAAATCGAGTTGAATTACAAAATACTGGTAATTATGACAGTTATATTATGATTGCGGATATGCAGGCTTTAACCGACAATGCGCGTGATCCAGAAAAAATTCGTAATAGTTTAATTCAGGTAGCTTTGGACTATTTAGCAGTGGGGATTGATCCAGAAAAATCCACAATTTTAGTGCAATCACAAATTCCTGCATTAAGTGAGTTGACGGAAACTTATTTGAATTTGGTGACTGTTTCTCGTTTGGAAAGAAATCCAACGGTCAAAACAGAAATCAAGCAAAAAAAGTTTGGCGAAAGTGTGCCGGCAGGATTCTTCATTTATCCTGTGAGTCAGGCTGCAGATATAACTGCGTTTAAGGCTGATACGGTGCCAGTTGGCGATGATCAGGAGCCAATGCTGGAACAGACACGTGAAATTGTGCGAACGTTTAATAATGTTTATGGAAAAGAGATTTTGGTTGAACCAGAGGGATATTTCCCACCAAAGGGATTGGGAAGAATTCCGGGCTTAGATGGTAATGCAAAGATGAGTAAGTCATTGAATAATGCGATTTATTTGTCGGATGATGAGGATACGATTCAAAAGAAAGTAATGTCGATGTATACAGATCCAAAGCATATTAAGGTGACGGATCCGGGCCATGTGGAAGGCAATACAGTTTTCACTTATTTGGATATTTTTGATAAGGATAAGAAAAAAGTGGCAGATTTGAAGGCCCAGTATCAAGCAGGGGGATTGGGAGACGTTAAAATTAAGCGATATTTGAATGAAGTGTTGCAGAATACGTTGAAACCAATTCGAGAGCGAAGAGAGCAGTATGCACAGGATATTCCTGGGGTGTATGATATTTTGAAGCGCGGTAGTGAAAAGGCGAATAAGGTGGCAAACCAAACTTTGGATGAAGTGCGGGATGCGATGGGAATTAATTATTTTAAGTGAGCGAGGCAAAAGGATAGGATAGAAAATGTAAGGCTAAGGCACGCCGAAAGCGGAAAAATCCCCGCAGTAGGCGTGCCTTGCATTTTCTATCCTGTTTTGCCGAGCTGTCCTAAGAACCAGTGAGCGGATTGAGACGGGTCTGCTTTTACTAAATAAGGGCACTGGATGCGGGGAGGATTTCCCGATGAAAGTGTGCTTATTTAGTAAAAGTGTGTCTCGAGAAGCTGTCCTAAAAATTAGTGAGCGGAACAAACCGGGAGTCTTTAGTCCGTAAGTGAGATGGATGCGGGATCGCAATCCCGCAGGAATCTTGCTTATGGATTAAAGACTGGTTTGAGAAGCTGTCCTAAAACCTAGTGAGCGGATAAAAACGTCCATGACTATAAGCATAAGTGTGCCGTCAGCAGGATGAAGTCCGGCGCTGGGCATGCTTATGTTTATAGTCATGTTTTCTGCAGCCGTCCAAAAATATAAACTAGGCGAAATCTTTCTTTATCAAACTCAAACCATAATTTTAGTAAGTTTACATTTTCTCAGACACCCATTTATCGCAAGTTCATCGCATGTTTAAACGAAAACATGGTAAAATAAGAACAATTAAATTATCGTGATGGATTGAGAGGTGTCAAAATGGAAAACTTAGTTATTGTGGATTTAGGTTCCAATTCAGTTCGAATGGCAATTAACGAAATTCACGAGGACGGAAGCTTTCATGAGGTCCGGCGAATTAAGGAAGACTCTCGCATCTCTGAAGGAATGGGCAGCAATCATATTCTGCAGCAAGTGGCGATGGACCGAACCGTGGCAGCCTTAAAACGGTTTAAGCATATCTATGAAAGCTATCCGAATCGTACGGTACGTGGAATTACGACAGCAGCGGTTCGGGTGGCGCGTAATCAAGCCGAATTTTTAAACCGGGTTCAAGATGAGATTGACATTCAACTTGACGTTTTGTCGGGTAACGATGAAGCATATTATGACTATTTAGGTGTCATGAATTCTCTGGAAATTCGGGATTGTTTGATTCTGGACACTGGTGGGGCTAGTTGTGAATTAATTCATGTTGAAAATGGGAAACCTCGCAACTTGATAAGTGTACCATTTGGCGCCGTGAGTCTTTCGGAACGATTCCATTTAAACAATGTGGTCCGCGCTGATCGGTTATTTGCTGCTCAAAATTTTGTGAATAAACAGTTTCGCGATATTTGGTGGATTATGGATGCTGTTCAATTACCAATTATTTTACTGGGTGGCGCTAATCGAACTTTGGCACGTATGAATCGCCAACATCAAGGAATATTACGAGTAGATAATATTCATGGCTATCGTTTAAAAACAGAAGTGGTCAACAAAACTTTTCGAGCTTTGTTATCCCGAAACTTAATTAATCGTAAAAAGATGCCAGGGTTAGAAACACAACGAGCTGACATTATTATTGGTGGTATTTTACCATTAGTGATGTTACTCCAAATGTTGGATGCTGATCGGGTGATCTTCTCGGAAAGTGGTGTCCGTGAAGGCATCATTTCTGAGTATGTTCAGCATCGCTAAACCAAACAAAAATATCAAAAGCGGAAAAGCACATTGTAAAAATGAGTTTCACCGCGTTTTTTGGTTTTAGGAGAATTAAATTAATGAATTTAAAGCAATTTTATAAACAAACTTATGCGCAACGTCTGACGATTCTAAAAAAACAGTTAAACTTAACTGCGGACGACGAGGCTATAATTGCAGATGAAAATACCACTCAAGGTGATCAGATTATTGAAAATTACTTGATGGATTTTCCGATTTCTGAAGGTGTTGCAGTTAACTTTGTGATTAACGGAGAAGAAAAAGTAGTTCCGATGGTGACAGAAGAGCCATCCGTGATTGCAGCAGCAAGCAATGGCGCCAAAATAATGGCGATTGATGGCGGCATCCAGACCAAGATAACGGATCGATTGATGATGGGCCAAGTTTTAATGGCAAATGTTCATGATTCAGAAAAACTTGCACAGCTTTTGCGAGAAAATGAAAATAAAATTTTACAGACTGCTAATGATGCACGTCCATCCATTGTTAAACGTGGGGGTGGCGCAAAAAAAATACGTGTAAGAAAGCTTGATCACCAGTTTGTTTCATTAGATATTTTTATTGGTACAAAGGAAGCAATGGGTGCTAATATGATTAATGCGATGTTAGAAGGAGTTTCGAATTTCTTACACCTTGAACTTGGGCAAACTAGTTTAATGGCAATTTTGAGTAATTTGTCTGATGAGTGTTTGGCAACTGCGACCTGCCGAATTCCAATGACTGCTTTAGCAACAAAACAGTTTGACGGAGATGAAATTGCCAATCGAATTGTCATGGCCAGTGAGGCAGCGCAGGTTGATCCCTATCGTGCGACAACGCATAACAAAGGAATTATGAATGGTGTTGATGCTGTCGTAATGGCTTCCGGGAATGATTGGCGAAGCATTGAAAGCAGTGCGCATGCATATGCTGCTCGAGATGGCCAATATCGAGGGCTTAGTCGCTGGCAAATTGAAGATAAATTTTTGGTAGGTTCTTTAACATTACCTTTACCAGTGGGATTTGTTGGCGGTTCAATCAAGATTAATCGCAAAGCCCAACTAAATCATCGTTTGATGCAGGTAAAAACGGCAAAAGAATTAGAAGAAGTCATTGTAAGTGTTGGATTAGCACAAAACTTGGCGGCCTTAAAAGCTTTGGTTTCAGAAGGAATTCAACGAGGACACATGCATTTGCAAGCAAAGTCATTGTTGCTAAGCAATGGCGCAACGTCAGCTGAACTCGCAGAAGCCCAGCTACTTTTAGAAAAGGCACCTGTAATTGATGAACAAACTGCACGGCAAATTTTAAAACAACTACGAGGAGAAAGTAATGAGTGATATTCAACTTAATAATGAAGTAAACGAACTACTGAATGAAGTGAATCAGAAGATTTCTGGTGATGTGGTGTTCGATTATGGCACGGAAAAATCCGGATATGTGCGTTATGACCAATCCTACCAAAGTTGGCAAAATGGCAATTTGATCATTCATGTGAAGGATGTTACTGCGCCGAATTACACCGTTTCTCATGAATTGCAGCATGCTTTATTAGATGCGACTGGCTACCCAACGATTTCTTTCAACGTGACAAGTGGACATCGTGATTTTGACGAACAACTGATGATCGTTACCACGACTTTATATGATACCATTACTCATTTGACAATTTATGAATGGCAAAAACAGCACGGTTTATTGAATGACGAGGTTCAAAAACAGTATTTAAAAGGGGTCCAACAAACCATTAAGCCAGAAGAAAATGGTGAAATGGATGGGATGATGCATTTGCGTTTGTTAACGATTTTGGATGCACTCGTCTTTTTCGGGAATGACTTTGATAAAGTAGCGGATCAATTCAAACGCGATTACCCCATTTCTCTGGCAGGTGCGCAAAATGTATACCAAATTATTTCTGCCAAACCGGTTGATTCACCGTTTACCTTGCGAAGAACTGTTGTAAAAGCCTTTGAAGCATTTGACGCTCAACTTGAAAAATGGCAGTTGCCAACAGTTGGTAGCAAAGAGTTTGTGACGTTAGGTAGTGTGTTCAGTAAACGCCAATTGCGGTTGGAAGTACGGCAGTTGTTTCAAATTTCTCATTCTGAAATTAAAAGTGCAGAGACTAAAGAGCGAGCCTATATTGGAATTGGGGTTAACGATCAACAAAATGCGTTTGTTTTGCCGGATCCACCCAAAGGAAAAACGGATGATTATTTCAAGACTCTATACAGCATGTCTGTGGAAACACTTTTTAAACAGCTAAATCTAGCCTATTCGGTCCGATAATTTTTGGTGGAAATCAAATAGTTTACCAAGAGTTATATTTAGCTTAAAATAAAGGATAGATAATGGATGTTAGCATCGGTTTGTAGTCAGGAGGATCTGAACCATGAAGCGTCAGGATATCTTTCAGCAACTTGTTAAATTAAAAAATCGCATGCGTGGTCTCATGCGCCTTCAAGTGGTGCTTGATTTAATTATGATTTTTGCATTTTTAAGAACAGTTTTGAGTGGCGATACAGTTAATTTATTTGGGGCCGTGTTAACACAGAACAGTGCTATGATTGTCACGTTTTTAATTGCAATCATTGATTTATGTTTTACACAAATTCGAAAAAATTATCTTAAAGTTGGGCGTACGTTAATTGGTCACCTTGGTGGGCAATTGTCAGAAGATGAAGTTATGGTCATTAGACAGTTTGAAAGATATTAAAAATAGATTCGCTTAATAATAAAGCAGCTGGAAAGTTAATTTTTTCCAGCTGCTTTATTTTCCATTTTTAAACAAATGTCGACGACTTTTTTCTGAATCGGCGACAGAATATGATTAGTGCGATAGGCCAAACTCATATAAAATTCAGGTTGGGGATCATCTAACAGTTTTAGTTGAACCACATCGGGATTTGTAATGGCCGATTCAGCCAAAAAGCTCAACCCAACATTTTTAGCAATCATACCTTGAATCACTTGTGGATCATTACTTTCGTAAATAATCTTTGGACGAAAGTGATTGGCATGACTTAATTGGTTGAGGGCTTCTGAATGAACGAAACTGCTCCCAAAGGTGATGAAGTTCTCATTTTTTAGATCACGAAACAAAATTCCCTTTTTGGCCGCAAGAGGGCTTTTTTTACTAACAACGATGTGAAACTTAGTTTGTGCGAAAGTTTGACTAAATAGGCGTGCCGAATCAAATGGTTGGATGGAACCCACAAGAGCCATATCAAGGGTGCCGTTAAGTAAAAGTTTTAATAATTCTGCCGAACCGTGTTCAATAGGTACGATTTGTGAAAGGAGATCGTGCTTGACCAATTCCGCTGCAATCTGAGGGAAATAGGACTGGCTAATTACTGGTGGTAAACCAAGTACGACTTTTCCAGTATTGATATTACGAATTTCGCTTTGAGCAATATTTACCTGATCCAAAACAATGGTAGTGTGCTTGGCCAGTTGCTGGCCACTTAAGGTTGTTGTTAACTTATGCTGGCTGGCATCACGGACAAACAGTTGTGTTTGGAATTCCGTTTCAAGGCGTTTAATGGCCGTACTAATAGTTGGCTGACTCACTTTAAATTTGGCGGCCACCCGTGAAAAATTACGTTCTTCAATCATTGCTTGAAAATATTCAAAATCTTTGATGTTCATGTATTTGCCTCGTGATGTATTTTTGGGATTGGGCGGGTCCTGAATTAAGCTCCTCAAACCAGTCTTTAATCCATAAGCAAGATTTCTGCGAGATTGCGATCCCACCTCCATCTCACTTATAGATTAAAGACTCCCGGTTTGTTCCGCTCACTAATTTTTAGGACAGCTCCTTGAGACACACTTTTACTAAATAAGCACACTTCCAGCGGGGGATTCTCCCCGCATCCAGTGCCCTTATTTAGTAAAAGTAAACCCGTCTCAATCCGCTCACTATATTAGGACAGCTCCTGAAAACATGACTATACTCATAAGCATGCCTAGCGCCGGACTTCATCCTGCTGACGGCACACTTATGAGTATAGTCATGGACGTTTTCATCCGCTCACTAAATTAGGACAGCTCCTTGAGACACACTTTTACTAAATAAGCACACTTCCAGCGGGGAATTCTCCCCGCATCCAGTGCCCTTATTTAGTAAAAGTAAACCCGTCTCAATCCGCTCACTAATTTTTTTCCGGCATCACCCATGCCGCCACAATGTACAAAATAATACATGGGAAAAATCCTGGGATTGAAATTGCCGCGTAAAGTACTCGTGCCAATGTCTTATCTATTCCCATATATTCTGCAAAGCCACCAACTACCCCTGCAATCATCTTATCTGATGATTTTGTTAGTTTTTTACTCATAATTATTCCTCCTCCTATTTTTCCGGTCTATTTCTTTACTATTTTTATTATAACTTTTTGGACTATTAAATCCCATCTAAAAGTCCTAAAAAACTTTAATAATGGTCAGCCGTGATGCTCTTAGGCTTTTCACAAAGCTTATTAGATTTTTTAATACATTCTTAAAGATTTGACTATAGTTTTTGAGGCGTGTATAGTGACCCTTAGTTGAGAACAGAAAGTAAGTAACTGGAGGTTATGAATATGACAAAAAGTCCTGTAGAAATTTTAAATAATCCTTTTGAAAATAAAGGTACCGCGTTTACTGAAAAAGAGCGTCAATCACTTGGTTTGGTTGGTTTATTACCACCTTATGTCCAAACCTTGGATGATCAAGCTAAACAAACTTATGCCCAATTACAAACAAAAACTAGTGATTTAGAAAAACGGATTTTCTTAATGGAAATCTTCAACGAGAATCGTGTTTTGTTTTACAAATTGTTTAGTAAACACGTTGTCGAGTTCATGCCAATTGTGTATGATCCAACGATCGCCGACACCATCGAAAATTACAGTGATTTATTTATTCAATCACAAAATGCCGTTTTCTTGTCAATCGATGATCCTGACAGCATGAAAGCTTCATTGAAGAATGCCGCTGATGGTCGCGACATTCGTTTGATCGTGGTAACCGATGCTGAAGGAATCTTAGGCATTGGCGACTGGGGCACAAACGGGGTTGATATCTCGGTTGGTAAACTCATGGTTTATACTGCTGCTGCCGGCATCGATCCTAGCCAAGTAATGCCTGTTGTGCTTGATGTAGGTACTAACAATCAAGATTTGTTAAAGAATCCTATGTACCTTGGTAATCGTCACGAACGTATTACTGGCGATCGTTATTACAAATTTGTTGATCAGTTTGTGAATACTGCTGAAGACTTATTCCCTAAGCTGTACTTGCATTTTGAAGATTTTGGCCGTGATAATGCTGCTAATATCTTGAACAAGTACAAGGACCAGATCACCACATTTAATGATGATATTCAGGGAACTGGAATCATTGTGTTAGCTGGGATTCTTGGTGCTTTGAATATTTCAAAACAAAAGATGACTGATCAAGTTTACTTGTCATACGGAGCAGGAACTGCCGGTGCCGGTATTACGAAGCGAATTTACGACGAGTTCTTGCAACAAGGTTTATCCGCAGAAGAAGCTAAGAAACACTTCTACATGGTAGACAAACAAGGCTTATTGTTTGATGATGACCAAACTTTGACACCAGAACAAAAACCATTTGCACGTTCACGTTCAGAATTTGCCAATGCTGATGAACTAACGACGCTTGAAGCTGCTGTTAAAGCCATTCACCCAACCATTTTGGTGGGAACATCAACTCAACCAGGAACCTTTACGGAAGCTGTTGTGAAAGAGATGGCTGCTCATACTGAGCGTCCAATTATCTTCCCATTATCAAATCCAACGAAGCTTGCAGAAGCAAAGGCTGAAGATTTGATCAAATGGAGTGATGGTAAGGCTTTGGTTGCAACTGGAATTCCAGCTGCAGATGTTGATTACAATGGTGTCACTTACCAAATTGGTCAGGCTAATAATGCGTTAGTTTATCCTGGATTAGGTTTAGGTGTCATTGCTTCAACTGCAAAGGTATTAAATGATGAAATGATCTCACAAGCTGCTCATTCATTGGGTGGTATTGTGGATGGTAACAAACCAGGAGCAGCTGTTTTACCTCCTGTTTCAAAACTTGATCAATTCTCATTTACAGTCGCAAAGGCCGTTGCCCAAAGTGCTGTAGATCAAAAATTGAATCAAGAACCTATTTCAGATGTTGATCAGGCTATTAACGATGTGAAGTGGGAACCTAAGTATTAAAATATTAAAAATAAAAGGATTTAAGTAGAGGAAGGATTATCATGGCTTTTATAACTTCTGTTGAAAGTATTGTGACAATTTTACTAATGATGGTCCTAGGTTATTTACTCCGCCGAATTGGCTGGTTTGATGATAACTTTAGTGGCAGCATCTCAAAATTGATTATGAATGTGGCTTTACCAGCTTCAATCTTTGTATCTGTAATGAAGTACCTAACTTTGAATAAATTAATTAGTCTTTCGAGTGGCTTAATTTATTCATTTGGTGGGGTCATTATTGGCTACATCATCGCTTGGTTGGCCGTAAAGGTTTTGCGTGTGCGTCCAGGACGGCGTGGAATTTTTATGAATACCGTTGTGAATGCAAATACCATTTTTATTGGGCTACCTTTAAACATTGCGTTGTTTGGATCAGTTAGTTTGCCATATTTCTTGGTTTATTATGTTACTAATACCGTTTCGACTTGGGCATTTGGTGTGTTCTTGATTTCAAACGATGATCCAACGAAGAAGAAGGGTGAAAAAGGTTCTGGTAACTTTAACTGGAAGAAACTCTTGCCACCACCATTGTTAGGCTTTTTGGTTGCGTTAGTTTGGTTGATTTTGAGTTTGCCGGTGCCAGAATGGGCAAATAATACATTAACTTATGTTGGTAATTTGGTTACACCATTGTCCTTGATTTATATCGGGATTGTGTTGGCGGATGCCGGTTTGAAGAGTATTAATTTTGATAAAGATACGATTTTTGCGTTGTTGGGTCGATTTGTGTTGTCACCAATTGTGATCACGATGTTGATTATGTGGGGAGCAAGTATGGGGCATGCAATTCCAACGATGGAAATGCAGACGTTGATTGTGCAGGCGGCGGCACCAGGTTTGGCGGTAATGCCAATATTGGCGAACGAGTCGCATGGTGATGTGAAGTTTGCGACAAACTTGGTAACGACAAGTACAATTTTGTTTATAGTGGTTGTGCCGATTGTGATGAGTTTGATTCAGTTTGTATAAAAAAGAGTGTTAAAGAGAGCGGTAGTTTATGAGCATTAGCATAGATAGTCGAATGATTCGGGTTAGGAATCGTTTGACTATCGTAGCTACTACTCCACACGCAGGGATGGTTATTAGCCCAAAAACGCTAATAACCAATTATGTTCCGGACGTTGACCATTCTTGTGGCCGAGGTTCAGACCGCAAGAACTGGCATGCGGAGGAAACTGCTCTCTTTAACACGTTTCGGTTATAAAAAATTAAAACGCATAGAAAGGGCAATGATTCGGGTTAGGAATCGTTTGACTATCGTAGCTACTACTCCACACGCAGGAATGGTTATTAGCCAAAAACGCTAATAACCAATTATGTTCCGGACGTTGACCATTCTTGTGGCCGAGGTTCGGACCGCAAGAACTGGCACTACTCCACACGCAGGAATGGTCATTAGCCAAAAACACTAATAACCAATTATGTTCCGTACGTTGACCATTCTTGTGGCCGAGGTTCAGACCGCAAGAACTGGCACTACTCCACACGCAGGAATGGTCATTAGCCACAAACACTAATAACCAATTATGTTCCGTACGTTGACCATTCTTGTGGCCGAGGTTCGGACCGCAAGAACTGGCACTACTCCACACGCAGGAATGGTCATTAGCCACAAACACTAATAACCAATTATGTTCCGTACGTTGACCATTCTTGTGGCCGAGGTTCGGACCGCAAGAACTGGCACTACTCCACACGCAGGAATGGTCATTAGCCACAAACACTAATAACCAATTATGTTCCGTACGTTGACCATTCTTGTGGCCGAGGTTCAGACCGCAAGAACTGGCAAGCGGAGGAAGCTGCTCTCTTCAACACGTTTCGCTATAAAAAAATATATTAGTAGTCTATTCTAATTTTTGCTAGCTTTAAAAGTACACGTAATAAATGAATGTGCGAGAAGGGCGTCAACAAAATGACATACCAAAGACCTTAACTATTTCCAGTAGTTAAGGCCTTTTTTACACCTATAATTGCGTATTAAATTTAGTATGGCAAAATTAATACAAGTGGGTGGAAAAATCACTTTCAGTCATGTGTATTCAACCAGTAGACACATAAAAAATTTAAAATTACTACCAGAAGTGAACCAAGAAAAGTTTCAAACAAAAATTCTCGCCTTCAACCAGTTACTTTGAATTAAGAGGCAACTATTTTAGTATCCGGAATCCAAATAAAACGCGACAAGAATATTTAACTACTGATTGCGTATAGAAGCTGTGATAGACTAGGCTTAAAATATCGATAAACTGAGGCAAAGAGAATTGATTACGATTGGATTAACAACATGGACAGACCATCCTGCTCTCATCGATCATGAGGATCGAAAAGTTGAATTAACAGAATATGCCGGCTACTTTCCAGTAGTTGAGGTGGATACTTCTTTTTACGGCGTGCCAAAAGTATCGACCGTTGAAAATTGGCAAAAATCTGTTCCAGAGGGGTTTCAATTTATTTTAAAGGCTAACAAACTAATGACTTTACATGATGGCGCGGATGTTGATGACTATTTGTCAGATGAGCACCGATTAGTTTTTACCGAATTTCGGCAAATGATTCGTCCTTTAGTTAAGAGTGATCAACTAAAAACGATCCTATTTCAATTTCCACCATATTTCAACTGTCAATTAGACAATATTCGTTATTTGCGTGATGTACGGGTTTTGATGGGTGACTTGCCAATTGCTGTAGAATTTCGTAATTCTAGCTGGTATGATCCGGCGGTTCGTGATGAAACCATGCTTTATTTGAAGAAACTAGGCATGAGTCATGTTTCGGTTGATGAACCCAGCTCAGTCCCTAATGGCGTGCCTTTGGTAGATACGGTGACAAATCAGAATTTGGCCGTTTTACGATTACATGGTCAAAATGCAAAAGGCTGGGTTGAAAAAGGGCCTAACTGGCGCGGAAAGCGGACACTCTACAAGTATTCTGAGGAAGAACTACAAAGTTTTGCGAAACTTGTCAAAAAATTAGAAACGCAAGCTGAAGAGGTATGCATCATTTTTAACAATAACAGCGGTAAAGATGCAGCTGGAAATGCTTTAAGATTAAAGGAAATATTAGGAATTAATTTTGACGGATTGGGGCCATTGCAACTAGGTCTTTTTTAATGAAGTAAATAAAATTCAATTGTCCGCCATCAAACGTGTGAAACACGCTTTGCGCGGCGATTCTTTGTGATATACTTAAAGTTAAAACATTCTACTTTAAATTATTAATTTAAAATATAAAATTATTAGAACTAGGAAGGAAATCTTCAATGGCAGACAAACCCACATATTATATAACGACACCAATTTATTATCCGTCAGGAAAGCTTCATATCGGGAATTCGTACACAACGATTGCTTGTGATGCTGAGGCCCGTTTTCAACGATTAGAAGGCAAAGATGTTTTCTTCTTAACAGGAACTGACGAACATGGTTTAAAAATCGAACAAAAAGCTGAAGCCTTAAACACAACCCCTAAAGCATACGTAGATGGGATGGCTGAAGGTATAAAAAAGCTGTGGAAACTTTTGGATATTTCCAACACTAAATTTATTCGGACAACTGATGACTATCATGAAAAGGCTGTTCAAGAAATTTTCCAAAAATTGGAAGATAGTGGCGATATTTATTTAGGTGAATATGAAGGCTGGTATTCAGTTTCTGATGAAGAGTACTTCACTGAAACGCAATTGGCTGAAGTTTATCGAGATGAAAATGGTAAAGTAATCGGTGGAAAAGCGCCATCTGGTCATGAAGTTCAAAAAGTTAAAGAAGAATCTTATTTCTTCAAAATGAGTAAGTATGCAGACTGGTTATTGCAATACTACAAAGATCATCCTGACTTTATTCAACCTGCAACGCGGATGAACGAAATGATTAATAACTTTATCAAACCCGGTTTGGAAGATTTGGCTGTTTCACGAACAACTTTCAACTGGGGTGTAAAAGTTAAAAACAACCCTAAACATGTGGTTTATGTTTGGATTGATGCGTTATCAAACTATATTACCGCACTGGGTTATGGCAGCGATGATCAAAGTAACTTTGATAAGTATTGGCCTGCTGACGTGCATATGGTCGGTAAAGAGATTGTGCGTTTCCACACAATTTATTGGCCAATCATGTTGCATGCCCTTGGTTTACAATTACCAAAACACGTTGTCGGCCATGGCTGGTTATTGATGAAAGACGGTAAAATGTCCAAATCTAAGGGGAACGTTATTTATCCAGAAACTTTGGTTGAACGTTACGGCCTAGATGCACTTCGTTACTATTTATTGAAAGCTATGCCTTATGGAAATGATGGGGTGTTCACACCGGAAGACTTTGTCGACAAAATTAATTATGATTTAGCTAACGATCTCGGTAACCTATTAAACCGGACAGTGGCAATGATTAATAAGTATGAAGATGGTGTCGTTCCAACCTTTAAATCTGGTGTGACTCAATTTGATAAAGGCTTAGAAACCACAGCGGCAACTGTCATTACTAATTACCGCGAATTAATGAATTCTCTTCATTTCTCAGATGCACTTTCCGAAATTTGGAAACTGGTTAGCCGCTCCAACAAATATATTGATGAAACACAACCATGGGTACTGGCTAAAAGTGATGACGCTGCTGATCAAGCTAAATTGGCAAGTGTCATGAACCACTTGGCAGAAAGTTTACGTTTGTTGGCGCATTTATTGCAGCCAATTTTGACACAGGCACCAACGAAAATTTTGGATCAACTAGGTTTAACTGCGCAAACAGTTGATTTAGCTGACTTGAAATTTGGAACAATTCCTGCGGGTACCAAAGTTGTCGCAAAAGGAACCCCAATTTTTCCTCGTTTGGACGCTAAAGAAGAGGTCGAATTCATCAAGGCACAAATGACCAAAACTGATAAAAAGAAGGGCCGTGCTGCCATGGAAGAAGCTAAAAAAGCAGCACAAACCGACGATGCAGCAGAACTTAATATCACTAAAAAGCCAATCCGTATTGAAGCTTTTGATAAAGTAGAACTTAAGGTCGCTGAGATTAAATCTGTGGATAACGTTGAAGGTGCCGATAAACTTTTGAAGTTTAAACTCGACGCTGGTGATAAAGGTGACCGCCAGATTCTTTCTGGGATTGCTGAATATTATCCAGATCCAAGCGTTCTAGTTGGTAAAAAAGTTTTGATTGTGGCTAATCTCAAGCCTCGTAAGATGCGTGGTGAAATTAGTCAAGGAATGTTGCTATCAGCTGAACATGATGGTCATATTCAAGTTGTTGAGGTACCAAATAGTTTGGTTAATGGTTCTGGAGTTGAATAAGTTGATTTTGTAAAACATGATGATAATGTAAAGACCAATCTAAGACCAAGTGAACAGTTTGCGGTGTCTTGGGTTGGTTTTTGATAATTGGAGGTAAACATGCAACTATTTGATTCACATACGCATTTGAATGATCCGGCTTTTTTGGGACATGAGAAAGCTTATATTGAACATGCTCATAAGTTAGGTATCCAAAAAATGGCAATGGTGGGCTCAAATGCTGAATTTAATGCATCCGCAATTAAACTTGCGCACCAATATGAAGATATCTATGCCGTAGTTGGATGGCATCCAGAAGATTCTAAGTATTTTCATGAAGACCAAGCAGAAATTTTACGAGCACAATTACAGGACTCGAAAGTGGTTGCTTTGGGTGAAATTGGCCTGGATTATTATGAAACAAAATCGCCGCGAAAAATTCAACGGCGGGTATTTGAAGAACAATTGGAGCTGGCAAGTAAGGTTCATATCCCGGTTGCAATTCATAATCGGGATGCTTTTGAAGATACGTATGCGATTTTAAAAAATGCGCATGTAGAAAACTTTGGTGGTGTGATGCACAGCTTCAATGGTGGACCAGAGTGGCTTGATAAATTTTTGGCACTTGGGATGCATATCTCATACAGTGGTGTTGCAAGTTTTAATTCTGCCCATGATGTGCATAAATCTGTGCAAGAAACACCGGCAGATCGGATTATGGCGGAAACAGATGCCCCGTATCTGGCCCCCATTCCTTTTAGAGGAAAACAAAATGAGCCTGCCTACACACTTTATGTGGTTGAAGCGTTGGCCCGTTTGCGGGATGAAGATCCTGATGTCACAGGCAAAGCAACGTATGAAAATGCCAAACAATTTTATAGGATAGACGATGATGAAAAAAATTAAAGAAGTTATTGTAGTTGAAGGAAAAGATGATACTGTTCGGATAAAAAAAGCGGTAAACGCGGATACCCTAGAGACACGAGGATCTGCAATTTCTGAAGAAACGATTGAACAAATTCGGCGTTTACAAGCAGAACGCGGTGTTATTGTGTTTACGGATCCCGACTTTTCCGGTGAAAAAATCCGCAAGACCATTTCGGCTGAGGTTCCGGATGTAAAGCATGCGTTTTTGGCGAGAAGGGATGCAGTGCCCAGTAAAAAGGGGAGTTTAGGCGTGGAACATGCGACCCCTGAAGTTATTCGAGAAGCCCTAGGTAAAGTGTATACAGAGGCTGCTGATGCACCATTGCAGATTACCAGGGATGATTTACTGGACGCTGACTTAATTGCAGGGACCCACGCCAAACAGCGGCGTATGGAGTTGTGTGAAATTCTGAATATTGGTTATGTGAATGGAAAACAGTTAGTAAAGAGACTTCAACTGTTTCAGGTGAGTCGTGAGGCTTTTCAAGCGGCAGTGGATGAATTAGATCAAAAATAAGGAGTAAGAAATGACACAAGAAATTGATATTGCAGATCCAGTTCGGACACGGGCAATCTTGGAACGTTACGGCTTAAACGCTAAAAAGAGTTTAGGTCAAAACTTTTTGACTAGACCACAAATTTTGAAGGATATCGTGGCAGCTGCCGATATTTCTGAGGAAGATGATGTGATCGAAGTGGGACCCGGAATTGGAGCGTTAACGGAGCAGTTGGCGCGTCATGCTCACCACGTGTTGGCGTTTGAGATTGATGAAAACTTGTTGGATGTATTGGACGAAACACTGGATCCTTACAAAAATGTCACAATTATTAATGCAGATATTTTGAAGGTTAATTTGCCAAAAGTGGTTGCAGAAAATTTGGATGGCAAACATACTTTAAAAGTGGTGGCTAATTTGCCATATTATATTACAACGCCAATTTTAAAGGGATTGTTGCAAAGCCCACTGCCATTGGACCAGATTGTGGTTATGATGCAAAAAGAGGTGGCGGATCGCCTTAATGCGGTGCCAGGAACAAAGCCGTATGGTTCATTGAGTGTAGCAGTGCAGTTGGATATGAATGTGGATATTGAGTTTGATGTGCCAAAGGAAGCGTTTATGCCGCGACCAAAGGTGGATTCGGCAATTGTGAAGTTGACGCATCGTGAGCCAAGAGAGGTACAGCCATATTCGAAAGATGCGTTTTATAAGACGGTGCATGGATGTTTTGCGCATCGAAGAAAAACGTTGTGGAATAACTTGATGGGAATTTATGGTAAGGAAGAGGATACAAAGGCTAGGTTAACGGCGGTCTTAGAAAAATTGGATATTAAGCCGGGGGTAAGACCAGAGCGGTTGACGGTTGATGATTTTGTAAGGTTGACGAATGAACTAGATTAGTGGGCGAGACAAAATGGTAAGAGGCAATATCTAAGTGCGCCGTAAGCGGGGGAAGCCCCGCAGTAGGCGTACTTAGATATTGCCTCTTGTTTTGTCGAGCCGTCCTCAAAAAATAGGGAAAAGGAGCAGCATGTGACGGAGGCGGGATCGCAATCCCGCAGGAGTCATACTTAGGTTCTGCCCTTTGACTTGCTGAGCCGTCCTCAGAAAAATTAGTGAACGGAATATATATTAGCATGCCCACGTAGTTGAGGCAAAAGCTATGTAATCCTAATTTTATAAAAAACCGGTTGCAGGCTATCAAACGTTGTGGTATAATTTGCACTTTTTGTGAAACTATGTTACAATGTTTCACATGGGAAGGTGAAGCCAATGCCAAACACACTAGCCACAATTAAGTCGAAGCTAGACAATAAGGTTGGAGAAGAAATGATGGTAGTTGCCCAAGCAGGTCGTAAGAAGATTACGAAACGCCATGGAATTCTTCATAAGACATATCCAGCTGTTTTCGTTGTTGATTTAGATCAAGACGAAAATTCTTTTGAGCGGGTATCATATAGCTATACCGATATTCTAACGAAGAACATCGAAATTGCATTCGGAGAATAAAAATAATCGGGCCGCAAAGGTCTTTTTATTTTGCCTAAATTTATCATTTTTGCACATAAAATGATGTTTAGGATAAGAGTTATGAAGCTTTTTCTCCAGAGCTGGTACTTTACCCAGTTTTTAAGTATAATTGTGATAAAATACTGGATTAGTAAACTAGGTGATTGCATGGAGACAACGGAAAAAGCCCCGGCCAAGCTGAACTTGTTCTTAGACACACCCTATAATCACTCGGATGGGCTTCAAGAATGGAATATGGTGATGACATCGGTAGATCTTGCCGATTATGTAAAGATTGAAACCAAGCCTGGTAAACGCGCCATTAGTGTCCATACAGACACGGGATTTTTGCCCAATGATAGCCGTAATTTAGCGTATCAAGCTGCAAAACTATTACAACAAGAGTTTCATGTTCAGGCTGGTGCAAAGATTCGAATCAAAAAAAATATCCCGGTTGCTGCTGGGATGGGTGGTGGTTCTTCGGATGCTGCTGCCGTGTTGCGTGGATTGAATAATTTGTGGAACCTAGGTATCCCAAAGGCTCAATTGGCTGAATTAGGCCTTCAAATTGATTCAGACGTGCCTTATTGTGTGTTTAGTCAAACAGCCCATGTTTATGGTAAGGGTGAAAAAGTGGCGTTGCTACGGCAATTACCGGCAATGTATTTTGTCATTGCAAAGCCTAAACTGAGCGTTTCAACGCCTAAGATTTTACGAAAGATTGATCATAAAAGCTTAGGTCATTTAAAAATTGACGGAATGTTGGAAGCAATTAAACAAAATGATTTTTCGGCAATCTGCAAAAATGCAGGAAACGTGCTTGAACCAGTAACAGGGCAGATGCACCCACAGATTTTACAATTAAAAGACCGCATGCTAAGGTATGGTGCCGATGTTGCGCAAATGAGTGGTACAGGACCAACTGTTTTTGGCATTTGTCGTAAGGAAAGTCGCGCCCAGCACCTTGTAAATAGTTTAAAGGGCTTTTGTCCGGAAGTGTATCTTGTTAGGCCATTAAACTAAAAAGAGAGTCACCAAAAATGGGGGCCCTCCTTTTTTAACGCGTTTAAGTAATCAATTACTTAAAGTCGTTATAACAATGCAGCAATACCCAGGCCAATGAAAATTAATCCGAAGAATACACTGTACCAAATTGCAAATGGCATGAATAGAGAAGTATGACCATTCATGCTCACACGCAATGTTTGCCAACTTTTGTAAACATTGTAAAATTGAAACAAACCAATTAAGATACCTACTACACCAATTAAAAGATCTGCATTCATCACAATCGCGTTCGTTCAAAATTACAATCCAAACATAAACAACCTACTTTGGGTTAACTGTATTATTGGCACCAGTGTAGCATCACTTACTAATCTTTGCAATCGCTTTCTTTTATGAAGTTATAAGCTAATAGTAACGACTGAAAATCAAGAATAAAATAGCAGTTCCGATGGCAATGAGAAGAAGCATCAGACCCAAATTTGTCCAGCTGAAATGGCGAGAAAGATACATCGAACCACCGGCTAAGCTCAAACTGACGACAACTAAAATTATGATCAATGAGACCGGAAACCCAAATTTATAGAGAAAATAGGCCATTACTGCGTAGCCTAAAAGATACTGAAAGAGCATAAATTGATTGTTTGGTCGTTTCATATCTGCCTCCGTGTTTGTTGTTACTCTAAATATACAGCAAAATGGAGAAATACATTAATGAAGCGCCCACTAAAACCAGAATATGCCACCAAACGTGTACATATTTTACATGGGGGATGTTGTAAATCAGGCCACCCAATGAAAAAGCGACACCGCCTGCAACAAGCAAACTAATGCCAATTAAACCTAAACTGGCATAGAGTTGTTTGGCGCCAACTAGACAAAGCCAGCCCATTAACACGTAAATAAGGGTTTCAATTTTTTTGAACTTACCAACCGCAAAGAATTGAAAGACAATTCCGGCGATTGCCAGAAACCAAATGACGATGCATAAACTGATTCCTAGACGGCCGCGAATGGCAAGGAGACAATAAGGTGTGTAGGTTCCTGCAATTAAAAAATTAATGCTGTCATGATCTAATATTTGGAAGACGTGACTAGCTTTCGTAAAATATAAGCTATGAAACATAGTAGAAGAGAAGAATAAAACTAAAAGACTAAGACCATAGATAGTATAGGCGACTATATCTAGTGGTTTTCCAAGTCCAATAGCCTTAATAAGCAATAAAATGGTTCCGGCAATACTCAAGAAAAATCCAATTCCATGGGTAATGGCGCTCCAAATTTCATTAAGCAGCTGTGAGTGACGGATGTCGATGATTTTTTTTGATTTAAAAGTTGGTTTCATTAGGTCGTCCTCCGTTCAACTAGATATTATATACTAATCATCTGGTTTTGGAAACTAGATGATCTATAAAACGTGTGAATTACGTAAATTTTCTGAAAATGGTATGATGTTAGAAAGAGTAAAGTAAAGAGGGAAATCATGGCAAAGCGTTCAAGTACCAAACAAAAGATTGTGCTGGCCTTATTTGAATTAATGAAGACCCACTCAGTTGATGAAGTGACAGTTAGCGATATTTGTAAACAAGCATCTGTTTCGCGCATGTCCTATTATCGGAGTTTTAAATCAAAACAACAGATCTTGGAATATCAATTCGATGAAGTGTTCCAAGAGTTTTTTAGTTACCTTCAAGTTATGAATACGCATGATATGACAGCTTTTTTAGATGCCTTTTTTACAGTGATTCGGCGACATCGTGGCACTGTTAATATTTTAATCAAAGCTGACTTAGTGGGGATTATTTTAGATAAACTTCAATTTTATATTACTGATCTAGTGGACAAAGACGTTTTGAAAATTCGTGACCGAGCTTCCAAAATGTGGATAGCGTTTGTAGCAGGCGGGTTAACCCAGATGATTGTTGAGTGGGATAAAGATGACATGGTTGAATCTAATGCTGAAATGGTTATGATTGGTCGGAAATTTTTGAGATAAAAATAAGTTTTTTGGAATCTTTGAAATGTTCGAGAAAGTTCAAAATCGGGCGTAAGTGTATAAGCAGAACTCTTTGTGATAATCAGGTGACCTAAACATGTTATTTGATTATCATAAGGAGTTTTTATTATGGACTGTTTTTGATACCTGCTATTCCTAAATAAAGTACTCGGCAGTTTTCTTTTGAGAGGGTGCACATCAATAGGCAGTTCAATAACCTTTTAGAAAAGAAGCCTTAAGGACGTCTTTTATTAGCATCAAAAATGGGTGATCCGCTATTTCTTGATGGCAGATTTCTGTGTGTTCTTGTTACTTATTTTTTAAGTGAATTTAAGTGATTAAAGGCATAAAGGATTACAACACCGACGTTAATCTAATAATATCGTACGATAACCTTAGCGTGTACAATCTGCATAGTAAAATTGGTATAATTTAGTGGAAATGAAAAGCATGGTAATTAGGGTGTCAAACACAAAAAATCAGGTGTGCTTGATTTAAAAGAGATAAACGACAGAGTTCGATTTTTTTCGTGCTTCGTCTTGTGTAACTTTAGTAAGAAAAATTGTGCAACTGATGTCTAAAGCGGCAAGTCTAATAATAGAAATTTAGCAAAAAATCTCGGAAATTATTATGTTTTTAACGAAAGGATAAATATTTTGTATTTTTTTAAATTAGCTTCAAAATTTTTTTACTTTCTTTGTTTTCTAGTGCTTTTCATTATTATTCAGATACCCACACTGGCAGAAAGCTTTTGGCCTAATGAGAGTGTGCATGATTTTAGCTTTATAGGGCATCTTATTTTGCTGTTAGTCAGTTCAGCTATCTCTTTTGGGTTAGTGTTTTACTTATATCAAAAAGTTAATGGATCCGCAATTTTGAAGAAGCCAGCAACATTTAAAAATGTTGGACTAGCAATACTTCTAGCCGGACTCTCACAAGTTGGACAATCCTTTTTTTCCATATGGTCAGATGATTCAGCTGCAAATTCTGATTTAACTTGGGTCTTACGTAGTAGCCTGAGCCCAATATTGCTCGTGACGTTGATATTAGTTTCACCGATTCTTGAAGAGATTTTATTTCAAGGCATACTGCAGGGCGGCATTTTAAAAGGCCTATCCCCAATTATCCAGATAACACTTACGGCAGTGGTTTTTGCATTTATGCATGGCTATTCGTTTTCATTTGGTACTCTCGAATTGGTTTGTTCCGGAATAGCTTATGCGAGCGTTTATTATGTCACTAAGGATTTAAAAATGGCGATTTTGTGTCACTCGTTTTCAAATATTATCGTTACGATTTTAGTGTTTATTTAACTAGTATGAAGTTTTAATAGGTAAAGAAAAATATTGCAAATTTTATAAGCAAGTTGCCACCTTATAAAAATAACTACAAAATTGTCGGATAATGTTCTGCAGACAATTCTTCTCGTCAGATTGCCACTGAAATTGGTGTTAACAAACAAACTGTTAATAATGAGCTCAACCGTGGTAGTATTCAACAGATAAAAGAACCGTACTTTAACGTTTATGCACTTGATAAAGTCCAGGTTCGGCATCAATGAATCGACAACGTTGTCATCAACTTCAAAAATTCAAATTCATTACTAACTTTTTGACTTATTTTGATGATTTTTTTGTGTCAAGATGATGGATCAGACGGGTTTGCTCACAAACAATATTTGGTTAAACGCACTGAGATGGTTCATACAAAAACTTTCAATAACTATATTGATGCACAGTTGTGGAGATTTGTAATCTTGATTTGGCGGAGAAGGAAACATCACTGGCCAAATACGCAACGGTATTTAGATGTTAAAAACATTGTCAAACAAATACATAAACTATATTTGAATTGACATTTTTTATAAGCGATTCTACAATGCAGATGTAAGCGCTTGCTAAAAATTATTTTCGACTTTATGATGGAGTTAGACAAATTACATACTTGGTTGATAACTGAAGAACAATCCGAAATTAATGGTGGTAGTAAAGAAAGTGGCATAGAGCAATGAAATTAAGCATCTATAAAATTTGGTAATGTCGTTGAAGATGCCTTTCCAAATAATACAGACTTTCTATTTTTAAAGTACTTGGTCAGACTGGTACTTTTGAAAAAGAATACTTCGGACCGTCTAGATGATTTGCTTTCTGAAAATGCATTAATAGACCACAAAATTTCTTTATGAAGATACACAAAATATTGATGGAATTACAGGGTACAGAAACGAGGGAAAATATTATGAAACGGATTAAGTTTCTTCTTAAAGGCTCAGAGGAAGAGGAAAGATGGTTAAATGATTATAGCAGACAAGGATGGGAGCTTAGCAATGTTGGAAAATATAGCTATGGCTTTAAAAAAAAAGAGAATGCCAGGAATGTTAATACTAATTACCCACTAAATATGAATAACTCCGATTCGGAGCGAATACGTTTGATTCAAGAATATCAAATTAAGAATCCACCAATTAATGTTCAATACTATTTTACTACGGACAAGGAAAAAGCAAATAGTAAAAATAAAGAGGACATAATTTTAAGTAGTAAGATTGCAACCAACATGCGTGAAAAGATGGTTAAACTACAACTTAGTTGGGCTATACTGGGCGTATTATTATTGATGGTAATGATGTTAATATTGACATTTAGCGGTGCGGCTAGTCAAAGCAGTATTGGTGTGTTAGGAGCCTTGTTAAGTAATCCTGTATTTTGGGTTCTATTTTTAATTTGGCTAGTTGGGTTAACCTTTATTTTGAAAGCGTCCGGATACTATAAACGAATTGATGAAAAATACAGATTACTTACTAAGAATTTTTCCGGTTCTGTATTAGACATTAAGTTTGTGACGATTACCAGTTCTGATAAAAATCTCAATATGGATTTGGTTAAGGATCTTGGCAATTGGCAACTAGTGTCACAAAAAAATGGTGATTTTCAATATGCTGTTCGTACATTAATTTCAGATAATGAGATTAAGCAGCGTGTACAAACGGAGGTCCCAGATGTTAAGTCCGTCGAATTTGTTAAACCGGTGGGGTTCTTATGGATTCCGTAGAACTTAAAGATGACCATCAACCGTTTGGTACATGTATTTGTTAAATCAGACAGGCAGTAAATATTTTGAATGAACTTGCCCTATCAAACGCGCTTCTGATACTGATTTCTAAAGTTAGGGCACTTTTGAGATTGAAAAAATAGTTTATGAACATAATGAAGGGTTTTGGAAAAGATAACAATCTTTTCCAAAACCCTTCATTTTATGATTTTTGAAACAGAATCATCAAGTCAAAAGTTACTTAACTTATCTTAAAGTATATTAAATTAGGATAATAAAATATAACTGGAAAGAAAGTTATTCCGGTTGCCATTGCTTTGCGTCTTAATGCAGCCTCGGATATACTCCTAACAAGGTAGACAAGCAAATAATTAAAGCTTGTCTGCTAAGGAAGGAGTATTTTTTATGGGCCGAAAAGGTTCGAGATATAGTGTGGAAGAAAAAGTCTTCTATATTAAATTGGTACAAGGAGGAATGTCTGCTAAAGCTATTAGGCAGGAGTACGGTGTGCATGATTCGCAGGTGGCCCAGTGGATCGAGCGCTACAATGCCGGAGGCGTAGATGCATTACGTAGCCAACACCAACAGCGGGTCTACTCAAAAGAATTGATGCTGGAGGTAGTCCAAGCTTATTTGGCTGGTAGCACGTCATATCCTCAGCTTGCACGACAATACGATATTTCCAATGGTTCTGTCATTTATCAGTGGGTTAAACGTTATACTAGTGGTAAACCACTCACAACCACTAGGAGGACTACCCCAATGAAAGACGGCAGAAAGACTACTCAGGTTGAACGTATTGAAATTGCACAATGGGTTATTGCCAACGGAATGAACTACACCGCTGCGACAACGCAATTCAATGTATCCTACGGGCAAGTTTACACTTGGGTCAAAAAAATCAAACAAGGTGGCCCTGAGGGCCTCGCAGACCGTCGTGGTAAAGCTAAAGAAGACAACGGTCAATTGACAGAGTTAGAACTAAAGGTTCTTGAAATAAAACGTTTAAAGGCGCGACTATCCAATGTCTCCACGGAGGTCGCCGTGCTAAAAAAACTCCAGGAATTAGAAAGGATGGATGTCTTAGCGAAGAAAAATATGTCACCGTTCAAACGCTCGCACAAAAAATAAATCCTGACACAAATCAAGCCTATGGAATTAGCTTCATGTGCCAGTATATCGGCGTATCTCGCGCTGCATACTACAAGTGGACGCACCACAAAGTTACGGCTCATGAACTCGAAAATGAAGCAATTTTGGACTATATCATCGAACGAGAAGAGTCAAAAAACTATATTTACGGTGTACGCACTATGACTATGTACATTAATGAAGAGACACCTTATCATGCCAGTGAAGGACGAGTACGTCGCATCATGCGTAATAACGGTATTCACTCATCAATTCGTGTGGCCAAGCGTGATCACAAAGCAGAGAAGAAAGAGTATATCCTCGCCAATAAATTACTTTGCGAAGACGGCAGTCACGACTTCGCTCCTGAACGCCCAAACATAACTTGGGTAACCGATTGTAGTGAGCTGAGATTCGGGCCAGGTAAGAAGCAACGATTACGTCTGAGCGCTATTAAGGATCTGTATGACCATAGTATTATTGCATGGAGGGTAGCTAGTACAGAAACGACACAATTAGTATCAGAAACAATCACGAAGGCCCTAAAGGCAACTCACGGCCTAAAGCCGCAGATTCTTCATTCCGACCAAGGGTCGGCTTACACCTCTGTCAGTTATAACACCCTGTTGGCCGGGAAAGGTATTGTGCACAGCATGTCTCGCCCAGGAACTCCGGGTGATAATAGCGCAATGGAGTGCTTCTGGAGCCAGTTAAAAACAGAAGAGATGGCCTTCAAGAATCCACTTTCAGAGATCGAACTCATTGGCATCATCAGGCATACATCACATGGCATAACACAGAACGACGTCAAACAACATTAAACGGCATGATCCCGGAAAAATACCGGAATCATGCCGTTCAGAAAAGTTCATAAAACTTTAATTATTTGAACTGTCTACTTGACAAGGAGTCGAGCCGCAGTTAATGCTCCAGTTGAAGTTGACAGCGGTGAAATTCCAGTAAGTATGACTAAAGATAAAAAGAATTTGAATATTATGGTTATCTGTGCCGGTGGTGGTACAAGTGGTATTTTAGCCAACGCTTTGAATAAAATGGCTAAAGAAAAAGATTTGCCAGTTGAAGCTGCAGCTGCAGCTTATGGCGCTCATGGTGATTTGTTACCTGATATGGATGTTGTTGTGTTGGCACCACAAATGGATGCCATGCGTGACTCATTGAAACTAGAGACTGACAAGGCTAACGTAAAAATGATCACTACAACTGGTAAACAGTATATTGATCTAACAAGACATGCAGATAAAGCATTGGAATTTATTGTACAAAAATTAACGGGTAAATCTGCGAATGATGAAAAGTCAGAGACACATACGCCAACGCAGACACCAACACCAACTGCATAATTAGGAGGTTAATATGTTAAATCGAGTAAAATCATTACCAAAGAATTTTGTTTGGGGCGGTGCTACAGCTGCCTATCAAGTTGAAGGAGCAACTAAGGTCGACGGAAAAGGAAAGACCATGTGGGATGATTATTTGAAAGCCCAAGGTCGATTTTCTCCAGATCCTGCAAGTGATTTTTATCACCGTTATCCTGAAGACGTGAAATTAGCACACAAGTATGGCTTGAATGCAATTCGAGTCTCAATTGCATGGACGCGAATTTTTCCTGATGGATATGGTGAGCCCAATAAAGCCGGCGTAAAATATTATCATGAATTATTTAAAACATGTATTGAAAATGATGTTATTCCTTATGTTTCTTTACATCACTTTGATTCACCAAAAACCTTATTTGATCAAGGCGACTGGTTGAATCGCAAAAATATCGATTATTTTGTTAAGTATGCCGAGTTCTGTTTCAAAGAATTTACCGAAGTTAAAAATTGGTTTACAATCAACGAATTAATTTCACTTTCTTCGTCACAGTATATTGCAGGAAATTTTCCGCCAAATCATCATTTTGATGTCACAAGTGCCATTCAGGTTCAACACAATGAGTTATTGGCTCATGCTAGAGCAGTTAATTTATATAAATCATTGAATTTAGATGGCAGAATTGGATTAATTCATGTTTTACAACCGATCTATCCAATTACTGAAACGCCGGAAAATAAGCATGCAGCAGCTTTGTATGATGCGTTTATTAACCGTTTCTTACTAGACGGAACCTTCTTGGGCGAATATTCTGATGAAACAATGAGTCTGATTAATGAAATTTTGGACAAAAATAACGCCAAACTGGATATTCAAGATGGTGATATGGATATTTTGAAGCAGGCTTCTACCCAGAACGATTACTTTGGGATGAACTATTATCAATCACAATTTATCCAAGCTTATGATGGACCAAGTGGTAATCAATTTAATGGAACTGGTGATAAAGGCTCTTCATCATTCAGTTTTCATGGTGTGGGTCAAATTGTTCAAAAACCTGGTGTACCAACAACTGATTGGGACTGGAATATTTATCCTGAAGGTTTGTATGATGTTTTGAAACGCGTTTCGAAAGAGTATCCAAACTCGAAGACAATTTATATCACCGAAAATGGTTTAGGTTATAAAGATAAGTTTGTATCTGCAGATCAAGTGATTGATGATGAACCACGAATTGATTATATCGATCAACATGTGGCGGCTTTGTTGAAAGCTCGTAGTGAAGGTGTTAATGTTCAAGGGTACTTCGTCTGGTCACTACAAGATCAATTTTCTTGGGCCAATGGATATAATAAACGGTACGGATTATTTTACGTTGATTTCGATACCCAGAAACGCTATATCAAGAAGAGTGCGGAGTGGTTTAAAGAATTAGCGGATACGATGAAATAGTAGCTGTTCTAAGGATCATGTTAATCTAATTCATGGCTGTTTTTGAAAAATAAAGCGTTTATAAAATCAAACAATCGTGCTAATATGAACGTGTTGAAAGAATATTAGGCATTAGAAGTGGATCGTAACTATTAGATTAGGCGTAACCACGAATCTATGATTAGAGTTTTACTCTATCATGATTCGTGGTTTTTCTTTTGCAATTTTTCATAATTTTATTTATATAGGAAGGAAGTTATATTATGAATTTCATAATTAGTAGACTTGAAAAGCATCAAGCGTTCTTTGAAAAGATTTCCAAGAATATTTACTTGATGGCAATTAAAGATGGTTTCTTAGCAGCAATGCCAATTATTCTTTTTTCAAGTGTCTTTATTCTTTTAGCAAATATTCCAACGTTGATTGGGTTAAACGTTCCAACTGATCTAATTAATTGGTTCAACAAAATTTACAATTATACGATGGGATTTGTTGGTTTTTATGTAGCTGGTACAACGGCTAAAGCGTTGACTGGTTCTATGAATCACAAAATTAAAGGTGGAAAATTTATCAACAGTACTTCTACCATGATGGCTGCAATGTGTGGTTTCATGCTACTAGCTATTGGAACTACTAAGAGTGGTGCTTATCTGGGTACATACTTTGGTACTGAAGGAATTTTATCAGCTTTTGTTTCTGCATTTGCAACTGTAAATATTTACAAGTTTTGTGTAGAACGAGATATTACGATCAAAATGCCGAAAGAAGTTCCAGGAACAATTTCACAAAACTTCCGTGATATTTTTCCATTTGCCTTTTCTGTATTAGCTTGTGGCATTGTAGATGTAATCGTTCGAGCAACATTACACGTTCCATTTTCGGCTTTAATTGCGACATTGATTCAACCACTATTTAAAGGTGCTGACAGTTATGCCGGATTAGCCCTTATTGAATTTTTAATTCCAATGTTCTGGTTCTTAGGTATTCACGGTCCTTCAGTTGTCAAACCAGCCTTTGAAGCCGCATTGTATGGCAATACTACTGCTAATCTTACGTTGTTCAAGGCTGGTCATTTTCCAATTCATGCTTTAACAGAAAACTTTTTAAATTTCGTTGGTGAGCTTGGTGGAACTGGTGCAACGTTCGTCGTTCCCTTTATCTTTATTTTTCTGATGCGTTCAAAACAGATGAAAGCAATTGGTAAGGCGTCAGTAATTCCAGTTATGTTTGCGGTTAACGAACCTTTGTTGTTCGGGGCCCCAATCATTTTGACCCCTTACTTCTTTATTCCGTTTGTTATAACACCAATGATCAATGTTCTTATTGGTAAGTTATTCATTGATTTACTTCATATGAATGGCTTTATGTATATTCTATCGTGGGCTTTACCTGGACCAATCGGGGCGTTTATGGATACTAATTTCCAGCCAATATCCTTGCTCTTGATGGTCATCTTGCTTGTTCTTGATACATTAATTTATTTACCATTCTGTCGTGCATTTGATGCTACTTTAGTTGCTAAAGAAGCCCAAGTCGACGCACAGGAGGCTGTTAGTGCTAATGGCACACAAGTAGTTGGCAATAATGCAGAAGCTGCAGCTATAGAAGAAAGCAGTAGCGATACTGCAACAGTATCTGAAACAGAACAAACAAATTCGAGTTCGAATCTGAGTCAGAGACTTGCACGTGAGGTTAAGGTTCTTGTGTTATGTGCTGGTGGTGGTACTAGTGAACAACTTGCCAATGCCTTGACTTCAGCTGCTAAACAGTACAAGGAGCCTATTGTGGCAAGTGCTGGTGCTTATGGGTCACATCACGATATTTTACCAAACTATGATATGGTTGTATTGGCACCCCAAGTACGAACATATTATGACGATTTAAAGAGCGATACAGATCGATTAGGCATCAAGTTAGTTGCTACTAAAGGTCAACAGTATATTGCCTTAACTCGAGATCCTGAGAAAGCTTTAAACTTTGTTTTGGATAATTTGAAAGGGACAGACTTTACTAAATAATACAAAAAATTCATACTGGAGGTGGGAAAATGCGACTAGTGATTCGTTCCGTATACAATAACAATAGTGTGCTCGTTGAACTAGGAAAAGGAAAGCAAGCCATTGTATCCGGCAAGGGTATTGGTTATCAAAAGCGTCCTGGTGATGAAATTTTGTCATCGAATGCGGACAACCTTTTGTATTTGGAAGATGATCGTATTAAAAAACATTTTGCCACATTGCTCAAGGACGTTCCGATTGATATTGTTGTCACTTCGTTTACAGCTATTGATATGGCAAAGAAGACGTACCATTATTCAGTTTTAAATTATATCTATGTCACCCTAACAGATCACATTTTTCAAATGTATAAGCATTTAATGAACGGAAAATATCAAACAAGTATGGTGCCAGATATTCATGAACGTTATCCAACTGAATATGCAATTGCCAAAGACGTATTGAAGTTGATTAATAAAAATTTAAATGTCCATTTTCCAGACGCTGTACTAGGCCCTGTCAAGTTGACAAATGAAATAATATAAATTTTAACATGTATCTAAATGGCTTCATTCCAGTATTCATCTGGGGTGAGGCCATTTCTTTGTGCTGAACGGTTGTGGTGATTAAAGTAGATGATTCCTTCTTCAACTAAGCTCACAAGTTCTGGATAGGTTTTCGCCATTGGGTGACGATCCATCCAGCGTAGCTTAAATTCATTCCACCAACGCTCCATTGGTGCGTTATCATAGGGCGTGCCAGGCCGTGACATACTACGTCTGACCTGGAATTGATCCATAAATTGGTTAAACGATTTCGAGGTATATGCCGTGCCTCGGTCTGTATGCACCATTGGATGCACATCGCCTGCTTGAGTAAAAGCCCGTTGAAAAACTTGAATTTCTGCGGCACTTGTTTCCGTAATGCTGAGATTATAGGCCAAAAGTCGCCGACCATAAAGATCCAAAACGCCGCTCAGGCGCACCTTGTATTCACCGTTAATACCATATGACAACTCTGTTGAGTCAGAAAGCCAGACTTGATTGGGCGCTGTCACTTTAAATTTTCGATTCAATACGTTGTCCTGAATATACTGTTCCGATTGCTTTACACGGTTATGTTTTTTCTTGCGAATCTGACAATGAATATCTAGTTCACGCATTACTCGACGGACCTGCTTAAATGTAACTGGGAAGTTAATTTGTTCATCTTGGCGTAAATTTTCCAATAAATTACCAGCTCCAATTCCTTGATGATGAAAATCAAACCAGTATTGTGCTCGTTCTTTAAGTCGTTGATCCCGTAATTCCCAAACAGTTTCTTGGCGTTTGAGTCCTTTGTTGTATGCTTGTCGGCTGACGCCGATAATTACCAGTAGCTTTGTGATTGCTCCATGATGACCTTTACTGACGTCCTTAATTGCCTGGTAAGCCAGTTGATGCTGTTTTTTCACCCCTTGTACCGTAGTTCCTGAAATTTTTTTATGAAGGCCTCATAAAGTTCTTTGTCTTTTAATTGCGATTCTAACTCACGAATTCGTAAATTAGCCTTATCCAAATCTGTAAGTGCTGCTTGTTTTTTGTGATGACCACGATTATCTACGAGGAATTCATAGCCTCTTTCATGAGCCTTAAGCACCCAAGAACGTGCTTGTTGATAGGAAACCTGAAAATGAGTGGCAGCTTCGCTATAACTATGTTTATCTTTGGTTACATACTCTACAACTGCAATTCGTTCTTCAACAGTAGTTTTTCTACCCATAGTGAGGACCAACTTTCTAGATGGTGACATCGTCACCGTTTTGTCCTCATTATACCTGGAAATCCAGTTTACTAATTGACTTGTTGAACGTAAACCAAATTTAAGAGCCACTTCTGCAAGCGAATAGTCACCATTTGAATACGTGTGAATTGCCTCTAACTTTAATTTCTGTGAATAATGTTTATTCTGACGTGCTTCTTTTAATCCCTCAAAACCATCACGCTCATAACGTTTTAACCACGTTCTAAAAACATTACCATTAACATTATGTTCTCTCGAAAAGGCCTCACTAGACATTTTTGATTGCCTGAATTGCTCAAGCAAGGTTAACTTTTCAAGTTCTGTATACTTAGCTCTGGGCATACAAATATCCCTCCATAGTTATTAGATGAATTATATTATTTCATCTGACAACCATAAAGGGATTATTACACGCCGAAATAAAGAATATTGCCTTGCATTTTATTAATGCAAAAGGTGTTGATGCTGAATCAGATCCAACCGATACCTTAAGTATGAAAGTGAACAGAATTGTGAATGCGGTGTTCAAGGAATATGGGATAAAACGTAATTTAAACAATCAGAACTATTTTGATCGATTGATGATTCATTTACAGTATTTGGTTGAAAGAGTACAGAACAAAACACTTGATGACCATGTTTTGAATAATAATATTGAACAAGATTTTCATCGACTTTATCCAAAATCATATGAAATTTCTGGAAAGATTTGTGGACAGTTAGAGTCAAACTTGAAGATTACTTTGAATGAAAATGAAAGGGTTTACTTTATCATTCACATTCAAAGGTTAATTCAGGAAAGTGAAAATGTGCTGCCTTAGCAGTAATTTCTAAATAAATGGAGGATATATAATATGGCTACTAAAGAAGAAATTTCAATGACTGGGTTTGCTATTGTTGCCTATGCTGGTGACGCTAAAACTGATTTAATTGAGGCCTTGCAGGAGGCTCGTAAAGGTAATTTTGACCATGCCCGCTCTTTGGTTGAAGAATCTAACCAATCAATTGTGGATGCCCACAATGAACAAACTAAACTGCTTAGTAAAGAAGCGGGTGGTAGTGACATGGATGTGACGTTTATTATGGTTCATGGTCAAGACACATTAATGACAACCATGATGCTAAAAGATGAGGTGACATTCTTTATTGATGAATATGAACGTATTCACAAAATAGAAACACAACTCGGAATTGATGCACCAAAGTAGTTGCGAGCCTAGAATGAGGAGAGTGAAATTAGTATGACACTATTGAAACGTGTGAAGTCTTTACCAAAGAATTTTGTTTGGGGAGGTGCTACTGCGGCCTATCAAGTAGAAGGAGCCACGAAGGTTGATGGAAAAGGGAAAACCATGTGGGATGACTATTTAAAACAGCAGGGGCGGTTTGCGCCTGATCCGGCAAGTGATTTTTATCATTTATATCCGGAAGATATTATGTTGTCCAAGATGTACGGTCTCAATGCAATTCGTTTATCCATTTCATGGACTCGTATTTTTCCTGAAGGTTATGGAAAACCGAATCAAACAGGAGTAGATTATTATCATCGATTGTTTAAATGTTGTATTGATAATGGGGTGACACCGTATGTCTCTTTACATCATTTTGACTCACCGAAGACCTTGTTTGAAGATGGTGATTGGCTAAACCGGAAGAATATTGACTATTTTGTAGACTTGAAGTGAACCCTTAAAATTGGACAAATTGTTAAGCTGCTTTTTGAACGGCGAGTTCTCGGTATTTTACCGGGGGCTTGCCGTTTAATTTTGTTTTGATACGACGGTTGTTATAGAAGTCTATCCAATCTTTCATTGCTTGAATTAGGCTAGTTTTATCTTCAAAATGTTCATCCATCATTTCTGCTTTCATAATATGAAAGAATGACTCCATTACTGCATTATCAAGGCAAGTCGCTTTACGAGACATACTTTGGAATGCATGATGTTCTTTCAAGAGCGTTCGCCATTGGCGATGTTGATACTGAAAGCCTTGGTCAGTATGAACTGTTGTCCGATAATTTAGTGCCGGAAGTCCTTCTAAAGCTTCTTTGAGCGGTTTAATGGCGAATTCAACTGTTGGATGTTCACTTATATTAAATGCTAAAATTTCTCCAGAGAATAAATCTAGTACCGGTTCCAAATAAACGCGTTCATTTGTTCCCATAGATCCATATCGAAATTCACTGACGTCTGCTACAAGTTTTTGATAGGGTCTGTCGGTCTTAAAGCGACGCTTTAACCGATTAGGGGCAATCCTACCAACTAATCCTTTATACGAGTTATATTTACGAGTTTGGCGATTAAAGGCATGACATATCCAGGCATGTTCTTGCATAATACGTAAAACCCGCTTGTGATTTATCTGAAATCCTAAATCATGCAGAGCACTTGTAATTCGACGGTACCCGTACTTCTTTGTGTATTTTAAATCTTGTTGTCGAATTTCATCAATTGCTTGAATAACTTGATCGTCATTGAATTTTCGACCTTCATGATTTCGAGTGTAGTAATACGTGCTACGCGGTATTTTAATTACTTTGAGAATCAATTTAATTGATACTTGGAATATTTGCCTCAACTCAGTCGCTATTTTCGAGATTTCCTTTGTGCTGATTTTTTCCGAGCTAAGGCTTCTAATTTTTTTAAGTATTCATTCTCAATCTTCAACATTTGATTCTCTTTTTGGAGTTGCTTTAAAGTATCTTTTGTTGTTGAGTTGTCCTTTTGGACAACTGGTTTAGCGTTCTCATTCTTGTGTTTTGCCATATTTTTCGAGTTGCCTCGCTTTCGCTCAAGCCCTTTAATTCCTAATGTCTCAAATCGCTTTTCCCATTGCCAAATTGTACTTGGCGAGGATAAATTAAAGTGTAAGGCGGTTACTGGAAGTGAGGCCTGATTTTGTTTCCTCCAGTTTAATACATCAACTTTAAACTGACTAGTGTATTCTAAGTCCATGGCTTTTGGCTGAAGTCCTTTAATACCAAATCTTTCAAATCGCTGAATCCAAATTGAAACGGTAGCCTTGCTGCCAATCCCATACTTTCTCGCTAGTGAATAAGCTGCCTGACCACTTAAATACTCGGTGACAATCTTAACTTTAAAATCGAAATTAAATTTACTCATAAATGAAACCCCCAAAATTGGATTTTTCTGTCCAACCTTGGGGGTTCACTTTAACTATGCTGATTTCTGTTTTAAGGAATTCTCTGAGATTGAAAATTGGTTTACAATTAATGAGTTAATTTCTTTAGCATTTTCTCAGTATATTCAAGGTAATTTTCCACCTAATCATCATTTTGATGTATCTAATGCAATTCAAGCTGAACATAATGAACTACTGGTCCATGCGCGGGTTGTTAATTTATTCAAAGATAAAGGTTATACAGGGAGGATTGGCTTAATTCATGTGCTACAGCCTGTTTATCCTTATCCAAACACACCGGAAAATACACATGCTGCTCAATGTGAAGATGCTTTTATGAACACCTTTTTACTCGATGGGACTTTTAAAGGTGAATATGAACCGGATACAATGAAATTAGTAAACGAAGTTTTAAAAGCTAACGATGCGCATCTCACCATTGAACCAGGAGATATGGAAACTTTGAAAAAGGCTTCAACTCGTAATGATTACTTTGGAATGAACTATTACCAACCATCATTTGTTGCGGCATATAATGGCGAAAGTACGAACACGTTTAACGGTACAGGCGAAAAAGGTACGAGTTCGTTTAAGTTTAAAGGCGTCGGTCAGCATGTTAAAAATCCAGAAATTCCTACAACCGATTGGGATTGGAATATTTATCCTAAAGGTCTGTACGACATGCTTAAATGGGTTAGCAAAACTTATAAGAATTGTAAAACAATCTATATTACTGAAAATGGCCTTGGTTATAAGGATGAATACAAGGGTATTGGTGAAGAAATTGATGATGAACCACGAATTGATTTTATTGATCAACATGTAGAAGCCTTGCTCAAAGCAAGAAATGAAGGTGTTGATGTTCAAGGGTACTTTGTTTGGTCGTTGCAAGATCAATTTTCTTGGGCAAACGGGTATAACAAACGCTATGGCCTGTTTTACGTGAACTTTGATACGCAAGCTCGCGAAATTAAAAAAAGCGCCAAGTGGTTTAAAGAGTTAGCTGACACAATGGGTAGTTAATATTAATTTAATGCGTTTATCTTATTATGTTAAAAAGAAAGTTCTAGATGTAAACATCTGCCGGTCTGCATGAATGTTTACATCTGGGACTTTTTTTACGGGATGGATAAATTTTTCTCAAATGGTAGCGCTACAGGCTAATATTGATTATAATCAACTTAGAAGACTGAAGTGAGAGGTAAACCCAATGCAATACAATAGAATTCTGGTTCCGGTGGATGGCTCAAAAAATGCTGAACTTGCTGTGACTAAAGCTGTGTTTACTGCCAAACGAAATTCGGCACATTTAGATATTATTTCTATCATCCAAACAAGCCGTTTCTTAGATGTTTATGGGCACATGGGATCAAATACAGATTATTTAGATATCACCTACCGAAGAACCAAAGAATATGTTGAAATGTTACAACAAACTATCCATGAAAAATACAATTTTGATGATGTGTCAGTTTCAATTGAATCTGGCAATGCAGCTAAGATCATTGCTGAGGTGGCTCCTAAAAAGTTTGGCGACGATTTGATCATGATGGGTGCAACAGGAATGAGCGCTTTACAACGGGCAATGATTGGCTCTGTAGCGGATTATGTCGTGCGTGTGGCCAAGTGTGATGTTTTGTTGGTCAGAACTGATCTAACGAATAAATTACAGTAAAAACTTGTATTAAACTAAAAAGGTGTATCCAATAAACGAGGTTAGCTAAGGTTAATTCGTTTATTGGATACACCTTTTTTGAATGCAGATTGTGGTTCCGTTAAACCATCGCTGTTTAAAACTATACATAAAAGTTAGAATTATCCAAAAAAGCCGTGAAAAAATGAATTTTTCACAGCTTTTTAAATTTACAAGTCTTAAAAACTTAATCGTTCAAAGTGAATTGTAATTTCATTTGTGGTTCGCCTAAAGCTAACATTTGACCGAGAAGTTTGTTGGCATAGGCCATTGCAACATCTGACATTTGGTTGTTAACGGACTCCAAGTATTTTGAAACGTCAGTCTGTTGGGTTGCAACCTTATCAGTTTCCATTTGAAGATGACGACAATCAGCAACTGTGTTTTCTTCAAACAAGTTTTCCTGATCCTCATACAAACCGAAGTTGTTATCACCCATCAATGCCAAAACGTTTGTGAGCCAGTACATGGCAGTTGGGTCACATTCACCGGTTGTTTTACGGTAAGCATCAGGTGTGTCATTAACGTTTGCGTAGAATGGAACTGGTGCATTAAACGTATTAGGACCAAAGGCTAACCAATGAACACCAGCAATTTCTGCAGGAACGTCAGAACGAATTTGTAAGATGTGTAATTCCTGATTTCGGTTGATACCGATTGGCCGGAACTGTTTCTTTTCGTCTTCAGTACCCGTGCCGTAAGGATCATATGGTGTGTTTTGATAGTGTGAACTCAAAACAAACTTCATATCTTCCACACTGATCTTTTTAGAAGTTCGGCAGATGAAAGGTAAGTCCTGATCAATTGGGGATTGGTCAATTTCAGGGTTGAAATACTTTTGGCCGTACCAAGCACGCGGATTATTGTAACGAGTATCCTTGATTGTGGCACTCCCAAAGATATGACGTAAGTTAACTTGGTCAGGATCTGGGTTTAAATGATTTTTCTCGATTAGTTCTGGTAAATCACTTGCAAATAAAGTGTCTTCAGAATCGAAATCATATTGGTCAATGTTGAAACGGTTTGGCGCAATGACATAGGCATCGTCAGGGATGCGGATCGCTGCCCAGTGATGCCCAGCGATTGATTCGAAATACCAAACTTCATCTTTGTCGGAGAAAGCCATGGCATTCATTTCGTACGTGCCATATTTTTCAAGAAGGGCACCTAACCGTTTGACACCTTCACGCGCGGAGTGAATATAAGGAAGTGTAATGGTTGTGATATCCTCTTCGCCAATGCCATCGGCTACAAGGGGATCAACACCCAAAATTCGTGAGTTTGAAGTAATCGTTTCAGTTGCAGTCATTGCGACGTTGTCACTGTTAATACCAGCACCAGCCCAAATTCCGCGGCCATCTGTGGCATCAGGAGTCGAAGTATAACGCAATGGATTTTCAGGTAAATCAATTTCAACGGGGCTTAAAACTGATTTGTAGTGTTTAGGTTGATCCTCAGGCTTAATCACAACAAACTTTTGGGGATTAAGTGGACCGGCTCCGTCCTCGTTACGGGCGATCATTGTAGAACCGTCAATGGAAGCTTTTTTACCGACTAAAATTGTGGTACAGGAACCTTTAATACGTTTTGTCATAAAAAATATCATCTCACTTTAATTATTTACTTAATTGTAGATTAATTGGCCCAAAAATGCGAACCGAGATTTCAATGGATTTTTAGATTAACTAAAAGCACTTAAACGCCGACCAACAAAGTCAAGTTTAAGTGCTGATTTGATTACTTAGCTAAAATATGTTGTTCAATCCCAATTGCGACACCATCTTCGCGATTGCTGGTCGAAACAAATTTGGCGTACTGTTTAACTTCCTGACTGGCATTTGCCACCGCAATGGGTAAACCGACGTGTTTAAACATGGGAATATCGTTTTCTCCGTCGCCAAAGGCTGCCAATTGGTCAATTTTCAAGTGTTCTTCTTTTTGAATTTGAGCAATTGCATTGGCCTTAGTCGCACTGGTTGGGGTGATTTCGATATAAGCATCCCCTGAAGTCATCACATTTAAATCTGGTAAGTTTAATTGTTTTAAGTACTTTTGTAAACGATCAAATAAGGGCGGCTGAAAACTCATAACCATAAATTTATAGATTGTTTGAGTTAGATTGACAGAGGTTTTCTGAATAACCGGCTTTTCATGAGTGATCGCAGTTTCGGCGTCAGTTTCTTGGCAATGTTTATCTGTGAACCAAGTGTGATCAGAATACCAGTTTAAGGATACTTCGGGAAAGTTTTGATGAATAATTGTCATTATTCTTTTAACTGTTTGAGGATTAATAGCTTGTGAATAGATTTGTTGGTAGCCTTTAAGCTGAGGCTTGTAAATTAAGCCCCCGTTGAATGCAACTTGAGTGGTATTCAAGTCAAGGTCGTGAATGGCAAACTGCATTTCAAATGGTGCTCGTGCCGAAACCAAGGAGACTGGAATAGGACTATTTTTAATAACCGAAATATTTTTAGCACTGATTGATCCGTCAGGGCTGAGTAAAGTATTATCCATGTCTAAAAAAATGTGTTGAATCATACAAAATCACGCTTTCATCGTTTTTTGTTTAATTAAAGGTGACGCTTACATTCAGTGTAGCATTAAAGCAATCTTATTTGTGAAAAACAATTTGAGAAGTTTTGCGCTGAAAAAAAACAACCTCAAATTGATAGCTGAACTCAATTCGGAATTGTTTTTTTAAAAGCTAAATTTTTGAACTACTTACAGACAAAGTTGACTTAATTTATTTTTCAGCATCAGCTATGGCTTGCTCTTTCTTAAGCAAAGTACGGTCATAATGACGAATGAATGGGTACCAAACAAGAAAGGCAACGAAGGCACAGAAGATTGATAGAACGGCGCCTTGCCAACTGGCAGTGGCCAAGAAACCACTCAAGCCTACCGGGGTTGGCCAAGGTTGCTGAACAATAATTTTCTTGACTATTCCAGAAGTTACTGTGAAATAGCCAACGATGCCGGATACTAATGGTGCACAGATAAATGGCACTGCTAACTGGACGTTGTAGACAATTGGAAGTCCAAATAAAATCGGTTCGTTAATGTTGAAAATAGCTGGGACCAGTTCAACCTTACCAATACTGCTAAGCTGAGCGGATTTAGCTCTAAAACTTAACCAAATTGCCATACCTAAAGTAGCACCAGAACCACCAATGATAACGAAGGCATTCATGGGATCACCGGCGAAAAAGTGGTTAGCACCGTGAACATTAGCGGCCATATTAGCCAAAACGATTGGTGTATAGAAAGAACTCATAATGGTAGCACCATGGATCCCGAACCACCAGAGAAGGTGGATCAAGAAGATGATGACTAGGAATCCCCACCATGTATCAGCGATGTTACTGATAAATGAAAATGGAATGTAAAGGACTTTAAAGATATCGGTTCCGGCCATAATCAAAGCCAAGTTGATTGCACCAACAACAAAAGCTACACAGAAGCCTGGAATTAAAGCACTAAATGAATTTGCAACTCCGGCAGGTACTGAATCTGGCATTTTAATTTGCCAGTTGTGTTTGATGGTTAAACGATAGATTTGAACTGTTAACCAGCCAACAACTAACCCAGTAAAAATACCAACTGAAGCAATTCGAGTGATACCGCTTGTAGAAACGGCATAACCACCGCCGATAACGTTCAATTTATTTAAAGATTGAACGAACTGAATGCTACCGTTTTTCCAAACTAATTGAGGAACAGTGATGAACATTGCCATTAAGAACAACATTAAGCCATTTAATGGATCAAGGTTAAGGCTTTCTTCATCACGATAAATTTTGGTGTATGTGTAGGTAAAGGTCCCAGAAAAAACCAATGCCAAAATACCCATAGTTGAATTATAAATTACTTGGAACATATTGGAGAATCTTCCGATTGTACCAGCATACCAAGCCGCAAATCCAGGAATAGGAAAAGCCTGTGGTAAAACAGTTAAAATTAAGAAAATAGCACCAACAATAGAAAAAGTGATAACACTATAGCCGGCAGCCATGATTGCTCGTACGAAACGTGAGCCGGAGAATATACCGATAGCATTACTAAATTTGTCTTTGAATGATTCTGATTGGTCAGCCATATTTTTTCCTCCTATATATAAATGAAAAGGTTGATAAACAAAAATATGAAAGTAAACCAGACCAATGGTTAAGTAGTTTTTGTTTATGCCGTTTTTCTGAATTGTTATGTGATAATTTAAGATACCGTAACTAAACCAAAATCAAAATTGGTCTATGATAGAAACTCTTTAAGTACTCATAAAGTCACGTAAAAATGTAAGTATAATAGCTGAAATGTTTGCAACTTTTTCAAGTCTGAAAAAAGTTTTTTCAATTTTTTGATTTTTCTAAATGGCAAATTACTCAGTTTTATAATGTTTTTCAATTATGTTTTCATCTATTTCATCTCCTTGAAATCAATTGCTAAAGACTAGCTTATGTTGGTTAGTTTAAAATATTTGTATTCTTTTTGCAAGCGTTTTCTAAAGCAAATTTAATTAAAAAAAGTTATTGGTATAGGTAATACCCCAAATCTAGGGGGTTTTCACTTCTGTGTGGTTACTGAAATTAAATTAAAATTCCTCAAAAAAAGTAACAATCGAACGTTAAAGTGTGGTTGCTTTTAACTATTCATTTATTTATTTTATGAAACGCTAGGAAAATTATTAATTTTGAATAGACCGATGTAAATAAAATAATGCTTTCATCCGTTATGAATTTGAAATTTGGTTGTGCAAATATTTCGCATTAGCTAATTTGCGCTCGTTATAATGAGGGTTGTAAACGCTGTTAACTCAAACAAGGTAAGGAGAATATTCTATGACCTATAAATCAGTAAATCCCTACACGAACGAAACGTTTAACGAGTATCAAAATGCATCTTCTAAAGAGATCGAATCTGCCTTGCAGATGGCTGCTGATCTTGCTCACACGTGGGAGAGTGAATCGCGTTCCAAACGAGCAGAGATTCTTCACACCGTTGCCAATCAATTGCGAGCACAAAAATCCAGTATGGCGGAAATTATGACTCAAGAAATGGGTAAATTGATTGGTGAATCAGAAGAAGAAGTAAGTTTGTGTGCGTCAATTGCCGATTATTTTGCGGACCATGCGGATGAATTTTTAGAACCAACTGAGATTGAAACCACTGGCGCGAGCGCAAATGTTTTGAAACAAGCTTTGGGACCAATTTTGGCATGTGAGCCATGGAACTTTCCGTTATATCAAGTCATGCGAATTTTTGCACCAAACTTTATGGTGGGAAACCCAGTGATCTTAAAACATGCATCCATTGTCCCGGGATCGGCTCGAAAAATTGCCCAGATTGTGGAAGAAGTTGGTGCACCTGAAGGCAGTCTGATGAATCTATTCTTAGATTACGACCAAATTGGCGAAATAATTGCCGATCCACGGATTACAGGGGTTGCTTTAACCGGTTCTGAACGCGGAGGTAAGGAAGTTGCCAAAGCGGCGGGCGAGAATCTGAAAAAATCAACGTTGGAGTTGGGTGGTAATGATGCCTTCATCGTTTTAGAAGACGTGGATAAAGACGTATTATATGAAGTTGCACCGGCAGCGCGTTTAGCCAATACTGGTCAAACTTGTACGGCTTCAAAACGGTTTATTGTCCTCGATTCGCTGTATAATGATTTCATCAAGCAGCTAACGAAAGCTTTTTCACAAGTTAAAATGGGCGATCCCATGAACCGGGATACAACTTTGGCGCCAATGTCTTCAGAAAAGGCAAAGACCAAACTACAAAAACAAGTGGATGAAGCCGTTGCGGCGGGGGCAACCGTTGTTTATGGTAATCAGTCGGTTGATTTAGATGGGCAATTTTTCATGCCAACGATTTTAACTGATATTACGTCTGAAAACCCAATTTTTGATCAAGAATTGTTTGGGCCGGTTGCCACCGTTTATCGGGTTCATTCTGAGAAAGAAGCCATCGAATTAGCGAACAACTCACAATATGGACTGGGAAGCGTGGTCATGTCGAGTGACTTAAAACATGCTGAAAAAGTGGCAAGTCAAATCAAAGCGGGAATGACGTTCGTAAACCATGGCTGGACCAGTTTACCGGAATTGCCCTTTGGTGGCGTTCGGAACTCTGGTTATGGACGTGAATTGAGCAAACAAGGGATGCTGACATTTGTGAATGAGCATTTAATTTATACGGTTGAAAAATAACGAAAAGAGATATCGGCTAAATGACACGAGAAGTAATTATTGCTGAATATTTTCAGATGTGGATCACAAAGGACTTTTCCAAGCTGACAGAGTATTTTGCTCCGGAAATTTGTTATACGGAATGCTATGGGCCTCAGTATGTGGGGCTTGATGAAGTTCAACAATGGATTAAAAATGAGTCAGCTAAGCAAACCGTTTTGGAATGGCAGATTGATGAAATTAAATCTGTCGATAACCAGTCTTTTGTAAAGTGGTTTTTTAAGGCTCACGAACAAACGACTTACGAATTTGATGGAGTTTCTGTGATTCAGTGGAATGCAGAGGGAAAAATTTCCAAATTGGATGAATACCAGTCTAAATCGGACCATATCCGTCCTTATCAAATCAAGTGAAATTGAGAATCCATGTTGACATGGTTATTAGGCTCTGTATACTCTTAGATAGAAATAAAATCGATTCTAATATAGAAAAAGAAGGAGTAACCATGGCAAATAATGTGACGGTTGTTGGTAGTTTGAATATGGATATTCACATTCCGGTTGCACACATCCCCTTGCAGGGAGAAACACTGAGTTTACTAAAACCTAGTAGTCAGGCGGCGGGCGGAAAAGGTGCCAATCAGGCTGTGGCTGCTCAGCGTTTAGGCGCTTCCGTGCATTTCATTGGTTCTGTTGGTGATGATGACGCTGGAAAACTTTTGCGAAATAAGTGTCAAAATGAAGGCATTGATATTAGCGGAATCCGAATTTTGAATGACGCTAATACTGGACAGGCGTTTATTATGCTGGAACCAGATGGCCATAACACAATTATGGTTGAGGGTGGCGCTAATAAGTTGGGTTCAGTGGAAGCTGTTAATGCAGATCGGGTGAATATTCAGCGTTCACAGATTACGATTGCCCAATTGGAGACAAATTTGGAGCCGGTCATCGCGGCGTTTAGATTGGCCAAACAAGTGGATCGGTTAACTATTTTGAATCCAGCACCGGCTTTGCCTGAATTACCGGAAGAATTGATTCAGTTGACGGATGTGATTACGCCAAATGAAACGGAAGCGGCGACATTGACTGGTCAAAAGGTAGAAACTGAAGCAGATTGTCAAAAGGCTGCGGCGAGATTCCAAGAGATGGGAATTGCCAATGTGGTGATCACACTGGGATCAAATGGTGTTTTCTACAGTGTGAACGGTAGGAGTCGATTGGTGCCTGCGCATAAAGTTACGCCGGTGGATACAACGGCGGCGGGAGATACGTTTATTGGTGCGATTGCGGCAAAGGTGGTGCCAGATTTGAGTAATATGGATGAGACGATTGAGTTTGCAAATTTGGCGTCGTCATTGACGGTGCAAAAAGAGGGCGCGATGGATTCGATTCCTGAATTAAGAGAAGTGAATGAAGTAAAGTGAACGAAGAAGAACGGGAGTCAGAAGTTTCTAAGCGTAATGGAGGCGGGATTGCAATCCCGCAGGAATTATGCTTAGAAACTTCTGACTGTTCTTCTGAGTTGTCCTGAAGCTCGGCGGAAAAGTGCAGTAGATGGATATGGAGGCGGGATTGCAATCCCGCAGGAATTATGCTTAGAAACTTCTGACTGTTCTTCTGAGTTGTCCTGAAGCTCGGCGGAAAAGTGCAGTAGATGGATATGGAGGCGGGATCGCAATCCCGCAGGAATTATGCTTAGAAACTTCTGACTGTTCTTCTGAGTTGTCCTGAAGCTCGGCGGAAAAGTGCAGTAGATGGATATGGAGGCGGGATCGCAATCCCGCAGGAATTATGCTTAGAAATTTCTGACTGTTCTTCTGAGTTGTCCTGAAGCTCGGCGGAAAAGTGCAGTAGATGGATATGGAGGCGGGATCGCAATCCCGCAGGAATCCTGCTTAATTATTTAAACCTGATTTGCGGAGTTGTCCTAGGACTCGGCGGAAAAAGGATAAGATGACAACATGAAGCACCATGAAATATCAAAAAAAGGGAAGTCTCAATGAAACTAATAGAAACAGATCATGTCAGATTAACAGCAACAAAAAAGAAATTTAGTTGGTTAGAACTAGCTGCATGGATAGCTTTAATTGTATCTTTGAGCTGGTTATGGAAGAAGAATTAATTTACACAAAAAACTAGAATCCACCTTACTTTGATTAAGGAAGATTCTAGTTTTTAATTGGCACAAATTAAGTACGTGCCCGAAATTGATGGCGACATGTCGGACAGGTAATTTGAATTTTTCCTTTTCCTTTAGGGATGCGAATGCGTTGGTGACAGTTTTTACAGGTGAAAAAGCGATATTGTTTGCGTTGCTGCCATTCCTGATAACGGCGACTTATCGGTTTAGTTAACCAAGCTGTCCATTGCTGAAATTTTCCGTTTTCTCGAGCTCGTTGGTAGATTTTTCGTGAAAACACGCGCCAATAAGTAGCGATCAGAAAAAGCAGGCCCAACAGATTGAGCCAACCAGCGTGGATAAAGATGGTTAAGAAAATTAGGATCAAACCACAACTAATCAAAAATTTATTCAAACTGTCCATGATTCCGTAACGGCCCTGCATGAACTGTACGACCTTATAAAGCCATTTTGGTGGTTGTTTCAATACTATTTCACCTCACTTTTGCTTAATAACAATTGATTGAAAACTAAACATGGCATGAAGCACTTAGACAATGAGTTCTCATGTCATGTTTAACATCATACAACAATCTCGCCTTAATATTCACCTGTCTTATGGTTTAAGGGTCATTTTTATAAAGGTTATCGGCATACCAAATGGTTTAGCAGCGCGTTCGCTGACCTTTTTGAAACCCATTTTGTTATAAAGGTGAATGGCGCGTTCATTAAAATCCGCCACTTCCAAGGTGACTTTGCCAAAGTAGTGGTAGTGCTGACGACCAAAGGCAATGCATTGTTGAACAAATTGTTCTCCGTAGCCTTTTCCAGTATCTTCAGGGCGAATTCCGAAGCCGATTTCCATGACGCCATTGTGAAACTGATATTCGTAAATTCCGAATAATTGCTCATTTTCATCTAAGATTGAAAAGTAATCGCTATTACTCATCAGCAATTCGTTTAATAACTCAGAGCGACTAACTGAAGGTGGAAAATTATAAAATGTATACGGTTCTGGATACTGCCAATTGAGGTAAGTATTTGCTTGTTGCGCATTCATTTTCATAATTCTGGCCATCATGGACACTTCCTCTCGCTTTTACCACCATCATACGCTAAAACACCTTTGTTTCATAGCAATGGCGGGTATCTACCTTATTTTTTCTTCTGGCCAATCACAATGGTTAGACCAATTAAAACGGCACCTAAAATAAGGCAGATCGTATTGAATATTTGAGGTGAAAATGGCCGAATAATTCCGATAACAAGCATCAAAACGGCCACCGCCAACAAGCGTTGATAAAATTTATTTGACATTGAAAAACTTCCTTTTAGAGCTAACTATTTGCTTATATCTTAACAGGTTGAGCCTTATTAATCGACCTCTGTTAAGAAAACGCGTACAATTTATCCTAGTGGGTCATTCGCGACCTAAATTGAGTTATTAGAAATGAGGGTAAATCATGTCAGTTTTAACAGATACATTTGAATTAGCAAACGGCGTCAAGATTCCTAAAGTAGGATTCGGTACTTGGCAAACTCCAGCTGGGGATGTAGCTTATCAAGCTGTGTTAAACGCATTGAAAGTGGGTTATCGCCATGTTGATACTGCCAAAGCATACGGTAACGAAGCCGATGTGGGTCGTGCCGTGCGGGAGTCAGGTATTCCTCGTGACCAGATCTTTGTGACCTCAAAACTACCCGCTCAGAGTAAAACATACGATGAAGCAATGGCTGATTTTGAAAGCACGTTTAAAAAATTGGATATTGATTATGTCGATCTATACCTAGTGCACGCACCATGGCCATGGAATCAGATCGGTAAAGATTGTGATGAGGGTAATGTTGAAGTTTGGCGTGCTATGCAGGATATTTATGCAAGCGGTCGGGTAAAAGCGATTGGTGTTTCTAATTTTAATGTTCACGATCTTAAAAATGTGTTCGCTGACGCTAAGGTAAAGCCAATGGTCAACCAAATTCAGTATTACGTTGGCTATACAGAACCCAAGATCACGAGTTTTGCGAAAGAAAATGGCGTTTTAGTGGAAGCTTATTCCCCATTGGCAACTGGTGGGTTGTTGAAAAACGATCAAATGGTGGCTTTAGCCGGTAAATATAACGTGAGTGTTGCCCAGATGGCATTACGTTTCTGCTTGCAAAATGGTGTTTTGCCATTACCAAAGGCAGTTGGGGAAGACCATATTGAAAACAACGCTAAGCTCGATTTTGAAATTAGCGATGCAGATATGGCAACTTTGAATAATATGCCAGATACAGCTCCAGAACATTCACATAATTCTACACAAGGTTAAGATTAAATAACTTGGAATGACACATGATAAATTTTGGATATCTTACTGCGTTTGCTGCAAGTAACTATCTAATAAAAGCTAAGTCAAAAAAATTTAATCAATTAAAAACGCGATCAAGAAAATTTTCACTTTCTCAATCGCGTTTTAATTTACCCAAATTTATAATTTCACGTCTAAAACCTTAACCTGATAGCTGGCATTTGGTGCTTGAACTGTCACAACATCACCAAGGGTCATGCCCATCAGAGCAGAACCAAGCGGTGAATCCAGTGAAACTTTGTTAGTTTTAATATCAGCCTCTTGTTTTCCTACAATCTGATAGGTCACTTGATCGTGATCGTCCACAAATTCAATGGAAACGTACTTACCAATTTCTACAATCTGATTGTCAGTGGGGGTGACGATCTTTGAGTATTGTAATTGTTTGGTTAGAAAATGGAGCCGGCTTTCAAGATGGCGTAAATCCCGTTTTGCAGAAGTGTACTCGGCGTTTTCGGATCGGTCACCGAGGGCACTAGCTTCGGCTAAATGTTTAATCAAGGTTGGCCGTTTTGCTTTCCAATCTTCAATTTCTTTTTCAATCTGGTGATATCCAGCGGCAGTAATTTTATTAAAGTATGGTTCTGACATAGTTTCCCTCTTCAATGACTTGATTTTGCCTCCATTTTACACCGTTAAACAAAGAGATGCCATTTTGAAAACTAGAGTTTAATTACAGTCCGAACGCCACTTGGAACTGGTTTTTGCCAGTCGATCTGAGTAGCAGCTTCTTCTAAAGAAATCGTTTTGATATCTGATTTAATTTTACCGGAGTTGATCAAACCCCAAACAGCCTTATAAACTGCTTGTTGGTTGGCCATGACTTTAGGAGTTTGCATACCAATAATTTGAAGTCCAGAAGTCCGAATTGCTTTCGAAGGTAAACTGATTTCTGATCCAGCAATGGAGCCAATTGAAACTAGCGTAGTGGCACGTTTCATAGCTAAACTATTTGGAATAATTGCGTGTAAAATGAGTTCGATGGGATGACCCCATAAGTAATCGAGGATAATCAAGTTACCTTTAACAGATAAGTTATCGAGATTTTGCATGATTGTTTTATCATCTTTAGCCAGTGAAATGGTTTGAGTGGCACCTAAAGCTTTTAGGCCTGCTAATCGCTCTGGATTACGGCCGGTTCCGATAATCTCACTAGCACCAAGACTTTTGGCAACCTAAATGGCTAATTGTCCCGCAAACCCAGTTGCGCCGTTGATCAAAACAGTGTCACCGGGTTGCATATCCAAACTAAATTTAAGTGGGGCAACAATTGTTAAAAGCGAAGACGCAGCGGCAGTACTTACATAAACATCAGTACTTTCGGGAATTTCCAATAATAATTTGGAGTTGGCGACTGTTCGTTGGGCATATGAGCCAAATTGCGGTTTTAAAGTTCGTGCTGGGAAAGCAACCAGTTTACCGTTATCGACCCGACGGCCAATGCCACTAGCACCGGGGATACTTGGAAACGCGGGATGCCAATAAGTGCTTGAATAGTGACGACCAGCGGCGTTGGCTTTATCAAAGTTTTCGATTGGAGCAGCCAATACATCGATCAAGGTATCAAACGTTTCATCAGTTGTGGGTTCAGGAACATCCTGTGAAAAAACAGGAGCAGTTTTAAAATTTTTAATCGTTAATGCTTTCATAAATAATCAGTCCTTTTCTTTTTATATTACTAGTAATGTATTTAATATAAACCCGAAAGTTCTTGCTGTCAACTATAAATTACTGGTAATATATAAGCAGAAGGTGAAAACAATGAATGAATCACAATTTAAAGAAATAGATGCTTTGTTACATCAAATTGGTTCAAAAGAAACACATAATCAGCATGAAACATGGGTTGCTAAACATGCGGCCATTGATGGTGATCCGAAAAAAAATCATTTGACGCATAATGATTTGGATATTTTGGATGTTTTGTTAGATGGTGAAAAAACGGTGAGTGAGGTTGTGGCCGCCATTCAAATTACACAAGGTGGCACATCGCGCAGAATCAATCATTTGGAAAAATTGGAATTGTTGAAAAAATTCCATCAAGCGGTAAATAAAAAAACGGTATATTTAAAACTGACTCCATCCGGGCAAAAATTAGCACAAGCCCACATGCAGTTACACAAACAGCTGCGAGAAGAAGCTCTTGCAGCTGTTGCGGATTTTTCGGATGCAGATATTCAAACGGTGAAAAACTTTTTGAACAGGTTGATCAAAGCTCAGGAAGATTTTCAATCCGAGGATTAATTAGGCGTTCATCGGAAGTAACCAGTCAGAATCAATTAATTGATGTAAGGATTTGTTGATTGGCAGCCATAGTTTGGCTTTGATGATATCTTTTAGGGATGTCCAAAAAAGAGGATCATCTCGTTGAGTCTGAGTGGGATAGACGAAAAGGCATTCACCAGAAATCGTTTTAACTTCAATTTTTGCTTGGTAAATACCTAGCACTTGAACTTCTAAGACTGATAGATTCTGATTATTCAATAACATATTCATCGCTCCTTATTGTCAGTAATGGGTATTTTGCGATTGCAAAATCTTATCTTCAAAAGGATGTCCAGCGAACTACATCGAAATTCGATTAGTTTGAATGGCTCCTTTGAATTAATATACTAAGTATGCGGTGGCTAGATTAAACCGAACTTAAAAATGTGTGAACTTTCTGCGGGCTTTTGGATAAGAAAATCTAAAGGCCTTAATTGAATGCCAACAACCACTAAACAAAGATTAAATTTAGGCACACAAATAGGCTTAAGTCGCAGATTGACGCGATCTAAGCCTATTTAAATATCTTTATGCCCGACTAAGGATACTAATTCGTTTTCTTTCAATAACATGAGGTTTAGCGGCGTGATAAAACTCGTTTAACCAAAAACCCTCTTTTAAATCTAGCTCACTATCTAGTGCATAAATATCCAGCCAGTAATCATGTGTTTTGTCCGGCGGGGTCGGTCCGATGTAATGCTGGGTAGTTAAAGGATCTGTTTCACCAATTAAAGGACCAGCCGTACTGTTATTTCCTTGAATCATCTGGATGCCGCCCTTTTGACTGGCATTCTCGGGAATTTCTACGGTGGATGCTGCAGGAATATTTGCGGCTATCCAGTGAATCCAAGCAAACCCACAAACGGGCACAGAGTCGAAATCCAAAAGGGTTAGCGCAATTGTTTTGGCTTCTTTAGGGATGTCCGTAATTTCAATCGGAAAAGAGATTGCCGGGTTTTTATTATAGATGGCCTCTTTGGGCGCATATTTACCATATTTATCGAGTAATAAACCATTTGATGTCGGTACTGAAACTTGCATAGTCATGAACCTCCTCGTGTTTATTTAACTTAACCTTACGTCAAACTACGCAAAATAGGAACGAAAAAGCTTATTAATTGCGTTTCAAAATACGTTTCCAAATTTTCTGATCAGAATAGTCCAAAACGTGATTTGCATACAAGCGGGTCGTAAACCAAGTGACGAGCACAATCGAAACCGCTAAAATAACCAAACTAATTATGGCATCCATGATTGTGGCATTGCCGACCGCATACCGCACTGGCATGATGCTTTGGGACAGAAACGGAATAAATGAGCCGATTTTAATCAAAACGGTGTTAGAATTCATGGCCACAAACGAAGCTCCGTATGCAGCTAAGCCAACCATAGTCAGTGGAGAAACTGCCTGGCTGACTTGATCTGATCGGGAAACTAGCGCGCCTAAACCGGCCGCCAAAATGGTGTATAACGTGATTCCCAAAATAAAGAACAACACTAATATGATGATAATGTTGGGTTGAACATGGCTCAAATCTAGATCTTTTAAGAATTGCACATTACCACTCAGATACTTCAGGCCAAACACACCACAGATTGCGGTAACTAAAACTTGTAACAGAATGAGAACAAACATGCCAGTGACTTTAGCAAAAAACTGAATTTGCGGTGAGACGCTACTAACCAGAATTTCCATGATTCGGGAACCTTTTTCCGTAGCCACTTCTTGGGCAATCAGACTCGCATAGCTGACCATGAAAATATAAATTAGAATGGTCACCACCATGGCTAAAATGCTGTTGACAGCCTGTTGATTATCTTTTTGAGCCGTTTCTTTTCCATTTGTATACGAAACAGACTGAGTTTTAAAGTTGGCGGGGGCAAAGAGGCTTGCTAGCTGTTTAGCAGATAATCCTAATTGGGCCGCCGTTTGTTGCATTTTCAGTGAATTTAATGAATTCTGTAAACTGGTGGTATCTACCGTTTTTCCATTCGTCCGTGATTTATAGATTGCAGAAACCTGACCACCTTTGACTGTGACGGTTAAATAGCCGTCCAATTTTTCCTTTGCTAAATTGGTTTCAGCCGCCTTTTTTGTGGTGATTGATTTGCTGACGTTATATGCTTTCTTGGTATTGCTTTTAAGCAAAGCCGAACGTAATGGCGCGTTGTTGCTCACAATGGCAATTTGTGGTGTTTCACTAGTGTGATTCTTGATGGCGGCGATGCCAACTATGGTTCCTAATAAAATAACGGGCATTAATAACAAAACGATGTAAGTGGGACTTTTAATGTTTTTGCGAATGACTTGTTTGCAAACGACCCAAAATTTATTCATTAGACACACCCGCTTTCATTCGGAAAATTTCATCAAGAGATGGTGGCTGCTGCGAAAACTCACGAACGTATCCATTTTTAGTTGCCTGCGCAAAGACCGTTTTACCGACTTCAGGATTGGCTAGTTGCAATTCGAAGCCAGCTTGATACTTCTTAACGTTAGTCACGCCGTCAATTGCCAAGAGGTCGGTTTCGGTGAGAGGAGATTGAAGAAAAATACGCGTGTCACCAAAACTTTCTCGAATTTCATTGGTTACGCCATTTAAAACTGTTTCGCCTTGGCGGAGCATCAAAAGTTTATCGCTAATTTTTTCAACGTTCCCCATATCATGTGAAGAAAAGATAATAGCGGAACCTTGTGCTTTGAGCCGTTCGATACCGTCTTCGAGAAGACTGGCATTCACCGGATCGAGACCACTAAATGGTTCATCTAAGATGACCAGTTTGGGATCATGAATGAGCGTAGCAATTAGCTGCACCTTTTGCTGGTTTCCTTTAGATAAATCTTTAATTTTGTCGGTGCGTTTACCTTTGACGGCAAAACGTTGCATCCAATCATTTAGTTTTTGTTTAGTCACAGCTGGTTTTTGACCGCGCAACTCTGCAAAATAGATGACTTGTTCTTCGACAGTCATTTTAAGATATAAACCGCGTTCTTCGGGCAAGAAGCCAACGATGTCTTGATCCTTGCGAGTGAAAGGATGGCCGTTCCAAAATACAGAACCTGAATCGGGCTTGAGCAAGTCCAGAATCATACGAAACGTGGTGGTTTTACCAGCGCCATTTTGACCAATCAAACCAAGAATTTCACCGTCATTAACGGTGAAGCTTTCATCGACAACGGCCTGCATTTGGCCGAACGATTTGTTTAAGTTTTTCACTTGTAACATAGGTCACAACTCCCTTGTTGGTGACTGTATTCGTTTACATTTATTATACAGGATATTGGCTGGAAAAAGAATGGTTTTAGTAGGATAAGGTAGAAGTTAAAAAGTTTCTTGAAAGGTATGTGAAAGCGCTATAAGAAAAGGTATTATATAATCATAGTAACAGTGAAGTAATAAGTAGGAGTGAAAATTATGGAAAATAAGAAATATAGTATCGGCCTAGATATCGGAACCAGTTCAATTGGTTTTGCAGTCGTGGATGAAAATAACCGTGTCATGCGCGTGAAAGGAAAAAATGCAATTGGTGTGCGTTTATTTTCTGAAGGGCAACCAGCTGCGGATCGACGTAGTTTCAGAACAACACGCCGTCGCTTAAGTCGCCGTCGTTGGCGTTTACGATTATTGCGGGAGATTTTTGAACCGTACATAAATCCTGTGGATGAAGCATTCTTTATGCGATTGAAAGAATCAAATTTGTCACCGAAGGATGCTAACAAGCACTACTCAGGAGATATTTTGTTTAACGATCAATCGGATCAAAAATTTTATGAAAAGTATCCTACAATCTATCATTTACGTCATGCGCTCATGACAGAACATCGTAAATTTGATGTTCGTGAGATTTATTTGGCGATCCATCATATTGTGAAGTTTCGTGGGCATTTTTTAAATGCAGCTTCTGCCAGTAATTTTACTGTTGGTAAATTGAATTTGGAGGGCAAATTTGATGCTCTAAATGAAATTTATCAACGCGTTTTAACTGATGATCCGTTTGCACTTAGAACGGATAATTTGGATCATATCAAAGAAATATTGATTGATAACAAGCGGAGTAAGGCTGATCGGCAACGAACTTTGACTGGGGATGTGTATCAAAGTTCTGAAGAAAAAGAAATTGAAAAACGTAACAAAGCCATTGCAACCGAAATCCTGAAAGCTGCAGTTGGTAATAAAGCCAAATTAAATGTGATTACCAACGTTGAAGTTGACAAGGAAGCCGCTAAAGATTGGTCCTTAACATTTGATTCAGAAACGATTGATGATGAATTGGCCAAGGTTGATGGTCAGATGACAGACGATGGCCGTGAAATTATTGAAATTTTGCGTAGTCTATACTCCGGGATCACTTTGGCGGCAATTGTGCCAGAAAATCATACTTTATCACAATCAATGGTAGAAAAATATAATTCGCATAAGACACATTTGAAATTATTGAAAGATTTGATTAATAATATGACTGATACGAAGAAAGCTAAGAATCTTCGTGCTGCATATGACGGCTATATTGATGGTGTAAAGGGAAAAGTTTTAACTAGGGATGATTTCTATAAACAAATTCAAGGTAACTTGGATGATTCAGCCGAAGCACAGAAAATTCAAGATGTGATGGATCAAGATGAATTTATGCCTAAGCAACGCACCAAAGCGAATGGTTCAATTCCGCATCAACTGCAACAACAGGAGCTGGATCAGATCGTTGAAAATCAAAAGGAATACTATCCTTGGTTAGCTGAGGAAAATCCAAATGAGACACGCCGCGGGGTTGCTAAATATAAGTTGGATGAGTTGGTCACTTTCCGTGTGCCTTATTATGTTGGCCCAATGATTACTGCCGAAGATCAGGAAAAACAGTCTGGTGCTAGTTTTGCATGGATGAAACGAAAAGAACCAGGAAATATTACACCTTGGAACTTCGATCAAAAAGTGGACCGGATGGCTAGTGCAAACCAGTTTATCAAACGGATGACAACTACTGATACCTATTTATTGGGTGAAGATGTGCTACCGGCACAGAGTTTGTTATATCAAAGATTTGAAGTGTTAAACGAACTCAATAAAATTCGAATTGATCGTAAGCCAATTTCGATCGAACTCAAGCAACAGATTTTTAATGATTTGTTTAAAAAGTTTAAAAATGTCACGATTAAGCATTTGCAGGAGTATTTAGTAGCTACTGGTGGCTATGATAAACGCCCGAGAATTGACGGTTTAGCTGATGAAAAACGATTTAATAGTGGACTAAGTGCTTATCATGATTTGCATGGAATTTTGGGTGCAGAGGTTGTTGATGCCAATGATAAACAAGACGATTTGGAAAAGATTATTGAGTGGTCGACAATTTTTGAAGATAAAAAGATTTACCGGGCCAAACTAGATGAGTTGACTTGGCTAACGGATAGTCAAAAAGAAAAATTAGCGACTAAACGTTATCAAGGTTGGGGTCGCTTATCAAAGAAACTACTTAGTGGTCTAAGAAACTCGGATCATCGTAGTATTTTAGACATTTTGTGGATTACGAACGAAAACTTTATGCAAATTCAAGCAGATCCAGATTTCGCTGAACTTGTAAAAAATGCTAATCAAGGGATGCTTGGCAAGAATAATTCACAGGATGTTATTAACGATTTATATACTTCTCCACAAAACAAAAAAGCAATTCGACAAATTTTATTAGTTGTTCATGATATCCAAAACGCGATGCATGGGCAAGCACCCGCTAAAATTCATGTAGAATTTGCGCGTGGAGAGGAACGTAACCCTCGACGTTCCATTCAACGTCAGCATCAGATTGAAGCAGCATATGATAAAGTGACCAGTGACCTCTTGGTAGACGCCGGTGTTCGTCAAGAGCTAAAAGATGCCATTAACGATAAACGAGATTTTAAAGATCGATTATTCCTGTACTTCATGCAGGGAGGTCGTGATATTTATAATGGCGAACCAATTAATATAGATCGCCTTTCAAGCTATGATATTGATCATATTTTGCCACAGGCCTTTGTTAAGGATGATTCATTAAATAATCGTGTGTTAACTGATGCTGAGGGAAACAGACGAAAATCGGATGCCGTTCCTAGTGAGCTTTTTGGTGCTAAGATGCGATCAACCTGGGAATTAATGAGAGAACAGGGGTTAATTTCAAAAGCTAAGTATCGAAATTTAACCATGAATCCTGAGAATATTAATGCCCATACTGAAAATGGCTTTATCAATCGGCAATTGGTTGAAACTCGACAGGTAATTAAGTTAGCTGTTAATATTTTGGCTGATGAATATACAGAAGATACCCAAATTGTTTCAGTAAAGGCGGACCTTTCCCATCAGATGCGTGAAGACTTTGAATTACTGAAAAATCGGGATGTGAATGATTATCACCATGCGTTTGATGCCTATTTAGCGGCGTTTATTGGCAACTACTTGTTGGAACGTTATCCTAAGTTGCAGTCATACTTTGTTTATGGAGATTTCAAGAAGTTTAGTCAAAAAGATACAAAGATGAGACGGTTTAACTTTATCTACGATTTGAAACATAGTGATCAGATTGCAGATAAGAATGGTAAAAAAATATGGCACAAAACGAATGATCTTGATTACATTCGTCACTTGTTTGCATACAAAAAGATTCTGATTTCGCATGAAGTGAGTGAACGGCGTGGGGCACTTTATAATCAAACCGTGTATAAAGCCAGTGATGATAAGGCTAGTGGACAAGGTTCTAAGAAATTAATCCCAATTAAAGCTAATAAACCGACCGAAATTTATGGTGGATATACTGGTAAAACATTTGCCTACATGGCGATTGTTAAAGTGATCAAGGGTAAGAAAATTGCATATAAAGTTGTGGGGGTACCGACTTCTGCTTTAGTTCAATTAGCAGGTATTGAACATGGATCTCAAGAGGAACTAAATCGGTTATATGACGTACTTAAACCTCAATTTACCCAACTGAAGAAAAACAACAAAACTGGTGAGATTTCTGAAACTGTAAGTAAATTTGAAATCGTTATTCCTAGGGTGAAGTACCAGCAGTTAGTCGAAGACGATGATAAATTGTTTATGATCGGGAGTGATACGTACCCGTATAATGCACAACAATTAGTGTTGTCAGAAGGTGCACTTAAAGTGATAAATAATGTTTATCGAAAGGGAGAAAACAGTGATAAACAAGAAAGTTATAAATTGGACGATGTGTGTGATGAAATTATAATTGCCATGAAAAAATATTTTCCACTATATGATAATCGTGGCTTTAGAGAAAAAGTTGCGGAAGGTAAATCAACATTTGAAAATTTACCAATATCAAATGAATTTAAGAATGGAAAACTAACTAAAATAGGGAAAAAAGAGGTTATCAACAGGATGTTACAGGGATTACACGCTAATGCAACAATGACAGATTTGAAGATTTTAGGTATTAAATCTCCATTTGGATTTATGCAACAGCCAACAGGTATTGCATTAAGTGAGAATGCTCAACTAATTTATCAGTCGCCAACAGATTTATTTGAACGGCGAGTACAATTGAATAAAATTAAGTAAAAAGAAAAGCTATTGTCGGTTTAATAACCTTCAATAGCTTTTCTTAATAAAATTATGTATGGTCCGATAGCGGACTCAAAAGATAAAACTCAGCATAAAGCTTTGTTTGATTTTAACCCAGAGCGTCAAATCAATATAGTTAAAATATTAAGTGTGTCGAACTTAACAATTGCATAATATCATATTAACGCTTTCAAAACAAGGAGGAATTTTATATGGGATGGCGAACAGTTGTGGTTACACAACACGCAAAGATTTCCTATTCAGGACATTGTGTGGTCGTTCAAACGGCAGATAGTATTAATCAAATTCCAGTGAGTGATATTCAGATTCTACTGGTTAGTACAACGCGGGCGGTAATTACTAGTGCTGTAATTAGTGAATTAGCCAAGCATCAAAGTAAAGTGATTTTTACGGATAACAGTGGACAACCTGTTACGGAGACGGTAGATTATTATCCAAATAATCGTGATCCGCAGTTGCTAAACACGCAATTTAACTGGTCTGAGAAACGAAAGACAGATTTGTGGACTAAGATTGTCGTTCAAAAAATTGCTAATCAAATTTTTGTGGTAGATTCCTTGGGCATTGAATCCCAGGAGTTAAAGGATGAGCTTTCGAAGTTAGAGGTGAATGACGTTACAAATCGAGAAGCAGTTGTTGCTCGAAAATATTTTTCATTATTGTTTGAAGATGAAGCATCCCGACGAGATTTTAGCCCGACGAACGCAGCTTTAAATTATGGATATGCTATCATTTTATCTGCCGTTAATCGAGAAATTGTTGCAAATGGTTATATAACCCAATTAGGGATTCATCATCATAGTCAAGAAAACAACTTTAATTTAGGCTCTGATTTGATGGAACCTTTTAGGCCAATAATTGATTGGTGGGTTAAACAAAAGAAATTTAACGATTTTACCCCAGATATTAAGTTTGGCTTAGTGGGTTTGCTAGATTTACAGATGAAATATAACGGACAGAATACTATTATGAGGAATGCTATTTCTAAGCATGTACTCAACTGTTTAAAGTATTTAAGTGAAGAGACTGACAAAATAAAAATTGAGGTGGAGATTAGTGAGGTATCGAATAATGCGATTAATGGTAATGTTTGATTTACCGGTTGAAACGAGTAAAGATCGACGAAATTATCGAAAATTCCGAAAGGCATTGCTGAATGAAGGGTTTTTGATGGTGCAATTTTCAATATATGTACGCGTATGTGTGGATAAAAAGAGTGCCCATTTAATGGAAAAAAGAATTGCCACTTATGCACCGGCAGATGGGTTGATTCAGAGTCTAATGGTAACTGAAAAACAATATAATAGTATGAACTTTATTGTAGGTGAACCCAAGCAAGATGTACGTAATTCAGCTGAAAGGACCATCATTATATGAATCTTACATATTTTCCGTTTAAACCAATTGTTATTAATACGAATAAACCAACTTTGATTGAGACCAGTAATCAAAAGGTTTACACAGATTTGGTTTCAGGATTGCGCGGATATACTGATTCAGTAAAAATTAGTGATGATAATTTTGAAATTGAAGAATGTGAAAAAGCCATTCAATGGATTGGGGATGCATTTGTTGACGTAGACTTAAATAAGATGTACCAAAGCCAATTGCAAAAGCAAATCGTGTCAAAATTGGATGATGCTTCTAGGCAAAAACTAACTGAAATCAATAGTCAATTAAAATCACTAATTTTTGATGCAACATTTTCATTAGATTTACCTCTTAAGGTTAACGACGAATTTGATCCGATTAAGTTGGTAAAGTACTGTGAAGTTAGCTTTGTAAGTGCTTTAAAGCAAGATCCATATGGTATAATTGAAACGGTGTTAAAAACTGCTTCTGAATTAAAGGAAACCAAAGTACTTGTCTTGACTAGTGTGAAAAATTATCTCAGTGTCAGCCAATTTGATGAATTGGTGAGTTTAATTAAGTCACTTGATTTGAATATCCTATTTATTTCATTCTCAGAAATGGATAATCATGAAGAATTTGATAAATGCCGTTATTACTACGTTGATCAGGATTTTGTTGATTGGCGGTACTAGATACTATGAGAATAGCATTATAAAAAAACGGTTTTAGAAGAGTGTCGAATCAATATAGTTAAGAGCCACTGTTCGCTTACTTTAAGACACCCGGCGGTTTTAGAAGAGTGTCGAATCAATATAGTTAAGAGCTTCCAGTTAGGGATGTCCTTAGCGGCTTCCGTTTTAGAAGAGTGTCGAATCAATATAGTTAAGAGCGCGATTGAAAAATTGAACACACAAAGTTATGTTTTAGAAGAGTGTCGAATCAATATAGTTAAGAGCTTAGGCATGCCAATACTCTCACTTAATTATGTTTTAGAAGAGTGTCGAATCAATATAGTTAAGAGCCTCTTGCTCCTTCAAGCGTATCAAATTTTTGTTTTAGAAGAGTGTCGAATCAATATAGTTAAGAGCTCAGCAACATCTTTCTTCCATTTTGCCATAGTTTTAGAAGAGTGTCGAATCAATATAGTTAAGAGCTCAAGATTTATCAAATCAGCTGGGTAATTTGTTTTAGAAGAGTGTCGAATCAATATAGTTAAGAGCAACGTGAAACACTAACTGGTAATACTACGGGTTTTAGAAGAGTGTCGAATCAATATAGTTAAGAGCAAAAAAACAACTCGCACACAGCTAGCGCTAGTTTTAGAAGAGTGTCGAATCAATATAGTTAAGAGCGTGCTTCTGGCACTGTTGATAATAAACAGCGTTTTAGAAGAGTGTCGAATCAATATAGTTAAGAGCAGCTTAAAGAATCCAGAACCAACTTCGGACGTTTTAGAAGAGTGTCGAATCAATATAGTTAAGAGCCAATCAGCTACTATGCAACCAACTACAAGCGTTTTAGAAGAGTGTCGAATCAATATAGTTAAGAGCTGTTCTTTGATGCTACCGGTGGCTGAATACGTTTTAGAAGAGTGTCGAATCAATATAGTTAAGAGCGTTATCAGGACGTTTTCTAGTTGATACGTAGTTTTAGAAGAGTGTCGAATCAATATAGTTAAGAGCCGAGGGCGTTCGATTAGATGAAGGTCTAGTGTTTTAGAAGAGTGTCGAATCAATATAGTTAAGAGCTGATTTGTCGGCTGGTTTCCCAAGCAGTGAGTTTTAGAAGAGTGTCGAATCAATATAGTTAAGAGCTGTTTTTCTTGCTCAATACCTGTGTCCTTAGTTTTAGAAGAGTGTCGAATCAATATAGTTAAGAGCTGATTTGTCGGCTGGTTTCCCAAGCAGTGAGTTTTAGAAGAGTGTCGAATCAATATAGTTAAGAGCGAAATTTGAATAAATTGCTTATTACGCACCGTTTTAGAAGAGTGTCGAATCAATATAGTTAAGAGCTCCGCAATTATCTTGAACAGCGTCCCGGCGGTTTTAGAAGAGTGTCGAATCAATATAGTTAAGAGCTGCTCCGTAGCTGGCAATCCCATTTTACGAGTTTTAGAAGAGTGTCGAATCAATATAGTTAAGAGCAAAGGAAGCAACTATTACTATTAATGAATACTTGTTTTACAAGTGACTAATAAAAGGAGGGAAAGAGCTATGAGTAAAAAAATTAAATGGTTAGCCGTAATTACAATACTGGTGGCTATCGTCTCCTTAATTTTGAACGTTTCAGGAAACTCAAACAGTGGTTTGCAAGTGTTGTCAAACATATTGACTGTAGTGCTTGCAGGACTTTTATTGTCGAATCGATCTAGATAAGAGATTTATGAACTTTTAATTGTGCAAAAAACGTATTCTTAAGAGTGCCAAAATCAATATATGAAAAGAGCGCCCTTATATTTGAAGGGCGCTTTTCATTATGGTCACTTTATTTTTCCATCGCCGGCAAAAGCAACGTAAACGTATCGGCATCTTTCACAAAATTGTTCACAATCTCTACGTTGTAGTTACCACCAATTCCATATTTAGCGGATTGCGACAGTTCGCCATAAGCAGCACCGATGAATTGATCAATCTGGGGACGGTCGGTAGCTTTGGTCGTGAATTTTGCAAAGGTTGTTGCTGGAGTGGAGAAGCTTGCTGTTCCAGCGGGAACTTTGGTAACTTTGACACCAACTAGATAGTTTTGATTAGCATCATTAAAGTTAATGCCATAGATATTATCATCTTGTGCACCGCCACTTAACTTTGCAGCATCTTTTTTGAATTTGTCCAAATATTCAGCTTTTACCTTACTTAGTGCCGAAATATCGTCAAAGGATTCTGGCGTGGGCAGTACCGTTGTGATTCCTGCAAAGAGTTGTTCCGGTAATTTTACGATTTCAAAAGTCATTTAAAAGATCTCCTTTTTTTAATATAGTGATAGTATACTGGATTAAAGGTGACAGGTGTCTGTCATCAATGAAAATTGGTGGAAATAAAATGAAAATTGAACGACTAATCGCGATAGTGATGATGTTGTTAGAGCGCGACGTGATCTCTGCACAGGAATTTGCAGATTTATTTAAAGTGACCAAACGCACCATTTTACGAGATATGGATACGCTGGCGCTGGCCAACATTCCCGTCTATGCGTTGCGGGGCAGTCATGGGGGCTACGGCTTAATGCCAGCTTATAAGTTCGACAAACGCCTTTTATCTGTGACAGATTTGGAAAACATTTTGATTGCGTTAAATGGTTTTCAAAGTCTCATGTTGAATGATGACATTAAAGCGACACTCGAGAAAATCCGAAGCATGATTCCTCATGAAATCACACAAAAGTCCGTCTCGATCTCGTTTCAGCAGTGGTCAGGGCGTACCGAGATAGCAGAAATGATGGACGCTCTTCAACACGCCATCAAGTCACAATATTTGGTTAAATTTACATACATTGATGTTGACGGCAGTAAAATAAGGCAAACGGTGGAGCCCTATCAGTTACAGGCCAAGGAAACGCGTTGGTATTTACAAGGTTATGTTCTGGAAAAGCAGGCATTCCTAACGTATAAAATTTCTCGAATTACGAATGTAAAACAGTTGTCTACGAAATTTACGCAACGGAAGTTTAAGACTAAGCGGCAGCTGGCTAAAACTTATTTTCCGTTTCCGAACATTCCAATTAAAGTTAAAATAGATGCGACGGTTCGCGACCAATTTGTGGAACGCTATGGCGCCAAGGTTCTCAGTGAGATTGATAATCAGCACTATTATGCGGAAATTACCGTGCCCTATCATGAATTTGGTTACCGCTATTTGGCGGGCTTCGGCTCTCACATCAAGGTAATTGGACCACCTGATTTTGTCGAAAACTATCAACGCTTTTTAAAACAGGTATTGTCGGAATATGATAAATGAACTTCAATTGCAGGAAATACTGAAGTTCAATGAAAGCTAGCTAACGGTCGAGGAGCATAAAATGAAAGTTACAGTCAAAGCTTTTTCAGAATTAACGAATATGGAACTCTTTAAAATTTATAAATTGCGTACCGATGTTTTTGTGGTGGAACAAAATTGTGCCTATCCAGAAGTCGATGAGGCAGATTTGGTTTCTAAACATTTGCAAATGCATGATGATACTGGAAATTTAGTGGGTTATTTGCGGTTAATTCCAGAAACTGACCCCACAGCAATCCGGATTGGCCGCGTGGTAATTGATCCAAAGTTTCGAAAACATGGGTATGGCTACCAACTCTTAACGGCTGGTATTCAGGTGGTTCAAGCGGAAATGCCTAAAATCACGACCATTAAAATTCAAGCCCAGGCTTATTTACAGCAATTTTACGAATCGTTTGAATTCGAAGCGACTAGTGATGTGTATTTAGATACTGGTATTCCCCATCTTGATATGATTCGGAAACTGTAATCAAATGAGATATAAATATAATTCCTCCTCTCAAATTAGATTGAGGGGACTTTTTTATGCAAAAATAGGTCGGCCTTGTTTGGCATTCCGTTTTTGCGCCCTAGAAACAGGCATTACAACCCCCATAAGTGAAGAAGCTTTGTCTATGAAAGCAACACCCATAAGTGGTTTTGGATGAATCAGATTAAATTGTAGTCCCGATTTTGACGACAAATTACCCCCTAAATGGCGATATGTGATCAATTTGGCTCTCTCGGTGTGTTTTCATTCGGCTTTCAAATAAATGAATGGTACTGAAAGTTATGTAAACAGTTTAATTTGGTGAAAACTTAACAATTTTTGTAAATGTTATTGAAATCGTTCGGACTATGAGATACACTGAACTTGTCAAATACAATCAAAAGGGGAGACACTTTGATGCGAATGTTTAAACGATTGGCTACAGTTGTTGGGGCACTATCACTTGTTTTTGTTTTGGGAGCTTGCGGGAAGAGTTCAAGTAGTTCGGCCAGCAAATCCTATACACCGAAAAAGTTGACGGTTCAGTTTGTTCCGTCTTCAAATGCCAGCACTATTGAAGCAAAGGCGAAACCATTGGAAGGCTTGTTAAAGAAACAACTCGGAATTCCAGTTAAGGTTTCCGTTTCAACAGACTACAATACGATCGTCGAAGCAATGGGTTCTAAGAAGGTTGATGTTGGTTTCTTGCCACCAGACGCATACGTTTTGGCTCACAAACAATATAACGCAAAGGTTTTGTTGAAAGCTCAGCGATACGGATACAAGGAACCTAATGACCAGATTACCAATACGTTGGTCAACACTTACAAAGCTCAGATTTTAGTTCGCAAAGGTAGTGGCATTAAGTCAATCAAGGATTTAAAGGGCAAGAAGATTGCGGTTCAAGATACCACTTCTTCTGCAGGTTGGATTTATCCAGCGGTTGAACTTTATCGACATGGTATCAATATTAACAAGGACAACATTAAAACGGTTCAGGTTAAGGGACATGATCAAGGTGTCATGGCCGTTTATAATGGCGATGCGGATGCAGCCTTTGTCTTCCAAGGCGCCCGTTTACTTGTTGAAAAAGATGCTAAAGATGTCATGAAAAAGGTTGTGCCAATTTATACAACGAAGGGTATTCCAAACGATACGATTACTGTTCGTGGTGATATGAGTAGCAAGTGGGATAAAAAGATTTCTAAAGCCTTTAAGGCAATTGCCAAGACCAAGAAGGGCCACGCAATCATTTCATCAGTTTATTCACATGAAAACTACGTCACTGCCAAGGATAGCGACTACAATGCAATTCGGGCATATGACAAGACAGCTAAGAAATTAAATAAATAGGCTTCGCAGACAGTTCAGTTTAGGAAAGGGGGACGCCGAGTGCGTACTCCCTTTTCTTGCAAGTTTGGATAAACGAAAGGGATCCTGAATATGACAGACGAACCAATAATCGAGTTTAAACATGTTTCTAAAACTTATCAGAACGGTACCTTGGGTTTGAAAGATATTAACTTGTCCATCCCTAAAGGCCAGTTTCTCGTCGTCGTGGGCCTTTCGGGTGCCGGGAAAAGTACATTGATGCGCACAATTAATCGGATGCACGATATTTCAACAGGTGACATTCGGGTAGATGGTGAATCGATTGTGCATCTAAAAGGCAAAGAATTGCGGGGATTGCGGCGCAGTATTGGCATGATTTTTCAAAACTTTAATTTAGTCAAACGTTCTAGTGTGCAACGCAACGTTTTATCAGGAAGAGTAGGGTATTATTCCACATGGAAGAGCACGTTGGGATTATTTTCAAAAGAAGATAAACAAAAAGCGATTGAAGCTTTGCAACGAGTGGGTCTTGGTGAAAAACTCTATAGTCGGGCGGATGAATTATCGGGTGGTCAACAACAACGGGTTGCGATTGCCCGGGCGTTTATGCAGGATCCTAAAATTGTTTTGGCGGATGAACCAATTGCCTCGCTGGATCCGCTGACGACTGAATCTGTGATGGATGATTTAAAACGATTAAATGAGGAGTTTCATATTACTGTAATTGTGAATTTGCATTCGGTGTCTTTGGCTAAGCGCTTTGCTGATCGTATTATCGGGTTGCGTGATGGTGAGCTTGTTTACGACGAACCCATCAGCAAAGTGACCGAAAAAGATTTGGAGGCCATTTATCAACCTGTCAGTATTGTAAAGAAAAGCGAGGTGCAAGCATGAATATTGTCCCAACGCGAACCTTTGCGCAGAAGTATCATGTTAAAACGATTGCTTGGCTGACGCTATTTGTTCTATTAGTTATTGGCACCGCAAAGATGACTGGCGTTGACTTTGTCATGTTTTTTGCAAATTTTGGTCAGTTCGTTGTGCTTTTGCAGCAAATGGCTAAACCAGATTGGCAGTACACAAGTTTGGTGGTGCAACCCATCTTAGAAACCATCCAAATGGCGTTGATCGGGACCACAGTGGGAACCCTAGTTGCCATTCCATTTTCGGTTTTAGCAGCCCGGAACATCGTGAAAAATAAATTTCTCCGTGGCATTATTCGGTTTATTTTAAATTTAGTACGGACGTTACCGGATTTGATGTTGGCTGCATTGTTTGTGGCCATTGTCGGAATTGGTCCCGTTGCCGGTGTGTTTACACTAGCCATCTTCTCCTTTGGGATGATTTCCAAACTATTTTATGAAGCAATTGAAACGATTGATGAGGGACCCTTAGAAGCACTACAGGCGGCGGGTGCCAACAAAACACAGTTGGTTGTGTTTGCAGTCATTCCTCAAGTATTTAACTATTTTGTAAGTTATTTCTTGTATACGTTTGAAATTAATGTGCGGGCTTCAACCGTCCTTGGTTACTTAGGTGCCGGCGGGATTGGGGTGTATCTACAACGATCCTTAGATCAGTTTGCTTATGGCCAAACGGCGATCATTATTTTAGGAATCTTAGTTGTGGTTCTAATTATTGATGGCGTCAGCAATACGTTGAGGGAGCGATTACTATGAAACAACTAACAGTGAGTCAGACATCGTTGCGGTCTAAACGGTATAAATGGTTGTTTTGGTTGGTGATCATTGCCGTGATTTATATTTGGGGTATTACTGGTGTGCAATTTACTGGGATTAAAGATTCTGCGGGTGAAGTTTCCCGTTCAATTGCCTATGGGATTTTTCATCCAGATTGGAAGTACGTCTATGATGGCAGTGGCGAAGATCTGGTAAGCCTGATTTTGCAAACTATTGCAATGGCGTTTTTAGGGACTTTTATTTCGGCCATCTTGAGTGTGCCGTTTGCTTTTTGGGCGGCTCGGACAGGTAAGCCACGGTTTCACATTCGGTCAACTTCAGGCAAACTAGTCCTGACTTTGATTCGGACTTTTCCCGAAATCGTCTTGGCTATCATGTTTATTAAAGCAGTTGGGCCGGGGTCGTTTGCTGGTGTTTTGGCCGTCAGCATTCACTCCATTGGGATGTTAGGAAAGCTGTTTAGTGAATCGATTGAAAATATGGATTTTGGACCTAGTGAAGCCCTCATGAGTAGCGGTGGCAATCGTTCACAGACATTGGTATTTGCAACTTTGCCAACGGTTTTACCAGAGTTTTTATCATACACTTTGTACCGATTTGAAATTGCGGTACGATCAGCTTCTATTTTAGGGATGGTTGGGGCTGGTGGAATTGGCACACCACTTCTTTTCGCCATCCAAACGCGGACTTGGTCACGAGTGGGGATTATTTTACTGGGTATTATCATTACGGTCACCTTGATCGATTTTATTTCAGGAACACTTCGGAAACGGCTGGTGTAGGCAATGAAACTCACAATTTTATCAACAAGTGATGTACATGGCTACCTCTATCCTACAAACTATAGTCAGCGCACCGATCATGAAGAATATGGTTTTTTAAAAGTAGCGACTAAAATTGAGCAAATTAAACAACAAGCCGCGGCTGACGAATGGGTGATCACCATTGAAAATGGCGACTTTATTCAAGGCTCACCGTTAACCTATTTCACTGCAAAAAAGCAGGCTAAATGGCGGTCTATCTATACCCGACTGACGAATGCAGTGGGTTACGACGCAGGTATTTTGGGGAATCATGAATTCAATTATGGCATGGCGTATCTACAGCAGTGTGAAACTGGGCGTCGTTATCCCATTTTGGCTGCTAATTTGAAAGAGAATCCCGGCGATGGCGTCATTGATGCCCCGTATAAAATTCTGGAACATCACGGATTAAAAGTAGGTATTTTAGGATTAACAACGCAATATATTCCTCATTGGGAGCAAGCGGATCACATTGCAGGTTGGTGTTTTGAATCAGCAATTAAGGCTGCCAAAAAATGGGTTCCCATATTGCGAGAACAAGTCGATATCGTGATTGTGGCCTATCATGGTGGCTTTGAGTGTGATTTGGAAACTGGTAAACCTAGTGAACGGCTTACAGGAGAAAACGAGGGCTACCAATTATTGAAAGAAGTGGCCGGAATTGATGCATTAGTGACAGGGCACCAACATCGAGAAATCGCCACCATTTGCCAGGGTGTGCCGACAACCCAACCAGGCGAAAAAGGTAAATTTGTTGGAGCAATTGAATTGAATTTGAATGCTCAGCACCAGGTTCAAACACAAGATGCCCATCTAATTTTTGTGGCCGATGTGCAACCAGCCGCAAAGTTTGAAAACCTAACTTCTGATTTACAAGACGACGTTGAAGATTGGCTTGATGCGCCAATGGGAGAAGTTATCGGTAATATGAAAATTACGGATCCTATGACGGCTCGTCTGCATGGTCATCCTTACTTGAGTTTTATTAATCAGGTTCAAATGGCAGCAACCCATACTGATTTATCAGCAACGTCTTTGTTTAATGATGAAGTGTTGGGTTATGATCCGACCGTCACGATGCGTAATATCGTGAATAGCTACGTTTATCCAAATACGCTGGTGGTTTTAAAAATTACGGGTACCGATTTGAAACGAGCGCTGGAAAGGTGTGCGAGCTTCTTCATGGTTGATTCAAAAGGTCAGGTCGCAGTTTCAGCTAAGTTCCGGGAACCCAAGCTACAATTGTATAATTACGATATCTATAGCGGCATTAATTATGCGTTTGATTTAAATAAACCAGAAAAACAGCGGGTAATTGCGTTAAGTTATCATGGCAAACCGGTGCACGACGATCAGAAACTGGAAGTGACGTTAAATCAATATCGCGGGATTGGTGGCGGTGATTATCAGATGTTTGCCGCAAGTAAAATTGTGCGTGAAGTTCAAATTGATATGACCGAATTGATTAGTGATTATTTTGCGAAACATCCGGTTGTACAGGCGGTACATGAAGAAAATATTCGAATTAAAAAGTAATTATTTAAAAACGTTGCCTTCCCTGATGTTGGATGACAACGTTTTTGATTTTTATGGTGGTAATTCTGGAGCAGAAAGGTAAACTGAAATCAAAAGGACTAAAAGGGATGATCATTCATGAACGCTAAATTAGTTAATTATGTGGTAAAAAGTTTAATTGAAAAAAACATTTCAATTACAGCGGCAGAAAGCCTAACTGGCGGATTATTTCAATCAGAAATCACATCCGTTCCGGGGAGCTCTGATATTTTTACAGGTGGATTTGTGACCTATTCGGATGCAGTTAAAACACAACTTCTAAATGTGCCGGCATCACTTATTCAGCAGTATGGCGTTGTTAGTTTTGAGGTAGCTGTTGCTATGGCACAAGGTGCGCAAAAAGCCCTCAATACTGATCTTGCCGTTTCATTTACGGGAGCAGCAGGGCCAACTGGACTTGAGGGCGAAAAGGCTGGAACTGCCTGGATTGGGATTAGTTTTCAAGGCCAGACTGATGCATATGATTTACATCAACCTGAACTCAAACGAAACGAATTTCGTGAAGCCTGCTGTGAGTTTGCGTTCCAAAAAATTAGTGATGAAATTTTATAGGATGGTTCTTAAATCGTTTAAATGACGATAAAAGTGAGACGAGTTTTGTTTCACTTTTTTATTTTTTCGTCATAGATACTCGTAGAATCGTTTTACGTTTATCCTCAATTACTTTTCTAAAATCAGAAAGATAAATCTCTTTATGAGCTTTACTAGTGCGCTTGTAACCTTGCTCATCCAAAAACTGTGCCAGCTTCGCAAAACTAGCAGGTTCGTCATCAAAAGAGCCAACGTGTAAGATCATCCCAACTGTCTTTTCTTGTTTAGTTTCTAAAGAAAGTTGACTAAATAGCTCGGAATCAATTTTGGGTTTTGCCAAATTTAGCGCTTGGTCAAAAACAGCTGGTGTGATGAAGTTAGGTTGTTTAATCATAATTTGATAAACCAGCTGATTTTTATCTAACTCGTTACTGTGATAATTTTCTGGTAACGTCCAAAAGCCTTCCAAGGTGTAAACGGTATATTCAAAGGAGCCAGGAAAGTGGATGCCTTTTTTTGGTGCCATTCTAATTGCGTAGCTAACGGCATATAAAGCGGCAATTTTTCTGCCAAATGCGTCACTATTTGGGTTTCCGGAACCAGAAATTGTGATGAAGGTTTGTGTTGGTAGGGTGGCAATTGAAGGTGCTTTTTTGATTGGATAAATTGTTTTTTCGGCTGTTCGCCAAGTGTATTTTTTGTGCATGACTGAACCTCATTTCGATATTTAGTGGTTATAAAACGGTTTCATCCAATTATACAATTTTTAAAGAATAATTAACGTCTTAAATAATTATTTTAGTCTGAATGCGGTTCATGCTACACTGAAATATGTTGATCAATTTTCATGAATTCAAAAGGATTTAAACATAAGAGAGAAAGGGGACCATTTTTTTGAGGAGACAAGCTTATCCTGCCTACCAGCAACTATATTTCGGCGCATTTTTAGCAGCCATTGCTGGGGGCTTAGATGCGTACACATACTTAGAACATGGCGGTGTGTTTGCTGGGCTCCAAACTGGAAACCTAATTTTAATGGGAGTCAGTTTGAGTAAGGGTCATTTTGCAAAATTCGATTACTATTTAATTGCGATTATTGCATTTGGACTGGGTACCGTATTTATTCGGCACGTCCAGCATTACTTTAAGCGAAACTATTTAAAACGGGCCTACTTTGTTTTAATCTATGAGTTTGCTTTGATGGTTTTGGTGGCCATGATCAGTAGTAATGCACCAGATGTGATTACCGTGATGTTGCTAGCCATTACGGCGGCAGCTCAATTACAGGAGTTTCGAAAGTTACAAGATGGACCGTTCACTTCTTTGATGATGACGGGAAATATTCGAACGGCTGCAGAAAATTTGTATACTGGCTATATGCGGCATGACACGGTTGCAAAACAAAAGGCTGCTGATACTGGTATTGTGGTGGGCAGTTTTATGGTTGGCGCATTTGTTTCGGGCATTTTTGTGCCGTGGTTGCAGGATTCGGCAATTTTGGTGCCAGCAATCTTAATTTTGGGTGCAATTGTGTATTTGTCCCAGCATAGTAAGGTAACTGCTGACCAAGAAGTAACGAAGCAAGAAGAACGGCCAACGCGGGCAAGTCGGCATCCACAAGTGTCGGAAGATGAAGAAGATGTGTCGGAGCCTGAGACAAGAAGTCGGCGGAGAAGAAGAAAATAAAAAGAGTGTTCAAAAAGGCGAATAGCTTCTGAGCATTAGCCTAGGAAGAGCAATGATTCGTACTTGGAATCGTTGCTTTTCCGTAGCTAAGCGGAAGAAGCTGCCTTTTTTAACACGTTTCGGCTATAAAGATAGAAAGCACAACTGGCACTACTCCACATTAAAGAGGATTATTAGCAAATAACGCTAATAATCTTTTATGTTTCGGATGATGTCCATTCTTGTGGCCGAAGTTCAGACCGCAAGAACTGGCAAGCGGAGGAAGTTGCTCTCTTTAACACGTTTCGGCTATCAAAACTTAAAAGGTTTGGAAAATAAAATGAAGCGCCTCACAACTGTCAGATTTATGTCTAACAATTACGGGGCACTTCAAATTTTCCGAACCTTTTTATTAACCTTTTTTAATCAAAATTGGCGACATAATTATCGATTTGTTTCATATAATTATTTTTTTGGCTATCGCTGATCCAGGCGGTTTCAAATGAGTTCTTGGCTAATTGCACCACTTGTTCCTGCGTCAGCTCATAATTTTTTGTGATGGACCAGTAGTTATCGTTGATGTAACCACCAAAGTAGGCGGGATCGTCTGAGTTGATACTTACTTTCACATCGCGATCCAGCAAGGTTTTGACTTCAGCACCCTTCATATCTTGGCTAAGAAATTGATTGGAATTGGGACAAGAGGTCAACCCAATTTTATTGGTGCTCACGAAATCAACTAAATCAGGATTCTCAACGATATTTGTACCGTGATCTAAACGTTCCACACCAATAATTTCCAGCGCCTGCTTAATGTGATCGATGGAATCGACTTGATCAACATCGGCATGCATGGTGATGTGATAGCCTTCAGATACCGCATTGTCAAACGCTGTGGCAAATTTCAACGGCGGATTATTATGTTCGTCTGAATCAAGCCCGATTCCCAAAATTTTGTCTTGGTAAGGTTTAGCAGCTTCTAAACTTTTCCGAGCTGATTCTTTAGAAAAATCACGCAGAAAACACATGATTAATTGAGCGTCTACACCGAATTTTTTTGCATCTTCTGCTGCCTTTGAAAAGCCGTTGATGACCGTTTCAAAACTAATTTTCCGACTGGTATGAGCTTGGGGATCAAAAAACATCTCAACATGTTGCACGTTGTTTTCGTGAACTTTTTTGAGATAAGTAAAAGCTAAATCATAAAAATCTGATTCAGTTTGTAAAACATCCAACGCCGAATAATATACAGCTAAAAATGAAGCTAAGGTATCGTAATGATAGGTTGCTTTTAGAGTTTCAAGCGAATCTGTACCGATATCAATGTGATTCTTACGCGCTAATTTAAGGCGCAACTCAGGTTCTAGTGTGCCTTCTAAATGAACATGCAATTCTGCCTTTGGTAAATTATCGATAAAATTCCTTGTAACTCTGTTTGCCATTTCAAATCTCCTTTTTAAAAGCGGCTAAGTGACATTGAATTGTTGATGAGTTTACCACAAAAAAGGAGAGTTGAAACAAAAAAATTATTAAGATTTGTGAATTGGCTGGGATGCATGGGTTATATAGTTAATAAACCGTCGTCCTGCCTGAGTTAGTGTCCCTTGAGGGTAGACTAATTGCAGTTTGTTATATATAGGTGTCGAAAAGGAACGGGTGACAAATTTGTCGCTCATAAACGGCTCTGCTGATTTTTGAAATAAGAAAGTGACACGTTGCGAGTTTTCAATAATTCCCATTAAAGTTTCAATATGAGTAGTTGTGAATCGAATATTGGGTGTGAAACCGGCTTGTTGATAAAGTTTGCCGATCCGTTCATAGATCCCAGAACCGGGACTTAAAACAACGACATCAATATCGCGTAAGTCTTCAATTGAAATCTGGTCTTGCTTAGCAAGGCGATGATTGGCAGGCAGAACGACTTTGAGTTCGTCTTGATCGATATCGATAAAATGGAATTGCGATTTATTTAATAACTGGGTCTGGACATTACGCAAAATACCAAGATCAAGCTGTTTGGATTGGAGCTTTTCCAACAAATCAACGCCTTCTAGTTCTTCAAGACGAATATTAATTTGTGGATAATCTGCCATGAATTGGCTCATTTTTGTCATTAGTCCATACTGTGACATCACCGGAACACTGCCAATGTGCAGGGTTCCTTTTTTGAGCTCTCGATATTCCGAAAGTTCTTGAGTGAGCAAATCATACTGCGTCAAAATTGTTTCAGCATACCTAAAAAAAACCTCGCCACTTTCAGTAATGACCAAGTGACGTTTATTTTTCGTGGAAATCAATTTGGTGGTCAATTCGTCTTCCATGGCATGAATGCGTTTGGATAAAGCGGACTGTGTCATTAATAACTCAACAGCAGCATCCGAAACGTTGCGAGTTTGATATAAAGCCACAAAATCTTTTAAATCTTCAATCGTCATAAGTCAGCCTCAATTCTATTATTCCTGTTGGGAATAATGCTAGTCGAAATGCGATTTGTTCGCAAGGATTTGCACTCGTATAATGACAAACGTAAGAAGATTTCACAATTTACGAGATTTTTAAAAGAATTAAAAATTGGAGGTCATTGATTATGGCAAAAAAAGATGTTTATGATTTGCGTAAAGTTCTTGATGAATTAAAACAAGAACCGGGTCAATATCATGAAACTGATGTTGAAGTTGATCCAGATGCTGAATTATCTGGCGTTTATCGTTATATTGGTGCCGGTGGGACTGTTGAACGTCCTACTCAAGAAGGTCCAGCGATGATGTTTAATAACGTCAAGGGATTCCCCGATACACGTGTTTTGATGGGCTTGATGGCAAGTCGTAAACGGGTTGGGAAGATGTTCCACCACGATTATCACACATTGGGTCAGTTTTTAAACGATTCTGTTGAAAATCCAGTGGCACCTGTGACAGTTGCTGAAGAAGACGCACCAGCTCATGAAGTTGTGCATAAGTCTACGGATGCTGATTTTGATATTCGTAAATTGGTTGCTGCACCAACAAACACACCAATGGATGCGGGTCCATACATCACTGTTGGGGTGGTTTATGGTTCCAATCCAGACAAGACCATGAGTGATGTCACAATTCATCGTATGGTTTTGGAATATAAAGACAAGTTAGGCATTTACATTATGCCTGGTGGCCGTCATATCGGGGCATTTGCTGAAGAATATGAAAAAATGAACAAACCAATGCCAATTACAATTAATATTGGTCTGGATCCTGCGATAACAATTGGAGCGACCTTTGAGCCACCGACAACACCATTGGGTTATAACGAATTGGGTGTTGCTGGTGCTATTCGTCAAGAGCCAGTGCAATTAGTTGATGGATTAACTGTTGATGAAAAAGCATTAGCTCGTTCTGAGTACACTTTGGAAGGCTACATTATGCCAAACGAGCGCATTCAAGAAGATATTAATACGCATACAGGTAAGGCAATGCCAGAATTTCCTGGATACGATGGTGATGCTAATCCAGCATTGCAAGTGATCAAGGTTACAGCGGTTACTCATCGTAAAGAACATCCGATTATGCAAAGTGTTATTGGACCTTCTGAGGAACATGTCAGCATGGCAGGTATCCCAACTGAAGCAAGTATTTTGTCCTTAACAAACCGAGCAATTCCTGGAAAGGTATTGAATGTGTACAATCCTCCATCAGGTGGTGGTAAGTTGATGACCATCATGCAGATTCATAAGGATAATGAGGCGGATGAAGGAATTCAACGTCAGGCAGCCTTATTAGCATTTTCATCATTCAAGGAATTGAAGACAGTGTTCTTGGTGGATGAAGATGTGGATATCTTTGATATGAATGATGTGGTGTGGACGATAAATACAAGATTCCAAGCAGATCAAGATATTATGGTGTTGCCGGGAATGCGAAATCATCCATTGGATCCATCGGAGCGACCAGAGTATGATCCAAAGTCAATTCGGACACGAGGAATGTCATCGAAATTGGTGATTGATGGAACGGTGCCATTTGATATGAAGGATCAGTTTGAACGGGCCCAATTTAAAGAAGTGAAGGATTGGGAGAAGTACTTAAAGTAGAGTGTTTCAAAAGGCAGATAGCTTCTGAGCATTAGCCTAGGTAACTGAATGATTCGGTTTAGGAATCGTTTAGTTTACCGTAGCTAAGCGGAGGAAGCTGCCTTTTTAAACACGTTTCAGCTATAAGGGTAGAAAGAGCAAATAGCACTACTCCACATTAAGGAAGATTATTAGCAAAGAACGCAGATAATCCTTTATGTTCCGGGAGATGACCATTCTTGTGGCTTCAAACCAAGCCGCAAGAACTGGCACTACTCCACATTAAGGAAGATTATTAGCAAAAATCACTAATAATCTTTTATGTTCCGGGAGATGACCATTCTTGTGGCTTCAAACCAAGCCACAAGAACTGGCAAGTGGAGGAAGTTGCTCTCTTTAACACGTTTCGGCTATAAAAATAGAAAGTTTGGTTACCCAGACTATTTTATTAAAACTACAATTTTCGAAAAGTCATACCGTGAGAAGGTGCAAACATGAAAAAAATTATCGTCGGAGTGACAGGTGCTTCAGGCACCATATATGCAATTAACTTGTTGGAAAAGTTGCATCGATTAGACAATGTAGAGGTTCATTTGGTGATGAGTCAGTGGGCAAAGAAAAATTTGGAGTTAGAAACAGATTATTCATTGAGTCAGATTAATGCATTGGCTGACAAGGTTTACCATAGCAATGATCAGGGTGCGGCCATTGCGAGTGGTTCGTTTCTGAATGATGGGATGGTGATTGTGCCGGCAAGTATGAAGACGGTGGCAACGATTGCGTATGGAATTGGCGATAATTTGATTGCGCGCGCTGCAGATGTTGCGATAAAGGAACAGAGAAAACTGATAATTGTGCCAAGAGAGACGCCATTGAGTGTGATTCATTTGGAAAACTTGACGAAGTTGGCGAAGGTAGGGGCACAAATAATTCCGCCGGTACCAGCGTTTTATAATCATCCAAAGACGATTCAGGATTTGGTGAACCACCAGACGATGAAGATATTAGATGCGTTCGGAATTCCAAATGAGGTGGATGAGAGATGGAGTTAGAGTGCGCGAGCAGGAGCGTTAACCTTCTAAATATAACTGTGATGGAGGCGGGATCGTAATCCCGCAGGAATCATAGTTATATTTAGAAGGTTGCTCCTGCGAGCGGTCCTAGAGCTCAGTGGAAAAAAACATTAAAGAGGAAATATAACTGTGACGTATGCGGAATCGCAATCCCGCGGGAGTCATAGTTATTTTGAAAGGACTGCCTCCGTGAGCGGTCCTAGAGCTCAGCGGAAAAGTGAGTGGATGAAGACGGAGTTAACCTCAGTATTATAAGCGCACCGTCAGCGGGATGAGGTCCCGCGCTAGGTGCGTTTATAATACTGAGGTTGTCTTCAGAAACTGTCCTAAAAGAGTATAAGAAAAAAAGAGTCATTCAAGGACACGACAGCAAGGCAGTGCCGAAGCTGGATGTGCCCTTGTGTTTTGAAATTATTCGTATTTTATAAAAATAACAGAATAAATCAAGGAGATGGGCGACAAGATGGATGAAAATAAGATTTCATTGAAAACAAGATTAGCGATTGTCTCGGCCGGAATGATCTCATTTATGGGTATTTTGGTTGAAACTTCGTTGAACGTCACAATGAATACACTAAGCAATCAGTTTAACGTGAGTGTGGGAACAGTTCAGTGGATTACAACTGCTTATCTGCTCTTAGTCACAATCATGATGGCAGCAATGGCGTTCATCATGCGGAAGTTTAAATTCCGTTCGATTTTTATTTTTTCAGCAACGGCGTTTATCGTGGGCTCGATTGTTTGTGCGATTGCCGGCACATTTTGGTTATTACTGATTGGCCGGATGATTCAGGCCGTTGCAACCGGACTAGCAACGCCTTTGATGTTCCAAATTATTAATGTAAAGATTCCAAGTCAACACGTTGGGACTTATAACGGAGTTGCAAGTATGCTAACTTCATTGTCACCAGCTTTAGGACCGACATATGGCGGAATTTTAAACACTTTAATCAACTGGCGATGGATCTTCTGGGTTGTTTTACCTCTAAGTATCATCGTGTTAATCATGGGAATGAGCAGTATCGATATTCCTGTTCAGCATAAAGATGGCGAAAAATTATCATTTGATGGTTTTGGCATGGTTTGGTTGAGTTTAGTCCTAATCGGATTTGTGTGGACATTTAATGAAGCAGGACTTGCCGGTTGGACTTCAGCAGCATTTTGGATTTCTCTAATCATTTCAATTTTATTATTAGCTAGTTATGCTTGGTACAATTCAAAGAGTGCCCGTGAAGTTTTGGACTTTGGACTGTTAAAGAAAAAAGCCGTTTGGCTTCATTTGGTAAACTACTTTGTATTAGCCTTCGTAAATATTGGAATTTCATGGTTGTTACCAATGGTTGCTGAAGTAAACTTACATCAAAGTTCTATGGTTGCCGGATTATTAGTTTTACCTGGGGCCTTGATCGGCGCAATTATTTCACCAAGTACCGGTTCAATTATGGATAAAAAGGGTGCCTTCTTACCATTGATGGTGGGTAATATTTGTTTGTTGGCATCAGTTGTTTTGTTCTTCTTCTTAAACAATGTGATGACTTCAATGATTCTATTGGCCTTGTTTGTTATTCTTAGAATTGGTGTGGCTTTCAGTTTCGGAAACGTTATGGGAGCTGCCAGTCAACAAGTTGTGCCAGAAAAAAGAGGGGATATTAATTCCTTGTTTAACATGATGCAGCAGTATGCTGGCGCTATGGGAACCGTAATTTTGGCTTCCGTTGTCAGTTCATTGGAATTGCATGGTGGCTCAACTGTTGCGGAAACCCGCCAAGGTTCTGCAATTGATTACCTCATTTTGAGTGTGTTTGCGGCCGTGGCTTTGATTACCGTTATTATTAATAAAAGTACACGTACCCATGTAGCAAAGAAAAGTTTGACTGATTCGGCTTCTTCAGTTGTTTCAAAAAATTAATTATTAAACTTGCAAAGCATTCGTTCAAAAATGAGCGGATGCTTTTTTAGATGACAAAGCTTTTTTTAAAAAAATAAGGCTAACCTAAAATTAAAATAAACTTATATTTACTTTTTTTTAATTTGCGTTTATCTTTTTGTGGAAATCTATTGTTTTAAGTGTTAATATCATTTAGGTGGTAAAAAACTGAAGCCATCTGAATACAGGTTGAATATGGTGATTTAAAAACACTAATGAAACCAAAAATGAGGAGGTTTGTTATGCAAGCTAGTGAATTGAGTCAACCACTTGTTTTCCGTCGCGTGTTATTGACTGTGGATGCTGATGATCCAAATTCTTCGATCCGGGCATTTCGTTATGCAGCGACAATGGCACATGATTATCAGATTGAATTATGTATTGTCTCCGTTTTAGAAGACGATGATGTAAGCATTTTTGATGTGATGACACCAGGTAAGATCGACAAAAAGGAAGATGATGTTCGCCAAACGGTTGAAGATTATATGACGATTGCCGAAAAACTGGGTGCTGAGCATGTGACTGGATTAACTGTTGGTGCTGGTGATGTAGATGATGTTATATTAGAAAGAGTTATTCCAAAGTTTAAACCGGATTTGATTGTTTGCGGATCTGATACAGAGGATGCAAGCCACCGTGTACCAGGAGCGGTAGGATTAAGAATTGCAAAACGGGCACACGTTTCCGTAATCGTAGTTCGATAATTCAGAGATTGGATTTTGAGAATGTTAGAAAAGAGGAAATGCCATGGCAAAGAAAGACAACCAAGACAATATTAAAGAAGTAAAGATCCAAAATGGTGACGGACAGTCACAAGCAGTACAGGGGAGTTCGGTACAAAAGGATTCAACAACAGGTCACAAAACACACCACATGATCTCATCTACTGGTGGCGCGAGTAAATCTTTAGATGAAATTAACGGAAGTGTCGAAGTTCCGCAAAATGCAGGAGTTCTAAAAACATTTTTGGCGTACTTAGGACCTGGAGTTTTAGTTTCAGTAGGATATATGGACCCAGGTAACTGGATTACTTCAATTTCTGGTGGAGCTCAGTTTAAATACCGGTTAATTAGTGTCATCTTGATTTCAAGTTTAATCGCGATGCTGTTACAAGCAATGGCTGCTCGGCTGGGAATTGTAACTGGTCGTGATTTAGCGCAACTTACCCGAGAAAAGACTTCCAAACTCGGTGGTATCATTCTATTTATTATCACAGAACTAGCCATTATGGCTACCGATATTGCGGAAATTATTGGATCAGGGATTGCGTTGGAGCTGCTGTTTGGGTTCCCACTGATTGTCGGTATTATCATTACAGCATTTGATGTTTTGCTGCTATTGCTGTTAATGAAACTAGGATTTCGAAAAATTGAAGCAATCGTAGCGACACTGGTTGCTGTAATTCTCTTTGTTTTCTTGTATGAAGTTATTTTGGCACAACCAAATGTACCAGAAATTCTGCGTGGATTTGTTCCCGGAAAAGATATTATTGCGAACAAATCAATGTTGTATATTGGCTTAGGAATTGTGGGTGCCACGGTTATGCCTCATAATTTGTACTTGGGTTCATCCATTTCTCAAACACGTAATTTTGATCGTAATGATCGGAAGAGTGTGCGCAGTGCAATTCGGTACACAGTCGCTGATTCCAATATGCAATTAACGATGGCTTTTGTCGTCAACTGTTTACTTTTGATTTTAGGAGCTGCATTGTTCTTTGGTACCAATTCAGACTTAGGCCGTTTCGTCGACTTATACAACGCTTTAGGTAATTCAAAAATTGTTGGTGCGGTCGCAAGTCCGGTACTGAGTATGCTGTTTGCGGTTGCCTTGTTATCATCTGGTCAAAGCTCCACTATTACTGGAACCTTGTCTGGACAGATTATCATGGAAGGTTTCATTCGGTTGCGGATGCCGTTATGGGCACAGCGTTTGTTAACCCGGTTGCTGGCCATTATTCCTGTTTTAGGATTTGCCATTTACTATCACGGAAATGAATCACAAATTGAAAACTTACTGACGTTCTCACAGGTATTTTTGAGTGTGGCATTACCGTTTGCAATGATCCCACTAATTATTTTTACGGGTAGCAAGAAACTGATGGGTGAGTTTGCCAACCGAACATGGGTCAATGTCTGTGCTTGGGTTGCTGCAATTGTCCTAGTTATTTTAAACGTTTGGTTAATTTTTCAAACTCTATAATAACTAGAAAAATGAAAGTGAAAAAAGACGGTCGGATTCTGAGCATAGTTGTGACTAGGCTCAGAATCTGCTTTTTTTTACGGTTTAAAAATAACATTTTGGAAATATGAACGAGATCGCAACGAAGACATAGGTTTTGTTGTGGTCTCATTTTTTGTATAAACTAATGAGAGCGTTTTCTTTTACACGCGTATTTACTTCATGAGATACTACACCCATAGGTATGCAGTTATAACGACAATAAATCAAAACTAGAAAGAAGGATTAATAATGGGTGAAACAATTAATGCTGGTATTGCGATGATGAAAGTACTCGAAGACTGGGATGTTCAGCAGGTTTACGGCATTCCAGGCGGATCAATTAATAGTACGATGGATGCGTTACGAGTCGAAAAGGATAAGATTGCTTATATTCAGGTTCGTCATGAAGAAATTGGTGCGTTCGCTGCCACAGCCCATGCAAAATTAACTGGAAAGTTAGGCGTTTGTTTCGGATCAGCTGGTCCTGGTGCCACGCATTTATTTAATGGTTTGTATGATGCCCAAATGGATCATGTGCCAGTATTGGCACTAATTGGGCAGGTTAGGACTGCTGACATGAACTGGGATTCTTTCCAAGAAATGAATGAAAATCCAATGTTTGCGGATGTTTCTGTTTATAACCGAACAGTCATGACGGCGGAAAGCTTGCCACATGTGGTGGACGAAGCAATTCGGCGGGCATATAAAGAAAATGGCGTGGCAGTAGTCACGATTCCTAATGACTTGGGAACCAAAGAAATTCCAAGCGAGTTTTGGTCATCTGGACATAGTTATGTGCAACCAGTTTTACCAGCTCCGGATAGTCAAATGGTGAAAAAGGCGATTGATCTAATTTCAACAGCAAACCGACCCGTGATTTTTGCGGGAATCGGAGTTAAAGGCGCAACCGATGAATTGATTGCTTTGGCAAAACATCTCAAACTACCAGTTGTGATGTCGTCAATTTCAAAGGGAATTATTCCGGATGATTTTGAAGGTAACATGGGATCGGCTTACCGGGTTTCGACTAAGCCTGGTAATGAAACTTTGGAGCAAGCAGACCTCATTATGATGATCGGTGCTGATTTTCCGTTCGGGCGGACGAAGGATCTGTTTAAACCAGAAGCAAAATTTATTCAAGTCGACATTGATTCTGCCAAAATTGGTAAGCGACATGATGTGGATGTACCGTTGCTCAGCGATGCCAAACAAACAATGGTCCAATTAGTCGCGCAAAGTAAAGAAGTGGCACATCGGCCTTTTTATGAGGCTTGTGTGGCTAATATGAAGAATTGGCGTGCCTATCTCCAACAATTAGCTGATAAAAAAACAGAGCCTTTGGAAGTAGGTTCAGTTTTCAAACAAATTAATCGTGTGGCCACTGGTAATGATGTGTTTGCGATTGATGTGGGTGATGTGACGATGAACAGTTTGCGATTCTTGAATATGAATCCAAAACAAAAATTTACCACTTCTGCCCTGTTTGCTACGATGGGATACGGTGTGGGTGCTGCAATTGCAGGAAAGCTGACTTATCCTGATCGGCAAGTCTTCAATTTGACGGGTGACGGTGCGTTTTCAATGGTGATGCAAGATGTTTTAACTCAAGTGAAGGAAAAACTACACATCATTAACGTTGTTTTTTCAAATGAAAGCTTTGATTTTATTAAAGATGAACAAGAAGATGAAAAGCAAAAATTCTTTGGCGTTGACTTGCAGGGTGCAGATTATGCAATGATTGCACAAGGAATGGGCGCCTTAGGTATTACAGCTTGTACTCATGAAGAATTGGTCGCGGCCTTTGATACGGCAATTAAAGTTGAAGGCCCAGTTACAATTGATGTGAAAATTCGTAATAATCGACCTTTACCAGCAGAAAAATTACAATTAGATCCGGCAACAAACTCTGCACAAGAAATTGCTGATTTCAAGCGACGTTATGAAGCCGAAGCATTACAACCATTTAGTGTTTATTTAAATGAATTCGAAGTGGAATAAAAAAAGTGAATAATAGATGTTGTTAAAGATGCGATCAAAGTCAGTTTTGACTTTGATCGCATCTTTTTGCTCGCAAATTGCTAATAATTATCATTAGCAATTTGCGAAGTATTCAAATTTGACGAAACTTCGTGTTAAATCCTCAATTTATCTCCCACGTTAGTTCATAAGTATATATTACAATTTTCTTCAACGTTAAAAGTAACTGACGTTTGAAATGAAAAGATATTTCTCACAAAAAGCCGATTTTAAAATCATTTAATTAGTAAAGGACAACTTTGTGTTTGAGAATTTCCAAATTCAATTTTCTTCTAATAAGTTTTAGAAATGGAGTGATATGACACGACTTTGCAAATTGCGATTGTGCTAATAACGTTAGCTGTTACTTTTGTGCTAATGGCTATGGAAATTACCACACCGAACGCCATCATTTTATGTGCACTTGCTTTTTTAATGTTAATAGGTATTTTGTCTCCGGATGATGCTTTGGAAGGTTTTGCTAATGACGGTTTAGCGACAATCGGATTAATGTACATTATCGCTTATTCAATAGCAAAAAGTAATGTGATTACGCGTTTTTTCGACCATGTTTTGGGTAATGGCAAATCTGAAAAACGTTCTTTATTAAGATTACTGACAACAGTTAGTCTATTTTCACCTTTCATGAATAATACACCAATTGTATCTACGTTGACCCCGATGGTTCAAAAGTGGTGTCGTAAAAAGCACTTATCAATCTCCAAATTTTTAATTCCTTTGTCCTATATCACTATTCTTAGTGGGTTAATCACCGTAATCGGAACGTCAACCAATTTGGTGGCTCAAGGATTACTTTCAAAATATCATCTGCAACAATTTGGCTTTTTCGACTTTGCCGTGATTGGTATTCCGATCACGATTGTTGGTGGTTTGTATCTGTTGACGATTGGTTATAAGATCTTGCCGAATTACAAAAGAAGTAATGTCGATAACGTGATGCAATCGCCAAATGATTACTTGATTGAAATGTCGGTTAATTCAGAATTTCCGCACTTAAACCAAACCATAAACGCTGCCGGGCTTCGTAATTTGGACCATGTTTTCTTGGTTGCCATTAATCGTGATGGGCAGCCAATTGTGCCAGTCAGTGACGATTTAACCGTAAAAGCAGGTGACAAACTTTATTTCACAGGATCGGTTAAGGAAGTTAATGATTTATTGCAAATTCCTGGATTACAACCAAGTCATGAAAAAATCGACATGGTGGATGTTACCAATGATCATGCGCACATTGTGGAGTTGTCGATTCCAGACAGCTCATCACTAGTTAATCAAACCGTTAAATCAGCAAATTTCCGTGATGTTTATGGTGGGGTGATTGTGGCCATTCATCGTGATTCAGCCAAGTTAACTGGGCAAATTGGCCAAATTAATCTGAAAGCTGGAGATGACTTGGTCGCCATTACAACCAATGAGCCAGAACAGTTAAAGGCAATGAAGGATCTGCATGTGTTTGATGAACGGTTAGCAAAATCAAATAAGAAAAGTTATAAAGATTTTTTACCTATTTTGTTATTAGTGGCAGCCATTATTGTTTCAACAATGGGTATCGTTGACCTGTTTGTGGCCTTGTCAGCGGTTTGTGTCGTTTTGTTTCTCACTAAATGTATTACGGTTCAAGATGTACCTCGGGCAGTGGACATGAATGTTTTACTGTTGGTGGCAAGTAGTTATGGCCTAGGATTGGCCATGTCAAATGTTGGAGCAGACAAGTATATTGCCAAGTCATTAACACTTGTGACTGGGGCTGCAAATCCGATTTTGTATATGTTCTTGTTGTATTTCATCACTAATTTTTTGACGGCATTATTATCTAATGCAGCGGCTCTTTCATTAATGTTCCCAGTTGTCGTTTCTGCTGCAAAATACATGAATTTACCAGTTATGATGTTGGCAATACTAATTACGATTGCGGCGACCGCCGATTTTTCAACGCCGATTGGTTATCAAACTAATTTGATTGTGTATGGTCCAGGACATTACAAGTTTACGGATTACTTTAAAGTGGGGATTCCTCTTAATTTAATTTGTATGGTAATTTGTGTGTTCACGTCGTATTACATGTACGTCATCGTTTAGAAGGAATTGAAACAAAATTTTAAAAATAAAATTAGATAGGAAGATGCAAATGGCTATTCACCTTTTACAACAACTTTTTCCCGGATTGAGAACTAAACGAGCAGTTTTAGTTTTAGGAAGCGGCCGTTCTGGTACATCTGTTTTGACAAAATGTATTAATTTTATGGGCATTTCGCTTGGCACAGATAACTTGTTGGCGCCCAGCAAGCGAATTAATCCCAAAGGCTATTTTGAAAATAAAGATGTAATCAAAATTCATAAGTCGTTAGGTAGTAAAATTCGGTATCGCCCCGCTTTTGAAGGGTATTACGACAGTCCCAAGGTTAAAAAAGATCGTGCTGCACTGACCAAATACTTATCTGGAAAATTCAAGAAAGAAACCTACTTGGTTATAAAGGATCCACGAATGAACGATTATATCGAGTTATGGCAACATGTTTTGGATGATGTCGATGTAAAACCGGCCGAAATTATTTTGATTCGTAATCCACTTGATGTTGTGGCCTCAAACTCGAGGGCCTGGCACCGAGATAAGATTTTAGCGTTACGGCAGTGGCAAGTACGAACATTGTTATCCATGCGTGATACGAAAGGCTATCCGCGTCTGATGGTCAGTTATGAAGACCTCTTTCATAAAACACTGCCTACTTTAAGGCGGGTTTCCGAACAGTTGGATCTGCCATGGCCAAAAGATGAAAAAGAATTGCAGGCAAAAATCGATGGGTTTATCGATCCTAATCTGCAAAAGAGTGATAGTGGTGAAAGCTTAGAAGATTTTAAAAACGAAAAGGATCTTGAAGATGATGTGAAAGAACTTTATCTGTTAGGAATGAAGGCTGCCAGTGATGATGATTTCTTTGCTTCCGAGGACTTTGACAAACAGATTAATGACCTAACTGACCGTTATCTCAAAAAATACGGTTCCTTATATCGCGATTTCAATGTCAAAATCGACAGCAAAACAGTTTTTGTTTATGGAACTAATTCAGATCAAATCAAGCAGGTCAACACGTTGTTAATAAAACAAGGTGTTGACATGGATGATGAGAAAACAAAACGGATTCACAACCTGCAGCGGGCCGTTACTCAAAAATTAAATTCTGAGTCAGAGGTTTCCGATAATTATCCTGATGATTATGTTTACCTTGAGTTGAAAGAAGATCTGAACAATTATGTGCGTCATGCTGCCAAGACGAAATCTATTTGGGGAATTGGTGATCACTTGACTAGCCAAACGTTTGCGATGTTGCTGACAATCAGTGAAGAAATGAATTTGGATACCCGTAATGTTGTGATTTTGGATGATCAACACCTGACAATTGACGAAACTAAGAAGACAGAGTTAGTTGCCGCATATAATCGGGTGTTGAAACGCATTAATAAACATCCGCATCTTATTATCTTGGCATCCACTTTGAATAAACCAGAAACGGAACAACAGATTGCGAAATTTATTGAGGCAGATAATAAACCGGATCAACTTCTTGACTATCAACACGAAGTGGCTAATGAAATTGATCAACTATAAAAACTAGTTTAACTTAATTAAAAAAATAAAAGTTTAGAAATGGAGACTCACATGGAAAAAATTTATGGAATTACACCACATGGTGGCAAATTAATTAATTTAAAGGACCTTTTATCAGAAGCAAAGACGGAAGCAGAAAAATTGCCCAAATTGACAATTAATAATTGGAATATTTCTGATTTAGAGCTATTAGCAATTGGTGGTTTTAGTCCATTAGATGGGTTTATGTCTAAAGCTGATTACGATGCAGTTGTTAACACAATGCACTTAACCAGCGGCGTTGTTTGGAGTATTCCAATTACGTTACCAGTTTCAGAGGAAATCGCAGCTAAGATCGAGCCTGATGAAAAAATTGCGCTCGTTGATGCGGCTGGTTCAATTTACGGCACAATGGTTGTCACTGATAAATTCCGTCCTGACAAAAAAGTAGAAGCACAAAAAGTTTACGGTACAACTGAAGAAGCTCATCCTGGTGTTAAAAAGATGTATGATACCGGCGACGTTTACTTAGGTGGACCCGTAAAACTTTTAAAAATGCCTAGTCACGGAAATTTTAGCGATTTCTACATGGAACCAATTGAAACGCGCAAAATGTTTCACGATCTAGGTTGGAAGACAATCGTTGGTTTCCAAACCCGAAATCCAATTCACCGGGCACATGAATACATTCAAAAAACAGCTCTCGAAAGTGTTGATGGTTTGTTATTAAATCCGCTAGTTGGTGAAACTAAAGCCGATGATATTCCTGCTGATGTCCGTATGAAGAGTTATCAAGAAATTTTGCGTTATTACTATCCAAAAGACCGGGTTCGGTTAGTGATCTATCCTGCTGCTATGCGTTATGTAGGACCGCGCGAAGCCATCTTACACGCTATTGTCCGTAAAAACTATGGTTGTACGCATTTCATCGTGGGGCGTGATCATGCTGGTGTGGGTGATTATTATGGGACCTACGAAGCACAAGACTTAATTACCTCTGTTGAAGATGAAATGGGCATGAGTTTCTTTAAATTTGAAAATGCTTTTTATTGCAAGAAGTGTGGGTCAATGGCTACCGATAAAACTTGCCCACACAGTGCAGAGGATCACATTTCGTTAAGTGGAACAAAGGTTAGGGGCATGTTGAAAGATGGCATTGTTCCACCAAAGGAAGTTTCTCGTCCTGAAGTTGCAAAAGTATTGATTGAAGGTATGAAAAGAAAGTAGAGGACTGTATGGCAAAATCAGAAAATATTACTTGGCAAACAACAAAAATTAATAAACAGGACCGGCGGAAACGTTTTGGTCATAAGAGTGCCGTTCTGTGGTTTACCGGTTTATCGGGATCTGGAAAATCAACCATCGCTGTTGAAGTTGAAAAACAATTATTTGATCGCCATATCAATAGTTACGTCTTAGATGGTGACAACATTAGATTTGGCCTTAACAGTAATTTGGGCTTTTCAGCAGAAGATCGGGCAGAAAACATCCGCAGAATTGGTGAAGTTTCTAAATTGTTTGCGGATGCGGGTCTTTTCACACTGACTGCTTTTATTTCTCCGTACCGTGCTGATCGTGACAAGGTTCGTGAAATTTTGGGCGATGGTGAATTTATCGAAGTTTTCGTCGATACGCCGCTAGAAGTTTGTGAAAAACGTGATGTGAAACATCTTTACGAAAAAGCTCGTCGGGGTGAAATTAAGGGATTTACTGGCATTGATGCACCATATGAAGCCCCTGAAGAACCAGAATTGACTATTGATACCTCGGCACAGTCTTTAGAAGCGTCAGCAAAACAGATTATTGATTATTTGGCAAGCCATGATTATATCAGTTTGGCTGAATAATTAGTTAAGGAGGTGAATTGGGTTAATGATTTCGGAAATTATGACATTAATCAAAACGCATCAACGGATTTTTATTTATCGGCATGTTAATCCGGATCCTGATGCGATTGGCAGTCAAGTCGGGTTAGCGAGAATGTTACAAATTTCGTTTCCAGAAAAGCAAATTTTTTCAGTTGGTTCACCCAGTTCATCGCTGGCCTGGATTAGTGACGAAATGGGCTTAGAAAAGTTACCAACTGTAGATGACTTAGTTATTGTTGTTGATTGTGCTAATCGGGGTCGAATTGACGGTCCTTTGCCAGTTGAACCGACAATAAAAATTGATCATCATCCTAATTTGGACCCCTATGCTAAAATAAATTGGGTAAAAGAGGGAACTTCAAGTTGTGCTGAATTAATTTATGAACTCTATCAGACCAATCCTGGCATGCTTAAACTAAATATGAAAATTGCGAGTGCTTTATACGCGGGAATTATTGGTGATACGGTCAATTTTTCGACGGGTGACACCACTAGTGAAACTTTTCAAGTTGCGGCAGACTTACGTCGATTTGGGGTTGATGTTTCGCAAATTAGTCATGAAGCCACCGCAATTGATTTTCAAATTAGTAAGTTGTTTGGCTTTGTGATGACCAATATGGAAGTTAACGATCACGGACTGGGGTGTATCCTCATCCCACAACGCGTGCTGAAAGGGCTAAACATTGCCTGGGGGGATGAAGATGCAATTATTCCTTTGCCGGGACAGCTGATAGATGTTAAAATGTGGCTAATCTTTATTGAAAGTCCTACCGGTAATTATCGCGTACATTTACGATCAAAGACAATTCCAATTGATGGGGTGGCACGGAAATTTGCAGGTGGCGGTCATCCGTTGGCAAGTGGTACGTATGTGGATGACTTACAAGACGTTGAGGCTTTGATTAAAGCAACCGATAAGTTATTAGACACACAAAAATCCGCATAGTTACAAGAGTGTTTCCGGACAGTTTAAATTGGAATAATTGTTCGGAAATTTTCTTTTAGCAAAATTTATTATGAAGGGAACCTGTTTATATGCGTAAAAGAACCAAATGGATAATAGCAATTATCGTGGTCTTTTTTGTAATCGGGTCTGCGTACTATTACGAAGCTTCGAAGAGCAATAACTCCTCTAGTACCACAACGACAACTAGTAAGGTCCACTCAGCTAGTGCGGTAAAAAAAGATATTAATTCCCGCCTGGTTTATAACGAAATTAAGGCGCAAAAAAGTGTGACAAAGAGCCTGAAAAATAAGGCTACTAGCGGGGCGTACACACTGAATAATATTTATACCAAGCTCAATCCTTATAAAGTTTCACCGTTAACTGCGGTAGCTATTTTTAACACTTCAAAGGCAGCCAAAGTGAGTTACACGGTAGTCGGGAAAACAAGTAAGACATCCATTACCAATACAGTTAAGAAGTATACAAAATCTCATACCCTTCAAATCCTAGGTTTGTATGCGGGTTACAATAACACTGTAAAAATTAAAGTCACTTATAAAGATGGTACTTCCGTGACCAAAACTATTCATATCAAAACGGCCAAAATACCTAGCTCTTTAGCTTCCATAAATATTAAGGTTACCAAAGCAAACAAAAAGAAAATGGAAACAGGAAAAGGAAATGCTAAACTAACCTTTATGGTGCGAACAACCATTTCTGGTAAAAAAGAAGCTAAAAATTATTCATTTGGAATTGATGCTGATGGGGCAATTCGGTGGTACACCACCCGGCCAACTTCCCATATTTTCAAACAGTTAAGCGATGGTAACTTACTGATTTGGACAAAATCAAAAGCGTCTAACTCCTATTTCAATGAACTGGTTGAAATGAACTATGAAGGTAAAATTAAACGAACCTATCGACTTAATCATAAAGCCTTGGGTAAGGCAAAAGGATCGAAGAAACAAAATCATAATCAAATTCATCATGATGTGACAGAGCTTCCTAATCAAGATTTGATCGCGACCGTTTCCGATGGTGGCCGAACTTACGTAGAAGATACAATGATTGTAATTTCTCACAAGACTGGTAAAATCACTAAAGTCATTAACATGAAGAACATTTTGCCAAGTAAATTCTATCGTAAATATAATGCAACTAAATCATCTAAGTACATGGGAAAGCGAGATTGGTTCCATGAAAATTCCATTTACTACGATAAAACGGATAAGAGTTTGATTATTTCTAGTCGGAACCAAAATTTGGTTATGAAAATAGACTATAAGACTCAAAAGATCAAGTGGATTCTTTCTGGTAAGAAGCGCTCAGCATGGCCTAAGAGCTATCGTAAGTATCTATTGAAAGCCTCTGGGAAGATTGCTTGGCCAGGTGGTCAACATGCAGCGATTGTTAATCCAAGTACCTTAGGAAATAAGAACTCTCTGAATGTTTTGATCTTCAACAATAATGTGGCTGTTGGTGATACGAAGAAATCTCTTGCTAACTCTTCTGGTAAGTACTCAGAAGGGGTTGAATACAAGATTAATGAGAAGAAAATGACGATTAAACAGGTTGATAGTTTTGGTAAGTCGCTTGGTAAAAAGAACTTTGCCAATATTATTGGTTCCAACCGTTACCTGAGTGCCACAAATCGTTTAATTGATTTTGGCTGGTTAGATAATGGGGATGCTGCTAATGTGATTGAGTATGATGCGAAGACGAATAAACAGATTTTTAATGTCAAACTCACCAATCTTGGTAGTGGCGGTTATGTTTACCGGGCGGAACGATTCTCACTTTTCCCTACCAAACATAGTTATGGGTCAAATGAGTAAGGCGTCTATCATTTTAGAAGCTATTAAAAAACAGTCACACGCCTAACCCTTTTAGGCGTGTGACTGTTTTTTGATTCCTACTAAAGGTTGAAAGTGTCAAAATTACTTCAATAACTAGTATTAAACGACTTGGTTCAAAAACAGTAGATTAATTGCTGTCCTGCGGCTCCAAGTCGTGCCCACTATTCCGCCTAGTAATGATGATTTTCGTTCCGAAAATTTTTCTTGCTCCAGTCGATGTCGATTCTTGTGGCAAGTTCGGCCGCAAGAACTCGCACTACGTTCCAGCCCAAATTTGCTGCCATGAACGTTTTTGTACCAAGCAACAAGATAAGTTTTTGTAGTTTCAATCTTTAGATTCCTATTATTGCATCTTACCCCAATGTGGGATCACCTTTCCATCTGGAGTATGGTCATCATCTGCTTGGGCGAGGTGGCTGTTTTCATCGTCAAAACCATTTTCAAGGTTATCAACAAAACGTGCTGTAGCATGACCATCTGGCTGATCGAAGAAGTAATTGACAAATGAATCAAGCTTCTTACGATCTAGTTGTGGATTCTTAATTCGAGCAATTAATTCGTCTGTTGTTTCAGCCAAAGCACCCGGAATGAAATCCAGATAATTAAAGTAGAAACTACGCTTTTGCATATACTCTGTTAAATCCGGTGCAAAGAAAATCATGGGTCGTTTTAGTAAGGCGTATTCAAAGCAAACAGAAGAGTAGTCAGTAATCAGTTCATCTGCCACCATCAATAAATCATTGATTTCTCGGAAATCAGAAACGTCATGATAGAAGTCCGCATATTTATAAGAAATATTTGGTTGGTTTTGGACAAAGGGATGAATCTTCAAGAGAAAAACGTAATCTTTATGAAGAGCTTCATAGATCTTGTTGAAATTAATATCCTCAAAGGGGTAGTAAGCAGATTGTTGCCCATTGCCACGGAAAGTTGGCGCAAATAAAATTACCTTCTTACCTTTGATGAATGGGAGCTCTTCTTGTAATCTTTGGTGGACATCAGCCTGATAAGCTTTGTCAAAAAAGATATCTGTTCGCGGAATCCCAGTTGTCACGATGTTTTTTTCGGGAATACCAAAACCTTCCGCATATTTATCCGCGATGTGTTTAGAAGAAACAAGCGCTTTAGTATAATTTTTGTGATTTAACGAATCTAGCTTTGGGCCACCTGGCATGCCTACGCGACTGTAACCAAAAGTTTTAAATGCGCCGACTGCGTGCCACACTTGAATGAGATCGGCATTATGCCGAATAGAAAGGGGATAAATTAAGGGATAAAAATCATCCAATAAAATATACCGACTTGTGGCAAAAGCTTTTGCGAGAACAAAAATTTCATGCCACGATTTTTTAGCTTTAATGCTTGGTTTTAGATAAAACGAAATTTTAAAATCAGAATGGCGTTTTAATAATTCTTGATAGATGAACTCAAAGTTACCAGAAATACTAGTTCGACTATCCGAAACAAACGAAATCTTATGCCGATTTACGGGTAACAAACTATACCAGCGATAAGCCCAACCTAAAACGCGGCGTTTTAAGGGCCGCATTAGAGGACTTTCAAGGACAAAATCTGCATCTAATTCGTTTTCAAGAGGATTAATTTCACTGAGCACACTTGAATCGATTTCAAGGGAATTAGCAGCAAAATTATACTTAAAAATCAAACGATACTGGGTATTTTTTTTCGCAGAATAGTTTGTCATATTTGTGATGTAACTTAAATCGTGAGTACAGTCCAAAATCTTTCCCACGGATGTGCGTTCGATTAGCCATCCATCAGAAAGATATTGTTTTAACTGAATTTTGATTTCGTATTGACCGGGTTCTAGCGGTTTACCTTTATTGATTACGGAAAAATTAGCGGTTCCTTTGTAGCCGGCCATTGGAAAATGGGGATTCTCTATTTTCTGGTTGACTAAGGGAATTTCAATATCGTCGGATCCGTCTTTTGTGAGGATTAGACTTTTGACGATTTTTTCTTCATCTTTTTCAGGAAATTTCTCAAAATAAGCTGTTCCAGAAATCGTGAAGTACGCACCATTGAAATCAATTGTGGTGATCTGTCGTTTGATGAGGGAATCGATACCTTCCACCAAATGAGGAGTGTGATATGCGGGCAAGCTTTCTTCTGGAGTCACTGTATTTTGTGGCGTAGGATGCAACATACGTTTTAGTTTATTTTTGATTCTTCTTAGTAGATGTCTCATAATCTCTGTTCTCCATACCTATTGATTGATGTTAAAAAGTTGTAAACCCGGTCACTATTATGGCCATCCTGATTAGGAAAGTTCTTTTGCTTTAACTGACGGACATAGTCTAAATCAACATGCGATAAATCCTCATTGATAAAAGTCATAAGTGACGATGTTTGTTTAAACGAAGGTGCGTGTAAATAGTTAAAATAATCAACATAGAAACCTTGTTCTTGAGAATAGTCTTGATAATCGGGAGTAAATAATAAAATAGGTCGCTCGAAATAGCTAAAGTTCAAAAGGAGTGACGAATAATCTGTAATAAAAACGTCAACTTTTGGCATTATTTTTTTGACTAATGCGGGATCCTGAAAGAGATGAACGTTTTTAGGAAGCTTAGGAAGATTTGATTTCATATTAACATATGGATGGATTGAAATGTAGATTTCCCAATCTTCTTTTAAGCTTGCTGTTGCCTTAATCATATCGTTGACAGCTGTTAATACTTTTTTTGAATCGTTTGAGCGATAGGTAGGAGAGTAAAGCAATTTCTTTTTGTGATTGGGCGGTAGGTTAATAGATGATTTTGAAACGGTGTCTAACATAGGCTGACCGAGGGGAAGGATATGTGAATTTTCAATATCAAAAGCATCTGCATAGGCCTGACGATCTGCCTCAGTATTTACAACGACCCAATCATAATTTGTGTGGGGTTTGATCACACTTTTTTGTGCATTAGGAAGACTTAGACCAAATTTTTTGAGTGTGCCAATTGCGTGCCAAGTTTGAATGACGACATTTTTACGATGCTTCTTTAATGAATATAAAGGGAAAAAGTAGTCATCAATAATGAACAAATGTGAAGTGGCGACGTAATAAACGGACATTAACGAGTACCAAAAAAAGAGCAAACGACTCTTCCATGAACGGTCATAATGAAAGCAAAATGCTTTTAATTCATAATCACCGTTTTCTTCAAATGTGTCATAAAGTTGTTTCAGATTGTCAACTAGTTTTGCATTTCGCATTGTCGCAAATGTGACGCGTTTGGGGCGGGGACGGCATACGTAATAACAAAATTGGTAACTGGTATTATATATGAATTTTAAGGTTTTAAGCTTTATTTCTTTTAAATTGCCCAACGCATCACGCCCTTCCCCCAAGAGCTGGCACTGTCTTTTTCGAAGAAACTTACAACTTCTTTAATAGAACTTACTTTTTGCGTTTCGCCAATTAAATTGCATAACCGATCCTGTGTTTTGCAGTCCTTCGCCAAAATGTCAATTGCACTTTGAAAATCGCCACGACTGCTGCGACTTGAGCCTCTTAAAGTTAAACCGCGTTCAAGAACTAAACGGGTATTAATTTCAATTGGGTTTTCTGAAACGCCTAATAACATGATGGTGCCCATTGGTCGAATGTGATTGATGATTTGATCAACGGCAATTTGGCTGCCAGTGCCACCAGTACATTCAAGCGCATGACTTACCTTTAATTCTGGTGGAATGTCACTTACCAGGTAAGTTTCATCTACAAAAGAGAAATAATCTAGTTTGTATTGATGCCGACCAAATACAAGGACTTTACTATTTGGAAAGAAGGATTTGGCTAGGGAGGCAATAATGTAACCTAAATTGCCATCACCCCAAATACCAATTATATCTTGATCAGCATCCATAGTTTCCTTTAAATTGGTGAGAGCCTGGACGCCGACCGAAATCATTTCTGTAAAGGCGGCCATATTGGGTTCAAATTCTTTAGGGATCTTAATCACGCGATCGCGACGTAAAAAGACATACTCTTGCATAAAGCCGTCGTAACCACTAGAACGGAAATGATTATTTGAAAGGTAGTTTTCTTTAACAATCTTACTTTGGTGGGATGGCGTATTTGGAATCATCGCCACAGTTTCTCCCACAGAAAATTCATTTTGGGGATCAAAAACGACGGTACCAATGGCTTCATGAATTAATGCCATCGGTAATTTTTGTTTCAGGACAGTCTGAGAACGATTACCAGAAAAATAACGTTGATCAGCCTTACAAATTGATAAATATGTGGGACGCACAATGATTTCATTTGAAGTTAAATTCTCGTCAATGGTTTGTGACTCGAATTGGCGTGCACTGACTAAACGGTAGACTTGATTTAGCATTAAATAATCACTCTCTTTTCTACAATTGCCTGTGCGATTTTTAAATCGTAAGGTGTTGTGATTTTGATGTTTGAAACTTCTCCACGAACCATGTGAACTTCTTCACCCGCGAGGAGACAAATTTTACAGGAATCGGACAAAACTTTTTTTTGAGCATTGGTTAGTTGGCCGAAAGCTTTTTTTAACTTCTTAATGTTAAAACTTTGTGGCGTTTGGCCTTGATACATATATTCTCGAATAGGAATTTCTGCCACTTGGCTTTTTTCACCGCGAACGATGGTGTCGATAGCCGGCACAACCGTATCGACGGCTGTGTGTTGCAAAATGGCATTGATGTTGTCATCGATGATCCGCTCTGTAATAAATGGGCGAACTGCATCGTGGGTGACCACCACGTCATCATCACTTAGACCGAAAGTCTTTTCGATATAAGCAATACCGTTCATTAAGGTATCGTTTCGTTCAGAGCCACCAGTAACGACGACTACGCGGGGATCCTTGATAAACTTACTAATGATGTCCTTGGTGTGAGTCAACCAGTCAGCGGGGCAAACAACCAGGATCGCCTTGAAACGATGTTCTAGAACGAATTTTTCGATAGTTTGAATTAAAATTGGTTTTTCGCCAAGTGGTAGAAACTGTTTCGGCATGGCTGTGTTTCCCATCCGAGTACCTTTACCACCAGCTAAGATTTGCGCATATATCATAAAGTTGAGCCCCGTTTCCTCTAAATATTACTCATAATCTTAGATTACAAATATGAAGATAATGTTATCGATTAGGTAACTTTCTAAGACTAATTTCCAAACTTTTTAAACTAACTATAAAAAAAGCCTTAAAACAAACTATTGATATAGAAAAATAAAGGCTTCCCGATAACTAAATTCTCATCCGAAAGCCTTCTTATAAATAGGTCTATCTAAAGCTTGAAACTACAAAAACTTATCTTGTTTCTTAATACGAAAATGTTCATAGTAACAAAATTAGATAAAATGCCGTCTTCTAGCAAATTTGGGCTGGAACGTAGTGCGAGTTCTTGCGGCCGAGCTTGCCACAAGAATCGACATCGACAGGAGCAAGAAAGATTTTCGGAACGAAAATCATCATTACTAGGCGGAATAGTGCGAGTTCTTGCGGCCAAGCTTGCCACAAGAATCGACATCGACAGGAGCAAGAAAGATTTTCGGAACGAAAATCATCATTACTAGGCGGAATAGTGCGAGTTCTTGCGGCCGAGCTTGCCACAAGAATCGACATCGACTGGAGCAAGAAAGATTTTCGGAACGAAAATCATCATTACTAGGCGGAATAGTGCGAGTTCTTGCGGCCGAGCTTGCCACAAGAATCGACATCGACTGGAGCAAGAAAGATTTTCGGAACGAAAATCATCATTACTAGGCGGAATAGTGCGAGTTCTTGCGGCCGAGCTTGCCACAAGAATCGACATCGACTGGAGCAAGAAAGATTTTCGGAACGAAAATCATCATTACTAGGCGGAATAGTGGGCACGACTAGAGCCGAAATACACGTCTCTGAGCTCGGCCTTTATCTAAGCGAAACCCGCTAAGATAAACGACACTACTGAGCCCATTTGCTTCCAGACTAAGGCTAATCTTTGCAATTAACACACTGATATAATAATTTTGATACTTTCAATCTTTAGAGGTCTAATAATTATTGGTGATCAACCACGTTTTCAAAGTATTTGTTGTACAGCTCAATTTGGTTCTTGGAATGGGGATTTTTAGTGATTGTTTTAGTCGTTTTAAATCCATACCAATTATTATAAGCGTCAGAAGATCCCGTCTTTAAAGTGTAGCCGTCCTTTTTACTTAATCCATACAGATGATTGAAATAGCCACTATTATAAATTTTGACGATTCCCTTGAAGGAACCTCCGAACATTCTAAAGGTTCCTTCTTGTTTAAAGCTTGCGCCGTTTAATAACTTAACTTGATGTAACGAAACGTTACCGGCCAATTTTCCGAACGAGTTAAAATCAGTTTGACCGAGGGTACTGTTATAGGCCCAAAAATAACCGTTTTTTATTCTAAGTTTCACTTGTTTGATATTTAAATGCTCAAGCGTTAGATTATCGCCTGTGATTTTCCAGTCTAGTTGATTCAAGTTACTATTTTTTGGAACCGTAATGGTTAAGACATTAGGCACATAAGATTTGTGCACAACTGCATTGTAGAGCTTGCCAGTTTGTTTAATGATAAGTTGGTTGTTTTTAATGCGATAAATCGGATTAGCTTGAGACTGGCCTTGGTAATGAATTTTGTAATTTTTCCCGGTTTTAATATGCACATTATAGTTATTGATATCTCCCTTAATTGATGTAAAGGAGCTTAAATTAGTTGTTTTTTTTTCGATTTTAACGATTCTGGGGAGATAGTGTTGGTCAATGGTCATAGATTGAAAGCCATTCATTTTCCAACCGACTAGGCTTAGAAAAAGACCGATTAGAAGGCTAAGCGAACCAACTTTAATGATTTTTTTCATTTTAGTGATCTCCTTTCAGGGATGGATCCCTTTGAGAAAGTTTTTGAAAAACCTGACGGAAAATTTGGACGGTTATTTGCAATAGGAAACGAATAATTGAAATGGAGAGTGGGCAAATAATTAACACAAGACCCACACAAGCTAATCCAGTGCCGAGATAGAAAAGTCCTGAAGTAAAATTTGTGAAAAGAAAAATTATGCCAGAGTAAATTGAAATAGCTCCGAAAATAATTCCAAAAAGAAAAAATAAAATTGCGGCGAAGATAAACGTTAACAAAAGGCCAAATACTAAGACAATACCGATAAAAATTAAAACGGCAACGGGAATGGTAAGAGGAGTTGAAAGAATACCTAATAAAATTACCCAGATTAACTTTATGTTAGATTTACTGGAACTTGTTTTGACTTCTTCAAGCCCCTCATTTTTCTTAATAGAGTAATCTGCTAATACTTTTCGAGCCAACTGTTTTGCAGTTCCTAACTTTGCAATGATTTCATTATCAGATTGTAAATTGGCATCCTCAATATATTCACTGTAAAAATCTATTACATCATTTTGTTCATCTTTTGTTAATCCAGATAAATAAGTTTGGAGATTTTTAATGTATGCTGATTTATTCATGGGTGGCGTCCTCCTGCATATTAATAGGTGGAATCTGAGTTTCTTCAAAAACTTGATTAAGATTGGTTTGGTAACTCTGCCAAGCTTCTAAAATAATCTTTAATTGATCAATACCGGCTTCAGTGATTTTGTAGTAGCGTCGATTCCGGCCTTGATAGGGCTGATCATAAGTAGTTAGCCATTTTTTGTTTCGAAGTCGTCTTAAAACGGGGTACATCGTTGACTCAGATATTTTAATGGATTCTTGGACTTTTTGCGTAATTGCATAACCATAAAAATCCTGATGGGTGAGTAATGACAAAACTAGTCCGTCGAGGATTTCCGAACTGACTTGAATATTCATAGGTGCCCTCCTTTATGATATTTTCTAATCTATATTATATACCGTATAGTATTAATGTCAATATAATGTTGATAGCAATAAATAGGGATGTGTAAGCGTTGACATTTGCCGACATACAAAATAGAATTGAATTAACAATAAACTAATAATTTTGATAACAAAAAAACTTGTGGAGGGAAATTATGAAAATAATTATAGTAGGAGCAACCCATGCCGGAACTTTTGCAGCCAAACAGATTCTAGCAGAACATCCAGACTATGAAGTGACTGTATATGAACGAAATGATAATTTATCGTTTCTTTCTTGTGGAATTGCGTTATGGGTTGGTGATCACGTTTCAGATCCAAATAAAATGTTTTATTCTTCTCCTGAGGAGCTTGAAAAACTAGGGGCGACTATGAAAATGCAACATGATGTGTTGCAGATTGATCCTGAACAAAAAACGGTTCAGGTAAAAAATTTAGTTTCTGGAAGAATTTCACAGACACATTATGATAAGTTGGTGATGACAACTGGTTCTGCACCTGTCATTCCTCCAATTAAGGGTATCGATAATGACAAGGTTAAGCTTTGTAAAGATTGGAACGACGCTAAAATTTTGCGTGAAGCCGCGCCAAAATCTAAGTCTGCAATTATCATTGGTGCCGGGTATATTGGTGCAGAATTGGCTGAACAATTGGCGGTTACTGGTAAACAAGTTACTTTGATTGATGGTTTACCACACGTTTTAGCCAAAAACTTTGATCCAGAAATTGGTTTGCGAGTTGAAGACGACTACAAAGTACATGGTGTCAAATTGGCTATGGATGAAATGGTACAATCTTTTGAAGGTGATGACCAAATCACAGTAAAAACAACTAAGGATAGTTACACAGCCGATTTTGCTGTTTTGTGTGCGGGTTTCAGACCTTACACTGATTTATTGAAGGGTAAAGTAAAAATGTTACCGAATGGTGCAATAATTACTGACGCGTATATGCGGTCATCTGATCCTGATATTTTTGCGGCGGGCGATTCAGCAGTTGTGCATTACAATCCAACAGGCAAGGATGACTATATTCCCTTGGCAACTAACGCTATCCGACAGGGCGTTTTAATCGGTCATAACATTGAAAAGCCAACTGTTAAATATATGGGAACGCAGGCTTCATCTGCGGTGGCCCTTTTTGGAAAGACCTTGGCTTCGTCTGGATTAACGGAAAGTGGTGCCCAAGTACGGGGCGTCAAGGTTGAAAGTGTGACACTGGAACAAAATTATCGGCCAGATTTTATGTTAACCACAACGCCCATTTTGATGCGACTAGTTTGGGATCCCAAAACAAGGGTTGTTTTGGGTGGGGCATTTTACAGTTCCTATGATTGTGCCCAATCCGCAAATGTTATTTCATTAGCCATTCAAACTAAAATGACCATCGATGACTTATCAATGGTGGATATGTTTTTCCAGCCTAATTTTGATAACCCGCTCAATTATGTGAACGCAGTAGCGACTGCTGCGGTGCAGAAACAGGATGGCAAATAGGGAGACTTTCTTTTTCTTGGGTTTGAGGACAGCTCCACAAAGCAAGAGAAAAAATATAAGACACACCTACTGCGGGAATTCTCCCCGCTTACGGTGAGCCTTAAATTTCCTCTCTTACCGCTTTGTTTCACTCACTGATATAGGACAGCTCCACAAAGCAAGAGAAAAAATATAAGACACACCTACTGCGGGAATTCTCCCCGCTTACGGTGAGCCTTAAATTTCCTCTCATACCGCTTTGTTTCACTCACTGATATAGGACAGCTCCACAAAGCAAGAGAAAAAATATAAGACACACCTACTGCGGGAATTCTCCCCGCTTACGGTGAGCCTTAAATTTCCTCTCATACCGCTTTGTTTCACTCACTGATATAGGACAGTTCCACAAAGCAAGACAGAGAATATAAGAAAACTTCCAACGGGATTGCGATCCCGCCTCCAGTTCTCTTATATTCTCTGCCTTTACCGCTTTGTTTCACTCACTGTTTTTAAGAATTTCTTAAATAAAAAATGTAGCGTTTTCCTCTTTTCCATTCAGTTGTACTATAATGGGACAAGATGCTCATTTGGGGAGTTATATTTGCATCACCAATTCATTTGGGTCTACACTTTCTGGTATTGGTGAATAACTAATACCGGTTTTTTGTCTGTTTTGAAAATCAGAAAAATAAAAAAGGACATCTGTCCTCTTTGTGCTACGATTTAATCGCCAAAACAAATCGAAAAGAGGAAATTCAGATGTCCCTAACTAATTCTATCTTATGCTTATTCGAAATAACAGACCCAAACTTAATTGTCACTGGTATTTCTAAAGAACGGTGTTCCACAAACCAACGTATTCATGTCGTCCATGCAACTTTGTCTTATCAACTTTTAAAGTGCCCACATTGTGGCCATAAAAGCTTAATTAAAAACGGAACTCACATGAGTCACCTGCGTTTAGGAACCTTATCCGGTGGTCGTTACGAAATGCATTTAAAACGTCAAAGATACCAATGTAAAGATTGTTCAAAAACCTGTGGTGCTAAAACTAAGTTGGTTAATCGTAACGAAACTTTCACACATAATATCAAACATCAAGTGATCGTTTTGGCACGCGATATGTTGACGAGTAAAGAAATTGCTAAACTTTGTGGAATTTCGCCAAGCAGTGTTCAACGAATCCTAAATGCCAATATTCACTTAGCCTATCGTGTTAAACATCTCCCAGAGAATCTTTGCTTTGATGAATTTCGTTCCTGTAATCACTGGATGTCCTTTAATTGTTGCGATGCCGTTAGTCATCGCCGAATTGTTACTTTAAAAGATCGGCTAAGTAAAGATATCATTGACTACTTTGAAGCTCGTTTTTCGGTTCAAGAACGTGCCCAAGTTCAATCAGTGACGATTGACATGAATGCTGAATATGGCAGCTTCATTCATCGCTTATTTCCCAATGCGGCCACGATTATCGATCGTTTCCATATTATTCAACTGGCTGGGCGTGCCTTAGATAATGAACGCACGCAGACCATTCGTACTATCCAAGATAAGCATTCACGAATTTATCATATTTTAAAATCTCAATGGCGTTTATTTCATCTTGATGAAATAAAAGTTAATGATTCTAAGGCTGTTTATTTACGCGGAATTAACGAGTATATGACGCAACAAAACGCCATTGATTTAGCTCTAGACGCTTTTCCCAGATTTAGATCTGTGTATCAAACCTATCAAGGTATCTTAAGTGCCATACACCAAAAGGATGCTAATGTGTTCCAATCCTTACTTACTAACTACCAACCCACTAGTAATCAAATGGACATAACGATCAACACGTTTATCAAAAATGGTTCAGCCCTTCTAAACAGTTGTCGTTATCCATTTTCCAACGGTCCAATTGAAGGACTTAATCGTAAAATCAAGGCATTAAAGCGTAACTGTTTTGGTTTTCGAAATATTGACAACTTCTTTATCCGGATTAGTTTAATTCATGAGTAAACAAAAAGCACATTCACCGAAGTGAATGTGCCGTTCAAAATCTCCACCAATACGATTTGACAGAGACCCATTCATTTCTCTTGAACTTATTCGCAAAGTTCATAAGCGTATTACTTGATTGATGATGCCTTGAACAGGGAAATAGATCGTCTTTGGATACCGAAAGTACTTTAGATTTAGTACTGTCAAACAAACTTGATTTATGAAAGAGGAAATATAATGGCAGATGTCTTAATTGTAATTGATATGCAAAATGCATTGCATAAAATGGAGAATTTTGATGCAGTTGTGGCAGGCATCAACAAACGAATCGCCGTTTATCGACAAGAAAAAAAGGCGATTTTTTTCGTCCAAACTACCGATGATGAGATTCCAAGCGATACCGAAGCCTTTGAATTAACCGACAAATTAGACTTTAAATCGCAGAAAGATGAATTCATCGTCAAAACAACACCCGACTCGTTTTATCACACTAATTTAGAGGCTTATTTAAAAACCTACAACACACATAGTGTTGAAATTTGTGGCGGTCAAACTGAGTATTGCGTGGACACCACAATTCGGGTTGCACGTCATCTAAATTATGAGGTTGAAGTCACAAGGGGATTAACCACAACCTTTGACTCAGACCTTTTGAATGCTCAAACAATCATCAAGCATCATGAAAGTATTTGGGACGGATCGTTTGCAACCATGTTACCTTCAAATTAAAACTAGTAAAAAAGATTGAGAAAAATGTCTCAATCTTTTTTACTAGCATTTTTGAACCAATACCCATTGTTAATGGTTTGAAGCATCTTCACAAGTTGCTTCGTTTCCGTAATGTCATGGACGCGCAAAATATTTCCGCCATGCAAATACATATAAGTTTCTGCAATAAGAGTGACCGCTAAACGGTCCTCTTTTTTTAAACCAAATAATTTTGCGCCAAACCCCTTACGGGAAATGGCAATCATTGTGGGGCGGTCAAAATCATTAAACTGATCGATGTTGCGCATCATCGCATAATCTTGATAACCGTCTGCAACTTTGGCATAACCAATTCCGGGATCTAAGGCGATACGGTCGCGATCGATTCCAACAGCAGTCAATTGATCTAGATTCTGCTTGAAAAAGTTTCGCATTTCTTGAGTCAAATTGTCATACTCAGTGTCACGACTGCTGTGCATGGTTAACAAGCCCATTTTAGTTGGTGCCAATAAAGCAAGTTTACGCGGATCGTCAGTGAAGGCATTCACATCATTTATAATATCAACTTCGCCGTCCTTAACGATGTCACGCATGACCTCAAATTTGTAGGTGTCAACAGCTAAAGTGACTTGAGGGTAGGAGTCGTGGATCTGCTTTACGTAAGGCATAATGCGCGCTAACTCTTCATCGGCAGTTATTTCTTTGAAACCCGGCCGTGTGGTTTGTCCGCCAAGTTCAATGACGTCCACCCCAGCCGCAACCATCTCAGCAACGCGATCCATGATTTTTTGAGGTTCAAAATAACGACCACCATCATAAAATGAGTCCGGGGTAATATTTAAAATACCGTAAATTAAAGGTTTTTGAATTAAATCGCGGTGCTGATTTCCATAATTCCAGTAAACGCCGTGCTGCGCATAAATTTCGGTCAACTTTTCTTGACTGACAGAGTTTTGAAACCGATCTTTGAAATGTGCCATAAACAACTGAAACGCAGTCAAAGGGAGAACGGTCTGGACGCTATTTTTGTTGGCTCGAATGGGAACATCAAATGCTGCCAATAATTTGGTTAGTTTGACCATTTCTGGTTCAGATAGATCGGTAAACTGCAACGCAATTTTACGCGCTTTACGTAACGTATCATAGGCGATTTGATCCGCAAATGAATCGGGATGTGCAAATTCTTCAGTTTTGTCAGAAATATTCATATTCGTTTTGAACCGCCCTTTTTAGAAGATTATGAACTGCCTTTGTGCGATGTAAATAAGGGGCCTTTTTACAATCTGGCATCTCGGCTAGGGTATGAGTTTCACCCTGAGGAATGAGGATTTTGTCAAAGCCATAACCATTTTGGCCCCGTTCTTGGTCGCTAAAGGTCCCCTTAAACTCGCCAAAACCATGATACAGATGGTGACTAGGTGAACATAAAACCAGATCTGTCCGTAAGGTCACGTTTCGTGATTTACCGGCCACCAAATTGATCAAATAATCGTTTTTATCTTTATCTGTAGGATAATCTACTAGTTGGCGTGAAGTTTCAACACCAAATTTATCTGGATAAGCATCTACAATCATTCCAGAGTCATCCCCTAAAACATAAGCGTGAGGCATCTTTTCAGCAATAAAAATTGCTTTTTGCCGCGCATTATCTAAATAGCTTGTCGTACCTTCCTTTGGAAAGGTTGTGCGTGCAAGCTTATTTTGATAGGACTGGGCGTGCACATTTGCTACCTTAAAACATTTGGCAAGTTCGATGGTTTTATCTAGGTTATTAGAAGCAATGAGAATTGGTTGATTAAACATGAAATTCACCTTCAAATTGTTTGATAAAGTAAAAGGAACCAGTAATGATAATGACATCGTTTGTGGAACTTCTTTGCCGAGCTTGGGCAAGTGCTTCGTGTGAATCGTTGGGTTCAAAAAGATGGACGTTAGCAAAATGAAACTCATTTCGAATCACATTAGCCAGGCACTCCTTGTCTAAGGCCCGTTGGTGCTGACTGGGTGTATTCACGTACACATCAGTTGCAATTGGTAAGTAACTTTTCAACATTTCAAAGTAATTTTTATCCGCCAAAAAGCCCAATAGAAAATGGATTTTTCGATTTGGAAACAAACTTTTTAATGATTGAACTAATTGTTTAGCACCATCAGGATTATGTGCTCCGTCCAAAATAACGGTGGGATGCTGCTGAATAATCTGCATACGTCCGGGAACTTTGAGCTGTGATAGAGCCTTGTAAACGCACTGTTGGTCAAGTGACGTGCCATTTTGCCGAAGCCAAGTTACAGCACTTAAAACCGTAGCTAAATTATCTAGTTGAAAGTTACCGATCAAGCCCAGTTGATAAACTTGTTTGGTAATTAGGGGGCCACTAATCTGGACTTGGGTGCCTGTCTGATCCTGATTTAAAACTTTCAACTGAATGTTACGCACAAAATGGATGGCCACATGGTGTTTATCAGCCACAGTCCGCAAGACTTCACGCGTAATTTGTTTTTGATGGGGTGCAACAATCACTGATGAACCCGATTTAATGATACCGGATTTTTGAGTCGCAATTTTGCGAATGGTATGGCCGAGAATTTGGGTATGATCGTAATCAATGTGCGTAAACAAAGTCAATAATGGCGCAGAGATTGCGTTTGTGGCATCATTTTTACCACCTAATCCGACTTCCAATATCACGAAATCTACTTTTGCCTGTTTGAAAGCAACCAAGGCAATTAAAGTAAACCACTCAAAAATTGAAAGCGAAGCGACCTGATCTCGGTTTCCCAGCGTGTCACTAATAAATTGGTAGGCTTGAAGAAAAGCCTTATAACTAATCATTTGCCCATCAAGTTTAATTTGTTCGCGGTCGTCTAACATCGCGGGGCTGGAAAAACGACCCACGTGGTAGCCATTTTCCTGCAAAATAGCTCCCAACATGGCACCGGTTGACCCCTTGCCATTGGTTCCGGCAATGTGGATAATTTTATAGCTCTGATCTGGATAATGGAGGTCAACCAGGATTTTTCGTAAAATGGTTACCCGATTATCTTGAGTGACTAGAACTTGATGATTCATTTTTGCAATTAAATTTTGGTAGGTTTGTTGGTCTTCGTTCATGGTAAGTGATTACCTCTGATGCGTCTGTTGGAGAAATTCGTTTTTTAACTCGTGATCATCGGCAAAGGTGCCCAAAAATTTATTCGTATACGTAAATAGACCCGATTTGTTGATTCCACGCATTTCCATGCACATATGGCGTGCAGAAATCGATACTGCCACACCTTTAGGGTTTAAAATGCGTTGTAATTCATCGGCAATCATCACCGTGATGTTTTCTTGGACACTTGGTCGGTGCGAGGCAAAGTCGACCAACCGGGGAATTTTACTCAAGCCAATAATTTTACCGTTTTGTGGAACGTAGGCCACATTGACCGTGCCAAAGAAGGGGAGGATGTGGTGTTCACACATGGAATAAAAAGGAATGTCTTGCACCAAAACCATCCCGGCATTTTCTGCAACATTAAAAATTTTGTAATCCTCAAAATGTTGCTTGCCAGTTTCAGCAAAGATTTCTTCATAGGCTGTGGCCACTCTGGCGGGAGTTTCTTGAATGCTAGGTCTTTTGGGGTCATCGCCAATGGCTTCAATAATGTCATGCACGGCGTTTTCTATCTTTTTTTTATTTTTTTCGATCATATTCTGGTTACCTCTTAGTCATGTAAAATTTCTACCCAATTCTGGTCAGGCGTCGTTTGTAATTGTTGCTGGGTTTTAGCAATCAATTTGTCATCTGTTAAAACATCTAACAGTGGGATCAGCACAAAACGGCGGTTGGCAATTTCGGGATGGGGGATGATTAATTTGTCATCCTGATAGGTTTCGTGATTAAAGTACAAAATGTCCAAATCAATTGTCCGGGGTCCCCAATGAATAATCCGTTTCCGGCGCAAATCCTGTTCAATCTGATGTAACTCATCTAAAAGGCGATGGGCATCTAAAGAAGTGGACAAGTGAATGGCAATATTTAAAAAGTCGTCTTGCGGGACGCCACCCACCGGCTGCGTTTGATAAATGGGCGAAACTTTTTTAACGTTGATGGCTGAATTCTGGTCGAGCAGGTTAACAGCCTGTTTTAAGTTGGCCTGGCGATCGCCAAGATTAGAGCCAACACTTAAATAAACGTCATTATTCATGATGCTGTTCTCCGGAAACTTCAATTTCAATGTTGTCAAAGATTCCGGCAATCGGGACGCTATATTTGCGCACTTTTAATTTAACGGCCTGAATAGTCGGGTAGGTGGCCAGAATTTTTTTCAAAAGATGATTAGCCACACTCTCAATTAAATTGTAGTTATTGTTTAAAACGAAATCTTCAATGGTTTGGTAGACGTCCGCATAACTAACCGTTTCTTTCAGGTTGTCGTGCAAAACCTTTTCTTCAATTGGATAGGTGAGTTCAGCATCAATTTCAAGGCGCTGACCCAGTTTCTTTTCTTCAGCAAACACACCGTTAAATGTATGAAAGCTCATATTATTTATTCTGATTTTACCCATCTTAGCCATTCCCCCAGGCAGTTACAAAATTTATTTCCCTTTAATAGTATCATGTTTGGCACTAAGCGTCTTTTCTGAAGGCCATTATATAGAAAAAACCAGAACAAAACTCAAAAAGAGCCGTGTTCTGGTTTTCATAGGTTAACTAAAGGTTGAAACCACAAAAAACTTATCTTGTTGCTTGATACGAAAACGTTCATGGCAGCAAAATTAGATAAAATGCCGTCTTCCAGCAAATTTTGGGCTGGAACGTAGTGCGAGTTCTTGCGGCCGAGCTTGCCCAAGAATCGACATCGACAGGAGCAAGAAAGATTTTCGGAACGAAAATCATCATTACTAGGCGGAATAGTGGGCACGACTTGGAGCCGCAGGACGGCAATTAAACTACTGTTTTTGAACCAAGTCATTTAATACTAGTTAGTGAAGTAATTTTGATACTTTCAACCTTTAGTAGGTTAAGTGTTATTCTGCATCTTGCCAAACTTTTTTAGCGGTGTCGATGACTAAACTTAATTTTGCCCATTGTTGATCAGCAGTTAATTTATTGCCTTCTTCAGTTGAAGCAAAACCACACTGAGTAGAAAGCGCCAAGTTTTCTAGTGGGACTTCTTCAGTAGCTTCTTTGATACGTGTGATTAATTGAGTTTGGTCCTCTAGCTCTGGAAATTTAGAAGTCACAAGACCTAAGACAATCCGCTTGTTTGCATCATGGTTCCAGATTTTAGCGAGGGGCTTAAAGTCACCGGCACGATCGTTATCATATTCCAAGAAAAAGCCATCGTAGTTCAACTGACTAAGATAGTCAGCCACAACATCATAACCACCTGAAAATAGGAAGGTTGATTTGAAGTTTCCTCGACAAATATGTGTCGTTACGGTCAAATCGGTGGGTAAGTTTTCCAAGAGTTTATTGATAACATAAACGGAATCTTCAGCAATTTTACGGAATGGCTTTTGAGCTTCTGGATCGCTTTTAGTTTCGTCCAGCTTGCTGATTAAAAATGCCCAAGTTGTGTCATCTAATTGAATGTAACGACAACCAAGTTCGTAAAAGTGCTGAATTGTCTCGTGATAAGCTTGCGCCAAATCATTTAAGTAATCTGTGTGATGCTCATAAAACTTAGGGGCATTATCACTGCGATTATCACGGAATAGTAAACTTGGTGACGGAATGGTTTGCTTAGCTTGGACACCATCAGGAACGATTGAGTTTAAATATTTGAAAGCTTTAAAAAAGGGATGGTCTGGATTGTAACTGATCTTGCTGGTTAAAAAGGCATTGTCAGTTCGTGTTTTTTGCCCATGAAACTTGTAACTCTTTTGGTAGTCGTATTTGCCAACACCATTTAATCCCCAAAGAAAATCGAGATGCCACCAAGAGCGGCTAAATTCACCATCAGTTACGGCATGGAGGCCAAGTGCAACCTGTTTAGCTACAATTTTTTTAATTTCTTGTTGTTGCACGGTTTCTAATTGGCTAGCCGAGATTTTTTGATCGGCAAAGTCCTTATGTGCCGCTTTTAATTCTGGAGTACGTAATAAACTACCGACTTGGTCGAAACGATAGGGCGCTTGTAAACTTGTTTTAGTTGTCATTGTAAAAACTCCTTATTATTTATATTTAGAAACAAAAAAGCTCGTCCTCAACGTAAAAACGTCAAGGGCGAGCACTTCATTAAAGAAATGGTCACGGTACCACCTTGGTTTGAAATAATAATAAAATTATTTCCTCGAAGAACTCCGCAAAGGAAGTTCCGGCGCGATAATGGGCGCACCCATCTGCATTTTGCCGAGGCTTAATGCGGAATGTTCTCCAAGACCATGTTCAGATTCACTATTTTACCTCGTTACACCAGAAGAGGCTCTCTATGAAAATGTGGGATCGTACTCATCTCTTCATTGCTTTTAATTGTTATCTAATTTGGACTTAGTCTAGCGCGTGTCTTGTCAGTTGTCAAACTTGGATGGAAAATATAATGTTTTTGAAGAATTTATGAAGGGTAATTGATTGCTTGAAATCATTCACCAAGCATATTGAGATATTAGCATTAGTAAAATTGAAAAATATATTGCACAAATCAGGGGTTTATTGAATATCTTGCCAATCAGATCATAACTTGCGCCAACGTTGGAACGAAACAAGGAAGATATATTTGTTTTTTTAAAGATACAAATTTACATTTGACAATCACTTTCAGCAGTCCTATAGTGAAAAACATTAAATATAAATGAGAAACACGTGTGGAAGTTTTCACGGAGTATAGGCTAGCGAATTTTTAGAAAGTGTTTGGCGCTGAAAAAACATGTTTCCTAGTTTAAAAAGATGAAAATGGGTTTTCATGCTAAATTTATGATAACAAAATTAGAATCATTCAATAAATGAAATGGAGGACAAGCGAATGGAATACATACGTTTAATTGGTGTATTAGTTATTATACTGGGATTTGCATTCAAATTAGACACTGTGGCCGTCGTTTTGATTTCGGCACTGGCCACCGCATTAGCATCCGGAATCGATTTTACAAAATTTTTAGCGATTTTAGGGCAAGGATTTTTAGACAATCGGATGGTGTCCTTATTTTTTTTAACTTTGCCAATGATTGGCGTTATCGAACGCAATGGCTTAAAGGCATCTGCCGTAAATTTGATTCATCGTCTACAAAACTTAACCCCCGGGCGAATTTTTGATATCTATTTATTAATTAGAGAATTAGCCTGTGTTTTTGGAATTACCTTACAAGGGCAGGTCCAGTTTATCCGGCCTTTGATTAATCCAATGGCGCAAGCAGCAGCGAGTGTTGAAGCAAAACTCACACCAAAAGATGTCGATCGAATTAAAGCACGATCGGCGGCTACAGAAAACTTTGGAAATTTCTTTGCGCAAAACTTGTTTGTTGCATCTGGTGGTGTGTTATTGATGGCGAGCACCATGAAATCTTTAGGGTATAAAGTCGATCCGACGGGAATTGTTTTATATTCCATTCCAGTTGCCGTGATTACATTAGTCCTAGTATTTGTATATAATCGCTTATTTGATCGCCAGTTTACAAAGAAGGGACGTGTTGACCATGACTAGTTTAATCAATAATATTTTAACGTTCCTATACATGTTAATTGGAGTTGGTTTTTTAATTGCTGCAATCGAATCGTTTCGAGACAAAACGAATTCGACTCGTTATGGAACTGGATTGTTTTGGACTTTGTTTGCAGTTATTTTTGCCCTAGGTCAATGGCTTCCTAATGCATTAGTGGGCGCATTTTTATTGGTGATCGGCTTACTGTCTCTTTTAAAACAGGTCAAGGTGGGCCATATCAAAGAAATTAATGTTAAAACAGCTGAATCTGCGGCCTTGCGATTAAAGGGGTGGATTTTCCTGCCAAGCATTATCTTGGCTGTGACTGCTATTTTGGTAGCCCAGTTCACACCGTTTGGCGGACAGGTTGGAATCGGCGCTGCAGCAATTCTTTCATTAATTGTGGCGGTTGTTTTGACCAAATCAAGTGGAAAAGCCGTTTTTGACGATACGCAACGCATGGTACGTTCGGTTGGCTCGGCCGGAGTTTTGCCGCAGTTATTAGCTACATTAGGAGTGGTTTTCACAGCTTCTGGCGTAGGTAACGTGACGGCACATGCGATTTCCAGTGTTTTTCCGGTTGGCAATCATCTGCTGGGCGTTGTCCTGTATTGTGTGGCAATGGCTGTGTTTACGATTATTATGGGTAATGCGTTTGCGGCATTCGCAGTTATCACGGCTGGAATTGGGATTCCATTTGTGGTTGCGCAAGGTGGATCAGCAGTGGTTGTGGCGGCACTCGGAATGACGTCTGGTTATTGTGGGACGTTGATGACGCCAATGGCTGCAAACTTCAATACGTTGCCGGTGGCGTTAATGGAAATGAAGGATCCGCTGGGTGTCATTAAACAGCAGGCACCAATTGCAATTCCTATGTTAATTATTCAGATTTTATTGATGTATGTGTTAGCATTTTAAATTTAAGGAGGACATAAAAATGAAAATTCTTGTGACTGGGTTCGATCCGTTTGGTGACGACAAAATTAATCCGGCGATTGAAGCTGTGAAACGTTTGCCAGATGAAATTAAAGGTGCGCAGATTGTGAAAATTGAAATCCCCACAATTTTTGGCAAGTGTGCAGATGTGACGCATGCGGCTATTTTAAAGGAAAAACCAGATTATGTTTTGAGTATTGGCCAAGCTGGCGGTCGTTTTGGATTGACGCCAGAACGGGTAGCAATTAATTTTGATGATGGACGGATTAAGGATAATGCGGGCTATCAGCCACTAGGAACGCCGGTTCATGAAGATGGTCAAAATGCGTATTTTACGCAATTGCCGGTGAAGGCGATGGCTAGGGCGATTAGGGTGGCAGGTTTGCCAAGTAGTGTGTCGACAACGGCTGGAACGTATGTATGTAATCATATTATGTACCAGGTACAGTATATGATTGATAAGGAGTTTCAGGAATTGAAGGCTGGATTTATGCATATTCCGTTTTTACCGGAGCAGGTGACAAGCAGGCCAAATACGCCTTCATTGAGTTTGACAGATGATGTGAAGGGAATAACGGAGGCAATTGCAGCCATTGTGGAGCGTGATGGCAAGGCTGATATTGAGACGGTGGAGGGCCACGTGGCATAAAGTGAAAGTGCGCGAGGCAAAACGGTAAAAGGCAGAATATAAGCACGATGGAGGCGGGATCGCAATCCCGCAGGAATCGTGCTTATATTCTGCCTTTTGTTTTGCCGAGCGGTCCTAGAGCTCAGCGGAAAGCAGCGGGAACAATGCTTATGGTTCACTTATTGATATTAATAATCATCCTAAAAAAGTGAATGAAAAAAGCTCATTTTTTAAGGATTCACTAAACAAATTTTTGCAAGAAATTAATGATTAGCTATATAATAGAAATCGTGCACTTCCATCTTTTGTTGCTGAAATAAATATTTAGCTACGCGAAAATGCAAAAAAATAATGGAGGTATACATTTGGAAAAAAGTAAAAAAAGTAATATAACTCTCACTCTGGCTGCAATTTTTATTGCAACGTTCATGAGTTCAGTGGAGACGACAATCATCACTACGGCGTTACCAACTATTGTGAGTGAACTACATGGTATTACTCAAGAAAGTTGGGTATTTGCAATGTACTTGCTTACTACCGCTGTTACAACTCCCATCTATGGAAAATTGGCAGACCAACTGGGAAGAAAGCCAATATTTATTTTTGGCTTGGTAACTTTTCTGATTGGTTCAATTGCCTGTGGATTTTCGCCTAACATTATTGTTCTAATTGTTTCGCGCGCAATTCAGGGTATCGGCGCGGGTGCAATAATGCCAATAACATTTACAATCATCGCTGACGTTTTTAGTTTTGAAAGACGTTCCAACATTATGGCAATGAAATAATACAGCATGGGGTATTTCAGCACTTGCTGGGCCACTTATTGGTGGATTTATAGTGGACAAACTTAATTGGCATTGGGTATTTTTTATTAATGTGCCTCTTGGTATCCTTGTTTTAGGATTAATCGTATTTGGTTACCATGAATCCTCATTTAATGCGAAAAAGATTAAGATTGATTATCCAGGGATAGTTTTACTCTCGGCAAGTTTAATTGGACTTCTCCTTGGCTTACAAAATCTTAGCAAGCAAAGTACCTCGTTCATGTTCTGGTTGATACCGTTTATTACTTTTGCTGCAGCTCTGGTATTCTTCATAATGGTCGAACGACGTACAGAAGATCCATTAATCCCATTAAAATTATTTAGTAATCGAACCTTTTCAATTCAGATAACAACAGCCTTACTGCTTTCTGGTGTGCAGATTGGGTTTCAAGTGTATTTTCCGATGTGGTTACAGTCAATTTACCATGTATCGGCTTCAATAGCTGGTCTGGCTATTACACCCAGTCCTGTTTTATGGTTGATAACTTCATTTTTTGTAGGCGGCCTCTTAAAACGATTTGCTCCGAAGTATATAGTATTGCCTATAGTTGTAATTCAAACGGCATTTTACGTACCTTTAGTTTTTGCAGGAACAAATTTCCCAATAATGATGTTTTATGTTATTGCCGGTATAACTGGTGCCGGTCTTGGTATTATCATTACCATGAATACCGTTGTAGCACAAGAACTTGTGCCAAAGGGAAATATTGGGACTGCATCCTCAATGCTCACACTTGGGCGAACATTGGGACAAACCGTCATGACAGGTATTTTCGGATTAGTCTTTAACTTCGCTTTAAACCAGGGAGTTAAAGCGAATAAGTCGCTAACAATTAGTAAATTAAATAACGCTATCAGTTCAAATACTCCCTTTAGGAATGGTCATTCATTGCAAAACGCAATTAATTCAGTTCTGCTTAACGGTTTTCATTCCGTTTTTATGATAGCTATATTACTATTTGTAATCCTCATAGTTCTCAATTTATTTGACAACACCAAAGAAATTATTAGGTAGAGTACCTCAATAGTCGTTTTAACATATTCAAGTTTGAAAGTTATTAATTACGCCGTTATGAGGCAATAACTTGATGCTAAAAAAACAAAACTAACCTGTTTATGCAAAATAAGGATCTGAAAGGAAAATCTATCCCTTTTCGGATCTTTATTTTGTTGAACTGATGAATTTTTTTCTAGCACAATTGATGTAAATGAAAAAAAGTTATCAAAAAAAACGTTATTCACCATCTGTTTTTAAAACAGGTAACCGAATAACGTTTTTAGTTTCTATATGAAAAATTAGTTACTTTGTTCACTATTTAGCTTGTTGATTTCTAAAATCAAATCAACTGCTTTTTCCATGGTTTGAGCCGAAACAAATTCATAACGACTGTGCATATTTTCGCCACCTGCGAATAAGTTGGGTGTAGGAATACCCATAAATGAAATTTTTGAACCATCTGTACCGCCACGAACGGGATAAATTACAGGGGTAATATCCAAATTTTCCATGGCAGTTTTTGCGATTTCAACGGGTGTCATATCTTTTTCGAGAATTTCGCGCATGTTGTAATACTGGTCATGGGTTTCAACAGTTACGCGTTCTTCACCAAAGTCTGCGTTTAGTTTATCTGCAATGTTTTGTAGTTCTTGTTTCCGTTGTTCAAATACTTTGCGGTCATGATCTCGAATAATATAAACTAGTTTAGCATGATCAGGAGTGCCTTCCATCTTAAATAAGTGGAAAAATCCTTGACGGCCATCAGTTAATTCAGGACGATCACCAGCTGGAACGAGGTTATGATAATCAATTCCCACTTGAAGGGCATTAACCATGACACCTTTGGCCGTTGCCGTATGCACTTCATTACCTTGAATTTCGACAGTTGTCTGTGCAGCATTGAATGTTTCATATTCCAATTCACCCAGCGGACCGCCATCAACAGTGTAAGCATATTTGGTGTTAAAGTCTTTTGCATCAAAATGATCAGCACCGGTTCCTGTCTCTTCATCAGGGGCAAAGCCGACGCGAATTTCACCGTGTTTTACTTCAGGATGGTTAATGTAATATTCCATTGCTGTCATGATTTCAGCTGCACCAGATTTATCGTCAGAACCAAGCAAAGTTGTGCCATCTGTTGTGATTAAGGTTTGACCCTTGTAATTGTGTAACGCAGGGAATGCAGAAGTTTTAAGCACCCATTTGCCATCTTTACTTAATTGAATATCAGATTCACCATCGTAATTCTCATGAATTTGAGGATCAATGTTTTCTGCGTTGAAGTCGGCGGTATCAATGTGGGCAATGTAACCAAATACAGGAGTATTGCCACCATCATTAGCAGGTAAAGTAGCTACGACATAGCCACTTTGTGCTTGGGTATGCACGTCTTGTAAACCAAGATTGGTAAGCTCTTGAGCAAGTGTTTTTAAGAAGGCTACTTCCTTAGGATCAGTGGGAACTGTTTTTGAATCTGGGTTAGAGCGTGTGTTTACTTTTACATATTTTAAAAATCGAGGTAATAATGTTTCGTATTTTGCCAAATTAATCACTCCTAATTTTGTTTTGTTAAGTGTATTTTAGCTTACTTACGCAGAGAGGGGAAGCAGAGTGGTTTTTGACCAACTAAAAATAGCGGCCATCAATTACGGAAAGTCCGTTAAGGATGACTCGCTATCCAACTAAACTTGGTTTTAATTTTATTCAGTGGCCTTTTTAGCCAACATCAATGCACCAGTAATTCCGGCGTCATCGCCCAATTCAACATGGACAATGTAATTTGAAATTTCAGGGAAATCTACATAGTCTGCTAGTTGTTTGACAAATTCTTTTTGAATTTGAGGGAAGAGCTGGCTTTGTTTCATAACTCCGCCGCCAAAGATAATGATATCTGGGCGTAAGATCAAAGTGGCATTGACGCAAGCTTGTGCAATATAGTTAGCTTCAATTTCCCAGAATTCGTCACTTGGATCAATTTCATTTCCTTTTTTACCAAACCGTTTTTCAATGGATGGTCCGGCAGCTAAACCTTCAAAACAATCACCATGATAAGGACAAACGCCTTCAAAACCATGATCACGAGGATCGTGTCTCAACAAGATGTGACCCATTTCAGGGTGGCTGTAGCCTTGTAGAAATCCACCATTTTGCAGATAACTGGCACCCACGCCGGTTCCGACAGTCCAGTACAAAATGTTTTGTTTGCCCCGACCTGCGCCAGCCTTGTATTCACCGTAAGCCGCCACGTTGACGTCTGTAGTGAAATAAAATGGAATATCAAAATGAGCCTTCATGGCACCTAAAAAGTCATAGTTTTTCCAAGCTAGTTTGGGCGTATTGGTAATAAAACCATAATTATCGGCTTCTTCATTTAAAGAAACAGGGCCAAACGAACCGATTCCAATTGCGTCCACGGGATGTTGCTCAAAATATGTAAACACCTGCGCCATTGTTTCTTCAGGGGTTGTGGTTGGAAATTGTGTCCGATCTTCAATAGTAATATTTTCATCGCTAACAGCACATACAAATTTGGTTCCGCCAGCTTCAATCGCACCTAATTTCATAAAAAAATTCCTCCTATGCTAAATATGATTACAGTTGTTGTAATCGCTACCATGATTACAGCATAAGAAAAACGGGTCGAAAGAATAAGTAGTTAAGAACTAGAAATTTTTTAAAACTTGATCCTAATCAATTTAACGTCAGCAGTTACTCGATAGAATATAAGCATATTAAGAAATTAGGGGGAACCAAAAATGTCAAAAACTCCAGAAGAATTATTTGCAGCAGAACAGAAACAATCCGAAATCGATCATCATGTGCCCACAGCAGGGGCAATGGTGAATCATATTGTTTCCAATTTCACGGTGCTTGATGCGAAATTACATCAGGTGACTTGGTACGTAAAGGGATTGAGCGCACCAGCAATTCAACATGTGTTGAAGCATTTGATTCGAGAAAACCGAACCCACTATGATGAAGTTGGGGAACTACTTTTAGATGAAAATGAAAAACCATCTTCAACAACCGCGGAATACAGTGAGTATTCGATGATTGGTGAAAATGGTAAGAACAAGTATTTTACGGCTGATGAGATGGTGAGTGAGGCGGTTCAGGATTATGTGACGCAAAATTTGTTTGTGGATCGTGCCATTAAGTTAGCGGAAAAAGAAGAGCGTCCCGCATTGCGTAATTATATGGAAAAATTGCGTGGGGATGATAATCATGCGATTCGTGTGCTTCAGGCGTTAGTCGGCAATAATGCTGGCGATGGGCTGGAGGAAGAATAGAGTGTTCAAGAGAGCGGTAGCTTCTGAGCATTAGCCTAGATAGTTAAATGATTCGCACTTGGAATCGTTTGACTATCGTAGCTAAGCGGAGGAAGTTGCTCTCTTTAACACATTTCGGCTACAAAGGAATAGTAACCTTTAATCCAACAAGACCAGCGCATCCTTATCAATCAATTTAATCCGTTTTTGAGGACCTTGTGTAATCCAGCCCTTTCGTTCGAACTCTGTTAGTTTCCGACTAACGGTTTCTGGCGTGGTGCCGAGATAAATCGCAAGATCCTTTTTTTTGATGGGTAACTTAAAGGTATCTTTTTCCAAACTTGCCCCGGTTTCAACCAGATAATTGCCAATACGAGCTTCAACACTTTCTGTCGAAGCTTCGGTCGTGCGTTTTTCAAGGGATGAAATCCGTTGACCAAATTCGTTAATCAGATTCATGCTGATACTTGGTGATTGGCTGAGTAACTTTTGAAAATTGTTACGGCTAATCTGACAAACTTGCGTCGGGATCAACGCAACACCCGAAGAACTGCGTGTCATTTCTTGAAAAAGGGCCCCTTCACCATCAAAATCACCAGATTGTAACAAATACAGAAGCTGTTCACGACCATTGGCGGCAATTTTTGAAACTTTGACCTGGCCATTAGCGACAATCATGAGTGTGTTCAGTTTGTCCCCATCGAGAAATAGAGATTCGCCAGCCTCGTAATGTTTGTGCATGATAATGGATTCGATTTTATCAACATCGCCATCTGGTAAGTGTTTAAACAGCGGAACTAGTTTTATACAGTCGTGTTCTGAACGTTGCATGATGTAACCTCACTTGCTTTCGAATTTAATTACCTAAAGAATAGCATGAAAAAGCAATTGCGGAAAGAAAACGAATTCAAATAACATAAAGAGATTATTATTAAAAAGTTATCTTATTTTAGGCGTTATTTGGCCCGAATGGCTTGCGTTTGCTTAGTAAATTGTGATACATTTTAAGAATTGTGGATTAGATCTGAAACTCGATTTAAGGGGATTTATCAAGAATAGTGAGGATATTAAATGATAACAGTTACCGATATGAGTATGCAATTTTCTGATCGCAAACTCTATGAAGATGTCAATTTAAAGTTTACGCCTGGAAATTGCTACGGCATTATTGGTGCCAATGGAGCCGGCAAATCAACCTTCTTAAAAATACTTGAAGGCAAACTCCAACCAACAAAGGGTCATATTTCAATTTCACCTAATGAACGGATGTCAAGTTTGAATCAGGATCATTATGCGTTTGAAACTGAAAAAGTTTTGGATACTGTGATTATGGGTCATAAAAAGTTGTATGCCATTATGAAGGAAAAGGATGCTTTGTATGCCAAAGAGGACTTTACCGATGCTGATGGGATTAAAGCAGCCGAACTCGAAGGTGAGTTTGCCGAAATGGACGGCTGGAATGCAGAGTCTGACGCGGCACAACTTTTACAACAACTCGGTATTGATGAAACAATGCAAGCTCAAAAAATGAGCGAACTAACTGAAAGCCAAAAAGTTAAAGTATTGTTGGGACAAGCTTTGTTTGGTGATCCTGATATTTTGGTCTTAGATGAACCAACCAATGGACTTGATGCCCAATCAATTTCATGGTTGGAAGATTTTTTGGGTGATTTCCGGAACACAGTTATCGTGGTATCTCATGACCGCCATTTTCTAAATGCCGTTTGTACCATGATGTGTGACGTAGATTTCGGTAAAATTCAGCTTTACGTAGGTAATTATGATTTTTGGATGGAATCCAGTCAATTAGCTGCCAAACTTAAAGAAAATGCAAATGCCAAAAAAGAAGAAAAGATGAAAGAACTGCAAGAATTCGTGGCTCGTTTCAGCGCGAATGCCTCGAAGTCTAAACAAGCAACTTCTCGAAAGAAACAGCTTGAAAAAATCACTTTGGATGACATTCAACCATCAACTCGAAAATATCCATTCATTAGTTTCACACCAGAACGTGAATTGGGAAATGATTTATTGCGCGTTGATAAGCTTTCCAAATCAATTGATGGTGTGAAGATTCTGGATAACATCACCTTCACTGTCAAACCAGGTGAAAAAGCAGCTTTATTGAGTCAAAATGATTTGGCAACCACCACTTTACTGCAAATTGTTGCGGGTGAACTGGAGCCAGATGAAGGAACGGTTACTTGGGGACAAACGACCACTCGAAGTTATATCCCAAGAGATATTAATAGTTACTTCTCAAATGAAAACTTAGATATCCTAGAGTGGTTGCGCCAGTTTGCACCTAAAGAGGAAAGTGACAATACTTTCTTACGGGGCTTCTTAGGGAAAATGTTATTTTCCGGTGAGGACGTTAATAAGCCAGTTACCAAATTATCTGGTGGTGAAAAGGTGCGTTGCATGCTTTCTAAAATGATGTTGAGTAAGGCCAATGTTTTATTATTGGATGATCCCACGAATCATTTAGACTTGGAATCTATTACGTCATTAAATGATGGCTTGATTAATTTTGGCGGTTCATTGATTTTAACTTCTCATGACCGGCAGTTTATTCAAACAATTGCAGATCACATCATTGAAGTATCGGACAAAGGTGTTGTTGATCGTTCTGAGACTAGCTATGACGAGTTTATGGAGCATGTCGACATTCAAAAAAAGGTCCAGGAATTATATAGTAAATAAACTGTTCATTTCGAGGGTAATAAGCTGAAAAAAATTGCCAATCCTGCTAAGATGACCTTGAATAAAGGTTTGATTTTATTATAGAAGGAAAGTCTTTTTATGGACGTTGAAATTAAACGAGATGGTTTAATCTTACGCGGCTTATTGGAAACACCAGGCACAGATAAGTATGATATTGCAATTCTGATGCATGGCTTTACTGGTGATTTAGGTTATCGAAAGACAGATCTGTTAGCACAAGTAGTACAAAGATTACATGAAGATGGGATTGCCACAATCCGTTTTGATTTTAATGGGCATGGCAAAAGTGACGGCCGTTTTCAAGATATGACGATTTTAAATGAAATTTCGGATGGCAACGCAATTTTAACGTTTACCAGGAAATTACCCCATATTGGAAACATTTTTTTGATTGGACACTCTCAAGGCGGTGTTGTGGCGAGTATGCTTGCTGGTAATTATCCGGAGTATATTTCAAAGCTGGTTCTGTTGGCTCCTGCAGCGACATTAAAGGACGATGCGCTTAAAGGTGACCTGCAGGGTGTCACGTACCAACCGAATCATATTCCAGATGCTTTACCAACCCAAAAGGGACAGATAGTGGGTGGCTTTTATCTGCGAACGGCACAGACAATGCCTATTTATGAAGTTGCCAAACAGTATAAGGGTCCAGTTTGTTTAATTCATGGAGATGCGGATACTGTGGTGGATAAAAAAGCATCAGAACGTTATCAAGAAGTGTACGAAAATAGTGAATTGCATATTGTTGTTGGTGGCTCACATCAATTCAAGGGAGCCGCGCGACCACAAGCTTTGCAATTAATGACTGATTTTTTAAAAAATTGAGAAACAAAAAGAATCCCTGTCGTTGCTGGGATTCTTTTTTATGGGTTTAAAAGAAACTGTTTTTAAATGACGTCTAGATGGACGTATTTATTTTTCAAATTGTAAAAATCATAAGTAGCTAAGTTGGCAATATCTTTTTCACCATTGAACATGGCTGTATAACTACCTGCCAGCATTAAATTGATTGAATTTTCTGTTTGTTTATCAAAACGAACTAAGAAAACGGGTTTGTGCTGGGCATAGGCGTAACCACATTCCCAAATGGTTCCGGCATCGGCTTCATGCTGGCCATTTTCAAGGTCGTAATCAAGGATCGCCACAACAACATCGGCTTGATCAATTTGACGAATATCCGCATTAAAAGTGGCAATTTGCCATTCAAATGACCCGGCGGCAGCGTCCGTATATTCATCTTTTCCTGGAAGAAAAATTACGTCAGAATTGATGGTTTGGTTCTTGTTTAAAAGATTTTTAACGGTCTTTACCCGATTGTTTTGACCATCACTAAAGAATGGGCCGGCGAGATAAACAGATTTTGGTTGCATTAAAATTCTCCTTTAAGTTGTTTAATGTAGAAGCCTACTTGTTGCGGATCGTGAAGCGCGCTTGATGAACACTAGGGTTTTCTAATTCGTCTAAAATAGCAACGGCCATTGTTCCGGTTGAAACTTCAGATTTTTGATTGGCATCGTAAAGAACATGATCTTTTCCTAAAGCATAGTCTGTCTTAGGGCCATCGAGAAAACTGGCCGCTGGAGAAACACCAACCCAATTGACGTTTGTCACAGTTCTTAAGAAATCTAACTCATGAGTTTGTGATTCCGGTGTATCAATCCAAGCTTGTGAGTCAGGAATCTTTTTAAGTTGATCCAGTAAGAGACCATCGTCAGTTTGTAAACTACCTGCTCCAAGAATAAAAACAAGGCGTGGCGTTTCCGTTTCTCGTAATAAATGCACTAAATGGACTGCCAGATCAATATGTTGATAAGCAAGATGTTTACCTAATGGAACGGAAAAGGCATCAATGACAACGTCTAAATTAGTTAAATCTTGTTTAGTGATGTCAAAAGCATCTTTTGCAATAATGGTTACTGTGCCACCAAATAATTTTGTTGCCTTATCTTTGTTACGAACAAGTGCCGTGACCTGATGACCACGATTCAGTGCTTCAGTCACGATTTTTGAGCCGGACTTACCGGTTGCGCCAATGATACCAATTTTCATATTTTTTATGATCCTTTCTCAATATTTACAACGATTTTTCTGTTATAAATTTCTATTTCGATTACAATTAAAATTATAAAGCAAATGAGGCACGAATGTTAGCAATTAGTTTAACCACTTTTGATCGGATTTGCAATTAATATAATTAGGAGAACACCATGCAAGCAATAATCGGTGTCGATATTGGCACAACAAGTACAAAAGTTGTTTTGTTTGATCTAAAAGGGACCGTTTTAGCCAATCAGAATAATGGTTACCCACTTCATCAAGACCAACCAAGTTACGCACAAGAAAATCCAGAACAGATTTTTGCGGCGGTTGTCACTGGTATTAAAAAGGTGATGCAAATAGCTAAACAAAAGTCCTGGAAAGTTTTAGGAGTGTCCTTTTCAGCAGCCATGCACAGCTTGATTTTGATCGATGGCCAAGACAAACCTTTAACCCAAGTCATCACGTGGGCTGATAACCGTTCTGAAAAACAAAGTGCTGAACTTCGCGAAAATGGTCTTGCTCAAGCCTTGTATTTTAAAACGGGAACGCCAAACCATCCCATGACCCCACTGACCAAAATTATGTGGTTTCGTGAAGAACGGCCGCAGTTATTTGCCAAAACTGCCAAGTTTATTGGTATTAAAGACTATATTTTCTTTAAACTTTTTGGAGCTTACGTGATAGATGAAGGACTTGCTTCGGCTACTGGAATGTTTAATATTCAAACGATGGCCTGGGATGCCCAGGCGTTGGCAATTGCTGGTATCACTACAAATCAATTGCCCAAATTGGTGAGCACAGAAACCCAATTTTCTGGAATGTCTGCAACAATGGCTGCTCAGCTAAATCTTGATACTGATGTACCCTTTATTATCGGCAGTAGTGACGGGGCACTCGCAAACCTTGGGGTTGGTGCAACTAACTCTGGTCAATTAGCAGTTAGCATTGGAACCAGTGGCGCAGTCCGATTAGTCGTTGACCATCCGGTTTTTGATCCGGCTGGAAAATTATTTTGTTATGTCCTTGGAAAAGATCAGTGGCTTGTGGGTGGTCCCGTAAATAATGGTGGGATTGTTCTCCAGTGGGTACAGGAGCAGTGGTTCACAAAAGATAGGCAGTCATCTTACGTTGAGTTGATTAAGTTAGCTGCAAAATCAGTTCCTGGGGCCCATGGCTTAATTTTTTTGCCCTATTTAGGTGGTGAACGGGCGCCAATTTGGAATGCGGATGCACGTGGTAGTTTCGTTGGACTGACGCGCCAACACACCCAGCAGACATGATTCGGGCTGTATTGGAAGGGATCGTTTTAAATTTGTGTGAAGTCACGCAAATGATTGAACGGGTAGCAGGTCCGATTGCCAATGTGAAAGCAACTGGTGGATTTTCTCAATCTGCGTTCTGGGTACAAATCTTAGCGGATTGTTTTAATCAAACAGTGACAGTTTCAAAAAAATCGGCGGGTTCAGCTTTAGGTGCGGCCATTATGGGGCTTCACAGTTTGGAAATTGTCCCCAAACTAGCCTTAAATGAGTTGGCATCAACTGATCAGCAAAAATGGCAAGCGAATCCCCAAAATGCCGAATGTTATCAAGATTTGATGAAATTATGGGCACAAATTAGTGAAATTTTGGAACCGGAATACCATAAAATTGCTGATTTTCAGAGCAGATATTTTAAATAACTAAAGGTTGAAACTACAAAAACTTATCTTGTTGCCTGATACGAAAACGTTCATGGCAGCAAAATTAGATAAAATGCCGTCTTCCCGCAAATTTGGGCTGGAACGTAGTGCGAGTTCTTGCGGCCGAGCTTGCCACAAGAATCGACATCGACAGGAGCAAGAAAGATTTTCGGAACGAAAATCATCATTACTAGGCGGAATAGTGGGCACGACTTGGAGGTCTCCAAGCTCGGCCTTTATCTAAGCGAAACCCGCTAAGATAAATGACACTACTGAGCCCATTTGCTTCCAGACTAAGTCTACTCTTTGCGATCACCACACTGATATAATGATTTTGATACTTTCAACCTTTAGTTAAATAAGAATAATAGTTGCGAACGCTTACAAGATAGCTCATACTGTGTTTATTGGAACAATAAAAATGAGGAGTGTGAAGCTAATGAAGAACGATCATGCATTTAAAAAAGAGTATTGGCCAATTGTTGTTTTGGGTGGTTTAATTCAGTTGTTTGCGCTTGTTGATATTTTAAAAAGTCATGAATTCAAACGCGGCAATAAATTAATCTGGAGCGCATTGGTGTTTGTTTTACCGCCATTTGGAGCTTTGTCGTATTATGGGTTTGGTAAGATTAGAAAATAAATGTGATTGTTGATTTGGCAACTGGCAACCAAACTAGCGAACTAACTCGCTAATTTAGTTGCTTTTTATTTCGCTACAAACGTGAAATAGAAAAGATGGAATCAAGTCAGTTGAAAACGATTTCTACCTCGCTTATGATGAAGTTAATAAATAAAAAGGGGATCACTCAAATGACTTTAAAAATGGCAATTATTGGTTTTGGAAAAAGTGCAAATCGTTACCATCTACCTTACCTGAAACAGCGTGAAAATATTGAAGTAAAGTATATTTATAATCATCGCCGTCATCCTGAACGAGAAGCAAATTATCAAGGAATGGGCATTACCTTCACCACGGATTTGGATGAAGTTTTAAATGACGATGAAATTCAGTTGATTACCATTTGTACACCAGCTGATACACATTTTGATTTTGCTAAACAGGTGTTAAACCATGGCAAAAATGTTTTGGTAGAAAAGCCATTCTGCAAAACAGCTAATGAAACGGAACAGCTCTTAAAATTGGCCCAACAAAAACATCTAATTGCAATGCCTTATCAAAATCGGCGCTTTGACAGCGACTATCTCACCTTAAAGGAAGTTTTGGATAGAGGGTATGTAGGTGAACCTTTAGAGATTGAATCTCACTTGGACAAATATCGACCTGACAATAGTGTTCACACTGGTGATAAAATTAACGGTACATTTTATGGACTAGGAATTCATATGCTGGACCAAATGCTGGCCTTGTTTGGGAAACCCCAGTCAGTTGCCTACGATATTTGCACGATTCAGAATACCAAGAGTACGCTTGATGATTATTATCAAATGGATTTGCATTATGGCAAGCTAAAGGTCACAGTCAAAACGGATCCGTTAGTGGCAATGCCAAATCCGCGATTTATTTTACATGGAACAGCTGGATCATACGTAAAGTATGATATTGATCAGCAGGAAAATGATCTTAAACTAGGAATTATGCCCGGAGACTTAAATTTTGGCTTAGATACCCCTGATAAATACGGTAAAGTTAAATATCATAATCAAAATGGCGATTGGATTTCCAAACAAATCCCATCTTTGCAGGGCGATTATGGACGGATTTATGATTCCTTATATGACAGTATTATCAATGGTAAAGAAAAACTGGTTAGTGATGAAGAAACTTTGTTGGATATTGAAATCCTAGAAAGTGGTATTCAACAGCCAACACCTAGTGTGGTTCACTTTTAAAGTTAAGCTGAATGTGAGAAAAAATCATTATTTTCTGAAGCTTGAACCATAAACTTTTGGACGACAAATTGGTGGCGTTTATTGTAATGTCCATAAATTGCAATCCGAGAGTTGGGTTGCGCCATGGCAGGAAAATTGAGTGCATGTTGGTGGACTAAACAATTGATTTTTTGATTTTGTAAATCAGTTAACTCGAAACGCACAAGGGGCGTTAGATTGAGAACCTTAATCGACGATGAAATTTTTCCAGATAACTGTTTCATAACACAAGCAACTCCTTTTAAAAACCATTATACGAACACGCGTTCTTTTTGTAAAGCTTTTTTATTAGAATTAGTAATCACCTTTCTTTACTTAATATCTTATAGTCATCATAATTAAGTTGAAAGGGTGATGACGATGGAGCTGCAAAGTGAAATTTATCATAATCGACGTGAAATGAAGCTCTCTCAAGCAGATTTGGGCGAACGATTAGGAGTAAGTGAAACAATCGTAAACCAGTGGGAACAGGGAGAAAAATATCCCACCGTCGAAAATCTAATTGATTTGAGTAATGTTTTTGAAATTAGTTTGGATCAGTTAATTCGTGGAACTGAGCAAACAATGTATAAAGTTGACACAACACCACATCATTTGAACGGTTGGGATTTTTTGGCGCGTTACTGGTGGCTAATTTTTGCAGTCGGTGGATTTTTATTTTGGATTTTAAGTCGTTTTTCATAGTATGTTACACTAATTAAATTACGAACAGCTAACCTTGAAGGGGCAGTAAATCTTAACTGAATCTTCAGGGTTTATTGATTGCCTGCGCAATTTCTTTTATTATGGAATTTAGTAACAGGCTATGGAGAACTCAAGGGGAGAGGAAAAATCCATGATAAATACAATTTTACTATTAATTATTGTCGGACTGGGAGCTGGCATTTTCGGTGCAATTTTTGGAATTGGCGGTGGCATGATTGTGACACCTGTTTTGACACTTTTGATAGGGCTTGATATTAAATATGCAATTGGAGCAAGCATCATTTCTGTCATCGCAACAAGTTCTGGAGCAACGGTAGCGTATCTAAAAGATGACATGCTTAATTTACGTGTGGCCATGTTTTTAGAGATTGCGACGACAATTGGTGCCATTGCAGGGGCAGTTTTAACCGGCGTGTTGCCATCAGCCGTTCTGTATGTCTTATTTGGTGTTTTGCTTTTGTTTTCAGCTTGGAATATGTATCGAAAAATGAGGGCTGGCAAAGAAAAAACGGAAGCCATTCAGGCTGATTCTTTGTCAACAAAATTGAAATTAAACGGTAGCTATTATGATAATGCGATTGATAAAAAAATCGACTATCAGGTTTCAAATGTTCCAGGTGGGTTCACTATGATGCTGGGTGCGGGGTTAGCGAGTGGACTACTGGGAATCGGGAGTGGGGCTTTCAAGGTCATTGCAATGGATACCATCATGAAGATGCCACTTAAGCCTTCAAGTGCCACTAGTAACCTGATGATGGGAGTTACCGCAGCGGCTAGTGCAACTGTTTATTTCTTTAATGGATCAATCAGACCAGAAATTGCGGCGCCTCTTGCGATTGGCATTTTGGTCGGTGCACTGATCGGGTCGAGAATTATGAAACATTTACGGGCCCGCGTTTTACGGATGATTTTTATTCCCATCCTCTTTTATATTGGACTACAAATGTTTCTTAAAGGATTTGGGGTGACAATCTAATGGCACAAAATAAACAACCAGAAACAGCTGAAGAATTAAAAAAAATGGAAGAAATGAACGAGATTGAGTTAATTATCGGCAAAGTACTCCGAATTGGCGTACTCATTTCTGCGGCCGTTATTTTGGTCGGTGTCCTCTTAGTTGTGTTCACTGGCAAAACTGGTTATGCGGCTAATTTTTATCCCACCACGGTCAAGGCAATTTTGAGTGGAATTGTGGCACTAAAGCCGTTTGCAATTCTAATGTTGGGGCTATTTCTATTGATCCTAACCCCCGTTTTACGGGTTGTGGTTTCTATTTATGCATTTGTGAAAGAACGGGATCATTTGTATGTATGGATTACAACGTTTGTTTTAGTCATTTTGTTGATTGGGATGTGGATCGGTTATATCGGAAAATAGAAGGTTTGCAACGCGTCAAATGAATGAAGAAATGCTATAATAAAACTCCTTGGCAGGGGCAACATAAAGCTTATGAACAAGTTATCGTGAAATAATTGGTGACTTGTTTTTATTTTTGAATTAAAAAGGAGTTTGCAATTATGAAACAACCAACTTTAACGTACAACATTGGGGTCGAAGCGACATTGTCCGTGATCAATGGTAAGTGGAAGGCAATTATTTTATGCCATTTAAAACGCCAATCCATGCGGAATGGTGAATTTTTGAGAGTGATTCCAAACATTACCCAAAAGGTTTTAACCCAGCAGTTACGCGAATTAGAGCATGATGACATTATCCATCGCGAAGTTTTTCCGGAAATTCCACCCCGGGTTGAATATTGCTTAACAGATTATGGTCAAACATTGGCCGATTTGACGGATCAAATGTGCCACTGGGGCGAACGACATATTGAACGGCAAAGAAAAGCGGGCCAAAAAATTAATTTATTAGATACCCAAAGCCCATACTATCAAAAGGTACTCTAATTCTTACTTTTAGGTAACTATCTGACTGTAAAGTGCGTACTTGTGGACCATTTTATAACCTCTATAATAAAATCTTGCGACATAATTTTGGGGAGGTTATCAAATGACAGAAAAACAAACACAACACGCAACGCTAATTCTTTGGTCTTTGGCGATTAGTGCCTTCGCCATCGGATCAACCGAATTCATTAGCGTGGGTTTATTACCTTTACTAGTGAGCCAATTTAAAATTTCATTAGCAATGGCGAGCTTAACCGTTTCGGGATATGCTTTTGGTGTCATGATTGGAGCACCAGTTCTAACAATTCTAACAGCTCGATGGAATCGCCATACGCTAATGGTCGGTATCATGGTCGTGTTTATATTGGGCAATTTAATGGCGGCTAGTGCACAAAACTTTGCCTGGCTTCTTGTAGGTCGCTTGATTGCGGCAGTCATTCATGGCTTATTCATGTCAGTTTCTAGTGTGATCGCCGCAGATGTGGTGGCGCCTTCTAAACGAGCGAGTGCCATTGCCTTGATGTTCACGGGATTAACGGTGGCTACCGTCACAGGAGTACCACTGGGAACGTTTGTTGGTCAACATTTTGGTTGGCGGTTTTCGTTTTTATTTTTAGCTTTAATTGGCTTGGTCAGTTTATTAGCGACTTGGATATTGATTCCTAGAAATTTACCGGTGGGTAGACCCATTCAGATTAAAAATATTGGCAGACTTATCTTTGATAAAAAAATATTGTTAGCACTATTACTAACTATTTTTGGATATGGGAGCACCTTTACGAGTTACACCTATATCAGCCCAATTATGACCCGTTTGATGCATTTTCAGCCAAGTACGGTTGTGATTATTTTGATTGTTTACGGATTAATGGTGGCTATTGGCAACACAGTGGGTGGGCGGTTTGCAAATCAAACGCCACTAACTGGTCTTTTGTGGATGTTTACCTTGTTGACTGTCACACAACTCTTCTTGGGTGTGTTTATTAGTTTCAAATGGATGGGACTACTGATGGTCCTTCTTTTGGGATTATTTGCCTTCATGAATGTGCCGGGTGAACAATTAGTTATTGTGCAATTAGCTGAACAGGATCATCCCGAAGATATTGGACTAGCATCTGCCTTGAATATTTCGGCGTTTAACATTGGGATTATGATTGGCTCCGGGTTAGGCAGTCAAATTGTGGAAACTACTGGTCTGGCAATGACACCATATGCAGGAGTTTTGATGGGAATTTTGGCAATTGGCCTGACCTGGCTATTAAAACGCGCCACTAAATAGCATTGAATTTTAGTGGCTGGATGATAGGGTAGTTGATTTAAAAAAATTTCAAGCTAGTTGTTACACCTTTCAATGATTATAGCTATAATAAAAGTAGGTTATTCTAATTGAAGGGGGACTTAAGTTTGAAGCAGAAAAAATTATGGGTGAGCCTCTTAGGACTTGTCATTGTTGCAGGGGTGGTCGTGGGATTAACCAATCTCAAGGCACAACCTGCACGAGCAAAAACGAGTCAAGCGGTTACCTTATATAATCAGTGGAAGAAAGCTTATGTAGGTGGAAAATCTCAAAAGTATGTGAAGAACAATAATGGATCAGGGGCAACTTACGTCACTTCCGAAGGTCAAGGATATGGCATGTTGGCAACTGTTTTAGCTGCTAAAAAGGGTGCAAATACGCACACCACATATAATCAAATGTACGCTTATTATCGTGCCCATCGAATTTCCAGTAAAGATGCTCTTATGACGTGGCGACAAGCGAGTCGTTCAGGAAAATTGAAGAGTGTTGGTTCAGAGAAAAATAGTGCGACCGATGGTGACTTGGATATTGCTTATTCACTCATTTTAGCTGATAAAAAATGGGGAAGTAAGAAAACAAATTACAAAGCAGCGGCCAAGACTTTGTTAAAGGCTATCAAAAAACGAGAAATTAATACAACCACTTACTTGCCAAAAATGGGTAACTGGGCAACCAGCAGCTATGATAAGAGTAAACTTCGGACGTCTGATTTGATGACGGGATACTTCAAGACATTTGCAAGTTACACCAAAGATAGCACCTGGACAAAAGTAGCCAAACAAAGCCAGGTAGCAGTTAAGAAGTTAAGTGCGCGTCACAAGTCTGGCTTGTTCCCTGATTTCATCAAGGTAACTGGCAAGAGCATCAAACTTTCGGCATTCAAGGCTTATCAAATCGAGAGTGCACAAGATGATGAGTATGGTTATAATGCTTGCCGAGTGCCATGGCGGTTAGCACAAACTTATAAAATCAGCAAAGATAGCGTGACAAAAAACGCGTTAAAGAAACAATTGAATTTCTTTAACAAACGTAAGAAGATTACAGCTGTTTACACTTTGACTGGAAGAGCTGTTCATAGTTACACCAATACGGCCTTTACTGCTCCGGTTAACTTTGCAGCAAAAACAATGAAATACACTAGTTTGCAAAAGAAGACGGCTAAACAATTGCCAAAGAAGATTGAAAAAAAGAATTATTTCTCAGCAACACTTGAAGTAGTTACAGCACTTCAATAAAGTTTGATCGACGTAATAAAAATTTAAGCAAAGGATCATGACAAAAATTTAGTTTTTGTCATAATCCTTTTTTTGTACCCAAAGTGGGAAGGCTTTCAAATAAATAAAAAAAGTTTGGGTCGCTAATCTGCGGCGAAACGGCATTGTGGATATTTGGTTAGAAAATCGACTAAAAAAGTGATACACAAACGAACTCAAAAGGACTACTATATATAGTGTGCACATAAGATAAAATCACAACAAGTTGTGGTATTTTACTTACTAAAACACAATAATAGATAATATATAAAGCAGTAGGAGGTACAATATGATATCAACAATTAAAGACAAATTAGGACTATTACGAACAATTCCAATTCAAAAAAGAGATGGCGAAACGGCCAAGTTTCATCCTTATAAGTTAATTTTTAGCTTATCCAAGGTTTTACCAGATGAAAGTGACAGAGAATTAATTTATGAGGCTTTGTATGATCAGTTTCATGATCAAACAGTTATTCAAACGCGTGATATTCATGATGCTGTTCTGACCCAATTAAAAAATCAGGGATTCGCTGAAGCAGCCCAAAAGTATCGAGATTTTTATTTAGCTGATCAGCAAAAATTTGCCGATGCCACGAATGTGCAAAAAAGAATTGAAAAAGTTTTTGAACGGGATGCCGAAGTTGTCCATGAAAATGCCAATAAAGATAGCACCATCTTTAATACGCAACGAGATTTGGAGGCTGGCGCTGCCAGTCGGGCGATGGGACTTAAAATGTTGCCAGAATTAGTAGCTAAAGCTCATTTGCGGGGTGATATTCACTGGCATGACTTGGACTATTCACCCGTGACTCCCGAAACTAACTGCTGTTTGATCGATTTTGATGGCATGTTAAAAAATGGCTACAAAATTGGTAATGCCGAAGTAGATTCGCCACGCTCCATTCAAACCGCTACGGCCCAGATGGCACAAATCATTGCGAACGTGGCTTCACTTCAGTATGGTGGCTGTTCCGCCAACCGAATTGATCAGCTTTTGGCTCCTTATGCGGAGATTAATTATCAAAAACACTTAACTGATGCCAAAAAGTGGGTGGCTGCTGATAAACAAGCGGCTTATGCCAAAGCAAAAACACGTAAGGACATTTACGATGCCATGCAGGCACTGGAATATGAAATCAACACTTTATATTCTTCACAAGGGCAGACACCGTTTACCACCGTTAACTTTGGTCTGGGCACTAGTTGGATTGAACGAGAAATTCAAAAATCAATTCTGGAAATTCGGATCAAGGGTCTGGGAACAGAGCATCGAACGGCTATTTTTCCAAAGTTAATTTTCACGTTGAAACGTGGCTTAAATTTACGGCCAACTGATCCCAATTACGATATTAAACAACTAGCAGTTGAATGTTCAACGAAGCGAATGTATCCAGATCTTTTAATGTACGACAAGATCAAGGAATTAACGGGCAGTTTCAAAACACCAATGGGGTGTCGGTCATTTTTACAGGGATGGCATGATGAAAACGGCAAAGAAGTAAACTCAGGCCGAATGAATCTAGGCGTCGTCACGCTAAACCTACCTCGGTTGGCGTTGTCTGCTAATGGTGATCAAAAGTTATTCTGGGAGATTTTTGATGAACGGATGAATTTGTGTCACCAAGCCTTAGCCTATCGTATTGAACGCACGAAAGAAGCACAGCCAAAAAATGCACCATTACTGTATATGTATGGGGCATTTGGCAAACGATTACCGGCCGATGGGAATGTAGATGACTTATTTAAGAATCAACGGGCGACTGTTTCGTTAGGATACATCGGGTTATACGAAGTGTGCACTGTGTTTTATGGTGAAAACTGGGAGCACAATGCCCAAGCGCACGAATTTGCAGAAAAAGTTGTGAAAGCCATGCGACAGAAATGTGATGAGTGGGCTCAGGCCAGTGGTTATCATTATAGTTTATACTCCACGCCAGCTGAGTCCTTGACGGATACTTTTTGTCGTGACGACATTGCGAAGTTTGGTAAAGTGGCCAATGTGACAGATAAAGAATATTACACAAATAGTTTTCACTATGACGTCCGTAAACATCCGACCCCATTTGAAAAATTAACCTTTGAACAGGACTTTCCTAAATACGCTTCGGGTGGTTTTATCCATTACTGTGAATATCCGAATTTGACGCAAAATCCGAAAGCTCTCGAAGCAGTTTGGGATTGGGCCTATGATCATGTGGGCTATCTAGGAACCAACACGTCGATTGATAAGTGCTATAAATGTGGGTTTAAGGGTGAATTTAAAGCGACTGCTCGTGGCTTTCAGTGTCCACAATGTGGCAACCACGATCCGCAATATTGCGATGTCGTCAAACGAACCTGTGGATATTTGGGAAATCCGCAACAACGGCCAATGGTCCATGGCCGACACGTAGAAATTGCTTCACGAAGAAAAAATCTAACGATGGAGATGATAAAGAATGCCGCAAAAAATGCACGGTCCAAACAATCCGACTCCGAAAGAGTGGTTGGCTAAAGATCTTAGTCTCCAGTATATTGCCGATTATAAGGCTTTTAACTTTGTGGATGGCGAAGGTGTTCGCTGTAGCTTATATGTGAGTGGCTGTCCATTTCACTGCCCTGGTTGCTACAATGTGGCGGCACAAAATTTTCACTATGGCAAACCTTACACTCAAGAATTGGAAGATCAGATTATTGAAGATCTCAGTCAAGATTATGTGCAGGGATTGACCTTATTGGGTGGTGAACCTTTTTTGAATACCCAAGTTTGCCTAAGAATTTGTAAACGGGTGCGTCAAGAATTTGGTCATAGCAAGGATATTTGGTCTTGGTCTGGTTATACCTGGGATGAATTGCTGAAGGATTCAGACGACAAATTGGAAATGTTGTCGCTATTGGATATTTTGGTTGACGGGCGTTTTCTGGAAGAACAAAAAGATTTAACCCTTCAATTTCGAGGGAGCGCCAATCAGCGTATTATCGATGTGCCAAAATCGTTGGCTACCCATAAAGTTGTAATCTGGGATAAATTAGTCCGGTAACTAAATTTGTTTTGAATGCATGAATTTTTGATGCTCCCGATTCATGCATTTTTCGTCAAAAAAATTAAGAATTTAACAGGACGACATAAGATTGGAGAAATTAGATGTTAGAAATTCATAAATTGATTACAACTAAAAGATTTCATTTTGGGGATAGTTTAAATGTGATTCGAGCGGGAATCTTAGGAGCCAATGACGGTATTATTTCTGTTTCTGGAATTGTTTTGGGAGCAGCAGCAGCCAATTTAAACAGTTATACACTTTTCATCAGCGGCGTCTCCGGTATGCTTGCTGGGGCCTGTTCGATGGCTGGTGGTGAATTTATTTCCGTAAGCGCCCAAAAAGAGGTCCAGCTGAACCGGTTAAGTATTCAAGGGCAAGCCAGCACGGTTTACAAAACTTCAGAAACCTATCAAACAAAGATTAGAGAAATTGATGTCTTAAATCCAATTCATGCTGCTACGGCTTCCTTCTTTTCGTTTTTATGTGGGGCTTTAATCCCACTATTGGCAATCAGTCTTTCAACTAGTCAATGGCGAGTTTGGAATACGTCGTTGGCAATGATTGCAGCTCTTTCGATCAACGCGATTATTGGTTATCAAAAAGCTGGAACACCGATTTATAAGGCGGTGATTCGAAACATTTCAGTGGGTGTGTTTACCACGTTAGTGACCTATTTTATCGGGACATTACTTGGCGTGGCGGTATCGGGATAATGGAGGACAGAGAATGAAAACTTTAGAAATTAAAGACTTACATGTGGCAGTTAAAGATGAGGATACTCAAAAAATGAAGGAAATTCTAACCGGCGTCAATTTAACGATTCATACCGGTGAAGTTCATGCAATTATGGGTCCAAATGGCACAGGAAAATCTACCTTGTCGGAAACCATTATGGGTAATCCCCGCTACCACGTGACACAGGGTGACATTTTATTGAACGGTAAAAGCTTGTTAAAGCAAGCGGTAGATGTGCGGGCACGTGCAGGATTATTTTTGGCTATGCAATATCCGGCAGAAATAAAAGGCATTACCAACATGGAATTCTTACGTGCTGCCATTAATGCCCGCCGACCAGAAGGTGCCCCAATTCCAATTAAAGATTTTTTAACTCAGTTAGATAGTGCGTTAGCCATTTTAAATATGACGAGTGACATGGCAGAACGTTATTTAAACGAGGGCTTTTCTGGTGGCGAACGGAAACGCAATGAAATTTTGCAATTACTGATGATTAAACCGACTTTTGCCATTTTAGATGAATTGGATTCCGGGCTTGATATTGATGCGCTTCAAGTTGTTTCTAAAGGGGTGAATCATGTTATGGGTCCAGATTTTGGAACGTTGATGATTACCCATTACAAACGAATTTTGAAATATATTAAACCTGATCAAGTGCACGTTATGATGGGTGGCCGCATCGTAAAAACGGGGGATGCTTCATTGGCCGATCACTTGGAGGATGAAGGTTATTCTGGTTTACGAGATGAGTTAGGAATTCATGTTGATTTGGTTGATTCGGAGGTCTAACGAAGATGAGTGAACCCATAATGAAAAAGTTACCAGAGTTAGGCTTATTTCCAAATGAGCCTGCTTGGTTTACGGATATTCGAAAAACTGCTTTAAAGAATTATCGGAATACTAAATTGCCCCGGTTTGCCAAAGTTCATTATGAATATTGGCAATTAGGCGAACTAATGACTCAAGTTAAACCGTCTATCGATCAAGAGATGGATTGTAGTACAAATGATTATATTTTATGCACGTTGGCTACGGCGTTAATGAAGCATGAAAAGCTAGTGGAAAAGTATTATCTTCAAAAAGCACTGACGACTTTAACAGATCGATTGGTTAATTTTAGTACGGCCTTTGTGAATGCTGGGAGCTTTCTTTATATTCCTGCAAACACAAAATTAACGAAGCCAATCCTTTTACCGGAAAACTCAAAGACAAAGTTTGAGCAGGAAATAAGTCATAACCTGATTATTCTAGGTGAAGGCGCACAGGCGACGATTGGGATACAGAGCAATGGGGCAGGAACCGCCAAAACCGGCCATCGAATTTCAGAAATTGTTTTAGAGGCCAATAGTCACTTGAATTTAATTAATTTGGATGATTTTACTGCCGCTCAACCAATTTATTTGAATCGTCAAGCTTCTGTTGGTGAAAATGCGCATCTTAATTGGTCGATCGGATCCTTTAGCGATGGCAACGTCATTGCGGAAATGAACGCCGAGTTGGTTGGTAGACGGGCAGTTGCCACAATTAACAATGCGGCCATCACTTCTGGAAAACAAACACAGGGTATGAATACGCGAGTTACTAATTTTGCTCCCCATTCTGTGGGTAAAATTCGACAGCGAGGAGTCATTTTGGATGAATCACGATTAGTCTTTAATGGAATTGGCAAAATTATCCACGGGGCGCATGGGACGATTGCGGAACAAGAAAATCGCATCTTAATGTTATCAGACAAGGCTAGTGGGGATGCTAATCCCATTTTGTTAATTGATGAAAATGATGTGGAAGCAGGTCATGCTGCTAGCGTTGGCCGTTTGGATAAGAAACAATTGTATTATTTAATGAGTCGCGGCCTATCAAAACCAACTGCCAAGCGATTAGTGGTCCGGGGATTTATTGGTGAATTGGCAAAAGAAATAGCCAATCCTCAAATACGTCAAAGCTTCCAAAAAAGTTTAGAAAGAAAGTTGCCCAATGCCTAATAAGTTTAAAAATTTGTCTCATGACTTTCCGATTTTAAAACGCAAAATTAATGATGAGCCCTTGGTCTATCTGGATAATGCAGCGACTTCGCAAACTCCTAATCAAGTTTTGAATCGGATTGGTGATTTTTATCAACACTCGAATGCCAATGTCCATCGTGGCGTTTACACCCTGGCTAACGAGGCAACAGCTGCCTACGAACAGGTACGGAATCAAGTTGCTGCATTTATTAATGCACCGAGTGCTAAATCAATTGTGTATACCCGGTCCACTACTGATAGTTTAAATTTGATTGCCACTAGTTTTGGCAATTTAGTGGTAACTCAAGGCGACGAAATTCTGATTACAATTATGGAACATCACAGTAATTTGATTCCATGGCAACAATTGGCGAAACGGAAACACGCAACTTTGAGATATGTCGAGTTAAATGCGGATCAGACTTTAGACATGGCTGATTTGAAACACAAATTAACAAATAAAACGAAGATTGTGGCAATCACGCAAACCAGCAATGTACTTGGGGTGACTAACCCCATTAAAGAAATCGCAAAATTAGCCCACCAACATCAAGCGTATATTGTGGTGGATGCTGCTCAATCTGTTGCCCATCAAAAAGTTGATGTTCAGGATTTAGATGCCGATTTTTTGACCTTTTCTGGTCATAAGATGCTAGCGACAACGGGCATTGGTGTGTGTTATGGCAAACCAGAATTGCTGGCAGAAATGCCACCCGTTCAATTTGGTGGTGAAATGATCGAAAGTGTTAGCCGCACGAATGCCACTTGGCAAGCAGCACCATGGAAGTTTGAGGCCGGAACCCCAAATATTGGTGGTGTTATTGGGTTAGGCGCTGCAATTGACTATCTGTCTGAAATTGGCATGGCTGAAATTAACGCCAGAGAACAGCAATTAACCGCTTATTTATTTCCGAAACTGACTGCTGTTAACAAGCTCACAATATACGGGTCAAAAGAGGCTAGTCAACATGCGGGGATCATTTCGTTTAATTTAGGTCAGCTTCATCCTCATGACGTGGCCACTGGATTGGACATGTTAGGCGTTGAGGTTCGAGCAGGTCACCACTGTGCGCAACCATTAATGGCGACGTTAGGGGTACAAGCCACCGTTCGGGCAAGTTTGAGTTTTTATAACTCAGTTGAAGATCTGGATCGTTTTGTCCAGGCAATTCAAATGGTGAAGGAGTTTTTTGCAGGTGAGTCTAAATAAATTAAATCAGCTATATATGGCGGTCGTCATGGATCATGCAAGTCATCCCCACCACAAACTGGCGTTACCGGATGCGACGACTAGTGTGGAATTACATAATGTGTCCTGTGGCGACGATATTCGTGCCTTTATCTTAATGAAAGACGACAAGGTGCAGCAGGTGTCTTTTACAGGAAATGGTTGTACCATTTCACAAGCATCAGCAAGCATGATGACAGATGCGCTTGCCGGGTTAACTAAAACTGAGGCAGTTGCAGGTTGTGAAGCTTTTTTTCAGTTGGTTATGGGCAAGCAAATTTCAACAAAAGCGAAAGCATGGCTTGGCGATGCAGAAATTTTAGGCAGTGTGGCGGAGTTCCCCGCGCGAATCAAATGTGCCACTTTAGCTTGGCATGCAGCTCAAGAAGCTTTGGAAGGAGGTAATTAACAATGGCAACAGAAGATTACGAATATGGATTTCATGATGATGTGAAGCCTGTTTTTTCAACTGGTAAAGGCTTAAATGAAAAAATTATTCGGCAAATTTCGGCCGAAAAGCATGAACCAAAATGGATGTTAGACTATCGATTGGCGGCTTATAAAGTTTATCAGAAGATGCCCATTCCAAAGTTTGGTCCCAAACTGGATGATCTGGACTTGAAAAATATGTTGTACTACCAAAAGGCAACGGATAAGAAGTTTCGAAACTGGGATGATGTGCCAGCAACCATCAAAAAGACATTTGATCGGTTAGGCGTTCCGCAAGCGGAAAGACAATATTTAGCCGGCTCTTCCGCGCAATATGAGTCCGAAGCGGTTTATCATAATATGCGCGAATCTTTTGCGAAGAAAGGGATTATTTTTACAGATACGGACACCGCTTTACAAAAATATCCGCAACTATTCAAAAAATGGTTTGGCAAACTTGTACCACCCACGAATAATAAGTTTGCTGCATTGAATGCGGCTGTTTGGTCCGGTGGCACATTTCTTTACGTTCCTAAAGGTGTCCAAACACAAATTCCCGTTCAGGCTTATTTTCGGATTAACGCCGCTAATTCTGGTCAGTTTGAGCGGACACTTATTATTGTGGACGAGGGGGGTCGAATTGACTATGTGGAAGGTTGCACAGCCCCTAAATATGATACAGATAGTTTACATGCCGCGGTCGTTGAAGTGAATGTGTTGAAAGACGCTTATTGCCGATATACCACCATTCAAAACTGGTCAAACAATGTGTATAGTTTGGAAACTAAACGAGCGCAGGCACTTGAAAATGCCACGATGGAATGGGTAGATGGTAATCTCGGTTCCAAAACAACCATGAAATATCCTTCCGTTTATTTAAACGGAAGAGGCGCACGGGGAACCATGTTGTCGATTGCAGTTGCCGGTCATAATGTGGATCAAGATACGGGTGCCCAAATGATTCACAACGCGCCTGAGACGTCATCTTCCATCGTGTCAAAATCAATTGCTAAAGACGGCGGAATTGTTGATTATCGCGGAAATGTTAAGTTTGCGCGTCAGTCGGCCGGCTCGTTTGCTCATGTAGAGTGTGACACCATTATTATGGATGATGATTCTTCTAGTGATACGATTCCATACAATGAAATTTTGAATAGTAATGTTTCAATGGAGCACGAAGCGAAGGTATCAAAAATTTCGGAAGAGCAACTCTATTATTTGATGAGCCGGGGAATTTCCGAACGAAAAGCTACTGAAATGATTGTCATGGGATTTGTGGAACCTTTCACGAAAAAATTGCCAATGGAGTATGCGGTGGAATTAAACCGGTTGATTAGTTTTGAAATGGAAGGTGCAATTGGTTAGGGGGTACCTTGAATGACCTTAGAAAAAGAAAATTTTAAAGATCAAGGTTTTCGAATTTTATCAACTGTTATTGATCCAGAGCTTGGTGTTGATCTGGTAGGTTTGGGATTAATTTATGACGTTGAAGTTGATGAAACGGGCTTATGCACAGTGACAATGACACTGACCACGATGGGATGTCCGCTGACCGATCTGTTAAATAATGCCATTTCTGATGCACTGATGGCGGCCGATGAAGTTAAGCAGGTAAAAATCAATTTGGTCTGGGAACCCGTTTGGACGATTGACAAAATGAGTCGTGAAGCGCGAGTTAAATTGGGTGTGTTTTACTGAGTATCTAGACTTTTTTGGAATGTAATGAAACGTTAATATTAAGCTTCTAAAAGACTGTTCAAAACATGCAAGTTAAGTAGTATTCTTGAAAGAGAGTATCAAAGAGGCACAACTTTGTTATTGGGGAAAAAAAATTGGGTTGTCGTCACTGAAGGATTGAAATTAATGAATCGAAATAATAAACCTAGTATTAATAGAATTATTTTCAAAGCTTTCCCATGGGTAATGGGAGTACTCTTGATTATATTAATTTACATCAAAATAAACTCAGGTAGTGCACAATCAAATTCCAACGCGGCTAGCAGTGCTTCGCAGGCGGATAACGCTTCGCGAAGTTCACAAGTGGTAAAACAACGCCAAAAAATTAAGTCTCAGCTGCAAACTTATCTGAATAAAGTGACAAAAGACGGAACCACAAGCGTTAGTTTTTATAATCTGGGGGCTTCTAAAAAGGCTACTAAGAAGATAAAGAACGCGGCGGTTTACGAAAAAGGTAGCTTAACAACCGAATCATCCAATGCACATACACCGGAAGTCGCGGCCAGCACGTTTAAATTATTCATCAGTGCTTTTTTGATGAATCAAAAGCAAAAAGGGCAGTTTAGCTGGACAGCCACCAATACTAATGGTTTTTATCAAATGATCGTGAATAGTGACAACACTTACGCGGATAATGAATTACAAAGTTATGGCATGGCAACGGTCAATAGTTTTGTTAAGAAACAGGGCTGGTACAATCCCGTTTTTCAAGAAACAAAAGTTGCGACAACGACCAGCCACAGCCTAATGCTCTTATTGGAAAAGCTGAGCCAAGCGAAAGGCCCATTTAAGAATAGTAGTGATCAGAAGAAAATTTTGGCTTTAATGCGTAAACAAATTTATCGAACTGGAATTCCAGCTGGCGCTAAAGCTGCAGAAAGTGGGACGAAGGTGGCCGATAAAGTGGGCTTCTTGAATGACACGAATAATGATGCTGGAATTGTGACTTTGCCAAATGGCGAACGCTACATTTTAGTTGTCATGACACATGGTCATGGCCAAAGCGGGTTTAGTGGATTCCCTAAGATAGCCAAAATAACGAAGAAGGTCCAAACCATTGTGTATGGATCTGACACGAAATAAAACAATAGACCTCAGGTTGTAAAAAACTTGAGGTCTATTGTTTTGGATTTTTTAGAAAACAGTATGCACTGTTTGATTGAAAAAATTTTGTAGCACTAAAAATTAGAAGTTTGCTAATTCATAAATTGCTAGTATAATGAAGTTGTAAATAAAGCGCTTACATTTTAATTTGAAGTTATGAGATCACAAGCGGGGATGGAGGCTTACTATGATAAAGTTCAGATACAAACTTAGTGCATTTATGTTAGTGAATATTTTTGTTGAGGTTTTGACAGTTGTCTATTTTGGAAAGTATATTCTGGCGCAAATTCCGACACTGATTAATTTCTGGGGTCACCCAGTATATGCCATTACAGTAGCTACTGGAGATCAAGTTAATTCTTTGGTTGCCATTTTAGTTGTTTTCTTTCTAGCACAGGTTTTACTTGGCTTAGTGAGCTACCATCTGTGTAGAAAAGTAGTTAGTGATTTTGAATTTCGGTTGCCAGCGTTTTTGGATATTTTAAATATCAAATTATTTAAACTCTCTTTAGTAGATGGTGTAGTCATTTGGCTAGCAATTCAATCTTGGCTTTTTGTCTTGATTGCCTTTGGATTTTTGAATGCAGCCACTGTGTTTGCAGTGATTTCTAACGTTGCCGTGATTCTGTTTCTTGCTGGGTCATTGGCAGTGAATGTAGGAATGCATCGGAAATTTAGCTAATCTTTGAAATGAGGTTGGGTTAATGTAGGGTTCGATTATTTTTGTGGTTCTTTTAGCATTTTGCGCCGTAATGCTAGCCATAATTGTTGGTTTGCTAGTTCAATTTTTAAAAAGGTATTAATATTACAATAGGTTTTCAACTTATACCCAGGCCGCTGTATGTGGCTGGGTATTTTTTTGCAAAAACTAGTTCAATGTTCTACCCCAACGTGGAAGCGTACTTTGCGAGGTGGATTTGTGAAAAACTAGTATTCAAATTTTTAACTGATCTCGATAAATCTTTTTATCTAATAGTAACTTGCAAATTTGCTTAAATTACTATTGTCAATAAGCAGTAAATACTGTAATATCATATTTATAATTGAAATATTAGGAGGAATTAATATGCTTGTGTGGCGAGGAAAAGGGCTTTTAGTACTAGTTTCTGGAATGCTCGGCGGCTTAGGTGTTGGTCTAATTTCAGGTGCATTAGAAAGCACGAATATGGCAACTTTATTACAGACGGGGATTACACTGATTGTGTTTGGACTGGTATCAGCAGGAATTAACTATTTATTCTGCAAGTATTTTATTTCTAAAGAAAAAAGAGTCTTTGTTGATGAGCAAACTTTGCAACAAGTTGAAGTTAAAGACCGATCAGCACTGTTCTTTATTCCAAACCGAATTTGGACCTATATCTACGGAATCTTTTTTGTGGGATTAGGATTGTTTCAATTGATTGATTATTTTATTTAAACTAAGTAGTTTTGAGATGACGTTTTGCGAAGCTTCATAACAACAAGACGTCATTTGTTTTGTTTAAATAAGCTAGCCGAAGGGTCAAATTTACGACCTAATATAAAAAATTGAAAATAGAGGATGAGAAGATGAAAAAAGCCCGTCTATATTTTATCTTGGCGATGGTGAGCTTGATTGTGACCATTTATCTTGTTGGTATGCGTCTGATGCTCGTTTTTGGCGTGGCGTCGAGCGGACTTTCTGCTTTACTGCTAACCAGCTTTATGAGTTTGGATTTGGTAGGTGCACTGCTTCTTGGACTTGTATTTGGTTGGCTGGCTTATCATTATAAACCGGAAAATTATCAATTAGATAGCCGTTGGTTCACCAGAAACTACCGATTGTGGATCAATTGCATTTTGCCATATGCCTTACTAATTGTTGGCGAGACAGTCTGGTTTGTTGAAGATGAGCTGCAGACAAAAGGTGAAATGATTGGGACTTCAACAACGATGCTTCAGTGGCCTTATAATGCTGGGTTGATCGCATTGTTTCTACAATTGATCGGTGCGATGGTGGTATTTGCATTGCCGTTGTTTACTAAGAATGCACCTAAACGAACCAGATTTAAAATTTGGCTTGGCGAAATTGGTTATTTATTTCTCCTTGTTATTCTTTATGGTGTTTATAACAGTTTCTTCTTTATTGTGATGTACTTATCAATTTCGGCGATGGTTGGCGTGGCAATAGTGCTTCCTTTCGTAGTTGTTCCGATCGTGTCGATTATTAAATTGACCAGGTCACGTAAGTTGGCGGAAAAGTAATACTAAGATTAGAACGTTTGACCATAATTTATGACTTAAAAACGAATTTGAAAGACGATAGGGGAAAAGATGAAAAGAAAGACGCTTGTGATTTCAGTTGCGGTCGTAGTTTGTGCGTTGATAGTTGGATTTCTTGCTATTGATTTCAGCGGGTCAACGGATGGCGCTAAGAAATTTCTTAATAAGTATCCGATTGCAACAGTAGCGAAGGATCAGGGAACCGATGACCAATACGATATCACGTTTAAAAAACCAATTAAGGTGCCAAAGACGAAAAATAGGTCGGCAATGATATTTAATTTGACATATATTGAAGATGATAAGGGGTCGAGGGTTCCTAGATTTTATGAGTCAGGATAGTGATGACCTCTTTGTGGTGCGATTCGGCGGTGATTTTAGTAAACATAAAATTAGGTTGAGTTACTCAAATAACGATGATGATTTTAGTAAACAACCTCGTGCTGAATTCTCTAGCACTTATTTGATTAATGCCGGAACAAATTCTTTGGGTGCTGCTCATACTAGTTATGAGGTAGGGAGTAAGCCCTTGGAATCCAAGGCATCACTCAAACGCGAACAACAGCAGTATGATTCAGCGGTTCATTGGATTTTCAAACATGTTTTGAGCGTTAAAGATGCCAAGCAATTACAGGTTTATCTTAAAAAGCATGCAAAGAGTCTTTACCAAAAACAGGAAAAGGCCGACAAAGCTCGATCTCATAGTCAAAGGATTTCAAACCGAACGTTCAAAAAGCGGTTTTTAAAAGCAACTTACAAACCTAAGTATACTGATAACCAGTGGCGTGCGTTTATTAAACAGCGGGCTGAATTTCTGAATTTATCAGTTGCTAAAATTACCAAATCCACTTTAAGTGATGATGAATCACTTGAATACGATTATGATTACACATCAACGATTTCAGTCGGTTATTATCAAGGGGCAATTCCCAATTCTGAGGGATATCAAAGTGATCAGTATTATTTCATGACAACTCAGGATGGACAAAAGTACCTGATTTTATTGCCATTACGGTTGTACAATCAAAAAGATCTAAAAAAATGGCACTATTACAAAAAAATGCCAACTTTCTATTATCTACCTGCCCCCGTTTCGTATCCAAAATTGTCCAGTATGGTGTTAGCGAATGAAACGCCAAGCTCATTTGTAGTCAGTAATAATATAAATGTGGTGGCAAAGGAAAAAGAATAGGATCCCTAAACTTTAGGAGGCTATGGCTGTTTTATAGGGGTGGGGACGCTCGTTACAAATACTTTTTATACTAACCAAATCATTTTTAAGTTAAAAGCTTACAGAGGCGTATTATGGCAATGTGCTTTTCAAATTATACTCAGACTGCTACTTGCGTTCTGGGTATTTTTGTTTGACCATTAGTGGATGTGCGTAAAGTAATCCGGAATTTCAGAGTCTTCTATAAAGCATTGAAGAACGTATCGCCATGGTAACGGATTGGTTTCGGTGTAATTTGATGATTTTTGACAGATTGGTTTCCAGCGTGGGTTCTTTTTTACCCGTTTTAGGCTTTTTTTAAATTGTTTGGTAGGAGTTAAAGTGAATTTTTGCATTTACTTAAATAATTCCCTTTCCAAAGAGTCTATATCTGAATACGATTTGATTTCTTTTGAGTTGTCAGTATCTTTTTACAACTTCAGCAAGGCTTGCGTTTACTTGATTGTTTGCAGTTTCAATTCTCACGGTCAGTTTGTTATTGGCAACATCTGCCAGGATCATCCTTGTGAATTCAGAAATTGTAAAGCCCTTTTCTCTTAGTTTTTCTTCGGCACGTTTCTTTATAGCAGCGTCAATACGTACTTGTATACGATCAGTAGCGGGCATTTGTATCACTTCCTTTTGTACTCCAAATGTAGCACATCGTTATTTGAATTAAAAAAATTTGATTACTAATTTAAATTAATGAAGATTGCCTCTGTAATTAAAATACCCCTTAACTTAGAAAAGTTACGAAATTCTATTAACTTTTAAATCTACCAGTCCTAACTTTGTACTTCGAATTTTCCAGAATAGTGTTGGCAGGTTATTTGTAGGATGTCACAATATAATTTTTTTGAAAGAGTTTGACAAAACCAAGCCTTTTTATTTGCTTAAGCAAATAAATTGGTCCATGATACCATCGAGAGGGTGGTCAAATGCTATCACAAAAACGACGCTGGTTGATATTATCGGTACTAGGATTATTCTTTTTCATGGTGATCGTAGATGGGAGCATTGTGGCTATCGCGATTCCTCAAATTGCACAGAGTTTAAATGCAGCAACTGGTACGACAACCTTAATTATTTCGGTCTATTTAATTACCATTTGTGCGACGTTATTATTATTTGGCCAATTTGGTGATCAATACGGACGAGTGCAAATTTTTGAAATTGGCACATTTATTTTCTTGGTCGGTTCATTTTTAGCCGGAGCTGGACACACAATCGAGTTTGTATTGGGAGGCCGTTTTGTTCAAGGAATTGGTGCCAGTATGACCATGGCTAATAGCTATGCAATTGTCACCGATACATTTCCAGCCAAACAGTTAGGACGTGCGTTTGGTGTTGAAAGTATTTTTATTTCTCTAGGTGCACTGGCAGGTCCCGGATTAGGTGGACTTATTTTAGGCAGTTTTCCGTGGAGCTACATTTTTTGGATTAACTTACCAATTGGAATAATTTGTCTGATTATAGAGGTTTTAGTTTTCCCGAAAAGTATACGCCATAAAGAAAAGGGGATTGACTGGTATGGTGCAATTCTCCTTGCTTTGGCTGCGACATGTTTATATTTGTTGACCACTCAGCTGAATACGCACATTGCCTATTTGGCGGGACTGCTCATCCTGTTAGGTGGTTTTAGTTGGTGTTTTGTCAAAACAGAACAAAAAGCATTGCGACCATTATTGAACTTCACAATTTTTCGCAATGAGATGTTTAGAAAGAGCATTATCGTCGTGTTTTTGAGTTTTATTGTCTCTTACTTTTTTACAATTTTAGCTCCGTTATATTTACAGCTTGTTTTAAACTATTCCACGCAATTCTCAGGGATTTTATTAATGGTTGCTCCCGTTGTGTCAGTGTTTGCATCCCCAATGGCCGGGTACATTTCAGATCATTATGACCAACATGTGGAAATGACTATTGGAATGAGCATTCTTATGATGACTCAAATTGGACTATTATTTTTAACTAGGAAATCCGAGCTGCTTTATTTTATTGGGCTTTCTGCTATCATGGCTGTCGGAACGGCCACATTTGGCACCCCCAACAGTGTGATTATCATGCAGTCGGTACCTGAAAAATTACGGGGAATGGCTGGTTCAACCAATTCATTAGTGCGCGAATTTGGTTTAGTTCTAGGCACAACATTGTCGACCATTATTTTTTATCGCGTGCTATCTATCATCAATCATCGCGAAATAGATACCGCAATTGGCGTGTCCAAAAGTTCATTTTTAGTTGCCCAACGTTGGACATATGCGGTCGGCTTATTGTTATTAGGCATGGCACTGCTTTATATAATTTACGCGATTCGAAAGGACTTCAAACATGGCAAAAAGAGAATTAGATAGTTACCTTAGGGCAATTAATACAGTTTCACATAAGGTGAGTCAGTATATGAATAAAGAGTTAAAGGATTTGGGTTTGACATCAAGTACCTACTTTTTTGTGCTAAAAGTGGGCGATATGGGCGAATTATCGCAAGAAGAGCTTTTTAAACAAATTTACCTCAATCCAAGTAATGTGACCCGGCGATTAAATCGGTTGATCAAATTAGGTTATATTTCAAAAGAAAAATCACCAGTAGATGGTCGTACGCGCATTATCAAGTTGACGCCACTTGGCACGCAAAAGTACGATCAATTAGTCCGTTGCCTCCCGACGATTAATCAAGCAGTCGTTGAAACGTTAGATCCCAAAGAAGCTGTGGTTTTGAAACAGTTAGTTGGGAAAATGGAAACTGGATTGGATGCGTTATTAGATTGAAAACTCAATAGTTTGCAGAGAAAATGGAGCGTGAGTGATATGACAGAGTATGTATTAGTTAAGAATCAAATCGATCGTGATCTAATAATTCCTGATGAATTTAAATTAGTTTCTTCGACACAACGACAGCGCAATCGTGAAAAAGTTCGCGTTGAACGTTATCAACAAGAAAAAGAGGTCGTTTCCAATAATGCCCATCTGACCTTAGTTTATGGTGAAGATGGTCGCTTGATTAGCTACAATAATTTTTTTGGAAACCCTAGTTTACCGCTTCCATCTGAAAGCAATCTGGTGCAACTTGCCACCGATGTTTGGGAGAATTTGGACGCAGATTATGCCCGGGGGTTACAATTTATGAGAATTGACAGATTAAAACGATTTTATAAAACTAGCAAGGGAAAACGAATCGATTTTGACGTGCTGTGGATAAAATTTGCCCATAATAATGGTTCCTACAACTGGGTGACGATTGGGCCTGGTGGGCAGATTATGGAAGTTGAACGTGAATCGGAGTGGGACTATATGCGTTCGAGACGGGCAACTGAAGAATGGAACTATGATGATTGGGTGCTGGCACGTGAAGGGAAAGGTCCCCAATTGGATGCACCAGAAGCTTTAGCTTAGGAAAATAGTTGGTTAAAACGATGAATGTGAGGTAGGCTAAATGACCGATCGTGAATACGACCAAATGATTGAAGAATTGGGCAACTTGAGGGAACGTGTTCGCCAATTGGAAGAAAACGAATACGTGACTGCTACGTACAAAGGCTACAGCTCCGAGGGTCTGACTTTGTCGGAAGTGATTGAAGAGATCGAAACGACTAACCAGGCGATTGAAGTTTTAAAAGCCCGATTGGATGACGATACAGATGCGGATAACTAGTTTCTAATAAATAATAAATTACTGATAAAAAACAGGCTAAGCCAATTTTACGCAAAAATTTTGCATGAAATGGTTTAGGCTGTTTTTTTGAATTGTTTGGACAAACAAAACTTTTGCTAGTTTTAGTTACCAACAATAGGTATAGTATGTATATCTTATGAACGAGGTGAATCCCTTATGAAGAGAAATGCAATAATTTTGGATAGAAATCTTTCTATTGGTCAAGTTGGTAATGTGGCCGCGATATTAATGGGCCAAATTTCCAAATTAGACCCTGCCGTATTTTCAGAGCAGCCAGTTATTGATCAAGACCAAGTACTTCATGCAGGTATTAAATACAGCATAGTGGTGTTGAAAGGTGGCAAAGGCCAAATTGCAAATCTCGCTAAAAGCTTGACTGCCAACGATCAGGTGGTGAGTGTTGTGTTCACAGCTACGGGTCAATCACTTAATAACCAATTTGAAGAATATGCAGCGAAAATTTCAAGTAGTAAACTAGAGGAAACCGATCCGGTTGGAATTGCAATCAGTGGAGAAGACACAGTGGTTCGAAACTTAACTAAGAAATTTAGTTTATTAAAGTAAGGTCAATGCTGATGCTATCGACGAGGGTGAATTGACCATTCTGATTATAGTTTCTTTTTTGAGCGTGAGTGGATTTAATCTTTTGTTTCATTGGAATTGGTTAGTTGGCAATAATTTAGTTATTTTTTTGATTAATTTCATGATTATATATGTCTGTATTTGGATCGCACTACGCACTTATTGGCGATTGACAGCACAGAGGATTAACGCACAGCTTAAATTTAGAAGAATGAATAAGAGTAAAGAAGAACCAAAATAGACATGGAGGCTGAAGTCTTATGAAATACAGTTATTGCCCGGTATGTGGCACAATATTAGTTGATAAGGCTGCTGGTGACGATGGGTTAACACCGTATTGTGAACATTGTGATCGTTACTGGTTTCCGACTTTTTCCGATTGCGTGATTGTGCTTGTAGCTAATGAATATAATGAAATTGTGTTGGCCAAAATGCCTTACTTATCGCACCGTTATGCATCGTTCATTTCTGGATACATGCAACCTGGCGAAAGTGCAGAGGCTGCTGCTAAACGTGAGGTGCAAGAAGAACTAGGTCTTAGTTTAAACAGGCTTGAATATTCGGGGACGTATTGGTTTGGAAAGAACAATGCTTTAATGCATGGTTTTATTGGTAAAACGGCGAAACAAAATTTGAAATTATCTGATGAATTGGCATCAGCAGAATGGATTGCTGCCGGTAAAGCGCCTCAATTTATGTTTCCAGATAGCCCAGGTAATGCGGCTTCAGCTGTTTATCGAAATTTCATACAAAAACTTAGTGCGTAAGATATGAATGCGGAGGAGTGTTTTGATGCAAAGTGGAGTGAATGTACCTTTAAATGCGCAAATAAAACTGCTGAATGACATATTGATGCGTGATCAAGAACTATATAACGTACTTCGGACAATTTCCAAGTTGAATTTACCAAATAGTTATGTGGGTGGCGGCAGTATCACCCAGTCAGTGTGGAACCAGATTTTCTCAAAAGACTTAGGATTTGGTATTAGTGACCTTGATATTGTTTATTTTGATACAGATTTAAGCGAAGCCAAAGAAAATGAAATTCGCAATCAGTTATTGTCCGAACTTCCTTTGAAGAAATATAATATAGATGTTAAAAATGAGGCTCGTGTGCACCTTTGGTATCAGCATAGATTCGGTCAAAAGATAAATCCTTACGTAAGCACTGAGGATGCAATTAGTACATGGCCAACTACCGCAAGTTCTTTGGGGGTATATCTTAATAAACAGCAAGATATAGAGGCTTTTGCACCTTATGGCTTGAATGATGTTTTTAGTGGAATTGTGCGTCCTAATAAAAAAATGATTACGGAATCAATCTATATGAATAAAGCGATTAAGTGGAAATCTAAATGGCCTGAACTCAAAGTAGTTGCATGGTAAGAATCTAAAATTTAATTTATAAAACCTGAAATCAACTTTCGTAGTTGATTTTTTTGGATGAAGAATTGTGACATTTGAAATCACTGCCAGATTTTGTGGTTCATATGGTGTTGTCAGACAGTAATTCACTAATAGGCCATAGACTGATCTAAATAATTATGATCAAATAGCGCTGTGTATTGCACTGGCCTCATAACTAAAAATCATCTTAAAATGGCTTGAAAAATGCGTGTTTTGGGCTTGAATTCTTACACCAATCAAGTATACTGTAATTGAAGCAAACTGAAACGTAGGTACACCAAGACCCAGACTATTTGTGGTAGTCTGGGTGTTTTTTGCGCATTTTTTTAAAACACGATAGTTTCTTCGGCAACTATTATGCGATGCGGGTGGGCTGAGGGTTGCCTAACGCTCACGGCTTGTGGTGCCTATTCAACTAATAGACAAATAATGAATTAAGAATTGCCACAAGAAGCGGAGCAAATATAAACTGAAACGTACGTGCACCTCCTAACCGTCGCAGAATTTGTTTGTGATTAAGTAGGCAACTAAAGGTTAAATACGCCAATATTATGTACAGTTTCGAAAACTGATTTTGACGTATCGAAAGCGCTTCAATCGGGTATAATGATAGTAAAGGCGCAGGGGGTGGTCACATGGAGACAGTATTAATTGTTGAAGACAATGACGAAATGCAACAGCTACTTAAAAAGGTTTTACAAACCCATTACCATATTTTAAGTGCTTATTCTGGTACAGAAGGGTTGTTAGTCTTTAACGAAAATCAAGTGGACTTAGTTTTGCTTGATCGAATGTTACCAGGTAAGAATGGTGATGAAGTTTTAAAAGAATTGAGGCAATCTACGGCAGTTCCTGTGATTATTTTAACTGCCTTAGATGCGCGTGCTGATGTGGCAAAGTTTTTGTTAGCCGGGGCCAATGACTACATCATTAAACCGTTTGATATCGAGGAGTTACAGGCAAGAATCCGGGTACAGCTGCGCGACCATATTAGTCCAGAAGAAAATGCATCAGTTACATACAAAAATATCACGTTACTGACTGATATTTTTTCGGTAACCAATGGTACCCAGACTGTTTTGTTAAAGAAAAAGGAATTTGAAATTTTAAAACTGCTTTTTAAGCATCCAAAGCAAGTTTTCACAAGAGAACAGATTTACCGAGCCGTGTGGCAGGCTGACTATTACGATGATGATAATACAATGAACGTGCATTTGAGTAATTTGAGAAAGATGCTGCAACAATTAGATCCGGAGAATTACTATATTGCAACAGTTTGGGGGATTGGGGTGAAACTCGCATGACTATTTTAGTGATTTTTATTCTAATGTTGGCTTTTTTCAGTCTCTATTTATTTTTTGTGTTACTAGATGTTAGTCGCGTGGTCAAACAATTAGATTCAATTGTGCAAGATCCCACCAATCAAGAACTTAAATTACATTCACGCAATTTTTTAGTTAAGGATTTGGCGCTTAAGATTAATCAACTCTTAATCAAGCACCGGAAAAACGAACGGGAGCTTTATCAACTAAAGAACGAACAAGATGTGGCCATTCATAACATTGCCCATGATTTGCGAACGCCACTTACCATTGCCAGCGGTTATACGCAAGTTTTGTTGAAACAACCAGCTATAGGCGGTGACGACCATGAAAGTTTGGTTCGAATTGAGCAGAATCTGAACAGTGTGGCCAAACATTTAGATCTGCTTTTAATGTACAATCGGTTGAATGAACATGAATTGATGGTCAATCTTCAAAAAATTAACATCACGAGTATGCTTCAGGAAATGATTTTGGGGATGTACGAAGCCTTTACAAATAAAAAAATTGAGCTAAAACTGAATCTTCAATCCAATTGTTGGTGGGTGGCTGATCGTGATATGTTGCAACGAATCTTTCAAAACTTACTTGGTAATATTTTGGAGCATGGAACTGAGGCAGCAGAAATCACGCTTAATGGAGATGATCAGCAGTTATGCATTGCTTTTTCCAATAAGTTGGCGCAACCAATCAAAAATCCAGAACGGCTAACCAATCGTTTTTACACGGAGGATCTTGCCCGTAAATCTGAAAATGCCGGCTTAGGTTTATATATCACAAAAAAACTGACTACGTTGCTGAACGGGACGGTTACGATTGAGACCACGGCCACAAAATTTACAATTGAATTGCAGTTTACCAAGAATAACTTGTAAATGATTAGATATTAAAGAACTGTACTGGAGGGAAATAAGGTTGATAAGGAAAAAGAATCGAGCGAGTTTTTGTTGGTTACTGATTAGAAGCTTTGTCTGGACACCGCTAATCGTTGGGTCAGTGGGTGTCTTTGGCCTGGGTTGGTGGTGGGCTTTGATCCCAGCCCTGTTCCTTAACGGATTAAGTTGGCATCACTACAATAAAAAATATGAATTCAAAAATAAAATTAGACTTGAGGTAAGCGCACTTTTGATTGCGTTACTCTACTATCTTGGTGTTTTTGTCGTAGTCATGTGGCTATTTGACTTCAATTACATAGAAATTCCGGAACTTTACCCCTTGTTGTTGGTGATGCCCTATAATTTGGCGAGTTTGTTTGCCAGTGGACTAGCTTTATACAACAACTTGGCTTGGTTTTTCATTGGGGCGTTTTGGTCTGCCATCCTGGGTGTGACTTGGGACAGTCTTTCGTTGAAGCATTTCTTTAAACTACCAAGAAGATACAGGGTTGGCTTCGTGGTCCTTTTGTTGGTTAGTCTAGCGCCTGTGTATCAGCATATAATTCGAAGCCAGCATTATGTGGATACGTACACCAGCAATTCCAGTGAGTTGAATTTGAACCAGTATCGACCTTTCAGAGATGATAAAAAATTGGCGCATTTGAATCAGCCAGCCAACTTGAAAATTGCTGATCATTATCCGCGATTAAACGGCGCAACTGCAGCTTATCCGATTTATTCGGCAGTTGCGCAAACCATCTATTCTGGTCTCAATGCCAAGCAGGCTGCCAAGATTATTCAAGTGGGAACGACTCCCAAGGCTTTTAATAGTTTGATTAATAAAAAAGCGGATGTCGTCTTTATGGCCGCACCTTCCAGCGAGCAAGTTAAGGCGGCCAAAAAGAAGCATATTCACCTTAACTTAACAAAACTTGGGAGCGAAGCGTTTGTTTTTCTTGTGAATAAGAAAAATCCAGTGAATAATCTCTCTGTAAAACAGGTGCAAGCCATTTATCAAAGAAAAACAATCAGCTGGCTGAGTGTTGGTGGCAAACCAACATTAATTCAGGCGTTTCAACGTTCCAAGAACTCTGGTAGCCAAACAGCGATGGAAGGTTTGGTCATGAAGGGTAAGAAAATGGCAACACCCATGCGCTATCAAGAAGAAGATGGCATGGGCGGTTTGATTGATGACGTTGCCGGTTACAATAATAATACGAATGCAATTGGCTACTCATTTAGATTCTATACAACGCAAATGAAACAAAATAAGAATGTTAAGTTGCTCAAAATAAATGGGTATGCGCCAACTACCAAAAATATTCGAAATGGGAAGTATCCATTTATCGCTAACGTTTACGCAATTAGTCGTCGTGATCAAACTGAAAATAGTAAGCGGTTGGTGCAGTGGCTAACAAGTAAAGAAGGCCAGAAACTGATCAATAAAACTGGATACGTGGGACTTAAATAAAGCAAAAAACCTGTAATCATCATCACAGGTTTTTTTGTTTGAATACATAAATTGATAGGAATCCGCAAATTAGAATGGTACCACTGGCCGCCAAAATATAATAAGTTAGTGTTTGTGCTGAAAGGTGTGTGAAGTAGGCATTATCGATTATGCTTTGAAAATCGAAATATTTAATCCAATTAACTTTATTAAAAATTGCGCTCATAATCTGAATGAGAAGCGGAAAAATGATAGTTGTGGTCACAGCCGTGATGGTTGAAAAGGTGACGAAAAGGACAAGGATTGATACTGAAAAAATGGCAATTATGAACAAGATCTGTAATAAAATAGTCTGTGAAATTTTAAGACCAAAGTTTGCCGTTAATGTACCGAAACCGTTTTTTAAGCCAGTTCCTAAAAAAGTAGTGCCATAAAACAGAATAAATTGAAGGCAAACAATCATGATAAAAACGGCATATTTTGAAAAAAAGTAATTTAACCTTGTCATGCCGCTACTTAATAAATTTTTATAAGACCGTCTAGAAAATTCAAAACCGGTTGTCATGATGAAGAGCGGTAAAATGAGATAAATTAAAAAGCTAGCCATTATAGTCATTAACTTCATCGCTTTGACGGCGTTCCAAACAGATGTCACATCTTGCATTTTGGCTAAAGATTCTGTTTGAACACCAACAGTTCCTAATGTACCGGTCAAAACAGAAGTTAGCACTAAAATGATAAGAAGAAATTCAGTGATATAAAATCCCTTTGAATGTAGCAAACGATAAGTATCACCGCGAATCATATTAAACATGTTGCTCATCTCCTGTTCCTTCAATTAGTTGCTTAAAGTACTGTTCCAAATTTAAGCCTTCTCGTGAAATGGTTATTACTTGAACATGATTATTAATTAATTCTTCGGTAATCTTTGCATTGGAAATATCGAGTTGATAAATGTTTATCAGGTGGTCATTGATGGCCTTGAAATTTTGGCAACCCAGTTGACGTAAAACGTTTGTTGCCAAGTCAGGGTTGTCAACCTCAAGTTTGATAAATTCCCGGCTCTGTTGCTCAAATTTCTGTTTCGTGATTTCTTTGACAATTGTGCCATTATTTAAGATCCCAAAACGAGTGGCTAACTGATAAAGTTCCTCCAGAATGTGACTTGAAATGAGAATGGTCATTTGTTGAGTTTGATTTAGCTTTAAAAGTAGTTCTCTAAATTCAACAATTGCGATTGGGTCTAATCCATTAATTGGTTCATCCAAAATCAGAAAATCTGGTTTGTTCAAAAGTGCAATGGCTAATCCCATCTTCTGCTTCATACCTAACGAGAAGTTCTTGAATTTTTTCTTGCCAGTGGCGTTAAGGCCCACAAACTTAAGGGTTTCATCAACCGCGGAGGGATCGACTACGCCGTGAATTTTACTGTAATAAATTAGATTTTGACGAGCGGTTAATTGATCGACAGCGACGGGAGATTCAATAATACTCCCGGTTCGGCTAAGTTGGTGAATGTATGCGGAACCTTTTGAAACGCCAAAGAGTGTGATAGTCCCGTGTGTCGGCTGAATCAGCCTAATGATTGTTTTTAGAATAGTGGTTTTCCCTGCACCGTTTCGACCAATTAAACCGTAGATGTCGCCACGATGAATAGTTAAACTGACATCTTTTAAAACGGTTTGCCGGCCAAACTTCTTGGATACTTGGTCAAGTTTTAAAATGTCTTCCATGATTTTTCTTGCCTCCTCCTGATTTCTTATCTTTAGTATGTCGTGGAGTTCTTAACAAGAGGTTAATTGAATTCTTAATTGTTTATTAAATGGGTTTAAAGATAACAACTGATGTGGCAGATGAGTGCGGTAATGTGAGTTTTAAGCTGTAAGGATAGTGTTTGTTCAAACCTATTGTTTGATGCAGATAACAGCGTTATATTTACCTGTGGAGGCATGTGATGAAAAATAAAACGGCAACACGAGATAGACTAATTAATGCCGGGATCAGTTTGATAAAAGTAAATTCGGTGCAAAAATTAACATTACGGCAAATTGCCCATGAAGCTGGCGTAACGACAGGAGCTTTCTATAAAAGTTTTCCTAATCGGCAAGTCTATTTCAGGGAGCTAGCCAATAAGGTTTCTTCAGAGTGGGCAGCAATTATTGAACCAGAATTGGCCGGGATTCCATTGGCAACTGAACGCTTGTTATTTCTTGGAGACAACCTGATGAGAACGATTGTGGCACAGCCAAATTTAGCCCACTTTGTATTGGAAACGCCAGTTGTTTCTTTTTCCGATGATGAGTTAGCTAAATGGCCATTATTGAACTTAACCTTTCGTAACGTTAAAGCAGTTTTAGATGAACATTCACGCATTGATAAAAATTCCTTTTTTATTCAAATCTGGATATTTATCATAGGTTATGCTAATTTATTGCAAAGTAAAAGTATTTCATACGACCCTGAGTTGTTAAAAACAACACTGGAAAAGCTGTTGGAAGACTAATAATATTCGATACGGGTAAATCATAAAAATTCCGGAAATTGCAAGAACAAGTTAGCCACCCCGCAGGCGAAGTTGCGGGGTGGCTAACTTGTTCTTGCAATTTCCGATTTTTAAACGAAGTTGAAAGTGATGAAAATATAAATCATAAATATTTTCACGATATCGGTATTGTGGGATATATGGATAAACACAAGGTTATTGAAGATTTTAGACAGTATTATCGTTACCAAATTAATCGCCGAAGAAGGTCGGATTATGAAGTTAATCAAATTAACACCTCAAGATGGTCAACCGTACTATCAACTGTTACAAAATATTGGTCGATTTGAAAATGGATTCGAAAACAAAGTTAAAGATTATGATTATGAACAGTATTTACAGTGGCTAATTGAAGCTGACACACAAGCAGATCCTAGTTTTGGTGATGAAAAAATGGTGCCACAAGTGACTTACTGGATGTGGGACGGGCATCCAGTTGGGATCGGAAGAGTTCGCCTTCGTCTTAATGCCCAGTTACTTGAGTCTGGTGGTAATGTCGCCTATGCAATTGCCAAAAATGAGCGCAGAAAAGATTATGGAAATGCTTTGTTAGCTTTGCTTCTTCAAGAATGCGAGAAGTTACAAGTTTCGCCAGTTCAAGCTTCAGTTAATAAAGATAATGAAGCTTCTAACAAGGTTGTTGTCAAAAATGGTGGGTGTTTATTTAAACAGACAAACATTGAAAATATTTATCGATGGTAAACAAAAAAGGGTGTTGAGAATTTTGGGTCTACACTTTCTGGTATTGGTGAATAACTAATACCGGTTTTTTGTCTGTTTTGAAAATCAGAAAAATAAAAAAGGACATCTGTCCTCTTTGTGCTACGATTTAATCGCCAAAACAAATCGAAAAGAGGAAATTCAGATGTCCCTAACTAATTCTATCTTATGCTTATTCGAAATAACAGACCCAAACTTAATTGTCACTGGTATTTCTAAAGAACGGTGTTCCACAAACCAACGTATTCATGTCGTCCATGCAACTTTGTCTTATCAACTTTTAAAGTGCCCACATTGTGGCCATAAAAGCTTAATTAAAAACGGAACTCACATGAGTCACCTGCGTTTAGGAACCTTATCCGGTGGTCGTTACGAAATGCATTTAAAACGTCAAAGATACCAATGTAAAGATTGTTCAAAAACCTGTGGTGCTAAAACTAAGTTGGTTAATCGTAACGAAACTTTCACACATAATATCAAACATCAAGTGATCGTTTTGGCACGCGATATGTTGACGAGTAAAGAAATTGCTAAACTTTGTGGAATTTCGCCAAGCAGTGTTCAACGAATCCTAAATGCCAATATTCACTTAGCCTATCGTGTTAAACATCTCCCAGAGAATCTTTGCTTTGATGAATTTCGTTCCTGTAATCACTGGATGTCCTTTAATTGTTGCGATGCCGTTAGTCATCGCCGAATTGTTACTTTAAAAGATCGGCTAAGTAAAGATATCATTGACTACTTTGAAGCTCGTTTTTCGGTTCAAGAACGTGCCCAAGTTCAATCAGTGACGATTGACATGAATGCTGAATATGGCAGCTTCATTCATCGCTTATTTCCCAATGCGGCCACGATTATCGATCGTTTCCATATTATTCAACTGGCTGGGCGTGCCTTAGATAATGAACGCACGCAGACCATTCGTACTATCCAAGATAAGCATTCACGAATTTATCATATTTTAAAATCTCAATGGCGTTTATTTCATCTTGATGAAATAAAAGTTAATGATTCTAAGGCTGTTTATTTACGCGGAATTAACGAGTATATGACGCAACAAAACGCCATTGATTTAGCTCTAGACGCTTTTCCCAGATTTAGATCTGTGTATCAAACCTATCAAGGTATCTTAAGTGCCATACACCAAAAGGATGCTAATGCGTTCCAATCCTTACTTACTAACTACCAACCCACTAGTAATCAAATGGACATAACGATCAACACGTTTATCAAAAATGGTTCAGCCCTTCTAAACAGTTGTCGTTATCCATTTTCCAACGGTCCAATTGAAGGACTTAATCGTAAAATCAAGGCATTAAAGCGTAACTGTTTTGGTTTTCGAAATATTGACAACTTCTTTATCCGGATTAGTTTAATTCATGAGTAAACAAAAAGCACATTCACCGAAGTGAATGTGCCGTTCAAAATCTCCACCAATACGATTTGACAGAGACCCAGAATTTTGAATTTCTCAACACTCTTGTTTTATTTATAAATAATAACTGGTTCAGTAGTAGTGGTATTATCCCAAACAGACTTCATTTTGCTTGGTGGATTGTTTAAACACCCATGAGAATGATACGTGCTACGGTAAGTTGGGTTTCCATAAACTTTGGAAGGTTGCCATGAACTATCATGCATCCCGACGCCATCTTCAGTTAAAGGTTCCCAATAGCTAACCTTGCTGGCATAGGCCGAGCCATTATCGTTCTTACCAGTTAAGGTAGAAGGACTTTGTTTATAGAGAATGTGGAATAGGCCGGTCGGGGTCTTATTACTGCCACTCAAAGTTCCACTCATTACAGGGATATCTTCTTTTTGTTTGCCATTTACATAAATATATTCATGCAGGGTGGTCAAATTAATTTCAACGCGTGTTGAACCAATGGCACTACTTCGGTTATAACTGATATTTTGACCAGAATAGTTCTTCATATCAACCTTGGTGCCTGACTTGATGGTTGAACTAATGAATTTGTCAGCTAACATCTTCGCTTCTGATTTCACATTTAATGACCAGCCGTAATTTGAATCAGTCGTGTTATTTGTCATGATCGTTTTGCCACTGTTCAAAAGCTTAACACTGAAGGACTTTCCCTGAGTACTATCAGAGTTGTTGATCTTGGTCAGTTTCGCTTCCAAGGCCGTTAAATCTACAGTAGGTGTTTGACCAGGTTTCGTGTTTACAATATAGTCTGAGCCTTTTAACGTGTAGTCTTTACCACCCACGTGATAGACCAACGTTTTGGTTAAACTGTCCTTTAAATTTTGTTTGACCTTTTCGGCAGCCACAGTTTCAGCCTTGGTTGCTGTGGAGGAACTCGTTTTTAGTTTTATATCTTTTAATTGCTTAATTTGATTTTTATAGCTCGCTAATGCTTTGGTGACGTTAACTTGAGTACCCTTAGTAGCAGCCTGTGTCTTGATATTGCCGTCTTTCAAGTAATAATAGGTTGGATGAGCCGCAGTAGCCGTTTTGTTATAGGCGGTCAGGGCGTCTGAAACTTGTTTTTCCAAAGTATTGCTTCGGTAAGTAACAACCTCATCGGAACTTGTTAAATTAACAGTATTAGCCTTTTTGGCAAACAACCCGTGATGATTTTTGAGGGCTGTTTTTACTTGTGCTTTGGTGACATTTGCTAATGTCTGCTGTTTTCCGGTAACCAACAGTTTACCATTTAAATAAACCCGATTGGTTATAGTTGAGGAAGACGATGCCAACTTTTGGGTAGCTTGATTAGAGGTTAGTCCAGCAACAGATTTTCCATTAATTGTTGTTTTGGGGGCAAAATGAGTTTGACCATATTGCCAGGCAAACACTCCGCCACCAACGATTAAGATCCCCAAGCCGAGTAATACCCATCTTAACCAATTATTTTTAATCAATTTTTTTCCTCCTCATAATATGTAGCTAAGTTGTTAAAAAATCTGATCCCCATAACGTAAATTGAATCCTTTTTGAAGGAACTTGATTCACGATTCAGATAGTCACAATCCCTAAATTGTAGAAGGGTGGCTAAACGATGTCAATCGGAAATCCGCTAAATTAACAAATCTTTGTAATTTAACTGTAACAATCATACAATCTTTTCAGTTGAAAATACAACTATTTATTCTCGGTTTGCGAGTAAATAAACCGATTATCATAAATAGTTTATTTTTGCGTGCTAGTTGTTATGCTAGTAGCGATTTATTAAACCAACCTTAAATAGTTTCCATGTGGACATGCTGTTTTGCAAACAACACTTTGAGAGTTATGAGATTTATATGATACAATAATCTTTGTGACTTTTTTATAGGTACATAATTAAATAATTTAATGAGGTGAACATTTTCATGAACAGTATTAATGCAGAAGATAAACCGGTCGATCAAAATGGTCGCCCGTATAATCGACTTTTATTAGTTTTTACCCTATTAATTGGGACTTTTAGTACATTTCTGACGTCCACCATGTTAACAACAGCTTTCCCGACTTTGATGAAGTCCTTTAATATCTCGGCAAACACTGTTCAATGGTTAACAACTGGATTTATGTTGATGATGGGAATTGTGATTCCCATCACTGGCTTTTTCTTACAACGTTTCGATTCGCGAAAGCTTTATTTATCTGCGATTGTTATTTTTTTCGTAGGAACTGTGGTTTGTTATTTTGCCCAAAATTTCTGGACTATTTTAGCCGGACGTTTGATTGAAGCGGCTGGTGTTGGGATCACATCCCCAGTTTATCAGACCATTATGACATCAATTTTTCCGCCAGCTAAACGTGGCGCAGCAATGGGAAGTGCCGGCATTGTTGTCGGATTGGCACCTGCCATTGGGCCGACATTTGCTGGATGGATTTTGATTCATTATTCGTGGCGAATGTTGTTCTTGTCCATCATGCCCATTTCTTTCATTGTATTGGTTGCGGGCTATTTTACTTTACGAAAAGTTTTGCCAACTAAAAAAGCACCTGTTGATTGGTCTTCAGTGCTTTTATCAATGATTGGTTTTGGTTCAATGTTATTTGCGTTTTCATCAGTTGGAACCTATTCTTGGACTAATCCAATTGTCTATGGAACCTTGATTGTCGGTGTTTTAGTAGTTGCTATTTTTATTTTACGGTCGCTTAAAATTAAAAATCCACTTTTACAGTTTAAAGTGTTTGAACATTCAGACTTTACCTTGTCTGCAATTTTGGTTTCTGTTTCCTTTATGTCCATGAATGGATTCACATTGGTTTTGCCCCTTTATCTCCAAACGGTGCGTGGTGAATCGCCGCTAGCGTCCGGTTTAACTCTGTTACCTGGGGCCATTGCCATGGGGGTTATGAACCCAATTACCGGTCGAATTTTTGACCGTTTGGGTGCAAGAAACATGTCAATTGCAGGGATGTTTCTGCTAGTTTTGACGACAGCTTCATTTATTCCAATTACCGCTCAAACACCAGTGTTTTATTTAACTTGTTTGTATGCAGTCCGAATGTTTGGAATTTCAATGGTTATGATGCCAGTTACGACAACTGGAATGAACGATTTACCACTAAATTTGATTGGTGATGGAACGGTCGTGAATAATACGGCCCGTCAGGTATTTGCTTCCATGGGAACAGCCATTTTAGTTTCCATCATGTCAAGTGTGACGTTATCTCACACCCCAGGCAGCGGCGTTTCACAAGCAACACCTATCTTATTTAAAAAACTTGCTTTAAATGCGAATGTTTTAGGATTCCGCTACGCATTTTTCATTGCCACAATGTTTGCGGTACTTGGTTTTCTATTAACGTTCTTCTTGAAAAAAGATGCACGAGGGGGATATTAACATGATAATTATTTTTTTGTTCGCTGGTGCAATCCTTTTTGCTTGTAGCATGATTTTTATGCACCGTGGTATTAATAAAATGATTTGGGTAACTTTGGGTCTTATTTTAAGTATTGGGAGTGTCGTGTTAATCGCGTTAAACTACAATATTTATTTAGGAATGAAAGAAGTTAATCAAACGCAAACTTATCCGTTGACCTCAAGTGTGAAGGGCAAACATGCCATCTTGTATCAACAAATTGGTACCAAGGATGAGCGAATTTATTATTACGCCACAAATCCATTGCAGCAAAAACTGGCTAAGACGGACCCTACAACCGGAACTACCAAAATTAAACGAAATTCTAAGTTGAATCAAGTCAAGATTACTCGTAAAACACGCGTTTATAAAAACGAGGAAATGCGCTTGTTATTTAGCAATGGCGTTCCCAATAAGCAGTTTGTCAGCCAAGACTATGAATTCCATTTAATGTCTGGTTGGACGTTGGAGAAGGTTTCTCATCAAAAACAATAAAATAAAAAGTGGACAAAAGGCGTTAGATTCTGAAGATAGGCGGAAGGATCTGCTTTTTCCCACGTTTTAGAAATAATATTTGGGGAAATATAAATAGACCGGACAAAACATAGTTTTTGTCCGGCCTCTTTTTTTATGATTTAACGGAAATATTGTTGATTTTTGGCAATTGTGTCACAAATTTTTGATAACTTGTTTCTTCATCCGTTTTGTTGATTTGAACATCAGTTAATTTAGCGGCATGCAGGTCAGCTTCGGAAATCTCAAGGTGATGTGTGACCGTCGCATTTCCAATTAAATCAATATCATAGATGCCATTTCGTTTGTGGACGTTGGTTTTAACTAAGCCACCGGGATTATAAACGGTGATTTCTTGATCAAACTGACCTTCATCAGGATGGGTGAGGGCAAATGCCAAACTAGTAGCTGACATGCCGGTTCCACAAGCATTGGTGAAGCCAACTCCTCGTTCAAAAGTACGAACAAATAATTTATTTTGACCCAAAATTTCCGCAAAACTGACATTTACGCCGTCTGGAAAGTAAGGGTTGGGTTCGTTGAGACGTTTCCCTAAAGTCCCTAGGTCATCAGATGCTAATTCTTCAGCAGAGACAAAACTGATCAAATGAGGATTAGGCACTGCGAGTGCGGTAAATTTGAGTTCTGGTAGTAGTTCTGGCCATGGCTCGTCAACTAATTGCTGATGGTTTGCATTGTGAAACGGTAACTTTTCCGCATCAAATGAGACTGGTGAAATTTCAACACTAAATGCGGGCACGTTTGGCGCAAAATCCTTTGCTTTACTGACTTTTAAATCGGCGTTAAGCGTTTGAACTTTAAATTGGTCTACCTGAAATTTTTTACTTAAATAACGGGAAACGGTCCGTAACCCATTTCCACACATTGAGGCTTCACTGCCATCAGCGTTAATGACCCGCATCTGGGCCAAGGCCGTTTCGTGCGTGGGCTCGTCAATGACTAAAACGCCATCTGCTCCCTGTAAAAGTCCGGTTTGCGGATTTGTAATTTTTGTGGCGAAATTAATTAATTCTTGGTCAGTTAATTTAGTTTGTAGCTGAGTTTGATCGAGTAAAAAGAAGTGGTTTTCGGAACCATGAACTTTATCAATCTGCATGAGTAGTGCTCCTTTCGTGGGTGTCAGTTTGACATGTGAAAAACTGTTGATAGATTTGTTTGACGGCTTTTTTGGCGTCTGCTTGTTTGGTGCCTAACATAATTGAAATTCGTGAAGCACCCTGATTGATCATGTGAACACCAATGTTGTTTTCAGCGAGGGGACGGATGATATTTTCAATTGTCCCAACTTTTGACCGCATACCTTCACCAACCACCATGATAATCGCATAATCATCAATCCAATCAAGTTGATCTGGATGCAACGTATTTTTAATGTCATGACACATCTCATGAATAGTTTCGTTGTCTAACTGGTTTTTGTCAAAGATTATGGTTAAGTCATCAATTCCAGAAGGCATATGTTCATAAGAAACATCATATTTATATAAAATTTGAAGGAGTTTTAATGTAAAACCAACTTCTTTATTTAGCAGGTAACGGTGCAGATATAGAGCCGCAAATCGATCGGAACTTGCTACACCCGTGATGGTGCGGTGGGGCTCAAAACTATCTTCTGGAACGATTAAAGTTCCCGGTAATTCGGGATGATTAGTGTTTTTCACATTGATTGGGACCTGGCCTTCAATTGCCGGAATGATTGCCTCATCATGAAACACGGAAAAACCTGCATAAGAAAGTTCGCGCATTTCGCGGTAGGTCATTTTCTTAATGGCATGGGGATGATCTACAATCCGTGGATCGGCCGCGTAAATGGCATCAACGTCAGTGAAATTTTCGTATAAATCGGCTTTTAGTCCTCGGGAAACAATTGCGCCGGTGATATCGGAACCACCGCGGGAAAAGGTGGCAATCTGGCCATTCGGCGTAAACCCAAAGAAACCAGGAAAAATTAGTTTTTCTTCTGTAACCTTTAGATGCGCTAAATTTTCGTAAGTTTCTGGTAAAACAGAGGCGTCACTCGGATCGTCAGTTACGATAATTCCTGCCTCAAAAGGATCCACAAAGCGAGCAGGGATGTTCAGATGATTGAGCACGGCGGTTAACAACATGGCATTAAGACGTTCACCATGCGCTTTGAAGGCAGCCATCAAATACGTGTTGCTTGGATAATATTCAAGGGGTAGTGACCGAAGCTTTTTGATGATTTTGTCAATTGGTCTAGCTGGCAATCCAAAGAAATCACTAATCGCTTGGTAGCGTTGACTAATTTTATCCACAACCGTTTTTGGATCTTGATGATCAATTACCCTTTGAGCGTAGGTGATTAGGAGATCGGTGACCTTTGTATCTTCAGAAAATCGTTTCCCTGGTGCGGAAACAACGACAATCTGTCGTGCAGGATCAGCCTTAATGATGGAGATGACTTTTTGAAAATGGGCGCCGTCTGCTAATGAGCTACCGCCAAATTTAACAACCTTCATGAGTAAAAAAATCCTTTCTAGTTTTCAAAAATTATATTTTATTAAAGTTTGATTAGTTATTGTGAATTTTAGCATTTTTTTGATGAATAGCAACTAAATTATTCTTTGAATTAATCAATTATAAGAAATACTTAGTAGTAAGTTTTTTATTTTTGATTTAGGAAAACAATGCGGCTGGCCGCAGTTCAAAACTACATGTGAAAGCAATGTTAGAACTAAACAAGCTCGATATTAGCAGCTCTAAATTAAATGGAGATAAAGTTGTTTTAACTGATACAAAAGAGCTACAGGGAATTTTATTGGAGTAAGGGGGTTGACTATCTGTGAGAAGTATTATAAACTTTTTAATAATTTAAGAGGTCGCAACCAACAAGAGTAATTAGTGGAATTTCTATCAAATTATGAAGCTAGTGAAAGGGGCGGTTGCCGAAGCGTCAAATCTGGATAGGGGTTTGGTGTGCTGGGACGTAGTTTAACAGACTGCGGACTGTCGCAGCAAAACATGTCGGCTGCGGGGCGCTATCGACAATTGATACAGAATAATAATGAACTCATTCTGGGATCTTTTTGTTTGCGCTAAACAAAAAGGTCTCTTTTTTGTTTAATAAAATAATTATAAAACTAGTGGGGTAAATAAATGGGTACTCAAGGGGAGCAACAAGTAAACGAAGCAGGACATTTAATGATTGATGGGGCTGATGCCGTAGAATTGGCGCATACTTATGGGACGCCGCTAATTGCCTATGATGTCTCAGCAATCCGCCAACAAATTCGGCGGTTTAAAAAGGTGTTTGAGCGTAATCAAGTCGATTACGCCGTGAGTTATGCCAGCAAAGCATTTGCCACAGTTGGGATGTTTCAACTTGTCAATCAAGAGGACGCGCACATTGATGTGGTATCAGGTGGCGAGTTATATACGGCCATCAAAGCTGGCTTTCCAATGGAAAAAGTTAGTTTTCACGGCAATAACAAATCACGCGCAGAATTGGAAATGGCCGTGGATCATCATATCGGGGTTGTGATTTTAGATAATTTTCACGAAATTGAGTTACTAAGCGAAATCTTGAAAGAAAAACAACAGACAATTAAAGTCATGTTACGTTTAACGCCCGGTGTTTCAGCGCATACCCATAAGTATGACCAAACTGGTCAAGAGGATAGCAAATTCGGCTTTGATATTCAATCTGGGCAAGCGCAAAAAGCGTTGCAGCAGGTGTTAGCAAATTCACAACTAGAGATGCTTGGTATTCATGCTCACATTGGTTCACAAATCTTTGAGGTTAATGGGTTTGTCATGGCAGCCCAAAAATTAGTTGATTTGGCTGCTGACTGGCAAAAGAAGTTTAACTTTGAAACCCGAGTCTTAAATATTGGTGGGGGCTTTGGGATTCAGTACACCAAAGAAGATGATCCGCTGGCACCCGAAGAATTTGTTGACGCAATTGTGAAGGCCGTCCAAAAGCAGGTCACGTTACGTCAGCTAAAAATGCCGGCCATTTGGATTGAACCGGGCCGTTCCATTGCAGGCCCCGCGGGATATAGCTTATATACAATTGGCTCAAGAAAAGAAGTACCTGGCATTCGCCCATATGTGACGGTGGATGGCGGGATGGGCGATAACATTCGACCGGCGCTTTATGAGGCCAAATATGAAGCCGTTTTAGCTAATCAGGCAACGGCTAAACCAGATGAAACGGTTAGAATTGCAGGTAAATATTGTGAATCAGGCGATATTTTGATTCAAAAACAAGCCTTACCTAAATCGCAGCCTGGTGATGTTTTGGTAATTCCAGCTACTGGTGCTTACGGGTATTCAATGGCGTCAAATTATAATCGAAATCCGCGGCCAGCGGTGGTGTTTGTCGAAAAAGGTAAAGCACAAGTCATTGTTAAACGAGAAAGTTATGAAGATTTGGTCAAACTGGATTGCAGTTTTGTTTAGTTGCTGAATGCCATATAATATAGAAGAATCGAGAATTTTTAAAGTTCAAATAACCATTGAGCCTTATGATAACCTGACAACGAAAAATAAAAAAGTTTATATAAAGGAAGGATTTTATCCATGGCACAGTTAGATGCACGTGAAATCATTGATTTTATCAGTAACGCCAAGAAAAAAACACCCGTAAAGGTCACTCTAAAAGGTGATTTGACTAAACTTGATGTTCCAAAAGGCGTCCGAGCGTTTGTAGAAACCAAAACCGGAACCGTTTTTGGCGATTGGACAGATGTTAAACCATTTCTTGAGAACAACAAAGCAGTTATTGAAGATTATGAAGTTGAAAATGATGGACGTAATTCAGCGGTCCCATTGTTGGACACTAAGAATATCAATGCGCGCATCGAACCCGGGGCAATTATCCGGGATCAAGTTGTGATCGGTGACAATGCCGTCATTATGATGGGAGCATTGATCAACATTGGCGCTGAGGTTGGTGAAGACACCATGATTGATATGGGAGTTGTCATGGGCGGTCGTGCGATTGTCGGAAAACATGCTCATATTGGTGCCGGAACTGTTTTAGCTGGCGTGGTTGAGCCGGCGTCTGCCCAACCCGTGCGCATTGATGATAATGTCATGATTGGGGCAAATTCCGTTGTTTTGGAAGGTGTTCACGTTGGAGAAGGGGCAGTTGTGGCTGCTGGTGCGGTTGTGACGCATGATGTTGCCCCATACACGATGGTGGCTGGTGTGCCTGCCCGCAAAATGAAAGATATTGATGACCAAACTCGGTCAAAGACAGAACTCGAGGACACTTTAAGAAAGCTGTAAAGTTATGAACAAACAAGCAATGTTAACAGAGCCTCAATTAATCAAAATTTATCAAAGCTTGCATCAGATTCCAGAACTTGCGATGCAAGAAACGGAAACCCATGCTTTCATTAAAAGAACGGTGCTTCAGTTCGACCAAACTAATTTGGAAATTCAAACTCCGGCAGAAATGCCGACCGCGTTACTCGTGTTAGTTCACGGGAGTGCATCTGAACGGACAATTGGCTATCGAACAGATATTGATGGACTACCAGTTGCAGAACAAACTGGATTGCCATTTGCTTCTAAACATCCCAATGTGATGCACGCCTGTGGACATGATATTCATATGAGTGTTGCACTTGGCTTACTCGACTATTTTGCAGCTAACCAGCCGAAAGATAACTTGTTGTTTTTCTTCCAACCGGCTGAGGAAAGCTTGAACGGTGGCAAAACTGCTTATGAAAAGCAGATTTTCACTGGTAAATGGTGTCCAGATGAGTTTTACGGATTGCATGACAATCCTGATTTACCCACTGGTGCGATTGGTTGTCGGATGGGGACTTTGTTTGCCGGAACCACTGAAGTTGACGTGGATTTCTATGGGAAGGGTGGTCATGCGGCTTTTCCACAGGATGCAAATGATATGGTGGTGGCTGCGAGCCAGTTTATTAATCAAGTGCAGACCATTATTTCCCGCAGTGTGGATCCAATTGAAGGCGGCGTCATTACTTTTGGTAAATTTGATGCTGGTAGCATTCGCAATGTGATCGCGGGTCATGCCCGTTTGGAAGGCACGATTCGTGGGTTAACACAAAAGATGATTGAACATATTGATCAGCGAATTCAAGAGGTTGCGGATGGCATTGCGCAAAGTTATCAGGCCAAAGTAGTGGTGAAGCTTAATCAGGGCGGCTATTGGCCAGTTGAAAACAACCCGAAACTTACTCGAAACTTTATTACCTATATGAAACAAACAGAAGATGTGCAATTTGTTGAAACGAAACCCGCAATGACAGGTGAAGATTTTGGTTATTTGCTCGCTAAATTTCCAGGAACCATGTTTTGGCTAGGAGTTGACGATGATTCTCAACTTCATTCAGCCACATTAAAGCCTAATCCAAAAGCAATTGAGATTGGCATTCAGGCTATTAAAGGATTTCTATTAAATCGAATGCAAACAAAAGAAAATTAGGAAAGAAGGATACGGATGTTTAAAGATGCAGATATTTTAACCGCAATTGTGACGCCATTTGACGACCAAAACCACATTGATTTTGACGCCCTTGAAACGTTGACCAATCACCTATTAGAAACTGGTAGTCATGGCTTTATCATTGGCGGAACGACGGGGGAAACGCCCAATTTAACGCACGATGAAAAAATTGAATTATATACGAAATTTGGCAAAATTGTGAATGGCAGGGTGCCTGTTATTGCCGGAACTGGAAGCAACAATACTTTACAAACTACTGAATTGACTAAAGAAGTTGGTCAAATTGAAGGGATTGATATGGCACTTGTTGTGGTTCCTTATTACAACAAACCAAATCAACGCGGCATGATTGCGCATTTTACAACGGTGGCGGATGCTTCACCGATTCCAGTGGCCATTTATAATATTCCTGGTCGAACAGGTGTCACGATGGCAAACAAAACGGTCGTTAAACTTGCCCAACATCCTAATATTCAAGCTGTTAAACAGTGTACTTCATTGGAAGATCTGGAGTTTTTAGTGGAACATACGCCAGATGATTTCATGGTTTATACCGGTGAAGATGCCCAAGCCTTACCTGGAATTGCGATTGGTGCTAAAGGGGTTGTTTCTGTGGCAGCCCACGTTTATGGCCAAGATATGCGCCAAATGTTAGATGCTTTTTATGCAGGTAACACTGCGTTAGCTGGCAAGTTACAACGAAGATTAACACCAAAAATGCAGGCGTTGTTCTTGTATCCTTCACCATCCCCTGTAAAAGCTGTCTTAACCGCACAAGGTTATCAGGTCGGCGGATGTCGTTTACCAATTTTGCCTTTGAACAAAGCGGAACGGGCTACGTTAGCAAAAGCTTTGGATTTGAATGAGGATGCATTAGAAAACAAGGGTAGTTTGGCCGAGTTAGGAGTTAATCATGATTAAAATAATTGTAGCGGGTTTTCGTGGATCAATGGGGCAAAAAACACTCAACCTTATCAAAAAAACTGAGGATTTTAAATTGGTTGGGGCATTCAGTCCTGACGCAACGGATATAAATTCTGCAAGTTATGGATTAGATGAGGATGTCCAGATTTTCAATAATTTAACGACCAAACCTGTCGAAGCAGATGTGTGGATTGATTTCAGTACGCCTGCTGGGGTGTTTGATAATGCTAAATTTGCATTGAAAAACCATATCAGACCAGTGATTGGGACTAGTGGTTTGACGGATCAGCAGGTTGCTGATTTAAAAGCCTATGCTAAAGAACAAGGTACAGCCGGTTTGATCGTTCCTAACTTTGGAATTTCAGCAGTTTTGTTGATGAAATTCGCTAAAGAAGCGGCAACTTACTTCCCAGATGTTGAAATTATTGAAATGCATCACGAAGATAAGTTGGATGCACCTTCTGGAACAGCTTTAAGCACTGCTAAACAAATTAGTGAGGTTCGCGAGGCCAATGATGCCCCAGAATTTAAAGAGACGTTAGAGGGTGCACGAGGCGCTAATTATAAAGGGATCCGAATTCATTCAGTTCGGTTGCCAGGCTATGTGGCTCATGAACAAGTTTTGTTTGGTGGCGAAGGCGAAGCGCTAACAATTCGTCAAGATTCGTTTAATCGTGATTCCTTTATGAAAGGTGTGGCCATTGCAGTTCATAAAGTTGGTTCATTAAAGGAACTAACGGTTGGTCTAGAAAATGTTTTATCGTAAAAATTAAGGAGTGGTTATATGCCAAAGTTAAGTGCAGCACTACAAGGAACAGTCAATCAAAAACTAAACTCAATTGGACCCTCAGGAATTCGGGCGTTTGATCAAAAGATTACAGGCACGCCGGGATTGGTTAAATTAACGCTAGGGGAACCTGGATTCAACACCCCTGAACATGTTAAAGAAGCTGGGATTCGCAGTATTCGTGAAAATGATTCTCACTATTCAGCACAAAAAGGAACCCCCGCATTGCGCAACGCCATTAGTGGCTTTTTGAAAAAGCGGCATGGATTAGACTACGATCCCAAAACAGAAATTGTGGCAACAATTGGCGCCACAGAAGCGTTAGCGGCTAGTTTATCAGCCATGTTAAACCCTGGTGATAAAGTAATTATCCCTACCCCTGCTTTTGCTTTATATGTGCCTTTGGTCGTCATTTCTGGTGGAATTCCAGTGGAAGTTGATACATCACAAGATAACTTTGTGTTGACTGCTAAAAAGTTAACAGAAACTCTAGACCGCGAGGGGGATGCCGTTAAAGCCTTAATTTTGACTTATCCGAATAACCCAACTGGTGTGGAATATTCCGAAAAAGAATTACAGGATCTCGCTGACGTGATTGCGAACCGGCCGATGTTTGTCATTGCAGATGAAATTTATAGTGAACTTACATATGGTGTGACGCATCATTCAATCGCTTCAATGATTCCAGAACAAACTATTTTGATTAATGGGTTATCAAAGTCGCATGCGATGACTGGCTATCGAGTTGGTTATATTGCCGCACCGGCAGACTTTATAAAAAATGCAGCTAAAATGCATGCCTTTTTGGTCACCGCACCGTCTAATCCAGCACAAGCTGCAGCTGCCGAGGCATTGGCAAACGGGCTAGATGATCCTAAAGAAATGTGTGTCCAGTATAAAAAGAGTCGGGATTATGTCATTGGTTGTTTAGACAAATTGGGATTTGAAACGGTTCCTCCTAAAGGGGCGTTTTACATTTTCGCGAAAATTCCAGAAAGATATACACAAAACTCGGTAGATTTTGCTACCGAACTTGCCCTGAAAGGTAAGGTTGGTGTCATTCCAGGGAGTGCGTTTGGACCTGGTGGTGAAGGTTATATTCGAATTTCTTATGCGGCAAGTGTCGAAGATTTACATGCCGCAATGACTAATATGGCTGCTTTTGTGAATGCAGACGCAACTATTGCATAATTGACAAAAAAGCGAATGAGAAGGTTAAGTTGATGAGAGAATACAATGTAGCAATTTTGGGGGCAACTGGTGCCGTGGGAACACGGCTAATTCAGCAGTTAGAGCAATCTACCATTCCGGTTAAGTCAGTGAAATTTTTGGCTTCATCGCGGTCGGCTGGCAAAGAGTTGGCATTTAAAGGTGAACCGGTAGTTGTTGAAGAGGCCACACCAGATTCATTTGAAGGTGTTGATTTAGTTTTAGCATCTGCTGGAGGTGCGGTTTCAAAGCGGCTTTTGCCAGAAGCTGTAAAACGTGGTGCAGTCTGCGTAGACAATACAAGTGCTTTTCGAATGGATCCGGAGGTACCATTGGTGGTACCTGAGGTTAATGAAGATGCATTGGAACGGCATCATGGAATTATTGCAAATCCAAATTGTTCAACGATTCAGATGGTGGTGGCGTTGGAACCAATTCGGAAGGCATTTGGTTTAAAACAGGTGATTGTGTCAACGTATCAGGCGGCATCGGGTGCTGGTCAGCAGGCTTGGAATGAAATGAACGAGCAGGCGCAACAGCATTTAAATGGCGAAAAAATGACGAGTACGATTTATCCTGTGAAGGGTGGAGAGAAGCATTATCCATTGGCGTTTAATTTGTTGCCACAGATTGATGTGTTTGAAGATGGTGGCTATACGCATGAAGAGTGGAAGATGATTCATGAAACCAAGAAGATTATGTTGGATGATATGGATGCAAAGGATATCAAGGTTACGGCAACTTGTGTGCGGGTACCGGTGGGTATTGGTCATGGCGAGACGGTGTACTTTGAGGTGAAGGATGAGAAGAACGCGAGTCGGGAGAAGATTCAGCGGTTGTTGACGAAGGCGCCTGGGGTAGTGTTGCAGGATGATCCGGAGAAGCAGTTGTATCCACAGCCAATTTATGCGGAAGGAAAGCGCGATACATTTGTAGGAAGGGTGCGAGCGGATGAGGAGAATCCAGGCAATTACCATATGTGGGTAGTGTCGGATAATCTTTTGAAGGGAGCAGCGTGGAATACGGTGCAAATTGCGGAGAAGTTGGTGGAAAAAAGATTAGTGGGCGAGACAAAGCGTTAAGAAAGACAAGATAAGCGTGCCGTATGCGGGATCGCAATCCCGCGGGAGGCATGCTTATCTTGTCTTTCTTGCTTTGTCGAGCCGTCCTAGAGCTCAGCGGAATCCTAACTTAAGTACAAACGTGAATCAGTAAAGAAAAAATGCTTGGCTCAAACTACTTGTAGTTAGGTTAGTCCAAGCATTTTTTAGTTAGTTTGCACCAATTTGTTTCCGTGCTTTCCGAAAGTTAACAATCTGTAGCACTAACATGACCAATTCTAGGCCAATCAGGACAAGAAAATCATTTTGACTTCCGCGGGCGGTTGCACTTACCGTGGAGAGGCCGTGAGCGTTTATTTCACTAATAGAAATGAACGCCGCCATCAATGAGGCACCGATAGATCCAGAATACTGCTGAATGGCATTAAATGCGGCATTGCCGTCTCCCTTTAGTTTGCCAGGCAGCTGTTTCATGCCATCGGTCAAAAGATTACTGAAGGTTAACGAAAACCCGCCACTGAATAACGCGTAAAAAATGGTCATTAGTGGAATTGATAAAATAGACTGAAAACTAAAGAACAGGATTCCAGAAATCAAAGTGGCACTAATCCCAGTGATGATTGGAAGAGCGGCGCCACGTTTGTCCAAAACAACTCCGCCAAAAGGCATCAGAAACAGCCGTAACAAGCTACCGGGTAAGAGCAGGAGACCGGCCAATAAGGAGTTGACACCGAGAACTAATTGGCCGTAGTTGGGTAGCAAAAAGCTCATCCCAATATTGATCAATTGACAAAGCGCATAGGCAACAAAACTTAAAACAAAACGATGGTATTTAAAAATAGTAATATTAATCAATGGAAATGCAAAATGCCGGGCGTGCAAAACATATAAACCACCGGCAACGAGGCCTAAGAGTAACAAAATCCAAAAGTTCAAACTACCCCAGCCGTGAACAGCAGCCTCATTGAAGGCAAGAGAGATAAGGATAAAAACCCCAGCCAACCAGACAAAACCCATTAGATCTAAGCGTGGTTTTTCCAAAGGGCGCGTTTGTTCAATGTTTAATAACCCAAGCACACTCGCAATTAGGGCAATTGGCAGGACAATCCAGAAAATGGCGCGCCAACCTAAACTATAAAGAATAATGCCACCGTACGTTGGACCCACGGAAGCCATGGATACAATAATGGCGCCAATGGCCATATAGCGTCCGAGTTTTTGAAGGGGAATATCATGATTGATAATGCCAAACAGAAGAGGGGTCGTCATCCCGGTTGCGACACCACTAATTAATCGGCCAATCAGTAAGACTGGAAAGTTAGTGGCACTGACACAGAGAAATAAGCCAATACAAGGGATGCTACCAGTAAATACCCAGAAGTGATCCACTGAACGGCCGAAATTGAGACCCCGAAAACGTGCATCAGCGTGGGGAAAGTGACGTTCATGGCCGTTTCTAATAAAATGCCACAAAAAGACATTACACCGGTTCCGATAATTGCTAGAATTGTCTTCTTAGAAACTTTGTTGTTTGGAATAAATTGATCTGTTTGCATTGTTTTACCTCTAAATTCTTTCTTAATTTATCATATCATGAAACGTTAAATCTAATTTTAGACACAAAAGGCAAGTCGATTCGGTTCGACTTGCCTTAAACTTTATTTTACGATTTGATTTTTTTGAATCTTGAAATTCCAAGCCTGAATGCCTAACATGGCAACGGCCATAAAAATCAGCAAAATGAAATCATGGGAACTTCCACGAGCAATGGCCTGTTTAGTGGAAATTCCAGTTGCATTCATTTGACTAATGGCGATTAAAGTGGCCATCAATGAAGTCCCAATTGAGCCGGAATATTGTTGAATAGCATTAAATGCAGCATTACCGTCATCTTTTAAATGCATTGGCAATTGTTTCATCCCGTTTGCCAGTGTATTACTGTACGTGAGTGAAAACCCAACGCTAAAGAATACGTAGAAAAATGTCATCAAGGGAATTGTTAAAAATGACATGAAGGATAAAAATAAAATGGCTGAGATTAAGATGCAACCAATTCCAGTTAGGATTGGCAAGGACGGACCTTTGCGGTCTAGCAAGTTACCGCCCCATGGCATAATAAAAATCCGTAATACACTTCCTGGTAAAAGTAAAAACCCTGCTAATAAGGCGTTTGTGCCTAAAACTAATTGACCGAAGTTTGGTAGTAGGAAACTCATTCCAAGGTTAATTAACTGACACAGCGCATAGGCTAAAAAGCTGAGCACAAAAGGTTGATATTTAAAAATTTCAACATTAATTAGTGGGGATTTGGTATGGGTAGCGTGCCAGGCATACAAACCGGCAGCTAACAGGCCAATAACTAACATTAACCAAAAACCAGTGCTTGCCCAACCATGAGTAGAAGCCTCGTTGAAAGCTAAGGCAATTAAGACAAAAGCAGCAGCAATCCAGGTAAATCCCAAAATATCAAGCTTAGGTCGTTGGGTATCACGATGCTGTTCAATGTTTAGGATCCCAATTACAGCAGCAATTAATGAAACGGGAAGGACAATCCAAAAGATTAATCGCCAACCAAAGTAGTAAGATACGAGACCGCCATACGTTGGGCCAATTGTTGGCGCCATTGAAATGATGATCGCGCCAATTGCTGTGTAGCTTCCCAGTTTTTGAATGGGAATTTCGTGATTGATAATACTAAACATGAGAGGCGTGGTGAGGCCGGTTGCGATCCCACCAATTAATCGTCCGGTTAAAAGAACTGGAAAACTGGTGGCAAATACACAAAGGAGCAAGCCTAAAATAAACAGAATTACGGAAACGGTATAAATGTTTCTCAGTTTGAATCGTTTGTGAATATAAGAAGCCAGGGCCATGACAAGGGCAGCAATTAGGAGATATCCAGAAGTAATCCACTGAATGCTGGAGACTGATACCCCTAATTGTTTCATTAGAGTGGGGAAGGTGACATTCATTGAGGTCTCGAGTAGGACGCCACAAAATGACATCATTCCAGTTCCAACAATTGATAAAATAATTTTTTTTGAGACTTGTTCGTCTTGAGTAAAACGGTTGTTTTCCATGCTAGTTCGCCTTTCGTTTTTTGACCATGCTTACTATCTTACCACGATACAAAACGATAGGAACAAAAAAGTTAGATTAAGCTTCCTTATTTGTTAAGGTGAGCGCTGCAGTTACTAATTTAGAAAACAGTCGCGCAAGAATGGTTAACGTAATTGCCACACCGGCAAAAATAATACCTATCAACAAAATTCCAGGAGCATCCGTGTGATCCGCCACGACGTACAAGGCGGGCAGGTCCAGAATGGCAACAACAGAGATACCCACAAAAAGATGACTAATTTGAGCCAACCTTGTTGACGTTAAACTACTGTAGAATTGATTTTTATCAATGGCAAGTAAGAGATGAAAACAAAGGTAGCTCGTGATCAAAAGAAAAATTCCTGCTGCAAAAACGCCAACGGCAAGATTATAAAAGACGTAGGCATAATGATTATTGAAATCAAAACCCACTATGGTAAAGCCATAAGTACCGAAGCCCCAGCCAGCAATAATTGCGAGGGTAACTAAGAATAAAATTATTTTTAAAAGCAAACTTTCTTTTTTCATAATGGTCATCTCCAAAATAAGGTTTTAATACTAAGGTTTAATGTAACGAAAACCTTGATCTTGTAACGTCACAAGATCAATCACACCGGCAGGAACCACTTTAACGGTCTTGGGCAATTGCTCAGCTGAAATGTGGTGACTAGCCATGGCGTTTTGACAAGCATGGAATTCGACGGTTCCTTGATGGGTGCTAATGAATACTTGAACATCATTTGCCAAATACTCAGTGATTGCAGATCCGTTAACGACAACCACGATGGAAATAGTCAGTTGCTTTTGTTTAGCATAGCTCAGGGCATTTACCACGTTTGACAAGGCAGTTTGCCACTTTGAGTTTTCGTCAATATGAAAGACAATTTTCATTTCTCAAACCTCATTTCTTAACACTGGTACCAGTTTGATAATTAATGGTATAACCAGATTCAATGTTAAAAATATAAACATTAAAGTGGACGGCGTTACTGCCAATCGACTGGCCCTCCATGTGAATGCCACGGGCAACTAATTCTTTTCCACGAAAAACGGGCGTCACACGATAGCGCACGTAATGATTTTTGTTGGCTTTTACATAGTCTGCCACTTCATTTTCATAAGTTGTCATTTCAGGATCGTTGAGGGAACGTGTGCCAGTCATTAAGTTCTTGGCATTGTTGTTTTGCCCTGTTAATTGATAACCAATTAAGTGACAGCGATTGTACAGCCAACCGTTGCTAGTCTTTTTGTTATGCCAGCCAGTGGGGTCTACATCCAAAGACTCGCGTTCCGTTTTAGGCATTAAACTTTTGTTTAGAAGTGCATTTGCTGCTGAAACCCGATTATAGCGATCTAGATTACCATAAGTTTGCCAAGCACCTTTACTGGTGGAAAGATCGGCAGTCGAAAAGTTGGGGTTGTTTTGGTTAATGGTGATGGTTTGTTGACCAGCGTATGATTTGTTGGCTAATTCGGTATCATCGGAAGTCTGGCTACTCGTCTTGTCTGCATTTGATTGTGTTTTGGCAAAATTAATATGCAAACTGCTGGCCCTTTTTTTGATCGAGGCAGACTGGGAGGATAGGGCACGATTTAGTTTGCTATTTTTAGATTCCAAAGAGTTGGCCAAAACTTTAGCACTGGAATTTACCTTAGTGATGACTTTTGTGGACATCACACTATTCACACTAAAGTATTTTCGACGCGCGTAAGAACCCGCTTGATTCCAACTTAACAGTAAAGTGATTACGGCTAATAAAACGAACCAAAGGCGATCTTTTCGTTGGCGGAAAGCAACGACGATAGCAAAGAGACCAATAATTAAAAAGATAATTCCAATAAACATTGTACTAGGCCCTGTCAAGTTGACAAATGAAATAATATAAATTTTAACATGTATCTAAATGGCTTCATTCCAGTATTCATCTGGGGTGAGGCCATTTCTTTGTGCTGAACGGTTGTGGTGATTAAAGTAGATGATTCCTTCTTCAACTAAGCTCACAAGTTCTGGATAGGTTTTCGCCATTGGGTGACGATCCATCCAGCGTAGCTTAAATTCATTCCACCAACGCTCCATTGGTGCGTTATCATAGGGCGTGCCAGGCCGTGACATACTACGTCTGACCTGGAATTGATCCATAAATTGGTTAAACGATTTCGAGGTATATGCCGTGCCTCGGTCTGTATGCACCATTGGATGCACATCGCCTGCTTGAGTAAAAGCCCGTTGAAAAACTTGAATTTCTGCGGCACTTGTTTCCGTAATGCTGAGATTATAGGCCAAAAGTCGCCGACCATAAAGATCCAAAACGCCGCTCAGGCGCACCTTGTATTCACCGTTAATACCATATGACAACTCTGTTGAGTCAGAAAGCCAGACTTGATTGGGCGCTGTCACTTTAAATTTTCGATTCAATACGTTGTCCTGAATATACTGTTCCGATTGCTTTACACGGTTATGTTTTTTCTTGCGAATCTGACAATGAATATCTAGTTCACGCATTACTCGACGGACCTGCTTAAATGTAACTGGGAAGTTAATTTGTTCATCTTGGCGTAAATTTTCCAATAAATTACCAGCTCCAATTCCTTGATGATGAAAATCAAACCAGTATTGTGCTCGTTCTTTAAGTCGTTGATCCCGTAATTCCCAAACAGTTTCTTGGCGTTTGAGTCCTTTGTTGTATGCTTGTCGGCTGACGCCGATAATTACCAGTAGCTTTGTGATTGCTCCATGATGACCTTTACTGACGTCCTTAATTGCCTGGTAAGCCAGTTGATGCTGTTTTTTCACCCCTTGTACCGTAGTTCCTGAAATTTTTTTATGAAGGCCTCATAAAGTTCTTTGTCTTTTAATTGCGATTCTAACTCACGAATTCGTAAATTAGCCTTATCCAAATCTGTAAGTGCTGCTTGTTTTTTGTGATGACCACGATTATCTACGAGGAATTCATAGCCTCTTTCATGAGCCTTAAGCACCCAAGAACGTGCTTGTTGATAGGAAACCTGAAAATGAGTGGCAGCTTCGCTATAACTATGTTTATCTTTGGTTACATACTCTACAACTGCAATTCGTTCTTCAACAGTAGTTTTTCTACCCATAGTGAGGACCAACTTTCTAGATGGTGACATCGTCACCGTTTTGTCCTCATTATACCTGGAAATCCAGTTTACTAATTGACTTGTTGAACGTAAACCAAATTTAAGAGCCACTTCTGCAAGCGAATAGTCACCATTTGAATACGTGTGAATTGCCTCTAACTTTAATTTCTGTGAATAATGTTTATTCTGACGTGCTTCTTTTAATCCCTCAAAACCATCACGCTCATAACGTTTTAACCACGTTCTAAAAACATTACCATTAACATTATGTTCTCTCGAAAAGGCCTCACTAGACATTTTTGATTGCCTGAATTGCTCAAGCAAGGTTAACTTTTCAAGTTCTGTATACTTAGCTCTGGGCATACAAATATCCCTCCATAGTTATTAGATGAATTATATTATTTCATCTGACAACCATAAAGGGATTATTACACATCATTAATTTCTCCCCTTACTACCTTTTTGCCTTACGATAGCCAGCAGATTGAGCCTGGGCTTCCGTTTGAAAGTAGACAGCATTTTGAGAATTCATATGGTAGCCTGCCTGACCAGGAACGTGGTAGATTCGTGAATTTTTATTACCAATAATTCTCTTCTTGGTGGTTGTGTCTAGATCTCCCTGTTTAGAAGTCTTGTCGGCGCTGGTTGAATTTGAAACTTGTGTTGAACTTTGTGAGGCAACACTTGATTGTTGAACTTCTTTTTTGGCCTGTTTGCTTTCCGATTCTTGTCTTGAATTTACTGACTGTGAAGATGCTTTTTTAGCCGATTCAACCTTATCTGACAAATCCTCAACTGAATTTGATTGAGAAGTGATCTTGGATGATATTTTTGCGAGCGCATAGGCCCGTAGTTTAGCAGACTCCAGTTCTTTTTTGCCAACCGTTTTTGTTTTGTAAATTCTTTTGACAGATGGGGCTGACGTTACGGGTTGTGGATTAGTGAATTGAAAACCAAAAATGGCGACGCAAAATAACAGTACGGTACCTAAAATATAACTTTTATATTTAGTAGTTGGTACATGAAAAAGCATTTGATGCATAACTTTATTGTAGAGGGTTATAGCTTCCAACACTATAAAACCCAGAATGCTTAATGCGATTAAGACAGCAAAAAAACTATTCATGATAAAAATCACTTCCCTAAGTTAATAATACCTGGGTTTTAAATGCAAAACAATAGAGAGTGATCGACTTATAAGAGTTTTTAGAAGTCGTTTCATTTGTATTCATACTTAGTTCCTGTTAAGGTTATGTTAATGTGTTTTATCAGTTTGGTTATTAAGGGTTCGAAGTTCTAAGAGCGTGACTCCTTTCGTAATTGGCTCGTGGGATACAAAATTAAAAAAGCGCACTGCGCTAGGAGGATTCATTCACATGGAAAAAGGCAAAGTTAAATGGTTTAACCCTGATAAGGGATTTGGTTTTATCAACCGCGAAAATGGTGACGATGTATTCGTTCATTTTTCAGCAATTCAAGGCGACGGTTTTAAGACATTGGAAGAAAACCAAGAAGTTACTTTTGATGTAGAAGACAGCGACCGTGGACCACAAGCTGTTAATGTTCAAAAACAGTAAACATTCTCGCATAGTTGTGATTGCTTAGGCAAAACATAAAGCGAGGTTTTATTTATTAAGTATTCTGAAAAAGAATGTAAGTCCGACAAACATACACTGTTAGAAGATTTAGAAGCTGAATTCGGCGCTAATGTCGATGTTTATTAAATCGCAGTGTTAAAAAAAGGTCGATTGTAATTGCAAAAATTACGATCGATCTTTTTTTGATTTAAATTTGATTAGCGCGGATTAAAGAATCAACGGTGTTTAAAATCGTTTCTTGGTTACTACCGATTGGTTGCCAACCTAATAGTGTTTTTGCGCGCTGATTGCTAACGTTGTGGTTCACTTCTAGGAATAAACGGCCTTCTTTTGCCTGTTGATTAAAATGAGAACCAATACGAATTATCCAGTTTGGTAAGGTTCTTGTGGGAATTTTAGCAACTAATTTTGGTCGGTGAGTTTTGATGAGCGCCGCAATTTCTGGCATTGAAATCGGTTTGTCGCCAACAGCTAAGAAACGTTTTCCTGCTGCAGCAGATGTTTGCATGGCACGAATATGAATATCAGCCACATCGCGAACATCGACAATATTCATTTTGATGTTAGGGATGCGTTTCACAGTGCCATTAATTAAATTACGGACAATCCCAAAACTGCCTGAAACATGATCATCTAAGGCGCCGCCAAGCATAGCACCCGCATTCACAGTTACAAATTCGAGAGTACTGTTCGTTTTTTTAAGATAATTCCAGGCGCTCTTCTCGGCAATGAGTTTAGATTTTTCATAGAGCGATAGACCGGACTCGTTTGGATCAGTCCAGTCGGCTTCGGTTGTGGTATGTTGCTGATTTTTATTGCTGAAACCCACAGCTCCCAAATTGGCAGTCATGATAACCCGTTTTACGTTGCTAGTAACTGCCGCTTTTAGAATCCGTAACGTGCCATCAGTCGCGGCACGGGCGACATCTTTGGTGGCAGTTTCACCATTTACAAAAACTGGAGCAGCCACGCTCATGACGTAAGTAATGCCGGCCATGGCTGTCGACCAGTTATCATCTCGGGTTAGATCAGCTTGGACAAAACTTAAACGGTCAAGATTTGGAACCTCATGAAATTTAAGCGTTTGAAGGACCTCTTCTTTTTTATTGAGTGAACGCAGAGTTGCCCTAACGGAGTAGTTTGCCTCGAGTAACTGCTTGATGATATGCAGTGCTAAAAAGCCGTTTCCACCTGTAACTAATACTTTTTCTGTCATTTTTTGACTCTCCTCTAATTGATTGTGATTTTTATTGTTTTACGTTATGATAGCCATGTTAAACCCTAGACATTACTCTAGGGCAAGGAAAAAGTGGAGCTTATTTTATGACATACACAATAAAAGAGGTTGCTGCCAAAGTTAATCTGTCGATTTACACGTTACGTTTTTATGATAAACAAGGGTTGCTACCGTTCGTGGCACGTAATGCGGCTGGTTATCGTGAATTTACAGTTGGGGATTTGAATCTCCTTAAAACCATCTGTTGTTTGAAAAATACTGGCATGAAAATTAAAGATATTCGCAAATACATTGATTATGTAATGGCGGGACCAGCTTCAGTGAAGCAACGGCGTGAATTATTGCTTAAACATCGCCAGGAAGTTGTGGCTCAACAGAAAAAGATTGAACAAAATTTAGCGGAAGTTGATTATAAAATTAATATGTATACGGCGCCAGATGCCGAAAAGTCAGTTTCTAACGAAATTGCCCTAGCGATAGCCGATAAGGTAGCCAATCATTTACCGAATCCTTATGAAATGCTTCAAAAATAGAGAAGTACAGTTTCAAGTGACACCGATAATAAAAGGTTGAAACTACAAAAACTTATCTTGTTGCTTGATACGAAAACGTTCATGGCAATAAAATCAGATTAAAAGGCCGTCTTCCAGCAAATTTGGGCTGGAACGTGGGGGGCACGACTTGGGGCCACAAGCCACGTCTCCAAGCTCGGCCTTTATCTAAGCGAAACCCGCTAAGATAAAGACACTATTGAGCCCATTTGCTTCCAGACTAAGTCTAATCTTTGCAAGCAACGCACTGATATAATAATTTTGATACTTTCAACCTGTAGGCCGATAATAAAAAATCTGTGATCACCAGTAGTTTTTCAACTACCCTGATCACAGATTTTATTTTTTCTTAAAAGCTTTATCAAATCGTGTCAGCCAGCGAGAAGGACTCACCGATTGACTAGTTGTCTCATTTAAGATAAGTTCATCCATACTAATTTCATAGATTGAATGCAACTGACGCAAGATAGTTAGACTTGGCTAAGATTCGCCACTTTCCCACTTGGCAACCTGATTAAGACTAACACCCAGTTCTTTGGCTAAGGCACTTCTCGTGTAACCAGCCCGTTTTCGTTGACTGGTCAGTTGGTCTGCAAAAGTCATAACGAGTCCTCCTTCTGGCACAGAGTATGGTAGTAACTTTTATAAGTGTTTAGAGATGTTATATTTGGTTCCGTGTTTATCTTTATTATTCGCAGGATCAACCGCATCTTTGGCGTAAAAAATCAGATACTCTTCATCGTTTTTAGGATCCGTTGCGATCACTAATTCATGAGGCGTTTCATCCTTATGCCGGTATAGTTGACCACTACGGACTGCTTCGTTGTAATCATGAAAATTTCCTAAAGAATCACCAGGATTAAAAAATACAATTTCACTTGCCATAACTAACAGCTCCTTTGGACAATCAAAAATATTGGAAAACACAAGCAAACTTTAGAAATCAGTTTATTTGAATAAACTTGTCTGTGCTTTAACTAGAATATAAACTAAAACATTATAGAAAGCAAAAGATTTGGTTAATTTACTGCTGACTTTTTAACCCACTTTATAATAAGTTTAGAATTTGGCGTTTGTAGTCGAGAAACGACGTGCTCAACTCGAAATCGGGTTGTTTTTTTAGTTCAGAATCAATTATGATTTCCTTTGTAATTGATGCGGGTGTGCCACTTAAAATGTAAATTCGGTCAGATAAGAGGATCGCTTCTTCAACGTCGTGTGTAATGAGTAAAGTTGATAAATTAATTTTACTCATTAAGTTGAGATACCAAGCGTGTACCTGATGTTTTGTGATTTCATCTAGGGCACTGAAAGGTTCATCCAATAAAGCGACCTCTTTATCGAACATGTAAGTTCGCAATAGGGCAGCTCGTTGGCGCATCCCGCCAGATAAAGCCTGAGGGTACCGTTTTTCGGTATGTTGCAATCCAAAGAGTTTAAACAACGGAGCGGCCTTCGCTTCGGCCACTTTTTTTGAGGTGCCCCGCATCAAAGCAGGCAGAATAACGTTGCCCATAATTGTTCGGTAGGGTAGCAGAAGGTCTTTTTGCAACATGTAACTGAGTTGACCCGTTTTATTTGTAATGGGTTGATTTTTAAGCAGAACCTCACCATTTTCTGGGGAAAGCAGACCAGCAATAATGTTGAAAAGAGTGGTTTTCCCGATACCGCTGACACCAAGAATACTAACTAATTCACCTTGATTTAGCTGAATATTAATATCGGCAAGTATCTGGTGATCCGAATATGTTTTAGAAATATGATGCGTTTGTAATAACGCCATAGTTAAGACCTCATTTAGAAAGATATTGATTTGTGAATCCCTGATTTTTCTTGAGTTTGACGGAAACAAGTTTATGTTGATTTAGCCACTGATAGAATCGATTCCAGCGAGTTGATGAAATTTTTCCCCATTGCTTTGAACCTAAGGTGTACTGTTTGGAAAGGTAGGTTTGACTCGCATAAATTAACTTTTTGTTGCTTTTAAGCTCAGGCACCTGATCCATTAAAATGGTGGCCGATTGATGGGGATGGTTAGCCGCATAGGTATATCCCTTAGCAGTTGCTTTCATGAAATCTTTAGCCAGTTTAGGATGGGCCTTTAAAAATTGGTTGTTGCCAATGAGGGTCGGCGTGTAATAATCAAAAACCTTGTTCAAAGAACGAAATGAAAAATAATTGATGGGAAGGTTTTTAATTTTAGCATTTTCGCCAGCCCAACCGTAAAACACCCAGATCGAGTCAGCTTGTTTTGTCTTTAAGGCCGCCACCTCATCGGTAATGTTATTAGGAATTTTTTTAATTTTGCTATATTGGCCGCCATCATCTTCGACTACTTGTTTGATAGTTGCTTGCTCAATTGGCAAGTCCCAAGTTGCATAACGTTTACCCATCATTTTTTTCGGTGAAGTAATCCCATCTGCTTTGCGCGACATGATCCCCGAAGTGTTGTGCTGAATAATGGCCCCGATTGTGGTGATAGGCAATGGGTCACGACGGGCAATCGCCCCAGCAAACGTATCTTGTGCAGAAATACCAATTTGAGCTTTGCCACTCGCAACAAGCTGTTCGGCGCCATCTTTGGGTGGTTGTACAAACTTCACATTGAGATGATATTTTTTGTAGTAGCCTTTTTGTTTGGCAACATACATTCCGGTATGATTGGTGTTCGGTGTCCAATCCAAAACCACGGTAATCGTCTTCATTTGCGACTTATTAGAACTAGTTTTGCAGCCACCTAAAACCAACATCAATAAAAAACTCAAGCTTAAGTAGAGCCAAAAATGTTTGGAATGTTTCATTTTTTTACTGCCTCCCAGGGCATGACTTTATGTTGAATCAGAGTGACCAACCAAATTAAAAGCAAACTTAAAGCCGAAATTAAAAAGATGACGGCAAACATTTTGTCGTAGGCATAGGCCTTCATGACCCGCGTCATATAGACACCCAAGCCACTAAAACCACCAACCCATTCAGAAATTACGGCACTCACAATTGCATAAGATACAGAGATTTTTAAACTCGAGAAGAAATGATTCAACGAATTTGGAAACTTAACATAGTAATATAATTTCCATTTGCTTGCACCCATCGTTTTCATTAAATGAATTAAATCAGGATCGGTAGCGCGGAAGCCGGTCAGCATTTCCACGGCCACCGGGAAAAATGTCGTGATTGTGATTAAAACAATTTTTGGCAGCATGCCATAGCCAAACCATAAAATCAAAAGGGGCGCGATAGCCACCGCCGGAACAGTTTGACTGAGGACTAGCAGGGGATAAACAGCTTTATAGAGTGGATTAAACAAGTCCATAATTATGGCGATAAGCACACCACCAATGACGCCAATTAATAGCCCCCAGAACGCTTCCAAGAGGGTAACGCCGGCATTTTTCATAAGCAACGGAAAATCGGTGATAAAGGCTTTGACTACATTAACAGGTGAAGGCAGCATGAAAGTCGGGACGATTTGGAAATAACTGATTAATTGCCAGATAACTAAAAGCGCCAGAATGACCAAAATAGGTAGAAAATTAATGTTGATATTTGTCTGTTTTTTCATGGATTCCTAAGACCTTGCCCTCAGATTTATAATCAATTTTTACATAAGTCATCACTTGAGGGGCACCAGCATCAGCGGCAATTTTGGTAATGTTTTTAACAATTTCCATGAGTTGGTCGTAGTCACCTTCGAGTGTAGTTTCAAACGCACCGACTTCATATGAAACGCCCGTGGATTGAATGTACTCGATTGCTTTGTCCACAACAGCCACAACTTTTTTGTCGTCCTCTAACATTGGTAAAACTTGAATTGCAACACTTGTATTCATAAGATAGTTTCCTTTCTTGAAACAAAATAAAAAAGCCAACGACAACGCGCCAGCTTTTGATTGCATGTTTAAAATTGGTCATCAAATGACGGAATGTGAGCTGTCACTTGATCATCAAAACGATTAAACTTCCTGCGCTGGCATTATCCATATCAGGTTCGAGGGTCAAAAACCACTAGTTTTTATCTCAGCCGGATTGGATCCAGCACCCCTGTATTTGTTACGAATTCAGTATATCGATAAATATAAAATTCGGCAACTAATTTAATTCTCAGGGTGGTGTCTAATTTCAGTAGGGAATATTTCTAGATATCGTGATTTATAGAAATAATTTTTGATTTTTTGGTCTATACCCTTGCAATTTATAGAGGGAGAATATATAATTGGGCTATACCAATGTGAATGGGATTTTTATTCTTATAGATCTCATCGGAGTCGAAAAAGAAAATAAAAAGGAGCTTGATTATGCAAATTATTATTGTTAAAGATGAAGTTGAAGGCGGACAAGAAGGCTACAAGATTTTTGCTGATGCTAAGAAAAATGGTGCTCATACTTTTGGTTTAGCTACCGGAAGTACACCAATTACAACTTACAATGACATTATCGCTAGTGATCTTGATTTCAGCGATTCCATTTCTATCAATTTGGATGAATACATCGGGTTAGCTGCTGACAATGACCAAAGTTACAACTACTTTATGCATGAACATTTATTCAACAAAAAGCCATTTAAGAAATCTTACCTACCAAATGGTTTGGCTAAAGATATCGATGCTGAAGCAAAACGTTATGATAAAGTAATTGAGGACAACCCAATTGATTTACAAATCTTGGGTCTTGGCCGCAATGGTCATATTGGTTTCAACGAACCAGGAACTTCACGTGAAATTGGCACTCATCGTGTCTCATTAACTCAATCAACGATCGATGCTAATGCCCGTTTCTTCGCACATGAAGAAGACGTGCCTAAGGAAGCTTTATCAATGGGATTAGCTTCAATTATGAAATCAAAACATATCTTATTGGAAGCTTACGGTGAAGAAAAGGCTGATGCTGTTAAGGGAATGATCGAAGGCCCTAACACTCCAGACTTACCTGCAAGCGTGCTTCAAGACCATGACAACGTGACTGTTATTCTTGATGAAGCAGCTGCAAGCAAATTAACAAACAAATAAACTACCAAATTAATTGGCACAAAGAGATTTATCCTATACAAGTTAACGCTATATAGAATAAATCTCTTTTTTTAAATATTTAGTTTCTAATAACAAATAGGCATATGGTTTTCATGTTAAAAACAATAAGGTATAATTTATGTAAATGAGCGTTGAGAATTTAGGGCAAACGCGGTAGAGTGAAAGTATTAAAAGAAGATCGAATCGGATCCATAGAAAAGTGAGTGGGGGTTTACTTTGGAAAAAACAATTGCAATTAATGCAGGAAGTTCATCACTTAAGTTCAAACTGTTTGAGATGCCAAGCGAGAAAGTTCTCGCAAGTGGCCAGGTGGATCGAATTGGTATTGATGGCTCCACATTTACAATGATTTATGGCGATCAGGAAAACACGCGGTTTGAAGAGCCAGTTAAAGATCATGAAGTTGCGATCCATATGGTTCTAAAGGCTTTGATTGACCTGAAAATTATTCGAAGTTTTGATGAAATTACAGGCGTTGGTCATCGCGTTGTAGCGGGTGGCGAAATTTTCAATGGCTCCGTCGAGATTACAGAAAAAGTAATTAAGCAAATTGAGAGTTTATCGGAGTATGCTCCATTGCACAATCCAGCCAATGTGATTGGAATTCGGGCAGTGCAAAAGGTCCTGCCAAACGTCACAAGTGTTGCGGTGTTTGACACTTCTTTTCATGAAACATTACCCGCAAAAAATTATTTGTACAGTATTCCTTATGAATATTATGAAAAATATGGCGCACGTAAGTATGGTGCCCATGGTACGAGCCATCAATCAGTTGCTTTGGATGCGGCCAAACTACTTGGTAAACCATTAAGTTCTTTGAAGATGATCACCCTTCATTTAGGGGCCGGTTCCTCAATTGACGCTATTTTGAATGGCCAGTCATATGATACATCAATGGGCTTTACCCCGGTTTCTGGGATTACAATGGCAACCCGTTCAGGAGACATCGATGTTTCTTTAGTCAATTATTTGATGGAAAAACTAAAGATTACTGACTTTTCTGAAATGATTGAAATATTAAACACCAAGTCTGGATTGTTAGGTATTTCTGGAATCTCTTCTGACATGCGCGACGTTTTGGAGGCTAGACATAAGAGCCGTCGGGCTGAGTTGGCCGTTGAAATTTTTGTGAATAACATTGTGAAGTATATTGGGGCTTACATTGCTGAAATGCACGGAATTGATGTTTTAGTTTTCACAGCAGGCATTGGTGAGAATGGGATGTTAGTCCGAAAAATGATTGTTGATGAGTTGGATTATTTTGGACTTAAAATTGATAACGAAAAAAACCAGGTTCAAGGTGAGTTGCGAGATATTAGTGCTTCGGATTCTAAGGCAAAGGTGTTAGTTGTGCCTACGAACGAAGAATTGGCGATCGCCCGTGAAGTTGAACGATTTAAAAAAGAAACTAAGGCATAACCTATAATTAAATATAAAATTCTGTCTTTTATGGAAGGAGTTTCAAACATGGATTTATTTGACGGTTTAAAGGCAAAGATTAAGGGTCAAAATAGAACGGTTGTATTTCCAGAGGGGGACGATGTCAGAATTTACTCTGCGGCTGCGCGGTTGGCACAAGATGGGTTGGTCAAACCAATTCTGTTGGGCGATGCAAAGAAAATTGTAGAAAAGGCTTCAAAAGATGATGTTGATTTAAAAAATGTTGAAATTATTAATCCGGACAATTATTCGGAAGAAGAAAAGCAAGAAATGGTGGATGCTTTAGTAGAGCGGCGTAAGGGAAAGAACACTATTGAAGAAGTGCTGAAGATGTTAACTGACGTGAATTATTTTGGCACAATGTTGGTGTATCTGCACAAAGCAGATGCAATGGTTTCTGGAGCTGTGCACCCAACGGGAGATACAGTTCGTCCGGCGTTACAAATTATTAAAACAAAACCTGGTGTAAAACGAATTAGTGGTGCGTTTGTGATGCAGCGCAATAATGAACGTTATATTTTTGCGGATACGGCGATTAATATTGATCCAGATGCGGCAACACTGGCAGAAATTGCGGTGGAAAGTGCGCATACGGCTGAAATTTTTGATATTGAGCCTAAGGTAGCTATGTTGAGTTTTTCAACGAAGGGTTCGGCAAAGGGCGATATGGTCACAAAGGTGCAGGAAGCAACTAAATTGGCACAAGAGAAGGAACCGGAGATGGAGATTGATGGTGAGCTGCAGTTTGATGCGGCGTTTGTGCCGGATGTGGGTGCAAGTAAGGCACCAGATTCAAAGGTAGCGGGGCATGCAACGGTGTTTGTGTTCCCAGAATTGCAATCAGGAAATATTGGGTATAAGATTGCGCAGAGATTGGGACATTTTGAGGCAATAGGGCCAATTTTGCAGGGATTGAATGCGCCGGTGTCGGATTTGTCACGAGGAGCAAGTGAAGAAGACGTGTATAAAGTGGCGATAATGACGGCGGCACAGGTAAGGTAAGAGTAAAAGTGCGCGAGGCAAAATGGTAAAAGGCAAATCCTAAGTGCGACGTATGCGGGATCGCAATCCCGCGGGAGTCGTACTTAGGATTTGCCTTTTATTTTGCCGAGCGGTCCTAGAGCTCAGCGGAAAAAAGCAGTAGCGGAGGCGACGTATGCGGGATCGCAATCCCGCGGGAGTCGTACTTAGGATTTGCCTTTTATTTTGCCGAGCGGTCCTAGAGCTCAGCGGAAAGAAGCTATCCAAACAATAAACCATCCAAACTTAGTAGAGTGAGTTTGGATGGTTATTTGAATTCTTATTTTTTTAATTTAGCTTGGCATTCAGGACACAATCCATAAATTTCGAAGCGATTACCCGAAATTTGATAGCCTGTTTGTTGAGTCGCTTGTTTTTCCATCTTTCTCGCATCTTTTTGAAAGTCAGGATAAAAAACATCAGTGATTTTACCACAGTTTGTGCAAATTACGTGGTAATGCGGCTTATTGAAATAGTCGTAATGCACGCCATCTTCGCCGTTTGCCAGTTCAATGACAATTCCTAAGTCGACAAATAATTTTAATGTGTTGTAGATCGTTGCCAAACTCATATTTGGCGTGGTTTGTGCCAAGGCCTCGTGAATGGTTTCAACAGTTGGATGATTATGATGGGTGACTAAATAAGCCAAAATCGTGCGTCGCTGAGGGGTAATTCGAATGCGTTTACTTTGTAAATCTGTAATAGCTTCATCCACTTCTGCGTTTGCCATACCTAAACCTTCTTCCATTTCGTTAGTCACAATTAATAAGTACAATCAATTTAATCACTTTTTTAAGATGACTTCAACTCTATGCAGGCAATAAAATCGTTTAGAATTTTCAAATTCAGTTTACACCAGTCTAAATATGAAATACAATTAAATCGATTTAAAATGATTCTAACTTAGGCATAAGTTAGTGAGGAGTGAGTTTGATGGAAGAACGGCTTGGAATTTTTAAAGGGGATAAAAAACTTCGCAGTTGGTTTGTGGGGATCTTATTGGCGGGCACTTTTACAATGTCGATCAGTCAATCTTCATTATCAACGGCTTACCCAACTTTAATGCGCTATTTTGGTGTTACCGCGCCAACCATCCAGTGGCTGACGACAGGCTTCATGTTGGTTATGTGTATCATGATGCCTATCAGTCCCTGGCTATTAAGTAATGTACCGTTTAAACGGCTATTTCAAGCCGTGTTAGTGTTGTTTGACGTTGGAACGATTGTTATTTTATTTGCACCTAATTTTCCGATCATGATGTTTGGACGAGTCCTAGAGGCGATTGGCGTTGGGATCTTATTTCCGGCTTACCAGAGTGTCATGTTGACAATTACACCAGAAGAATCACGCGGGGTCACAATGGGCATTGTGGGGCTGGTGATGGGATCAGCATTAGCTGTAGGACCAATCATTTCTGGAATTGTTTTGAAATTTACGACCTGGCAAGGACTTTTTGTGATTTTTGCCATTATTATTACGCTAGTTTTTCTCTTGTCATTTAAATTCATTGCAAATGTCATGTCACTGAAACCAGATCGGTTAGATTTTATCTCGGTTTTTAGTTCGTTAGGGTTGATCGGACTGCTTTTTGTGATCAATCAACTAGGTAAAACTGGTGTTAACTGGACGAACCAGTTTGGTTTACTTGCCGTTAGTTTAGTGATGTTAGCCTATTTTGTGTTTCGTCAATTTCACATCAAAACGCCAATGCTCGAATTGCGTGTACTTAAAACGTTTAATTATGATTTAGCCGTGTTACTGACGGGTTTTTCTTACATTGCCTTAATTGTGACGACAATTATTTTTCCGCTTTATTATCAAGAGGTGCTTAAGCTATCGCCTTTTGCATCCGGAATGTCGCTTGTACCAGGGGCCGTATTTTTAAGTTTACTAAATCCTGTTACTGGCAAGTTGGCTGATCGATTCGGGTTCAAACGTGTGCTGTTAATAGGTATGAGCATGATTACAATAGGTTGGGGAATTTTGTTTGTATTCTCTAGTGAGCTAAATTTGATTGGCATGGTGATTTTGGCAATGTTGATCGAAGGCGGCAATGCGTTTGTCATGATGCCCGTGATGACACTGGGGGCAAACTCTTTGCCAGACAGTCTCATTGCTCATGGAACGGCCGTTATTACAACTGTTCGTCAAATACTTGGTTCGTTGGGAGTAGCGGTTGCTACCATTATATTAACGGCGATTACGCAAAGTGAGTTGACCAAAGGCAGTCACGTGGAAGTTGCTACTCAAATGGGATATCGGGCAGTGTTCTTTACTTTCTTTCTTGTAGAGATTTTGGGATTATTGCTTTCAATTTTGATTAAAAATTCAGAAAAAAAGGGTTAACTTAGTAAATTGTTGTATACTATTAAAGTTAAATAAAAACGGGGTATATAACATGACTTGGAAGAGGTTTGGGCATAAATGTAAAACATATTGGCAAGGCTTTATGATGCGATTTAATCGTGCAGATGCCGCAAATAATGCAATTGTCCTTGCCTTCTATACGTTGCTTGCTATGTTTCCGGCAATTATCTTTGTAGGAAACTTGTTGCCACTGTTTCATATTGACGTGACAACAGTGCTGGAATACATTGAAACGGTTGTCCCAAGTACGATTTATCAGATTAGTCAGCCCATTGTCAAAGACTTTTTGGAAAAAGGAAACGGCGAGTTGATGTCCTTTGGTGCCATTTTGATGTTGTGGTCTGCTAGTCAGGCGGTTGCCGCGTTTCAAAGGTCGATTAATCGAGCGTATGGAGTGGCAAAATTTCAAAATCCGATTATAAATCGCGTCGTTTCATTCTTGTTTACTATTTTCTTTGCGGTTTTAATTAGTTTGATGATGTTTTTCTTTAGTTTTGGACAAACAATTGTTGCGTATTTGACGCCTATTCTGCAGTTACCGCATAGCCTTTTTCATATTGTGGGTAACGTGAAACTGCCATCAGCTTTGATCGTTATTTTTTTAAGTTTGATGATTTTGTATTATGTTGTTCCAAACGCCCGCATTAAGTTTAGATATGTGATCTGGGGAGCCGCAGCGGCAACCATTGGATTGATGGGTGTTTCTCAATTTTTTACTGCCTATTTGCGTTATTTTGCTCATTCTGTAAACAGTTATAAGACTTTAGGAACGTTTATTGCGTTGATGTTTTGGCTAGATTTTTCCGGCTTAGTGATTATGATTGGCGGCGTTATTAACGCGACAAGCCAAGAATTGCGCTTTGGAAATATGGAAGATACGACCAAGAATTGGAGTAAACGTTTTAAAAAATATTGGAAATAAGAAAAAAGTTATGGATTAGTGAAAGATCGCTAAATCCATAACCTTTTGAAGTTTTGTTTGCTATACTTAAACAGTTAACAATTTTGGAGGAGGTTGGGGAACTGTGTCAGCAAAAGAGAATGAAGCTTTATTTGAAGGTTCAATTGAAATTTACATGACTACATTGAAATTTTTAGAGTATGTCCTTTCGGAACCGACAAAGGAATATGAGATCTCGTTTGAACAATTTTTGGTTTTACGGGATATTCGCTACCAGGAAAATGTGACGCAGATGGGAATTGCGACCGAACGAAATGTTACTCGGAGCGCAGTTTCTAGACAAATTAAATCTTTATTGAAATTAAACTATATTTCTCAAACACCGGACCCAAAGGATCAAAGAAGGTTGTATCTTCACCTGACCCAGCGTGGTGCAGAAGTGGAAAAACTGATTGATCAAAAAGTGCATTTAGTTTTTGAGGGCTGGATCATTAAGTTTGGCCAAAAAAAGGTTGATATGCTACTCAAGCTACTAAAAGAGTTTGGCAACGAAGTGATTAATTTAAAATAGTGATAGAAAAGGGCAATTTCACTGATAGTACTCGGTGAAATTGCCCTTTTAATTTGAAATATGGGTTGCAAACTATTGTTTTTTATCCCCATTTTTTTAGTTAAAATCATTTACTCCGTGTAAAATGACATAATCTACTTTGCGGATGGCATCCAATGAGCGGCCACCAGCGTAAGAAATTGAGGACTGTAAATCTTGATGAATTTCTTCAAGGGTATCTTTAATGTGACCCCGATAAGGAACCAACATTTGACGACCTTCAACGTTTTTGTGTTGGCCTTTTTGCGTTTCAGAAGCTGAACCATAATACTGTTTATAGTTTTTGCCATCGATGGTAATCATGTTGCCAGGAGATTCTTGGTGGCCTGCCATCAAAGAGCCAATCATGACCATGGTAGCGCCAAATCGAATCGACTTGGCAATGTCACCATTTGTCCGAATGCCACCATCAGCAATGATGGGCTTGCTGGCAGCTTTGGCACACCAACGAATTGCAGCCAATTGCCAACCACCAGTTCCGAAACCGGTTTTGAGCTTAGTAATACAAGCTTTTCCAGGACCAATTCCAACTTTGGTTGCATCGGCACCAGCGTTTTCAAGTTCACGGACGGCTTCTGGCGTTCCGACATTTCCCGCAATTACGAACGCCTCAGGAAGCAGGCGCTTAATATGTTGAATCATGCGAATCACACTATTGGCATGCCCGTGGGCAATATCAATTGTAATAAATTCTGGTGTGATATTTTGATCAGCCAGTTGAGAAATGAAATCAAATTCCTCTTGTTTCACACCCACACTAATAGACGCGATTAATTTTTGCTCATGCATTTCATTGATAAAAGCCAACCGTGTTTCCGGTTCGAAACGGTGCATGACATAAAAGTAGCCATTTTTTGCCAGCCAAACGGATAACTCTTCGTTGATGACCGTGGCCATATTTGCGGGAACCACTGGAATTTTAAAGGAGTATTTTCCTAGTTTTACAGTGGTGTCCGCTTCAGAACGGCTGTCAATAATACATTTGTTAGGAATAAGTTGAACGTCTTCATAATCAAAAACTCTCATGGTTATCGCTCCTATTCAAAGTTAAAATTCTAAACGTTATTTTGCATTCCAAATATCAGTCAAAACGTTGGTTTGTTCGCGATCGGGTCCTACTGAAAATGTAGAAAGGGGAATACCAACTAATTCTGAAACGCGGTTCAGGTAATTACGCGCATTTTCAGGTAGTTCAGCCAGTGTTTTACAGTTAGTAATATCTTCTGTCCAGCCAGGAAGTTCTTCGTAAACTGGTTCACATTTTTCGATTTGCTTTTCAGAAGCGGGATAGTGATAAATTGTTTGACCATCCAACTGATAGGCTGTACAAATTTTAATCGTTTTTAAGTTAGTTAAAACATCCAAGCAGTTTAAGCATAAACTGGTTAGGCCACTTACTCGCGTTGCGTGGCGTAAAACGACAGTGTCTAACCAGCCAATGCGCCGGGGACGACCAGTAACTGTGCCGTATTCATGACCGGCTTCGCGAATGAAATCACCGGTTTCGTTTAATTGTTCAGTTGGGAAAGGACCATCACCCACGCGGGATGTGTAGGCCTTACATGCCCCGACAACTTGGTTAATGCGCCATGGACCAACACCGGCCCCCACAGCAGCACCACCGGCAGTGGGATTTGAGGAGGTGACATAAGGATAAGTCCCGTGATCGTAATCCAACATAACTCCCTGAGAGCCTTCGAATAGCACATGTTCGTTCTTATCAAGGGCCTCATTAATTAAAACCGAAGTATCGGTGACACGATCTTTGATTTCTTGACCGTATTGGTAGAAAGATTCAAAAATATCTTCAAATTTTAAAGGTTCTGTTTCATATAATCTGGTAAATAATAAGTTTTTATTTTTAAGGTTAGTTCTGAGTTTTTCTTCAAAAGTATCGCGTTCCAGCAAGTCACAAATTCGGATTCCGATTCGTTCCGCTTTATCCATATATGCTGGACCGATTCCCTTGTGGGTAGTACCGATTTTGCCAGCTGCTTTAGACTGTTCTTGTAATTCATCTAAACGAATGTGGTAAGGCAAAATAACTTGAGCACGATCTGAAATCCGTAAATTATCAGTTGTGATACCGTTACTTTCTAAATAATGCAATTCGTTGTGTAAAGATTCAGGATTAACAACGACGCCATTGCCAATCACACTCAAACCATTACGGTTGAAGATTCCGGATGGAATAAGTTGTAATGCGAATTTTTTGCCTTTAAAGACGATGGAATGTCCGGCATTATCACCACCAGAGAAACGAACGGTTAAAGCCGCGTCACTCCCTAAGAAATCTGTTATTTTACCTTTTCCTTCATCGCCCCATTGGCTACCTACAACTACGATTGATGACATTTAATGACCCCCGAATAATATAATTTAAACAACCAAATAAGTGTAACAAGGTTTTTAACGAAAAGCAAGCAAAACACGAATTATATGTATGATGTATATTTTAAAGTACGGTTTATCACTGATAAATAGCAGGTGAGAAACCTCAATCAGTTTAATACATGTGGAATATCCGATATATGTATGCTATAGTATTACACGGATATTTAAAGCACTTATTTTAAACTCGAAAATGTGAGGGATACGAATGTTAGAGAGATATACACGTGAAGAAATGGGTAATGTATGGAGTTTACACAACCAATATGCATCTTGGTTGAAAGTTGAAATTGCGGCCGTCAAAGCCTGGGGAAAATTAGGGAAGATCTCGGCGACCGATGTTGAAAAAATAACAAAGAATGCCCAATTTAGTGAAGAACGAATTGCCGAAATTGAAACTGTGACCCATCATGATGTAATTGCCTTTACCCGCGATGTTTCGGAATCTTTAGGTGAAGAGAAAAAGTGGGTACATTATGGTTTAACGAGTACCGATGTGGTGGATACCGCTCAGGGATATCGTTTAAAAGAAGCCAATGTGATTATTCGTAAAGACCTTGAAACCTTTAAAGATACTTTGGCATCACAAGCCAAAAAATACAAATATACCGTTATGATGGGAAGAACCCATGGCGTGCATGCAGAACCCATGACCTTTGGATTAAAATTGGCACGCTGGTATTCAGAAATCAAACGAGATATTGAACGATTTGAGCATGCTGCAAAAGGGGTTGAAGCAGGTAAAATTAGTGGTGCTGTGGGGACTTTTGCTAATGTGCCACCGGAAGTTGAAGGATTTGTTTGTGAAGAGTTAGGTTTGAATGCACAAGAAATTTCGACTCAAATTTTACCCCGTGATTTACATGCCGAATATATTGCGACACTTGCGTTAATTGCCACAAGTGTAGAAGAGTTTGCCACTGAAATTCGCGGGTTACAAAAATCAGAAGTCCGTGAAGTGGAAGAACATTTTGCACCAGGACAGAAGGGGTCTTCTGCAATGCCTCACAAACGTAATCCAATCGGTTCTGAGAACGTTTCCGGCTTGGCTCGGGTAATTAGAGGTCACGTTCAAACTGCGTACGAAGACGTCAATTTATGGCATGAACGCGACATTTCGCATTCTTCTGCAGAACGAATTATTTTGCCTGATACAACTATCTTGGTTGATTACATTTTACATCGGATGAACAGCATTATTGGTAACCTCACTGTATTTCCAGAACATATGAAAGCCAACATGCATCGGAGTTTTGGATTAATTTATAGTCAACGGGTGCTGTTAAAGTTAATTGATGCTGGGCTATCACGAGAGGCTGCTTATGATCGCATTCAACCATTAACTGCTAAAGCATGGGACGAAGAAATTCAGTTTAAGCCGTTGGTTGAATCTGATCCGGTGATTAAGAGTCATCTTTCGCCAAAAGAAATAGATGATGCCTTTGATTACAGGTATCATCTAAAAAATGTGGATTATATTTTTAATCGTGTTGGGCTAGATTAATGCAAATCTTTGAGCTTGTCAGTTAATTGAGGGAGCCGTTTGTAAAAGAGTCCCGCAACCAAAATTAATAAAATTCCGGTGACAATCAAAATGTAACGGATCGCCACCACATCGGCTAAAGGCCCATAAAACAGCATGGCAATTGGGTAGATTCCGGTTGACACAATTTGGAGAATTGAGAAAACCCGTCCCATTTTGGTGGGCGAAACATTTTCTTGAATCAAAATGTTGGAAGTTGCCTGAATAACTGGCATGCAGATTCCTGAGAAAAACATGAAAAGTAGGTAGGTCCAAAATGGTTCAGGCAGTCCCATAACAGCAAAACTAATGCCAGATCCTGCAAAACCAATCGCAATCAACCGAATTTTATGGGGTAAATGTTTGTGAATGGTGATGTAAAAGCTACCAAGCAAGGCCCCCATGGTCCATAGCAGCTCATTTAACGTCAATCGCCAAACTGCAGAGCCAAAAGTTCGTTTCACATAAAGTGTCGATAGCTGGGATGATGGCGCGACCAGTACGAACGCGATCAAGGTAAACACCATAAAATTTCGTAAGTATTGATGAGAGAACGTGTATTTTAACCCTTCCCAGATACCTGGTAACCCAGCAACTTGATTTTGCTTTTCTTGTTTAAGCTGCTTCACATGAATGCATAACAATAAGGCGATTCCAGTAGTGGCGGTCACAAGGTCCACCACGAAAACAAAAATAATTCCGAGTTTTCCTAGGATAACACCGCTTAGAATTGGAGAGATTAGCAATAACACCGAGCTAACAAACTGATTCAAGCCGTTAATCCGCGAAAGCTCTTTTTTTGGTGTGATTTCTGGTAGAAGGGCATTTCCCGCTGGTGTTTGAATCCCGGATCCCAGCGAACGAATGGCGGCAATTAGTAACAACAACCATAAATTTCGAAAAACAAAAAAGTAAATTAACGCCGTAATAATAGTTAAGAATGTGACTAGTCCGCTAGATGCCACAATCAATTTTTTACGACTATATTGATCTGACCAGATGCCTGCCCACAGTGAAATTAGAATTTGTGGTAGCGTAGTGGCCATGGTGGCAAGCATGATCCAAGTTCCGGATGAAGTTTGGAGGGCAATGTACCAAAGAATGGCAAAGTAAACTGCTGATGAACCAAACAGAAAAAAATTTTGTGCCGCTAGAAAATAACCGACGTTTAATTTCCAGTGTCTTGAGTCTGTAGTTGTCATGAAAAACGTCCCCTTTGGAAATTAGTTTACCACGACCATCCCCAAAATTATTCAAAAAAGAAGTGAAAACTGTCATCAGTTTCAGTTGAAGCGGGTTTCTAACTAGTGGAAACTCAATATTTTTTTGATTGTCGTTCTGATGTTATCAAAGCGGACGACTAGTTGCGAGTGTATTGAAACATTGTATCCATTTCTCAAGAGGATGAGTTGCAACTATCTTTTGGAGCCGTTGCAGTTGTTGTTTGAAAACTCGTTACAATTTTATTTTTTGCTACTACACTTAATTAGAAAATTAATGGACACAAAGAATCCAAGAACTTCTTTTGCAAGAAATTCTTGGATTGAGGTATTTATTCGGTTGTTTTAAATTTTTTGTCCAAAGCTTCTGTGAGAATTTGAGAAACGTTTATACCCGTTTGTTTGGCCCAATCGTTTAAGTACTGAGGGATCGTCACATTTCGACGAATCCGTTTGGTGCTTTTGCCCGCGTATTCGTTAATTGGTAACATGATAATGTGTTCGCCTTCCACTAAATGATTATTGTTCATAACGGAAGGTTCAGGCAAATTTCCTTGGGCAGTAATTTGCTTTTCAGCTTTTTCGGTTGCCTTAACAAGGTTTTCACCTTCAATTAACATGCCCGGAAAATCTGGAATAAGTAACTCAACGATTCCATTTTGAACAGAGTAAACAGCTGGATAAATTTTCATACACATTCTCCTATCTTTTCTTCAGAGTGGATTTCTATAATGTGTATTATACATACATCTTTTTGATAAGTAAATTCATATGAATTCTATAACTAAACCTTAAAGACGAGTTTGATTTCTTCACAAACGACGGGATCATTTGTAGAAAAAGTACGATCATATTTTTTCATTTGCTTAGCAAACTTTTCTTTGCTGCGTTCTTGCCAATCCGCGAGGGTCCGGTCACCCTCAGCCTCGTTGTATGCATGTTCGGCAGAAACGCGGAAGAAGGGAACCAGTTCGGAGACGACGGTTTCAATGATACCAACAGGATGCATGTCGGCGTTTAAAAGGACATAGTAGTCACCAACTTGAGGAATCTGTTCACCCTCAGATGAATAGTAGCCTAAAGGTTTAGAAGTGGAAATTTTGTCCCCAGCAAGAATTTTGTCAGTTAAGTCTTGAACTTCGGTTGGATTGGATTGTTCACCAAACCAGCGAGTTTGAAAGGTAGTGTTGGTAAGGTGATGGGATTCGGAAAAGGCGGTCCAAATTTTTTCGGCAGTTGTAGCCATGTTAATCAGTCCTTATCTATTAGTATTTGTTGACTGTAGTGTAGCACGTGAATGAAGAAAAGTGAACGCAACGAATCGATAGGTTTTGAGTGCAAACAAAATGAAAGAAAGTGGCATTCTGTTTAAATTGGCAATATGCTGATAATTGCTATTCAACCAACAAGTAAGGTAGTATAGAAGCAATATTAAAACATAGGATGTGATCACATGCGCACAAAGTACTGGACGGATTTTGGCATCGCAGTTGTTGTCGTGATTGCCTGCATTGTGGGATGGTTTACGGGATACTTTCAAAGAAGTAATGATTATTCAGAAATCGAAAAAATGTTGATTCTTATTTTAGCCTTTAGTGTTTTATTTGGCCTTCGAGTAGACATGAAAGGTGCAAATCGTTGGGAAGCTGTTTCTGCAGCGTTTCTCGGAGTGGCATTCTTATTGGCAGTTGTGTTACTAGTATTTGTTTAAAAATCCAAAATGGACTCGGAAAATACAAACTTTTCCGGGTCCATTTTTTATTCTGTATATAAACGTTGCAGTTCAGCAATATCTTCATCGGAAAGCATCATTGCGGTGTTTAAGTACTTATGCATACCGCCATACTTTGTTTCAATTGCCATTTTGGCTAACCGTAAACTGTGTAAGTCAACGTTGCGTGCCTGATTCATTCGATCAATAGCGGCATTATTGGTTGTTTCAGTTTTAACTGTTCGGGTACCAAAAAGGACCTTATTTGAAAGTAAATAATCTTCTTCAATCGTATCTTGGTCAACACCCAAAGCACTTAAAATCAAAAAGCCGGCAATTCCTGTTCGATCTTTTCCCGCTGCACAGTGAAACAAAACGGATTCATTTGGCTGATCATTTTTCAAAAGGATTTGGAATAATTGGCGAAAAGCGCTCTGTGCGTGATTGTCTAAAACCATTAATTCATAGGGATCACTAAGTGCACTTGGTTTTTCAGTTTTGTTTTTTTGAAAGAGATTTTTGGAAAATTGTTTCAAGCTAGTAGAAGAATGGTTGCTAAACGGGTATACCGAATCTGAAATTTGTTTGACATTGATCATTTGTGGGTCCGGATTACGGGTAATTTCATAATCGGATCGCAAATCGACCACATACCGCAGCCCATAATTCAAAAGAAAGTTGCGATCCTCTTTTTTGAGCACAGAAAGATAACCGGATCGTAGCAGTTTTTGCCACTTGATTGTTTTCCCATTGCGCGTGGGATATCCCCCAAGTTCGCGAAAGTTTAAACCCGATTCAATAGGTAAAACGCGCTGCTTTTTCATAATGTGCCTTCTTTAAGTTAAATAAATTCTTCTTAAATCATTTAAATCAGCTTCAGACAATCCCATCGCTTTAACAAAATAGTTACCATAGTCACCGTAATTATCAAGAATTGCCTGCTTGGCCACATCAAGTGTGTCACCTTGGACTTGAAATGCGGCATTCATTTGATTGACAAACTCTTCTGCTTTGTCATTTTGCAGACGTTTACGCAAAGTGTCCTGATCAGAGGTGCTGTAAACAATGTTTGTCAAAATGTAATCCTGTTTGATGGTGTCGTAATCTACTCCAAGAGCAGTTAGAATTAAAAATCCAGCAACACCAGTTCGATCTTTGCCAGCAGCACAGTGAAAAAGAAGTGATTGCTTTGGCTGATCATTTTTCAGCATATCTTGAAACATTGTTTTGAAAGCTAACTGACTTTGTGGATTTAAAATCATGAGTGCGTATGGATGCGAATAATCAGCATTGTCTGAATTTTCCGGTACCTTTGGAAGGTCAGAGTGGTCATTTTGGGCAATTGGATAGACTGGATAAGAACGATAGATGGTGTTATCTGGTAAACGGTCCTTTAACCAGCTAGCTTCAGAAGGCGACCGTAAATCAATGTCGTAGTGCAACCCATAATTAGCCAATTTTTTCACATCTTTAGCAGTTAAACGGCTGAGATCTCCAGATCGCAATAGCTTTTGCCACTTAATTGTGCGGCCATCTTGCGTGGTGTATCCGCCGAGTTCACGAAAGTTGACACTACCGTCGATATCTAATAAGCGTTCTTTTTTCACTTTGATCCCTCCAAACTATCATTGGCTTCATTATACCAAATATGAATTGGTTCGTTTAAAAATCAAATTGTAAACAAAAAAAGACCCGATCATCACTGACCGGTCTCTTTATATAGGGGAGTAGGTTGTTATCATGAAAAACAATGAAATATAGTAACTTTGGAGGAGTATGCTATTTTCATATAGATAAAGTTGTTTAGCTCTTATCTATGTTTATTATAATACCCTCTATTTATGAATATTGTGTGACGAAAGATTTAAAGGTTTGTTAACTCGCATTCAGCCACGTTTTGACGGCATTTTAATTGAGAACTGCAACACCAATCGTTAAGTAAGTTGCAAACAAGATCCAAATTAGATAGGGAATTAGTAAGACTGAGGCAGCCCGGTTAACTTTATAATATTGTAAAATGCAACCTAGCACGACCAAATCCAAAATAATCACAATCACAACGCCAACCCAATAGTAGTTTCCACCGAAGAAAACAATACTCCAAACAAAGTTTAGGCCTAATTGAACGGCAAACAATAGGTAACTTGTTGTTTTTTCACCTTTAAAAGCAATTGATTGGTAAATAAGGTAGCCAGATATTGCAATTAACAAATAAAGGAGTGGCCAAACGATTCCAAAAAGATAATCTGGTGGTGCTAGTGGTGGGAGGGACAGTGAATTATAAATTTCTTTGATATTTCCGGCAAACAAAGAAGATAGGCTTCCAAGTACTTCGACGCCGACAATGAAAAGTAACAACGCTTTCCAATTAAATGATCTTTTTGTTTCCATATATGAAAATCCTCCTATGTCCTGGTTTAGTTGATATCTAAAGTTTAACAACGTTATTATTTACCCTAAAGAAAAATGCTCAATAAATTAATCTTGGTTGAGTTTATACAATTAGTTATAAAAAAGAGTAGACAAAACTAATTGTTTAGTCTATAATTCTACTTATGGTAATTATAACTAAATTTTAAAGGAGCGTTTTGCATGGAAAAAATAACAGTTTTATGGGGTCCAAGTTGTGGTTCAGCACGGAGAGCATGTCAATGGTTAGATGAACATAATTTAGCCTACAATAAAGTTAACGTTGTTTCACAGGCAATTTCGTTAGATACTTTAAAAAAAGTTTTATCACTGACAGAATATGGCGCCGATGAAATCATTTCGGAAAGATCTAAGATGTTTAAAAAATTTGGCCGTAAATATATCGATTCACTCACAATTACTGAATTGCACCGGTTGTTAGTGAATTATCCAAGTTTGATCAAAAAACCAATTATTTTCACCCATAATAAGTTACAAGTTGGTTTTAACGAAGATGAAATTCGAAGCTTTATCCCAAGAGAAACTAGACGCGTGACTTTTGCTCAAATGCTGGAAGTTTTACATGACGCTTAAAACTAGAAGATTTTTATAAAACTCCCTAAAATAAATTTTTGGGGAGTTTATTTTGTGATTTGTTAGAAACTTGACGCGATCATAAACAAAGTAGTTCATTTTTATGATAAAATAGATAGAATTTAATGATCGTTTAACTTAAAAAGGTTATCAAGTTGGCTATGCTAGTTCAGTAACTGACAACAATTCGAACGGAAGTGGAAATAATGGAAAGTAATTATCGAGTGGCTGAACTATTGATTAGACTTATGAATGGAGAGGCGTTATCGTTTAAAAAGTTTGCGGATAAGTTTAGCGTCAGCACGCGTACTTTCCAACGAGATATTTCTTATATTCGAAGTGCTTTAGCGGAGTGCGATGCCGGCAAGATTGAAAAAACTGCCGATGATACCTATCGATTAGCTCAAAAAAGTGAGCAAAAGAATTTTGAAATGGTTTTAGCGACGAGCCACATTCTGTTAGGAAGTCGGGCATTGAAGCAAGATGAGTTGAGCGACACGTTGACATTCTTAAGTTCAGGTCTGCCACCGGCAATGCAAGCAGAGCTGCATCAACAGCTCACGATTCCTCGTGGAAGCTATGTGCCGCTGTCAACACCTAAGCCGTTACTGAAACAACTCCGTGAAATGACGATGTATATTGCCAATAATCAAAAGCTAGTTTTTATGTACCATAGTAGCGCGCCTGGACAAGATTATCCGATAAAGCATAGGGCTCAACCAGTTGCGATAACCTTTCAGACCCATTATTTTTATGTGGTCATGTTAAGTGAGCAACATGGCGGCTATTGGTTGTATCGGCTGGATCGAGTTGTCAAAATTTTAGAAGCCAAAAAAGGTGACAAACTTGATTATGCGGAGCGGTTTTCCTTACAAGATTATCACCATCAGACGTATCTTGAGGACAACGGTACATTAACGCGTATCCAGTTTATTTATCGGAATTACAAGGGGACTGCTTTGGATGCTTTGCCGGATGCTCATGTTCTTAAAGAGTATGCGGATGGCAGTCTACTGATCGAAGCCTACGTTAAAGTTGGTGGGGCGATGTTTTGGTTAATGAGTCAGGGACCTGGCTTGAAAGTGGTGTCCCCACCGTCGTTAGTGAAAAGGATACGTGATGAATTGACCGCTGCTCGTGATCAGTATCTTGAATAAATCGAATTGTTAAACACATCATGAAAATGGTGTGTTTTTTGTTTGGAAAATTTTAAAGTTGTTCGCAAAATGACATGTTATGTCGGGAGTCTTTTGTATGATGTCACTTGTAAGTTATCGTAATTAACCAAAAAGGGGAGATTCTATGTTCAAAAATACAAAAACAATTTCAAAGAAAATGTTGATCAGTTTATTAACAGGAGTTACGTTAATGGGATTGGGCGCCGGTGTCACAACTGCAGTTACTAATACATCAAACATGCAAACAAGTGTACAGGCGGCTACCACGCCAGAATATATATCTGGAAAAGCGGGGACTGAATTTCAACAAGGTCTGACTTGTTCCGTTGGCGGTATTCAGAAAACTGTATGGTTTTCTTCGATGACTTTAAAGGCTGGTGAAACGAAAACAGTAAGCATGCCAAAAGTGACAGGTTATGCGTCATCAGCAACCTCAGCAACGTTTAAAGAAAATGCTTCAGGAACTGGTTATACATTAGTTTTTAATGGAACGGATGATTATTCAGTTTACTATGCGAAAGTGTCAACAAAAAAGACTACAAAGAAATCTGTTTCGGTCAAGTATACAAAAAAGGCATTAACGAAACAAGTCCGTCTAGCACCAGGTCATGATTTCTACAATCATGTACCAGGCAGCAAGTATGCTACAAAACGTGTTCATTATGGTAAAACATATGCCGGTAAAACAATTACAATTAATGACCAAGGCATAAAGAAAGGTATGAAAACGCCTTATTATCGGTGTTACTACAAAGGTAAGTTAATTGGTTGGATTTATTATTCTGCAGTTGTGAATAAAGCCACTTACAAAACAGTTAAGAAAACTGCAACGGTAATTGCAACTCCTAAAAATAATTTCTATAATCATTTGACTTACAGTGTTTATAAAACAAAGTTGTTGCATTATGGAAAAACTTACCGCGATCGCAAGGTAACAATTAATAAGCAGGCAGTTCGTGCAGGAACCAAAACACCTTATTATCGTTGTTACGTTAACGGTAAAGAAATTGGTTGGATCTATGGCGGTAATTTAACTAATATTAAGTAGAAGTATTGGAAAAGCGATCGACTTAGATCGCTTTTTTGCTTGGATTTAAAATTATTTTGATTTTATTTTTAAATAATTGTAATTTGCCACATTGTGTCGAGCACTTTTTGTATCCTTTAAAAGGTTATACATAAATAACCAACTACAAGGAGGAGTTCAATGATGAAAAAACAAAAATTAGTCACTTTAGCAACAGCAGCCATGATCGCGGGCGTAGCTGCAACAGCAACAAGTATTGATTCAGTTAAGGCGGATACCAAACCCTCAACAGATTCAAGTGCAAAGACTACCAGTGAGGCAACTACTCAAGATAAGAGTGCCGTTTCAGGGGCTCAAAAATCTGTTGCCACAGCCCAAGCTGCTAAAAATGCAGCTCAAAGTACGGCAAATTCAACGGCAGCAAGTAAATCGGCTGCCAAAACACAGCTTGTAAAAGCAAGTAGTAGTGCTGATGCTGCGTCTTCAGCACAATCGGCGGCAGAACAATATAAAAGTGAAGCCACTTCTGAGGGAATTACTAAAGCACAAGTGGCAGTTTCAAGTGCAAAAAGTGAAACCAGTGCTGCACAACAGGCAGTTTCAGTCGCACAAACTCCAGTATCTGCTGCCAAGGCTGACGTAGCAGCTAAAAGTAGTGCGGCATCTAGTGCGCAAAGTGCAGTAAATACAATTAATAGCCAAATCAGCAAGATTGAAGCTAAGACTAGTACAGAAAAAGCCAGCATTACCTTAGCAAAGAGTTATATTAATGCCTACAAAAAGTACCTTAGTGATATAACTAATGATACCGCGCGTGATAACCTTGATACTGCAGTTAAAAGTTTTGACAAAACTGCCAAAATTACGGATTACAAGGCAACCACTGCTGATAAAAATGAAAAAATTACTAATGTTGGCAAATTGACCACTGCTCAAGCAAAAGAATTAACCACGTTTACTGCTGGTGTTATCAATGCGCTTCGTGCTCAGGTTGGTACAGAAGCCGTTAAAGTCAGTGATGGTTCAGTAAAATTAATCCAGTTAGAGGTTGCTCAAGAAGAAAAAGAAAAATACAATGCTGGTAAAGAGGGCGACACTGCGGAAATGAACAGTTCGGTCTGGAATGATGCTGATCTTACTTCAGCAGGTATCAAATCTACCGCTGTCAAAGATTATTTTGGTAAGTATAAAAGCTATGTGGATGATTGGGATTATCCACTTTGGACATTTTACTCAACAAAAAATTTAACTATGGCGGATTTGAAAGAAGCTGCGTTCGAAGCTGTTCAATACGCTTTACAAGCTAGTGATTACGTACGTGGTGACCTATTGGGTAGTAAAGCGTCTGCAGATGTGAAAGGCGAGTATCTTGGTGCAACGTTTGATAACTACGGCACATTGCATTTGAACTTCATTATAAATTTTGACGCGGCTAAAGTAGCTGCCGCTGCATCTGGAAATGATTTTGGTGGAGGTGGTACTGGTGGTTATGGTACTGAAATCCCTGCCAGTTCAAAATTCTTCGATAATCAAACGACCCCGGTCCTAAAAAGCACTTCAAGTAGTTTAAGTGCTGCTGACACAGCTACGCTAAAGAAAGACAAAGCAAATCTAGTTGTCGCACAGAAAAAAGTGACTACTGCAAATGCTGCCTTGAAATCTGCAAAGGCAATCTTGTCAGCAGTTCAAGCGAAAGTTAATGCTGCTAATAAGGTGTTGACAACCGCTAAACAGACCCAAAAGACTGCTGAACAGTATTTAAGCAATTTAGAAAATGCTGATGCTAATTTGGCAACTGCTAAACAAGCTGTCATTGATGCCCAGACCAATTTGGTAGCTGCTAAAGCTGCTTATGCTAAAACAATTGCGCCTGATCAAGTTGCTCAAGAAGCTTTGAAGGTCGCAAAAGCTGTTCTTACTACTGCTGAAACTAAGCTGTCAGTTGCTAAAGCGAATTTGGCTAAACGCCAAAATGCCGCTGCACAGAAAACATTAGTTTTAAAGAAGTCAGGATCTAATAGTAATGTTCAACAGGTTGTTTGGTACGACCATGGAGTTTCTAATAGGCAAACTCAGAAATTAGCGTCTAATAATCAATCAAAGAGCCAAGCTTTACCACAAACTGATGACGCTAACCAAAGTTACTTAGTTTTGATTGGGATGGCACTGTTAAGCTTAATCGGCCTTGGAACACTTGATAAGAAACGCAGAATTTAAATTCAAAAAAAATAGGTGAAGAAAGATATGAAAAAAGCGATTTTAGGAGCAGTTGTTGGTTTAAGTTTGCTGGGGTTTAGCGCCACTGGACTTACAAATAATGTACAAGCAAGTACTAGAGTAACCAGCGTAAAGTACAAAAATATTAAGGACACGACCGTTCATGTTGCTAAGGGCACAATGTATAGCACAACTAAACTTAGCAAAGTATCTCATTATGCTAAAAATTACAAATACACCTCTTTTAAGCGAACGGAACAAGCAACGATTAAAAAGAGTAACGGCAAAAAGTATGTTTACCAATACGTGAAATCTGGTAGTGTAAAAGGTTGGATCTGGCACAGTTACGTCAAAAATGGAAAAGCACCAAAGAGACCAAATGTGGTGCTAAAAACGACTAACATGAAAGATGCTAAGGTCCATGTTGCAAGTGGGACAATGTATACCACTGCAAAATTAAGCAAAGTTGCCCATTATGGTAAGAATTATAAATATACAACTTTCACGAAAACTGAGCAGGCTTCTGTGAGAAAAAGTAACGGTAAGACGTATACTTATCAGTATATTAAATCCGGTAGCGTAAAAGGCTGGATTTGGAGTGGCTATGTTAAAGCGGGTAATGCACCTCGATCGTTCAGTAGTTATAACTTAGCATTTCAAGATTATGCTCAGGGTACAGGTTTAGGTGGCGTATATGGCACTCCAATCCTTGAAGGCTTTGACGATATGGGGAATGAATTGATATACAACTATAATGAGGATGTTGCCAATTCAACTAGCAGTATCAACAAAAATATTACAGCATTTCAAAATATCTATAATTTGTTCAAGGGTCGCTTCTCAAAATCTCAGCAAACACATTTGTCAGCAATGATTACAAAAGTTAGGGCTTTACCTACCTCAAGTGATGATGATATATACGAAGTTCAAGAACAATTAGTAGAAATTTCTCAAGCTATGGGAGAGGTAATTGAAACATTCTAGAATAAAGATGTTTCAAAATTTAAGTAGATAGGTTCATTAAAGGCAGTGTCCAACATGACACTGTCTTTTGTTTATTCTAGTATCTAAAGGTTGAAAGTATCAAAATTACTTCAATAACTAGTCTTAAAAGACCTGTTTTAAAATCAGTAGTTCAATTGCCGTCCTGCGGCTCACTTAGTCCGGAAGCAAATGGGCTCAGTAGTGTCGTTTATCTTAGCGGGTTTTGCTTAGATAAAGGCCGAGCTTGGAGACGTGGCTTGCGGCTCCAAGCTCCAGCCCAAATTTGCTGGAAGGCGACATTTTATCTAATTTTGCTGCCATGAATGTTTTCATATCAAGCAACAAGATAAGTTTTTGTAGTTTCAACCTTTAGCTAGTATTCAAAAAAAGCCTTAAGAGAAGTATTCAAAGTTCTTATCTTAAGGCTATAGTCTTTTGAAAAATCAATACTACTTTGTTTTAAGAATTTTTTCGGTTTGTTTCTGTAATTGCCCCATCGCTTTTTCAGGGGTCACATGGTTTGCTGTAATTTCACTAGTGGCTTTCTCTAAGTCTACTAAATATTGATCATAGCCGAGGAAAGCAGGGTCAAGATATCCAAAACTCAGTGATTGCGCAGCAGCCTTAGCAGTGGGACTCTTTGCTAAATAACGTTTATATTCAGGATCCGTTTGTGCTGATTTAGTTAACGGTACATAACCCGTTTGCTCAGCCCAATTAATAGTTTGTTTTTTACTCATTAAAAATTTAACAAAGGCCGCGGCGCCTTTTCGTTGGGCGTTTGAAGCTGATTTGAACATCACAATGTCATTTCCTGCAAGGGATGTTGCGCGTTTACCTTTGTAACTTGGTAGCGGAGCGGTGCCCCAATGAAGGCCTTTAGGCGTGCTTGCTGTCATGATCGAAATTCCGGCAGACGAGCCACTATAAAAGAGTGTTTTGCCCGCGAAGAACTGGACACTGCCATAGCCATCGGTTCCGGCAGTGGTCGCAGTTTTATTTTGCAACATATCCCAAATGATATGGGTGGCAGCTAAGGTTTGAGTGGTGTTGATGCCAGCTTTCAGCTTATTTGAAACGAGTGGGGTTCCGCCTTGCTTTGCCAAATCATCCAGTTCACTCATAAATGTTTGGTCAAAGGCAATCGCTGTGATTCCTTTGGACTTCAGTTTGATCCCATCTTTTTCGATGTCTGTCCAAGTTTTGGGAACACTTAAGCCATACTTTTTGAGAAGATCTTTGTTATAAACCAAAACGCGAACCGATTTGGAAAATGGCATTGAATAATATTTTCCTTGGTACTTACTAGACTGAACAAAAGCTGGATAAAGGTCACTTAAATCAGATTTCTTTATGTACGAATCAAATGAGGTCACAAAACCGCCTTGAACAAAACCGGGTACTTCGGTGTAAGTTGCCTGTGAAATTGTGGGTAAGGTTTTGGATTTAGCAGCAGCGGTAATTTTTTGTTGCAGACTTGTGAAATCGCCTTGAGAACTGCCCACAACCTTGTATTTAGTTTGCGAATGATTGAACTTGCTAATTAATTTATTCAGAGCCGTTTTGTGAACCCCCGTCATGCCATGCCAAAAAGTGATGGTCACCCGGTGGGATGCGGAAGTGGAAGCTTCTTTAGTGGTACAAGCGCTGAGTGTCAAAACGAGCGTTAAAGCAAAAATAACGCTTAAAAAAGTGCGCCGAAGATTTTTCATGATAATTATCCTTTCAAACCAGTTTTTGTGATGCCGGCAATGATATATTTTTGCAGAAAAAAGTATAAAACGAATAGTGGCAACATGACGAATACCGTGGCGGCCATTAATAATGGATAGTTTGTTCCTGAATCATTGGTAAATTCAATGAGACCGACGGGTAACGTTCGCAAATGATCAGAGTTAGTCACGATCAGCGGCCACATAAAGGAATTCCACGAGCCAATGAGTTGTAGCACGGCCACGGCGATAATTGTGGGCCGATTTGCGGGCACTAAAATATGCCAGAGATATTGCCAGTCAGTTGCACCATCGATTCGTGCCGCGTAGTAAGTTGAGCGTGTCTGCGTCTGAAAAGCTTGACGAAGGGTAAACATGGAAAAAATGCTAGCTAGCCAGGGAACAATCAGGGCGGCATAGGTATTAATCCAATGCAATTGCGAAAGGGTCACGAAGTTTGGAATCAACAGTATTTCACCCGGAACCATCATTAGTGCGATCAATACCGAAAAAAGCACCTGTTTGCCATAGAACTTGAGATGGGTAAAGGCAAACGCCGCAAGAATACTTGTAAACAATTGCCCTAAAGTGGTCGCGATGGTGACAATCACTGAATTCAGACAATAACGCGCAAATGGTGCTGCATGCCAAGCTTGTAAATAATTTTCCCAGTGTAATGATTTTAGAAGCCAAACTTTAGGAACAGCTAGGGCTTCTGCTGGTGTCTGCAGACTGGTGATGATCATCCACAAAAATGGCAGTAACATCGCAATGGCGCCCAAGGACAGCAAGAGATAGCTGATTAGTTTTGTGAGGTGTTTACTCATGACCGTTCACCACCTAACAAGGTCTGGTGACGGCGGAAATACCAAAAGGTTAGGACGGTGACAATTGCAATGAAGCCAAATAAGATAATTCCACTTGCTGCTGCAATTGCATACTGATTTTCCACATAGAACTTTTGGTAGAGGTAGTACATCATGGTCAAATCAGCGTTGGCAGGTCCCGCCGTTCCATGGAAGAGCGCAAAAACCTGATCAAACACTTTAAAGCTTGCAATGATGGCGTTGACTGTGATCAAAATGGTCATTGGCGCTAACAAAGGGACTGTGACATTGGTAAACTTTTGCCAATGAGAAGCTCCGTCAATACTGGCTGCTTTGTAGTAGCGTTGATCGATATTATTCAACCCAGCTAAAAACAAGATGATATTGAAACCTAATCCGCGCCAAATGCAGATAATAATTAAGGCTATTAACGAGTAGCGCGGGTCGTTTAGCCAATTAATGGCGGATAGCCCAAACAACTTTAAAACTTGATTCAGCAAGCCATAATTAGAGTGAAAAATCCAATTCCAAACTAAGGCAATTGCAACTGTAGAAGTTACAAATGGCAAGAAATATATCGCGCGAAATGAGTTAGCCAATCGTTTGATGTGATTGAGCAGCAGGGCAATTCCAAGTGCAAACACGATGGATAATGGGGACGAACCCTACCACAAAAATAAGGGTGTTGCGCACAGCCAAGTGAAAATCCGGATCATTCCATAGATAGACAAAGTTTGCGCCGCCCATTTCACTCACTTTGTTTGTGAAGTAATTATATTTGGTGTAAAAACTCATCAGAAATGAACCGATGAGTGGCCAAATTATAAATGTGACGGTGACAATCAGTAACGGCATGAGATATAAGAGTGCATGCAAGGTCGATTTGAGAGTTGGTTTGGCGTTAATCATTTGCGTCACCATCCCAAATACACATTCCGTTCTGGTCAAACAAGAAGCAGCCTTTTGCAGTTATGTAAACAGATGTCATTTTTGATGAAGGCAATCGGTCTTCAATAGCGGTACTCAGTAACTCAAAGTTCTCACTATGCAAACGAGTTTGGCAGTCACGGCCAAGTTGTATTTGGTGATCAACCGCCATTGGTATTTCAGCGAACGTTGGTTGGGTTGTGGACGGCAGAAAAACTGCTTCACTGCGAATGCCAACAATGGCGGTGTTTGCAAGCACTTTTTTGGAAATTTGAGTAGTTATGTAAGGCGCAATATTGGCAATCGGGACCAGATTAATTCTGGGCGTGCCAACAAATTTTGCAACAAAAAGGTTCCGCGGATGGCGATACAAATCCGATACCAAACCAGTTTGTTGGATGTGGCCATTTGAAATAACCATGATTTTATCCGCGATTCGTAGCGCATCCTCTTGATCATGAGTGACAAACACGGTGGTAACTCCAGTTGTGCGTTGGATACGACGAATTTCATCGCGCAGTTCACCACGTAACGCGGCATCAAGATTGGACAACGGTTCATCAAGTAACAAGATATCAGGATTTTTTGCTAATGCACGGGCAATTGCCACGCGTTGTTGTTGACCACCGGAAAGTTGGCTAGGAAGTTTGGTGATCTGATCTTCGACATGAACTAATTTAGCGAGTTCGCCGGCACGTTTTTGGCGCTCTGCCTTTTTAACGTGGGCCATTTTTAACGGAAAGGCAATGTTATCTAGCACAGAAAGATGCGGATAAAGGGCGTAGTCTTGAAATACCATGCCAATGTTGCGATCGCGGACATCTTTTTTAGTGACATCTTGGTGGTCAAACAAGACTTGTCCAGACTTAGGGGTCAATAATCCCGCCAACAAATTCAAAATGGTGGTTTTGCCACTACCGCTAGGGCCAAGAAAGGCGACCAGCTCGCCATTTTCGACTGTGCAGTTTAAGTGTTTAAAAACGTTGTGGTGTTTCTCATAAGATAAAGTAATATCTTTAAGTTCAACCTGCATGTGATCACCCCTAATGATTAACATTTTTTATGGACTAAATTTTGTATGCTTTTTATAGTATAGCAGTTAAAAACTGACCGGACATACGTTTTTGCGGGTGAATGGTCAATTTAGTGATTAAAAAATTAAAAATGAAGCATATAAAAACGACCGACAATTTTTTCGAATTGTAAGTCGTTTTCGTTTTATATGTTAATCTGAATAGTTATCAATAAACCGTTGAATCTTAGCTTGATAAGCTTTTGGATTCATCCAGAAACTTTCAGCGTGGGATGCATTTGGCACAATCCAGATATCTTTTGGTTCAGGACAAGCTTCGAAACATTCGTCAACCATGTAAGTAGGGACATAAATGTCTTTTTCCCCGTGAATAAATAAAAACGGGCGGGTATTTTTACGAAGTTGTTTGACCGAGGAAACATCATCAATCGAAAAGCCCATTCGATGGTGATTAATTGCGTTTATGATCGGCACAAAAACGGTTGGTGACAAATGAAATTGGTGTTTCAGCAAATAAGCCAACTCAGAACGTAAATTTGAATAGCCACAATCGGAAATCATTAGTTTAACTTGAGGAGGGAGATTCTCGCCACTCGTCATTTGAATGGTTGCACCACCCATGCTAACGCCAAACATAATAATCTTGGAATCTTCGCCCACATTATTAATGACAGAATGTGCCCACTCCACAAAGTCGAGGCGATCAATCCAGCCAAAGTTAATGTAGTCACCTGAGCTATTGCCGTGGGCCCGATCATCTGGTAACAAGACGTTGTAACCCATGTCATAGAACATTTTAGCGTAGTTTGACATCGTCTCGCCATTACCTTTATAACCGTGAGCGATGATAACTGTCGTTTTGGCATTTTCACTTGCAGATGGAATAAAAGTCGCTTCGACACGGTTTTCTAAATCAGAAGGGTGAAGCGTCCACTGTTTCGTGGTTACCTTATGAAACCAGTTTACATATCTGTAATAATCATCTGCATATTTCTGTTTATCTGCTGAAGTTTCAGGAACGTAATCCACGCGCCGAAACGCGTAATCGTATAATTTAGCACTGGCAGCCGTTAGGGCAGAAACTCCTAAGGCCACTGGTGCCACAATTCCAAGTCCAATAAGATTCTTTCTTTTCATTCAATAGCCCTCTTTGTTTGTAGAAAATATTATTCTAAGTAAATGTGCCGTAAATCATGAATATCGTTCGTAGAAAGATTTAAATAGTCGTGTAGGTAAGTTGGCATGTCTCCTGAAACCTTTTGAATCTGATCCATCGCGGTATTATAGAAGGAAATTTGTACACTCTGTAAATCACGCATACTTTGAATGAAGGCTGATGGTGAATTCTTGAGTTTCAAGGTTTTAACCAAATTGTCTAACATTGGTTTTGTGGTTTTGTTTGTGAGTAAATAATCAGCCTTGATGGTGTCTTCATTTACACCAAGGGCGCTTAAAAAGAAAACGGCGCCCATGCCAGTGCGGTCTTTTCCGGCGGTACAGTGGAAAAGTAAGGTATCTTGTTGACCATCATTTTCCAACAAAACGTCAAAGAAACGTCGATAAGCTGTTTGTGAGTGGGGATTCGTGATGATATCTTGATAGACGTGATGCATTTGCTGACGACCAGTTGTGGGATCAGTGTCCATTTTGCGTTGTAAGCGATCCGTTTGCTTGGAGTTTTGGGTTTCATCAGTTGAAAATACTGGCATAAATAAATATTTAGTTTGGGCTGGGATTCGGTCTGGTGCTTGGGCCTTTTCTTCAGGCGAACGGAAGTCCACGTCATATTTTAATCCGTAAGTGTCCAAAAAAGAGACGTCTTGATCGGTTAAACTGCCGAGTTTTCCAGAACGAATTGCTTTATGCCACTTAATTGTGCGGCCATCCATTGTCTGATAACCACCAAGTTCTCGAAAATTGCCGCCTTTTTGTAACTGCAGTACCCGTGATCTCACCATGATAAATCCTCCCACATATCGTTTTTTTTATGAAATATCCTACATATAAAATGATAGCACAGTCCCGTTTTTCTTCCTACCAATTATGTCTAAACATTTAAGTGATGTTTAAGAGTTGTAAATACGTGGCGATCGGCCCAACCTGTTACGGCTCCTTGCAGGATGAAAGCAAGAATGGTACCTAAACCAATCGAGTAAATATGGTGGGTGACGATAAAGGTCAATAAAATGATTGAAATGGCTGGAATATAGCTGACCCACTGGGCAACCGCTGCTTTGCCGTTCATGAACTTGAAGCGAACGATGTAAGTTAAGTCATCGTTGGGATGTAACACGATGTTGGCCCGTTGATAAATGGAAACCGCTACGCCAATCCCCACGATTCCGAGGGCATCAGCGATAATACGGACACTTAATGGTAAGTTCAAAAAACCATGCGTATCTAAACCACTACTAATTGCTCCAACTAAATAAGAAAATGGCACCATAAATACTAAGTTTCCCAGCATGCGATGCCAGTCAAAATGTTTGAGTAGAAGACCATTTGCGATAACGACGGCGATTCCTTCGACAAATAAAACAGTTCCTAGTGGAAAATTAAACCATTCGCTCAAATTGACAGAAGAAGCCGTCCATAAGGCACTTCCACAGTGGCTCGCCACGGTTAACGCGTTGGAAAATGAGTTTAGGACAATGGAAATGGCTAAGAAAAATAGGCGTTTATTGAAATCAGATTTTTTATTCACAACGAGACTTCCTTAAATTAGCGTTTATATGCGTTTATCATAGAATAATTTAGCGCGGAAACCAAATCTTTTTCAAGTCTAGTAGTTTTGCTTTATAATGTAGATAATATTTGATAGGAGGATTTATTTTGGCAAAATTAACAAAATTAACAGATACCTATGAATTAAATAACGGCGTCAAGATTCCAATTGTTGGCTTTGGTACTTGGCAGACGCCGGATGGTGATGTGGCTGAGAAATCAGTTGAAGAGGCCATTGCAGCAGGTTATCGCCATATTGATACTGCCTTTGCTTATGGTAACGAAAAAAGTGTGGGTAAAGGTATTAAGGATAGTGGCGTTGCCCGTGATCAACTTTGGGTTACTTCAAAGTTGACTGGAAACGATCATGGATATGAAAATACCAAGAAGGCAATTGATAAATCTTTGAATAATTTAGGATTAGATTATTTGGATCTGTTCTTAATTCACTGGCCAAATCCAATTGCTTATCGTGATTCATGGGAAAAGACGAATGCGGATACTTGGCGCGCAATGGAAGAAGCTCAAAAAGCTGGCAAGTTGCGGACAATTGGAGTTTCTAACTTCCGTCCTAAGCATTTAGATGCATTGTTGAAGACGGCGACGGTTACACCGCAAGTTAACCAGATTTTCTTGAATCCGAGTGATTTGCAGCCAGAAGTTGTTGCGTATAATGATGCGCATGATATTTTGTCAGAAGCGTATAGTCCTCTTGGTACAGGTAAAATTTTTGCTGTGGATGAACTCAAGACAATGAGTGAGAAGTATAGCAAGACAGTTGCACAGGTAGTGTTGCGTTGGTCATTGCAACATGGATTTTTACCATTACCAAAGTCAGTGCATGAAGCACGTATTATTGAAAATACAAAGTTGTTTGACTTTGAGATTGATGAAGCAGATATGAAGACAATTGATGGGTTGCGTGGCGTTGCAGGATTGGCGACGGATCCGGACACGATTACTTGGTAAAAATAAAAGAGTGCTAAAAAGAGCGTTTAGCTTTCGAGCATAGCATAGATAGCCCAATGATTCGGTTTAGGAATCGTTGGGCTATCGTAGCTGAGCGGAGAAGGCTGCTCTTTTTAGCACGTTTCGGCTATAAAAATAGAAGCGCATTAGCCTAGAAAAATATCTACTCTTATAGCTGTTAAAATTAAAAACAGAAACCAAAACCGCCAAATTCATTTTTTGAATTTGGCGGTTTTGACTTTTAAAACTAATTAAACTTCTTTTGAGACGGTGTTTAAAACATTGTTTTTTTTCATTGTTTCGTAAATTCGTTTGCAGTCGGCGGTATTACCGCGTAACTCATAGTTGTCCAAATATTCAAAACCATAATCACGGGCATAACGTTTGGCGGTTAAACAGTACTGCAGGCCGAAGTTACGATTACCACTGCCAATAACCCCAAGACATAATTTGCGGTTATCTTTGTAGGCAATGTATTCGCCCAAAACGTTGGTCATGAGTTCTTTGACACCATTGTCAACGCCGTTTCCGCCATCTAGGTAAGTAGGTACAAACGCAAAATATGGTTCTTGTTCACTCTCAAAATCAGTTTCTTCAGAGACTTCTTTTAATGAAATGAGGGGATTAGCGGCATCTTTTGAATGTTGCTCCTCAGCATAGTCTTGGAGATCTTGTGTGAAGGAGCGTGTATTTCCAGCGACTGAGATGTATAAAATGTTAATAATCGACATGATGGAACCCCCTTAAACTTTACTATTTTTATTGTAGAACATTATTAACATTGTAACACTTAATTTTTTATAAAAAGATATTTTTTAAAAACGGTGGAACCGCTTTAGTAAAGTAGTAAACTAGGACTGTAGAGACAAAATTGAAAAAGAATTGAGGCTAACGCTTTGGAACCTTATATAGTATTTATGGATATTGATGGCACACTAATTTCACATAATCAAAATGTATCGGCAATGACAAAAAAGGTGATTGAACAGTTGCAGCAACAAGGATTTATCTTTTACATTGCAACGGGACGGATGCTTTCATTAGCACAGGTAATTCAAAAACGAATTAATTCGAAGGTAGAAGTAATTGCGTCGAATGGATCTGTTTATCAAAAAGGAAATCATTTGCATATGGATCATTTGGGTTGGAAAGCGATTAGTACGGTTTATGATGTGACAACTGAGCTTGGATTGTCGACCAATTTTTTTAGTACGGATCGAACTTTTTATACGAGACGTAAGCCATGGGATTTGAGTCGATTGGCGCGGATGCGAGTTATGCAAGATGGTGCTGGAAAATTTGAAGATGTGCATGACCGTGATCATTTGAACGATGTGAGTGATCAAATTATTAATGGAATTGTGATTGCAAAGGGTGAGTTGGATAAATTGGGGATTGCAAGGCAAAAATTGATAGATGCGCAGGTGTTAAATGTGTCGTCATCGAGTCCAGATAATATTGAGTTGATTCCGAAACGAGTGGATAAGGCGAGTGCGGTACGGGCGATAACGAACCAGTATGGAATTCCGGAGGATCATACGATTGCATTTGGAAATGATAAGAATGATTTGGGAATGTTGAAGGCAGTTGGAACGGGTGTGGCAATGGGCAATAGTGCGGATGAAATAAAGGCCCAGGCGGATGAGGTAACGGAAGCAAGTGAAGATGACGGTTTGCCAAAGTATTTGAAGAGAAGGTTCTTAGATTAGTGGGCGAGGCAAAGCGTTAAGTAAGGGAAAATAGCCATGATGGAAGCGGGATCGCAATCCCGCGGGAATCATGGCTATTTTCCCTTACTTGCTTTGCCGAGCCGTCCTAAGGGAAAAGTGAGCGTAACAAGTCGTAATAAAAGATCCCATAAGTATGATGGATGCGGGAGGAATCTCCCGCTGGAAGCATGCTTATGGGACCTTTTATGACTTGTGGAGCTGTCCTAAAAAAGTGAGCGGATGAAGACGAATAGTCCCAGAAATATAAACGTGCCGGCAGCAGGAAGAAGTCCTGCGCTAGGCGGGTTTATATTTCTGGAACTGTCTTGTGGAGCTGTCCTAAAAAGTGAGCGGATTGTGACGGTAAGTCAAAACAATATAACTGTGCCGATAGTGGGATGAAAGTCCCACGGTAAGGCATGGTTATATTGTTTTGGCTGTCACAAGCAGCTGTCCTAAAAAGTGAGCGAATTGTAACGTAAAATCAAACCCATAACAAAACAAAAAAGACACAAGCCAACTAGCTCGACTTGTGTCTATCACATGCTATTCGTCTGCGTTTAACCGCTCATCTTCTGCATGTTTTTGTAACTTTTTATATTCTTCATCAGGAATTCTAGTGACGTGGAACCAATCAATATGCGCATTCTCATTATCAAGAACTTCAAAATCATAGCGATCAATACGGACCTGATCATGCACTTGAATGTTTGGATGATGATCGATGACATACCCACCAAGCGTCACCACATCTTCGCCCTCGAAACCGGGAACGTCAATGCCAAAGTACCGTTCAAAATCATACATGGTAGTTTTACCACTGACATGATAAGTGCCGTCAGCTTCTTTATGAATATAATCGCCAGAAACATCGTCAACTTCATCATTAATTGTTCCGAAAACTTCTTCATAAATATCTTTATCGGTAATAATACCGCTAGTACCACCATATTCATCAACAACAACGGAAATAGGCGTTTGTTTTTGGAGCATTTTTTGCAAAACGTCTTGTAAAGGTACAGTTTCAGGAACGGTAATGATATTCCGCAGTAACTTGCTGACCTTAATATCGCCATCTACTCGACTTTGACGAATCAAATCATAATTGTAAACATAGCCCAGAATTTTATCTTTGTTGTTATTTGCAACCACTGGGAAACGACTGAAACGCTTTTGCAGGTAAAGCAATAACGCTTCATCTACTGTAGCGTTCACATCCAGAACTACCAGTTGTGTACGATCAATCATAATATCTTTTGCGACTTTATCGTTAAAATCAAAAGCACGTTGCATATAAACGTAATCATTTTGATCAAGTTCACCGCCAGAAACAGCATTTTTAGAAAGACTCAGGATTTCCGCTTGAGAAAAGACCTCGTTGCTTTCATCAGCAGGCTCCATACCCACCATTTTGACGATGCCACTTGCAGAAACATTTAGTAACCAAACGAATGGATAAAATGCCGTGTGAAACCAATGTAATGGGGTCACAATCGACATTAAAACTTTCATGGGGACATCGATACTAATATTCTTTGGTACAATTTCTGTTAAAACGACTTCCAAGTAGGTTAGGAGTAAAACACCAATAATTGCTCCAATCGCGTGTAGCGAAGCTTGATTAATGAGATGTGTGAATCCAAAAAAGCGAATAATGAAGTATTCTACAAACGATTCACCTATCCAACCTAAAATAATTCCACAGACTGACGTTCCAACCTGTGTGGTAGAAAGATATTCGTTTAAATTTGAAACCATGTGGATAGCTCGGTTAATTTTTTTGAGCCGTCCACCAACTGCTGTTTCCCGTGCCTCTTCCAATGCACTTAATCGACTTTCAACAAGTGCAAATTCTGCGGCAACGAAAAAATATGCCAGGATGAAGGTAATCAAAATGATAATACTATCGCTGATTATCTGACCACTGTCCAAGGAACATTCCCCATTTCTTTTGTAATTACATTATCTCTATATTATAGCGCGTCTGATAAGAAAAATCTTTCGGAATTGGCCACAGATATAAGTTATTTTGCGATAATTTAAGAATGAATATGAAAATAGTGTGAACAGTTTAAGATTTCTTATAAAACGGATAAGTTATCCTTTGACACTACACTTAAATTCAGATATGCTATTACTTACCAAAGATAATACCAGAATAAATTTTTACAGGAGGAGTTTTAAATTATGACAAAAAGTTCTGCTTCGGATAGTACCGACTATGGTGGGGAATTGAAAAAGGGTAAACCACCCCACCCGTATACGCAAACTGTGGATCAACTCTTAGGGCAAGACCAAATAGAGCTTGATCAAGGGCTCACAAGTTTAGAGGCCGAAAAACGACTCAAACAAAATGGACCCAACGCGTTGATTCAAAAGAAGCAAAGCAAGCTGAAACGGTTTTTCAAACAGTTCAACAATAGTATTACCTATATTCTTTTAGTTGCAGCTATTGCGACTTTCTTTTTAAGAGAATATTCAGATTCGATTGTTATTGGGCTGGTTGTGATTATAAATGCACTGATTGGTTATTTTCAAGAGAGTAAGGCTTCTGAAGCCATTGAAAAGATCAAACAAATGCTACAAGTTTCAGCAACGGTTATTCGTGATGGCAAACGAGAAGATATTGCTGCCGAAAACTTAGTCGTGGGTGACTTGGTTTTCCTAGAGGCTGGCGATAACGTTCCCGCGGATTTGCGAATTTTAACCGCCGATAATTTAAAAATTCAAGAATCTTCTTTGACAGGGGAAACTGATTCTGTTTTAAAAAATGATGAATTATTGACCGATCCGAAAACACCTCTCGCAGATCGATTAAATATGGCATATGCGTCAACGGCTGTGACGAACGGTAGTGGTCTGGGCCTTGTAACTGCGACGGGTGCTGAAACCGAAATTGGTAAAATCAATGCCAGCATGGAAAAGGTGCAATCCAAAACAACACCGCTGATGCGTGAAATTAATGATTTGGGTAAGTATTTGTCATATGCGATTGTGGCCGTGGCAGTTTTGTTAACTGTTTTTGGGCTGATCACTCAAGTCTATTCGCTTTCCGTTTTAATGGTTGCCGTGATTACAATGGTGGTTGGGTCAATTCCTGAAGGTTTACCAGCAAGTACCTCGGTTGTGCTTGCCATGGGTGTGAAGAAGATGACAAAAGCTAATGCAATTGTCAAAACTTTGCCGGCCGTGGAGACTTTGGGAGCAGTGGACGTTATTAATACTGACAAAACAGGAACGTTGACTAAAAATGAGATGACCATTGATACCTTAATTACGAAAAAAGGTCACTACGAAGTTAGCGGAACTGGTTATCAACCAGACGGTAAAATTACGCAAAATGGCCAGGCAATTATTCCCGGTCGTGATGAGGATTTGGATCGTTTATTGGTAGCAGGACATGAGGCAAATGATACCCGGCTTATCGAAACAGAGGGTAAATGGGAAATTAATGGTGAGCCCACTGATGGTGCTTTTTTAACTTTGTATCATAAAGTATTTAAGAAAAACGAACCAGATTTAGTGGAGCTTGATAAAATTCCTTTCGATTCTGATTATCGATACATTGCAAAATTGGATGAAGATAGTGACGGTCAAAGAGTGATTTTAGTCAAAGGATCGCCTGATAAGGTGTTTGCAATGGCCAAACAAGCAGATCCGAAGTTTGACGTGGATGCCTGGACTAATCAAGTTTCCAAACTGGCACGCAATGGTGAACGGGTGGTCGCTCTTGGCTATCGAAAAGTTGAACGTGAAGTTCACACTTTAACCCATGAGTTGGTGCTTGAAGGGGTTCAGTTCCTTGGAATTGCCGGGATTATCGATCCACCTCGTGAAGAAACAATTGTGGCTTTAAAAGAGATGCGCGAAGCTGGCGTTAAAGTAAAAATGATTACGGGTGACCATCCTGAAACAGCGGCAGCAATTGCCAAAAAACTGGGCCTAGATTCTAAAATCTCGGCCATTACAGGTGCCGAAATTGACGAACTTTCAGATGATCAACTGAAAAAAGTGATTCAAAACTATAATGTGTTTGCCCGAACGACACCTATGAATAAGTTACGAATTGTGGAAGCTTACCAGGCAAATGGTCTCGTTACAGCGATGACGGGTGATGGTGTGAATGATGCGCCTGCTTTGAAAAAGGCTGACATTGGAATTGCCATGGGAATTAAAGGAACCGATGTGGCCAAAGAGGCCGCGGATATGGTCTTAGCCGATGATAATTTTGCGACACTAACAACCGCAATTAAAGAGGGACGGCATGTTTATGACAACATCAAGAAGACAATCCGGTTCTTGTTGCCAACCAGTTTTGCAGAAGGTTTGATCGTTTTGATTTCGATTCTTTTACAGCAGGAAATGCCGTTAGTGCCAACCCAGTTACTGTGGATTAACATGGTATCCGCCATTACGATCCAGTTTGCCTTTTTGTTTGAACCGGCCGAAGAGGGACTTATGAAACGCATGCCACGAAAGAGTAACCAAGCCTTCTTAAATCGAAAAGATGTGTGGCAGATTGTCTATGTTTCCTTTTTAATTGCTGGTTTGGGAATCAGTGCTTTCAAGTGGTTGACATTGCAAGATATTAGTACTGTGGTTGCAAGTACAGTGACGTTAAATGTGATTGTTGTCGGTAAGATTTTTTATCTGTTTAATATTCGAACACCCAAACCTGCGTTGTCAAAAGATATTTTCCGAAATCCGATGGCGTTTGCCATTATTGCGGTTCTCCTGATTCTGCAGGCCGGAATCACATACTTGCCATTTATGCAGGTGATTTTTAGTACTGCTAATTTAGACTGGCACTTATGGTTGATTCCAGTGTTTGCCGGAATTGTTGTCTTGATTGTAACCGAGCTAGATAAGCTGTGGGGAATTCGGCGGCAAAAACGCATGATTGCGACGTGGAATCAAAAATAAAGCGCTTTTTCTTAACGATTCAAAAAAGTAGTGCTAGGATGAGGTCGTAAAAATATAAATAAGGAGATCTCAGAAATGGCAAAAGATGATGGAATTAAAGTAGAAACAGATGAAGAACAGATTGCAAAGATTGACTTCGATAAAGAAGACGTCAAACAAGCAGCTGACATGATTGCAGAGAAGGGCTTCGTTACCAAAAATGATTTTCCTGATATGCATGACCGTTTATGGAGCCAAGGATTCTACGAAAAAATTGAAGACGAATTTCATCATCGTGATAATGAAGATCCTTACATTTTCTGTGAACGATTTGACTTCATTGGTGGTGCGATTGAATCAATTATCTTTGATATGGATCAAGTCAAGACTCGTGAGAAGGCATTACACATTTTAGGTGAGGCGCTAGATTTGAAAGTTCAAGACAAACCTAACGAAACGCATAAAATGGTTACTTACTAAAACTAAAAGTTCAAACAGCTATTTTCCAATTAATGGAGATAGTTGTTTTTTTGATGATAGCAAAGATTTGACGCTAATTATTCTAGGCTTAGATTGAAAATGCTGAAATCAAAATGGCTCAACCACGGGATTCTAGCTAATTGTTTTAGCACTCTTAAATGTGTAGTGCTAAATTCTTGCATTCGATTTTAGATGGTCTTACTATATAGTTGTACCGAGGAAATTAGGTACGAAAATTTATATAAAAAAGGAGTCTTGAATTATGGCTAACGAGTTGAGAAACAGAGATTTTGATGATTTTGCACCACTTGATTTTTTCGATAATTTTGGGAAGAATTTCTTCAAATCAATGACTGAAGGTAGCTCAATGAAGACGGACATCCGTGAAAATGAAAAGGATTATCAAGTTTCAGCAGAACTGCCCGGTTTCAAGAAAGAAAATATTGATTTGAATTATGATAATGATACATTGACGGTTACGGGCAAACATAATGTTGATAAGGAACAAAAGGACGAAAAAGGTAATTTAATTCGTCAAGAACGTAGTTACAGCAATGTGTCTCGTCAATTCTATCTTCCAAATATTGATCGTGATAAGATTAGTGCTTCCTATGACGGTGGTGTTTTGAAGGTTACATTGCCAAAGAGTGAAGAAAAGCTTCAAAGTGGCAAACAAATTCCAATCAACTAAAGTTTAATTAAATTTGATGAAAGAGACCATCACAGTTGTTGTGATGGTCTCTTTTTTAATCTCAAGTTGAAGAAACATATAGATATTGTAACCGATGCCAAATTGATTTAGTTTTAGTTTGAAAGGTGGTAAGCTGGTAGCTGGATAGTATAAATTTAATTTTAGGAGTGATACTTTTGAAACAAATTACAATTGGTGGCAAAAAAGTTTCTAACGTTGCGTTAGGAATTATGCGTATGGATGCGTTGGATACGGATGCTGCAACAAAAGTAATTGAAACAGCTGTTGATAACGGTGTGAACTTTATTGATACTGCTGATATTTATGGTGGTGGCAAATCAGATCTCGTTTTTAGGGATGCTTTAGACAAGTCATCTGTAAGTCGTGATAATTTATGGATTCAATCTAAGGTCGGAATTCGTAATGGTAACGATGATGGTTCTGGTAAGCCTTATGGAAATCGTTATGATTTTTCAAAACAACATATTATTGATGCTGTTAATCATGAATTACAAAGCTTGAATTTAGATTATTTGGATTCAGTTTTACTTCATCGTCCAGATCCATTGATGGAACCGGACAAGATTGCGGAAGCGTTTGATGAATTACAAACGGCGGGGAAGGTTCGTCATTTTGGTGTTTCAAACTTTAACCCAATGCAATTTGAATTGTTACAACGTTCAGTTTCACAGAAATTGATGTTTAACCAACTTCAATTCGGAATTATGCATAGTAATATGATTGATTTCGGAATGCATACAAATATGCAGGATGATTGTGGTGTGGATCATGATGGACAATTTTTAGAGTATTCACGGATTCATGATATTGTGATTCAAGCGTGGTCACCGTATCAATGGGGAAACTTTAACGGACCGTTTATTGATAATCCGAAGTTTCCAGAGTTGAATAAAAAAATGCAGGAATTGGCAGACCAGTATGGGGTGACAAAGAATGCGATTGCAACGGCATGGATTCTCCGTCATCCGGCGAAGTTCCAAGTGTTGGTGGGATCAATGAATCCACAGCATATTAAGGAATCGTTGGCTGGTAGTGATGTGGAAATGACCGGGCAAGAATGGTATGACATTTATTACGCGGCTGGAAATGATATGCCATAAAAATAGTGGGCGAAGAGTAGCGATAAGTCCCCATAAATAAGAGCGTGCCGTAAGTGGGAGAATTCCCGCAGTAGGCATGCTTTTATTTATGGGCACTTGCTACTCTGAGCCGTCCTAGAGCTCAGCGGAAATAAAAAAATATCCGTCTAAACCAAAAATGATTTAAACGGATATTTTAGAATCTAAACTATTCTGTAGCGTATTGCCGTGTTGCAACTAATTGATGATGTGAATCATAAAATTTAATCTTTACAGGGGCACCGTTTTTTGCGAGTTCCCATGAGCCTTCTGCATTAAGTGTTTTACCTGACTTGACTTCGTTGACTGAAGAATTTTCAAGTGAGTCATCCTTAGTTGTACTGGTTGAAAATGGTAATGAGCCTTGGACAAGCTTTTTGGTCTTACCATTGACTGTTTGGGTGGCTTTGAGGTATTTATACCAATAATCTGAAGGAACTAATTGAGATTTACTAGAATTAGTAAAAGTATATCGTAAAATCAAAACTTTTTTCCCGGCGGTGGCTGAAGCTGTCACATGATTTTCTGTGATTACAAACAAACCTTGTGGCGTCTGGAATTTTTGACCAGTTAAAGATGCTGTTTTGTTGATGACCTTTTTTGAAGAAGATTGGGCTTTTTTTGAACTAGTTGCTTTTTCTTTGGTAGAACTTGAATTTGTTTGGTTACCACAGGCAACTAAACTGATGCTCAAAAGGCCTAAAGCAATAATTAAAGTAATTTTTTTAAGATTTTTCAAGATCTTGGATTACTCCTTTGATTGCTTGTTTAGTTCGCTGATGCTCATCGATAGCGTCTTTGGCTTATCTTTGACGACAATGATGGTACCTTGGCCAAGAAACTTCTTTTCGCCACTGTAGGCAATGTCATATTCTTTGGCTACAGCACCGGAATTTTGGAGACCCATCACATAAATTGTATCCTCGGTATAGTCATCGCTAAACACAAATGCAATAACTGGAGAAACTACAAGTTTATCAGTTTTCATTTGTTTCAGAGTTTTCCAGATGCCATCGATTACTGGTTGGGGAATGATTTCTTTAACTTCATCTGCTACACGTCGTTTTTTTGTAAATTCAAACAAAATAAGTGCCTCAATTCATAAGTATTTTTTTAAGAATAGCACATTTTTACCCGATTCGTCACGAAAATAGGATATGAACGGTCAATCTAGTTCTAAAAACTAGATGATCATGATATAATGAAGCTAACATCTATGGACGGGGTGAATGAAATGAGTGAATTAGAATCGTATAATCATTGGTTGAAAACAGTAAGAGAAGTTAGACTTCCACATTGGGATGAGTTACCAAATTTTGATTTGTATATGGACCAGGTAGTGGCGTTGTTAACGGGATATACAGGACCATTGGGAATGGATCCGGTAACGCCAACGATGATTAATAATTATGTGAAGCAAAAAGCGGTGGTAGCACCGACTAAGAAAAAATATCAGGTGATGCAGGTAGCGGATATTTTGTTGATTACGTTGTTGAAGCAGTCGTTTCCGATAGTGGTGATTAGATCGGGGATTGACCGAATAACGGCGACGGATTATCCAAAGCAGGCATATGATCGGTTTATTGATATTGTGAATCAGAAGATTGCACGAATCGGGATGGAGCATACGACGACGGTTGCGAAGAATTTGGCGGAACAGTTGATGCAGGTGACATCGAATATGATTGTGGATCAGGTGCAAACGGGTGAGTTGATCCGCTTGTTGCAAAAGTCGGTGGAGCATAAGCCGACTAAATTAAAGTGAGCGAGGCAAAACGATAAGAGGGAGAATATAAATGTGCCGTAAGCGGGGGAAATCCCCGCAGTAGGCATGCTTATATTCTCCCTCTTGTTTTGCCGAGCTGTCCTAAAAAAGTGAGTGGCACAAGTCGGGAGCAATTAGAAGATAAGCGAGATGGAGGCGGGATCGCGATCCCACTGGAAGCTTGTTTATCTTCTAGTTGCTGACTTGAGGAACTGTCCTAAAAAAGTGAGTGGCACAAGTCGGGAGCAATTAGAAGATAAGCGAGATGAAGGCGGGATCGCGATCCCACTGGAAGCTTGTTTATCTTCTAATTGCTGACTTGAAAAACTGTCCTAAAAAAGACAATTAATTCCCACAATTGGACCGCTCCATTTCATAACTAAATACCTCCCATAAAGGTAACAGTTCTACCAATTTTTAGAAAGTTTGTGAAGTAAGCGATTACTTTTTGTGCTTAATTTCACAAACGATATTAATATCAGTCATTTTGAAGAGATGAATTATTCACAAAGTCCAAATCCTTTGATAGCATAGGAAACAATGATTTCTATCAATTTTAGATTATGTAAACAATTGGCATTTACAAAAGAATATTAGAAAGATACAATTATAATTGTGAAGCGAATAACATACTCATTCTGAGAGGAAGAATAATATAATATGATTAAAGATTTGGATAACAAGAAGGAAATTGATGAACCACAAGTAATGGTCAATGAACTTGTTAAGAAAGCTCATATTGCTTTAGATCGTCTCAGTGTCATGAATCAAGAACAAATTGACAAGATTGTGCACGCAATGGCAGAAGCTGGCTACCATGCTCGTCAAAAGCTTGCAAAAATGGCGGTTGATGAAACTGGTCGTGGGGTTTATGAGGATAAAGTTATTAAGAACCAATTCGCAACTAAAGATATTTATAATTCAATTAAAAATGATCGTACGGTTGGTATCATTACGGATGATAAAGAAACTGGTCTTATGAAAATTGCTGAGCCGGTTGGTGTAATTGCGAGTGCCACACCTGTTACAAATCCAAGTTCAACTGTATTTCACAATGCTTTGTTGGCAATTAAAACACGAAACCCAATCGTATTTGCTTTTCACCCATTTGCTCAAAAGACATGTGTTGAAACTGGTAAAGTCATTGCTGAAGCTGCTGTAAAAGCTGGAGCTCCCGAAGACTGTGTTCAGTGGATTACAAAACCAAGTATGGCTGCTACCACTGATTTAATGAACCATGATGGGGTCGCCACGGTTGTCGCAACTGGTGGTGCCGGGATGGTTAAGTCAGCTTATTCAACAGGTAAACCGGCTTTAGGTGTTGGTCCTGGTAATGTACCAGTATACGTAGAAAAATCTGCTAACCTCAAACAATCACTGGATGACATTGTTTTGTCTAAGTCATTTGATAACGGGATGATTTGTGCATCTGAATCCAATATGGTAGTTGACGCTGACATTTATGATGATGTCAAAAAAGGTTTGAAAGAGCGTGGTGCTTATTTTGTAAAGCCTGCTGATATGGAAAACTTTGAGTCAACTGTTATGAATCGTGAAAAAGAATCTGTTAACCCGAAGGTTGCTGGTCAATCAGCCTATGCAATTGCTCAGTGGTCTGGCATTGAGGATTGTCCAGAAGATGCCAAATTCCTTGTCGCCGAAATGCCTAGTCTTGGTGGTGATTACATTCTTTCTCATGAAAAGTTATCACCTGTTTTGACAATGGTTAAAGCAACTAATCAAGATGATGCCATTCATTTAATGAAACGGGGACTAAATCTTGGTGGCTTAGGTCATACTGTTGGCTTGCATACTGAAGACGACGAGCTAATTACCAAGTTTGCTTTACAGATGGATGCCTGCCGAATTTTAATCAATACACCAACTTCTCAAGGTGCAATTGGTTACAAATACAATAACATCACACCTTCTTTAACATTGGGCTGTGGATCATGGGGCAAGAACTCTATTTCTCATAACTTGGAAGACTGGGATCTATTGAATATTAAGACAGTTGCAAAACGTTTACCAAAATTACGTCATGAAAGTTTAGATTTCTAAAAAAGTTTGTTTAAAAATAACGTCTGTTTTGCTGAAAAGCTAATTTCGGTATAAAACGGGCGCTATTTTTTTGAACAGCGATAAATGGATAACGCTTTCTGTTATAATCGAATTAGAAACTCAATATTAAATTAAAAAGGTGGGATTTTATGTATTACTTTTTAAATACGACAATTCCTTTAAATAAATCTGGTATCGAACATGCTCAAATTAAACGAGTAAATTTGTTTAACGATAGTGGTGTTGCAAACAAAATTGTTACACGAAATTTTGAAGTGGATTTACATCATAATTTAGAAGTTGCCGGAATTTCTGAAAAAAATCATATTAATTTATTTGAATTTTTGCAGGGATCTGGGGATTTTAAGCCGCGCAAATTCACAGCTAAAGACGTTAAATTACCTCATGGTTGTAAGCTACGTGGAGATAAAGGTGCGGCAACATATACGGCCAAGGATTTAAAAGGAAGAATCGCTGTTCGGATTGAGCCATGGAGTGATCATGACGCACAGGTTCAAGTGGTCACTTACTTTGATTATGCCGGCAACCTTTTACGACGGGAAAGATATGATCACCGTGGGTTTAAGTCAATCGCTGAAATTCACAACCCGCAAGGTGGGGTAAGCAGTGAACAGATTTTTTCTCCCGAAGGCAAACTTGTATACGAATCTTTCTACTTTAATGATGGGCAAGGGAAAGTTCAAAACTCCTTGCTACGGGTAGTTGATTTTCACGGCCAAGATTATGAATTTACAGGGTTAAAGGGTCTACAACGGTTCTTCTTTGATCAACTCAATAAGGTTGATGATGGTCATAATATCTTTATTTCTGACCGGGCAGTTGAAACTGAGTGGGCGTTGTTACACATGAAGACTAAGGCATATAAAGTCTTATTTCTACATAATGCGCACACTGCAGATCCGAACAACCCAATGGACCCCGTGTTGAACAATAATTTTGAGTTCTCACTGGATAATTTTTACGATTGGAATGCGGTGGTGGATTCTACCCATCGTCAAACTGCAGATGCCAAATTACGTTTTGATGCTAAACGCACACCAATATTTACGATTCCGGTTGGGATTGTGCCCAACGAACTGATGAAAAAAGATAAGGTTCGTTTTACGGATCGGACGTTGGGTAAAATTATTGTTGTTGCGCGTCTTTTCCCAGAAAAGCGTTTAGATCATTTGGTCAAGGCGTTTGCAATTGTGCATAAGAAGTTGCCACAAACGACACTTGATTTCTGGGGCTATGGTGACGGAAAAACAGATAAAGCACTGGAACAACAAGTTAAAGAGCTGAAATTGGATGATGCGGTTCAGTTTAAAGGATACACACCTAATATTGGTGAAATCATGGATAAAGCTCAGGTCTCGGTTTTGACCAGTCGGGTTGAAGGCTTTGCTCTTGCCGTTTTGGAGGCTCAATCACATGGATTACCAGTTGTTGCCTATGACATTCCGTATGGGCCTTCTGATATTATTGAGGATGATTTTAGCGGAAAATTAGTTAAAGATGGCGACTACAAGGCGTTTGCGAAGGCATTGATTGCCCTTATGGAGAATCAGGATACGTTACAAAAGTATAGTGATAATGCCTATGTTAGTCGTGAACGTTTCAGTGAAAAGGCGATCTGGAAAGCATGGCAACAATTAATTACTGATGCAGATCGTTTCTTTAGCGAAGATTTAAAAAATGGGGAGGCGAAGTAGATGATTTACTTTTTAAATGAATATTTAATGGGTTTAAATTCCGGCGTTGAATACACTGAAATTAGCCGAATTCACCTTTTCAATAATAATCATGTGGATGCCAAGATTGTGACGCGAGATTATAATCAAGAGTTGCATCGAAACATGGATACACTAGGATTAGCAGACGCTGACGTTGTGAATATGTTTGACTTTTTCCAAAATGCGGAACATATTGAAAAGCCAAAGACACTTAAAACTGTTGATTTGAATCTTCCCAAAGATTACGAAATTGATCAGGGCGCTGATTTTAGTCGTATGTACGATGGCGACCGAGTCGTCGGGGATATCTACTTTGCCAGTGGTACTTTTGGGCAAGTTTCTCACATCAATTATTATGATGCGTATGGCCATACTGCCAAAACCGAGTTTTATGATTGGCGTGGATTCAAATCGATGGACAAATACTTTGGGCCAACGGGTAATGCTGTTGCTGAATTTATGTTTACACCAGAAGGCAAACGGGTTTACGAGTCCTACTATATGAATGATGCCAATGGAAATCCTGTAAATTCATTATTGAAGTTGATTGATTATAAGGGTGAAGATTATAATTTTGATAATCTCGATGAACTATTTACATTTTTCTTAGATGAATTAAATCGAAGAAGTGGCAGTCATCAAACTTTTATTGCCGATCGCCCAGCACAAACCAATTTGCCGATGTTGAACATGGTGACACTGGCACACAAATACGTATCATTGCCAATTGTACACGCCGTTAATCCACAAGAACCCGTTCGTAGTGCATTTGATCCATCATATGAACCAGTGTTTGGGGCTCGAATTGGCGAATTAGATGGTATTATTGTGATGACGGAAGCACAAAAAAAGGATTTGGCGCAAAAATTAAATCATACACAAACCCCAATTTATGTTATTCCGGGAACAACCGTTTTAAATGCAACACGTAATGAAGCACATGTGGCCCACAGAAGTCGTGTGGCTGATCGCTTACTGTACGTTGGCCGGTTATCCTCAGAAAAACGAATTGACCGTTTAATTCGGAGTTTAGCGATTGTAAGCAATAAAATTCCGAACGTGACGTTGGACCTTTATGGTTATGGCAGTCCTCAAGATGTGGATGGCTTGAAGAAGTTGGCACAAGATTTAAAAGTAGACAAACAAGTGAATTTCCGCGGGTTTGTTTATGATTTGAGCCCAGTCTATAATCAAGCCGAACTCTTTGTCAGCGCAAGCGGGTCAGATGCCATGCCACTGGCGATGATTGAAGCCATGTCACATGGGCTTCCAGCGGTAGCTATTAACAGTAATTATGGACCAAGTGAGATCATCAAAGATAAAGAAAACGGTCGGTTGATTGAAGAAGACGATGTGGATGAGTTCTTGTTCAGTCGAGCTATCATTGATTTGTTAAGTGATCCAGATGTCTTAGAAAAATACAGTGAAAAAGCATACGAAATTGGCGACCGTTATTCAGAAGAAAACGCAATGAAGAGCTGGCAATCAGTTTTAAAGAATCAAGAATAAGTAAATTTTCTAAAAAAAGATTAGGATCACCCTTTTGAAGATCCCAAGCCAAGATAGGCCTGGTTTCAAGAAGATGATGCTAATTTTTTTTACGGAATAAAACGAAAACTTTATGATAATTTTCGAATTATCAGTTACTTAATTGCACTAAATAAATCGTTAAACGCTTCCGTCATGGTTGGATGAGAGTAGATTTGATCTCGTAGCACTTCGTAATGAATATGTTGATGCATTGCTAATGAAATGGTGTTGATCAGTTCTTGTGAATCTTCACAATATAATGTTGCACCTAAAATTTCGTGAGAGTCAGGCGAAACTAGGACCTTTAAATATCCGGTTGTGTTTCCTAAAACATGAGTCTTGGGAACAGAAGCTGCCGCAATTTTTCCGACTTTATAGGACACATTTTGGGCCTTAGCTTGTTCTTCGTTCAACCCAATTGTCGCAACTGGAGTATCCAAAAAGACAACATGAGGAACTAATTCTTGTTCCGCTAAAGTACGTTTGCCTTCGCCAACTAATTGGTCAAGCACGATGCGATAATCATCTAGTGAAATATAAGTGAACTGCGCACCGCCGCGGACATCACCCATTGCCCAGATGTTTTTGATATTGGTTTGAAGGTGTTCATTTACCACAACGCCACGGTGGTTGGTTTCGACACCAGCTCTGTCTAGTCCCAAGTGATCAATGTTTGCTCGACGGCCAGTTGCAACTAAAATTGTGTCCACTGAGAGCTGGCGTGCTTGACCATTTTGAGTGAAACTGATGCGAGCCCCACCAGCATGATCTTCAATTTGGTCAATTTTGGCATTGAACTCAAACTGAACATCTTTTTTAGCCAAGTTTTGTTTAACTTCTGTGGCCAATTCCCGTTCATCACGGGGCATAAACTTATCACCGGCATCTAAAATTGTGACTTTAGATCCGAAGTTGGCATAAATCGATGCGAATTCTAGTCCAATATAACCGCCACCAATTATGGCGAGATGGGTTGGTAAACGCCGCTGGTCCATTAAACTTTCACTAGTTTTGACGAATTTGCTTTCTTGAAGCCCTGGAATATTCGGTAAAATTGGGGTGCTACCTGTATTGATAAAAATGCGTTCGCCAGAGATTTCATCTGTTTTGCCATTTTTGTAAGTGACTTTAAGTTGGGTAGCACTTTCAAATTCTGCACGCCCATTTAAAACAGTCACGGTTGATTTGTCAGAAATCTTATGAAGATTACTTTCACGCAAAGTGCCGGTAACGTCATTTTTGTTAATAATGGCATTCAAATAGTTTTTTTGCGCATTTCCTAATTGGTTGTTCTGGGAACTTGTCAATAACGTTTTAGTGGGAATACAAGCAACGTTAATGCAGGTTCCACCATACATTTTATCTGAAACTTCAATCATAATAACGGATTCGCCGTGGGCTGCTAGAGCTCCGGCAAGTGTTTTGGCTGCTTTACCAAACCCAATAAAAACGTTTTTTGCTGTAATCATTTTAAATCCTCCTATTGATGTGTATATGCATATCACTGTACATACATAGTAAATGTCTGTTATACTTTTTGTCAACGGATCTGTTTGAGGAGGAATAAAATGACATCAGTTTTAAAAAATTGTACGTACTTTGTCTCAAATCGGTTAGCAAGAGATACCGAAAAAATTGCCAAAAAAATTTATGAACCAACGGGGATGAATCCCACATATAGCTACGTATTAATGGCGATCGATGAGCAGAAAACAGTGTTATTACACGAGCTGGCCGATCAGATGGGTTACTCGCCATCCACAATGTCGCGATTTGTAGACACTTTAGTGAAAAAAGGCGTTATCAAAAAGCAATATGATTGGCGAAAAGTCACATTATCATTGACGGAATCTGGTAAAGCGATGGTTAAAATTTCCCATGCCTGTTTGGCAAAGATGGACGAAGCTACTTGTCAGTTGTTTGGGAGCGCGGAACAACGAAACGTCGTTGTAAATTCTTTGAATGACTGGACGAAGACAATTGAAAAACAGATCAAATGAGCGAGTCATTTGGTCTGTTTTTGTTATTCTGTTAAATCAGAAAAAGTTGCGTGGACTAATTTTTTTAGATCGTTTGCGTCAATTTTGATCGAGCGACCAATTTTTCCTGAAGAAACAATAATTTCACCCTGTTTTTGGGCAATATCAGAAATATAGATTGGGAAATGTTTGGTTTCGTAAATACCGATCGGGGTATTTGCACCGTGTTCGTATCCGGTTGTTTTGACCAATTCTTTAAGCGGAATCATGCCAACTTTTTTATTACCAGATGCTTTTGCAAGTTTTTTATAACTAAGATGTTCATCAATTGGTAGAACGCCAACCAACGGACCAGTCTTATTACCAGTTAAAGCAAGGGTTTTATAAATGCGATGTTCGTCTTCTTTAAGATGGTCAACCTGAAGCTGTTCAACGTCGCCTTCTTGCTTGGTGGGAAAAATGATTTGTTCATACTTCATATTAGCTTTGTCTAGAATTTTTTCAACGAGTGTTTTATCAATTTTATTTTTCTTATTTTTTTTAGAAATGATGTTCACCTTCCTAGATTTCATTTTAGCATAAGTCAGTAAGAGACGTGGATATGCTATAATCTAAAGTATAAATAAACGATAAGTTAAAGAGGTGGCGCGTGTTGGCTGATTTGGTGTACAAAACAATTTTAAAAGATTTGGAAAAACGAATCTTCGATAACGAGTTCCCGGCAAAGAAATTGCCAGATGAGCGAACCCTTACCAGTCAGTATGGCGTGAGTCGAAGCTCCATCAAACGGGCTTTGAACGTTCTTGCAAATGAAGGGATCGTGTTTAAAAAACGTGGTTCTGGTACATTTGTGAATCCACTTTATCTGAAAAATCGGTCCTTGTTTAACTATGAGGGTTCCAATTTGGGTGTGACTGACAGTATGCGTGCAAATGGCAAGAGGCCAGGCATAAAAGTATTGGACTTTTCCGTCATTCCAGCTACTAAAGAAATGCAAACGGATCTCTTTTTAGCTTCAGAGGATTTTGTGTACCGAATTCGCCGTTTACGGCTTTTGGACGACCAACCAGTGATGATTGAAACAGGATATATTCCGATTAAGATTGTACCGGAGTTATCACGAACAATTGTCTCGGGTTCCATTTTTAATTATTTAGAGGATAAAAAGAATCAGACAGTCACAAAATCATTTTTGTCGATTGAGGCGCAACCGTCTACAAAAGAGGACCAAGAACTTCTGAATTTAAGTTCTAATGAGCCAGTGGGAGTGATGTCAGGCATCTTTTTCTTAGATGATGGAACACCGTTTGAACTATCAAATATGCGTTTGCACTACAAATATATGAAATATAATGCGTTAGTGGAACTGAAATAAACAAGTTATGTAAAAATTGAAGAATTGACACTTGCTGATTAATCACAATAGATGTGATTAATCTTTTTTTCGGTTAAAATAGAATTCAAATGAGGCGGTAGTTTATATAGATTCGGAAAGGTTTAAAAATGTACCCACAGCGTGTCAGCCTGTTTTCTAATCTAAAAATGATGCTTACAAATACAAAGCATAATTTTTAAAATTGGACCGTATCAATTTTCAAATTAGTTGACCATCACGATAAATCGGGTTATTATAGTGATGTATTCGATAACAAAACTTAAAAGTTAACGTTTGAAAGGAGCACTACAATGGCTGTTGATTATTCATCAAAATCATATTTTGAAAATCTAGATAAATTTTGGCGTGCAGCAAATTATCTGTCAGTGGGGCAACTTTATTTAAAAGACAATCCCTTACTTAAACGTCCGTTAAAAAAGGATGATGTAAAAGTTCATCCAATTGGACATTGGGGCACAATTTCTGGACAAAATTATCTCTATGCCCATTTAAACCGAGTCATTAATAAATATAACTTAAACATGTTTTACGTTGAGGGACCAGGTCATGGTGGCCAAGTAATGGTTTCTAACTCTTATTTAGATGGTAGTTACACTGAGGTTTATCCTGAAATTACAGAGGATGAAGCCGGTATGAAGAAACTGTTTAAACAGTTTTCATGGCCAGGTGGTGTGGCTTCTCATGCCGCTCCTGTTACTCCTGGTTCTATTCAGGAAGGTGGCGAGCTTGGCTATTCGCTTTCTCATGGAACAGGAGCAATTTTAGATAATCCTGACCAAATTGCGGCGGTTGTTGTTGGTGATGGTGAGGCTGAAACTGGCCCATTAGCAACTTCATGGCAATCAAACAAATTTATTAATCCCATTAATGATGGGGCTGTTTTACCGATTCTGGATATTAATGGCTATAAATTAAGTAACCCAACGTTGTTTAGCCGGATGTCTGATGAAAAAATTAAGCAGTACTTTGAAGGCCTAAACTGGAATCCTATTTTCGTTGAGGTTAAAGATCAAGGAATCGAAAAATTGAATTTAGAAATGGCCAAGGCAATGGACTCAGCTGTAGAACAAATTTTGGCTATTCAAAAACATGCGCGTGAAAATAACGATCCAACGCTGCCAAATTGGCCAGTAATTATTTTCCGTTCACCAAAGGGCTGGACTGGTCCTAAGACTTGGGATGGCGCGGTTATTGAAGGTACGTTCCGTGCTCACCAGATTCCAATTCCTGTTGATCAAGCCGACATGCAACATTCCGATGCACTGGTAGATTGGTTGAAATCTTATAAACCTGAAGAACTATTTGATGAGAACGGCAAACTCAAACCAGAAATCGCCGCTATTGCACCAAAGGGTGATAAACGAATGGCTGCCAATCCAATTACGAATGGTGGCGTTAAGCCACATGATTTACGTTTGCCAGATTATCGTAATTATGCGGTTGACACGACTAAACGGGGTCAAAATGTCAAACAAGATATGATTGTTTGGTCAGATTATCTTCGTGATGTCATTAAGTTAAATCCTGAAAACTTTCGGATGTTTGGTCCAGATGAAACGATGTCAAACCGCCTTTATGGCTTGTTTGAAACCACAAATCGTCAGTGGATCGATCCAATTAAGAAGGATTGGGATGAAGATCTTGCTCCTGCTGGTCGAATTTTGGATGCCCAACTCTCTGAACATCAAGCTGAAGGTTGGCTCGAAGGCTACACGTTGACTGGACGGCACGGAATCTTTACAAGTTATGAGGCATTCTTAAGAGTTGTGGATTCCATGTTAACACAGCATTTCAAGTGGTTACGTAAGGCTAGTGAGTTGAAATGGCGAAAAGATTATCCATCTTTGAATGTTGTTTCAACTTCCACGAGTTTCCAACAGGATCATAATGGTTATACCCATCAAGATCCAGGAATTTTGACCCACATGGCTGAAAAGAAACCTGCATTCATTCGTGAATACCTACCAGCTGATGCCAATTCGTTATTGGCAGTTAGCCCATTAATTATGAATGATCGAGAAAAGGTCAATGTTTTGGTCACATCTAAACAACCACGACCACAGTTTTATTCCATTGATGAAGCAGAAGTACTTGCTAAAAATGGTTTAGGAATTATTGATTGGGCAAGTACTGATCAAGGCGCAAAGCCAGATATTATCTTTGCGGCTGCTGGTACGGAACCAAATATGGAAAGCTTGGCAGCAATTAACATTTTGCATGACAATTTCCCAGACTTGAAGATTCGATTTATTAATGTGATCGACTTACTCAAGTTACAAAGTCCGAAAGTCAATTCACGTGGATTGTCTGATGAAGAATTTGATCACTACTTTACCAAAGATACTCCTGTAATTTTTGCTTTCCATGGTTACGAAGATTTGATCAAGTCCATTTTCTTTGATCGCCATAATCACAACATTCATGTGCACGGTTATCGTGAAGATGGTGACATTACAACCCCATTTGACATGCGGGTGGTTAACCAACTAGATCGCTTTGATTTAGCTAAGGAAGCCATTACAGATGTCCCTGAATATGCAGAAAAGGGAGCCGACTTTATTCAGAAAATGGATAACAAGTTGGTCGAACATTATAATTATATTCGTGATAATGGTGATGATCTTCCTGAAGTTAAGGATTGGACTTGGAGACCCTTAGACTAAAAGTTAGATATTGTTTTGACAAAAACTTGAATTATGCGCAACAAAAGTCTTGGTGATAAATTAACCAAGGCTTTTTTGCGATAAAAATAATAAAGATTTGAATAATATGCACCAACTATAAGTATTAGTTGAATATTTGATAAGGATTTATTATAATATGGGCGTAAATATTGAACGCCGAAATGATAGCATGGCGTATTGTTAATAGAAAAAATTAAATAATCAAGATTAAAACGATGGTTGGACGGTGATCAGGTGGTACCGATGGTAGGGAAGAAATTTGGACGATTATTGGTTGTACAGCGGGCAGGAAGTAATCCGGCCAATGGCAATGTAAGGTGGTTGTGTCAGTGTGAATGTGGTAATAAAGTGGTTGTGGATGGATATTCATTGCGCTGTGGGCAAACTAAAAGTTGTGGCTGTTTGAAGCGTGAAATTTCTAAACAAAGTAGTAAGTGTAATCCGGCGTTTCAAAAGAATGTGGGTAAAGCCACTAATTTAGTAAATAAAGATGGCATTAGTTTTACATCTAGTAAGTTTACGAAACGAAATAAGAGTGGCGTGATTGGTGTGTCTTATGACAAACAGTCTGATTCGTGGTACGCCCATTTAATGATTGATTATAAATATGTGTTATCAAAAACGTTTAAACACTTTGAAGATGCTGTAGCAGCACGTAGAGAAGCTGAAAAAAAGTATTATGGCAAAAAGTTGGATAACTAGAAAAAGCGGACGAAGAGTTAGTTGTAAACTCTGTCCGCTTTTTCTTGTTGATTAATTTTCAAAAAAACCTTGGTTTTTCAAAATAGATAGAATTTCGGAACGTTTCTTAGGACTTACTTGCATGTCATGAATGATATGATGTCTGAAGGTCTCATTACGAGTGTTTGAATCGCGATGTGTATAATAAGACTGAATAGTTTGATCATAGGCATCTAATGTTTGTTTATCTGGTTCTTGATAATGGTTTTCAAAATGGACACTTTCAAGTGGCAAGCGGGGTTTCAAATTTGGCTTCTCATCAGGGTAGCCAACAGCGATTCCAAAGACGGGAAAAGTTAGTTTGGGTAAGTGAAGAAGATCAATTACTTGTTGGGCGTCATTTAATATGCTGCCAAGGATTACGGCTCCAAGTCCCATACTTTCGGCAGCAGTTACAATGCTTTGGCCAGCCAACGCAGCGTCGTCAAAAGCGGCCAAACTGCGATCACCATCATGGAGTAATTTGGTATTTTCATGTGCCTCTTCTCCAATAAATTCATTGCGATGTTGATCGGCAATCATAATGAATAAATGGCCGTTACTTTGTGTAAATGGATAGGTAGTAATTTCGGCAAATTGCTGTTTTAATTGAGGATCGGTGACGCTAATCACGCTGAATTGTTGCATGAACATACTTGAAGATGTTCGTTGAGCAGCAGTTAACAAGGTTTGAATGGTGTCACGATCTAAAGACTGGTTTTTAAAACGGCGAATTGACCGATGGTGGGTTAATAAATGTAAGGTTTCGTTAGTTGTCAAAATTATCAAACTTCTTTCTAGTAGGATTATTTTTTAGTTGAAAATGTTCTGGAATCGGTGCAGTAATTGTTTTTACTTCGCTAGAAAACGGCAACGGAAAGCTGATTTTCCACGAATGTAAGGCTAAACGCTGCCCGGAGTGATATTCGGGATTATACAAAGGATCGCCAACGACGGGATGGCCCAAACTGGCAAAATGCACCCGAATTTGATGTGTGCGACCCGTATGTAATTGAATTTCCACGAGCGAATGATGAGCTGACATTTGGATTACGTGATAACTGGTTTTAGCCATCGCGGCATTGGTGCCATTTACCACGCGCTGACGTTTGTCAAAAAGGGTTTCGCCAATTGGCAGGGAGATTTCACCGTTGGGGACTGAAAACTGGCCCTGAACAACCGCAAGGTAGGTTCGATGGACCTGTTTGGTTTTGATTAATCGATTGTAAATAGGAATTAAAACGGGATTCTTGACTACTAGAATAGCACCACTGGTTTGTTGATCCAAACGATGCACATTGTAAGGATGAAAAGGAGTGCCCTTTAAATGAGCAGCTAAATGGTTCATCAGACTGCCAATTTCATTTGGTTGGTTTGAATGCGTTTTAACCCCATTGGCTTTGTTGGCAATGATAAGATCCTCTGTTTCAAACAAAATATCTAAATTTGCGGCACTGTCTGGTAAAAAGCTTGGAATTGGGGTCGAAAAGTTTGCCGAATCAAAACTGAGATTGACTTGATCGCCAGCCTTGACGGCAGTGTTGATTGATTGATAGTGACCATTTATAAGGATCGAACGATTGATACGCAAAAAATGCACTTCTTTTCGTGAAAGTGCCCAATTGTGTTGCAATAAGTTTCGGATAGATGTGGTTTTAAAACTAGGTGGAAGAACGCGTTGATATTGCCAATTCATGATGTCTCACTCCATAACAAAAAGGCCCAAACAAATGAATTGTTTGGCTGGCCTTTTGAATTTAAGGATTAGTGTTTATTTTGACTCCGGTTTGACAACTAACACATCGCAAATGGCGTTACGACTGACGTAGGTTGCTACAGAGCCGACCATTAACCTTTCTAATGCGTTTAAACCAGTTGAACCGATCATGATAAGTTCGTTGTGGTGATCTTTGGGAAACTCAGTTGCAATAACGGGTTTAGGATTACCAAAACGAACGTGGACACTGACGTCTGAGAGGCCGGCATCTTCGGCTTGTTTCTTTAGTTCGGCTAAGCGTTTTTGAACGTCTTCAGAGAGTTTGTAGATGACGTCACCGCTGACGGCACCGCCATAGGTATCACTGAATTGATTGACTTCAAGTACGTTTAGGATGTCAAGATGGGTGTCATTGCGTTTGGCGACCTCAATGGCCTTTTTCAAGACGGTGTCTGTAACTTTTGATCCATCAATTGGAGCTAAAATGTTTTTATATTGTTGTAACATGTTACTCACCTTCCATTCTCATGGGTTCTTATGAATATCATATCATTATTTCGGAAAAATGTAAGTGTTTTAGTTCAAAAGTGGGCGAAGAGTAGCGATAGAAAGCAGAGAATAACCGTGACGTTAGTGGGATCGTAATCCTACGGTAGTCATGGTTATTCTCTGCTTTCTGCTACTCTGAGCCGTCCTAAAGCTCAGCGGAAACAAACAAGGCGAAGTGACGGAGACGGGATCGCAATCCCGCGGAATCGTGCTTAGCATTCACTTTCTGGCTTGCTGAGCCGTCCAAAAAGATGAGCAGAACCCTATATTTATTTAAATCGGGAATTTCTGTACACGGAAGCCACTTCTTTTTTTATAGTTTGGTCGCTAATACATAATGGGAACAGATTCCTTATTTATGATTACAGACTAGTTTTTTTCCCAGTCTCTTGCTTCAATACGTAGCTTTCAACCTTTAATTTTTGTGTTTAAAATGATAATAGAATTAATATTCTAATCATTTACAAATAATATTCATGGTGGTATTCTTCTTTTAAGCGTTAACCTAAAATAAATAGTACACGGTATTTATTCTCTAACAGCCGAGCTTTTTGACAAAATATTAGAATTTATAGTTCTAGGAGATATTAAAGAGTTGAGGAACAAAGTTTGGATTGAGAAAACAGGATCATATTTGAAATTTTGATATGGAGCGGAAGAAGGCGATTTTATGAATATACGCGAAATTTTTAAGTTGGTTCCCCAAAACAGGTACCTGTGGTTAGTTCTAAGCAAATTATACATGAGCGGCTTTAATTTATTTGTGTCAATAATGATTCAAGTTGGAATTACTATAGCTTTTGGGAAAAATATTTTTCAGTTATGGTATGTTTGGGCAGCACTAATTGCAGGATCCGTTGTTTATGGAATTATTTATTTTAATTATTCTATGTTATTGGAAAAAACCAAAAAGCACGTTAGCGAGACGGTGAGTTTAAAACTTATGAATAATGTAATAAGTTCTAGTCAGAGGCAAGAAGTTAAGGAAGGCGAACTAGTTAATTTAATTAACCAGGATGCCGAAACAATAGCAAATTACTTATATTCAGGGGTTTCACCGCTGTTTGATTTCTTTTTGTCAATGCTAATGGGATTGTGCTATGTTTTCTTTTATTCGTGGATATCCGGCGTATTTTATTTATGTATTGGGTTAACTTTTTTTGTATTAGTACGTTGTTTTTTTGAAAAACAAGCGCATGTGCGTCAAATATTCGAAAACTATGATGACGAACATAAACGTTTTTTTGCTGAGTTATATAAGAATATACCATTGCTTAGAATTTTCGGGAGCACACAATGGGCACTTACTAAGCATCAGTATTTCTTCGCGAAAAAGTTCCCATATTGGACGAAAAATGTCAACACTGCAGCTATTAACAGTAGTTTATTTGTAGGTGGGGTTTATTTTGTTGAGGTTAGTTCGCTTATTGGGGGATTATTATTAGTGAAAAACAATAATCTGCAACTCAGTGTAATGGTTGGAATTTGGAATGCTGGTATTGGTTCAATTTTAGATCCATTCATGTCGCTGCCTGGTGTGATTTCGTATTTATCTCAACAACATGTAGCAATCAAAAGAGTCAACAACCGAATGTCGGTTTACCAGGAAGACCACAATGTTATTGGATCAAAGGCCGATCAAGCAATGAATCTCGAAAAAATTTTGATTAGAAATTTGTACTTTAGTTACGCCGATGATGGAGAAGAAATATTTAAAAATTTAAATCTTACCATACCGAGATCTAAGATCACATTTATTGTTGGAGATAACGGAGCTGGAAAAACTACCATAATAAAACTTATTTTGGGATTGATTGAACCTACGAGTGGAAGGATTTTTGCATTGGATACTAATAACCGTGAACAAACTGGTTTTAGTTTGAAACTAGCTTATGTACCACAAAAAAATATTCTTTTTAATACAACCATTTATCGCAATCTCACTCTTGATAAACCAATTGATCTGAGCACAATAAAGAATGTGCTTGAAGCAGTTCATATGAGTCATCAAATTGAACAACTTTCAAATGGGTTAAATACTGTCGTTGGTGACGAAACTAATTTTTCAGAAGGTCAAATGCGACGGCTTTCAATTGCACGGGCTGTACTGTCGAACAAACAGTTCGTGGTAATGGATGAACCATTTTCCGATTTAGATAGAGAGAATCAGACAGCATTGATGCAAGAGCTGCGTTCAATTTCTAAACAAACCGGTATTTTAATTATCACGCATACTTTTGATTTAATCGAACCCTCAGACAATGTTATCAGAATAGGAGGGCTAACATGAAAGTAAAAGAAAAGAAATATTTAATTTCACTTTTTAAGAACAAATTTTTTGTTCCTTTATGGATTGTCGGCATAATGGGAGCTATTTCTGAGTTTTTTTTAGCTTATAAACTAAATATCCTGATGAATTATTTAAGTGAAAAACAAGTTGACCAATTTTGGAAGAGTGCAATTTACTTAATTGGCCTTAGTTTAGTAATTGGAATATGCAAACTTTTCACTGTGAGTCAGCAGGGGAGGCTCAAACAGAAAATTGAATTTGATTTGTCTAACAACCTAATAAAAAATGTGTTTGTCAAGAAAACTATAAGTGTTGAAAAAATGGGAAAAGGTGGATGGATTACGATTCTCAATTCTGATGTTCCCTTACTATCGGGAGTAGTACCAGAAACTTTTACAAACCTTTTGATTGGTTTGAGTTCATTTTTGTCTGCTATAGTTTTTGGATTCTTATCATCGTGGATGTTAACTTGTTTTATACTCATTCTGAGTTTTTTTTCTATGGCGATACCAAGATTAACCGGGAAATTAATAACGGTGACACAAGAGAATACGCAACATAGCAGAGAAGATATGCAAGAGATAATGTTACAAGTTTTTGGCGGGAAGAGCCTTCTGCGCTCATTTTTTGCTGAAAGGTTCGGTCTAAATCTTTTCAAAGAAAAGTATCAGAGATATACAGGGGATCAATTAATAAATGCAAAAAGTCAATGGCGAATGAATAGTATAAGTCTTGCTGCAGGATTTATTTTCGATGTTACGCCGTTAGTTTTTAGCATTTACTTAATTAGTGTTCATGCACTGACACTGGGACAATTTATGGGTTTTAATGTACTGAATGCGAATTTTACTTGGGCATTTTATCAGTTGCCTGGATTGTATGCTAACTGGGCTCGTCAAAAAGCTTCATTGAAACGAGTAGTGAAGTTTTTAGCTAGTGATCAGATTAAGCCAATCGATAATAATAATTTGCATAGTGTAAATTCATTTGGATTACAACGGGTATCTTTTCGTTATCCTAAAAATGAAGATTGGGTTTTAAAAGATGCAAGTATTTTCATTAATTTAAAAAATAGACAAAAAATTTTACTTGTAGGTGAGAGTGGTGCTGGTAAGACAACAGTTATAAAACTCCTGATGGGACTATATGAACCGAATTCAGGAAAAATTAGCGGGATTGGGATTGATGAAAATATTGAACAGAAGGTTAATCCTATCAGTTTAGTCTCTTACGTGCCACAAGAAACGGAAATTTTTTCCGACACTGTTAGAAATAACTTGTTATTGGGAAGAGAAAAGTACCTGAAGCAGAATTAAGCACAGTTATACAAAAGGTTGGTTTGAGATCTCTGATTGACGGTCTTCCGAATAAACTTGAGACACAAATTTTTGGAGGAGATAATATGAACTTATCTGCGGGGCAACTTCAAAAAATTGGGCTTGCACGTGCGTTGTTAGCGAAACGTCCACTGATAGTTTTAGATGAGCCCACAGCTAATTTGGATCAAACGAGCGAAAAAGATTTTTTAAGAGTTCTTAGTCAGTTACCTATGGGTATATTTATGATCTCCCATCGCGATTCGGTGGAGACTGACTGGTTAACAAAAAAAGTGTTAAAAAACAAAAAAATAGTCGATGCAATTTGAAAACGTTAAAGAGATGAACAATTATGAAAACAAATTTAATATCAAGTATTATTTTCGGCAGGATAAATAAATTTCCGTTGAATAGTTTTCCTGAATTTGAAAAAATTTTAAATCTTGAAAATAATAATTATGAGGATAAAAGAAAACTTCCTGAATTCCAAAAATTGGTTAAATCAATCGAATTATTAAGTCCAAAGATGTATGAGAATCTACGAAAAGTTAAATGGATTGATGAAAAATTATTAAACCCACTTTGGAAATATAGTATTCGCGGGATGTATAGGGCTACTCCCTTAGGAGACCTTGCCTCTGTTTTTAATGATAGGTCTGACTCTAACCTAAATTTTGATATACAAAGTGAGCAGAACCCTAGATTTTTTCGAAGAATGCGGTTACAATGTGGTTATTGGTGATGGCGATACAAATACCGCCATTAATATAGGCATCGAACTAATTTCGGTTAGTGCGATGTCTTTTTTATGATGTGTTGCTTATATTTATTTAAATTCTTCTTTAGTAAATAAAATGTAATTTGTAACTTTTCATTCAGATGGTAGACTAGGTAAGTAAGCTTTAACCAATTTGGGAGTGATTATTTATGAAAATTAAATCAAACGATTTATTAGAAACAATTCGCGATGAGAATTTTGCACCGGAAACTTTTAAAGTCACGAGCACAAAGTTAAAAAAAGATCCCAAAGGGGCATTAAAATCTGTTTTTGGCTATCTACAAACGGCTTTGAAAGAAACAGCTGTTGTGGAAGCCGACGTGGCAATCAGAAAAGATGTTGTTTTGAAGTTTCAGACCAATATCATTAACTTACCATTTAATTATCCAAACAAGATTGAACAACTGACTGAAGTTGATACGGATTATGATGTTAATTTATATGCGATTTTTGAAGCAGAAGAGATTAATGCATCCCACTTGCGGATTGATTTAATGGGAAGTGTTGATAATTTCTTAGCAGGTGATGCAGATGTTTATCAAAACATCGCTGATTGGGTGATCTTGCAATTTGAGAAATTAGAAACTAAGAAAGAAAAATAAAGTAGAGGTTGTTTATGAATAGTTTAACTAAAATGTTAGCAGTAGCTGGAGTTTTGTTTTTGGCTGTCTTTTTAATTAGCTTACGATTCCATCCGGCCACTAGCAAAGTAAAAACGCAAGATTCAAATCAGGTAAGTGTTTCAAAACTGCCTAAAGAGAAGAAGACTAAAAAGAAAAAAGTTGCCAAAAGACCGTCTTACATGCGAGCGGTAAATTGGAAAAAATCTTCAGAAACAAAGGCTTACCCGGATTTAACGAAATACTCAAACGTATGGATTCAGGTCTCAATTGCAAAACAACGGGTCTATATTCGCAATAACAAAAAGCGTTTGTATACCATGTATGCAACGACTGGTGCTAAAAACTCAACGCCCACCGGAACGTACCATATTCAGGCAGAACGTGGTGAGTTTTTCTATAATGCACAGTCTAAAGAAGGCGCCAAGTACTATGTTTCTTGGAAAGACCACGGTGTTTACTTATTTCACACTGTGCCAACAAATTCACAGGGGCAGTTTATTGTAAAGGAAGCTAAGAAACTAGGTAAAAAGGCCAATTCACATGGCTGTGTCCGGCTGTCGGTACCAGATGCAAAATGGATTTATACAAACATTAAAGAAGGAACAAAGGTTGTTATCCACTGAGGGAATAGAACATGAAAAACAAAATTCGCGAGTTTCTACTGCAAAAACGAAAATGGTATCAAGATGCTGGCATTAGTGTGGCCAGCCTTTTCGTGGTCCTTGTTTTATATAAGTTAATTGGTTACATCTTCACGAAGATCAATTTTTTGAATTGGAAAACAATTATCGGTGTTGTGATTTTGTATGTCATCATTTTATTTGGGTGGCGTTATTGGGAGCTCAATTGGTCACGCAAACGATAAATAGATTAAAAAAACCGTTAATTTCTAGTTGGAAACTAAAAATTGACGGTTTTTGTGTTGATTAATTTTAAAATGAATGATGGAATTCCACGTTAAGCCCTCGAAACGAGTTTATATAACTGTCTTGCTACAACAGGTAAAATTGCTAGCGTAAAGAAGATTAAAGTGAAATACCTTTTTACAAAGGGCGTTGTGCCTAGATAATATCCAGCTAAACAACAGGCACCGACCCAAATGAGAGCGCCTAGAAAATTTAGTTTGTTGAACCTTTGGAAACTCATATCAGAGTTGCCGGCAATAATTGGGACAAACAAACCAAGGAACGGGACAAATCGAGATAATAATAAAGAACTTTTTTCATTGTGATTAAAATAAGCCTGTGTTTTTTCCATTTGATCCGAAGTTTGAATTTCTTTAGTTAGTTTGGAGTGTTGACCAAGTTTTTTACCTTGACGAAATTTGACAACTGAACCAATAGTGGCAGCCGTTAGAAATACAACAAATAAAACAATTAAATTCAGTTTAGAATGTGGGCTGGCGGCAATTGTACTTGTTAAAAATAGAACTGATTGACCAGGTAGAAATGAAAAAATGACGTAAGCTGTTTCTAAAAAAATCCAGATAAATAAGATTAGGTAAATCCATCCGTTCATTTTGTCTGCGATTGGCACAATGTAATTTAGTGGATGGATAAAGAAATTAATGATTAAATTTAGCATAGCGGAACTCCATTCCCGTAAAAACTACCCTAATCATATAATGAAATCGTGAAATTGACTAGTATTGGGATTGGTAATTGAAAGTTAAACGTGTTATCATGAATTTATGCGATGAGTCGAGTATAATCAGGCAACTTAGGTTGTTTCACTTTCGAGTGACTAGTGATTTTCTTGGAACGGGATGTGTCTCTTCCACCGGATTGTGTGGAACATCTGATTAAACATGTGTGAACCGTGCGAGGTCTATTTGAGAAATCAAGTACCGTTCAAAAAAGGTTGAAGCAATTTTGCTTCAACCTTTTTTATTACGCAATTTTATTGAACAATATAAAGTTGATCATGAACCAAATCAAAATGAGAAAAATGTTTGTTGAGCTCTTCAGTAGCCTCAGGGTCCACATAAGTGGCATGGTTCCAGAAAGTTTTGCTTCCAGAACTTCCCAGCTTTTCGCCAATACAAATTAATTTAACATCTGGGTTAGTTTTTCGCATCTCTTGTAAGAGTTGCCAATCAACAGGGATGCCGTCTGGTGACCAAGACATCATGACATATTTCACTTTGTCATGGTAGCGATGCCAAGCATCCAGTGCATCTAAAGGCTCGATTTCAGTCAAAGTATGTTTGCCAGTTTCGTTTTCGGTGATCCATCCCATACTGTCGGTTGCAATAATGTTTTGACCATGATTACGTAAGCCGGCTGAAATGTAGCCATTGCCTGCCATCACTTCCAAAGTTGGGGCACCATTTAAGAATTTGGCCAGATCTTTGATAAAAGGCGCTGAAATGTACGCCCACATTCCGTAATGCGCCTCTAAATAATCCCGATAAGATCGTAGCAACTTATCTAACTTCGGTAATGCTTGCGAGTACCTATTCCATAGTTCATCGCCCTTAGGATTTCCCATTGGATAATCTTTAAGAATAGACTGAAACAGTTCATCTTGAAAAGTATCTGGAATTTGAAGAAGAGGCAATGATTGTGGCAACAATCCCTGAGAAATAAGATGATCACTTTCCAAAATGTTATGGGTAAGGAAAGTGATCTGAGGGGAATCTTTGAATAACAAATCGTATCTTTTTATTTGCTCTAAATAAGTGTCTGAAGCGGGTTTTGAACGTTTAGCACGAACCTGCTTACGAAGCTTTTTCATTTTTTTAGAATTCAAAATAGCCATCCATTCAAACTGTCAAGTTTACTTTTTATTGTCATCCAAGCCTAAATCTAATTCTTCTTGCTGATCATTATCTGCATGAATGGTTCGGCGATTCTTGCCATGGAGGTAGCCATCCATTAACTGAAATAGTTCATAGCGATCTTCACTCGTCAAAACCTTATGACTGAAGGAAAGTTGTTTACCAGACAAGAATAGTTTACTCAGATCATATTCATCGTGATCGGCCTTACCACTAAGATAATCCATCGTAACATCAAAATATTCGGCTAATTTTCGAACCTCTACAAAAGAAGGGGTTCGAACGCCACGTTCCCAATTACCAATCTGAGAGGATGTATTTGCTTTTTCTGCTGGTCCTGGATATTGTTTATTTAAATCCGCCGCTAATTCTTCCAAAGTGATGTTTTGGCCATGGCGGAGTGCACGAAGTCTTTCAGGAAACATGTGATTACTCCCTTTCTGTTATCTCAATTTTATCATAACAACAGCCTGTTAGGCGCATTCTATCACTATTTTTTGCATTTTAGTGGGACAATTCGAACAATTTGTCACAATCGCGATCCAAATTATATGAAACCGGATAGATAGTGAATTTCATGGGCTTGATTGTGATTTATTTGGCCTTTGAGAATAAATTAAATTCGTTTGCGCTTATTTTACTGGCCAAAAAAGCAGTATACTTTTTAAATCGAAGGATAAGGGATGAAAATTTTGAAAAAGTTTTGGAAATGGTTACTCGTTATTTTTGCAGTCTTAGTTGTAGCAGATATTGGTGCGGCTTCGTATTTTTATCATGTGGCTGTGGTACCTGGACACAAAGATTTTTTAAGTAGCTCGGCAATCTTAAAGAAAAGTGACCCACTGTATAAAGAAAAGCTCTGGTATCAAAATGTCCATAAGCAAACGTGGCATGAAACTTCGGCAACGGATAATCTCAAATTAGATGCTTATTATATTCCAGCGGCGCATAAGAGTAATAAAACGGTTGTAATTGCGCATGGCTTTATGGATGATAAGTCCAAAATGGGAGCTTCTGCGGCGATGTTTCATAAGATGGGTTATAACGTGTTAGTGCCGGATGACCGTGGCCAAGGTGATAGCCAAGGAAATTATATCGGGTTTGGTTGGCCAGACCGGCTAGACTATATTAAATGGATGAATCTATTGTTGAAACGAGAAGGTAAGAATCAGCAGCTCGTGATGTATGGCGTCAGCATGGGTGGTGCCACAACAATGATGGTCAGTGGCGAAAAAAATGTACCAAAACAACTCAAGGCCTATGTTGAAGATTGTGGCTACACTTCTGTAAATGATGAAATAACGTATGAAGCTAAAACTATGTATCATTTACCATATTGGCCATTAGTTCCATCTGTGAGTGCGATTACGCAGTTACGGGCTGGATATAACTTTAAAGAGGCCAGTGCTTTGAAACAGGTTGCGAAGAATCATAAACCGATGCTGTTCATTCACGGGAACAAGGATACGTTTGTCCCAACCAGAATGGTTTACCCATTGTATAAAGCAGATAAGGGACCTAAACAGCTGCTCATTGTGAAGGGTGCTACCCATGCAAAATCAATGGCGACAGCCCCCAAACTTTATCAACAAACAGTGAAAAAGTTTTTGAACAAGTATGTGAAGTAGTGTGTTTCTTATTAAATATATTTTAGAAGTAATTAAAAAGAACAAGAGACTGGCAAAAGTAATTTTGCCAGTCTCTTGTTCTTTTACAGTCAAACTTTTTAGCTAAACGGAGGAATCTAACCGCTTTTTCCCATTGTTTTGCTTTAATCAAAAGGTTAAAACTATAAAAACACGTCTCGTTACCTGATACAAAAGCAGTTATGGTAACGAAATTAGATTAAAATACCGTCTCCCAGCAAATTTGGGCTGGAACGTAGTGCGAGTTCTTGCGGCCGAGCTTGCCACAAGCATCGACATCGACAGGAGCAAGAAAGATTTTCGGAACGAAAATCATCATTACTAGGCGGAATAGTGGGCACGACTTGGAGCCACAAGCCACTTCCCCAAGCTCGGCTTTTATCTAAGCGAAACCCGCTAAGATAAACGACACTACTGAGCCCATTTGCTTCCAGATTAAGTGAGACGCAGGACGGCAGTTAAACTATTTTTTTAGAGACTGAATCGTTTAACATCAGTTATTGAAGTAGTTTTGATACTTTCAGCTTTCAGTTTTAATCATAAATTTCATCATTTTGCATATAAATCAGTTCGTCATTTGAAATTTGTTCGTACAGAGCTGATGCAAGCTCACGGGTAAGTTTATTTTCAGTAAGTTGGTTTTGAACATAATTATATTCAAACTGAAATGCCTTAATAAACAGTTCTTCTTGGATTTCATTACTGTTTGAATTATTTTGATAGCGACGATGACGTTCGCGGTAATACCGTTGGACGATCGAGATATCCGTGCGACTTTCTTTATTTACCTTAGGACTTTTTAAATATTTAAACACTTCTTGAGTTGCACGATTTTCTATTTCGACGATTGTGTCATGTTTACTCTTAAACTTCTTCATTAATTTAGGGTTATGTTTCATTTGTTGTTGGGCTATTTTGATTTTTCTGCTATGCGTTAATCGTTTAAAAAAATAGATGAACCGGTAAGCAATTTGACGCCAAATGCTTTTCAAAACACTATTATCAGAATGGGCATCTCGGGTTAACATGGTGCGTTGATAGAGGCGGCGTTCTTTTTCTGTGATGTCTTCATTTGCCACCATTTCGTCTAGAACATCATTTTCAACATCGCGAGTCTGGGCAAATAATTGTCTTAAAATCCGTCTGCTTTCAATTTTTTCTGGCTTATTTTGACTATGCAAAGTCGAAATAACAGCTTGAGTTTCCAAGGGGTCTTCGTTTAATTCGGTTATTTTTTGAATCGCATAATTAATCATTTTTCTGCGTGCAGAATTGGCGTCTTCCCATAAAAAGGGTTCTTTTTGACGAGGAAGCAAAGCTGGTAAAATTAAAGAAGGAACTAACATACTTAAAATGATTACAATGCTGGCAACAAATAAAAGATCATTTCTGTATGGAAAGACCGTACCATGCAGCGTCAAAGGCAATGAAAAGGCAAGTGCTAACGTAATTGTTCCATGAATACCACTTAACGCAATGATCCAGCAATTTGTGTTTTTATATTCCGGGCGGACACGAATAGTGGCAAATCCCATGCGCAACCATAAATATCGCAAAATGGTCATTAAAGCATAAAGCAAGATGCTTAATCCCATCAAAAATAGCAGAAAGCTATTGTTCCGATAAGAGATGTCGGCAATAACGGTTGGTAAAGACACGCCCAACAGCACAAACACAAACCCGTTCAAGTTGTCTGAGAGGACTTCCCAGGTGGTGTTGCTGACAACCTGTATCTTGGTTGAAGTAAGCCGTAGACGCCCTTCTTGGACGCCGTGAACAAGTCCTGCAGCCACTACAGCTAAGATTCCGGAGACATGTGCTAATTCCGCAATAAAATAGACGAAAAATGGCATCAAAATTCCTAAGGTGACGATGACGGAAGAATTATCCATTCGGTGACTGATTAAAAAAGTTCTCAGGGAGACCAATAAACTTCCCAAAATCATGCCTAACAGTAAACCACCTAAAAAAACATATGAAAAATCAAAAAAACCAAAAGTAAACGAAAATTTTCCCGTTGTAAAAGCCTGCAAAGCTAAATCAAAAATTACGATTCCAGAAGCATCATTGAAAAGTGACTCATTTTTTAAAGTTTGCATGGCCTCTTCTGGCATTTCAATGTTGGCGGTAACTGAAGAAACAGCGACGGCATCGGTTGGTGTGATGATGGCTGCTAACGCAAAAGATAGGGGCAGTGCCAATTCAGTTAATGTTAAGTGAGTGACAACGCCGACGATACTGATGGTCACTAAAGCAAGACCAACGGCAAGTGACAGTGTGGTGGAAAAAGAACGTCGCAGAGCACGCATGTTAGTGTTCAGGCCATCATAAAACATTAGTGGTGCTAAAACGACGAGCATAAAGAGATCCGGATTCATTGTGTAATGACGATAATAAGGCACAACAAATGCCACAAGCAGGCCGATTGCTATTTCAATAAAGGCAAGGGGAACTTGTGTGAGTTTGCTGGCAATAATATTTGAAATTAGTACCGCAATCACAAGAACTAAAACTAAAACGACGATTTCCATGTGGTTCACTCCCAAAAGTTATCTGAATCTAGTTTACCATATGGGTTGGTAAATATTTGACTGGTAAGTCTTGAAACAGGTTGTTAAGGACTGAAAAGAGTTGCAATCAAATTATGATTGCAACTCTGGTTATCCCTAATTTTATTAATTTTGAGAAAAAAGTTCGGAAAAGTATGTCATGAACCGTTTGAGATAGGTGTCTTGATTGACCGTTAAAGCGACAGATACATTAGGGTGTTGATCGGTTAATCGAGCTGGATCACCAATGGTTCGACCCCACATTTCTTTAGTTGTATCCACAAACATATTGATATCAAGTGTTGAAACTAAACTTGGATCCAAAGCGACTCCAACTGCCAGAGGATCATGAAGGGCACAGCCATGGAGATGAGGACTGGTAATTTTATAAACATCAATGTAATAATCCACAATATCTGCGAACTTTTCTCCGGCAACAGTGTTTAATTTGCGCCATTGCGCGGTTTCATTTTTAGTTAAAAGGGTTCGTAAAGTGACATCGAGGCCAACCATCGTGATGTTCAAGTTGCTTTCAAAAACTTGGTCAGCAGCAGTTGGATCTTGATTTATATTGGCTTCTGCTACTGGTGACACATTTCCTGGAACGGTTAGTGCGCCACCCATTAAGGTCACATTACCAATTTCGTTTTGGATTTCTGGGGCTTGTTTCAATGCCTTTGCTAAATTAGTCAAAGGACCAGTGGGAACTACGATCAGATCTTTGCCATAGGTATGGGCAGATTCAATTAAAAAATCCACGCCAGATTTAGTTTCTGGTTGCCGTTTGGCGGTGGGGAGTGAAACTTCACCGATTCCATTTTTACCATGGATTTGTACACTGATCGGCATCACCTCAAATTGAGTGGTTGTGGAAGAGTGTGATTCCCCAAGGAAGACGGGGACATCCTGTTGACCAAGTAGTTCAAGAATTTTCAAACTGTTTTGGGCTGACAATGGAGTTAACACATTTCCATATGAAGAAACAATTCCAATCAAATCAACATCTGGAGCAGCTACTGCGTATGCAATGGCCATTGCGTCATCAATACCAGTATCTAAATCTAAGATCATTTTGCGTGTCGCCATGAGGAGCCTCCCAAATTTTATTGTTGGTACACCATAATCATACGAAATAACGAATCTAAATACAATTTAAATTTGTCTTTTTGAGTGACAAATTTAAAAATCAACACTGACTGAAAATCGTGTTAAAATTGAACAGTTATCTTACGTAAAGAAAGAAGGATAAAACGTGTCTGACATTTATGACATTACAATTATTGGTGGCGGCCCTGCAGGAATGTTTGCGGGCTTTTACAGTGGCTTGAGAACAGCCAAGGTGCAAATTATTGAAAGCCTATCCCAACTTGGAGGGCAAGTAAGTGCGCTTTATCCAGAAAAATATATTCATGATGTGGCGGGTTTTACAGGGGTCAAAGCAAATGAATTAATTGAGAAATTGCATAAACAATTAAGCCAATTACCTGTTGATGTGCGGTTAAAAGAAACGGTTACTGACCTTATCCAACAAGAAGATGGCTATAAAGTAGTGACTAACCGCGGAACTTATGAGTCAAAAGCCATCATTATTGCTACCGGAGTTGGGGCGTTTAGTCCGCGTCGCTTGGCAGTTGAGGGTGCTCAAGAATTAGAAGATCAGCATATTTTTTACACAATCTCGGATCCGCGTCGTTTTCAAGATAAAACAGTTTTGATAGCTGGCGGAGGTGATTCAGCGATTGATACTGCCTTAATGTTGCAAGAAACGGCTAAACATGTGTATTTAATGCACCGGCGAAATCAGTTTCGGGGGATGGAACACAGCGTTGAATTACTTGAAAAATCTGAGGTTGAACTATTAACTCCATTTTTAATAAAGGAAATTGAACAAACAAATGAGCACCTTTTACTGACAATGAAAGAAGTGAAGGGGGAGCGTCTTTTACAAAAAGAAGTTGATGATGTGATCGTTAACTATGGTTTTATTTCAAACAATAAAACAATTAAGCAATGGCAAATTCAGCCTGAACAACACCACCGAATGTTTACGGTGGATCGTCAAATGAAAACGAATCTTCCGTTAATTTATGCAATTGGTGATGGCGTTGATTATGAAGGTAAACTTGATTTAATTGCGACCGCGTTTGCTGAGGGACCAATGGCAGTTAGTGCTATCATGAAGGAATTGTATCCCGACCGTCGTGGCCCATTGCATAGTACGTCGATGGAACTTTAAAGAGTAAAAAACGAGCCCCAACCAAAACATATGTTTTGGTTGGGGATCGTTTTTAGTTTAGTTGATTCAGTTAGCTTAACTATCGTTTGTCGCGTCTTTGTTAGTCATCAGAATTAGAATCTGGGTTGGTAATTTGGATTCGATTATTCTTAGACTTAGAGTGGGTTGCTTCTGGCGCATCAGTTTTATACAAATCCTCTAAAGAACGATCACGGTTTTTAGAGTACATTGAGGTCGACTTCAGACCAAGTTTCTTTTGAATCTTAAGTTCTTTTTGAAGCCCATTTGCATAGTTGTAAAGCTGTGAATTAACAGCTTTAAAGCCCTTAGGTGTGTAGAATCGTAACAAATTTTTCTCGTTTAACGAGTCAGACATACTAAGTTGCTTGTTAACTTTTTTCTGATCCTTTGCAATTTGCTTTTTCAAAGTCTTATTCGGCGTCACAATCTGGCCGGTACTGTTATCGTAAATAGTCCCGCTGATCGAGGTGTAGTTTGGTGTAATGAAATCCTGATTTCTAAAAGCAACCACTTGATCGTGTTGTGATGAGAAAAGGTCCGTTCCAAATAACATGTATTTCTTGGAGTTGATCCCAAGAAGATGCAAAAGAGTTGGAAGAACATCAATTTCGCCCGCGTACTCTTTGTTAATGCCACCATTTTTGACACCAGGGACATGAATCATGAGAGGTACACGCTGCAACTGAGTATTATCCCAATCCGTCCAATTATCGACGGGGTCGCTGCCGTATGACTTGAAGTGACTGGAATCTTGACTAAAGGTCTTGGCTAAATTCTTATTTGCTGAGTTAGAAATCCCGTAATGATCGCCATATAAAATAATTACAGAGTTATCATAAAGGCCTGACTTCTTTAAGAAAGTGAAGAACTCTTTGACAGATTGATCAAGATAATTTGCCGTTCTGAAATAGTTATTTACAGAAGTATTGCCTGTGTCTGGAACTTTAAAACTGGAATCTTCTTTATCTAAGTCAAACGGAAAATGGTTGGAAACTGTAATATATTTAGCGTAAAACGGCTGTTGCAAGTACTGCAAGTATTTAATGGAATCCTTAAAGAGTAACTTATCCTTTAAGCCATAACCGGTCGATTTATCACCTGACGTATCAAAATAACTAGCGGAGAAGAAGTACTGATAACCCATATTCTTATAAACGTTGTTACGATTCCAGAAACTGGCTACATTACCATGGAAAACAGCTGAAGAATAGCCTTGTTCTTGTTTTAAAATGGCTGGAGCCGCTTGGAAAGTTTGATCGGTACCAAGCTGGGCAAACAAGGAGCCTTGAGACAGCCCAAACGTGCCGGTTTCGAGCATGTTTTCGGCATCACTGGTTTTTCCTTGACCAACTTGATTAAAGAAATTCGAAAATGAGTAGGTGCTCTTGCTGTGATAAATTTTATTCAAAAACGGTGTGACAGTTTGACCTTCAACCTTGTCATCAATCAAAAATTGTTGAAAACTTTCTAAATGAATGACAATGACATTTTTACCTTTGGCGATGCCATAATATTTTTTATTGGATTTTGCATAATGACTACGGACATATTTTTTAACGGTTTTAAGTTCGCTCTTAGTTGCACTGGAACGCATTTTGCTCGTTTGTTCCGTTTTGGCACCATCGTAAACTGTGAACGCATCAAGTCCGAGGTACTTTACGATGTAGGTGCGATCAAAAGTTCGCGTGATTAATTGCGGACGATCAATTTCAGCGAACATTAAGTTAAAACCAAAGAGAAGAACCGAAAGTGAAGTTACTTGGAATCCGAGTCGTTTTGGTAAAGGATTTCTGTCAAATTTGATTTTGCGCATGAGCATCAAAACTAAAATAATAACGAGGTCCAACCAAAATAGCAAATCATGGGGCTGCGTTAGCGCTAATGAGCTCCCACTTAATCCCTGATCTACTTTGGAATACCCTAGCATTGTATTGATTGTCATGAAATCGGAAAATTCACGATAGTAAATGACATTGAGATAAAGTAAAAGAGAATTTCCAAAATCAATTAATATAATCAGTGGATAAAAAAACTTGGCTCGCTTCGCGTACAGCGCAAGGCCGAATAGTAAGAAGGTAGTTGCCAAGGGATTTATTAGCATGATAAACCATTGAAAAACGCCGGAAACCCCTAAAGAAAAATCGGCGAAATAGGCGAGAAGTGTTTTCAACCAGAAAAGGAATACTAGAAGAAAGAAAAAGCCCATTCGGGTGTTGATTTTTGAAATAAATTGCTTCATTTTTTGATTGCTAACCTTCCTGTGAATATCTTTTTTTCCTTACGATTTGATTCACAAATATAGAGTCATTTTAACATAATTTTATTAAGCAAATGCTTAAATTTAGGTTGAGTTTGTTTTTAGACCGTCAAAGAGTTTATAATTCAAAAATAAAAGGAATTTTTGATAGGTGATAGATTATGGAAATAAAAACAGCGTTTGGTAACGGTAATGCAGTCTATGATGATAGTATGAAAAGCAGGACGGCTGTGTTTATTCATGAGCAGAAAATTGATGCTAGCATTGAACAGGATGAAAATGAAAACCGATGTTTGTATTATGTCGGCTACATCGAAAACAAACCAGTAACCACAGCAAGGGTCATTGCAACGAAGGAGGGAACCTTGGTGCAACGGGTTTGTACGCTCAAAGAATATCGACAGCAGGGCCTGTCTTCACAAATTTTTAGTGCGATTGAAAAAGACGCTAAAAGCAACAAGGTGGCTCAGGTATGGCTCTTTGCTCAAGACCACGCTCAAAAATTCTATTTAGAAAATGGATTTAAGGTTGTGGGCGATCAAGTGATGGAAGCAGGAATTGCCCATCATAAAATGATCAAGAAAATCAAGTAAAGTTTTAGGATTGAGATGAATGTATTGTGAGTAAAGTTCAACCCAGATATCAGGTGAGTTGGTTTACGATCTTATTTGTAATTGTGATTGGTGGGTTGCTGTGTTTTGCCACACAACATAATGCAGCTTTGTATAAAGCTCCAGTTGGTCAGATCATTAAGGTGACTAACGAAAAAAGGATTAAGCAGGTGGATAATTTTCATAATCACGATTATTCACAAAATCAGATTTTAAAAGTCCGAGTTTTAAATGGACAGTATCGAAACAAAACACTAAATGTTCAGAACACGTTTTCTGCTTCTAACGCAATGGATCAAGCATATCGTAAGAACCAGCAAATTTTTTTGGCTGTGCAAAAAAAGTCGGATCATAAACTACAAGCGACGATTACGGACTTGAAACGCGACACGTCAATTGTGTTTTTAAGCTTGTTGGCAATTAGCCTATTATTGCTAACGATGAAAATTAGCGGATTTATGGCACTTTTAAGCGTATTACTAAACGGTGTCCTATTTTTCTTGGCAATTAAACTCGATGTATTATTGCAAGGCACCAACGTTTTAGAAATTTTTGGAGTTTTAGCCTTTGGATTTGCCGGTTTAACGCTATTTTTAGTGCTTGGTAAAACCAAGCAGATGGTGGTTACTTTTGGAGCGACGATTTTAGGAACATTGGGATCGGTGTTAGTAACTTTAATTGTTCTCAATCTAACGCATGATCAAGGACTCCATTTTGAAACAATGGAGTATGTGACTCAAAGTCCTAAACCAGTGTTTATTGCAGAAACAATTTTGGGTTCATTGGGTGCAGTTATGGATGAATCCACAGATATAATTTCTAGTCTGTTTGCGGTCCACCGAGAAACGCCTGATTTGACGCGCCGTCAGTTGTTTCTATCTGGCCGGGAGATTGGTAAATCCATAATGGGACCTTTGATTAATGTACTTTTCTTAATCTTTATGGCAGATACTTTTGCGATGATGGTGCTTTATTTACGCAATGGCGATAGCTGGGGTTATGCCTTCACCATGAATATGTCATTAGGAATGGTTCAAAGCTTGGTTAGTGGTATTGGTATTGTTTTAGCCATCCCTGCTGCCAGTTGGTTTGCAAGTAGTTTATTAAAAAGAGGTGACCGCGCATGAGCACAATTTCAGTGTTGGTGCTGATTCTCTTTGTGGCAATGGTTTTGGTTGGTGGGTTACAAGGACTAAAGTCATTTCTGAGTTTGGTAATTAACTTTGCCTTAATTTTTATGACGGTCGTTTTAATTGGACTCAATTTTCCGATTCTGGGAATAACTTTATTAAATGCCGTGATCATCCTGGCTGTGACAATTTATTTAGGGGATGATGATCCGCTAACAACTGAAACAGCTTTTTATGGGTCAGTTTTGGTTATGGTGTTGGTGGTTTTGCTCATCATTCCAATGGAGCACTGGGCTGTGGTTCAAGGATTTGGCAATGAGAATACTGAAGACCTTGAAGGAATGTCATTACTGGTTGGAATCAAATTTTTGGATGTGTCGATTGCAACCACCATTTTAAGTAGTTTGGGAGCCATTGCCGAAGCGGCCATTGCAATTTCAGCCGGGTTAGGTGAAATTCTGAGCCAAAACCCTGAAATTCCGGTAACTCGTTTATTTAAAGATGGTATGTCTGTGGGTAGACAGATTATTGGTACCACGTTTAACACGTTGTTTTTTGGTTTCTTTGGTGGCTTTTTAGGATTGTTCATCTGGTTTGAACGGCTAAATTATACGTGGGGCGAATTTGTGAATAATAAGATTTTTGTGTCAGAGTTACTAATGATTTTAATTTCGTTTGTTGGTGTGATTTTGACAATTCCTGTCACTACTTGGGTGATGGAACTTAAGGTACAAAGAAAAAGAGCTAAGAAAATTGGGTAATTAAAAAGGCATCGCTTTAAGTGGCGATGCCTTTTTGTGATGGAAACTTTAATTTTTATCATAGGATAGGTGAAGTGCAGCTGTGATGCCAATTGGAAAGAGTAATCCCCAAACCAGTTGAGAAATAAATACGATTAAGGCAATTTGAATAAAAGAAAGTAATTGTGTAAACCCTAATGCTAGTAGTGGAATTAAAGTCATAATACCGATTAAAATTAGTAACGGGTCGAAGAAATTAATTGCGCTTAAGTAATTATCAGTAGTTGCACGAGTTGTTCTCAAAATTATGGGGATAAGAATTCCCAGACTTAAGCAACTTACAATCAAGCCAGAAATTATGGGAACATCAGCTAACAGTGGGGTTTTCAAAAGTAGGTTTGAGAACCAATTTGTTAATTGAAGACCACCCCAAAATGTAATTAAGAGACTGATGCTTGCATAAATGGCGAATAACGATTGTGAAATGATCAAAAGATACAAAATAACCAAACCAATTAGCCATGGAACCAGATGAGTGAGATCGTGATTCAAAGCCTGCTGTTTTTTTGCCACATCAACCGTTTCTCCTGAATAGTGCAGAAAACTTTTCGATAAAGAAGTTCCTGATAAGGTTGCATTAGTCAGTTGTTGTACTTGTTTCAAAGTGCTGGTCGCTTTTATTGAAGCCGTTGTTTTGTTGAGTACAACTGAAATGGTGGTTTCCTTATTGTTAGATTCATTGAATTGACTAAGTGCATTTTTCATTGGATCAGTTCTTAAATCTACAGAAGTCATATAGAGCACGTTAAGAATTCCAGATTTACTCAAATTATCTAAGTAACTTTGTTCCCCAATTAAGTTCTGCTGAGCAATTTGGACGTTTTTACTGTCCTTTGTTAGGGCAACACCGGTAGTTTTAAGTACGGATTGGACTTTATCAAAATCATCAGTAACGCTTTGTTGATCATCTTCAACTTGAGAAATGTTGTCGGCGATGACGTTATTATTCGAACTAACCACGCCAATATTATGACGTAGTGTTTTTAAGTCACTAATCAGGTTTTTATTGTGGGTACTCAAAGAAGACAACGCCCGTTGAATGCCTGTTGAATTTCTAGAAGTCTTTCCCGAACGAATTGCGCGGTCAATTTCAGCTTGTTGCGACTGCATAGTTGTAATGTCAGTGGTTAATTCGTCGGCCTGATTGGCAACTTGTGAGCTTTGTGACTGAATTTTACTCAAATTAGTCGCATTTTTTGATAACTGCTTGAGTGCAGAAGTTAGATTTAAGTTTTTTAATTGTTTTTGTGATTTTTTTAGAGATTTTTGAGTGTTGGTCAAATTAAGATTAGCCGCCGAAAGTTGACTGGTAACGGAAGCTAGCTGCTTGTTGACATACAAATTGGTCAGTGAAATACCACTTGGCTGGGCTACTGAATAAACGTTGGCCACATTCTTATTTGCCTTTAGTTTTTGTGTTAGCTGATTGAGAGTTGCCATATTTTTTGTAGTTGTGATTGGTTGTTTGTTGGTGAGCGTAATTGTGATTGGCGAGACTTTACCAACTGGATAGTGACTAGTAATCACCGACGCGCCAACTTTTGCCTGACTTGAGAATGGTGTGTCAACCACGCTGGACCAGTTTAACGGTGTCATTTTAATCAAACTGACTAGCAAAACGAGAATGAAAATACTTATCAAACTAATTAGGGAACGCTTTTTACCTAAAATAGCACTTGAATGCCAGAAACTGAAACTAGGATTAAGACTTTTTCCATTTCCAGGCCAGAAAAACAGATCATCTAGAAATTCGGTGAAAGCCGGCATCAAGGTGTAAAAGGCTATCCAAACTAAAGTGATGGAGACGGATAGTATCCAAAGAGAACGGAGAGTAGTATTTCTTGCTAAAAGCAATAAACTACTTAGCGCAATTATTGGCACAATGCTAAGTAAGGTGGGTAGCCAAGAATCCCAATAACTCTTTCTAACTGCATTCTGGTTTTCATAGTGGTCACAATAGAAACGATAAAAAACAGTTGCAGCGATTGGAAATAAACCGAAACTTACCACCAGTATGATTGTATTCGTGTACGCTGTGTAAGGCATACTTAAGAAGCGAGTTGCCAGTGTCGCGATTGAAAAGCTTGATAGATAAATAATCCCAGAAAGTAATAGGGTAATTAAAGGCACCAAAACCGAACGGAAAATTAGACCAAGAATGAGCACAATGAGAATGCAACTAATAACAATCACAAGCTTATTGGCCGCCTGCGTAGCCTGTACACGGGCAATTTGAAGCACATCATTACCAGTTATGTACGCATGAACTCCCGTTGTTTGGATTAGGCTATAAATCTGGGGAATTAAGATATGAAACTGTTTTTGAGATTCTTTAAAATGAAGAATACTGAGTTCCGTTGACTTATCAGTTGAGTTTAGCCGATGGGCGGCATTAGAATCATTTCCAGCTTCGATTGATTTAAGTCCTAGAAACTTTTGGTTAGCTTTTAGTTTCTTCTGATTTTCTTGAATAGCTTTCCGCTGCTTTGTACTTAGAGTACCATTTGAATTTGTGTACACTATGGTGGCACTAGGGGCGTCCTTTGTAGGCAATTGTTGACTAAAGCTGGAATTCCAGCTTAACGAGTTGGGCAGCAAAATAATCATACCGACCAAGAGAATAAACCAGGTGATTAAACTTGCTATTTGAAGGGTATTTTTCTTTTGCATCATATTTTCATTCCTTATGTAATTACGTATTTATTAATTTAAGTTTAACATATGAAAATTGCCAGAATCAGCGCTAAATCAAACTCTATGAATTAAATACGCTTTTAATCAAAAATTATTTTTTAAAAAAGTTATTGAAGTTCAAAACTAAAAGAACAATTAAAATCAAAATAATTGTAATAAAAATGGTAATCTCCCAGCCTAAAACAGAATGACTGAAAGGAATTAACACATTTTGACCAAAGAAGCCAAAAACAATTGAAGGGACAGCTAGGACTATTGAGAAGACTGTCAAAAATTTCATTGTATTGTTTAGGTCACTGTCCAAAATGTTTGAATTGGCGCTTGCAACCCGTTCAATAATATCTGTTGCTAACTGGGCCATTTCTTCTCCCTGTTGGGATTCAACTATGACATCTTCAAGTTGTTCGTGTTGATCCTTGGTCATTTGAATCTCTTGCATCCGATTCATACTAGTTAAAAGGGCATTATTTGTTTTCAATGAAGTTAAATAATAAACCAAACTAGTTTCAAGATGAAGCATATCTGAAATTGAACGGCGAGAAATTCGATGAAGCATGGTTTTTTGAATCTGTTGTCGCTGCCGATTAATGTTGGTCACAGCGTCGAAATATTGGACAGATAGTTTGTATAATGTCCGAAAAATAATTGTTAAAGGCGTGACTTCATTTTTAGCATGGGCCAAAGCAGAAGACAGTTGTTGATCAAAGAGCTTCTCTACAAATTCGGTTGAAGTTCGCGTGAAGGTCAAAATATAATCATTAACCAACATAATCCCAATTGGTTCGGTACTACCACTATCGGTGATATCCTTTGATAGGACATCAAAAATGATAAGAAAAATGTTGGCATCACGATCAGTTTCAATCCGAGCGCGTTCATTAGGGTCAATGGCATAACCTAACATTTCTTCAGTTACTTGATAATGATGAATAATTTTTGCAATTTCAGCTTGCGTCGGTTGGTTAATGGCGACCCAGGTATGCTGTGAATTAATCTTTTTTTCGGAAATCATTGTTGTAGCCTCACTGGAAATTTCTAAAGTTCATTTAAGCTAATTTTAGTCCATCGTGGCCCGTGCGTCTATGTAGGAAAGAAAAGAAAGTTTAAATTGAAGAATATTTACGTTGGTTTGAGTTGGTTGTGGTATTATTTTATGCATGGAAAGGAGCACTAACGATGCAATTACTTTCAAAACTATATGGCCCTTTTTTTAATCTGCATAATTGGGAAACGGTGTTAACATCTAGCAGTGACTGGATGATTATTTTGTCACTGATCATGATTGAATGTTTATTGTCGGTTGACAATGCCGTTGTTTTGGCAACTCAAACACAAGCTTTAACGAACTTAAAAGAACGAGAGAAATCTCTATTTTATGGACTTTGGGGAGCCTATATATTTCGTTTCTTAGTCATTGGAATTGGTACGTATCTCATTCACATCTGGGAAATAAAAATAATTGGGGCACTCTATCTCCTTTATATGGTGTATCGCTATTTTGCGCCCAAACAAAAAAAGAAAGAGTCTTCTTCAAAGGTTACATTAAAAAAAGAAGGTCACTTATCGTTATTTTGGTCGGTAGTTCTTCAAATTGAAATGATGGATATTATATTTTCAGTAGATTCTGTTTTGGCATCACTAGCAATTTCGTCTAATCCTGTTATCGTCTTGCTTGGTGGCATGATTGGAATTTTGTGTATGCGGGGAATCGCAGAAGTCATTATGAATGTCATGCGTAAAATACCAGAGCTGGAAACCATGGCTTACTTTTTAATTGCGATTATTGGAATTAAGCTATTTGTCTCCATTCCATTAATTGGTTGGGAAATTCCGTCTGGGATTTTTGCCGGCATTGTTGTGGCCGCTGTTTTGATAACGTTGGTCGTACATTATGTCCGGGTGAAAGTGCAAAAATGATGATTATGCGGCAAAGCGCCTTGTTCCGCTCACTTTTTTTAGGACAGCTTCACCAGGCAGCCTCATAATCATAAGCAAGATTCCTGCGGGATTACGATCCCGCCTCCATCTCACTTATGATTATGTGGCAAAGCGCCTTGTTCCGCTCACTTTTTTAGGACAGCTCCTTGTGGCAGACCCATCGAGATAATCATGCCTAAACGCGCGATCACGATCGCTCGACCGGCACGCTTATCTCGATAGGACTAAACGCCACAATCCGCTCACTTTTTTAGGACAGCTCCTTGTGGCAGACCCATAGAGATAATCATGCCTAAACGCGCGATCACGATCGCTTGACCGGCACGCTTATCTCGATAGGACTAAACGCCACAATCCGCTCACTTTTTTAGGACAGCTCCTTGTGGCAGACTTACCAATATAATCATGCCTAACCGCAGGATCACGATCCCGCTAGCGGCACAATTATATTGGTAAGCCAAACGCTGCAATCCGCTCACTTTTTTTCATTATGCTATAATTCATTCATAAGCTTCACAAACGGAGGAAATGACATGGCTGTTACCATTACAAGTTACAATATTGATGAAGAAACGGCTGATGGGCTTGTTCTTGTTGACTTTTGGGCCCCTTGGTGCGGGCCTTGCAAAATGCTTGAACCTGTCCTTGATCAGCTCGAACCTAACTACAAAGGTAAAATTAAATTCGGTAAACTCAACGTTGACCATCAACAAGAAATTGCCGAAAAGTATAAAATCATGAGTATTCCAGCACTAGTTTTGTTTCGTGATGGGAAGGCCGTTGAAAAAGTCACCGGCTTTTACCCTCAAGACAAGTTAACAAAATATTTGGATTCCAAAGTGGAGACTAGGTGACAAAATGAAAATTGCGGTTGTTGTCGATAGTTCCGCTAATATTCCTGAAAAATTAGTTCGTCAGTTTCATTTAATCGTGATCAATCAACCCATTCTTTTTGGTAATCATCTTTATCGAGAAGGAGTTGATTTATCATCTTCTGAATTCTATAAAAGACTCAGAAATGATAAAACAGTTGCCACCGCCTCACAAGTTGCCATGAGTGAAATGCAAGGCGTCTTTACCGACCTTGCCCATCAAGGGTATGAGGCCGCAATCTGTGTGGGTGTTTCTGGTGGGCTTAGCGGGTTTATTACCAATTTGAAGGCTTTCGCACCTTCCGTCAAGGACTTAGACGTTTATGCCATTGATTCAATGATGGCATGCGCTGCAGAAGGTAACCTTGCCTTACTTGCCGCGGCCCTTGTTGATCAAAACTATTCAGTTCATGATATTTTAAAACAAGTTAAGAAGTTACAAGAAGCAACCCATTTTCTGCTTGTTGTTTATAATATGCGTGCGTTATCCAAAACAGGCCGTATTATGAGCCGTTCTCCATTGATTGGGGCGATTTTGGGCACACGTACAATCCTAACGTTTAATAAAGCCGGGAGATTGGCCCTTGTGACGAATGCCCATCATATGGATAATGCGTTTAAAAAAGTGAAATTAATGATGGATGAAAAACTATTGAACAGTTCAGTTAAGCAAAGAATTAGTGTACTGGATGCCAACAATAGTGAATTGAATCAGGAATGGCAATCGGAAATAAGAAACCAATATCAAACGGCCACAATTGAAACTGGTGAGATTGGCCCATTTATGGGTGTCCATACGGGTGAAAAGTCAATGGGCATCGTTTGGGCGCCAGATTGGCAAGATTTTCTTGGTAGAGACGTGCACTAGCAAAGCATAATTGTTTGTGAACAACGGCTTCAACTGAACCAAACGTTTGACTTGTGCTAAGATAGAATTGATGAATTAAAAAATTGGGAGATAGTGAAATGATCACATTAAAATCAGAACGAGAAATTAAAGGAATGCAAAAGTCTGGTGCCGTTTTGGCTGGCATGCATATTGGGTTACGAAAGATTATTAAACCCGGAATTTCAAGTTGGGATATTGAAAAATTTGCGTTACGTTATTTAGCTGAAAACAATGCTAAACCTGAAGAAAAAGGGTTTGAAGGCTATGAATATGCTACTTGTGTCAGTGTTAACAATGAAGTTTGCCATGGCTTTCCACGAAAAGATCTTTTAATTAAAGATGGTGACTTGGTTAAAGTTGATACCGTGGTTAGTGTGGATGGGTATATGTCTGATTCTTGTTGGGCTTATGCGGTTGGCAATGTGAGTGATGAAGTTAAGAATTTAATGGATGTCACTAAAAAAGCGTTGTATCTTGGAATTGATCAAGCCATTCCTGGCAATCGAATTGGTGACATTGGTCATGCAATGCAGCATTACATTGAAGACGAAAATGGTTACGGTGATGTTCGTGAATTCGTTGGTCATGGTATTCAGCCAACAATGCATGAAGATCCAATGGTTCCTGGCTACGGTGATGCAGGCCGTGGCTTACGTTTAAAGGCTGGCATGACGATCACAATCGAACCTATGGTTAATACAGGTGATTGGCGTTGTGATACTTCTGCTCCTGATGGTTGGACTGTCACAACTATGGACGGCAGTTTAAGTTGTCAGTACGAACACACTTTAGTTGTTACAAATGATGGTCCTAAGATCTTAACTTCACAGGATCCTGAATTTGATGCTAAGTATTTGTTGGAGCCCGATTTTGATGCAAAAAAATTATTAATCTAAGTATTTTGGAACAAATCAAAAGTTGGTTTACTTTTAAGTAGCCAACTTTTTTGTATTCCGGATAAAACGAAGTATTAATGTAAAGTTTGAGTAGAAAAGCGAAAGTAAATCTTTTCAGATAAAGAGAAGGCCGATAACCTTCTAATTAGGTATAAGAGTCAAAAATTTAGGAGGTAACGGCATAGAAATTATGGAAGTTTTAAAGGAGAGTCACGATTTATGTGATGTGGAAAAGAATTTAATGATTCAATACCAGGCATTGATTGCAGATGTTTTAGGCACAGCATGGATAAATTTTGCAGATGCCCGTCTCCGGGCAGTAGTCTTAACAGACGGTTCGCAAGCGACCTCACACGGCCCCACGTCAACATCGGAACGGTAAATAATGATCAAAAAAATTAGGCTTTAACTAGTTAGAGCCCTATCTACTAAATTTTGATACATACAAGCGAAGACGAATACTTGGACAAATTCGTGAATTCCGGTATGATAGTACGCGTGTAGATTAATAACGAAATGAAACTTTTAAAATGAAATGGTGGCAGCATGAATAAACGAAATTTAGATGCAAAGAGAATTGTAATTAAAATTGGAACTAGCTCGCTGTTGTATCAAGACACCAGTAAATTAAATTTGCGTTCAATTGAGCGTCTCGCGTTTGTATTGAGCGACTTAAAAAACCAAGGCAAGGAGGTTGTTTTAGTTTCTTCAGGTGCAATTGGTGTGGGGATGGGACGACTGGGTTTGTCAAAAAGACCAGATACAATTCCAGCTCAACAGGCAGTTGCTTCTGTGGGACAAGGCGAGTTATTAGGCATTTATGAGCGTGAATTTCAGCACTATGGTAAATCAGTAGCCCAAATGCTACTGACACGGGATGTACTAGTGTATCCCCAAAGTAAAAAGAATGTGTTCAACGCTTTTCAAGAGTTATTAAAAATGAATGTGATCCCAATAGTAAACGAAAACGATACAGTTTCAGTTGATGAATTGGATCACAAAACCAAGTTTGGTGATAATGATCAGTTGTCTGCCATTGTTGCAAATTTGATTGATGCCGATTTGTTGATCATGTTGTCTGATATTGATGGCTTTTATTCAGGAAATCCTTTGTCTAATCCAAGCGCTGAGTTGTACCACACGATTACAAACATTGATGGGTCGATTATTCAGGCTGCCGGCGGTGTGGGCACAAAGTTTGGAACAGGCGGAATGGTTACGAAACTAAAGGCTGCCAAACGAATTTTGAAAAATCATCAAAAAATGATACTGGCAAATGGCAAGAATCCACGAATTATCTATAATATTTTGGCGGGCGATCCAGTTGGAACCCTTTTTGAACCAAAAGAAGTTGTCACGAAAGAAGGACTAGCATGATCACATTAACGCAGATGGGTCAAAATGCAAAAAATGCAGAACAACAGCTTTCCCAATTATCAACAATCAAAAAAAATCAAGTTTTGAAGGCTATGGCACGAGAAGTACGAAAAAGTTCAGATGCTATTTTAAAAGCAAATGCAATTGACATGCAGGATGCCGAAAAAAATGGTGTTAAAAAAGTTATGTTGGATCGTTTAAAACTTGATGATGACCGTATTGCTAGCATGGCAGATGGCTTGGAAGAAGTTGCGGGATTGGCCGATCCAATTGGTGAAGTTCTGAAGGGATGGACTACCGAAACGGGATTGGATATTTCCCAAGTTCGGGTACCATTAGGTGTGATTGGTATGATCTATGAAGCACGGCCAAACGTAACGGTTGATGCAGCTGGATTGACGTTTAAATCCGGGAATGCGGTCATTTTACGTGGCGGTAAAGAGGCCATTCATTCTAATCAGGCGCTTGTGACGGCGCTACGAACTGCCTTAAAGACCGAAACAATTGCAGAGGATAGTATTCAACTTATTACCGATACTTCCCATGAAACGGCGACCGCTTTAATGCAACTGACAGCCTATTTGGATGCGTTAATTCCTCGAGGAAGTGCCAAGTTTATTCAAATGGTTGTTCAAAAGGCTAAAGTCCCGGTAATCGAGACAGGGGCAGGTAATTGTCATGTTTATGTCGACGAGGGGGCTGATTTACAAATGGCCACAAATATTATTGTGAATGCCAAAACACAACGCCCTTCGGTATGTAATGCCATGGAAAAATTGGTGGTAAATGAGGCAGTGGCTGAGGAGCTATTACCAATGGTTGCTAAAGCCTTAAAGCCGTTTAATGTTGATTTACGCGGGGATGAACGGGCAAAGTCAATTTTACCCGATATTAGTTTGGCAACTGAAGAAGATTGGGGAACAGAATACAACGATTATATTATGGCTATAAAAGTGGTTGATGATTTGGATCAGGCAATCGACCATATAAATCGTTATAATACCAAGCATAGTGAAGCCATTATTACAAACAACTATGCACACAGCGAGCAATTTACCAAAGAAATTGATGCAGCGGTTGTCTATGTGAATGCATCGACCCGGTTTACGGATGGCTATGAATTTGGATTTGGTGCTGAAATCGGCATTAGTACTCAAAAATTGCATGCCCGTGGACCAATGGGCCTTAATGAAATCACGTCAACTAAATATGTGATTCGTGGAAACGGACAAGTACGAAAATAGAAAAAAGCTTTTGGCTGGTTAGAATTAGCGGGTCTACACTTTCTGGTATTGGTGAATAACTAATACCGGTTTTTTGTCTGTTTTGAAAATCAGAAAAATAAAAAAGGACATCTGTCCTCTTTGTGCTACGATTTAATCGCCAAAACAAATCGAAAAGAGGAAATTCAGATGTCCCTAACTAATTCTATCTTATGCTTATTCGAAATAACAGACCCGAACTTAATTGTCACTGGTATTTCTAAAGAACGGTGTTCCACAAACCAACGTATTCATGTCGTCCATGCAACTTTGTCTTATCAACTTTTAAAGTGCCCACATTGTGGCCATAAAAGCTTAATTAAAAACGGAACTCACATGAGTCACCTGCGTTTAGGAACCTTATCCGGTGGTCGTTACGAAATGCATTTAAAACGTCAAAGATACCAATGTAAAGATTGTTCAAAAACCTGTGGTGCTAAAACTAAGTTGGTTAATCGTAACGAAACTTTCACACATAATATCAAACATCAAGTGATCGTTTTGGCACGCGATATGTTGACGAGTAAAGAAATTGCTAAACTTTGTGGAATTTCGCCAAGCAGTGTTCAACGAATCCTAAATGCCAATATTCACTTAGCCTATCGTGTTAAACATCTCCCAGAGAATCTTTGCTTTGATGAATTTCGTTCCTGTAATCACTGGATGTCCTTTAATTGTTGCGATGCCGTTAGTCATCGCCGAATTGTTACTTTAAAAGATCGGCTAAGTAAAGATATCATTGACTACTTTGAAGCTCGTTTTTCGGTTCAAGAACGTGCCCAAGTTCAATCAGTGACGATTGACATGAATGCTGAATATGGCAGCTTCATTCATCGCTTATTTCCCAATGCGGCCACGATTATCGATCGTTTCCATATTATTCAACTGGCTGGGCGTGCCTTAGATAATGAACGCACGCAGACCATTCGTACTATCCAAGATAAGCATTCACGAATTTATCATATTTTAAAATCTCAATGGCGTTTATTTCATCTTGATGAAATAAAAGTTAATGATTCTAAGGCTGTTTATTTACGCGGAATTAACGAGTATATGACGCAACAAAACGCCATTGATTTAGCTCTAGACGCTTTTCCCAGATTTAGATCTGTGTATCAAACCTATCAAGGTATCTTAAGTGCCATACACCAAAAGGATGCTAATGCGTTCCAATCCTTACTTACTAACTACCAACCCACTAGTAATCAAATGGACATAACGATCAACACGTTTATCAAAAATGGTTCAGCCCTTCTAAACAGTTGTCGTTATCCATTTTCCAACGGTCCAATTGAAGGACTTAATCGTAAAATCAAGGCATTAAAGCGTAACTGTTTTGGTTTTCGAAATATTGACAACTTCTTTATCCGGATTAGTTTAATTCATGAGTAAACAAAAAGCACATTCACCGAAGTGAATGTGCCGTTCAAAATCTCCACCAATACGATTTGACAGAGACCCGAATTAGCTAACTTTGCCAAAAGCTTTTTTAAGTGAAACTAGTAGTTACTAATTTCGATTAAATTGGCGTCTGGATCACGGACATAGACGGAAGTGAGTTTGCCGTGAGCGCCAGTTTTTTGAACTGGTCCTTCAATAATGTCGACATAATAACTCTTGAGATGGTTAATCACTTCGGGAAGTTTGTCTTTAACCACAATGCAAAGGTCAGCAGAACCCGGTGTTGGTTTATCAGCAACGGGTTCATGTGGTTCGTCGACAAGCTGAAAGTTAATTTTTTGTTTGCCACAAAGAACGGCTTTTCGATCGGCATCAAACGTTAAGATTGGCATGTCGAAAACTTCATGATAGAAACGCAGACTTTTTTCGATGTCAGTAACTGTTAAAACAAGGTGATCAATTTCACGAACGTTCATGATAGAAAACTTCCTTACTAAAGTATGATTAATTTAATAACAATAGTATAGCATAATCTATATTTGAAAATAATTTGAGCACCAGTTAAAAGCTAGCCCTGATGAAATTGTAAGCACTATCTTTTTAAAAAGTGTGATTGGCTGGTGAATTGCCTTAGTTGACGGTGTTTAGACCTTTGTGATACGGTTGTTATTAGTTGTTTTAGGAACGGATAGAAAGTGAGAATTATGAGTATATTATCAGTAGCAAACTTATCCCATGGATTTGCGGATAAAAAATTATATGACGATGCCGGTTTTGAACTGAACAAACAAGATCATATGGGGATTGTTGGTCAAAACGGGGCAGGGAAAAGTACCTTAATTAAAATTTTAACAGGGACAATTTTACCTGATGAAGGCAGTGTGAAGTGGCAAAATAAGGTCACTTATGGTTATTTGGATCAGTATGCGGATATTCCAGATGGCGATACCCTTTATCAATTTTTGACTACGGCGTATGCCCATTTATTTGCCTTGAAAGATAAAATGGACAAGTGCTATGCGGATTATGCCGAAAATTTAGATGATGACCTATTAGAAAAAGCTGGCCGAATTCAAGAAACCTTGGAAGCCAATAACTTTTATGATATTGATACGGAAATTGCTCGTGTCATGACAGGTCTGGGTTTGGACGATATTGGTCGTGATCACATTGTCAGTGAAATGAGTGGCGGACAGCGGTCAAAGATTATCTTGGCGAAACTCCTTTTGCAGAATCCTGATGTGTTACTTTTGGATGAACCGACCAACTACTTGGATACTGCACATATTGACTGGCTAGAAAATTATTTAACCAACTTTACGGGAGCCTTTATTGTTATTTCCCATGATTACGACTTTTTGACTGAAATTACGAACTGTATTTGTGACGTAGCGTTTGGAAAAATCACGAAATATCGTGGTAATTTCAAAGCCGCAATGAAACAAAAGGATGCCCGAAAAGAGGCCCAATTGAAGGCTTTCGAGAAGCAACAGGTTGTGATTGAAAAAGCTGAAAAATTTATTCGAAAGAACAAGGCCGGTTCTCATTCGACAATGGCGAAGTCTCGAGAAAAGATGTTGTCACATCTAGATCGGATTGATCCACCAAGTGAGAATTTGCGTTCACACTTTGATTTTCCCTATCTGGAAACAGGTTCACAAAATGCCGTCGCTGTTAAAAAGTTGGCTGTGGGTTATGGAAAACGTCAATTACTTGAACCAGTTACCTTTAGCTTGACGGCCGGCGAAAAGATTGCCTTTTCTGGATTTAATGGAGCTGGTAAATCAACCTTAATTAAATCAATTTTAGGAAGAATTCCGGCTTTAAGTGGCACAACAGTCTTTTCTCCATCTTCTAAAGTGAATTATTTCAGCCAAGAGTTAATCTGGGATAACCCTGAATTGAATCCTTTGGAAACAATTCAAGAAAAGTATCCCACAATGTTACCCAAAACTATTCGAACCAAACTTGCAAAATGCGGAATCAATGCGGCTGATACCCAAAAGCCAATGCACATTTTAAGTGGTGGTGAGCAAACAAAGGTTAAGCTTTGTTTGTTGGAATTAGTTGAGTCTAACTTTTTAGTGATGGATGAACCGACGAACCATTTGGATGACGAAACGAAAGCTGCTTTGAGTGAAGCCTTACAAAAATTCAAGGGTAATTTGATCGTTGTCAGTCATGAGGACGGTTTTTATACCAACTGGATTGATAAAGAATTAAATGTTGAGAAATTACGGATTGATAAATAAGGACCAGAAACGTAAAACGGAACAGAGAAATTTTTGGGTCTCTGTCAAATCGTATTGGTGGAGATTTTGAACGGCACATTCACTTCGGTGAATGTGCTTTTTGTTTACTCATGAATTAAACTAATCCGGATAAAGAAGTTGTCAATATTTCGAAAACCAAAACAGTTACGCTTTAATGCCTTGATTTTACGATTAAGTCCTTCAATTGGACCGTTGGAAAATGGATAACGACAACTGTTTAGAAGGGCTGAACCATTTTTGATAAACGTGTTGATCGTTATGTCCATTTGATTACTAGTGGGTTGGTAGTTAGTAAGTAAGGATTGGAACGCATTAGCATCCTTTTGGTGTATGGCACTTAAGATACCTTGATAGGTTTGATACACAGATCTAAATCTGGGAAAAGCGTCTAGAGCTAAATCAATGGCGTTTTGTTGTGTCATATACTCGTTAATTCCGCGTAAATAAACAGCCTTAGAATCATTAACTTTTATTTCATCAAGATGAAATAAACGCCATTGAGATTTTAAAATATGATAAATTCGTGAATGCTTATCTTGGATAGTACGAATGGTCTGCGTGCGTTCATTATCTAAGGCACGCCCAGCCAGTTGAATAATATGGAAACGATCGATAATCGTGGCCGCATTGGGAAATAAGCGATGAATGAAGCTGCCATATTCAGCATTCATGTCAATCGTCACTGATTGAACTTGGGCACGTTCTTGAACCGAAAAACGAGCTTCAAAGTAGTCAATGATATCTTTACTTAGCCGATCTTTTAAAGTAACAATTCGGCGATGACTAACGGCATCGCAACAATTAAAGGACATCCAGTGATTACAGGAACGAAATTCATCAAAGCAAAGATTCTCTGGGAGATGTTTAACACGATAGGCTAAGTGAATATTGGCATTTAGGATTCGTTGAACACTGCTTGGCGAAATTCCACAAAGTTTAGCAATTTCTTTACTCGTCAACATATCGCGTGCCAAAACGATCACTTGATGTTTGATATTATGTGTGAAAGTTTCGTTACGATTAACCAACTTAGTTTTAGCACCACAGGTTTTTGAACAATCTTTACATTGGTATCTTTGACGTTTTAAATGCATTTCGTAACGACCACCGGATAAGGTTCCTAAACGCAGGTGACTCATGTGAGTTCCGTTTTTAATTAAGCTTTTATGGCCACAATGTGGGCACTTTAAAAGTTGATAAGACAAAGTTGCATGGACGACATGAATACGTTGGTTTGTGGAACACCGTTCTTTAGAAATACCAGTGACAATTAAGTTTGGGTCTGTTATTTCGAATAAGCATAAGATAGAATTAGTTAGGGACATCTGAATTTCCTCTTTTCGATTTGTTTTGGCGATTAAATCGTAGCACAAAGAGGACAGATGTCCTTTTTTATTTTTCTGATTTTCAAAACAGACAAAAAACCGGTATTAGTTATTCACCAATACCAGAAAGTGTAGACCCAAATTTTTCTCTGTTCCGCTTTTTAGTTCATTTTGAGATTTGGTTAGGTGGGTCTGGATAATCGAATTAGGGGTCGATTCTGATACTGTAAGCCGTGTCTGTATGAAACCTTGGCCAATAGCACAAACAACGAGCAATAAGATGAGCAATCCACTAAATACGGGATGTTTAGACTTTTTTGGCGGAGACTGGTTAACCGTTAGTTTAGACGTATGCCATAAATTGACAAAGAAGTTTGGGAGATACCAAATCAAAATGAGATCAAAAGCAATAAGTAAAAATTGCAGCACATTTGGCAAAGTAACCAAAACCGAAGAAATTTTGATCCCACCGGAATTGTTTGCATAGGGGAGAACTGTCATTGAATTCCCTACTTTTTGCTGATTATAAAAGTAGGTGGGCACATCCCGGATAACTCTTTGATCAATTCCCAAATCGTTTTGAAATTTCAGGGTAAGATTGTTTGTAGTGTAAGAAGCTTGTCCATAACGGGTTCTGGTTTTAATGTTAGTTTGCTTTTTTTTCACGATTTTAGCCTTAGTTGGAATGGTATAAGTTGACGATTGAAAAAAGTCAAAGGCTAAGGGCTCAAAATAGTTGGTGTAGCTCCATTGGGTTAAACCTATCAATACTAAAAGTACTGTGATTAAAAGATCTAGATGTACCAAGTTATATAGCACAGTTGGATTTCCCAATTTGAAATGGGCAATTCCTTTTAAAATAAGACGAATTAAATAACTTATGGTAACTAAGAGCGAACCACCAAGAAAGAGGGGTAAAGATCGCCAATCAACTTTTAAAGATTTGACTGCTAAACGATCATCATAGCGGTGATAAATTGTTCTTGTAATGGCCAGATTTTCGGACTTAGCCCAGGCTTGGTAGTCATTCTTAGTTAGTATAATATGCTTATCATCGCTTGTTTTTCCTTGATAACCGGTTATCTTTCCGTACCTGTTTTGAACGACTGTAATTTGATCAATCGTTTTTGTGCCAACAGGATGCACATTTTGAAAATTATCCTGGCATAAAGATAACCCAAAAATGGCAAACAGAAAACATAGGGCATAGATAAACTCTTGTTTTAATTTTGTCCACATAAGGTGAGACCGTCACTTTGCTTGAATTGTAAGCTGTTAAAAGTTTAGCACACTTTTGTCTACAATTTTCAACTAAATTGGGGAATACTATTAAAAACACAAAAAATCTGAAATTAAGATTATCATCCGAGTCATTTCCGAATGTAACTTAATTCCAGATTTTTAATTTGATATTTAGAATTTGCCACTTTCAACATCACGAAGATAATCAGCAAGGTGTTTGAAGTAAACAGGTGCGTTATCAATCATGTGATGATGGCCACCGTTTGGTGTTGTGACTAAACGAGAATTAGGAATTGCTTGTGCCATCCGTTGTGCAGATTTCAATGGCATGGTTTCATGTTCACCAAAAGTTAACAAAGTTGGCACTTTGATCTTGTGGATTTGATCGCGGATATCCCATTCTTTAAGTTTTCCAGTCACAACAAATTCATTGTCACCTTGGAAAGCGTTGTAAACTGGAACAGCCATTGTATCCACCAAATGTGAAATTGCTGGTGGCTGTTTGCGATCCACATAGCCCTTATTTAAAACTTCAACAAGTTCTTGGTAACGGGCATTATGCCAGTCGCCATTCTTTTCACAATCGCGCATGAACTGAGCGTCTTTAGGTGAGAGTGCCTCGTCACGAATGGCATCTTGATGTTCGAGATATTCATCAATATTATCAACCATGCTGGAAATAATGGCACCCTTCAAATGACTGCCGTATTTCAACGCATAGAGCATGGTTAAAGCGCCACCCCAGGATTGACCAATTAAATAAAAATGATCAATGCCGAGTTTTTGACGAACTTCTTCAACTTCACTCAAGAAATAGTCATAAGTCAAATACTTATCAGCTATTTTAGGATCTGAATAATCAGGTTGATCAGAATACCATGACCCTAATTGGTCATAATAGTGTACCTGAACATTTAACCCTTGTTTCTGGAGTTCATCATGAAAGTTTTCCCAGTATTCATGATTGCCACCGGGGCCACCATGTAAGGCTAGCAAATGAATTTTGCTATCTTCACCGTCTGTATGTGTCCACAAATGATAACCGTTATCCAATGTGATAATTTTTGTTCCTTGTTTCACCAGATCACCCTATTTCGTTTTAGTTAACCCTTATTCTAGCAAAAGAACCGCAACTACTCAATATTTCGGTTCCGATTTTGGGCCCGTTTTCGCATTGTTTTTCGCCAAAATCCACCTTTGATGAATTTTGGTTCGTAGGAAATAATAAACGCGTCGGGATTATTATCCTCAATAAAACTGTAAAGATGTTGTTCCCGTTTTCGGGGAGTTAAAATTTCAAACTCAAGGCGAGCTCCTTCACGACCCTGGGCATTTTTAACGGTGACTCCATAGCCTTCAGCACGAATGGTTTCTGCAAATTGCTTACTTTCATCAGTTTTTGGTAGAATCACATTAACGTCCAACAACCCTAAGCGCAATTTATCTTCTAGCCAGGTGCCAAAGTAAATACCGGCCGCGTAACCAAGGGCATAAGCAGCAATATTCAATACATTGTTGAGTTTGCTTAATACTAAGCTTAAACCCACAACGTAGGTCACAATTTCGGCAATTGATAGCAGGGACGCCCAGAATTTATATCCCTTCATTTCCAATAGTGTGCGGATAGTATTCATTGTGATGTATGCAAAACTCAAAACGAAAATAAGTGCGATTAAACCATAATTCATGAAGATGCCTTCTTTCTTTGAGGATTAATATGGTGCAGTATAACAAAAATAATGGGAACCCGGCAAGGTGGAAAAATATTTTGCCTTGTTTTTCGATTGCCTAAGTTCTTGTTCTAATGGCAATCAATTGGTAGAATTAACTCAAAATTGCAGACAGGGGACGGTTGCTATCAAATTCGATTCAAAAATGGTTGAACAAAACTTAATTCAAGCTGGGTTAGCCATCCAATTGCATACGTTTGATCAGATTGATTCCACCAATGCTGAAGCAAAACGTGTGGGTCAACAAACAGGCAGAATCACGCAGCCGCAGGTATTTATTGCGAATCATCAAACCGGTGGCTATGGGCGTTTAAATCGCGATTTTTATTCACCAAAAGATAGCGGTCTGTATGTGAGTTTTTTAATCCCAATCGCGGCTGAAAACTTTAACCCAGGGCTGTTGACTACAATGACTGCCGTGGCTAGTGTGGAAGCCATTGAAAAACATTTCCCGGTCCGGTTACAAATTAAATGGGTTAATGATTTGATTTTGGCAAATCGAAAAGTGGGTGGAATTCTTGCCGAAGCGATCACAAATCCAGTAACTAACCAAATTATAGGAGTTGTCATTGGAATTGGCGTAAATTTAAGCACAACTAATTTTCCGGATGAGCTTCAAAAAGTTGCTATTTCACTCAGCAATCGGCCAGATGCCAAGGATCAAACGGCTTTTGTAAATGACTTTATTACTAACTTTTTTAACCATTTAGAAACCTATCAAACTGGTGATTTCATGACCCAATATCGAAAAAAGTCTTCCGTAATTGGACATCATGTTCGCGTACAGTTTCAAAATAACACAGTGACAGGTGTCGTTTCAGATATTGATGATGACGGTGCGTTGCTATTGCAAACGGACAATCAGAAATTGAAAATTACCAGTGGCGAGATCATTCACGTGCGGCCAATAAATGAATAAGGACAAGAAAACAGGCTGAAGGAAAATCCTCCAGCCTGTTTTTAGGTTCTGAAACCCGTTTAGCTACGATAACTAAACGATTCAAAACGCAAACTGTCAACTATTTAATTGGTAAACTCATTTTGCACTTGTTAATTTGTAACGAGTACTGCAGTTCTTGGTTACCACGAACTGTGGTACCAAAATCAGTGGCATACACAACTAAACCAAGTTGATGGCCTGCCAACAAGTGATAGAAAGTAGGCTGCAATTCAACCGTCAAGTCGTAAAAATCATTGGCCTTCAGTTCGTCAACTTTATAGTTATTTTTGCGGTTTTGTAAATTAATATGTCCATTCGTAATCATCTTCCAAGGTGTGGCTTCTTTTTGCAAAGTGAACTCGCGAAGATTATCACGTCGCCAATCATAAGTACCACTTAAAGCTTTAGAAGCCAAAATGGTTGGATTGACAGTTAGTCGTTTGGCATCCCCAAAATCAACCAACTGGAAGCTCAACATGCCAAATGGTTCGTTAACTGCCACCCGAATTTGTAATTGAACACGACCGTCAATATAAGTATCTTGATCATATTGACTAGTTTTGAAAATTAAGCGATTATCACGCAAACGGTTCTCACCAGTTGTATCGTGGTTGGTGGTTAATAAATCGCGTTCCCAAACATCAAGATGCTTCTTATAGAAGTCAAACGTATCAGGATCTAGGTGATCACTGAATGAAGCGGCAGCGGTTCGGACTGGCACTGTTTCAGGAACTAATTCTTTGGCTTCAAAATTGAAGATTTGGTGGTTATCCTTTGGTGATTGCCAGTCTTCATACGTGTTCCAAGTTTCTGGTTCAACGTTATCTTGAATTAAAACGTCTGGAAGTAACTCTTTGGCATGATTTTCAATTCCAAACAGTTCATGACTAAACCAAAGATTCATCATATCAGTGAAATCCAGTGAACGAAAGGCATTAATGTAAATGTGTTGGCCCTGATGCAAGATTAATTTCTTAGCAACAGGTACATCACGAAGTGCGTTCCAAAGATTGCCCACATTACGAGGCTTGACGTTCCAGTCATTTAAACCGTGGACCATCACCATGTCAGCTTTGATGTTTTTAACGTTATTCAGATAGTTCCGTGTATCCCAGTAGTGACTGTAATTACCAGTCGTGCGATCCTGATCTTTCGTCATGGCGGCTAAAACTTGATCAAAAAAGGCTTTGATCTTAAGATAGTCACCAGGTTTTTGCATGCGACTAAAGACTTCAGTTGCGAGTACATCCATATCTTCACCTTGGAAGGTATTTGGGGCAGCGACTAAACCGCCATCTCGGTAGTAATCGTACCAACTTGAAATTGCGGCTTCAGAAATTGCAGTTTTCAATCCAGCTACTCCGGTCGTAGCAGCGGCAGTGGCCAAGGTACCAAGGTAAGAACGACCGGTCATTGCAATTTTGCCATTCGACCACCAAGCTTTAATCGCAATATTATCGGTTCTATTGGTGAAAGCCGTGCGATTGCCAGCTAGCCATTCGATAACGGCAATTGTCGAAACAGTTTCAGAGACGGCTCCGGTATCGCGAATCCCGTCTGAGTCTTTAGTTCCAATTCCAGCGGCATAAACAACTGCGAAACCACGTGTGAGAAAGTAGTCGTTTAAAGTATAAGGAGCTTCCATCGCAAAGGTCTCGTCAGCTTCCTTTTGTTCGCCTGCAATTTGACGTTTCGCTGGCAAGGGCTTTGGTTCGTCTTGATAGTGAATATCTTCATAGGTCAGCTCATTTGGTTCTTTTTCCTCCAGCGGCACATCCACGTTGTGCATCATTGCGCTACCGGCTTCATCGTTGATTCCTTGATTATAAGGACTAGCGGTGTATAAAACAGGTGCCTTAAAGCCCTGTTCAGTTTGACGAGGTCGAAGAATTTCTACCTTGAGTAAATCTCGTTTGCCATCTTCATCGGTATCCAAAGGGGCTTCCACATAAACAACATCGCGAATTAACTGATGGGGATCAAATACAGCCTGTGCCTTGCCGTTAAAGAAGAGGGGTTCTGTGGCTTGCTCATAAAATGGCACAAAATAGCCATCTTGCGTTAATTTATCTAAATAAGTTTGACCATTTTTTGTGTGCGTACATAAAAGCAAATACCACGCGTGTAACAGGTCGGCTTTGGACTGGATCAAGTCAGAAACAGTCGGTAGTTGAATCCGTTTCATAGCCTGCAAAGGTTCGTCAAGCTCAAAATCAGTGTCAACATCGAACTGCAAAAGCTGCAAAGCAACACAGTAAAAGACTTCATTAGTGATTGGTTGGGTGTTTTCCAAAAAATCTCCCAGTGTTGTGGTGGGGGTAGCTAAATAATTATCTAATTTTTGTTTAAAAACCGTTTCACTTTTGGCTTCTAAAATAGTTTTGTGTAAGAGCACTTTCCAAACTGCGATTGGGCTCTCTAACTTATCAACAGAATCATCGATAAAGTGAATAGCTCGTAATTCTTTGAGTTCGGTTGCGGGATCCACTGTTTTAATAGCGAATTGATTATTTTTCATAATATAAAAACCTCCGAAAAGTTGTATGGCACCAATTATACGCCAATATAAGTGAACTGGTGACATGTCTGAAAACTAATTTAAATCTAGTAGGTAAATATGTTCTTGAACCACTTTAGTTACGTTTTGAAGAAGTGCAATATTTTTCTTTTGTCCTACGTAGTAATTTTCGTCTCCGTTTTTGGCGTAAGGTATTTCTTGATTAAATTTTGAAAAAAGGGCTACTTCGCACTGTTTTTTGATTTGAGTTCGAGAAAAAGTTGGTACTAAGTTTTTGGGACTTGAGCCGTAAACAATATATCCGCCAAAGCATAGTTTTGCGCCAACTGATTGATACAATCTATTGGCTGGCTTATCGCTTAACGTGTAGATAATTAATTTTCCACCATAAGACTTTAGTTGTTTTTGTGCCTCCCTCAGTAACCGTTTTGCGATACCTTGTCCTTGATAATCTGGGTGAACCGCCATTGTGTCTAGGGTTGCTAATGGGGTATGTGGTTGTAGATTGTATTCCTTTGTTCGTTTTAAACTATCCTTTAATAAAATAATATCGGCAATTCCAATTACCTTTCCGTTTATTAGTGCAACTAATGACAAAGATTTGTTATCTGGAGCGGCTTCTTTTTCACCAGTGATTTCATCGTTAAATGCACTTCTCATATATGCTAACGCCCGACATCGTAGCCAGCTTTCTAGCATGCTCGGTTGAAACAATGTAATTATGATTTCAGCCATGAAGATTACCTTCTTTCTCAGTTTTCAAGAATAAAGTTAAAAAATAAGGCTGGAAAATTATTTCCAAACCTTTTGTGTCTATAATTATTGAGAGTCATCTTTTTGTGCTAATTGACTATGATGAATACCATAGGTAAAGTAAATTAATAAACCAAATGCAAACCAGACAAGGGATGCAATCCAAGTTTCAGCGGAAAGGGTTGTCATTAGAAAGATACATAATAGTCCAGAAATAATAGGTAACACTGGATAAAAGGGAACTTTAAACCCGTGGTTAGGGATATCTTTACGTTTTCGTAGTGGAATGATTCCAAATGAAACAACGGTAAAGGCAATTAAAGTTCCGATATTAACTAGGTTAGTTAATTGATCTAGGGGAACTAAACCACCCAGAATGGCAATTACAATCGTAACAATCGTCATGGCATGCAGTGGTGAGTGATTTTTTGCACTAACTTCGCCAAGTGTTTTTGGTAGAAGGCCATCACGTCCAGTTGAGTACACTAATCGTGAGCTACTGTAAATCATGGTGACCATCATGGTAGTCATCCCTGCAAGGGCACCTAGTGAAAGTAAACCGGCCATCCAGTTTTGATTAACTGACTGTAAAGCAAAGGCAACTGGATCAGCAACGTTTAATTTTGTGAAAGGAATCATTCCTGTCAAAACAATAGAAACGCCGATGTACAAAATAGTGGCAATAATTAAAGTACCGATGATACCAAACGGCATGTTACGATCGGGATTCTTAACTTCTGCCGCAGAAGACGAAACAGCATCAAAACCAAGATAGGCAAAGAACACAGTTGAAGCACCTTGGAACATTCCCTTTACGCCAAAAGGTAGGAAAGGATGCCAGTTTGTTGGTTTGACGTAAAAAGCACCTACAATAAGAAAAAGCACAATAATGGCAATTTTCACAACAACCATGATGTTATTGATTCGAATGGAAGATTTTAATCCTTTAGATAAGAAAAAGGCAATCAAACATACGATAATAACGGCCACAATGTTGATGTAAGTTCCATGAGCAGGATCAAATGGACCAGATAAAGCTTGAGGAATGTGAATGCCAAATCCTGAAATAAAGGAACTAAAGTAAGCAGACCAGCCTGTGGACACAGCAGCAACGGCCAGGACGTATTCCAAGATTAAAGCCCAACCAAGAATCCAACCAATTAATTCACCGAAGATGACGTTACCATAGGAGTAGGCACTACCAGCAACAGGAAGAGCGGAAGAAAATTCAGCGTAGCACATGGCAGCGACGGAACAGACGATGGCAGCAACCACGAAAGAAAGAATAATGGCAGGACCAGCTTTGGTTGCGGCAACGGTTCCGGGCAGGATAAAGATTCCGGTACCAATGACGGCACCGATTCCGAGGGCGATTAAATCGCCACCGGAAATGGTTTTTTCAAAACGATTGTCGCGTTCAATGTAACGATCACGACTTTCTTTGCGGAAAAGGCGTCCGCGTAATGACATAAACAACACTCCCTAGAGATAGATGATCAAATTTAGTTAACTTATTAGACTATATCTAGTAAAAGATTAAAAGTCAATGAGAAAAAGAAAGTGAACGAAGCAAATCGATAGGTTTAGATAGTTAAGCAGGGTGGAAGCGGGATCGCAATCCCGCGGGAACCCTGCTTAACTATCTAAACCTGATTTGCGGAGTTGTCCTAAGGCAGTGAACGAAGAAGAACGGGAGTCAGAAGTTTCTAAGCGTAATGGAGGCGGGATCGTAATCCCGCAGGAATTATGCTTAGAAACTTCTGGCTGTTCTTCTGAGTTGTCCTAAGGCTCAACGAGGATCGATGTTTCTGCAAGTAATAGTTAGTGAACAGGCCTTGAGTACTAATCATGGTATAATGTAAAAAATTGTTTTGATGGGAGGGGATCAAGATCAAGCAAACGTTATTAATTGAGGATTTATCATCTGTAGGATCAGTTTCATTAAGCATAGCGATTCCAGTGATAACGGCATTTGGCATCCAGCCAAGTATTTTGCCATCTATGATTCTGTCAACACACACTGGTGGTTTTGGTAAACCTGCAACGCTGTCTGTGGCGAAAAACTTCTCTAAATTTCAAAAACACTGGCATCAAGCAGACGTGGGCTTTGAGAATATATTAGTTGGTTATCTCGGAAGTGAAACGCAAGTTTATGAAGAGATTCATTTACTACTGGAGCAAAATGTTTCAAAGTTGGTGGTCCTTGATCCAGCTTTTGCGGATCATGGCAAATTATATTCTGGCATGGCACAAAGCGTGGTGGATGACTATTTGCTACTTTGCCGACATGCACAAGTGCTACTACCCAATTTGACTGAAGCCTGCTTTTTAATTGGTCAAACTGTTCCCATCACTATAGATGAACAACACCTAAGTATTATATTAGAAAAATTGAGTCAAAAAACTGGGGTAGCCGATGTTGGCATTACTGGCGTTGAACTAAACAATCAAATTGGCACAGCATTTTTAAGTGACAAAAGCTTCACCTATGTATCTTCAGCAAAAATCAGCGGAAACTTTTTTGGGACCGGGGACCTTTTTTCAAGTTTAGTGTTTGGGTTTCTTTTAAGTGGTGATACTTTTTTAATGGCACTAAAATTGGCGAACCAATGGACAAGTGCGGCAGTAACAGATACTATCAAACAGTTTTCACGAGATTCACGGATAGGAATTGTTATACCATCAGTTTTATCAAAGATATTAACGTATAAGGGGAGTTAGAGTTATGCATAATAATCAATTAAGAAAAATTGTTGTGACGGCGTTATTTGCCGCGATTATCTTCATTGGGATTTCTGTTTTTCAAATTCCAATTCCGGCCTTAATCGGGAGGCCATTCGTACATTTTGGCAATGCATTAACCGCATTAGCCATCATGTTTCTTGGTTTTGGTTACGGAACTTTGGCTGGTGCCATCGGTTTAGGATTGTTTGATGTGACCCATGGCTATGCCAGTACTGCCTATCTGACGATCCTCGAGGTCGTTATTGTGGCCGTGGTAGTGACACTGGTATTTCGGTTATTCCGCCGGGATGATACAAAAAAGTGGCATATTGTCATTGTGGCATTTGTGGCCGGCTTAACGAAGATTTTTACTTCGTTCGGCAACTCGTTGATTGAGGGTGTGGCGTATCAAGGTATGCAGTGGCACGCGGCAGTTGTTGGCGCGATTGCAAGTGAGCCAGCCACCATCGTTAATTCAATTACGACGTTTGTGTTAGTGATGATTCTATACTATCCATTAAAGAAAATTTTAAATCGTTCTGGATTATTGTAAAAAAATTAGAACAATAACGCGGTATCTTTCATGAAGGTACCAAAGTTATTGTTCTAATTTTATTTTGGCGTTAGCTATTGCCGATTTATGCATCTTGTAAATTACCTTGAATAGCCATGATAGTTTTCAAGTTTTGCACAGCAGATTCAATGGTAATTCCGGTTGCTTCAAAATTGGGGTTGGTCTTATCGTTGGCGATAAAAACTTGTTTTTCAGTGTCGAGTGCGATGGTGAACCAATTGTTACTGTATTTTTCAAAGGTCATAATAATAACCCTCCTTAGTTTTATTTTTTTAGTTGAAAAGATTTCAGAAAATCAAGAAATCGCTTACATCAAACTTTATTTTTTTATTCTACAGCATGTTACAATAAAAGACAACACATATACTTATGGAGTGAAAAAATTGACTAATAAAATCATTGTAATTACTGGTGCAACTGGGACTGGTAAAACAACAGTTAGTGACTATTTAAAAACCTATTATCGCGTGCCACAAGTCATTACGCATACGACGCGACCGGCGCGTAAGGGCGAAGTGAACGGAAAAGATTATTATTTTGAAACAGATCGCAGTTTTTTTGATAACCATTATCTTGAAAACGTCGTGTATTCGGGTTATCATTATGGTTCTTCTTATGAAGGATTGGAGATTGGTTGGCAACGAAATCCGCTAGTCAGTATCGTTCTCGATACCAAAGGTGCCGTGACTTATGAGCAACAGTTGGGTGAGCAAGTCGTTGTTTTGTATTTAACTGTTTCCAATCATACTAATTTGGTCAATCGACTGAAAAAACGGGGCGATGATACTGAAATGGTGCAAAAACGAATTGCAAGTGAAGAATATCAGCGTGATTTGCAATTGCCACAGGAATTAAAAGGAAAAGCCCATGTGATACTAAATGATCATTGGGAAAACGCACGCAAACAGATTGATGTGATTATGCAGGAATTAACAAATTCGGTAGCCAATCAATAATCTGTCATGTTTGGGCTAATTATGATAAGCTTTCTAAAGAGTAATTATTACTATTTAAAGTTAGGGGAACAAACATGGATACAAAAGTAGCACAAGCCATTGAAATTTTACAACAAAACCATTTTAAAATAACGAAACAGCGACAGACACTTATTGAAATTATGGCACAACATGAAAATCATTATGTGGATGTGACCCAAGTGGATGAACAAATGCGATCCAATTATCCGAAGATGAGTCATAATACGGTTTATCGTAATTTGAAGGAATTCGAACAGATTGGTTTAGTGGAACAAATTATTAAAGGTGAACACGCTCAGGTAAAATACCAATGTGATGTGACGCATCAACATCATCATCATTTTATCTGTACCAACTGCGGCAAGGTTGAAGAAGTTGAAATGTGTCCTTTAGATTTTTTTGAGCGTCAACTACCGGGTTACCAAATTTCTGGTCATCGCTTCGAACTTTACGGCTTATGTGCCGATTGTGCAAAAAAAATTGGGACTGTTTAAGGCTTTGTTTACAAATTTAAAGAATTAATATGGATTTAATGTTTAGTCTTTAAAATGACAGTGAATTTGTTAAAGTTTAACTAACCATTTAAAAAGGGGAGGAGAAGAGGCTATGGCATATCGAACGCCACCATTTATTACACCATTTGCAATTGTAAGTATTTTGATTGCACTGAGTGCCACTAATGTTGTGGTAAATAAGGTGACTGGCACAACAGACGGTGGAGCTGTGAGTGCACAAACAGAATCAGTCAATAAGGCTTCATCATCAAGCAAGAGTAATAAAGATTCTTCAAAAAAGGAAAGTTCAGATAGTAGCAAAGAAAGTAGTTCCAGCGAGGATAGTTCCAGCGAGGATAGTTCCAGTAGCTCTTCTGATCCAAGTAGTTCGTCTAGTTCGTCAAGCTCTGATGCGACGCAAAGTAGTTCGACGGATAGTTCATCCGCAAATTCTGCTTCAAGCACTTATTCAAGCAGTGCGTCTACAGCCAAAAAGGCAAGTAGTTCAGCGGCTACCCAGTCGTCTAGTGCTGCTAGTTCAACCACTAAAGCAAGTTCGTCAAGTAGTAGCACCCCCACAACTACAACGCAGGATAATACAGACGATTAATTGGAAGGAGTGATGGAAATTGTTTACAGTCATTGATATGATTAACCACTATTTAGGGTATATTAATGTCAACTTAAAACTAAAAAACCGGATTTATACAATTATCGGATTTGTTGGTGATTTCTATATGTTGTACCTGGCTTTCCGTTTCTTCGAAAATGGTCGTTGGGTGCGAGGTTTAGGATTTATTGCGATTTTTCTGATTTTTCTATATTTCCTGATCATGAATATCTTTTTTTATTTCACAAAAAAGGCACCGCCATTTGATATTTCGCCTAAAATCGAAAAATTATTAGGTGGAAAACCACGTGAAGTTTCAGAAAATGAAGAGTTACGTCAACGTTTGCATCAACATGAACGTGGTCGTCGCGCAATTGTGCCATCAACTGGTATCTTTGAAAAAAACACAATTTTACCTGCGACAATTAAGTCGACGCAACGCGAAGTATACAATATTAATCAGTTGGCTGAACAAATGATTCAAAATAATTTTGCAATGGCAGATTATGAAGGCCTTTCGGATGATGAAATTATTACGCATCTGCAGGATTCAAATGATTCAGCAGTTTATGCAATTGGCGAAGGAATTCCGTTTCCATATTTTGAGCTCCGTGAGGAAAACGGCGAGGCAAACATTTATGCAGGTATGAATCAAATGAATTTATATCGGATCGGTCACGTTGCTAGTGTAGGATTGTCTAATTATTTTGATGCGAAAAAACAGTATCAGCTTTATCTGGCACAGGCCGTTTTGATTGGCGGTCAACGTAAATTTGCCGGGCGCTCAACCTTGATGACCGAGGAGTCACCATACGCTGCAAAAATTCAAATGGCGTATCAAAAACGAGATAATAATGGAACTCAAACAAGACGTAGATCGTACTAGATTTTGGTTATTGTTTGATAAATAAAAAAGGGAATCTGTTGAATTGACCAAAATTTTGACAGGTTCTTTTTTGTACTTTAAAATTGATATAATGGAAGTATGTATTACAGTATGTAATCTGGGGATAAACACAAATTTTCTGGTATTCCAACCGCAGAGTGCTAACGTAATACATAGAAAGAAAAAGAGGTAAGACTAATGTCAATGATCGAATTTCACGATGTCGAAAAGTACTATGGAAAATTTCACGCACTGCATAATATTAATTTAACGATTGAAGCGGGAGAAACTGTGGTTTTAATCGGTCCTTCTGGTTCAGGTAAAAGTACTTTGATTCGAACAGTTAATGGTCTGGAACTTATTAATAGTGGGCAATTAATCGTTGATGGCTTTGATTTAGCCGACAGAAAAACGGATATGAACAAGATTCGGAAAAATGTCGGGATGGTTTTCCAGCATTTTAACCTCTATCAAAATAAGACGGTGCTTGAAAACATCATGATTGCACCGCGAATTGTCTTGAAACGTAATGAAACTGAGAATAAAAAAGTGGCAATGGAGCTTTTAGATCAGGTTGGTTTGGCGGATAAAGCGGATAGCTATCCTGCACAACTATCTGGTGGACAATCACAACGAATTGCGATTGCGAGAAGTTTAGCTATGCATCCTAAGTGTATTTTATTTGATGAGCCAACGTCCGCACTGGATCCTGAAATGATTGATGATGTTTTGAATGTTATGAAGGATATTGCTCGCGATTCCAGTATGACCATGTTGGTGGTTACGCATGAAATGGGATTTGCCCGTGAAGTGGGAGACCGTGTTATTTTTATGGCTGATGGTCGGATTTTGGAAGATGACTCTAAAGAAAGTTTCTTTGATGGCCAGCCAACAAATGAGCGTGCCCGTCAGTTCCTTAGCAAAATTATTAAGCACTAGAGGGGGCATTAAGCATGAAAAAATTAATACGTTATTTAGGCTTGCTCACCTCACTGTGCTTACTAGTTTTAGTACTTAGTAGTTGTGGGACGAAAAAAGCTGCTAACCAAAGTGTTTTGAGCCGCGCCAAGCAAACAAACACGATTGTCTGGGGAGTTAAAGCAGATACCAAATTGTTTGGACTGATGGATGTTCAGGATTCTCAAATTAAGGGTTTTGATGTTGACATGGCCAAAGCAATTACCAAACAAATTTTGGGACCTTCAGGTAAAGCCAGCTTTATTCAGGTATCTAGTCAAACTCGAATTCCTCTGTTAAAAAACGGTAATATTGATGCCGTAATTGCAACCATGACCATTACCCCAGATCGGGAAAAGGTGGTTGATTTTTCTAATCACTATTTCAATGCCGGCCAGTCATTGTTGGTCAAAAAGGGAAGTTCAATCAAAAGTGTCAAAGATTTAAATGTATCGGGTACCCAAGTTCTGGCGGTAACTGGCGCTAATTCTGTAGCTAATTTTGAAAAAGTAGCGCCTAAAGCTAAGGTTCTGGAATTACAAGATTATGCCCAAGCCTTACAGGCATTGAAATCTGGGCAAGGGAAGGCATTAACTACGGATAACGGCATATTGCTAGGGATGGCAGTTGAAAATCCTGGGTATAAAGTTGTCGGTGGTGCCTTTACAAAAGAGCCATATGGAATTGCAGTTAATAAGGGGCAAAAATCCTTTGTTAACCAAATTAATGTGGCTTTGAAAGAACTTCGTAAAAACGGGCAGTATAACAAAATTGTTAAAAAGTGGTTTGGTAATATCGCTGGATTTGACTATAAGGAGGCAGAAAAATGATTAGTATAATCGCAAATCATTGGCAAGACCTTCTGTATGGTTTAGGCCAAACCCTATTGTGTAGTATTTTAGCCCTATTTTTTAGTTTGATCATCGGATCGTTTTTCGCTATTTTTGAAGTGGTGCCAAGTAAAACTTTACGGGTGATCGCCAGAATTTATATTGAAGTTTTCCGGAACATTCCTTTATTGGTTATTACCATGTTCTTTTACGTGGTCATTCCCATGTTTTTTGTGAAGGTAAATGGGTTCACTGCCGGAACAATTGGGCTAACCATTTACACTTCGGCATTTATTGCAGAAACGGTGCGTTCAGGGATTCAATCCGTGGACCCTGGACAAATGGAAGGCTCTCGCGCAAACGGGATGACATTCACTCAAGCTATGCGTTACATTGTTTTACCACAAGCATTTAGAATTGTCATTCCACCATTGGGTAATCAGTTTATTAATCTGGTGAAGAATTCTTCTGTACTTGCCTTCGTAGCTGGCTTTGATTTGATGTATCAAGGCAATACAATTGCTTCTACAAGTTTTGATACGTTAAACGCGTATTTTGTGGTGGGAGTTTTGTATTTAATCATCACCATGCCGTTAAGTTATTATATGCGCTATCTCGAAAAACGATTGGATTAGGGGGTGAAGAAAAATGCAAAACTTTATTAATGCGTATTCTTGGGTTGACCTCCGTTATTTATTAGAGGGTCTGTGGATTACAATTGAAGTTTCGGTCATCTCGATTGTGTTTAGCTATATTTTAGGTGCTATTCTGGGGTTGATTCGGTACATTAAGGTGAAATACTTATCTGCCATTGTCGGCTTTATCATTGATTTAATCCGAAATTTGCCACTGCTGTTGATCATTTTCTTCACCTACTTTGGGTTGCCAAACATTGGCATTCGTTTAAATCCAATTTGGTCGTCCATTTTGGCAATGAGTATTTTCGAGTCTGCAATGTTAGCGGAAATCATTCGAAGTGGTATTGGCGCCGTAGATTCAGGCCAAATGGAGGGTGCTCGCGCCAATGGATTAACTTATTGGCAAGCTATGTGGCATATTGTGTTACCTCAGGCTCAGAAAAAAATGATTCCAACGATTGTAAGTCAGTTTATTTCGCTGATTAAGGATACGTCATTGGCGACAATCATCGTTTTGCCAGATTTGATGTATCACGCGCAGATTATCTATGGGCAAAACAGTAATTACATTTTGCCAATGTTTTTAGCCTTGGCAGTGATGTATTTTGTGGTCTGTTATCTCCTTTCGATTTTGTCACACTATTTGGAGAAACGTTTGGCGTAAAAATTTAAAAATATTATCATATTTTTGTAACAAGACTCATAATATTAATTTATTATGAGTCTTTTTGTTGTATCTAATCATTTGAAATTTCCTATTGTTAACGGGATTTTGGCGAATTTATATAAGGCATAGTTGATTGTTAAATACAAAATAAGGGTTGAATTTTCATTTAGAAGAACTATAATATTATCAAATCTTAATTTTGTTAATTGTTTTCTAATTAATTGCTAGAAGGAGGAGTCAGCGAAGTATGGGAGAAGAACTTTTAACGATCGATCATTTACACACAGCGTTCAAACGTGGGACTGAATATTATGATGCTGTCGATGATGTTTCATTAAAAATACATAAAGATGAAATTCTGGCAATTGTCGGTGAATCGGGTTGTGGGAAAACAACCCTGGCTAAAAGTATTATTGGACTACATGATTTAAAAAGAACAAAAATTTCTGGACATATCGGGTTTGAAAATGAAGAACTAGTTGGTGCTTCACCTGCAAAGTTCGATAAATTACGCGGTAGTGAGATGGGGATGATTTTTCAAGATCCATTAGCTGCGTTGAACCCCTTAATGCGTGTTGAAGATCAGGTGCGTGAAGTGCTGGATTATCATACAAATTATTCTGCAGAAAAGAAACACAAAATTGTGTTGGAGTTATTAGACCAAGTTGGATTGGAGAATCCAGAACGTGTTGCTCGTCAATTTCCCCATGAGCTATCTGGTGGGATGCGTCAACGGATTATTATTGCGATTGCAATTGCGTGCAAACCTGAATTAATTATTGCTGATGAACCAACTACAGCTTTGGATGTGACGATACAGGCTCAAATTTTGGATCTACTTCGAACGATTCAGACACAAAACCATGCAGGTATCATTTTAATTACCCATGATCTTGGAGTTGTGGCTGATACAGCAGATGAAGTTGTCGTCATGTATGCGGGCCAGGTGGTTGAACGAGGAAGTGTTTCTCAAATTTTTAATCGTCCATTGCATCCATATACGCGCTCATTACTGAAATCAATTCCACAAGCTGATCATCCAGGAGATCGTTTGTATGCGATTGAAGGCTCAGTACCACCATTAACAAAGATGCCACATGATGGTTGTCGTTTTGCACCAAGAATTCCATGGGTTCCTGAGAGTGCTCATGAAAAGAAGCCAACAATGCATGAACCAGAAGAGGGTCACTATGTTTTGTGTACCTGTTATCAAAGTTTTAAATTTGAGAATGGGGAGGCCGTCTAATGAGTTTAGTTGAAATTAAAGATTTAAAAGTTCATTATCCAATTCGTTCCGGTTTCTTTAATCGTATTCATGACTATGTATATGCGGTTGATGGTGTCAATTTTGAAATTGAACCGGGGCAAACGTACGGATTAATCGGCGAAACGGGATCCGGGAAAACGACGATTGGTCGTTCCATAATCGGTTTGGAAAAAATAACATCCGGTCAGATTTTATTTAATGGAAAAGATGTTTCGACTAAACGAGAACGAAAAGCCGTTCATTACAATCGCGATGTGCAAATGATTTTCCAAGATTCTTTATCAAGTTTGAATCCTAAAAAACGAATTTACGATATTATTGCAGAACCTTTGCGAAATTTCGAAAAATTAAGTGATACAGAAGAAAAGCATCGTGTTCGTGAATTACTAGATACAGTTGGTTTGGGAGATGACGACCTTTTCAAATATCCATTTGAATTTTCAGGTGGTCAACGACAACGAATTGGGGTCGCCAGAGCAATTAGTACCAATCCTAAGTTAGTCATTGCTGATGAACCTGTTTCTGCGTTGGATCTTTCGGTTCAAGCACAGGTTTTGAATTACATGCAAGAAATTCAAAAGCAATTCAATATTAGCTATTTGTTTATTTCCCATGATTTAGGGGTTGTGCGTCACATGTGTGACAGCATGGCGATTATGCATCGTGGCCGTTTCGTTGAGTTAGGAACGCGGGATGATATTTATAATCATCCACAACATATTTATACCAAACGCTTGTTAGCAGCAATTCCGGATATCAACGTGGACCAACGTGAGGATCATCGTAAACATCGAAAAGAAGTTGAAAAGGTGTTTGATACGGAACAAAGTAGGTACTATGACAAGAACGGACGAGTTTTACCATTGCAACAGATTTCAGAAACACATTCGGTAGCTCTGCCAGAAGATCAAGTGAAGGGGGAGTGAGCTTATGTGGAAAACGATTTTACGACGGGTTGTAATTATGATTCCGCAAATTGTCATTTTGAGTTTGTTGGTATTCATTCTAGCTAAGTTTATGCCTGGTGATCCGTTTACTGGATCCATCACACCGCAAACCGATGCCTCTCAGTTACATGCGCTGAAGGTTCAAGCAGGACTGTATGATCCTTGGTACACCCAGTATGTTCGTTGGGTGGTAAATATGTTCCATGGTGACTTTGGAACAAGTTATCAATTCAAAGAACCGGTCATGGCCGTAATTGGTGGTCGTGCGGTTAATACCTTATGGCTGTCATTGTTCACAGTTATCCTAACCTATCTAATTGCCATCCCACTAGGATTACTAGCGGGACGTTACGAAGATACAAATTTGGATCGGGGAATCATGTTTTTTAACTATGTGACGTATGCCATTCCACTGTTTGTTTTCTTGGTTCTGGGCCTTTGGTTATTTGGCTATGTGTTAGGGTGGTTTCCAAGTGGTGGTTCCATTTCACTGAGTGCTAATGGATTTTTCGGAAATGCACTAAGTCGGCTTTATCATATGATTTTACCTGGTGTTTTGACGGCATTGCTATCAACGACAAGTACCGTTCAATACCTTAGAAGTGAAATTGTAGATCAAAAGCATCAAGATATGGTTGCAACTGCTCGTGCAAAGGGTGTTCCTGAGCGAAAAGTGTTTTCACGCCATATTCTAAGAAATTCACTTTTGCCAATTGCTGCATTTATGGGATATTCCATTACAGGCTTGTTAGGCGGTTCTGTCTTCGTTGAACAGATCTTCGTATATCCCGGGATGGGACAGCTATTCCTAAACTCAATCAGTAATCGTGATTTTTCAGTGATCACGGCCTTAGTTATGATTTATGGAATCTTGGCATTATTTGGAACTTTGTTGTCAGACATCATTATGAGTATTGTTGATCCAAGAATTCGGATTAAATAGGAGGGAGCTAATATGACAAATTCAAAGGAAACACAAGCTGTCAAAACTCCCTCAACGATGAAGGTGATTTGGCAAGAATTTCGCCATGATCGTGTGGCTATGTTTTCACTGGTTTTCACAATTGTGTTGATTTTAGGTATTTTTATCTATGCAGCAAGTTTGAATCTTGAAAAAGTGACGAATGTTAATATCTTTGCCCAGTATGATAAACCTGGACAGGATGGTTTTCTTCTCGGTGCTGATGAGGGTGGCCGTGATGGCCTGAAAATGTTAGTTATTGGAGCTCGAAACTCAATTATGATTGGTTTTGCAGTTACAGTTATTTCATCACTTTTTGGAATTATTTACGGTATGATTTCAGGCTTTTATGGTGGTTGGTTGGATAACGGGATGATGAGAATTTACGATTTCATCAATATCTTACCGGAAATCATGATCATCATTGTGTTAGTCACAATCGTCCCAAAATATAATTCTTGGACATTTATTATCATCATGTCTTGCTTTATGTGGCTAAGTACCGCCCGATTAATTCGGAGTAAGGCGTTAGCTGAATCAAAACGTGATTATGTTTCGGCTTCGCGAACGTCAGGTACCAGTGATTTTAAAATTTTGTTTCGGGAGGTCTTACCTAATTTAAGTTCCATTATTATCGTTGATACGACCCTAAGTTTTGCAGGAAATATCGGAATTGAAACAGGATTAAGTTTCTTAGGATTTGGGCTGCCTGACAGTACACCTAGTTTAGGAACTTTAATTAGTTACGCGCAAGATCCAGATGTCATTGGTAGTAAGCCTTGGGTGTGGTTACCGGCGGCTGTTATTATTTTAGTTTTGACACTAAGTATCAGTTACATTGGTCAAGCCTTAAGACGGGCAGGCGATGCTCAGCAGCGGCGTGGTTAGGCTTGTAAATTCACTGAGAGAAGGGATGCTCAAATTAAAGAGATAAAAGAGTTATTCGCTTTACTAGAGGAATGATGTAAAAAATTACATAAAAGGGGAGATACGTATGAGTAAAAAATGGAGCGTAGGTGCAGTTGCTGTATTGGCAGCACTCACTTTGGCAGCTTGTGGAAATAGCAAGTCAGCCTCAAGTACAAGTTCAAGCAAACCAACATTGCCACTTAGCTATTCATCAAAGAAATCAGCAATTAAGGGTGGTACTTTGAAGGTCGCTGAAGTTAACACAGCCGCATTTAAAGGAATCTGGGACAATGCTTTAACCACTAATGTTGAAGATGCGGACATGATGCAGTATGGGAATGAAAATCTTTTTGCGACAGATAAAAACTTTAAGATTGTTAATGGTGGTGCTGCTAACTTAAAACTTAACCAAAAAGCTAAGACGGCAACTATTAAGATTAATCCAAAAGTTAAATGGTCAGATGGCAAGCCTTTAGTTGCCCAGGATGTGGCTTATGCCTATAAAGTTTTAGCTAATAAAGGGACTGCTTCTCAATATTATACTGGGAGTATTGCAAATATTAAAGGAATTGCTGCTTATCACGCTGGTAAAGCAAAAGATATTTCTGGTGTTCAGATTAAAAACAAGCGCACTGTAGTTATCCACTTTAAAGTCATGAAACCTGGAATGAAGACTTCTGGAAATGGTTATTTCTGGGAAAATGCGGAACCATATCACTATATCAAGAATGTACCATTTAAGAAGTTGGCAAGTTCTGACCAGATTCGTAAACATCCTTTGTTCTTCGGACCATTTAAACTTGCAAAAGAAGTTTCTGGTGAATCCGTTAAGTGGGTACCAAATACTTACTACTACAAGGGAACTCCTAAGTTGAAGGAAATTGATATGCAGGTTGTTTCACCTGATTCTATTGCGGCTGCTTTAAAAGCACATAAGTATGATGTTACTTATGGACTTGGCTCCTCGACATATGGGAAGGTTAAGAACACCTCTGGGTATACATTTACTGGAAAACAGGCATTATCTTATGATTACCTTGGTTTCAACTTAGGTAAATATGACGCTAAGACTGGTAAAAATGTGATGAACAAGAACTCAAAGATGGCTGATCCAAGCCTTCGTAAAGCTATTGCTTATGCTATGAATATTGATGCTGTTGAGAAGAAATTTAGCTATGGTTTAGGTAGTCGATTGACAACCCTTATTCCATCTGCTTTCTCTAAGTATCAAGATAAGAGTGCTAAAGGATTCCCTCTAAACATTAAGAAAGCCAATGCACTTTTGAATAAAGCTGGATATAAGAAGGGTAAGGATGGTTACCGGACTGATCCTAAAGGTAAGAAGTTAACGATTCACCTTGCTGAAATGCAGGGGAATTCTAACACTCAAGCTATTGTTAAGAACTATATTCAACAATGGAAGAAGGTTGGCCTTCGCGTCAAATTGACTGACGGCCGTCTCTTGGATATGAATAACTTCTATGAAAAAGTTCAAGCCAACTCAAGTGATGTTGATATGTTCGAAGCTGCTTGGGGTCTTTCAAGCGAGCCATCACCAATGGACTTGTATAGTGAAAATGCACCATTTAACATGGGTCGTTTTGTTTCAAAAGAAAATACAAAGCTTTTGAACGATATCGATTCACAAAAGGCCTTTAACACAAGCTATCGTGTTAATGCCTTCAAGAAATGGCAAGATTACATGAATAAAGAAGCTGCTTACGTTCCCGAAATTGAAGTTGTTCAATCTTACGCAGTTAATAACCGTGTTAAGAACTTCAGTTTGAGTAATGCGACTAAGGACTCCAACTGGGCCAAAGTTGAAGTTACATCTAACAGTTTATCGAAATAAGTTTAGCCAACCCCTAAATGACACAGCTGTTAGATGAAAAATAAATAACCTACCAGAGTAAAGTGAACCCCCAAGGTTGGACAGAAAAATCCAATTTTGGGGGTTTCATTTATGAGTAAATTTAATTTCGATTTTAAAGTTAAGATTGTCACCGAGTATTTAAGTGGTCAGGCAGCTTATTCACTAGCGAGAAAGTATGGGATTGGCAGCAAGGCTACCGTTTCAATTTGGATTCAGCGATTTGAAAGATTTGGTATTAAAGGACTTCAGCCAAAAGCCATGGACTTAGAATACACTAGTCAGTTTAAAGTTGATGTATTAAACTGGAGGAAACAAAATCAGGCCTCACTTCCAGTAACCGCCTTACACTTTAATTTATCCTCGCCAAGTACAATTTGGCAATGGGAAAAGCGATTTGAGACATTAGGAATTAAAGGGCTTGAGCGAAAGCGAGGCAACTCGAAAAATATGGCAAAACACAAGAATGAGAACGCTAAACCAGTTGTCCAAAAGGACAACTCAACAACAAAAGATACTTTAAAGCAACTCCAAAAAGAGAATCAAATGTTGAAGATTGAGAATGAATACTTAAAAAAATTAGAAGCCTTAGCTCGGAAAAAATCAGCACAAAGGAAATCTCGAAAATAGCGACTGAGTTGAGGCAAATATTCCAAGTATCAATTAAATTGATTCTCAAAGTAATTAAAATACCGCGTAGCACGTATTACTACACTCGAAATCATGAAGGTCGAAAATTCAATGACGATCAAGTTATTCAAGCAATTGATGAAATTCGACAACAAGATTTAAAATACACAAAGAAGTACGGGTACCGTCGAATTACAAGTGCTCTGCATGATTTAGGATTTCAGATAAATCACAAGCGGGTTTTACGTATTATGCAAGAACATGCCTGGATATGTCATGCCTTTAATCGCCAAACTCGTAAATATAACTCGTATAAAGGATTAGTTGGTAGGATTGCCCCTAATCGGTTAAAGCGTCGCTTTAAGACCGACAGACCCTATCAAAAACTTGTAGCAGACGTCAGTGAATTTCGATATGGATCTATGGGAACAAATGAACGCGTTTATTTGGAACCGGTACTAGATTTATTCTCTGGAGAAATTTTAGCATTTAATATAAGTGAACATCCAACAGTTGAATTCGCCATTAAACCGCTCAAAGAAGCTTTAGAAGGACTTCCGGCACTAAATTATCGGACAACAGTTCATACTGACCAAGGCTTTCAGTATCAACATCGCCAATGGCGAACGCTCTTGAAAGAACATCATGCATTCCAAAGTATGTCTCGTAAAGCGACTTGCCTTGATAATGCAGTAATGGAGTCATTCTTTCATATTATGAAAGCAGAAATGATGGATGAACATTTTGAAGATAAAACTAGCCTAATTCAAGCAATGAAAGATTGGATAGACTTCTATAACAACCGTCGTATCAAAACAAAATTAAACGGCAAGCCCCCGGTAAAATACCGAGAACTCGCCGTTCAAAAAGCAGCTTAACAATTTGTCCAATTTTAAGGGTTCACTTCAGAGATTAACTTGATCTCCGGCAGGTTATTTTTTTGATAATAAATACGAATTTTATACGGAATGATGATTATGCAAATAAATAAGCAAGGCCAGCATCAAAATGCCAGTGAGAACTAAGGACGCCAACCAGGCTAATGAACCATTAGCGAGTGGTAAATGCATGTTCATCCCGTAAAAGCCACTGACAATAGGGGGAACGGCCAATAAGAGCGACCAAATTGTCAGGAATCGCATAATTTCGTTCAAATTATTATTGATCAAGCGATCAAAGGTGTCACTTAATTGTTCGACACTTTCAGAAATCAGCCCAATCATTCGATCGGCTTGATTAGTTTCCAACTGTACGTTATGCAATTTACGATTACATTTTTTATCAAACGGGACATCCGTACCTTGTGGAATTGATTTAATTTCTTCAAAGCAACTGGCATTTTCCTGGATAGCCGAGCGAAGGTACACAGCATCTTGATTAATCAAAGTTAAATCATCAAGATGTTTCATTTTACTTCTTGCACTTAAATGACTTTGAATTTGGTCGGCTTGGTATTCCAGTTTTGAAACACGACCGATATACTTTCGCACGATCGGTAAAATAAGATCTAAAAGGAAAGCCATCCGCTTTTCATAACTTTGTTGCCACAACGATTCAATGGTTTCATTGATGACTTCCATTTCTGAACTGGTAAAAATAAAAAGTTTATGATCATAAAAGATTACAGAAACTGGCTCAGAATGAGACGAACCTTTTATAGGTGCCCAGAAAACCATGAGGACATAATTATTTTCCGTGCCAATTTCGATGCGTGCCGGTTCGTCCTTATCATCCACATATTCAAGCAGAGGTGCGGGAACACCAAATTTATCTATTATTTGCTGCTTTTCCGATTCACTACAATCTTGAACGTAAGTTAAATCAAATTTATGTTTTTGATCTGCTGAATAGCTATTGAGCAATGTGAGAACCTCCAGTGTTAGACTTGATTTCGATAATGATGCTTACAGTAATAATATACTGGAAAACCAACTAAAACAAATACAAAGGAGAAGAGAACACCAACAATGTCAGATTGAATTTCGCTGACAATAACAAACAAAGAGCCAAGAATAGCCACAATTGGTGTAAACGGAAATAGTGGTGTGCTAAATGGTCGCTTTAAATCTGGGTTACGTTTGCGAAGAAGGAACGCACCAACAAAGGTCATGACATAGAAACAATAAACGGTAAAAATACACAATTCAGATAGCCGGTCAGCGTTGAAAAAGAGAATCATGATGGCCGAAATTGAGACCGTAGTCAAAACAGAGATAATCGGTGTCTGAGTATTTCGGTTGAGGTATGAAAGTTGTTTTGCAAAGGGTAACTCATGATCGCGGGCCATGGCATACATAATTCGCGGAAACGTCATAATTTTGCCGTTCATACAACCCACAATGGAAATGATGATCCCAATACTCAAGATTTTTCCGCCAATCGCACCAAAGTCTTTTTCTGCCATATAAGGAATTGCACCAATTCCTAGTTTGTGAATTTGAGTGGCAGGCATGCTCCGAAAAACGCCGAAGCTCACTAACATGTAAATTCCAAGGACCAATACAATTCCTAACGTAATGGCTTGAGGTAGGCGCTTTTCTGGATTCTTGATTTCATCACCTAGGTTAGCAACCAAAATCCAGCCATCAAAAGCAAATAGTGTGGCCAGAATTGCCACACCGAAATTTCCAGCTGATTGATGAACACTGGAGAAAGTTTGTGCAAAGGCGTCTTCTTTACCATAGAATAAACCAAACCAAATAAGTGCAATAACAGGAACTAATTTGCAAATTGTTGTGACAATGGCAAAAGTGGCACCGTATCGGTTGGAAAGAAGATTAAGGCCAGCAACGAGAACAACCGCAATTAGTGCAATTGGCACCGTCCATTTTTGCGGCATGTCAAAGAAATCAACGAGGAGAATGCCAAGGTAAGCCGCTAGTGAAGCAATCATGGCCGGACCATAGATAATGATTTGCATCCAGCCAGAGAGAAATCCCCAAACCTTCCCGTAAATTTTTTCCATATAGTAGTAAAGACCACCAGTTTTAGGCATTTGGGAGGCAATCTCAGCAATGGTAAGGCCAGCAGTCAAGGTGATGATACCACCTGCAAGCCAAGCTAACATGGCATTTGTGGTGGAACCTGCATCATCCAAAACGGCGGCCTGGCGGACAAACACGCCAGAACCAATGATCGTTCCGATAACAAGTGCGAGTGCGGACCAAAGGCCGAGTGACCGGTTAAGGGTTACTTCGTCTTTTTCATTGTTCATTAAGAAAACCTCCTTAAAATTTAATTTAAGTAATATTGTAACTTAAATGTGAATTAGTCACAAGTTGGTAGACCGCTGCGTTCAAGCTTACTGCAGGTCACAAAAACAATGCGCCCGTGAAGCTGATTAGTACGCCGAAATGAGTATATTTTCATATTAATATAAAAATATGAATAAATATTCAGATATTAGTTGAAATATCCAAAAAACGTGTATATAATAAATCCTGTTAATAAAAACAGGGGAGTTAAAACGTATGAAAAAACAAAATAATTTAAAAATTTCGGCAATTGGGGTTTTAATCGCACTCACATTAGCGGGTTGTGGAAGTAAAAAGGCCAGTCAAACAGAAGTTGTGAATATGTCAACGGGGACGGAAATCACAACGCTTGATTCGTCAAAAGCGATTGATGACACGAGTTTAACCCAAATTTCCAATTTTAATGAGGGACTATACCGGATAGGAAACAAAAGTAAGATTTTACCAGGGATTGCGAAACAGGTAACGGAATCGAAGAATGGAAAAAAATATATATTTACTCTGAGAAAAGATGCAAAGTGGAGTAATGGTGATAAAGTTACGGCGCAAGACTTTGTGTATGCTTGGCAGCGAACAGTAAATCCGAAGACGGCATCTGAGTTTGCTTACCTGTACTCAGGAATTCATAACGCCGATAAAATTTCGGCAGAGAAAGCGTCAGTTAAAACGCTAGGCATCAAAGCCACTGGCAAGTACAAATTGACTGTTACTTTAGATACACCGATTCCGTATTTTAAACTCTTGATGGGATTTCCAAGTTTCTTCCCACAAAATCAAAAAGTGGTTGAAAAGTATGGTAGTAAATACGGATCAAGTTCCAAGGATATGGTTTACGACGGACCATTTATACAAAAAGGGTGGACAGGTAGTAATTTGAGTTGGAAGATGATTAAAAATCCTAATTACTGGGATAAGACCAGTGTCAAACTCACGCAAATGAATTTTCAGGTAATTAAAGATACAACTACAGGCCTGAATTTGTATAACAGCAAGAAGTTGGATGAAACAACGTTGTCTGGAAGTCAAGTTGCCCAATATAAGAACAACAAAAACTTTGTGAGTCGTAAATTAGCACAGACATCATACATTGAATTTAACCAAAGCAAAAATACAGTTTTGAAGAATAAGAAAATTCGTCAAGCACTATCTTTGGCGATTGACCGAGATCAACTTACTGGAAAGGTGCTTGCTGATGGCTCTGTCTCCGCAACAGGTTTTGTTTCAAGCGGTTTGATGACTGACCTCAACAACGGAAAAGATTTTGCTGCAGAAGCTTCCGTACCTTCAGGTGTTTCATATAATCTGCAGAAAGCTAAAAAACTCATGGCAGAGGGTCTGAAGGAAGAAAACAAAAAGACTTTAACTTTAGACTTACTGAATAATGATAGTGACGTGGGTAAAAAAGCATCTGAGTTTTTACAATCTGACTGGGAAAAATTGCCGGGGGTTAAAATCACTTTGACGAATATCCCGTACAAGTCATTTTTAACTGATGAAGCCAACAAGAAGTTTGATCTAGCTCTGTCAGGTTGGGCGGCTGACTTTTCCGATCCAATTTCATTTCTCCAAATTCTAACTTCTGATAATGCGCAGAATAATGGGAGCTGGAAGAATGTAGCTTTTGATAAGGCAATTGAAAAAGCTGATACTACCGATGCCACTAATCCTGAGAAACGATTTAAGGATATGATTCAAGCTGAGAAAATTTTGATGCAGGATCAAGGAGTAGCCCCGATCTATCAGAGTACGCAAGCACAACTGTGGAATCAGAATGTGAAGGGCCTTGTGCACAACTCGGCAGGCATTTACTATGATTATAAGAACCTCAATGTCACGAAGTAATAAAAAATCGTTAGCTATTTAGTTTGGTATTCGCGGTATTTTTACCAAATTCAAAGTTAACGATTTTTATTTGGCTAAAGGTTGAAACCACAAAAACTTATCTTGTTGCTGCGCATTATTAAAGCAGCAAACGTTTTTAATCCGGAGGTGATTGGTCTCAAGGGGGAAATTATCCTTAGTAATTCATTACTTAGGATAAGGCCGAGTTTAAAGACAAGTGTTCCTCTTGGCTTCAAATCGTGCCCACTATTACACATAAGGGTTAGTTTTCGTGCCGAAAACTTCAATGTTTCATACGATGTCGATTCTTGTGGCAAAAATCAGCCGCAAGAACTCGCACCCCGTTCCAGACCAAGTGAGCCGCAGGACGGCAATTAAACTACTGCTTTTGAACCAAGTCGTTTAATACTAGTTATTGAAGTGATTTTGATACATTCAAACTTTAGTTACTTGTTCAAAAAAACAACTACCACAGTTTTCTGCAGTAGTTGTATTAGAACTTATTCTTCGACTTCGGCCACCAAATAATCATGGAAACGTTGGTAATCCTCACTGCTTAACTCCGCAGTAATTTCGGTCCCCTCAGCCTTGTAGTCTGTTTTTAAAACGTTAGTGTGCTGATTAAGATAATCCACAACTTGTCCTTTATCAAATGGAATTAGAAAGGTGGCTTCACGATAACCAGTAAAGACTTTTTGTTTAATCATGTTGGTTAACATCACTAGCGATCGTTTATCCTTTGCAGAATAAGTAATTTCTTCATTACCTTCTAGGGTTGGAAAATCTACGCCCGCCATGTCGGCTTTGTTGAATGCCACAATCATTGGTGCCTTTGTCACACCAATTTCTTGCAAAGTATCGTTCGTGGTCTGAATCATCTCTCTGAAATGGGGATCAGAAACGTCAACCACTTGGACCAAAAGATCTGCTTGAGCTGCTTCTGCCAAAGTGGAACGGAATGCTTTAATCAATTGATGAGGAAGATGACTCACAAATCCAACTGTGTCACTAAGTAAAAGTTGTTTTTGATCTGGAAAAGTAAGTTTTCGGACACTTGTATCCAAAGTTGCAAAGAGCATATTCTTTTCGAAAACTTGTTTCTCATCACTTTCACCATACATCCGAACTAACCCATTCATGGTGGTGGACTTACCAGCATTTGTGTAACCAACTAAAGCGACGCTGGGTAAACCAGTTTGATCTCGTTTTTGCCGTTGAACAGCGGACGAAGTTGTCATTTCTTTCAACTCGTGATTTAAATTGTTAATCCGTTGCTGAATGGTTCGCCGGTTCATTTCGAGTTTTGTTTCACCAGCACCACGGTTGGTATAACCGCCACCAGCATCACCCGCTGATTGTTGATCAAGCCTTTGTGACGAACTAGTTCGTAATCTTGGCATCTGATAATTGAGTTTGGCAATTTCTACTTGGAGTTTTGCTTCGCGTGATTTTGCACGGTTAGCGAAGATTTCCAAAATTAAACCAGTACGGTCAATTACAGAAAGCTTAGATTCTTGTTCCAAATTACGAATTTGGCTGGGAGAAAGTTCCGCATTTACGACCAATGTTTGTACATCAATGCTGGTACCTAATTCATGAAGTTCAACGACTTTCCCACTACCAAAATAGGTAGCTGGATTGGGACGGTCTAATTTTTGAATGACTTTTTCGGTTGCTTCCATATTGTTTGCTTCAACCAAAGCTGCTAATTCCTGCATGGCATAATCCAAGTCTTGATTAGGCAGCTCTAGGCCGGCGATAATAACTTTTTCGGTCATAACTAACACCTCGAATTCTTTAATAACCCAAGTATAGCATAGCTGCCGGGGTTTATAAGAAAATACGATCTAGTACAGCAGTTAACAAAAAATAAGCTTTCATAGCTAGTGAAATACTTGCAAATAAGACATAACGAAGCTTTTGGCCATTTCAACCCCATTAAATTAAAAATAAATTAATAAATTTTGTTGTATTTAATAATACTTTAACTTATAATAGGTTAAATTTTGAAAAGGCAACATGATGTGGGTAAGAAAGGGGCTATCTTTATGAAAATGAAAGCAGCAGTAAAACTAGGGGCGGTTGCGTTGGCTTCGACTTTCGTACTGGCGGCTTGTGGAGCAAAAACAAGCAGTTCAAAAAAATCATCCGTGAATTTTATGGAGTCTGCAGAAATTCCAACTATGGATACATCGAAAGTTACTGATGTGGTTGGAATGACTCAGTTATCTAACTCAGAAGAAGGAATTTATCGTTTAGGTAAAAATAGTTCTGTGCATAACGCTTTAGCGACAAAGACAAAAGAGTCTAAAGATGGTAAGACGTGGACCTTTTCACTTCGTAAAAATGCAAAATGGAGTAATGGCGACAAGGTCACAGCTCAAGATTTCGTTTACTCATGGCGACGGACAGTTAATCCAAAGACGGCATCTCAGTATGCCTATCTGTTTTCTGGAATTAAAAATGCTGACCAAATTGCGGCCGGCAAGGTTAATTACAAGAAACTGGGTATCAAGGCAGTTGGCAAATATAAATTGGTTGTCACTCTGGATCGGCCAATCTCATACTTTAAGCTATTAATGGGATTTTGTATTTTCTTCCCACAAAACCAAAAAGTTGTTGAAAAGTATGGATCAAAATATGGCACGGCTTCAAATAAGTTAGTTTACAATGGCCCATACAAGCAGGTTGGTTGGACAGGTACCAACTTAAAATGGAAGCTAGTTAAAAATCCGGAGTATTGGAACAAGAAGAGTGTCAAGATGGACACCATCAATTATCAGGTGGTTAAGGATTCTTCTACTTCTTTGAATCTATACAATAGTAAGAAGCTGGATGCCACCACAATTACTGGCAGTCAAGTTGCCCAGTACAAGAACAACAAGAATTATGTACTTAGAAAAGAAGCTTCCACATTCTATCTACAATTAAATCAAAATAAGGCTAAATTCAAGAACAAGAAAATCCGGCAAGCAATTTCGATGTCAATTGATCGTAATCAGTTAACGAAAAAAGTACTTGCAGATGGGTCTCAAAATCCTTTAGGAGTTGTTTCTACGGGATTGGCTGCAGACCCCAAGACTGGTGAAGACTTCGCAAAAGAATCAGAGGTTAAATCAGCAGTTACACAGAACCTTACGAAAGCCAGAAAGCTATTAAAAGAAGGCTTAAAAGAAGAAGGCATGTCTACCCTTAAATTTACTTTGATGGCTGACGATACCGCCGCAGGCAAAGCCACTAACGAATTTTTACAGTCACAAATTGAAAAATTGGGTAGCAATGTTAAAGTGACTGTTCAGAATATTCCGTTTAAATCACGTTTGGCAAATTCGAGTGCTGGTAAATATGATGCAGAAATAACTGGTTGGGGTGCTGATTTCTCTGATCCAATTTCGTTCTTGCAATTGTTTGCCAAGGGCAATACTCAAAATAATGGTAACTGGAAAAACGCTGAATATGATAAGTTGATTGAGGCTTCTAACACAACGGATGCAACTAATCCTACGAAACGTTGGAATGATTTGGTTAAGGCAGAAAAAATTTTGATGCAAAGCCAAGCAGTTGTGCCACTTTACTTACAAGCTAAGTCACAGTTGTGGAATAGCAACGTTAAGGGCGTCATATACAACACAGCTGGTAACAACTTTGATTATTCAAAACTATATCTAAAAAAATAGGGCTACAACAGATTAAAACAAAATGGCACAAGATCAGAAATCTTGTGCTATTTTTATGCTCAAAACTATAAAGAAGTGCGACATTATCCCCGGGATCTAAGGCAAAATGAGGATTCAGCAAGAAAAAATAAGCCTAAAGTTCCTAATGTGATGCAGATTTTAAACTTAAAAGTTCCAAAACCGATGATTTATTAAAAATAAATTAGTAAATTCTATTGCATTTAATATTCGTTTAACCTATAATGAGGTCGGCTTTTGAGAAGAAGTACATATATATAAATAAAAGGGGTAATAGGTTATGAAAGTAAAATCGGCTGTTAAGCTAGGAGCAGTTGCGTTAGCTTCGACTTTTGTATTAGCTGCCTGCGGATCCAAAACAAGTAGTGCCAAGAAATCAACAGTAAACTTTATGGAGTCCTCTGAAATTCCAACTATGGATACATCGAAAGTTACTGATGTTGTTGGAATGACACAATTGTCTAACTCTGAAGAGGGAATTTATCGTCTAGGTAAAAACAGTTCTGTACATAATGCTTTAGCAACGAGCACGAAAGAATCTAAAGACGGTAAAACTTGGACATTTACACTTCGTAAAAATGCAAAGTGGAGTAATGGCGACAAAGTTACTGCTCAAGACTTTGTTTATTCATGGCAGCGAACGGTTAATCCAAAGACTGCCTCTGAATACGCATACTTGTTCTCAGGAATTAAGAATGCGGATAAGATTTCAGCAGGAAAGGCTAATTACAAGACCTTAGGAATTAAAGCTGATGGCAAGTACAAATTGACAGTTACTTTGGATCGACCAATTCCATACTTTAAGTTGTTAATGGGCTTTTGTATTTTCTTCCCACAAGATCAAAAAGTTGTTGAAAAGTACGGTTCTAAATACGGAACGGCTTCTAATAAGTTAGTTTATGATGGTCCATACAAACAAGTTGGTTGGACTGGAACAAACTTGAAATGGAAACTTGTTAAAAACCCACAGTACTGGAATAAAAAGAACGTTAAGATGGACACCATCAATTATCAAGTTGTGAAGGATTCCTCCACTGCATTAAACCTTTACAATAGTAAGAAACTTGATGTGACAACGATCACTGGTAGCCAAGTTGCCCAGTATAAGAACAACAAGAATTATGTTCTTCGTAAGGAAGCTTCCACATTCTATCTCCAGTTGAACCAAAAGAAAGACAAGTTCTTTAAGAACAAAAAGATTCGCCAGGCTGTTTCAATGTCAATTGATCGTAATCAGTTAACATCTAAAGTTTTGGCAGATGGTTCGCAAAATCCTTTAGGTTATGTTTCAACTGATTTAGCTAAGAATCCTAAGACTGGTCAAGACTTTGCCAAAGAGGCCGAAGTTAAATCAGCGGTTACGCAGAACTTGACTGAAGCTAAGAAGTTATTAAAGGAAGGCTTGAAAGAAGAGGGTATGTCTAGTCTTAAGTTTACTTTGATGGCTGATGATACACCTGCTGGTAAGACAACCAACGAGTTCTTGCAGTCACAAATCGAAAAATTGGGTAGCAATGTTAAGGTTACCGTTCAAAACATTCCATTTAAGACTCGTTTAACAGATTCTAGCAATGGTAAGTTTGATGCCGTTGTTACTGGTTGGGGCGCTGATTTCTCTGATCCAATTTCATTCTTACAATTATTTGTAACAGGCAACGCTCAAAACAACGGCGACTGGAGCAATAAAGAGTACGACAAGTTGATCAAGGCTTCTAACACCACTGATGCCACAAATCCTACAAAACGTTGGAGTGATATGGTTAAAGCTGAAAAGATCTTGATGAACGATCAAGCAATTGTCCCAATTTATCAACAAGCAACGTCACAATTGTGGAGCAGCAAAGTTAAGGGTGTTATTTACAACACTGCTGGTAACAACTTTGATTACTCGAAACTTTATGTAAAATAGGTTAATAAAAAAATAATTTTTAAGGTTATTGAAACTGTAAAAGGTTTTGATAACCTTTTTTAGTGGAAAATCTTGTTAATTTTCAACTTTGATTTTTCGAAAATATAACCGGTAAATTAGTTTAATATAGATTAAACGAAGATGAGTGAATTGCCTAACCCGGTTGAACTTATGAAACTGTTTAACTATGAAAATAAGATATTAATCAACTAGAAAAAATTTTCATAAGAAAATATGAACCGCTTCATTAGTAATTGAGTGTGACGTAGAGTAGGTTCAGGAACAGTAATAGTTGCTATTATTTGTGAATTAAAAATCAATTAAATAAAATTAGAGATTCTTAGTTGCATTTAATCTTGTTTTAATGTACAATGATAACAACTTTTGAGAACGAAAGTAAAAATGATGTTAAGTAGTTAATTGGAAAAGGAGTGTTAGTGTATGCAAATCAAATCCGCAGTTAAGCTTGGCGCGGTTGCGTTAGCTTCAACTTTTGTATTAGCCGCTTGTGGATCTAAAACAAGCGATAGTGCAAAGAAACAATCTGTAAACTTTATGGTGGCATCTGAAATTCCTACTATGGATACCTCTAAAGTAACCGACACAATTGGTTTAACTCAGTTAGCCAATACTGAAGAAGGACTTTATCGTTTAGGTAAAAACAGTTCCGTTCACAATGCATTAGCAACAAAGACAGTTGTTTCCAAAGATAAAAAGACTTACACATTTACATTACGCAAGAATGCTAAATGGAGTAATGGGGATAAAGTTACTGCTAAAGATTTCGTTTATTCTTGGCAACGTACTGTAAATCCTAAGACTGCTTCCGAGTATGCTTATTTGTTCTCTGGCATCAAGAATGCTGACAAGATTGCAGCAGGTAAAGTTAATTACAAGACATTGGGGATCAAAGCCGATGGCGATTACAAATTAACGGTTACCCTTGATCGTCCAGTACCTTACTTTAAGTTATTGATGGGATTTGCACTCTTCTTCCCACAAAACCAAAAAGCTGTTGAAAAATATGGTTCAAAATACGGGACAGCTTCAAACAAGCTGGTTTATAACGGACCATACAAGTCTGTTGGTTGGACCGGAACTAACTTGAAATGGAAGTTAGTGAAGAACCCTCAGTACTGGAACAAGAAGCACATCAAGATGGACACTATTAATTATCAAGTAGTTAAGGATGCATCAACTGCTTTGAACTTATATAATAGTAAGAAACTTGACGTAACAACGATTACTGGTAGCCAAGTTGCCCAATACAAAAACAACAAAGCTTACAAGTTACGTAAAGAAGCTTCAACATTCTACCTCCAATTGAATGAAAAACGGAGCTACTTTAAGAACAAGAAGATTCGTCAAGCTGTTTCAATGTCAATTGACCGTAATCAGTTAACATCTAAAGTGCTAGCTGATGGGTCACAAAATCCTTTGGGTTACGTTTCAGCTGGATTAGCTGAGAATCCTAAGACAGGCCAAGATTTTGCTAAAGAAGCACAAGTTAAATCGGCTGTTACCCAAAACCTCACTCAAGCTAAGAAGTTATTAAAGGAAGGTTTGAAAGAAGAAGGGATGTCTAGCCTTAAGTTTACTTTAATGGCTGATGATACACCTGCTGGGAAAGCAACCAACGAATTCTTACAATCACAAATCGAAAAATTGGGTAGCAACGTCAAAGTTACTGTTCAAAACATTCCATTCAAGACTCGTTTGACAAACTCGACAAATGGTAAATTCGATGCTGTAGTTACTGGTTGGGGTGCTGACTTCGCTGATCCTATTTCCTTCTTGCAACTCTTTGTTACTGGAAATTCAAACAATAACGGAAGTTGGAGTAACAAGGAATACGACAAGTTGATCAAAGCTTCAAGCACAACTGATGCCAACAATGAAGAAAAACGTTGGGACGATATGGTTAAGGCTGAAAAGATCTTGATGAAAGATCAAGGTATCGTACCAATTTATCAACAAGCTGCTTCACAATTGTGGAACACGAAATTGAAGGGTGAAGTTTATAACACTTCTGGTATTAACTTCGATTACTCTGGTCTTAATCTTACAGAATAGTTCAAATTAATAACTTAATTAAAAAAACTGAGGAGAAGGGCGTGCTTTTAGTCGTCTTTCTCCTTAATTTTTTCGGGTCTCTGTCAAATCGTATTGGTGGAGATTTTGAACGGCACATTCACTTCGGTGAATGTGCTTTTTGTTTACTCATGAATTAAACTAATCCGGATAAAGAAGTTGTCAATATTTCGAAAACCAAAACAGTTACGCTTTAATGCCTTGATTTTACGATTAAGTCCTTCAATTGGACCGTTGGAAAATGGATAACGACAACTGTTTAGAAGGGCTGAACCATTTTTGATAAACGTGTTGATCGTTATGTCCATTTGATTACTAGTGGGTTGGTAGTTAGTAAGTAAGGATTGGAACGCATTAGCATCCTTTTGGTGTATGGCACTTAAGATACCTTGATAGGTTTGATACACAGATCTAAATCTGGGAAAAGCGTCTAGAGCTAAATCAATGGCGTTTTGTTGCGTCATATACTCGTTAATTCCGCGTAAATAAACAGCCTTAGAATCATTAACTTTTATTTCATCAAGATGAAATAAACGCCATTGAGATTTTAAAATATGATAAATTCGTGAATGCTTATCTTGGATAGTACGAATGGTCTGCGTGCGTTCATTATCTAAGGCACGCCCAGCCAGTTGAATAATATGGAAACGATCGATAATCGTGGCCGCATTGGGAAATAAGCGATGAATGAAGCTGCCATATTCAGCATTCATGTCAATCGTCACTGATTGAACTTGGGCACGTTCTTGAACCGAAAAACGAGCTTCAAAGTAGTCAATGATATCTTTACTTAGCCGATCTTTTAAAGTAACAATTCGGCGATGACTAACGGCATCGCAACAATTAAAGGACATCCAGTGATTACAGGAACGAAATTCATCAAAGCAAAGATTCTCTGGGAGATGTTTAACACGATAGGCTAAGTGAATATTGGCATTTAGGATTCGTTGAACACTGCTTGGCGAAATTCCACAAAGTTTAGCAATTTCTTTACTCGTCAACATATCGCGTGCCAAAACGATCACTTGATGTTTGATATTATGTGTGAAAGTTTCGTTACGATTAACCAACTTAGTTTTAGCACCACAGGTTTTTGAACAATCTTTACATTGGTATCTTTGACGTTTTAAATGCATTTCGTAACGACCACCGGATAAGGTTCCTAAACGCAGGTGACTCATGTGAGTTCCGTTTTTAATTAAGCTTTTATGGCCACAATGTGGGCACTTTAAAAGTTGATAAGACAAAGTTGCATGGACGACATGAATACGTTGGTTTGTGGAACACCGTTCTTTAGAAATACCAGTGACAATTAAGTTTGGGTCTGTTATTTCGAATAAGCATAAGATAGAATTAGTTAGGGACATCTGAATTTCCTCTTTTCGATTTGTTTTGGCGATTAAATCGTAGCACAAAGAGGACAGATGTCCTTTTTTATTTTTCTGATTTTCAAAACAGACAAAAAACCGGTATTAGTTATTCACCAATACCAGAAAGTGTAGACCCATTTTTTCCTAGATGTGATCTCTCTAAGAATTGTGTGGGTAAAATTGCCGAAAGTTTCAACTTTATAAGAAATTCCATGAGGTGAAAATGAGCAATTTTAAAAATGTAACAAAAAGCGCATACATTCAAAGATAACAAGCTTTCATGATGGACAATTATTGGCAAAAAGGTCCGTTATTCTTAATATAATTAGAACAAGCAATTGAATTTAATCTTCTTCTAATATATAATGAGAACAACTTTTGTTAAGAAAGTACATACAATGAAGTCAGTTAAGATTTCACAAAGGGGTTGGAAAAATTATGAATGTCAGATCAGCTGTGAAGGTTGGGGCGGTCGCGCTAGCTTCAACATTCGTACTAGCTGCGTGTGGATCCAAGAATAGTAGTTCGTCAAAAGAATCAGTCAACTTTGAAGAAAGTGCTGAAATTGCTACTATGGATCAGTCGAAGGTTACAGATGTTGTTGGGTTTACTCAGTTAGGCAATACGCAAGAAGGACTTTACCGATTAGGTGCTAAAAGTAAAGTCAACAATGCACTTGCTACGAGTACGAAAGAATCAAAGGATGGCAAGGCTTGGACCTTTACAATTCGTAAAGACGCTAAGTGGAGTAATGGCGATCCTGTAACTGCCAAAGATTTCGTTTATGCTTGGCAACGGACAGTCAATCCAAAGACAGCTTCCGAATATGCTTACTTATTCTCAGGAATCAAAAATGCCGACAAGATTGCTGCTGGCAAAGCAAGTTATAAGACATTGGGCATTAAGGCAGATGGCAACTACAAGTTGGTTGTTAGCTTAGATCGCCCAATCCCTTACTTCAAGTTGTTGATGGGCTTCCCAACATTCTATCCACAGGACCAAAAAGTTGTTGAAAAGTATGGTTCTAAGTACGGAACATCATCTGATAAGCTCGTCTACGATGGTCCATACAAACAAACTGGTTGGACAGGAACTAACTTGAGTTGGAAACTTGTTAAAAATAACAATTACTGGGATAAAAAAGATGTCAAGATGGATACCATCAATTACCAAGTTGTAAAAGATGCCAGCACTGGTTTGAATCTTTACAATAGTAAAAAACTTGACGTTGCAAACATCACTGGTAACCAAGTTGCCCAATACAAGAACAACAAAGATTACGTTTTGCGTAAGGAATCTTCAATGTTCTATCTTCAATATAATATGAAGAAAGAAAAAGTATTCCGTAATGCTAAGATCCGAAAAGCTATTTCCATGGCAATCAACCGTAAACAGTTGACTAGCAAAGTTTTAGCTGATGGTTCTGGTAATCCTAAAGGTCTTGTTTCAACTGGTTTAGCAAGTAATCCTAAGACTGGCGAAGATTTCGCTTCTGAAGCAGAAGTCAAATCAGCAGTTAACCAAAACCTGACAGAAGCTAAGAAATTAATGGCTGAGGGACTTAAAGAAGAAGGCAAGTCAAGCTTGTCATTTACACTTCTTGGTGATGATACAGCTTCTACTAAGCAAATCACTGAATACCTCCAGTCACAAATTGAAAAACTACCAAATGTGAAAGTTAGTCTTCAAAACGTGCCATTTAAGACCCGTTTGACAAACTCATCAGATGGTAAGTTCGATGTTGTTCTTTCTGCTTGGGGTGCTGATTTCTCTGACCCAATTTCCTTCTTACAGTTGTTTGTTACCGGAAACGCTCAAAACAACGGTGGTTTCAGCAACGCGCAATATGATAAGTTGATCAAGGCCTCAAACACTACTGATTCTACCAATCCTGAGAAGCGTTGGGATGACATGGTTAAGGCAGAAAAGATCTTGATGAACGAACAAGGAATTGCACCAGTCTTCCAGCAAGCACAATCACAGCTTTGGAGTTCTAAGTTAAAGGGTGTTGTTTATAACAGTGCCGGTGTTAACTTTGACTACAAGAATTTGAATCTGACAAAATAAGGCTTAAAATTAAGCGTTAATTTTGGACGAAGGGTAAGGGTTCGCGTAACTGCTGACTCTTACCCCTTTGTTATAAAGGCAATGTTGGTTTGAGATAGGAAAAGATAGGGAGGAATATAAATGGCAAGATATTTAGCAAGACGAATCTTTTATCTGGCTTTAACGCTGTTTTTGATTGCAAGTATCACCTTCTTCTTAATGAAGCTGATGCCCGGAACACCGTTGAATAACCAGGCAAAACTAACACCACAACAAATCAAAGTGATTTATGAGCATTACGGTTTGAACAAGCCGGTTTGGCAGCAGTATGTCAGTTACATCGTGGATGCTGCTCATGGTAACTTCGGATTATCATTCCAATTTAGTGATCAACCTGTATCTTATTTGATCTCAAGCCGAATTGGACCATCCATGCAGTTAGGTGGTCAGGCAATGGTAGTTGGTGTCGTTGTCGGAATCGTGGTTGGCTCATTGGGTGCTATCCGTAAAAACACATGGATTGATGGAACTTCAACATTCATTTCTATTTTAGGAATTTCAATCCCAAGTTTCGTGTTAGCTATTTTACTTCAGTACTATTTAGGACTGAAATTACAGCTTTTCCCAATTGCTGATTGGGGCGGTTTCTCATACACGGTATTACCAACGTTAGCCCTTGCGGCTTCACCATTTGCTGAAACTTCACGATTTGTTCGAACAGAGATGGTCGATGTTTTGGGGAGCGACTATATTGAACTTGCTCGTGCAAAAGGTCTCAGTCGAATGGGAATTGTTTGGCACCATGCGTTACGAAATAGTTTAATTCCACTGGTTACAGTTATCGGTCCTTTGACAGCTGCTATCATGACTGGTTCCATGGTTGTTGAAAACATCTTCTCTGTACCTGGTATTGGTGAACAATTTGTTAAATCTATCTTGGTTAATGATTATCCAACCATCATGGGTGTGACATTGCTCTATTCAGCATTGCTGTGTGCGATCTTGCTTTTAACTGATCTGGTTTATGGAATTATTGATCCACGAATCCGAATTACTGGGAAAGGGGAATAAATAAATGGAAGAAAAAATGAAGTTAGCACCGGACGCATTTGAGCCGGTTTCCAAAAAAGATGAACTAGATGACGAAAAAATTGTTGCCCCTTCTCGGACTTTTATTCAGGATGCTTGGCGACGTCTACGCCAAAATAAAGCTTCTTACGTTTGTTTATGGATCCTTGTTGTAATTGGTTTAATTGCCTTTACTTCACCTCTTACAGCTTCACAACCAAATGTGTCTCATCCAAACTACGCTAATTTACCACCTAAGATTCCTGGTGTGAATATTAACGGTTTTAACGGAACGACAATGGTTGCCGGTAAACGAGTTGATGCTTACAAACAAAATAACGTGCCAAGTAAAATTCATTATACTTTGGGAACTGACTACTTAGGTCGTTCACTTGCAGAACGTATTTTACGAGGAACCTTGGTTTCATTATTAATCGGTTTATTTGCTACCCTAATTGATTTGATTGTGGGTGTTGGGTACGGGGTTGTCTCGGCCTGGAAAGGTGGTATAACGGATATTATCCTACAACGGATTATTGAAGTTATTTCATCTGTGCCAAATATTGTTATCATGGTCTTGTTAATGCTTGTTTTAAAGGGTGGTATGTTGCCAATTATTTTGGCGATTGCCTTTAATGGGTGGACCACAATGGCCCGACTTACCCGTGCACAAACATTGCAGTTAAAGTCACAAGAGTATGTGTTAGCGGCACGAACGTTAGGTGAATCAACCTTTAAAATTGCGGTCAAACATTTATTGCCTAACCTTTCAAGTGTCATTATTATTCAAACAATGTTCACCATTCCATCAGCTATTTTCTTCGAAGCTTTCCTAAGTTATATTGGGATTGGTATTCAAGCTCCAACTGCTTCGCTAGGAACGTTAATTAGTGATGGTCAACAGAACTTCCAGTTCTTACCATATCAAATGTGGTACCCCGCGATTATGCTTTCAATTATTATGATTGCGTTTAATATTCTCGCCGATGGTTTACGTGATGCGTTTGACCCTCGGACAGCTCGTAGATAGGAGGAAGATACAATGGAAAATGCAGATGAAAATATTCTGGAAGTAAAAGACTTAACCATTGACTTCCATACCTATGCAGGTACGGTTAAGGCGATTCGTGACGTTTCTTTCCATTTGAAAAAAGGAGAGACTTTAGCGATCGTTGGCGAGTCTGGTTCTGGTAAAACAGTTACCACCAAAACAGTTATGGGATTACTAGCCAACAATGCTGAAGTGGTTGAAGGTACTGTGAAGTTTCGTGGGAAAGACATTTTAAAAATGTCCCAAAAAGAATTGGAAGATATTCGTGGGAAAGATATTGCGGAAATTTTCCAGGACCCCATGACTTCATTGGATCCCACAATGAGAATCGGTAAGCAGATTGCCGAACCATTACGTATTCATAAAGGCTATAGTCGTGAAAAAGCTAACAAACAAGCTCTTGAAATGCTTAAGTTAGTTGGGATCACTAATGCTGAAGAACGAATTAATGATTATCCGCATCAATTTTCAGGTGGTATGCGTCAGCGAATCGTGATTGCGATTGCGCTTGTCTGTTACCCAGAAATTCTGATTGCTGATGAACCTACTACTGCTTTGGATGTGACGATTCAGGCTCAAATCTTGGATTTAATGAAGGAATTGCAGGAAAAAATTTCGACTTCGATTATCTTTATTACCCATGATTTAGGGGTTGTTGCCGGTATGGCTGATCGTGTAGCTGTTATGTATGCTGGAAAAATTGTGGAATATGGGACGGTTGATGAAATCTTCTATAATCCCCAACATCCATATACATGGGGCCTACTAAACTCAATGCCTACCTTGGATACTGCCAAAGGAAAACTGGAATCTATTCCAGGAACACCTCCAGATTTGTTGGATCCACCAGCAGGTGACCCATTTGCTGCTCGTAATCCTTATGCTATGAAAATTGATGAAGAAAAAGAACCACCATTTTTCAAAATTTCGGATACGCATTATGCAGCAACTTGGCTCTTGCATCCAGATGCACCACATGTGGAGCCTCCAGTAGAAATTAAACGTCGTCAAGAGGTTTACAAGGAGCGATTACAGGAAGGTACGATCAACCAAGGTCATATTCATTCCACAGGTAATACAACTTTTGGAACCGATGATGATGACGCAATTGGCGAGTAAAGGAGGCTAATCATGGATACACGAGAAAAAATTCTAGAAGTAAAACATTTAAAGCAATACTTTAATGTTGGAAAAAAAGATGAAGTACGTGCCGTTGATGATGTTTCCTTTGATATCTACAAAGGTGAAACTTTCGGGTTGGTTGGCGAATCTGGTTCAGGTAAAACCACTACTGGTCGTGCTATTATCCGTTTGTTGGATCCTACTGATGGTCAGGTCTTATTTAATGGTCGTGATGTGGCTTCATTGAAGAGTAAATCTGATATGATGGCCTTTCGTCGTGAAATGCAAATGATTTTCCAAGATCCATATGCTTCCTTAAATCCTCGTATGAAGGTTAAGGATATTGTGGCAGAAGGAATTGATATTCATCATTTAGCTAAAAATGATAAAGACCGAACTAACCAGGTAGAAGATTTGCTTGAAACTGTTGGTTTGAACCGGGATCACTCTAGTCGTTATCCAAATGAGTTTTCTGGTGGTCAGCGTCAACGGATCGGAATTGCCCGAGCGTTAGCGGTTCAACCTGATTTCATCATTGCTGATGAACCAATCTCTGCTTTGGATGTTTCCATTCAGGCTCAGGTTGTTAACTTGATGAAGGAATTGCAAGAACAAAAAGGGTTAACTTACTTGTTCATTGCACATGATTTATCAATGGTTAAATATATCAGTGATCGAATTGGTGTTATGCATTATGGTAAATTACTTGAAATTGGACCTGCTGAAGAAGTATATAACCATCCACTTCATCTTTACACGGAGAGTTTGGTTTCGGCTGTTCCTCAGCCAGATCCTGAGTTTGAACGTAATCGCCGTCAGGTTGTTTACGATTCAACACCAGAGTTTGATGGTAAGAAGCGCCAAATGGTAGAAATCACCCCTGAACATTTTGTTCGTGCTAGTGAAGATGAGTTAGATACTTATCGCAAACGAGCAACAGATGCAGGTTTGAAACCACTTATCTAAATACAAATACGAGGCCAGGCAAAAACGGGTCTCTGTCAAATCGTATTGGTGGAGATTTTGAACGGCACATTCACTTCGGTGAATGTGCTTTTTGTTTACTCATGAATTAAACTAATCCGGATAAAGAAGTTGTCAATATTTCGAAAACCAAAACAGTTACGCTTTAATGCCTTGATTTTACGATTAAGTCCTTCAATTGGACCGTTGGAAAATGGATAACGACAACTGTTTAGAAGGGCTGAACCATTTTTGATAAACGTGTTGATCGTTATGTCCATTTGATTACTAGTGGGTTGGTAGTTAGTAAGTAAGGATTGGAACGCATTAGCATCCTTTTGGTGTATGGCACTTAAGATACCTTGATAGGTTTGATACACAGATCTAAATCTGGGAAAAGCGTCTAGAGCTAAATCAATGGCGTTTTGTTGCGTCATATACTCGTTAATTCCGCGTAAATAAACAGCCTTAGAATCATTAACTTTTATTTCATCAAGATGAAATAAACGCCATTGAGATTTTAAAATATGATAAATTCGTGAATGCTTATCTTGGATAGTACGAATGGTCTGCGTGCGTTCATTATCTAAGGCACGCCCAGCCAGTTGAATAATATGGAAACGATCGATAATCGTGGCCGCATTGGGAAATAAGCGATGAATGAAGCTGCCATATTCAGCATTCATGTCAATCGTCACTGATTGAACTTGGGCACGTTCTTGAACCGAAAAACGAGCTTCAAAGTAGTCAATGATATCTTTACTTAGCCGATCTTTTAAAGTAACAATTCGGCGATGACTAACGGCATCGCAACAATTAAAGGACATCCAGTGATTACAGGAACGAAATTCATCAAAGCAAAGATTCTCTGGGAGATGTTTAACACGATAGGCTAAGTGAATATTGGCATTTAGGATTCGTTGAACACTGCTTGGCGAAATTCCACAAAGTTTAGCAATTTCTTTACTCGTCAACATATCGCGTGCCAAAACGATCACTTGATGTTTGATATTATGTGTGAAAGTTTCGTTACGATTAACCAACTTAGTTTTAGCACCACAGGTTTTTGAACAATCTTTACATTGGTATCTTTGACGTTTTAAATGCATTTCGTAACGACCACCGGATAAGGTTCCTAAACGCAGGTGACTCATGTGAGTTCCGTTTTTAATTAAGCTTTTATGGCCACAATGTGGGCACTTTAAAAGTTGATAAGACAAAGTTGCATGGACGACATGAATACGTTGGTTTGTGGAACACCGTTCTTTAGAAATACCAGTGACAATTAAGTTTGGGTCTGTTATTTCGAATAAGCATAAGATAGAATTAGTTAGGGACATCTGAATTTCCTCTTTTCGATTTGTTTTGGCGATTAAATCGTAGCACAAAGAGGACAGATGTCCTTTTTTATTTTTCTGATTTTCAAAACAGACAAAAAACCGGTATTAGTTATTCACCAATACCAGAAAGTGTAGACCCGCAAAAACTATGTTTTTGCCTGGCCTCTTTTTTTTACCATATTTTGATTTTAAACAGCTCTTTTAGCCCAGACAGCACTAAGGTCGGGATCGCAGGCAAGAAAATCACTGCAATGTAAATTTGCCAATTAAGCATACTTGTCCCCATAAATGTGTTGAAAAATGGAAGCATCGTAATTGCCAGTGAGGAGATTCCTGCAAACAATACAGCGGCCAATAAATAGGGGTTACTGAATGGATTTCGGCGGAATAATGTGTGGGTACTTCGAGCGTCAAACACATGCCATAATTGACCAAAAACTAGGGTTAAGAATGCCACGGTTTGTGCTTCATTGACCTGCATGCCAGATTTAGCGGCCCAATAGAAGGCAATAAAAACGGACAACCCCATTACCACGCCGCGAATCATCACTCTTGATAACAGGTGATTAGCCAACAGGGATTCATGGACATTACGTGGTTTTACAGCCATGACATCGTGTTCAGCATCATCGTAACCCAGTGCAAATGATGGCAGGGAATCACTGATCATATTAACCCACAGCACCATGATTGCAGTTAGAGTGGGAGTTAATTCGGAAATGTGGCCAATTGAATGGGTTATGAAAAACGTGCCCAACAAAATTGACAGGACTTCCGCAACGTTAGTAGTGAGTTCCTGACGCATGAAATTTTTAATGTTTGCAAAAATGGTCCGCCCAGCAGCGACTGAGTTTTCAATTGTGGTAAATTGATCATCCAGTAAAATGAGATCAGCGGAGTCTTTAGTGACTTCGGTACCGTTGATTCCCATCGCAATGCCAATGTCTGCAGCACGTAAGGCTGGTGCATCATTCACGCCATCACCAGTCATAGCGACAACTTGATCGTGTTTTTGCAGAGCATTAATAATTCGTTGTTTATGTTCTGGTGAAACGCGCGCATAAACCCGAATGTTTGGGACCACTTCAAATAGTTGCTCATCAGACATTTTTTCTAATTCTTGCCCTTCAATGACGCGAGCTTGTTTGTCCTTGATAATACCAAGACGATAGGCAATAGCGCGAGCAGTTGCTGGATGATCGCCGGTAATCATAACAACTTCAACAGAGGCTTTATGCAAGGTCGCAATTGATTTTCGAACTTCTGGTCGTGGAGGATCAATAATACCTGCAATCCCAAGGAAGGTGAGTTGATCTTCCAGTTCCGTTTGTGTGGCATTAAGGGCTTCTTCTTTGGTTAAAGTCCTACCAGCCACAGCAATGGTGCGCAGCGCATCATTCGCATAGTTTAAAACCTGGTCTTCTAAGGTTGCTTGAGCTTCCTTGATTGGAACAGATTTGCTGTCCAAAATGACGTCGGTTGTGTGTTGCATAATGACATCGGGAGCACCTTTAGTAAATAATTTATAGTTATTACCAATTTTAACGACTGTGCTCATCATTTTACGTTCACTTTCAAACGGGAAAACACGCAGAATATCATAATCTTGATCGCCTGTTTGACTGAGTAGATTGGCACGTGAAATTTTAGCTTTATGACCCAGAACCACTAAGGAAACATCGGTTGGGTTGCCTAATGGCTCGTAGTGACCTTTCTCATTGCGTTGGATTTGAGATTCATTATCCAAAATCGCACCTTTGATAAAAGGAATATAATCTGATTCTTGGCCTATTTCACCATCTTCAATCGAGGTGATTTCACCAACTGGATCATAACCATTACCATCCACCGCGAAATTAATCCCATTTGCAAAAAAACGGGTAACTGTCATTTCATTTTTTGTGAGGGTACCGGTTTTATCAGAAGCTATAAGGGTTGTGGCTCCTAAGGTTTCAACACTACTAAGGGACTTTATTAAACCCCGATTACGAGCTAGCACCCGTGCACCGATTGTTAAAACAATAGAAAGGACGACCGGCATGGAATCCGGGATAGCTGCAACGGCTAACGCGATGGCCCCAGAAACACTATCCATCAAAGCTGTAATAGGAATTGTACCGGTATTAAGGTATTCTTTTACTAAATCATAGGTGATCGCAATCACCACAACCCCAATTGCGGCAACCATTAAACGCTTGGTCAACTGAGTAATATTTTGTTCGATCGGCGTTTTTTGTGTTTTGTTTTGTTGGAGCAGATCGGCAATTTTTCCGAGTTCTGTGTGGGTACCGGTTGCGGTTACGACACCCAGACCACTTCCGTTAACAACGGTTGATCCCGAAAAGCCCATGTTAGTTCGGTCGGCGAGGTCGGTATTTTTAGGAAGGACTTTGGAGTCTTTTTCAACGGCATCAGATTCACCAGTTAAATGAGATTCATTAACTTGAAGTTCATTCACTGAAAGCCACCGGAGATCAGCTTCGATGAAGTCTCCCATTTTAACATCGACAATGTCACCGGGGACAAGTTGGCTTGCGTCAATTTTTTGCCAGCTTTGGTCGCGTAAGACGTTTGCTTGATGTTGGGAAGCCGAACTTAAAGCGTCTAATGATTTTTTCGCACTTAACTTTTGCCAGTAAGTTAGACCAGAATTGATCAAAATGACAATCAAAATCACAATTCCTTCATAAACTGAGGAAAGTGCATGGGCAGGATCGTTCTTCGCAAAAAAATCATAGCTTGCACTGATTAAAGTCAGTCCAATTGCGATCCAAAGAATGATGATGATCGGTTCTGTTAAAGACTGTAAATAAACTTTTAAAGCGGACTCATGTTTTTCTTGCTGTATTTTGTTGGGGCCATATTTAGTTAATCTGGCCTCTACCGATTCAGTTGTCAAACCATCATGACGTGAAGTTTCAAGCTGTTTGACAACATCTTTGCGTTTCTGTGAATACATGGGCACATGCCTCCTTGGGTAATGTATCTGCGTGCAGTTCTGTAACGAAATGGTTATCCTGTTGCCATTATTCCAGGAAAAAGAACGGTTCGTCAACTGAAACGGGTTAGCAAAAACAAGAGTTAAAAAAGCGCATTAGATTTTGAACATGCTATGCTCAGAATCTAATGCGTTTTTTGCTATTCTTGCTTATTTTTAAACGCTACTCTTACGGATAATTAGTGAAGTGCCAATGGTCACTTTACGTGGTACCATATCACGTTTTTGAAATTGTTCATTTAAAAGGTTAAACGCGGCTTTTGCCATGCCATATCGAGAAATATGAACCGTACTTAAACTTGGATTTACGTATTTGGCAGATGTAATATCATTAAAGCCAATAATTGATACTTGCTCTGGAATTGTAATTCTTTGTTCAGATAGAGCTCGCATTGCGCCAATTGCAATCGCATCTGAGCCGATTAAGAAGGCCTTAGGTAACTTTGAACCTAGAGTATGGATAATTTCTTGCATTGCTTGATAGCCGGACTCAGCCGTGTATTCTTCGGCGATAAAGAAGTAGTCCGGATTAAAGACTTCTTCACATTCTAGGAAACTCTTTGCTAAGAACCGTTGGGGATCATTTTCATAGGTGATCAAATGATGATGGGAACGTTTGGCCACCAAAATACCGATTTCACTAATTCCCTTATCTAATAGGTGATTAGTGGTTCTGGCTACGGAAGAGGTGAAATCGGTAACGACACAGTCCAAATTATCTAAGAGGGTGTCAGTGCTTACAAACACAATTGGTTTTTGTAAGCCTTTTAAAATCTGAATGGTTTTCTTTCCAAAAAAGCCCACTGCAATGATACCAATATACGATTGGGATTCAAGATTCTTAGATTCATAATCACCTTGAAAAAAATGTTTAAATCGATAATTACTGTCCGTTAAGCGATTATCAATTGCAATTCGTACGGACATAAAATATGCATCATCAAGTTCCTCGGATTCTTTGTAAGAGAGAACCACGGCAATTGTCCCGTTTGATTTATGTTTCGTTTTATATTTATCGTAGGATAACTGTTCGGCCGCTTCAAAAATATTTTTCCGGGTGTTTTGACTGACTGCCAAGGTTGAATCGCCATTTAAAACTCTTGAAACAGTAGATTTAGAAACGCCAGCTAGTCTAGCAATATCATTGATTGTTGCGATAAGATCACCTGAGAATAAAAAATTAATCGATAAAATTGATCATATCGCGACACCAAATCCAGATCAAAAAGATAACCCTCATTTCTTTGATGAAGAAACTGAAAAATGGGCGGAAGGCGTTTATCACGATTAATAGAAACGAGGAGAAAATAACATGGCTGATATAGAAAAGAAAACATTATCCACAGAAAAAAAGAACGATATCGATACAGCTGAAGAATTACACCAACAAATGATCAAAGAGCAATTGGCCGAATTTCCAGTTACTAGAGCCTAATGTAGCTGTTACAAGCTAAAGGTTGAAACTACAAAAACTTATCTTGTTGCTTGATACGAAAATGTTCATGGCAGCAAAATTAGATAAAATGCTGTCTTCCAGCAAATTTGGGCTGGAACGTAGTGCGAGTTTTTGCGGCCGAGCTTGCCACAAGAATCGACATCGACTGGAGCAAGAAAGATTTTCGGGACGAAAATCATCATTACTAGGCGGAATAGTGCGAGTTCTTGCGGCCAAGTTTGCCACAAGAATCGACATCGACAGGAGCAAGAAAGATTTTCGGAACGAAAACCATCATTACTAGGCGGAATAGTGGGCACGACTTGGAGCCGCAAGCCACGTCTCCAAGCTCGGCTTTTATCTAAGTGAAACCTGCTAAGATAAAGGACACTACTGAGCCCATTTGCTTCCAGACTAAGTCTAATCTTTGCAATCAACACACTGATATAATAACTTTGATGCTTTCAACCTTTAGTCACAAGGTAAAAAACTGCAAGTACATTTTTAATGATGCAATGTACTTGCAGTTTTTTGTGCTTTCATTTAACTTGTCCTTGCATAATCGTTAAAAAAAGTTCTATAATGTAAAACGTTAGCCTGCTAACGGAAGCTGAGGAGATGAAACTGATGAAACAGGATTTATCTATGTATGGACGCCTGATTAAACATGCAAGTAACGTCATGAGCCGGCATATCGACACGTTTGCCGCAGAGTATGAGTTGACCGGTGTCCAGATGTCCATTATTGATTTTCTAGGAAAGTATCCTAACCAAACGTGTCTTCAACGCGATATTGAAAATGAATTTGCCATTCGCCGTTCCAGTGCGACAACCTTATTACAACGGATGGAAAAAAAGGGACTAATTTTACGACTAGTTGCAAAAGATGATGCCCGGCAAAAGCAAATTCAATTAACAGCAAAGGCACAACCTTTTGTCCAAATTAATCGAAACTATATGAAGGTTCAACGAGCTAGTTTGGAAGCTAATTTTACTGCTGAAGAACTTGAAAATTTTACAAAGATTTTGCAATTTTTAACCGTCGATGAAGCTGGTAAGAATTATGGAAAGGACCACGAGAAATAAAATATGACTAATGAAACTAATCAACGAATTCGGCCTCAGGTGATTGCCGCGGTCATTGCTACTGGGCTGATGTCTTTTAGTGGCGTGATTGTCGAAACCGCTATGAACATTATCTTTCCAACTTTGATGAAAGAATTTGATATTACCACAAGTACGGTTCAATGGTTGACAACGGGATACTTATTGACTGTGGCAATCATTGTACCGCTCTCGTCAGCTTTAAAAACCCGTTTTAAAACCAAATCTTTGTTTATTGTAGCTAATCTATTGTTCTTGCTTGGCCTAATAATGGATGCGGTAGCGCCAATTTTTCCGATCCTATTACTTGGAAGGATTATACAAGGTTGCGGGACCGGAATAGCCTTACCCTTGATGTTTAATATTATTATTGATCAAGTTCCGACCAGCAAAATTGGCATGATGATGGGTATTGGAACTTTAATCACTGCTGTTGCGCCTGCAATTGGACCTACATTTGGTGGGGTGGTAGTTGCGAGTTTAGGCTGGCGATTTGTGTTCATCATCTTAGTGCCACTACTGTTAATTTCGCTAGCAACAGGGATCAAAACGATTGAACAAAAACGGCCAACGCAAGCTATGAAATTTGATCCGGTCAGTATTTTGTTGATTGCCATGACATTTATTGGGTTGATTCTTGGATTCAGTAATATGGGTGGGATGAGTTTTATGAGTTTGCCAGTCGCCGGTGCCATTATCATTGGCTTGGCCGGCTTAGTTGGTTTGGTCTATCGCAGTTTGCACATTGACCAGCCTGTCATTGATTTGCGTGTGTTAGGAAACGCGTCTTTTGCAGCCCATGTGTTTGTGTTTTTTGCTTTACAGCTAATTTCTTTGGGAATGTCATTTATTTTGCCCAACTATATGCAATTAGTAAATGGGGCAACATCTACCATTGCCGGATTAGTGGTTTTACCGGGTGCTGCTTTAGGCGCAGTCATGTCACCAATTAGTGGTCGAATTTATGACCATTTTGGCGCGAAAAAACCATTGATGCTTGGTAGCTCAATTGTTTTTATTTGCCTGGTGTTATTTACAGTTTTAGCTTTAAACATAAAAGATAGCCTCATTTTAGCAATTTATGTCATCTACATGTTTGGGGTTGGTTCGATTTTTGGCAATATCATGACGAATGGGTTGTCCACCTTAAAAAACGAGCAGCAAACGGATGGCAATGCCATTTTGAACACGATTCAGCAGTTTGCGGGTGCAGTTGGAACGTCAATTGTTTCCACAATAATTGGTGCTAGCCAGTTAGGTAAGGGCGGATCACAGGCTGATTTAACGGCTGTGGGATCACGCAACGCTTTGTTAGTCTTGACAATTCTGATGGGAATCGCCATTCTGGTGTTATTGTATGCTGTGAATACGGCGATTAAGCAAAAAAATGCTAATTAAAAATGAGGAGAGTGGGCAAAAAGGCGGTTAGATTCTGAGCATAGCCTAGACTAACGAATGATCCGTACTTTGGATCATTCGTTAGTCGTAGCTAAGCGGAAGAATCTGCCTTTTTTCCAACATTTTAGAAATAATATTTGAAGAAATATACAGAGGGCAGGCAAAAAACATAGTTTTTTGCCTGCCCTCGTTTTTCAAGCTTATGATGATTTTTTAACGGATAACTTTCGTGGGGCAATCCCTAATTCTGCAAGTTGGCGGTTTACCAACTCGTCATGAATACGACTTAGTTTGTCTTGTTCCACTTTGGCTTTACCCGTAGGTTCGATTAAACATGCGGGCATGTCGGTTTGCTTTTCTTCAGCCATTTTGCCACCTGCTTTCCAATTTTCTTTATTGTCTCATGAGTGGAAACAGAAGCAAAACATCTTGCCCAAAGGAGGTCGATCTACTTATCGTAAGCCACAACCTCAGCGTGATTATCTGTAAAATTCAAGATGTTGAGACTCCCATTTTTGATTGGTAAATGAACATCAATTTGGGGATTCAGCAATTGAATTAGACTGCGAATGGCATCCATATGCGAAACGACCAATAAAGTTTCACCGTCATTAGCTTTTTCGGCTAATTGATCAATCCCAGTCAAAATTCGCTTTTTAAAGGTTTCTGCATCTTCAGCATCTTTAAACGGATCAGCGGCATGCATGGCATCTCGTGCTTCGTAAAAGGTATGTTTGCTCAAGAAATCATCAATGCCGGTATATCCCAGTGGGCGACAAATGGTATCCCAAGTTTCGGGACCATTGGCGCCTTCAAAGTAGCCAAAGAAGGCTTCTCGAATGTTTGCGAGTTGGGTCACATCCAACGAATCGTTGTGCGTATCTTTCAAAATGATGTTGGCCGTATGAACAGCTCGAGTGAGATCACTGGAAAAAGCTTGATCAAAGTGAACATTTTGCACTTTTTTAGCGGCCATATGCGCATCTTGAATGCCTTTGGGGGTCAGGGGAGCATCAGCCCAGCCTTGCATACGATCGAATTTATTTAAATAAGTTTCGCCATGGCGAATGAGGTAAACAGTAAATTTTTTGATGAGAACACTCCCTATATGATTAATTAAGATAAAAAGAACAGCGCATCAATCGCACTGTTCCCATTTTAACATGTTTAGTTTGTAAAAAGCGGATTATGAAAATTCAATTCCATATTCAAAGGACTGAGTTTCGCCAGGTTCGGCGAAGTTATTGCCCTTCTTGTTAGCCCAATCTGTTGGGGTATCACTTGCTTGATCAGGGAGACCTGCAAATGGTTCGATGCAAAGGTAAGGTTCGGTCGCATTTTCCATAGTCCAAAGTGTGATGTATGGGAAATGTTTCACATTTAATTTGATCTCATGCGCGGTTTGGTCAGAACGGACAGTGACCGTTTCAATCTTTTTGGCATCCAAAATAATTAACCCATCGTCAAACGTACTGTGATCTAATTTCAAAACACCATCGCTATCCACTGCCTTGAATGGGGCTTTTGTGCCATCCCGGAATGGAGCGGGGTTAATGCCTAACTGTTGAATTTCCTTTGGATGTGGCCCAAATGTCAAAGTGTAGTCTTCAAACACACCATCGTCGTCAATTGGAATATTGAGACCCGGATGGGAGCCAAGTGCATAAGGCATCGTTTGTTTGTCATTGTTGGTGACGCTGTATTTTGTTAATAATTGGTTACCAACTAATTTGTAGTCCACCTGTAAAATGAAATCAAATGGGTAGTATTCCTTTGTTTTGGGACTAGATTTTAATTGAAGTAACACTTGGTCGTCGGCTTTACGAACATTTTCCCATTGTAAATCACGCGCAAAACCATGTTGAGGCATTGGATAAGTTTGACCATCCACAACGTAGTGATCATCGTTTGATCGCCCAATTGAGGGGAACAAAATTGGTGCGTGGCGTTTCCAAGCTTTACCATTCCAGATGTAATCAAAATTACCTTTGACGTCCACCACGTGAGTCACTTGAGCACCAAGTTGGTCTATTTCAACTTCTAATTTGTTGTTTTTAATCGTAATCATTCATGTTGCCTCTTTTCAAATTATTGGGTACAGGTATATGATGGAACAGTTGGCGGATAATGTAAAGGCTTTCTAAAACGAAATCTTAGAACTTTAACAAACTTTCGAAAGGTCATGTCCGTTGGCAATGAAAGCAGGAGGTAGTTTAGATTGATTAAGATGATTGCACTGGATTTGGACAACACCTTACTGAATTCAGAGAAGAAAATTAGTGAAACAAATACCAAAGCTTTGAAGCAATTACACAAACAGGGAAAAGCCATCGTGCTGTGTACTGGACGGCCAATTAACGCCATTTGGGATTGGCTGACGCAACTGGGGTTAATGGATGAAAATGATTATTCCGTTAATTTCAACGGCTCCCTAGTTATTCACAATGTGGATAAGAAACCATTGATGTCCGATGGTATGAAACGGGATCATTTTGCGTATTTGCACGAATTTTGTGCTGCGCATCAGTATCCATTAGATATTCTAGATTTTAACGGCGTGTATCCAATTAATGATTTGCCTTTATCAGGTTATGAAAAGCGGTTAGGAGGAAATATGCATTTCTTGCACATTCCGTTTGCAAAAATGCCAGATGCTTCCTATAGTAAGGCAGTAATTTGCACAGATCCTGGCGTTTTGGACCAGATTGTGGCAAATATGCCGGAACAACTAACTAAAGAATTTCATATTGTCCGTTCTCAACCCATGATTTTAGAATTCTTAAAACCGGGGATTGATAAGGGGTCGGCATTAGATGTATTGTTGAAACATTTTGGCTGGACACGTGATAATTTGATGACTTTTGGGGATGCCCAAAATGATTTGGAAATGCTCGCCAGTGCTGGAGTTGGCGTGGCGATGGCAAATGGGACTGCTGAAGCCAAACGAACGGCTAACCGAGAAACCGATTTGGATAACAATCATGATGGTGTGGCAGATTTTTTGACAAGCTATTTTGTAAAGGAAGAGTAATTTAAATTTTGCCAGATACATTTTAAAGCCATCAACGGCCTTCGTAGTAAAGGTGTTGAAACTAACTCAAAGAAAACAAAAATTTTTCATTAAAAGTGTTGACTTCGATTAAAATTTGATTACAATATGCTTTAACTAAGATTAAAAACAAATTAGACCTTAATTGGAATCAAACTTTTGGGGAAGTTTTTGTATGGATGTATTTTTAAGCGAAAAGAAGTAGATATTTGACGCGCATGAGTATCAATTGGAAAAGCAATCCAATTTACCGAAGAGCTGTAGCTTTGTGGCTACATATGCGTCTGACGATAGTATCGAGTCCTTAGCAACTTCTGGAGATAGTTCAAATATGACGGCTGGAACACTTATTGGGCTAAATCATGAAATTAGAACTAATAATGGACATATGGAAATACGTTCACATAGGGGTATCATTTATCGTTTGGGAACAAATACGACCTTTTCAATTCAACAAAGAATTGAAGGAGAAGTACCAATTTTCTATGGAAAAGTTTACATGGACACTCTAAGAGCAGATACAATCGTGGATGGAGGTAAGTACCGTACTAGCTGCGTTTCATTAACTGAGAATATTGATCCAGTGACGGATCGTTATTACGCGTTAAACGATCCTTTCGAAATTATGGAGTATGACGAACAAGGTAGAGAGTTTCAGATTGCGAGTGTAGCACCTTTCACTAAATTGGATCTTCGATTTAATAATAATTTGGTAATGAGGGAAAAATATCAAGTAGTTTCTAGAGCAGCATTAAATGATGAAGAGATTGACTCCCTGTATAGTGAGTGGGTGTCACCTGTTAATTGGAAATAGGATGGTAGGTGGTTATTTGAAAGCTCTGACTAATTTTAAAAATTATATTTCATTGTATGTTCGTAGTTTTAGTTTATTTTGGAAATCTTCTAGGGGTAGCAGTTCTGTGCTACTCTTTTTAGTTCCCATACAAGCGTTGGCACCTGCGGTCTTGATTAAAATCGCACAACTGATGCTGGATGAATTATTGCATGGCGGGGTGTCTGGTAGTCTTGTTATTTGGTGGGGGATAATCTTTTTCATTTCTTCAGCAGCAATTCCAATCAATACTTCGCTACAAGGCATTTTAACTGATAAATTAATTGCTTTTGTTAACATGCAGCTCATGCAGAAATCAAAATCAATTAATGGATTAAATTTATTTGAAAATGCAGATTTCTATGACAATCTTCAATTGGTTAGTTCAGAGGCCTCTTGGCGTCCAGTTAACTTGATTGTTTTTGGCATCAGCATGTTACGTGAATTGATTACCGTTATTTCGATGATGGCTCTGCTTGCTAGGTACAATTTTTGGATTGCGATCATCTTACTTTTAGCAATAATTCCGCAAAGTTTAGTCATCTATCATATTCAACAAGACTCTTTTGAAACGATGGTGACCCGTAGCCCCGATGCTCGTAAAATTCAGTACTATAGTGAGGCATTACTAACGAATAAAGATGCCAAAGAGGTCCGGCTATTTGGAATGTTTGATTTTTTCATTAATGCTTATAAATCAGTTTACAAGGGCATGCATGCTAAGATGAAAAAAGTTCGAATGAAGCAAATGTGGATTTCACTCGCTTTTTTGGCCATTAGTGTGATTTTGAGTATTGCCAGTTTGATTTGGATGGTTACGGTTATTCGGCGAGGACAAGTATCCGCGGGTGGCTTTTTGATTTTTGTGTCGACATTAACAGCAACTTCAAGTAGTGTTTATGCATTCATTGAAAATTCAAGTCTATTGTATGACACGCTTTTATATATGCAAAAGTACTTTGACTTTATGCATGTCAAAGAAGCTAGTGACTATTCTGGTAAGTTGCCATTTCCTGATGAGGTGCAAACGATCACTTATGAGGGAGTCTCGTTTCGCTATCCTGGACAAAGAATCGATGCCCTGAAGGATGTTTCTTTTAATGTTCATGGCGGAGAAAGAATTGCGATTGTTGGAGAAAACGGGTCTGGAAAATCAACTTTAGTGAAATTGCTTATGCGTTTTTATGATCCGCAGCAAGGCAAAATCACTTTAAATAATATGGTTATTACTAAATTAAATATTAGCGCATATAGAAAAAAATTGGTGCAGTTTTTCAAGACTATTCAAAATTTTATTTACCAATTGGTCAGTCTATTGGGTTAGGGAATCCTGAACTAGTTGATGATAAGCAAAAAATTGTTAACGCAATGAAAAATGGTGGTTTCTTTGAAGCATATGTTAATAAAAAATTCAATTTAAACACTATGTTAGGAAAACAATTTGATGGTGGGATTGATCTGTCAGGTGGCCAGTGGCAAAAAGTAGCAATTTCACGAGCTTTTATGGCAAATTCAAATATTCTAATTTTAGATGAGCCGACTGCTTCGCTAGATCCGCGTAGTGAGTTCGAAATTTATAAAAGCTTTATTAAAATGACAGAAAATAAAACTGTTTTTTTTATAACTCATCGAATGTCGGCAGTAAAATTAGCAGATAAAGTATTAGTATTGAAAAACGGAAAAATTGTTGGGTTTGCACCACATAGTGAGCTAATGGAAGAAAATAAGTATTATGCTGACTTATATAACTTACAAGCCAAATCGTTTCAGAAAGATTAATTTAATAGCGGTGAAAAAATGGTAATAGATAATGTAGGTTAAAATACTGGTGTGAGAAAAAATAGCAAGTGGCCCGTGGTTCACAAGTGATTTTATTAAGAACACGTATTGATTTTTTATTTTTATAAAGTGAATTATGTGATGTATAGAAGAGTATATTGTGCTCTTCTATTTGTTTATTTTTTTCAATTTTTCAATCACGGTGGCTTTGATATTGAAATTCTATTTAATCATTTTCTTGAAACGAAAAAATAGTTACTTTTATAAGATTTTTCTGAAATCATGAGATGTTTTCCTGATTCACGGAGGTTTTGACCAAGTTCTTGATTTAAAGCAAAGAAAAAAAATAAAATTAACTTGCCTTGAAGTGCACTCCAAGGTTTATGCTTATGATGTTGAGTAATAATTAAAAAAATATTTAGGAGATGGATTCTTTGAAAGCAGCAGTATTTATGGAACCTGGCAAAATGGAAGTTCATGAGGTTGATAAACCAAAAATTGAAAAGCCATCCGATGCCTTAATTAAAATTGTCCGCGCTTGTGTTTGTGGTTCTGATTTATGGTGGTACCGTGGTATTTCCAAACGGGAAGCTAATTCTTTAGTTGGTCATGAAGCCATTGGGGTAGTTGAAGAAGTTGGCGCAGATGTTTCTGATATTAAAGCCGGCGATTTCGTAGTTGTACCATTTACCCATGGTTGTGGTCATTGTGCCGCATGTTTAGCTGGATTTGATGGGGACTGTTTGAATCAAGAAGCTGGTGGTAATGGCGGCTATCAAGGCGAATATTTACGTTACACCAATGCCAACTGGGGATTAGTTAAAATTCCTGGCAAACCTGCTGATTATTCAGATGAACAATTAAACTCACTTTTAACTTTGGCTGATGTCGTGGCAACTGGTTATCATGCCGCTGCCAGTGCCGAAGTTAAAGAAGGCGACACAGTAGTCGTCATGGGCGATGGTGCGGTTGGTTTATGTGGCGTAATTTCCGCTAAGCTGCGCGGGGCAAAACGCATTATTGCGATGAGCCGTCATGAGGATCGTCAAAAATTAGCGCGTGAATTTGGTGCAACCGACATCATCCCAGAACGTGGTGATGAAGCTGTCAAAAGGGTAATGGAATTAACTGGCAGTGGTGCTGACGCCGTTCTTGAGTGCGTGGGTACAGAACAATCAGTTGATACAGCCGTTAAGGTTGGCCGCCCGGGAGCTGTTGTTGGCCGGGTTGGTGTCCCTCAAAAAGCTGAAATGAATACGAATAATCTGTTCTGGCGTAACATTGGTTTACGTGGTGGGATTGCCTCTGTCACAACAGATGATAAAAATATTTTGTTGGATGCTGTTTTAAGCGGCAAGATTAATCCTGGCAAAGTGTTCACAAAGCGCTTTGATTTAGACCATATTCAAGATGCTTATGAAGCAATGGACAAACGGACTGCAATCAAGTCTTTATTGGTTATTAGCGAAGGTTAAATGAAAAATCATCCTTATTCTCATTGTGAGAGTAGGGATGATTTTTTTTGCGTTTGTTTTAAAATTCGCGAATAACCTTAGCCAATTGAAACTTGCCTTGGTCAAAATGGTAAACAAAGATTGCACCATTTGGGAAGCCCTTTGCAAGTTCTTCAGTTGGATCTTGTAGCATACGTAGGAAGTTGAAACACGCCCCGCTATGCGACACAGCTAATACTTGGTTATTGTCTGGCTTAGCCATAATTTTGGTGAGACACTTCAGCATGCGTTGACCAACTTCATTTGAAGATTCACCGCCATAGGGAAGGAAAAAGGTTTCAAAATCTTTTGGTGCTTTAGGGCTCAAATATTCTGGTTCACCTTCAAAAACGCCATAGTTCTGTTCTTTGAGAGCTTTCACGCGCTGATACCCAAGCCGATTTTGCAAAATAAGTTCGGTCGTATCACAGCACCGTTCTGAAGTGGAACTATAAGCATGATCTAAGGAAATATTTTTAAAAAAATCACCTAGTTTTTTGGCCTGTGCCACACCATTTTCAGTTAAAGGTGAATCACACCAACCTTGAATTTTATTTTGGATATTGAATAAAGTTTCACCATGCCTGACCAAGTACAAAGTTTTCATCATCATTATCCTCCCTAATTGTTTTCGTTATTGTAAATTCTACTACTTGAAGTATACTTCAAGTCAAGAGGTGAAAAAATTGAAAATTGATGCAGTGGCACAGCAATTTAATATTTCGACAACCACGATTCGCTATTATGAACGTGAAGGGCTGTTAGGACCTGTCAAACGTGTGAACGGCATTCGTGAATTTGAAGCGACTGATCTTGATCGCATTGATTTTATTTTATGCGTGAAGGCATGTGGGATGACCCTGGGCCAGATTAAACATTTTTTGGCAATTTATCAGCAGGGGGATGCAACAGTAGCCGAAAGATTAACTATTCTCCAAGATCAATTGGTTCAATCTGAAGAAAAAGTAAGCAATTAAAGCAGTCGATGAAGCATTTAAAAATTAAAATTGAAGACGTTAAAGCTTTGATGTAACGCTATTTATAAAAATGTCAATTTGGCAACTAATCAATTAAAATAAATCATATCAAATATAAAAGGTGGCCTTTTTATGCGTGCAGTATTAACCGTGGTTGGACAAGATAGAGTTGGAATTGTGGCGGGTGTTAGCCAAGCTTTGGCAGAATTAAAGTTTAATATTGTTGATATGAGTCAAACTATCATGGAAGGAAATTTCACGATGATGCTGGTATGTGAGTTGCCGGCGACAAAGATGGATTTTGAATCGGTTCGTAACCAGTTAAGTAAATTGGGTCAACAATTAGGTGTGCAGATTCGGATTCAACGTGAAGAAATTTTCGACGCAATGTACAAAATTTAATGGAGGTGCCGTAATTTGGAAACTAACCAAATACTTGAAACAACACGAATGATCGACGAAGAAAACTTGGATATTCGGACGATTACGATGGGCATCTCTTTATTGGATTGTATTGATCCGGATATTGAACAGGCCTGCAACAAAATTTACAAAAAAATTACCACAAAAGCTGCCAATTTAGTTTCAGTTGCCAACGAAATTGAAGCTGAATATGGTGTGCCCATTATTCACAAACGTATTGCGGTCACACCAATCAGTATTATTGGTGCAGCCACCAATGCAACAAACTACCTACCATTTGCTCAAGCTCTTGATCGGGCGGCTAAAAAAGTTGGCGCTAACTTTATTGGCGGATTTTCAGCTTTAGTTCAAAAGGGCTATCAAAAAGGAGACGAGATTTTAATCCACTCCATTCCGGAAGCTTTAAGAAAAACGGAATTTGTCTGTGGCTCGGTTAATGTCGGGTCTAGCAAATCTGGTATCAACATGGATGCGGTTCGAGATATGGGAGAGGCGGTCAAAGCTGCTGCAGCGTTGTCGCCTTTAGCGCCAGCCAAATTAGTCGTGTTCGCGAATGCAGTTGAAGATAATCCCTTTATGGCGGGGGCTTTTCACGGCGTTGGTGAAGCAGATGTGGTGATCAATGTGGGAGTTAGCGGACCAGGAGTGGTCAAACGAGCATTGGAAAAAGTCAAAGGAGAACCTTTTGACGTGGTGGCAGAAACAATCAAAAAGACCGCCTTTAAAATTACGCGTGTCGGCCAATTAGTTGGGCACATCGCTTCAGATCGACTAGGTGTACCGTTTGGCATTGTTGATTTATCATTGGCACCAACACCAAAAGTCGGTGATTCTGTTGCCCGAATTTTGGAAGAAATTGGGGTGGAAACTGTTGGAACTCATGGCACTACCGCTGCGTTAGCAATGTTAAATGATGCTGTAAAAAAAGGTGGCGTCATGGCTTGTAATCAAGTTGGTGGATTGTCTGGAGCCTTTATCCCCGTGTCCGAAGATGAAGGGATGATCGTCGCAGCTACCAGTGGTGCGTTGAATTTAGAAAAACTAGAAGCAATGACAGCCGTTTGTTCAGTAGGCTTGGACATGATTGCCATTCCAGGTGACACGCCAGCTTCGACGATTGCTGCCATGATTGCAGATGAAGCTGCAATTGGTATGATTAATAATAAAACTACGGCAGTTCGGGTAATTCCTGCAGTCGGTGCCAAAGTTGGTGACAACGTGGAGTTTGGCGGTTTGCTTGGTAATTCACCAGTAATGCCAGTTAATACGGCTTCATCTGCAGATTTCATTGCGCGTGGAGGTCATATTCCAGCACCAATTCATTCATTTAAAAACTAGCGTACGCAAAAAAGACACCCTTAAAGGTGTCTTTTTGCGTTATAAACAAATAGCTTTAATCGTTCACTGAATGATTACGGGTAATTAGTTTGAACACGATTTGATAAACAATGATAAACAAAACCACGTTTAGTGCCCAGCAAAGGATTGAAATGGCGATGCCGGCGTTGGTCAAATGTTGGGCTAAGAAAAAGCCAATGATGACAAACACGATCAAAGCCAAAGGTGTGGACAACCAAGCTTGTTTAGCAAGGTGTTCACGGCCAATTTTAGCCATGTAAGGCAAAACGGCTGAAAGGGCAATAAAGATAATTGGAATCACAATGTTTAACGTTAATTCTTTTGTATATAAAACAGTTCCGGGAGTGGCATCGGTTGGTCGAATTCCCATTACGGAGAAGACCAAGGTGATAATTAAACACCAGAGACCCACTAACCAAGCAAATTTATCGTTTTTGATAAAGCGGTATTCTGAAGGATAATCCTTACTTTTAGCACGAATGCGCATGAAGGCATAGAATACAAAACTTGTGACAAATGGCGAAACAATTCCGTTAATATTTAATAACCAGTTGAACATGTCGTTGATACTTGGAAGCCAGTTACTCAAGAACAAAACTAGTGAAACGATAGCAGTGGTCAACCAGTAACCATTGATTGGTAGGCCGTCATCGTTGAGTTTCGTAATGCGTTTTGGCAAGTATTTCTTGGAAACATTAGAAATAAAGATTCGTGTGCTAGCGTCCAAAATTACGGCTAACTGAGCACACATATAAATAAATTGTGCCACCGCAAAGATGTACATCAAAACGTTGCCCATGCCAAATTGTTTTCCAAGGGCTTGGAAGGCGTAGTAAGAGCCATTCATCTTCAAATCATAGGGTAAATGATGGGCATTGAAGAAGACACCTAATGAGAAGGATCCAAACACGGTGAGGAACCCAGTCATAATCAACAACATCATCATGGCCTTTGGAAAATCACGATTACCGTGTTTCATTTGTTTGACGTAAGGTCCTGCCAATTCAGCACCGTTAATGGCAAAAATCAATAAGCCAAACGTGGAAAGAAAATGACCATTAATTTTAGGGATAAAGGCGCCTAAATTGAAGGGCTGGGTTTCGATATGACGGCCATGAATCAAAGCGCCAACCGTCATCAAGACGAACAAGATTGTCATGACAAACATTGCACCACCACCGATAGTACTCATAATTTCCAAGGACTTATTTTTGAATAAATGCTGGAACCAGATGAAGCCAAGGAAAATAATTGCAGTGAAAATGGCAAACATAAATGTTGACATGTACTTGTTTAAATCACCGTTGCCTTTGACTAACCAACTGATGGAAACCACCACAGAGTTGGCAACATCGACTACGTAAGGTAAACCGGCAATCCAGTAGAGAAAGGCGACCATGTAGCCGGCAAGATCACCATTCGTGGAGCGAATCCATGAAGATAAGCCACCGCCTTCGTTTTGAAAGGCGGAACCCAGCTGGCCAACCATCATTTCGTAAGGCCAAACGAACAGAAGTAACATGATAATCCAAGTTGTGACGATTGCCAAACCTTGATTATGGAAGTTGTAAATTAAATCATCGAAACCGATAACGGTCACGAAATCCATCAGGGCCACCACTGGCCAGCTGATGAAGTGCTTATTTGTGTCTAGGGGCGAGTTTTTCATTTTTAAATTCTCCTATTTTTAATTAATTATTTTTTCTATCTGATTAAAATAATAATCAACAGAAATTTGAGAATCCTTAATGGTTAATTTTGTGACGCTACCGTTGCTGGGACTGGTTGTAATATCCATGTCTGGTGCATAGCGAGCCACAATGCTGCGAATGGTTGTGCCATGAGAGACGACCAAAATCTTATCTTGATCCTGACTGTGAGTCTTTAAATAATTAAAGCCCTTATCCAATCGTTTCCAAAAATCTTGATGATCCTCAGCGTCGTGGAAGGGATCGGCAGCTTTCACAGCATTTTTAGATTCACTAATATCGTGATTCATCAAAAAATCGTGAAAGTTGCGGGCCTTGCTAATTGGTTTCAGAACTTGGAACCACGTTTGCGCAGAATCAGCGCCTTCAAAATAACCATAGAATTCTTCTCGAAACTCTGGTAATTGTTTTACAGTGAGTCCGGGAGATTTATTACTATGGACAATTGTGTTGGCGGTGTTAAATGCTCGCGTGGTGTCGCTCGAGTAAGCAGCAGTGAATGGAATGTTTGCCAAACGCTGACCTGTTACTTTAGCATCCTGCCAACCTTGTTCAGTTAATGGCGAATCAGACCAACCTTGCATCCGGTTATACCGGTTGAAAAAAGTTTGACCATGACGCACAAAATAAACTTCGACTGTTTTCATATCTATTCTCCTTTCTCGTTTATGTCCGAAAGCTATTGTATCACAGGCCATGACTGTAGTTATAGCCTTTTTTTGTGTTTAATATGAGCTGATTTAATAAGAATCATGCTATAGCTGTAAGACATCGCTTACAAAAAATAAGACAACTTTCAGCTAGAACTCTGAAAACTGTCTTATTGGTAACGAGAATTAATTCATTTTTCCCAATTCACGCCGAATTTCTTCGGTATCATTCTTATTGCCAGTAAAAATAAGGCGATCATTTAGCTCAAGTTGGGTTGAACCGACTGGCCGAATTAGGTGACGATTACGAAAAATCTGACTGATGGTAATTTTATTGATAAACGATAGATTCTTGATTTCCATTCCCGTATATTTTCGATTTCGGACTTGAACTTCAAAAATGGCATTTTCTGTTTCATTCAAAAGCAGCATGGTCGATGGTGTTTCGATTAAACCGCGGAGCATGGCAATGTTGACTTCTGGCGTGTTGTAGATTTCAATGCCGAGGTCACGAAGCTGTTTTTCGTGTTCGCTTAACAAGTTGCGATCTTCAAAGCGCACAATGACGCGCCGAATCCCATAAGCTTTTGCGGCTTTGGCAATTTCGTAGTTTTCTTGCGCACGGAAATGGCCAACCACTAAAATGTCAGTATCAAATACCCCTTGTTTAATAAGTTCTTCAGCATCTAAACTTGCCAATAGGTGCGCGTTAATTTCACTGTTATAGGTTCGAAAATTCTTTTCATTATCTGTGTACATTTGAATATCGTACCAACCCTGAGTGAGTTGCTGGGCAACTGGCACTGTGAAAATATTGGTCCCAATGAAGTGAACGATCTGTTTTTTGAGATCTTCCGGCTCAGGTTTATAGGTCTTACTAAAAATTAATGGTGAAACGATACATGTCAAAACGGCGGCTAACAGAAAGGCGCCGGACTGATGAGCGTTGATGGTGTGCATGTTTTTGGCTACTTGCAAAATTGCCACAACCATCGTAATGGTGGCTGTCGACAAACTCGTTCCGGCAACGGCGTTCATATTTTTAAACCGTAATTTCAAAATTGGATAGATCGCAAGTTTGGCAATGATGTAAGCAAGAAAGAATAAGGGAATCAACGTCAAAGCTTGAGGATCACTTAGCAAAGTGCGTAGGTTCAACCCGATGCCACTCATCATGAAAAAGATCGGGATAAAAAATCCGTAGCCGATCGAATCTAGTTTATCTTTTGTGTTTTCACTTGGGCGTAACAACTTGAGAATAATGCCAGCAATGAAGGCACCCAAAATGTTTTCAGCACCCACTGAAGAAGCGACAGTGACCATGGCTACGATGAGGAAAAAGGCTAGCCGAATATCAAGCTGGGTCGTGGATTTATTAATTTGTTCGAAAAAGTTGAAAAAGAATTTGAAACGCCGTAGCAAAAATACGGCCACGACAATAATTAAAAGTAACAACCAGAGACTTTTACTGCTGTCACCAAAAAACGAGGCGTAGAAGGTTAACCCTAACATGGGAATCACTTCGCCTAACACAGCGATGAGAAGCACCGTTTGTCCGAAAGCTTTACTCAGCAATTCATTTTCTTTCAAAGTCGCGATGACAATGCCAAGCGAGATGGTCGCAAATAAAATGGCTGCCAGCCAAAAGTCAGAAAAAAGATTTGTCCATTTAAAAATACCAGCGAGACCTAATGAAATGCCGATAATGGTTAAGTAGGCAAGTGTGGACAACAGAATTGGCGACCAGCGTGAATTTTGGGCCGCATTTTTTTGTGCGAGTGGTGAAAGCTCAGTTGGGGATTTTTTAAATAAATCGAAATTAATTTCCATACCACTTAAAAATAGTAAAATGATCACGCCGATATCAGATAATTGGTTTAAAATTCCGGTAGTGTGGACCACGTTTAACAAACTGGGGCCTAAGACGATGCCAATAATAATTTCCACAACCGCGGTAGGTAAGAAGGTGATTTTAAACCGCGCCATTAACATTGGGGTAATTAAGGCGGCAAATAGCATAATGAGTAACGAAACTTGATTCATGGTAAAGTTCCTCCATCCGAACATAATGATTGGAGTCAGGATAGCACAAGTTATTTCGACAAACAATATTTTTGACGATTTCCACACTAACATTCTGAGTAATTTAATAGGGTGGCTGATAATTGACTTATTATATAGGAAGTAGATTGATTGAGTTGTAGGCAAAAGAGTGGTATCATGTTTACTTAATTTATTAGATTTTTTTGCGGCAAAATTGCGCGCATGAAGTTTCCAATTTTTGTGTCACTTATCGTCACAACAAGTAATTTGGAGGGGTTTCATGACAGATTCAATTCAAAAGTACGAACAGGCACATCTGGACGAAGTAATTGCCAAGATCCAACAGGCCATTCAAAAGGCTACCAAAGATGTGACCACAGCGGAGACTGACTCCAAAGCGATTGATAAAAACTTTAGTAATGAAGTTCGAATGAATACCAGTACGTATTCTGGAATGATGGATACGGCGATTTCTGTGCGCCAACAACAGCAATTGTTGTCAGAACGTCAAAATAGTTGGCGCCATGCGAGTCAGCAATTAGATGTTTTGAAACGTTTAGAAAAGCGTCCTTATTTTGCCCGCATTGATTTTCATGAAGAGGGCGAAAAAAGCGACGAAACCATTTATATTGGTCTCGGATCATTTTCAGATACGCCTGAACATTTTTTGATTTATGATTGGCGAGCGCCAATTTCAAGTGTGTACTATGACGGCAAACTAGGCAATGTGTCCTATGAAACACCAGATGGTACACAAGAAGTGAACGTCAAATTAAAACGGCAATTTACTCTTGAAAATGGGAAAGTCGTCACGATTTTTGATACCGATGAAACTATCGGCGATCAAATGTTGTTAAATGCGTTGGGCAACTCTTCTGATACCAAGATGAAAAGTATTGTTTCCACAATTCAAAAAGAACAAAATCAAATTATTCGTGATACACATTCTGATCTGTTATTTGTGCAGGGAGCTGCCGGATCTGGTAAAACAGCGGCTATTTTGCAACGGGTAGCCTACTTACTTTACCGCTACCGAGGCAATTTGAACGCTAGCCAGGTCATTATGTTTTCACCAAACCAAATTTTTAATGACTATGTCGATCAAGTGCTACCTGAACTTGGCGAACATAATATGGTTCAGATGACTTATTATCAATTTACAAAACGCCGTATCCCGAACATGGAAGTAGAAACGTTGCAACAACGTTTTGAAGGCCGAACAGATCCAGTTTCCAAGAAGATTCGCCGTCTAGAAAACAGCCTGGTTTACTTTAATGCGGTCACTAAATATGGCAAACATTTGGAAACAGCGGACATGAAGTTCCGTAACCTCATGTTTAGAGAAAAGCCATTTGCAGATCAAGATAAATTACATGATATTTACTACAGTTTTAATGAAAACTACCATTTAGGAAACCGTTTAGATGCGACCAAAGAAACTTTATTGAAATCTTTGAATCATCGAATTGGCGGTGAAGTTCGTTCTAAATGGGCGGAACAAGCTGTTCAATCCCTAAATCATGAAGATCTGGAAAAACTGTATGGTGGCGAGCCACGAGAGTTTGATGATAGTGATAAAGAGTTTAAATTCTTGGCCCGGAAATTAGTTATCCAAGCACTTCAACCAGTTCGTAACGCAATTGTGCACAATCGTTTTCTCAATATTAATGCGCAATACGTGCTCTTTTTGCGCAGCGTTCCTCATTTAGTGCGTTTAGATAAGTTTGGTTTAACGGCATCCGATTGGCGGACCTATGTAGATGAAACGATTGAAGGCCTGAAGAAACATGCCATCTCCCTGAATAACACTTCAGCTTACCTCTATTTGTATGATTTAATTGTGGGTAAAAAGGGTGAACGGGATATGCGTTACGTGTTTATTGATGAAATTCAAGATTACACAGCCTTCCAGTTGGCTTACTTGAAGTTCAACTATCCACGAGCTAAGTTCACGTTGTTAGGGGATTTGAACCAGTCAATTTACAGTAATGAAAATACAACGACCTTGCTGGCAGAACTTTCCACAATGTTTGATAAGGATAAGACCCGTGTGATTCAACTTGAGAAGTCTTACCGTTCAACACAACAAATTACAGACTTCACTAAAGAAATTTTGACAAACGGTGAGGCAATTGAAGCCTTTCAACGGGAAGGTGAGTTGCCAGTAGTTAGCGTAAAATCGAAGGCAAGGGACGCAATTAACCGTGTGCAACACCAACTCCGTCAAAACGAAAAAGACGGCGAATCAACTGCTATTATTGGCAAATCAGTAGCTGCATGTGAAGAGATTACTAACGGCTTGCGTGAAGCTGGCGAAAAAGTGACGTTAATTCGAACTGAAAATCAACGTTTAGCTGAAGGAATTGTCGTCGTGCCATCTTTCTTAGCTAAAGGACTTGAGTTTGATGCAGTGATTGTTTGGGATGCATCTGACGCCACTTACCATGATGAAGATGAACGGCAGTTGCTGTACACCATTTGTTCTCGAGCAATGCATCGTTTAACAATTGTGGCAACTGAAAAGATGTCACGTTTGTTGGACCGGGTGGGTGCCAAACTGTATATCTTGGAATAATGAGTCATTGAGGAAATAAAAATGGTAGAAGAAGATCAAAGTTACTATCGATTTTTAAAAGATGATTGGAAAAAATTAGCTCCTGAAGCAAAATTACCTTTATCAAGTCAGCAACTGAAGGCAATCAAGGCGTTAAATGACCGCATTTCTTTACAGGATGTGCAGGATATTTACGTGCCATTAGTTCACTTGTTAATTAAGAAATTCAGAAGCTTTCAAGCGTGGCAAGCTACGAAAACCGATTTTTTGGATTTGCCTGAAAAACGCGTACCATTTGTGATTGGCATTTCTGGAAGCGTGGCCGTTGGTAAAAGTACGACGGCGCGTTTGCTTCAAGTGTTGCTGACTAATTTCTTTCCGAAATTACATTCTCAGTTAATTACCACCGATGGTTTTTTGTTTCCTAATGCTGAATTGGAAAAACGAGGAATTCTGGATCGCAAAGGTTTTCCAGAAAGTTACGATATGCCGAGCCTCTTAGATTTTATGGGCACTGTCAAAAATGGCCAGGCCAGAATTCAGGTTCCACTATACTCGCATCAAAGCTACGATATTGTCCCCGGCGAGTTTGAAACGGTGGATAATCCAGATATCTTGATTGTTGAAGGGATTAATGTCTTACAGTTACCTTCCAATCAAACCATTTATATCAGTGATTTCTTTGATTGGTCCGTGTATGTGGATGCGGATCCAGAGTTAATTGAAAAATGGTTCTTGGAACGATTCGGAATCTTGTTGGATACCGCATTTCATAATCCAGAGGACTACTATTATGAATTTGCGCAATGGCCCCGACAAAAAGCTTTTGCGGAAGCTAGGAAAGTCTGGGAGAGTGTGGATCTGCCTAATTTGGATGAATTTATCCTTCCAACACGTTCCCGTGCCAACCTGATTTTGCATAAGGTTGAACATCATGCAATGGATGCCGTTTATTTACGGAAATATTAGTGTTTAGTAAGCCAGTTTGGAATAATTACATTTCAAACTGGCTTTACTTTAAGCTTTATTATAGATAGAATTGACGTAGATGTTTTGTAACTTAACTTTTAAAAAAATTTATAGAGTAAACGTGCCAAAAATAGCAGCTTCTTCCGCTTAGCTACGATACTCAAACGATTCCAAAAGCGAATCATTCGAGTATCTAGGCTATGCTCAGAAGCTAAACGCTATTTTTGACACTCTCTCTAATCATGAGGTGAACAACTTGGCTAATTTAGATTTGTCGCAATTCGACAAAATCATTGTTTTGGATTTCGGAAGTCAGTACAACCAACTCATCACACGCCGGATCCGTGAATTTGGCGTTTACTCCGTTCTCCTTTCCCACAACATCACCACGGATGAGATTCGAAAAATCAACCCCAAAGGGATCATTTTTTCCGGTGGCCCTAACAGTGTCTACGATGACGACGCTTTTCGTGTTGATCCTGAAATTTACAAACTTGGCATTCCCATTCTTGGAATTTGCTACGGCATGCAGCTCATGGCTTACAACCTTGGTGGGAAGGTCGAATCAGCCGACAACCGTGAATACGGTCATGCTGACATCGATGTGACTGACGCCCAAACACCTTTATTCAAAGGCTTACCAAGTCACCAAACCGTTTGGATGAGTCATGGTGATTTAGTCAAACAAGTTCCTGATGGTTTCACTTCAGTTGCCACCAGCAAGAACTGTCCCATTGCTTCCATTGAAGATCCTAAACGGAAATTCTATGGCATCCAGTTTCATGCGGAAGTTCGCAATACCCAGTATGGCAATGAAATTCTGAAACACTTTGCTTTTGATGTTTGTGAAGCGAGTGCCAACTGGTCAATGAATGATTTCATCGATTTACAAATCAAAAAGATTCGTGAAGAAGTCGGTGATCGTAAGGTCTTACTTGGCCTTTCTGGTGGCGTGGATTCCAGTGTTGTTGGCGTGTTATTGCACAAAGCCATTGGCAATCAGTTGACCAGTATTTTCGTAGACCACGGCCTGTTGCGTAAAGGTGAAGCTAAACAAGTGATGGATAGCTTGGAAGGCAAGTTCGGCTTGAACGTTGTCAAAGTTGACGCTCAAAAACGTTTTATGGACAAACTGGTCGGTGTTTCTGATCCTGAAAAGAAACGTAAGATTATTGGTAACGAATTTATTCAAGTGTTCAATGATGAAGCTCAAAAGCTTGATGGTATTGATTTCTTGGCACAGGGAACTTTGTACACTGATGTGATTGAAAGTGGCACGGATACCGCGCAAACAATTAAGTCTCATCATAACGTGGGTGGCTTGCCAAAGGATATGCATTTCACTTTGATTGAACCCTTACGGACTTTGTTTAAAGATGAAGCTCGTGATTTGGGTGAGAAATTAGGGATGCCATCCGATTTAGTTTGGCGTCAGCCATTCCCAGGTCCCGGTTTAGGCATTCGGGTTCTTGGTGAAATTACTGAAGATAAATTAAACATTGTGCGTGATAGTGACTGGATTTTACGTGATGAAATCAAAAAGGCCGGTTTAGACCGTGATATTTGGCAATACTTTACAGTATTACCAGGCATCAAGAGTGTCGGTGTCATGGGCGATGGCCGAACTTACGATTACACAGTTGGCATTCGTGCTGTGGACTCAGTTGATGGAATGACGGCAGACTTTGCCCGCATTCCTTGGGATGTCTTGCAAAAGATTTCCGTTCGCATCGTAAACGAAGTCGATCATGTTAATCGCATCGTGTACGATATCACGAGCAAGCCACCAGCAACAGTTGAGTGGGAATAATTTAGATATAAAGCTTGAAACTGGAATGTTGATTTAACGGTATTTGTAAGTTTATACAATTGATGAATTGGCGGTGAATCTGAAAAAAGTTCCCCACCAAAAACTCCATCAAGAATCGTGGAAGTCTTCGGTCACTTAAGAGTGATTGAAAATCTCCACGATTTTTTGACTAAATGCTAAAAAAGTGTAGTACGAGGGAGGAAATGTTATGAGTAAGTTTAATTATGAGGACTGGGATATAGAACCAGAGTTAGAAATTGGGAACGATGATTTTGTATTTGGTAATTATGTTGATTGGGATAGATTTAGACAGGACGAAGAAGAAAATCTGCTATCGTATTTTGACATTAAATTACCCTGGGGTGAGGAATTATATTTATCAGAGTATTTTGAGTTTCTCAGACAAGAAGTATTTCAGAATACATCTATTGTTGAGGACTGGGATTTAGATAAATTAGAAATCACAACACAGAGCAATATTATTTCAGAAATGGTTATTCAGTTTCCAACACGTAAGGAAAGTAATTCAGATGAAATTATTTCTGCTGTCTTTGATTATTTTGAAATTCCATCGGGGACGGAATATGAATATGAACTACCAGAAAAGCTACAGTATTGGCATAACATGTTAGAGAATGACTATCTTGAAAGTGAATATGAAAACTATAGAAAATACCCCCTTAAATTTGGGACCTATAAGAAAACAATGTCCGATATAGAATTAAAAGTTAGTAATACTTCTGATATTATGACTAAGAAATCATTAATACTATCATCATTTATTATTAGTGAAAGCTTACTGAAGTCTGCAATTGTTTCTAAAATTCCAAAGGAAACAGCAATTAGTAATTTCAGCAAGGAAATTTTATCAACGGAAATTGATAGTAGGCTTCGAGGAAATGTTGGTAAACGGAATGGGCTATTTAAGCAACTTTTCAATGAAAAGGTTCCAAAGCAAGCATGGGTTAATCTTAGGAACTCATTAGCCCATGATATAGAATCCGCAACCGTACAAGGTAACGAAATAAGCTATATCAGTTTAATTGATGATAATGAATACACGGTTAATTTTGATAATCTGTTTAAACAGCAGATGGATTTTTACAGAGAGCTACAACAGATTATGGAAAACGATGACGAATCAACAAAATAGAATATACTCACGTTAAATATCGATTAAAACTATAATTATGAAGTACTTCAGTGGACTTTTTGTGATGTTAGTATGTTGCTTTTGGAGTCATTTCTGACTGCACAAATACTGAGAACCTATAAAACGGATCTCTTCGATGTTTTTTAAAAGCGAGGTAGATTTTAATTTTATTTCTCTGTATATTAATTCTCAATTTCTCTCGTTAAGTTGAAAAGTGCTTCTAGTACGGTTGTGTAGCTGATTGACATTATTGCTGGTACTGTTGCCATGAAGTGTGTAAGCTTTCAGAATCGGATAGGGCACTGATTTCAGTTAAGCGATTTTCAATCGTTTTGGCTGGGATATGATCAAACGCCGCACTTTTGAAAAATTCTTTTTTTAAAAGCACAAGATCAATGTCAGTTCGATAGAGAATGGACAATGAGTAAACATCAAACAAATCCTTAGCACGAGTATTTAACATGCCATGATTTAGAAATGCTGATAACTTGTCTGCCAAGATTTTTTCAACTGGGATGCCATAAATTGGAAACTTTTCATCGGCGTTTAAAATACTTTGATGATCAAGTATGATTGGAATCGTCTCATAGGGATTACCTTTTGAAATATCCAGCTTTACACTGACTTTACTTTTTTCCATTTGTGCCAGCAGGTTGACACGAATTCCGGGATAATCATCATCAAGTTGTTTTTGTTCAATCGACTTAATTGTAAAATTGACATAATCGGTAGATTGCTCGAAGACTTCATGCAAAACGGTTGCTAATTTATCTGGTTGCAAGGCTGGTCCAACATAGATTGCGTCAAGGTCTTGGGTCATTCTATTTTCAATTCCGACAAGGCTTTGGATTTCAAAACCACCATTGAGAACAAAGTAACGGCGATAATTAGATTCAGAGATCTGCTTTAAAAAGTGTTCTAGAAAAAAGAGTTTCTGAAAATGTTGAATATTGTAGCCAAGCTCACGAGCGCGTTTGCTGATCAGTGGTAGAACTTAATCAACTTCACTCATTGCAGGTAGACCTCCATTACTTTTAGTAGGGTACTATTTGGGTATAATTCATCCTTGACTTCGGTTAAATTTTTAAGCCTTTTTGCGCTGGGTGAACTTGCTAGATACTTTTTAAGCGCATCATTTTTGATGTAGGGTTGGATTTGTTTTGATTCCCAAACATCTAATAAGGTTCGTTCCTTAGAATAAACTTGAACCGTACCACCATTTTCGGTTTGGCCGGTTTCGATACCAAGTAAATAGCGCTTTTTCGATAGATAGCGTGCCTTAATATGGTACCTTTTTAATGATGCGGCGCTTGGATGATAACCTTGAGGGAAGGTCAGATCGTAATGAAGCGGCATTTCATCAGTCAAGTCATGAATGATCAAAGCACTGACTAACGAGAAAACACCACGCGAGAACTTCTGACTGATCAAACTAAACTCATCAAGAAGATAGCCTGGGAAAACATAAATACCACGATCAATTTTTTCAATGGTGCCATCAGTTGATAATTCACGGATTTTATCCTTGGATAAGCCATATTGTTGAGCAGTTTTGTAAATGAACGTTGGGTAGTCATGTTCCAGTTGGGCTAAAGTATCCATTGCTATTAAGCACCTTCTTTATATACTATAATTTACTATATTTATAGTATATAGGTTAGAGAAGTGATTCGCAACTCTCAATATGACTTTACTATTTTTCGGCTTGATTATTAATACCTACTTCATTTTTACTCGTTGGATTAGACAATAGCTATCATCTTGTCATGTTATGGTGTGACGGAAATCAACAGGTTTTTCTTGATGAAGAGAGGGTGCTGTGTAGTGTGTCTGAAACTGAACCGACTGAAATAAGTCATCAGTATCAAAAGTTGAAGGGAGTATCTAATTAGTAATAAATTTGAGATCAAATAAAAAAGGTAGACCAATATATACATCGGACTACCTGTAACTGTGGTTTTGAAGTTTAGATTCCTCAATACTACTGGCACTAAAATGGCACATCGCATTTGATTTTTTAGTTTTTTATTGCTAATGTTTGTTTAGAAAAACGCCTTAAACACGTTGATTCATCTTGATACTGTTAAGGCGAAGTATAGAGTGGGAATAAAGAATTATTGATATTAAAGCAGCTTCTAGCATTGTATTTCATGAAGCTGTTTTTGTTTTCTAACAGTAATTGAATTCAGACAGCATATTACAATTTTTAGAAACTATAAAGCATTTTATCCGTTTTATACTCACAGCATGCTATAATGTGAGTATAAAACGGATTTTTTGAGGTGAATCGAATGAGTCAACAATCTGAAATTATTAAATACTTAAATGAAAATGGCGGTCAAATTACATCCAGAGAGGCCAGTTCAATGGAAATATCACCTAGAGTACTTCGAAATATGTATGCTCATGGGCAGCTCGAAAGATTGGCACCAGGTGTGTATATTGATCCGATTGAATTTGGTGACGATATTGCTGCATTACAATACCGTCTTTCGAAAGGCGTTTTTTTTAAGGATACTGCATTGTTCCTTTATGGAATGATTGACCGCACGCCAAGTATCTATGAAATGAATTTTCCATTGCCTTATGCATATAGTACTAAAACAGACGCACCAATAAAAATTTATCGGCAGAAAAAGGAATTTTTTGAGATTGGCATAACAACAACTGAAACTCCAGTGAAGCATGTGGTTAAAGTTTATGATGTCGAGCGTACTTTGTGTGATATTTTGCGAACACGGGATCGATCCGACGTCGAAACGATCAAACAGGCGATGAATAATTACGCGAAAATGCGAAAAAAAAATATCCTCAAATTAACTGAATATGCGGATATATTTAAAGTAAGGGATGAAATTCAAAAATATATGGAGGTTCTCCTATGAAGTTAGATTTTTCTGATAAAAAGCAATTTTTGGCCAAAATTAGAAAAATGGCCAGTCAAAGAAAAATTAGTCCGCAAATTCTTTTACAAGAAGTTGTTTTAGATGATATTTTAGATCGAATTGCACATTCGGAATATCGGGATAACCTTGTCCTTAAGGGCGGTTTTTTAATTGCGTCGTTGATCGGAACGGATACACGTTCAACACGAGATATTGATACTTCAATTGTTGGATTACCAGTTACTAAAGAAACTATGAAAAAAGTGTTTGAAGACGTTTGTGCCATAGAATTACCCAATGACATTATTCAACTAACAATCGTTAAATTGGATGATATTCGTGAGGATGATGAATACAGTGGCTATCGAATGCATGTGAAAGCTAAAGTCTATTCGTCAGTTGTCAATGTCAAAATTGATATTTCAACAGGCGATGTTATTACTGAACGTGCAATTATCTATGGCCATAAGCTGTTACTCGAAGACAGAACAATTCAAGTTATGGCTTATAACCTAGAAACGATTGTTGCAGAAAAACTTGAAACAATTGTTAATCGTGCGTTTTTTAATGCACGGTTGAAGGACTATTATGATTTGTATTTATTTGATCGGCAAAGCGTTAAGTTTATTGATTTTGATTTACTTAGAAAAGCCATTTACGCAACTTCAGGAAATCGCGGAACAAGTGCTAAAATTGGTGACTATGTTAAAACTATAAATACTCTCAAGCTCGATTCAAATTTAAGTCAATTGTGGCAAGCCTATCAGGAACGGAATAATTATGCAAAAGGAATCTTATTTGTGGATACTTGTGATGCGGCAATTGATCTTACGAAAAAATCTGGAATTGGATAGTAAACACGATTTGTGGTTGCTGACAAAATTTTTAAAATATGATGTAATTGAAATTATCTGTGACAAAGGTGAAGATCACATTGTTTACGATATCACGAGCAAGCCATCAGCAACAGTCGAGTGGGGATAAGTCACCAAGTTAACTTGGTGGTGGACGCCGATATTTAGACTTCCTAACTTAAAACAGTAGTTTAAAATCATATAAATTAATATGGTTTCCAGGCAAAATTTATTTGCATAAAATGCTAAAAGCTCTGCGGTTGCAGGGCTTTTTTTGATGTTACGATTTTTTTCTAGATCAGTACCTATAGATGCTACCCGACATCATCTTGTAAGAAATTCGAGTGAGTTCTTCCTGGTTAGGGAGGTCATGTTCCTCTATATACTTTTGAGTCAAACTACATAGACCTGCCGCCATAAACGAGACAGCATAGTTTTTCTCGTCATTAACCAGATTGATAAAACTTTGTTGGCATGCAGACATGGCTTGAGAAATTAGTTTATTTAGTAAGTCATTCAAGTCGTTATCCATGATCATTTGCAGTTGCGCGTAATTAGATACTACAAATTTACTAAACCGATCGCTGATTTCTTCTAATGTCATATCTGATGTGTCATCATCTTCAGGCTGTTTTACATACGGCGCGTGCTCTAACTGATAGAGTAAGATATTTTGTTTGTTGCCGAAAAGCGAATAAAACGTTTGCCGTGAGATACCGGAGTGATTGCAAAGTTCACTAATGGAGATATCCTTAAAGTTTTTCTCTTTTAATAAAGCCGTTAGTGAATCTAATAACATTTGTTGTGAATTTAAAGCTGCTGGATTTTTTCCTTGATACACTGACAAAACCTCCCTAATGTCTAACTTTTCCTAATAACATTGACAGTGTCAACTCTTGCTAGTAGTATAACTTAAACACTGACATTGTCAAACTTGAATAGTGTTTCTACAAAACGGTCATGAGATTTTCAAAACAGATTAGGAAGAAGTTAATACAATGAATGAGAATAGTCAAAAGTTAGTTTTAGTTACCGGAGCCACAGGAATCCAAGGTGGCGCGGTGGCCGATGAAGCTTTAAAACAAGGATTCAAGGTGCGTATTCTAGTCCGGAACAAAGCTAAAGCGAAAGCGCAAGAGCTGATTAAAAAGGGTGCAAAAGCCGTTATTGGCGACTTCGATGATCCTGTTTCCCTAGACAATGCGATGCAGGATGTTGACGCTGTATTTTCTGTACCGATTTCTGGCGTGGATACGGTGAGAAATGATCGCGAGCGTAAGCAGTCTCTGGCGTTGATTCATAGCGCAGTGAAAAATAGCGTCAAACAATTTGTTCACACTTCTGTTGCTGCCACCAGTCGATACAAAGAATTTCCAAAATGGGGGACCGGATATTGGTTTGAAAAGTACTGGACCGATAAATGGGATATTGAAGAAGCAGTTCGTTCCGCTGGTTTTGCAGAATGGACGATCTTGAAGCCGGCCGCGATGATGGAAAACTTCACTGAGAAAGTTGAGTCCATGTATCCGCGATTTAAGCAGGGAGAGATTAGAACAGCAGTGTTAGCAGATACGCGTATCGATCATATTGCGATGACGGATGTTGCGAAGTTTGTAGTTGCGGCCTTTGCTGATCCGAAAATGTTTAATCATCAAAGTATTGAATTAGCGGCAGAATCACTGTCCTATAGCGAAATTGCTGCAACTATTTCAGCGGTAACTGGTAAAACGCTTAAAGTTGTCACGCTTAGTCCTGATGAGGCATTAGCAGAGGGTATGCATATTTATAGTGTCCGTGGTGATGAGTGGAATAATACAGTTGGATATAATGTTAATATTGATCTATTAAAAAGTTACGATATTAAATTAACTTCATTCAAGGAGTTTGCCGAGAAGAATAAGAAACAATTCAAAATTGGCTAATAAACTAATGAATGATTATTAAATCAACGAAATAATTATTATTGATTTAGATAAATTTGGTACTGATCGGAAATTGCAAGAACAAGTTAGCCACCCCGCAGGCGAAGTTGCGGGGCAAGTCAGAATATCTATTGAAGGTCAAGATAATAGCTACGCACTACATGATTTACGAATACGTGCTGCTTCAATTTGAAAAGCTTCTTTTGGGGTTTGATACTTCAAGATACGTCGCGGTAATTGGTTAAGACGACTTTCAACCATTGAAACCGTCTTGGGACCAATCGTATCTAATGAGTGTCCCTTAGGTAAATATCGTCTAATCATGCGGTTATGAGTTTCATTGGTTGCTCTTTCAAAGGAACTATACGGATGGGCATAATAGATGTCAGCTACGCCGTCTAAGACTGCATTCAAGGCTGTGAACTCCGTTCCGTTGTCAGCAGTAACAGATTTAATAAGATCACCAAATTCAGCACAAATTCCCTTAAGTGCATACGATACCGAATCAGCATCTTTGCCTTCAATCAAGCGAACAATATCATAACGAGTTTTACGTTCCGTGAAGGTCAATAATACACTTTCATGTCCACTTCGTTTACCAACTACAGTATCAATCTCAAAGTGGCCAAATTCCTTGCGTTTGTCGCCCCTTTTAGGACGTTCCTCAATACTTTTACCAGCTAAACGTCGATGCTTGTTTGACCAGTGATGTTTAGTACGACGGTTAGCCTTCTCCACCAAATCAAGATTACGGATCTCTAACAATTGCGCATCGATATAGTTGTAGAGAGTTTTCGTACAAACCATCTCCGTGCGCTTAAACAGATGTTGTTGGTGGGCGAAGCCGACTGCTGCATCAGGTGACCAATCATCTTGGTGGAAATGATCATCAAAGTAAGCCAGAAAGTTAGTAACAAATTTAAATTTTAGAGGTCGATGACAGCGTTGTCGATTCGTTTGATACCGAACTTGGGCCGTATCAGGCGCATAAACGCTAAAGTACTGTTCTTTACCATTGAGTTTCTTTACCTGTTGAATGCGGCCACGCTTAAGCTCATTATTAATAGTTTGATGACAGACACCAATTTCAGCGGCAATTTGACGAGCAGATTTGCCTGCAGAAAGTAAGCCAGCAATTCTGCCTCGCTCAATTTGAGTTAAATGATGACCCTTTACGTGAGATGTGATAAGCTGTTCTTGCACCAAGACGAAAACCTCTTTCATTGTTTAGTGTGGGAACTTCAATGATACCTGATTTTTTCGTCTTGGTGTCTTTTATTTGGCCACTTTTAAAAGGTGGCTAACTTGATTATAAAATTCGCGGATCAAAAGTGGACGTGAAAATGAAATAATTGATAAGACAACGCTGGCACATTTGCGTGACGTGAAGTTGCCTGATGGTTTTGTTGATAATTACGCTGATGCTGATGGCTCGAATCATAGTGTTTCGTATCGTAATGGGATTCCACTGCCTGGATTGGATTAAAATCTTTTCAACGGTAATAAACTTGTAAAACCGACTAACTTTGTGGTAATTAAAGAAAAGGTTTATATAATTTGAATATGAAATCCAAAATTCTTTAGTTTTGACTATGATAAAGAAACCGAAATTTTAGGTAAAATGATATGCAGAAATGTAAAATACTCAAATCTGTTGTTTCCAATTATTCCAATTTGTAGCTGATTGTCATGTTCATATTGAAATATAATACTTTACTGTTTTTCTGTAATATGAGTTTTTTTATAGATATATACACAACTTAAAAACGATACAGCCACAGACTAGTGAGTGGTTGTATCGTTTTTTTAGTTCTTATCTTCTCTGAAGGTGGAAAACAATTTTTTAAAAGTAAAAAATTCGTCAACCAAACCTATTTTTTAAACTGTTTCAAATACCGACTGGCAAATAATTTATGAAACTTAACTCCCAAAGTGGGGTTAGCCGCATCAATATCTTCGTACATAGCTGTCGTGATTTTATTAAGGAGGGATGACAGCTGATCTAGTTCTGCATCAGAAAGTGACCTTACAAACGGCGGCACTTCTTGAGCAGCAGATTCAATTTCTTGTCGACCTGCAGGGGTTAAGTTGACTAAATTAACCCGGCGATCTTTTGGCGACTTAGTTAAAGTTATTAAGTCACGTTTGGCAAGTTTGTAGACAAATTCACTAGTTGACTGGGGTGACATCCCTAAACGCGTTGCAAGTTGCCGTTGCGATAGATGATCTTCATCCGATAACGCCAATAAAATTTTTCCCTGTCCTTCAACTGTCAAACGAGGTCGTGCTTGCTTGACAATATCATCGTAAATTTTGCTGAGTTGTTCATACTCTGCCAGTTTTCCTGCGGCCAATTCTGCTTTGATTTCGTTTGTCACTATGATCATCCCATTCATTTCATCGTTTTCTTAAGTATACAACATTCCAAAATTTGCGGCGAATAGTGACTTGACATTTTAATCAGGTACCCTTATTATATATTAGTCAGGTCACCTGATAAAAAGAGAGGAGTCAAAAACATGAATCACGATAGTTTAATTAAGGTAAAGAATATTCGAAAACAATTTGGAGACAAAGTAGCAGTGCAAGATGTTTCATTTGATATCAAGAAGGGCGAAATCTTTGGTTTGCTGGGGCCAAATGGCGCGGGAAAAACCACTATTTTACGGATGATGACGACCTTGTTGCGTCAAGATGCGGGAAAAATTTCGTTAAACGGCTTTGATACGCTGACTCAGGGTCGTTTAGCTCGCCAACAGTTTAGTATAACCGGGCAAACAGCGGCAATTGATCAAGATTTGACGGCTCGCGAGAATTTAATAATTTTCGGCAAACTGAATGGATTAAGTCGAGGCGATGCTAAAACCCGAGCCGTCGAACTATTAACGGATTTTGATTTAGCTAATTCCGCTGACCAAACATTAGCAACTTTTTCTGGTGGTATGCGGCGCCGATTGGATTTAGCGATTAGTTTAATTGGCAAACCCGCAATCCTATTTTTAGATGAACCAACTACCGGGTTAGATCCGCGAACACGGATGCAGATGTGGCGTGCCGTTCAAAAACTAGTTGCTGAAGGCTCGACTGTATTATTGACAACTCAATATTTGGAAGAAGCCGATCATTTGGCGAATCGAATTGCGCTCATCGATCATGGCAAAATGATTGCGATTGGAACACCAAGCGACCTAAAGAAGCACGTTGGGGGGATGCAACTTCGGATAGAAATCACCGACCAGAAATGGCGGGTGCAAGTCCAAAAAATTGCTCACGATACTTTGGCATTACCTGTTAATGTGAGTGACCGGACTCTGACAGTGTTGATTGATGATACAAGCATGCAGATGGTTCCACAGGTTTTGAATCAGCTTCAAGCTGCGAAAGTTCCCATTAGCAATTTTGCAATTGAAACTCCGCCACTGGATGACGTTTTTTTGAAGATGACAGTCGGTAAAAATTAAGGAGAAAAAAACTATGAAATCGATGACAACTAAGAATCGTTTTGTGAGCAACATCCTTACGATGACTCACCGGAATTTACTCAAAACTATGCATAATCCGGACAGTCTCAGTGATGTCGTGATTGAACCGGTGATTTTTACACTGTTGTTTGGATACCTATTTGGTGGTGTGATCGCCGGCAGTGTGCAGGCCTATTTACCAATGCTGGTATCCGGAATTTTGGTTCAAAGTATTTTAAACGCCGCTTCCGGGTCAGGCCAACAGCTGCGCGAAGATATTAACGCCGGTGTCTTTGACCGGTTTAAAACTTTGCCAATTTCACCAATTGCGCCGCTAGCAGGTCAATTAGTTGGCGACATCTTGCGGCTGTTACTTTCAGGAGTGGTTGCATTGATAACCACCTTTTTGATGGGGTGGCGACCAACAGCCGACCTGCCGATGCTTGCGGCAGCCCTATTGTTGGCCATCTTTATTGGTTGGGCTACCTCGTGGATTTTTGTGCTAGTTGGGTTAATGGCTAAAAATGCGGAGTTAATTGGCAGTTTATCTATGATTATTATTTTGGTGATGACATTTTTGTCCAATGCTTTTATTCCAGTCAAAACATTACCAAAAGTGATACAGGCCATTGTTAAAATTAACCCAGTCAGTTTGACAATCACGGCAATTAGAACAATTCTGAGCACTGGCAATTGGGGAAGTAACGCTACTTTAGTACTTATTAGTGGCGGAGTTATCATTTTGATATTTATGCCTTTAACGGTTTTAGTTTACCAACGCCGTGACTAGGCGAGACTGATTTTATCGATGTTACCGTCGAGATTATTGCCTATTTGTATGTTTTTCACAATGGTGAACCCGATGTTTTAGTTTCGCAAGATATCGATAGTGAAGTTCGTAACTTCACTAGCTCACGTAACCAAGATTTACAAAATGGCTTTGCAAAGATTGCCAATGCAGCAACAAGTGATTAATTCTAGGAAAGTGGTCTTACTATGAGAAATTTCATGGTAGGGCCTTTTTTTGTGAATCGAAGAATTTGGAGTGTAAAATAAGAGTGTCGGAAGGAGCGTTCAAAATGAAACAAATTAATTTTAAAGGGACCACTTTACCTGCCATCGGTATTGGCACCTGGCATATGGGTGACAATCCCAAAACCTTTGAGCAAGAAAAAGCCACAATTCTTTATGGCCTGCAACATGGTGCTACAGTCATTGATACGGCTGAAATGTATGGCGAAGGTAACGCTGAAACGTTAGTGGGTGAGGCATTAAAAGAGTTTGATCGTAATAAAGTTTTCTTGATTAGTAAATTTTATCCGCAAAATGCCACTAAGACTAAAATGCGACAGTCACTGGAGAATAGTTTAAAACGGTTGAAAACTAATTATCTTGATCTATATTTACTCCATTGGCGAGGAACTGTACCTTTGGTCGAAACGGTGACTGGGCTAGTTGAACTTCAAAAAGAAGGTAAGATTCGCCATTGGGGAGTTTCTAACTTTGATACGGAAGATTTAAAGGAACTTTACGCTAATCCGAATGGAGATCAGGCTTTTGCCAATGAAGATTTGTACAATCTTGCCAATCGCGGCATTGAGTTTGACCTATTACCTTGGCAACGGCAACACGGACTACCACTTATAGCTTATGCGCCAATTGATCAAGGAGATTCTCGTGGTCAGAAATTGACGCAAAATCCTGTGATTCAAGAAATTGCTAAGGCACACCAAGTTACCCCAATGCAAATTTTGTTGGCGTGGACCATTCAGACAGATGACATCATGGCCATTCCGCAAACCAGTAATGTGGCTCATATGAAACAAAATATTGAGGCTGGTAATATCAAATTATCCAACCAAGAAATGCAACAAATTGATGCCCAATTTTCTGCGCCAACTTCTAAACAATCGTTGCGGATGATCTAGATATTTTTAACTAAAGGTTGAAACTACAAAAACTTATCTTGTTGCTTGACACGAAAACGTTCATAGTAACAAAATCAGATTAAATTGCCGTCTTTCAGCAAATTTGGGCTGGAACGTAGTGGGCACGACTTGGAGCCGCAAGCCACGTCTCCAAGCTCGGCCTTTATCTAAGCGAAACCCGCTAAGATAAACGGCACTACTGAGCCCATTTGCTTCCAGACTAAGTCTAATCTTTGCAATTAACACACTGGTATAATAGATTTGATATCGGTGTTGCTGCGCATTATTAAACTACTGTTTTTGAACCAAGTCGTTTAATACTAGTTATTGAGGTAATTTTGATACTTTCAACCTTTAGATTCTTAACATAAAAACCTGCTAATCACGCTCAATATGAGAAGATTAGCAGGTTTTATTTAGCCATCAATCCGATAGATATGTTCAGTAACATCTTCCTTGGTGATTACATAAAAGCCATTTTCTTGAGACCATTCCACATAAACGAGATTGCCCAGAGTGTTGTACCCGAGCTGTTTCAAATTTTTTTGTAACCAAGTTTTGGTAAATTGGTGCGTTTTTAATACTTTTTCTTGAATATGGCCCTGATCCACCAGCATGATTGATAAAGCCTTATCTTCTTCTGAATCCATGACCAAACTAATTTGACCCGCATTTTCTAAAATAACGTGCTTGGCGTTTTTTAAAGAAAAGCATTGGTTTTGCCGAGCCATCTGCCGGAGTTGTTCTAGTTCAATTTTATTGCGATTAATTTCGCTTAAATTAAGCACACCATCTCTGATCAGGACTGAGGGCTCACCTTTTAGCCACCGGTTAACTTTATCGTTTTTCTGAACGATTTTTTCAACGAAATAAATTAAACATCCCCAAACAGCAATTCCCAATAACAAGTGTAAAACATTGATTTTGGGGTCATAAAGCGATTCTTCTAGAATTCCGCCCAGAACTAATGTATAGATGAGGTCAAATGGGGTGATATCTGACAGTGACTTTTTTCCTAATAAACGGACAACCAGTAATAGTCCCATTAAACCGGTAATAAGTTTGATCATGATTAACCAAAACATCTTGTGGCCTCCTTTTTAAATATAAATTGATCGTTTGTATAAATTAATCCTAACCTAAATGGACTATTCTAAGCAAATAAAATGAGGGATTAAAGACTGAACAACAAAAAGAAAATAATTCTTGACATTCATACTGTAGCTGACTACAATACAAATATAGTGTAGTAAGCTACGATAAAGAAGGGGTGAATTTCAATGGAAAAACAATTAAAGGTAGTTAAAGAGACAAAAGGGTACTGGCGTGTAATTTTTAGTAATCCACCTCGTAACCAATTCGATCCATGGACTTTTGCAGAATTAAATCATTTGATGGATGTGGCAGAAGCGGATCAAGATTTGAAAGTAATTGTTTTTGAAAGTGGTAATAAAGATTTCTTTATGGGGCATCATGATGTGGCCAAACGTTTGGAAGTTCCAGATGAGCCTGGGGCCCAACCGTTTTTCTATAAGTGGCCGGATTTTGTGACGCGTTTGATTAACAGTCCAATTATTACAATTTCCAAAGTGCGTGGTCGCGCCTATGCTCAGGGATTTGAATTTGCGCTTGCAACAGATATGATTTTTGCTGCTAAAAAAGAAGCTAAGTTTGCCTTAGTGGAAGCTGGAGGTGGTTCAATGCCAGGAGGTGGCGGCATTGAATGGCTGACTGCATTGGTTGGTCGCAGTCGGGCAATAGAAATTATGCTTAGCGCTGATGAATACAACGGTGCACTTGGCGAAAAATATGGGTTTGTAAATCGAGCTTTTGATGATGACAAACTTGATGAATTTGTAGATAAATTGGCGCGCCGTATTGGGTCATTTGCAAAACGTTTTCTTCTTTTGGGTAAAAAAATGATTAATGCGCGAGCCAAAATGCCGACTAATGGTGAGCTGTTTCAAGCAAATTACATTTTACGTACTATTGACGATTGGCCAGAAGCTAACGCGGGTGGTCAAGAAATGTCAGATCTGGCAAAAAAATATGGTGAAGATGCAGTAGAGTTGACTCTGCCCGAAATGTTTGGGAAAAAATCAGGTAAAAACGATGAAAACAATTAATGTCGGTTTAATCGGAATTGGCACCTGGGCACAATATGGAGTTATTCCAATTTTGAATTTATTGCCGCAATTTAGACTATTGGCTATTCAAAGTCGTTCACTTAATAAAGCTCAAAATTTTGCTCAAGACCATAAAGTGCCTTTTTATTATGATAATGAAGATAAGTTGTTACGTAATGACAAGATAGATTTGATCATGGTAACGACTCCGGCACCCACACATTTTCAATATGCTAAGAAGGCAATTTTAGCTGGTAAAAATGTTTATACAGAATGGCCATTAACTACCAATAAAACTCAATCACAAGAATTAGTTGATCTAGCAAAAGAAAATCATGTGCGCACCTTTGTTGGGTTTCAAAGAAGATATTCTCCCAGTGCCCGCTTTTTTAAGGATTTGCTAGATCAAAAAAGAATTGGTAAGATTCGTTCAGCACGTGTTTCAATCGGAGTTGAAGCCTTTGCGAGGATTATGCCGGAAAATTATGAATGGACTACGAAATCAGAGAATTATACCGATGTGCTAACAGTAGATGTCGGGCATTTTGCTGATTTGCTTTTTCATTTGGTTGGACAACCTAATTTAGTGATTGGTTTAACGGCTAATCAATTTAAGCAAACGACTTTGTTTGATAAGAAAAAACGTACAAAGAAGGTTCCGTATGGTTTGCCTAATAATGTCACGGTAATGGGCACTTTACTGGAATCTCAGCAGTTATTTGTTATTAATGCGGAAGGTGCTCAGGATAATATTTCTGGAATGCAACTAGAAGTAACCGGTAATGATGGCGTATTAATGTTAACCAATACACGGGCATATCAAAATGAAGCAGATAATAAGCTGCTTTTACTTGATAAAAATCACGATACTTTTACAAGACTTACGATTCCGGGTAAGTATGATACACTTCCCAAAAATGATTTAGATAATAGTGTCCAAGATGCTGGTTATTACTATCAAGCGATTGCTGGTGATTTAATGAATGATAAACACACAACGCCCTCTTTTGAAACAGCAGTTCAAATGCACGAATTTATTAGTAAAATTATTGACTCAAATAAAAAATTACGAGAAGGTGAATAGATAATGGCAGCGTATATGGTTTATGTGCGGGACCGTATTATTGATCCTGAAGAACTTAAGAAGTACGAAGAAGAATCCAGCAAAGTAAAGGTTACAGGTGCGAAAACCCCATTAGCTTTCTATGGAAAAGTAGAGACGCTTGAAGGCCCCGAAGTTGATGGCGTAACCATTGTGCCGTTTGAATCTATGAAAGCTGCCGAAGCTGCCTATAATAATCCAGATTATCAAAAGGCCATGAAACATCGGTTAAAAGGTGCAGATTATCGAGTCTTCATTACGGAAGGTGTAAAATAAGTAATAAATAAACTTATTCGGAGTGATGATATGAAAGATTTATGTAAAGCATATGTTGGAAACAATATTAAAATGGTTCATAACAAAATTGATACGTTGTTTACTAAAGAGACTAACAAATTGTTTTCCGGTTTAACAAATACGCAATACCTTGTATTAATTTACTTGGGTGAAGAAAATGATAAATGCGCTTTACAAAAAGAAATTGAAACTAAATTTGAGTTGAGTCATCCGACCACGGTAGGAATTATCAAGAGATTATCTGTGCAAGATTTAGTTGTAACTCGTCCTTATGAGAAAAACAAGCGTCAAAAAGAAGTCATGATTACTTCAAAAGGTATGAGTCTGCTGACTTCAATAAAAAATGGGCCGCGTAGTATTTTGAATAAGGTTGATAATGATGCATTAGCTGGCTTTTCGGAAGAAGAGAAAAACCAACTAAATAATTATCTATATCGAATTAATGACAATTTGAATGAATTTTAACAAAAACGAACATGTCGTAGCGGTGGTATGTGGACCTAACAGCTATGACGTGTTCGTTTTTTAATCATCGATAGTATATTTTTTATCTAAAACCCTATGCGGATAGTTGAAGTTATTTCTATGTGTCATGCAATCACAGAAAAATGACATAGTGTAACAACGACAGATTTAACAAGATAATTATGAATGTTTTTTGAAAAGGCCATTTAGCCCATAAAAGGCCAGCTATTTGTGAATCGCTATGCCTAATGACAAACAGCTATGACTCATTTAGCTGTCAAATCAAAGCTTGCGTCAATCAGATTGCAAATTTGTTTGGAATCAACTGTCGCAATATCAATAGATATCCAATTACTATTATTCATGTGATAAGCAGGGAAAAATCCTTCTGAAGATTGTAAAATGTCGACCGTTTCAGGATCCAACTTCACGTCCATAATGTCGATAACTTCTTTTCCTTCAAGGCCAAGATTCTCCTTTTTGACATCCATGACAATGGCGTACCATTTTCGATTTTGAGAGTGTCTCAAAACTGCGTAGTGTGCATATTTTTTCCATAAATATTCGGGTTGACTGGTATATTTTTCCTCAACATACTTAAAGATTTCTTCGCGTTTCATAAAAATTCTCCTATTGCACATGGCCTCGCGTTACACGATGCGGATATTGAAAAAATGGCAGCAAAATATAAAGTTAGTGTGCCGCAATTAGCAATTCGGTACGACTGGCAATTAGGAACGGTCGTGTTACCCAAAACTGTGAATCCAGAACATATGAAGACCAATGCTGAACTTGATTTTGAAATTTTGGATGACGACATGGCAACTCTAAAACAGGTAAAACCTTTGAATTATGGCAGTGCCAGCGTTGATCCAGTCTTTGGTGGAAAACTTAAAAGTTATGATGGCCAGACAGGATCTGAAAATAAATAATTTCAATTTAGCTGGATGGTGGTTCGTTACAAATTAGAAATATTAAATAAGAGGTCCATTTATTGCCAATTGCGACAGTAAATGGACCTCTTGTTAGTTTGAAATGTTTATTTCGTTTCATACATATAATCACGTGTCATTGGCAAGCCTTCGCCACTTGGTGCTTTGGTTAACAGATATTGCATGACATCAATGTTACCAGCTTCAAATGAAGCCGCAGCTGCCTGTAGGTAAAGATCCCACATCCGGCAGAAACGTTCGTCAAACATGTCCCGTACCTGATCACGCACGTTATTAAAGTTGCGATCCCAGATTTCAAGCGTTTTTTGGTAGTGACGACGGAGCGGTTCCAAATCTTGAATTTGAAGATCAGCTTCAATCATGTAGTCGAGGTTTTTCGATACACTTGGAATGTAGCCACCCGGGAAGATGTACTTTGTTAGCCAAGGATCAACGCCCGCACCATTATGTTGCCCAGTAATCCCATGAATCAACGCCCGAGCGCCCGGCTTGAGTAACGCGTTCACTTTTTTGAAGTAGCCAGGTAAATTATCTTTACCAACATGTTCAAACATACCCACACTAGTGACGTAATCAAACTGGCCCGTAGTTTCACGGTAATCTTCTAATCTTACATCGACTAAATCTTCCAAGCCGCGTTTTTGAATTTGGTCCTTTGTGTAATTGTATTGTTCTTCACTTAAAGTCACCCCAGTTGCGTGCAGACCGTACTTTTCGGCGGCCACGTACAGTAAGGTTCCCCAACCGGAGCCAATATCAAGCAAAGTTTTTCCACGTTCTGGTTTTAACTTCTTCAAAATATGATTAATTTTGTTTAATTGAGCCTGTTCCAAAGTATCGCTGTCAGTTTTAAAGTAGGCACACGAGTAGGTCAAGGTTTGATCTAACCATAGTTTGTAAAAGTCATTTCCAATGTCATAGTGACTTTGGATATCCTTTTTGTTTTCTGCTTCCGAATGGCCTTGTTTGGGGATGAATTTCAAAAAGCTTTTATCATGCATGAAACTAGTAGCTTGTCGATAAGCTGAAGCAACAACTTGTTGAATTGAGCCCTTGATATCAATGTCACCATCCATGTAAGCTTCACCCAAAGTTAGGGTGGCGTGCTTAGCGATTTCTGACATTGCTAATTTCTTGTTAATATCAATTTCTGCTTGTGGTGTGCCTTCACCATAGGTTTCAGATTTGCCATCCCAATACTTCACAGTAACTGGGAAATCAAAAGCGTTACTCAATAATTTTTTGTAAACTGTTTTCTCTAACACAAATTCTCACTCCATTTCTAAAATGTAAACAATCCTATTTTAGACTTTTTAGGTTTGTCACGTAAGGAATTTGATACGTTAAAGACTAGAAAACGATTTCATTTTTTGATTCATATTTCTTGACTTGAAGTATACTTCAAGTAGTAGACTTTCATTAGAACAACAATGGAGGTTATCAAATGGCAAAAATCATGATTATTGGGGCCTATGGCAAGACAGCTCAATTACTAACAGAAAAGCTTTTACAGGAAACCGACGATGAGTTAATTTTATTTTTACGCAATGCACAACGGTTAAACAAATATACGGATAATTCGCGAATTCAATTAGTGGATGGAGACGTTTTGAATACAGATATGTTGGCACAATCAATGCAAAACGCCACCATCATTTATTCAAACTTAGGTGGCGTTGACCTGGATGATCAAATTCAAAGTGTGATTAAAGCAATGCAACAAACAGATAAAAATCGGTTTGTCTACATAAGTTCTTTAGGTGCACATCACGAAGTTCCCGGAAAATATGGCGAGTGGAACGAACAAGCGATTGCAGCGTACTTACCCGGTTTTCGAAAATCGGCTAAGTTAGTCAGCAATTCCGGCATGAAATATACTGAGATTCGCCCAGCTTGGTTAACAGATAATGACGAAGTGGACTATGAAACGACGCAATTAAATGAACCATTTAAAGGTACGGAAGTTTCAAGAAAAAGTGTGGCTGATTTTGCTTTTAAAGTCATCACTCATCCGGAAACACATGTGAATGAAAGTGTTGGTCTAAACAAGCCGAATACAGATGGTGATAAGCCTAGTTGGATGTGACGAAATTGGCATGATAGATGTTTTTGCACATGTTTTACCGCCAAAATTTTTAGCTCAGATGTTACAGATTGATTCAAATGTCTTTGAGAAAAATTCTTGGATGAAAAATCCGTTATTGACAGATATTGATAAACGACTAGCAACTATGCAACCGAATCAGCAAGAAATTTTATCAATGGTGAATTTAAATCCTGAAGATTTTGTAGATGGTGATCAGGCTGCGACATTATGCGAGGCAGCAAACGAAGAATTACAGCAAATTGCCAGCAATTCTACCAGTAGTTTTCCAGCGGTAGTTGCGATGCTGCCAATGAATAATATTGCTGAAGCAATGGCAATTATCGATTCACAAGTGATTAATAACCCGCTTGTAGCAGGTGTGCAGTTATTCACACGAGCAATTGGAAAAGAAATTACAGATGAAAGTTTTTCTCCACTTTTTGCCAAAATGGCAGAGAGTGGGAAGCCAATATGGTTGCATCCTGTGTTTGACGAACGTAAATCGGATAATAATCTGACATTTAGTTGGGAATATGAGCAAACACTGGCGATGAATCAAATTGTGACTAAAAATTTTCTCACTAAATATCCAGGACTAAAAATTATTGTGCATCATGCAGGTGCAATGGTACCCTATTTTGCACGGCGGATTTTTTATATTCAGGGTGAAGCTAGCTATGAAGCTTTTAAACATTTTTATGTAGATACGGCTGTATTGGGAAATTCAAGGGCAATTGAAATGGCAGTTGATTTCTTTGGCGAAGATCATGTTTTGTTTGGTACCGATACACCGCTTGGAATTAAGCCTAATGGTCCCACGAGTGTCATCAAACAATCGCTTGATCAATCCAATTTAACAAGCTTCCAAAAGAAAAAAATTTTCACTGGTAATTGGCAGCAGTTAATTCAAAGAAAAAAATAGGTTTACAACTAAGAATATAAGGAGTGTTCAAGATGGCAGTGACAAAAGATGATATGCAGTATACCAAATTAGGGAAAACAGATATCGATGTTTCTAAGATTTGTATTGGGGCAATGAGTTTTGGAAAACCTGGTACTATGCACGACTGGTCACTTGATTACCCAGATAGCGAGAAAATAATCAAGCATGCGCTAGGGCTTGGGATTAACTTTTTTGATACCGCAAATACTTATTCAAAGGGAACTAGTGAAGCGTATTTGGGCAGAGCGTTAAAAGAAAATAATGTTGCGCGTGATAAAGTGGTGTTGGCTTCAAAAGTCTATTTCAACCCTGGTCGTCTTTCTAGTGAGGCGATCCATCGCGAAATTGATGGTTCTTTGAAACGTTTGGGAACCGACTACCTAGATTTATACATTATTCATCGGTTTGATTATGATACGCCAATCGAAGAAACGATGTCAGCTTTGAATGATTTGGTTAAAGCCGGAAAAGTACGTGCAATTGGGGCATCTGCCATGTATGGTTACCAATTTCAGAATATGCAACAGGTAGCTAAAGATAACGGTTGGGCTCAATTCCAGACCATGGAGAACCACTACAATCTGTTATATCGTGAAGACGAACGGGAATTAATTCCAATCTGTAAACAGTGGGGTGTTTCATTGATGCCATATAGTCCGTTGGCCGCGGGACATTTGAGTCATCGTGAATGGCAAGTAAATACGTTACGCAGTCAAACTGATCGGGTAGCGATGGGCAAATATGATAAAGCAGAGAGCAAAGATGTTGGCATCGTTGCCCGAGTGGACGAGCTGGCCAAGAAATATAACGTTTCAATGAGTCAGATTGCGTTGGCTTGGCAATGGGCGAAAGGCGTTATGGCACCAATTGTGGGTTCCACTAAGGCGAGCCATTTAGATGCCGCCGTTGAAGCTTTGGCAATTAAACTAACTGATGAGGATGTGCACTATCTGGAAGAGTTGTATGTGCCGCACGAAATTGTGGGTGCCATTAATCACAACCCAGCGCAGGGGACTGTGCTGATTGATGAAAAGAAGTAAGAATCTATTTCACGAGACAGTAAACAAATGCTTAAAGTTTTTAATTTATCTGCCAAACAAAATACCAACTAAGAATGGTTCGCAAAAGTACCTATTTCTTAGTTGGTATTTTATTCAACAGGTAAAGTTTAGAGGTATAATTGTTGGCGTAATTTTATTGAAAATAATTTTGAAATCAGGTATTCAATATGAATTTTTCAACTGTCAAAGTTAATGATTTAGATGTTTTCTATCGCGAAAGTGGTTCAGACGACAATCCGGTATTTTTATTATTGCACGGCTTCCCAACGGCCAGTCATATGTTTAGAAACTTAATGCCAATATTAGAAAATAATTTTCATGTTATTGCACCAGATTTTATTGGCTTTGGGCAATCAGCTGCTCCCGACCATACCAAATTTCAATACACATTTGAAAATTTGACGAATTATGTAGAAGGCTTTTTGAAGGCCTTGAGTATTGACAAGTTTTATCTGTATGTTTTTGATTATGGGGCACCAATTGGGTTTGAATTAGCAGTTCGTCATCCAGAAAGCATTTTGGGAATCGTGAGTCAAAACGGTAATATTTACCAAGAAGGCCTTGGGTCTAAATGGGAATCTCGCAAAGTATACTGGAATCATCCGACTGCAGAACTACGGAAAAGCTATAAATCAGCATTTTCCCCAGAAACTATTATTGGTCAATACACTGGCGGTGAAAAAGCAGGCAGCGTTTCACCTGATGGCTATACGTTGGATATCCATTATACAGAGTCACCAGATTACGCTGAAAGACAATCTGATTTAATTTTCGATTATCAAAATAATGTAAAAAAGTATCCGCGTTTTCAAAAATATGTGCGTGATTATCAGCCAGAGTTAATTGCTGCCTGGGGTAAAAATGATCCTAGTTTTGTCTATCAGGGTGCAGAAGCTTTCCAAAAAGATGATAAAAATGCGGAAATTCATTTGTTAGATGGCGGTCATTTTGTGCTGGAATCTCACTGGCAAGAAATTGGACAACTTATCCTAAATAAATGGGCATGAATAAACAGAAAATCTGACCTGTTCAAAATATCATTCGTTTGTGAATGGTATTTTTTTATCCTTCAATTTAGCGCCCAAATGTTATAATAAAATAAGTTTACGACACAACATATTCTAAATGAACAGGAGGATAAATGATGACCAGTAGCAAAAATGGCCATTAGAGGACATATGAAAAAAATAGGGTGGAGTTTATTAGTGGTCGCATTATTAATGGGTGGTTGTTCAGCAAATAATACTAGTCAGGCAAGTAAGTCCAGTTCGAAGAAGACAGAATCATCAGTAGTGAAAACTAAAAAGGTAAGCAAATCAGCTTCACGGTTAAGTGAGGGCAAAGCTAGTTCAAGTTCACAAAAAGCCACTTCTAGAACTAAAAAGGTCGCTGCAACGGTTTGGAATAAAACTAAGCAACAGGAATTAGCTACATTTATGGCGAAGTGGCAAAAAGAAATGGACCAAACGTATAAAGGTACATATAATGGCGAAAAGACGAATCATCTGGGCTACATTTTTCCAGATGTCATTAAGAACGGTAAGTTAGCAGGTCGAGTAAAGTGGGGAACCCGCAAGATTAATTTAACGTGGTCTACAAATGGTGAAAACGGCAATGAATTTCAAATTGTTGAGGTTGCTACTGGCGGAAAAGGTGGTACATCATTTCCAACGACCTACTTATTCTGTATTCACAATAATCAGCCGGTTGTGTTTATGACGCAAACCACCAATGGCAATTATCTTTAAGTTCAGGATACGCAAAACGCGGATCTGCAAGCAGAGTTTGCTAAAATTGTGACTGGAATTAAACCAGCAATTTTGACCGATACCTCATTAAATACGGATGTTAGCAGTTCAGTAAAGGCATCCCCACAGCGGTGGCCCAGTGTGTATCAGGGAACTTGGTATTACTATGAATCTTATGATAAGAAAGTGGATACTTTAAAACCGGAAAAAATTAGCGCGGTCAAGCTCACTTATCTAAAAATTCAGAAAATAAATTGGCTTGATATTCGTGGCGCACATCAAACCGCGGGTGATGGTTCGTATGAATATTTAAGATATCATTACTATAACGGCCGCCAGATTCCGGTCATGATGATGGCTGGTGGGGCTGGTGCCTGGTTTGACGGAAATGCATATCAAAGTAAAGAAATTGCAAACCAAATGAAAGACTTTACGTTTGGCGACGAAAGCAAGAGTCAAGAGGATCTGGACTAATTATTTGTGATGTATATTTGTTTTAATAGATAAAAAATATGGTCCAAAATCATTTTAAAGCTTCAAAAAATGATTTTGGACCGTTTTTTACACAGTTTATCAATTTACAAATTAGATAAGTGTTCAGACAACCATTTGGTGATTTTTTATAGTCTACTTCGTTGTCATCAGTCCGAGTAATTGAAAGAGTAAAATCGGCTAGCTCTTTTTGTGTCATAGCCAAATTGTAATTATTCTGTTTCAAAAATAGCAATAAAGGCGGTCTAGATGGAAAACAGTCGAGTTGAATTATTAGACTTTGTGAATCTGTGAACTAAAAATTTGTGAGATAGCTGTGACATAATTGCTTTTATTTGTCAGTAAATGAGTCAGCATCTATAATTAACTTATTAAAAATATGTTGGATACTATTGATTATCTTTGTTTTTCAGACAAACGAGAGGGAGCATACTTATATGTACAGCATTAGTGATGTGAGCGAAATTATGGGAATCAGTATTTACACACTGAGATATTACGAAAAAATTGGGTTAACTTCGTTCGTGAAGAGAAATGAAAATGGGGTTCGCGAGTTTAGTAAAGCTGATATTGTGACGTTGAACACGGTGTATCGTTTAAAACAAACTGGAATGCCCCTAAAAGATATCAAGCACTATCTTGAATTAGTCGAAACTGGGGTTAGCACGGTTTCAGAAAGAAAAGAAATGTTTCAGACTCAAAAAGATAAAGTAGAAAAGAAAATTGCCGATTTGCAGAGATCTCTAGAGACTATTAATGGCAAAGTACATTATTATGAGGAGGCTGAAAAACATGGATCATTAGCGGTCTGCCATGACGAACGTGAGGCGTTTGTACAAAAAATAATGAGTGGAAACATGAAAGCTTAAAGCATTATCTATTTCGTGGATAGCAAAAGTTATTGCAGATTGCAATTTTATTAATAATATAAAGTGATGGTTGAAGAAAGTTGATTTCTTCAACCATCTTTTTTAAAAAAAATTTAAAAATAATGCTTGCGCTAGAGTAAACTCGAGCAATTATAGTAGTAATTGTTCAAAGGAGGAATGAATTTGAAAATTTTAAAAAAAGACCATAACCTAAAGTGAACCCCCAAGGTTGGACAGAAAAATCCAATTTTGGGGGTTTCATTTATGAGTAAATTTAATTTCGATTTTAAAGTTAAGATTGTCACCGAGTATTTAAGTGGTCAGGCAGCTTATTCACTAGCGAGAAAGTATGGGATTGGCAGCAAGGCTACCGTTTCAATTTGGATTCAGCGATTTGAAAGATTTGGTATTAAAGGACTTCAGCCAAAAGCCATGGACTTAGAATACACTAGTCAGTTTAAAGTTGATGTATTAAACTGGAGGAAACAAAATCAGGCCTCACTTCCAGTAACCGCCTTACACTTTAATTTATCCTCGCCAAGTACAATTTGGCAATGGGAAAAGCGATTTGAGACATTAGGAATTAAAGGGCTTGAGCGAAAGCGAGGCAACTCGAAAAATATGGCAAAACACAAGAATGAGAACGCTAAACCAGTTGTCCAAAAGGACAACTCAACAACAAAAGATACTTTAAAGCAACTCCAAAAAGAGAATCAAATGTTGAAGATTGAGAATGAATACTTAAAAAAATTAGAAGCCTTAGCTCGGAAAAAATCAGCACAAAGGAAATCTCGAAAATAGCGACTGAGTTGAGGCAAATATTCCAAGTATCAATTAAATTGATTCTCAAAGTAATTAAAATACCGCGTAGCACGTATTACTACACTCGAAATCATGAAGGTCGAAAATTCAATGACGATCAAGTTATTCAAGCAATTGATGAAATTCGACAACAAGATTTAAAATACACAAAGAAGTACGGGTACCGTCGAATTACAAGTGCTCTGCATGATTTAGGATTTCAGATAAATCACAAGCGGGTTTTACGTATTATGCAAGAACATGCCTGGATATGTCATGCCTTTAATCGCCAAACTCGTAAATATAACTCGTATAAAGGATTAGTTGGTAGGATTGCCCCTAATCGGTTAAAGCGTCGCTTTAAGACCGACAGACCCTATCAAAAACTTGTAGCAGACGTCAGTGAATTTCGATATGGATCTATGGGAACAAATGAACGCGTTTATTTGGAACCGGTACTAGATTTATTCTCTGGAGAAATTTTAGCATTTAATATAAGTGAACATCCAACAGTTGAATTCGCCATTAAACCGCTCAAAGAAGCTTTAGAAGGACTTCCGGCACTAAATTATCGGACAACAGTTCATACTGACCAAGGCTTTCAGTATCAACATCGCCAATGGCGAACGCTCTTGAAAGAACATCATGCATTCCAAAGTATGTCTCGTAAAGCGACTTGCCTTGATAATGCAGTAATGGAGTCATTCTTTCATATTATGAAAGCAGAAATGATGGATGAACATTTTGAAGATAAAACTAGCCTAATTCAAGCAATGAAAGATTGGATAGACTTCTATAACAACCGTCGTATCAAAACAAAATTAAACGGCAAGCCCCCGGTAAAATACCGAGAACTCGCCGTTCAAAAAGCAGCTTAACAATTTGTCCAATTTTAAGGGTTCACTTCAACCAAGAATTAACTGGTAATATTTTGTTTATTAATGCAAGTGAACACATTGATGGAAATACCAGTCAAGTTGGAAAACAAGTTTTCGGTGATCGTCAATATCGACAATTAAATTTGGTCGATTATAAAATTTACCAAATTGGACAAAGTCTAGTGGATAGTCAATTTAGCGATGATCAGTTCAAAGTAGTATTTGCTGCAATTAAAACGGCCGACACAATTGTTCTTGGGACACCTGTTTATTGGCATATGATGAGTGGCTATTTGAAAACTTTGATAGAAAGAATTTCTCAAGATACAGATAGTAATGATTTAAAGGGAAAAAAGATCGGGGTATTTATTCAAGGTTCAAATCCAAGTGCCGTGATTGGACCGACAAATAATATTATTAAACGATTTGCGGAAGTTGCTGGAATGAAATTTATTGAAATGAGGTATTAAGAAATGGAAAATCAATTTGGATTAGTTTATAAAGATGCACTAAAAGAAAATGTGGCCGGTAAGGTAAATATTCGAACAGTAGCGTATGAGGCTAATGGCGTGAAAGCTTCAGCGAACGTTTATACACCAGCAAACTATATTGAAGATGGCAAAGATTTATATCCAGCTATTACTGTGGCCCATCCTAACGGCGGAGTTAAGGAACAAGTTGCCGGATTATTTGCTCAAAAGTTAGCAGAAAATGGGTACATTGCGGTTGCAGCAGATGCTGCTTATCAGGGTGCCAGTGATGGGTTGCCTCGTAATACTGATAATCCAGCTTATCGAACCGAAGATATTCGTGCAATGGCCGATTTCTTGGAAAGCTTTCCGGGAGTTGACAATAATCGGATTGGAGCCTTAGGAATTTGTGTTGGCGGAGGCTATACGATTGAAGCTGCAAAAACAGACAAACGATTAAAAGCGATTGCCACAATCAGTATGTTTAATAGTGGTCGAGTACGTCGAAATGGATTCCATGATTCACAACTTGATTCTATTCAAGATCGATTACAAGACGCTGCACAGGCACGAACAAAAGAAAAACGTGGGGATGAAGTTGAATATATTGGTGAGTTATATACGAAACCAGTTATTTTATCAGAAGAACAATTGTCAAAAATTCCTGCAGGCCTTTATCGTGATGGCATGATTTATTATGGTAACACGCATTTTCATCCCAATTCTACTGGTCGTTACACCAAGAGCAGTTTGATTAATTTAATGGCGTTTGATGCCGAAGATCATGTTGATTTAATTGATCAGCCATTACTAATGATGGCAGGATCTGATGCAGATACACGTTATATGACAGATGCCGTTTATAAAAAAGCTACAGGTACAGATGATAAGGAACTCTTTTTACTAGATGGAGCTTCTCATATTGACACATACTGGAAAGAACCATATGTGACGCAGGAAACAGAAAAATTAGTCTCATTTTTTGGTGAAAAATTATAGGAGGAAATAACTATGTCAAAAAGTAAAGTTATTGTAATTACGGGTGCCACATCAGGTATTGGCGAGGCTAGTGCAAAATTATTAGCAAAAGATGGTCACAAGCTAGTTTTGGGTGCTCGTCGTGAAAATAAATTGCAAGAAGTCAGCAAGGCGGTTGAAGAAAATGGTGGTCAAGCAATATACGGAATAACTGATGTCACAAAAGACGAAGATGTTGAAGCCTTGGCAAAGTTAGCTGTCGAAAAATTTGGCAGAATTGATGTTTGGTTGAATAATGCTGGAATCATGCCGCAATCTTTATTAAGTCAAAAAAAGATTCTTGACTGGGATAATACAATTGATATTAATATTAAAGGCGTCCTTTATGGGATCGGCGCTGCGCTTCCTTATATGGAAGCACAGAAAAGTGGTCAATTTATTAATATTTCTTCAGTTGCCGGACATGTTGCTGGTCCTGGAAGTGCGGTTTATTCGGCAAGTAAGTATGCTGTTCGGGCAATTAGTGAGTCGTTAAGACAAGAAATGGCACAAGATAAAAGTAATGTTCGCGTGACGGTGGTTTCACCTGGTGCAATTTCGACAAATTTATTGAATTCTGTTACAGATAATAAAGTCAAAGCCGGGATGGAGCAGTTCTATGATGCTTTTGCTATTCCAGTAGATCGTGTTGCCTTAACTATTAAGCAGGCAATTGATATACCGGAAGATGCTGCTTGGAATGAAGTAATTATCCGACCAACAGCACAACAAATGTAGTTTATATTTTGTAATAATACAGGGGTGAAGGTATGCGAAAGTTTAATATTTGGATTGTCCTAGTAGTTTTGATCATTGGAATCGGGATTGGTGGCGTTGGTTTTTCATTGATCGAGGCTAATGAAAACAGTGGCTCAAGTTCTAATAATATGACCGTATTTAAAAGTAGTTCAAATTCGGCTAAAAATTTTAGTTCAACTAAAAACTATACTAATCCAAGTCACACGAAGAAAAGTGATAAGAGAGTATTTATTAATGCCAGTATGAATACTGATGGCACGACTTCTTCGATGGCAAAGACATTATTTGGTGATCAATCATATAAACAAATTAATTTGGCAAGTTATAATATTCCGCAAGTAGGTCGAGGAGAAGGAGACTTTAACCGAGTTTGGAAACAGTTGAAAACTGCGGACGTTATTGTCATTGGCACTCCTGTGTATTGGTCAAATATGTCAGGTTATTTAAAAACATTTATTGATCACTTACAAATTAACAATGACTTAAAGAATAGTGATTTATACGTTATTGTGCAAGGTGCTGATTCTGATCAATCCGTTGCAATCGATTCTACCTACGGGTCGTTAAATCGAGTTCCGAAACGGTTTGATTTGAATTTTGTGGGAATTGCCCAAACTGATAGTCAGGTCAGTCAGCTTCACGATAAAATGCTTGGCAAGTAAGACAAATTGACAGTCAAGATTACTATGCCACTACAGTGAGAGGCCAGAAGTTATTTCTGACCTTTTTATAGTAGGTAAATTGTTTGGAGGACTAAAATGACTAAACGACCAGTAATTAAAGATCTGAGTGTTCCATCAAGTAAGGGGCAAATCAAGGGCCGGTTATATTTACATGATAAAAAACAAAAGAATCCTTTGATCATCCTTGCTCATGGGCTCGGAGATTCGATGGAAAGCGTAGAAGGATATGCACAAACCTTCTTTGAAAATGGTTACGATACTTATCTTTTTAATTTCATTGGTGGGTCAATGCTGAATGACATGACAAAGATGTCCATATTTACAGAAAAAGATGACCTGAATGTCGTAGTTGATTACTTTTCAAATAAAAAAAGAAAACTTATTTTATTTGGAGCTAGTCGGGGCGGAGTAGTTGCATCATTAGTGGCTTCGTTACGGAATGATATTACGGCGTTGATTCTTCTTTATCCAGCGTTTGTTATGAAAGATGAGATGCAGAGACTGTTTGCTAATCAAAAGTTACCAAAGACTTTTGATTTTGCAGGGATGTGTTTAGGTAAGGTATACGTTGAAAAATTATCCAAATATGATTTGTGGGGAAATTCAACGAAATTTAAGGGCCCTACATTAATTGTGCATGGCACAGCTGATCAAACAGTTCCCATTAGGTATTCAATTGAGGCAGTAAGGAAATTTACGAAAGCACGCTTAGTAGAGGTGACTCATGCCGGTCATGGTTTCTATGGACGTGATCAAATGAAAGTTTCTGAAGAAATTTTGCGGTTTTTGGAATCAGTAAAGGGGATAAGTGAACGATGAAAAAAGTTTTAATTTTAGCTGCAGGTGGTCAGATTGCTCGTATTGTCGAAGAACGGATTTTAAAAGAGCAAAAAAATGTGGAATTGACATTGTTTTTGCGACATAAGGAACGGTTGCAGAATTTAGAAAAAAATTCAAGAGTCAAGTTAGTTGACGGTGACTTAAATGATCAAAGCACGGTTAGCGATGCAATGAAAAATCAAGATATTGTAATTATTGCGGTGGTTGATCATAGTAGTGACAGTAAAATTACACGTAATGTTATTAAAGCTGCTAAAGCCAATAATGTGAGTCGAATTATTCAAACCAATATTGGTGGGATTTATGATGAAATCGGCGGAGAGTTTGCTGATTGGAATAAACAGATGGTTGGTGATGGCATTCGAACATCGCGACTTTCAGCGGATGTATTAGAAAAATCTGGATTAGATTATACTATTCTTCGTTTACCATGGTTGAATGATCGTGATATTCACTATGTAATTACGCATAAAGGAGAACGCTTTATTGGAGTTTCCGGATCAAGAGCCAGTGTGGCCGATGTTATGGTAAAAATCATCGCGGATCCAAACTTTGCCAGTCAAGATAGTATTTCAATTGGTGATCCTGATACCGATGGAAAAACTCGTCCAGTATATTAAACAATTACCTTTATAATTATTCAGGGAGCTTCTTGACAAATTGCCAGTTGGTTTCCTTGATAATATTTTCGGTTTTCTAAAGTAGTCAAGCTAATTTGGGGCTGACAAAGTTAACTGTAAAAAACAGTCGAGTTGAATTATTAGACTTTGTGAATCTGTGAACTAAAATAAAAGTTGTGATGTAATCATAATTTTTGTTAAGGAGAGGATATTTGTATGTCTACTAAGTATAAATTTTTAAAACCTTACACTTTTAAAAATGGTGTCAAAGTCAAGAACCGGGTAGTGATTCCCCCAATAACAGAGGCTTCCGCTTTTGAAGAAGGATCTGTTACCCGTGATGAACTTCGCTACTTTAGTATTCACAGTGGTGGCGTTGGCTTGTTTATTTCGCCAGTTGCGAATGTTTCTGAAGATGGTAAAGGATTTGAAGGTGAGCTTTCCGTTGATGATGACCGATTTTTACCTGGATTGACAAAGATGGCATTGGCCATGAAACAAAATGGGACCAAAGCTATTTTGCAAATTTTCGACGCTGGGCGGATGTCAAATTCTAAAATTTTACGAGGAACCCAGCCAGTTAGTGCAAGTGCAGTTGCGGCTTTAAGACCCAATGCAGAGACACCAAGAGAGTTGACTAATGATGAGATCGAACAGATTATCACTGATTTTGGCGAAGCAACTCGACGGGCGATTCAGGCTGGATTTGATGGGGTTGAATTACATGGTGCCAATACTTATCTCTTACAACAATTTTTCTCACCTCACTCTAACCGTCGTACCGATAAATGGGGTGGCAATGTGGATAAACGCATGACTTTTGCTTTAGAAGTTATCAAAAGTGTTCATGCAGCGGTTGAAAAATATGCAGATCGTCCGTTTATTGTAGGTTATCGAATTTCACCTGAAGAAATTGAAAATCCAGGGATTCGCATGGCCGATACGCTTCATTTCATTGATGTTTTAGCGGATCAACCTATTGATTATCTCCATGTTTCAATGGGCTATGCTTGGCGAACATCATTAAATGATAAGGCCGACAAGGGGCCATTAATTCTTAAAATTAAGAAACAGGTTCGCGATCGATTGCCATTAATTTCTGTGGGTTCTGTCGAAAAACCAGAAGATGCAGAAAAGGTCATCGACGCTGGGATCGATTTTGTAGCCTTGGGTCGTGAAAGCTTACGTGAGCCAAAGTGGGTACAAAAAGTTGAAACTAATGACGAAGATAGTATTCGTTACACAATTTCAACGCGTGATTTGGATGAGCTGGGTATTACGCCATCTATGTGGAATTTTGTCACGGTCAGATTAAAGTCGGCGATGCACATTTCCAACCAACCAGATTATGATAAGGACCAATTTGATAATAAATTGGCACCGCATGAAGGCGCTTAGTTTGTCGATGATCACTGGATAATCTAATTTAACAGTCACAGTTCAAGCAATTGACAGAGGACAATCTGCCAATTGCTTTTTTTATAATTGGCGCGCATTGATGAGCGAGCTTCGTGCTTAATCCTCGAAACAAGCATAAGATACAAAGTAAATATGTAAGTAGTGAGGGTGAAAATATGACCAAAACCTTGTCGGTAAATCTGGGTAGTTCAACGCTTAAATGGCGGTTATTTGAGATGCCTGATGAAAAACAAGTTGCTTCAGGACTAGTTGATTTTTTTGATAACACGAAAGCAAAAATTACGGTGAAGTATGGTGATAAAAAGGCCGAACGGACTTTTGATGAAAAACTAAGCCTTAAAGATGCTATTACTATTTTAATGGATGAATTAAGGCGACTAAAGTTAGTTAAGGATCTTCATGAAATCGCTGGAGTTGGCCATCGTGTGGTTGCTGGTGGAGAAGTGTTTAAAGAGTCCGTGGTCATCACGAAAGATGTTTTAAAACAAATCGATGACTTAGATGTTTTTGCGCCATTGCACAATCATGTTGAGGTCGGGGGGATTGAACTCTTTAGACAATTAATGCCGTGGACCACGCAAGTAGCTGTGTTCGACTCAGCGTTTCATCAAACTATGCCAGAAGAAAATTATTTGTATGGTATTCCCTATGACTTTCACGAAAAATATGGTGCCCGAAAGTATGGTGCCCATGGGACAAGTGTGCGGTATGTTTCTAAACACGCGGCAAAAGTTTTGCAGCGACCATTAGAAGATTTGCGGCTCATTGTGATGCATTTGGGTGCCGGTTCCAGTATTACTGCGGTAAGTAAAGGGAAGTCATTGGACACTTCGATGGGATTTACCCCGTTAGATGGGTTAATTATGAACACCCGGAGTGGGCAAGTTGATGCGTCGTTAGTGACTTACTTGATCAAAAAATTAAATTTGAAAAATGCGGATGAAATGCTAAATATATTAAATAACGAGTCCGGTTTATTAGGCATTTCGGGATTTTCAGATGATCAAAGAGAATTGAAGAAATTGGTAAGCACTAATCCACGTGCTCGGTTAGCTTTGAACATGTTTGCCAATCGGGTTGTGAAATTTGTAGGTAGCTACATCGCCTTAATGGACGGCGTTGATGCCTTAATTTTTACCGGCGGGGTTGGTGAAAATAGTTTTGAAATGCGCGAACAAATCATGTCCCATTTTGGCTATGTGGGTGCCACAATCGACAAGACGAAAAATGAATCCGGTAATAAAGAAATTGATGTAAGTGCAGCGGATGCGAAAGTCAAAACGCTCGTCGTACCCACCAATGAAGAACTGATGATTGCGCGTGATGTGTATAAACGCTTATTATGAATGATAAGCAGTTCAAATTAATAGCCCTCGGAACTGACAGCGATGTCGTTTTGAGGGCTATTTTTGCTTTATTAATGCGGCCAATCCCGTTTGATGCGTTTAATGATTGGCGAAACACGTCTTTTTTGTCCTTTTAAATAGTTAAAGTAGACTTTCATTTGGGCATCCTTGTCGCCAAGCGGGATGCGCACCCGGTTGTCATCTTCTTTAAATTGTTCCGTAAAACTTGGATCAGACTTGGAAAGGCTGCTACTAAAATAAGGAAAATCTGAATATTTCGTAATTTCAGAAAAAGCTTCCCGCTGATCTTGATAGAGAAATTTAGCTCCTGGAATTTCATTTTGGATAATGTCACGCCAAGGACCAATATCACTTAACACGATGAAACTTAAATTTTCCAATTCAGAAAAACTTACAGTTGATTGGTTAGCGTGATACATGAATTTATCAAGATTCACGGCGAGCTTTTCGGTCCCTAAGTATTGGGAATCAATGTTTGGAGAGGTAAGTTCTTGATTGGAAATAATTCCAGTATAGGCATTGTTGATAAGTAAAGTAACTACTTGGTCGGCAGGAATTAAGTCCGAGCTGATTTGTCTATTTTTAGTTTCCGGACTGAGGAGATTTTTTAGAAAGATTAACGGTCCTGGAATCACGGAACCAATGCGGATTTCCCGTTGATTTTGGTCAAAATTGCGTACCTTGTCAATCATCTGTTTATTTGCTTGAATAAGCGTTACCGCTTCCTGGGCGGCAAGCTGACCAGTTTTAGTCAATTTAATGTGATTCGGCTGGCGGTCAAATAGTTTTACACCTAAATCTTCTTCTAGTTTTTGCATACCTCGCGTCACAGTTGGTTGGGTGACATTGAGTTGTTCAGCTGTTTTAGCTAATGTGCCGGTGTTTGCAAACGTTGCTAACTCTTCTAATAGATACGGATCAATCATTTTATCAGCTCCTAGTATACGCTGACTGTATACTAGCATGATTAAGTAGTAATTTTCAAATGATTGAGTTTCTTCTATTATAAGGATGTTGAATAAAGTTATGAACGAAAAGTAGAAAGGATGTTTTAAAATGACAAAAGTACCAATGGTTAAATTAAATAATGGTGTTGAAATGCCACAGTTAGGCTTCGGTGTTTTCCAAGTGCCAGATTTGAGTCAAGCTGAAGAGGCTGTTACAAATGCGCTTCAGGCAGGTTACCGATTGATCGATACTGCCACGGCTTATCAAAATGAGGAAGCTGTTGGGCGTGCAATTCAAAAGAGTGGCATAAAACGTGAAGAAATTTTTGTCACTTCCAAACTGTGGGTGTCAGATTTCACATATGATCGTGCCAAAAAAGGAATTGATGCTTCTTTAGAAAAACTTGGTTTAGATTACATGGATTTATATTTGCTTCATCAACCATACGGTGATGTCATGGGTGCATGGCGGGCAATGGAAGAAGCTTATAAGGCAGGTAAAATTCGGGCAATTGGCGTTTCCAATTTTTATGCAGACCAGTTAAAGAATCTTGAATTGACCATGCCGGTTAAACCAGTTGTAAACCAAATTGAAGTTAATCCATGGTATCAACAAGCTGATGAGGTTAAGTTCAATCAGGGTGAAGATATTCGTGTTGAAGCTTGGGCACCATTTGCAGAAGGTAAACATAATATTTTCACAAACGAAAAAATTGCAGAAATTGCACAAAAATATGGCAAATCAAATGGTCAGGTGATTTTACGTTGGCTTTTGCAACGTGGAATTACGGTCATTCCTAAGTCTGTTCATCGTAATCGCATGGAAGAAAACTTGAATGTGTTTGATTTTGAATTAACTGCCACAGAGATGCAAACGATGGCATCCTTGGACAAAAATGAAAGTCAATTCTTCGATCATCGTGATCCAGTGACCATTGAACAGATTTTTGGTTCTAGTCTGAAACAATTACAGTAATCAACTTAGCGGTAAAGGAGCACTTTAAAATGGCAACAGTTAACACACCAAAAATTAAATTAAATGACGGGACCGAGATCCCAGCAATTGGCTTCGGGACTTTTCAAATTCCCAGTGATGGTTCTACTTACAAAGCGGTAAGTGAAGCGTTGAAAATTGGTTATCGTCATATCGATACTGCTGTGGCGTACTTTAATGAAGCCGAAGTCGGTAAGGCAATTAAAGACAGTGGTATTCCACGTGACCAAGTTTGGGTAACTAGTAAACTTTGGTTACAGGACTTTGGTTACGAACCAGCTAAAAAAGCAATTGATTTGTCGTTGCAAAAACTGGGATTAGACTATATGGATCTGTATTTAATCCACCAACCATATGGAGATGTTCCTGGTGCATGGAAAGCCATGGAAGAAGCCAAACGAAATGGTAAAATCAAGTCCATCGGAGTTTCTAATATGACGCCAAAGATTTGGAACAAGTTTGTGCCTTTGTTTGCAACTTTACCATCGGTTGATCAAGTGGAATTTAATCCTTATTTCCAGCAAAAAGAATTACGTAAAATTTTAGACGCTGCAAACGTTAAGGTTGAAGCTTGGGCACCCCTTGGTCAAGGTAACCATGATTTGCTGAATGAGCCGGTAATTACGAAATTAGCTGAAAAATATGGCAAAGATGCGGGTCAAGTGATTTTGCGTTTTGAAAATCAAGAAGGCATCATTGTCTTTCCAAAGTCAGTACACACCGCTCGAATTGAAAGCAATCTTGATATCTTTGATTTTGAGCTTACTGATCAAGAAATTGACCAGATCAGGGCTCTTGATAAGGGAAAAGGGAATCACGATCCTGATGCTCCTGGAGTTCAAGAACAGTTAGCTAGTTATGATGTTCATGATAATGATTAAGGTAAACTAAATAATTTTTAGACTAAAGGTTGAAACTACAAAAACTTATCTTGTTGCTTGATACGGAAACGTTCAAGGCAGCAAAATTAGATAAAATGCGTCTTCCAGCAAATTTGGGCCGTAGTGCGAGTCCTTGCGGCCGAGCTTGCCACAAGAATCGACATCGACAGGAGCAAGAAAGATTTTCGGAACGAAAATCATCATTACTAGGCGGAATAGTGCGAGTCCTTGCGGCCGAGCTTGCCACAAGAATCGACATCGACAGGAGCAAGAAAGATTTTCGGAACGAAAATCATCATTACTAGGCGGAATAGTGCGAGTCCTTGCGGCCGAGCTTGCCACAAGAATCGACATCGACAGGAGCAAGAAAGATTTTCGGAACGAAAATCATCATTACTAGGCGGAATAGTGCGAGTTCTTGCGGCCGAGCTTGCCACAAGAATCGGCATCGACTGGAGCAAAAAAGATTTTCGGAACGAAAATCATCATTACTAGGCGGAATAGTGCGAGTTCTTGCGGCCGAGCTTGCCACAAGAATCGGCATCGACTGGAGCAAAAAAGATTTTCGGAACGAAAATCATCATTACTAGGCGGAATAGTGCGAGTTCTTGCGGCCGAGCTTGCCACAAGAATCGACATCGACTGGAGCAAGAAAGATTTTCGGAACGAAAATCATCATTACTAGGCGGAATAGTGCGAGTTCTTGCGGCCGAGCTTGCCACAAGAATCGACATCGACTGGAGCAAAAAAGATTTTCGGAACGAAAATCATCATTACTAGGCGGAATAGTGGGTGCGACTTGGAGCCGCAAGCCACGTCTCCAAGTTCGGCCTTTATCTAAGTGAAACCTGCTAAGATAAACGATACTACTGAGCCCATTTGCTTCCAGACTAAGTCTAATCTTTGCGCTCAACACACTGATATAATAATTTTGATACTTTCAACCTTTAGTTTTTAGACAAAATAATCCCTCAAGGTCGGTTATAGCCAGCCTTGAGGGACTTTTTTATTCTTGCGGATCAGTCATCTTGATGATAATTTTTCCTTTAGCTCTTCCAGAGCGGGAGTAGGCAAACGCATCAGGTAAGTCTGAAAAGTCAACAATGCGGTCAATGATGGGATGCAGTTTATCTGATTCAATCAGTTGGCGAATAACTTCAAGTTCTTGACCACTTGATTTCATAAACAGGAAATCATATTGAACCTGATGAACTTTTTCAAGCTTAGTTAGCTTATGTGAAGCTGCGCCTATAAGGAGTTGTTTCCAGATTGGTAAACCAAATGCTTTAGCAAACCGGACGTTGGGCATTCCTGCGATGGACACAATTTTGCCACCCGGTTTGACAATCTTAAATGCCTTTTCTAAAGATTCACCGCCAAGAGTATCAAAAACGTAATCGTAATCAAATAAAACTTCATCAAATTGTGTTTGCTTGTAATCAATGACTTGATCAGCTCCAAGTGAGCGCACTAGATCAATATTTTTAGTACTAGTTGTGGTTGCGACGAAGGCACCGAGCTGTTTTGCAAGTTGAATGGCAATGGTTCCTACGCCACCGGACCCGGCTTTGATCAAAACTTTTTGGTTAGGTTGAATAGACATCAGGTCATGTAAGGCTTGATAACTAGTTAAACTAACCAATGGAATAGCTGCCGCTTCTTCAAACGATAAATTTTGTGGTTTATGTGCAATGTCACTTTGATCAACCGCGATGTATTCCGCAAAAGTACCAATGTGATCATCTTGTGGACGCCCATACACTGCATCGCCAACTTTAAAATCGGTGACCTGCGAGCCGATTTGGGTGATGGTTCCGGCAAAGTCACTACCAAGAATTAGCGGCATTTTGTATTTTAAAAGCATTCGTAAATCGCCGTCTTTAGTTTTTAAATCGATTGGGTTGATGCTTGCGGCCATGGTTTTGACAAGAACATCATTTGGGCCAACCTCAGGCACTGGTACATTTTGGATGGTGGGGGTTGCTTGTTTATAATGGGTAATTAAAGCTGCTTTCATAGTTGAATTCATATTAAGCTCCTTGTTTATTGGTTTAATCTTTTAAACATTCGATAAGAAGAATATTAGTGCATTGGTTTAAACTTGTCAACATACATTCTTGACAAAGTTTTTATTTCAGCGTTTAATGGTTTAGAAATATGAACGAACACTTTAATACAAAAGTGGTAAAAATTTAAGGAGTAACCTAATGGCCGAACAATCAATGAAGATCTTAAAAAAGAGTGCGCCAATTTTTGCAATGCTACAGGATGAAAATCGCCAACAAATTTTGTTGATGCTGTGTGCAGTCGACAAATTGACGGTGAATCAGATAACAGAGCAACTGGAATTATCCAGACCTGCAGTGTCCCATCACCTTAAACTGTTATTGGATGCTGGACTGGTCACCGTGACCCGGGCAGGAACCGAAAGATATTACACCGTTCATTTGAATGGAGCGATTGATCTGCTGAAACAGTTAACCGCATCACTAGAAGCAGATTTGAATCAGCGAGAGGCACGCTATTAGATTGATACGCAATGCCTTTGGACTGTAAATTGATGAGAAGAGGTCTGTTAAATGACAAATTTACGAGAACTTACCCTGCAAGATGAGTTAATTTTTGATGATTGGATTCAAGCTTGGAAAAACGAACCCACACAAGTGTCGGTATCCAGACCAATTCAGACCAATTTTGCTGAATTTATTAAACAATTACAGACCAACAGTCGTCATCCAGAAGCACCTCGGGTTCCGGCTACTAAATATTTTTATATTGAAGCTAATCGTATTAAGGGTGGTATTTCATGTCGGTGGAAATTAAATGATTACTTACTGAAATTTGGTGGCAACATTGGATACGGCGTGGCACCGGAATTTCGGAACCAAGGCATCGCTTCTGAAATGTTGCAGCAAGCGTTAGCCTTATTCAAGGCACGGAATATTACCAAAGTTTTGATTACCGCAGAAGACTGGAATATTGCCAGTCAACAAGTTATAAACAATGCTGGTGGAATTTACGAAAATACGCTTATGGAAGAATCCACGGGCCATCACTTGCAACGGTACTGGATTACTTTGAAATAATTGAAGTATGTGAAATAAAAGCTCCGTTGAAATTTAGTATCCTCAAGAGGATTTCTAAATTTCAACGGAGTTTTTTGTAAAAATTATTTTCTTGGATAGGCATGATCAGGATAAGGGGTAACACTCAAGCTGCCACCACGATAAATGGCATAGTATACATCTGCAAGTTGGTAATTCTGTGTTTTTAAGTTTTGCATGACCCATGCTTCATCTTTGTCAATTAATTCTAATATGGTGCTATCAATTACGGTATCCACAATCAGCGGGTATTTAACGGCATCGTCGCCTTGCATTGTGACGGTGAGCTGGCCGTTTTGTTCTAGGACGGCACGTTTAACTTCACTGATGTCATTGACACCTGCCGATCTTAGTTTTAAGGATAACTCACTGGCACTTAAACCAGCACGGGTTGCAACACCAACTAAAATTTGACCATTTTGCACAATTGTATGCGGTTCTCCAGTAACAAACCTTCGTAAAAATTGGTTGTGGTTACTGATAAATTTAACGATTAAAACAATTAAGGTCCAGATCAGTAAAATCAAAACAAACTGAAGTAACGTGATGTCAGTGTTATAGATCATCCCGCCAATAATGCCGCCAAGGACATAATTTTGAATTTGGTCCACTGCGCTAGTTGGTGCTAGATTTCCTTTGCCAAGGAGATTAATTTGGACAATCACGCAAACTAAGCCAAGGGCGAATTTTAAACCAATATCCAGATAAGAAAACATATTATTTCACCTCCTGATTGTTAATAATTTGTGCACGTTGCAGATGATAGCTTGAAAAGTCACTATCGAAATCAACCTGATAATAACGCTGATTAATTTTTAAAATCATTTTATCCGTTAAAACCGTTTTATTAGTTTTTAGTTTTTTTAGGGAAACATTCTTCTTGTGGCTCACAGTTTGTAAAAATCGCACAATTTGGGCATTTTGACTTAAGCTAGTCTGATACTGTTGATAATTACTGAATTGAATTCCGCCTACTAAACAAGCACTGAGCACAAAAATGATTAACAGATCTCGGTATTTGCCTTCATTTCGATGTCGTAAGAAAAGGATTAACATAATGACGGCAATTAGTGAAAGCACGACTAAAATACCGTATCGCCAAAGTAGGATGCGATTCGTTTGAGCTAATAATTGTTGGTATGAATAAAATGTCATAAGCGGCCTCTTTTTCAAAATTTAACACGATTTTAGTATAACATAGGGGAATTTATCATCTGATTTGTTAATCTAAGATGGTGGTCGTTTAGATTTAGAATTGAATTGTGAAGGTTATAGGATTCGTAACAGGAATGAGGATGGAGCTTTATAAAAATAATGGCAGGTTAGTCATTATCCATTTTTAATGGTAATGACAAGTTTCGAGGATAGGCTTTTTCGTTTGGAAGTCGTATAATGAGATTATTCTAATAAAATAGGGAGAATAACATGGCAGAAATAACACATTTTTATGAAACATTCCAACCAACACAGTATGATGTCTATTTAGATGTCAATCGAGAAACAAAACAAATTGCGGGTAAAACCAGTATCACTGGTGAAGCTAAAACTCAAACGGTTTCTATTCATCAAAAGGGTTTAGTTGTCGCTTCCGTTCAAGCAGATGGCAAGGATGTCTCGTTCACAACGGACGACAAAGCTGATGCCATTCGGATCGATTTGTCACAGACTGGTGAAGTGAAGTTAACCATTACTTACAAGGCACCGTTAACTGATTCAATGATGGGAATTTACCCTTCATATTATGAAGTTAATGGCGAGAAAAAGCAGATTATCGGGACACAATTTGAAACCAACTTTGCGCGGCAGGCCTTTCCTTGTGTGGATGAACCCGAAGCTAAAGCTACCTTTGATTTAGCCATTAAGTTTGATGAGCATGAAGGTGAAACGACAATTAGTAACATGCCAGAAGCTCGTGTCGAAAATGGTGTCCACTATTTTGACACCACAGTTCGAATGTCGACTTATCTAGTTGCCTTTGCCTTTGGTGAATTACAAAGCAAAGTCACCACTACTAAGAGTGGGGTTAAAGTTGGGGTGTTTGCAACTAAGGCTCACCAAGCTAAAGAATTAGATTTTCCTTTGGACATTGCTAAGCGTTCAATTGAATTTTATGAAGATTTCTACCAAACACCATATCCGTTGCCACATTCTTGGCAGTTAGCCTTACCTGATTTCTCAGCTGGTGCCATGGAAAACTGGGGATTAGTGACTTATCGAGAAGCATACTTAGTACTTGATCCCGACAATACTGCCCTTGACATGAAACAGCTTGTGGCGACTGTTATTGCGCATGAATTGGCTCATCAATGGTTTGGTGATTTGGTTACAATGAAGTGGTGGGATGATCTCTGGTTAAACGAAAGTTTTGCTAACATGATGGAATATGTGGCTATTGATGCGCTTGAACCTGATTGGCATATTTGGGAAATGTTCCAAACATCCGAGGCCGCTGCTGCTTTACAACGGGATGCTATTGATGGGGTTCAGTCTGTGCATGTGAATGTGGAAAATCCTGCGGAAATTGATGCGCTGTTTGACAGTGCGATTGTTTACGCTAAGGGTGCCCGCCTACTGGTTATGGTTCGCGCTTTACTTGGTGACGATGCCTTACGAGCTGGCTTAAAGAAATACTTTGCTGCTCACAAATATGGCAATGCAACTGGTGCCGACTTATGGGCTGCATTAGGTGAAAGCTCTGATCTTGATGTGGGTGCTATCATGAATTCTTGGTTGGAACAACCAGGTTATCCAGTCGTCACAGCTGCAGTTGAAAATGGTCAGTTAACTGTTTCTCAACAACAGTTCTTCAGTGGCGAAGGTAAAGAAGTGGGTCGTAAGTGGCAAATTCCACTAAATGGCAATTACGAAACTGTCCCTCAAATTATGGCGGAAAAGTCAATTACATTAGGTGACTATGCTAAGTTACGTGAAGAAAATGGCAAACCATTCCGCTTGAATGTGGGGAATGATTCCCACTTTATCGTCAAATATGATGAAACCTTATTAAAAGATATTTTGGATAATGTGGAGGCACTTGATGACATTTCTAAACTCCAAATTTTACAAGATTTACGATTATTAGCAGAAGGTCGTCAGATTTCTTATGCCGAAGTTGTCCCATTGTTACCACAATTTGCAAATAGCAAGTCAAACGTGGTGAACGTGGCCTTGTACCAAGTTGCCGGAAATTTGAGAAAATTTGCAACTCCAAAGTCGGATGAAGAAAGGGCTGTTCAAGCGTTTTACGATAAATTGAGTGCAGATCAGGTTGCGCGGTTAGGTTGGAAACCAAAATCCGACGAATCAAACGATGATCAATTGAACCGACCATATGCGTTAGGTGCAACACTGTATGCCAAGAATGCTGATTCAATTGCGGCTGCTCACGAGATTTTTGTGGCTAATAAGGATCAGTTGGCAAGCTTACCAGCCGACACGCGAGTTTTCATTTTGCTGAACGAAGTGAAAAACTTTGGTAGCCAAGAACTGTTTGATCAGCTCTTAAAACAACATCATCAGACGTCTGATAGTAGTTACAAGGAAGCTATCTGTGCAGCATTAACAAGCACACCTGATGCCAAGTTAATTGCGCAATTAATCGCGAAGTTCGAAGATGCTGACACGATCAAACCACAAGATTTACGGGCCTGGTTCCGAGGCGTTTTGGCAAATGAAGATGGCCAACAAGCTGCTTGGGATTGGCTTCGTAATGACTGGCAATGGCTCGAAGATACGGTTGGCGGTGATATGGAATTCACAACTTACATTACTGTAATTGCCGGGATTTTTCATACACCAGAGCGTTTGGCAGAGTTCAAAGCGTTCTTTGAACCAAAGCTCAACACACCCGGTTTAACACGTGAAATCACAATGGATACGAAAGTGATTGAAAGCCGTGTTGCCTTGATTGAAGCTGAAAAAGATAGTGTCAATGCGGCTGTGGCAAAGGTTGTTGACTAACCTATTGGGTGATAAAATTTAAAAAGAATAGTTGAAATGCGGCAACTCTAAGCGAGGTGCTGCATTTTTTAGTTGATCTAAAATACAATTCTTAGTATAGAAAATTAGTGACATCCAAAAATCTATCAGATATGTATTGTTGGGATCTGTTAGTATTGACAAGGAAGCAAAATTTTTAAAGTAGTAAGAGTAAGTTTTGAAAAATAGTCATGAAAAAGGAAAGCAGTTAAATAATGAAACAAGCAAACATCAGAAATTTTTCCATCATTGCTCATATTGATCATGGGAAGTCGACATTAGCCGATCGAATTATGGAACAAACCCACACGGTTAGTGAACGGGACAAAAAGGCCCAATTGTTAGATGACATGGCCGTTGAACAGGCCCATGGTATTACCGTCAAGTCCAGAACAGTGCGGAACCATTACGAAGCTGATGATGGACAAACATATGAATATAATTTTATTGATACACCTGGACATGTTGATTTTTCATACGAGGTTTCCAAAAGTTTAGCAGCGAGTGATGGGGCGATCCTATTGGTAGATGCTACTCAAGGCGTTCAGGCGCAAACGGTGGCAAACTTGCGCCTTGCCAAGCAAAATCATTTGGTCATTATTCCAGTGATTAACAAGGTGGATAGTGATGCAGCCGATGTGCCACGGACACAAGCTCAGATTCAAAAGTTAGATCCGGCGTTCGAAAATTTGGATATGCTGAAAATTTCAGCCAAAACTGGGATGGGTGTGCATGAAGTTCTGGAAGCCATTCGGACAACCATTCCAGCGCCAACCGGAGATAAAAAGGCACCGTTAAAGGCGTTAGTTTTTGACTACATGTACGATGCCTTTAAAGGAATTATCGCCTATGTACGCCTTGTAGATGGCACATTAAAGCCAGATGATTCGTTAGTATTGATGGCGGAGCAAACACACATTTCGGCTAATGCATTGGGCTACTTTGCGCCCAATATGACGCCCGTTAATGAGTTAAATGCGGGTGATGTGGGATATGTTGTGACGGGGCTAAAAGATCCGCAATTAGTTCGAGTGGGAGACACCATGACTTCGGCCACCAAGCCAACTTCGCAACCACTGGCTGGCTATGAACCCGCAAAATCAATGGTGTTTGCCGGATTTTATCCAAGGGACAATAATTATAGTGAATTGAAATCAGCGATTGAAAAACTCGCTTTAAATGATTCTTCGTTTCACTACAGTCTTGAAAATTCAGAGGCCTTGGGCGCTGGTTTTCGATGTGGCTTTTTAGGGATGCTGCATTTGCAAATTATTCGGGAACGTTTGAAGGATGAATATGGTTTGGAGGTACTCACAACAGCACCCAACGTGACTTATCACGTGTACTTGAAGGGTCAAACTGAACCAATGATTGTGAATAATCCGACTAATTTTCCGGAGTTTTCCAAAATTGAGTATGTGGAAGAGCCATTTATCAAAGCTGAGATTACGACACCCAATAACTTGCTAAGTGAAGTCATGAAACTTGCGGAAAAACATAAGAGCACACTGTTGGATATGGATAATCAAGCCGATTTGATCGTATTGACTTACAAAATGCCAACTTCTGAAGTGGCGTATGAATTTTTCAATCAGTTAAAGTCTGTTTCCCATGGATACGCCACCTTGGACACGACTTATCTTGATTATGAAATCGCTGATTTGGTTAAAGTTGAAGTTGATATTAACTATGCCACCGTTGATGCACTATCATTTGTAGTTCACCGTCAGGACGCGCCAAATTTAACGCAAGAACTGGTAAAAAAATTAAAAGTTGCGGTGCCGCGGCGACTTTATCCCACTCCTGTTCAGGCAGTTGTGGAAGGTAAAGCCGTTGCACGAGTTGATATTCCACCATTGCGTAAAAATGCGGCTGTTTCTGGCGGTAAAAAGAGTATTTCCAAGAAACAAGCGTTGTTACGGCGTCAAGGGATTAACAAACGACAATCAGCTAAAAACAGCATTGAGTTACCACAAGAAGTATTTAATGCCATTTTAGAGTTGGATTTATAAACGAAAGATGCATAAGTGAGTTTAGGCTTGTGCATTTTTTTGACTAACCTTCTGAAAGTTAAAGGTTTTTCATTAGTTTGATAGGCGACCTAAAGTTTGTCATATTTTCAGTCAATTTATTTCGTTGGTTTTACTCAGTTTGCTAAAATTAAGAAAAATGATATAAGGAAGAAAAAAGGTGAGATTATGCGGAAAGTACAATTTTATGGCGCAATTTCTTTGGATGGTTATTTGGCCACCGAGAAACATGATTTACAGTGGTTGTTAGATACCCAAGGCGGCGATAAAGCTAATACAGAGAAATTTTTAAAACAAGTCGACACCACCATTATGGGACGAAAAACATACGACGTGAGTAAAGGTTTAATGAATGGGGCATTGCAATTTCCTGATAAAACAAATTATGTACTCTCGCGAACCAAGCATGGTGAAGTGGCAGATGCAAAGTATGTGCAGGAATCACCAATGCAATTGGTTCAAGAATTATTGGCCCAACCTGGTGGTAATATTTGGATCGTGGGTGGTGGTCAACTTGTAGTGGATTTACTGGAGAATGATTTAATTGATGAGTGGTGGATTCAAATTGCACCGGTTTTATTGGGAAAGGGAATTCGGTTATTTCCAAACGGTGATTATTCGACTCACTTAAAGTTATTGGATGTGAATCGGTACGATCAGTTGGCAGAAGTCCATTTGTGCAAAAATTAAAAGCTTTGATAAGAATAAGTTTTAATTTATACTCGGACAATCAAACTGGTAAAATAAAGACAAAAAATTATGACGCTTGATTAACGGCAAATAAAGCAGGATGGTATCCAATGAACAACTTAAAGAAAATTTGGTTAACTCATTTACAACCAATAATCCTCCTTTGGCTCGTGATCATATTCTGGATTTATCGTAACAATGGCCTGAGTGGTTTTTCTGATGCGGAGAATTTTGGCTTCATATTTTATTTACCATTTGTAATGGCAGTAATTTTCTTTGGCTGGGGAATTTGGAAACGGAAAATGTTACCAATGTTAACGGCGGTAACATTAGTGGTCACGGCATTAGTTAGCCCTCCATTTCATTTTGGCTATGCATTGATCTTACTGTGGTTGTTAATTCCAATTTGTAGTTATTTATTTGAATGTACTTTAATCAGACGAAGAAGAAAATATTCTATTATTGCGTTGGGGGTAATGCTGTTGTGCATAATAGGAATGTTTCTAACCCCGAAGACGGCAGTACGAATGGGTGTGATTACAAATGGGCATCCGACCCTAGCGCTAACAACCAAAGTGAAGAAAAACAATTATGCGAAGAACCATACACAATATACCAACCGTGGAGATTATGTGATTAGTCACAGTTTTGTAGATAAAAGTACGGGTGCCCAATATGACGAATTCTCTATTCATCGTGAAGGCATTTTCTATATTGCAACACTGAATTATAAGGAAGACTGGGTTTAGTGTTGTCAACTGTAAGATATATTAATGTGCAAGAATGAAGGTGAAGTACAGGATAAAGGTAAAATCTTGGTTAGAAGATGGTAGTTAAATGGCTTGGTTTTTGAGAATATGTTTTAAAATCTTTAGTTTATAAAATGATCCCAAGAAAGATGCTTGGTCGACAGTCAACTACAAAGTAATTGAAAAAGATTTTATATAAAGTTGGCAATTTTATATCAATTATAATATTCGGTTTGGTGGCGAAGAAAATGAAACGAGACGTTATGATCTTTTTTTCGTGTATTTTGTTTTTTTGTCTATTAGGGGTCGCGTATGGATATGTGGCACCAAATGACGGGAATCTATAGCAGTAGTAAAAAGAATTCAGAATTGAAAGAAATATCTGAAAATAAATCGACTTATCATTTTTAATTAAGAAAAAGAATCCGAAATTTGTTATTCAGACCGATTATGAAAGTCCTTACTTAAAAAACGCTGGAAGATATAATGTTACTATTAATGGGGAAAAGTTTTGCTGCCGGAATTGAATAATATAAGGGAGATTGGCGAACGCTTGGGTTACCAACCTATAAAATTAAAGTCATAGGTTCCTTTTAGATGAAAGAAAAATAAATGAAAACAATTGTCATAAGGGTTAAAAGCGGCACTTGATTTGACAATTCGGGAAATCTTTTCAACTATGACAGTAATAAGAAATAGAGAGGTTATCACAAAATTAGATGTAATAGAAGAGAAGGAGCCGTTCATTATTAATATTATGCGTATGGTAACTGATGAAAGCATAAATTACAATTCGGCAAAAAAATTAATTTTTTATATGAGGAGACTAAAGATGAATGAACTTGAATTTTTTATTATCATGATCGTGATACTTATTTTGGAAGAATTTATATTTACTAATACAGGATACTTTTGGTTAGGTGGAATTATTCCTTTTCTGGGAACGATTGGCATCATTTACATCTTAGTAGAATCACAAAATATTCAATTTCAAGATTACTTAATTGCCGCTATAGGTATCATTGTCCTATTAATAATGTGGGGTGACGGTCATGAAAGGTATTCTAAAAGAATTAAAAAACAGAAAAATAGAATGTTTGAACAGGATTTAATGAATGAAAAACGGAAGAAGTAATTAAGCAGTTTTTCAGATTCCTATGTGGTGCGTATTCTTTTTTGCACAATCGGTGTAATAAAGTTCATACTCGAAAACGTTAATGACAAAGAATATTAACCTGTCGACTGGTTAATACCCGTACATTTACTTAAAACAATTGCATTCTCTTTTTAGAATAGGTGTTTGACCTTTTTCCAAGCCCATTCAAATGTTTGTCCAGCATTAAGCCATTTAAGAATTCTTTTCTTGTTCTTTCAAACGACTTTTATTGTCTTTGAACCATACTACCTTCTTTAGGAGCAAGGAAAATTACTAACGTCACTGGTGTTATATTAGGTGCGGTTCTTGATCCTGGTGCTTACATTGCAAAGACAATTGATAAACATGATAAAATTAAAAGAAATGGTTATCTAGAATTCTGGTGATAGCGTGGGATGTTTAAAAATTAGTGATTGAATTTGTGATTATTATGTTTCTAATTATAATTCTATCTGAATTTTTTGGAATTAATTATAGAATTGTGAAGGTAGTATGAAATCATGGACACGATTTAGTATAATTCCATAATAGGAAGGATTGTGTTTTTATGACCAAGAAAAAGTACTCAGTAGATTTTAGAAAAATGATTGTCAAGCTGTACCAGGATGGCGCCCCGGTAGCTGATCTTACAGACGAATATGGTGTATCAAATGTAACTATTTACAAATGGATTAATCTATATAAAGAAGACAAAGGAAGTGGAATTTCCAAATCAGATGTTTTAGCGTTGCAAAAACGTTTGAAACAGCTAGAAAGTGAGAATGACATCTTAAAAAAAGCCTTAACCATATTCGCCAAAAAGTAAACCCAGATGACTGGCAGACAGCCGTTGATATTAATTTGAAGCACCATAGTATCAAAGAAACCTGTAAAGTACTCTCAGTTCCACGCTCAACTTACTATGAACATCAGCAGAATCATGTATCGCCACAAGCCAAGCGTCGTAAGACACTTAGCCAGTCGATTAAACGCATTTACTTTAATTCTAGACGTATCTACGGGGCACCTAAAATTCTAAAAGCGTTACAAAAAGAAGGTAAGACTGCCAGTATTAAGCTAGTTCAACGATTAATGCGCCAAATGGGGTTAAAATCAATCACGCGCAAGAAGTGGCATTATCAACAAACTAATGATATTGATGCGACTGATTATTCAAATATACTCGCGCAAGATTTTCGTACAACCAGTCCAAATCAAAAGTGGTGTGCAGACATAACTTATATTCACACCAAAGCCAATGGCTGGTGTTATTTATCAAGCATTCAGGATTTATATTCACGTAAAATCATTGCCCATAAAATCAGCCGTCATATGACTGCTGATCTTGTGATCAGCACTTTTCAACAAGCCTTTGAAACTAGAAAGACGACTAATAACTTAATTGTGCATACCGATCTGGGTAGCCAGTACCGCAGTGCTGGCTTTGAACAGATCTTAGCGCAACACCATATTCGCCATTCTTATAGCAAGCGTGGCTGTCCCTATGACAATTCATGTTTGGAATCATTTCACGCCAGTTTGAAAAAAGAAGAGGTTTACCAACACCATTATCAGGATTTTGAAGAAGCAAATGCTGCAATATTCAGCTACATTGAGAGCTTTTATAACAGTGCTCGAATTCACAGTAGCATTGATTATTTAACTCCAAATGAAAAGGAAAAATTAGTCGCTTAAATTATACATAAAATGTGTCCAGATTCTTGACCTAAATCCATTGCAATGGTTATTGCTTTTCTTTTATTTCTAATTATAGATAAGATAATTACTAAAATTAGTGGACACTCTTTTTTTTATTAGCAGTGTTTATGATCGTGTTAATTATAGTCAAATGAACAGTTTCAAAAAGAACTCCAGTGGGTTCTTTTTGTTTTATCCGATCTGAAGGTATTATTGAATAGACATAAAAAATATAAGTTAAGAAAATTATGGTGGAGAAATTAATTGATGAGAGCAAAAAAAATATTATTAGTTTGTATTAGCACTTTGATAATCTTAATGATTTTACTTTTTTCGTGGCTATATTTATATGAAATTAAGCCAGGAACCGATGCGGACAAAGAATTGACTGTGGTTTTAAAGACAGCCAATCATAAACAAATAAAGCGACTTGCGTTGGATGACGCTACCTATAAATTTCTCAGGCGAGAAAAGCACGTTAAGGTAACTAGTTGTGTGACACAAGATGAGGAAACGGCTCCTGATGGTAGAAATAGTAGCTCTATTCAGTATGCTACGTGTACAATTGCGAAAAGAAACTTTGATGTGTGGATTAAGACAGAGTACATGTTTTTGCCCATATATAAAGTTTATAATGGATTTAGGTCAAGAATCTGGACACATTTTATGTATAATTTAAGCGACTAATTTTTCCTTTTCATTTGGAGTTAAATAATCAATGCTACTGTGAATTCGAGCACTGTTATAAAAGCTCTCAATGTAGCTGAATATTGCAGCATTTGCTTCTTCAAAATCCTGATAATGGTGTTGGTAAACCTCTTCTTTTTTCAAACTGGCGTGAAATGATTCCAAACATGAATTGTCATAGGGACAGCCACGCTTGCTATAAGAATGGCGAATATGGTGTTGCGCTAAGATCTGTTCAAAGCCAGCACTGCGGTACTGGCTACCCAGATCGGTATGCACAATTAAGTTATTAGTCGTCTTTCTAGTTTCAAAGGCTTGTTGAAAAGTGCTGATCACAAGATCAGCAGTCATATGACGGCTGATTTTATGGGCAATGATTTTACGTGAATATAAATCCTGAATGCTTGATAAATAACACCAGCCATTGGCTTTGGTGTGAATATAAGTTATGTCTGCACACCACTTTTGATTTGGACTGGTTGTACGAAAATCTTGCGCGAGTATATTTGAATAATCAGTCGCATCAATATCATTAGTTTGTTGATAATGCCACTTCTTGCGCGTGATTGATTTTAACCCCATTTGGCGCATTAATCGTTGAACTAGCTTAATACTGGCAGTCTTACCTTCTTTTTGTAACGCTTTTAGAATTTTAGGTGCCCCGTAGATACGTCTAGAATTAAAGTAAATGCGTTTAATCGACTGGCTAAGTGTCTTACGACGCTTGGCTTGTGGCGATACATGATTCTGCTGATGTTCATAGTAAGTTGAGCGTGGAACTGAGAGTACTTTACAGGTTTCTTTGATACTATGGTGCTTCAAATTAATATCAACGGCTGTCTGCCAGTCATCTGGGTTTACTTTTTGGCGAATATGGTTAAGGCTTTTTTTAAGATGTCATTCTCACTTTCTAGCTGTTTCAAACGTTTTTGCAACGCTAAAACATCTGATTTGGAAATTCCACTTCCTTTGTCTTCTTTATATAGATTAATCCATTTGTAAATAGTTACATTTGATACACCATATTCGTCTGTAAGATCAGCTACCGGGGCGCCATCCTGGTACAGCTTGACAATCATTTTTCTAAAATCTACTGAGTACTTTTTCTTGGTCATAAAAACACAATCCTTCCTATTATGGAATTATACTAAATCGTGTCCATGATTTCATACTACCTTCAGGGAGGCAATTATGATGATCGGAAAAACTTTATGGATTGGTAATTGGTTATTCTATGGCATGGGATTTATATTACTTGCTTTGATAATTTTAATTGGAGCTTTCTTGTTTAAATTTTTTAGAAACTTATTTAAATAATCTTGGAGAACATAGGTAATTTTCATAGTGAGTAAAACACTGGATATTCGGTAAACATTCCACAAGGATGAAGGTAAACATGTATGATTAGTCAAAATACTTTTGCTGAAAAGGTATTGGAATTTAACAGAGCACTCGCGCAAATTAATCTTTGTTTGCCTGATAAATATAGGATAATTAATCCCTATAGTGGTGGGCAGAAAGAACTAGTTCACAAAATTACGACGCGTTTTACCCAAAAGCATTTCAATGATACTAAGCCTCGCCGACTAATACTAGGAAGCTCACCAGCACGAAGTGGAACAGCAGTCACAGGAGTTCCTTTTGAGGATGCAAAATATCTTCAAAAAGAAACCAGAATTTTTATTGATAAGGTTCATGCCAGCCAGGCCTCTTCGAGATTTTTGTATGATGTTATGCGAAACTATGGTGGTAGAGAAAAATTCTACGATAATTTCTTTATGAGCTTTGTGTGTCCGCTAGGGTTGGTTAAGACAAATACAAAAGGAAATGAAGTTAATTGTAACTATTATGAAAGTAAAAAACTTCAAGAATATTTGTTACCATTCATTGTGAGTTCACTGCGTAGCCAAATCAAATTTGGGGTGGACACATCGGTGTGCTACTGTATTGGAAGCGGAGAAAATTATAAATTTTTAACGCAAATTAATAATGAGTATCACTTTTTTGAGAAGATTATTCCGTTAGAACATCCGCGTTTTATTACCCAATATAATTCTAAAAATATAGATTGGTACATGAAAAAGTATATGACGGCGCTACGTCTTGTTTAAAAGTATGGGTCTCCGAGAATTGACATTAACTTAAACGCTTGAAACAGCAATAGCCCGCTATAATTGGATTTAATCAATTATAGTGGGCTATTTAATTTTTATAAAATTCAGTTACCCGGAGATAGCATTAAATTTTTCGGAAATAACTATGCTGAATACTTGGGAAGGTATAAATGAACCGCTGAACTTGTTCATGAGTTAAACGTAATTCAATGATGTCCAATAAACCGTTGATTGAGTCGACCGCTTCGTTACTATATTCCACGGCACCCACCAAGATATGCTCCTGATCAAAGACTAAGGTTAGGCCACCATCTAATTCGTTTTGAACTTGTTTGAACCAGTCATCACCGTATTCAAAATGCTCAACTGAATATTTATCAGGCTGTTTTTCAGCCTCGTTAGGATTAATACCCACTTGCGAAATTCGGGGTGAAGAGAAAACGGTTGTGGCAATCGCAGGGTAGTGAATGGTATCACTGGTCTGATTTGTAAACAGTTGTGCCAAATATTGTGATTCAAAAATGGCGGTTGGTGTAATCTTCGGTTGAGGTTTGTCAACCACATCCCCTGTTGCGTAGACGCCAGCCACGTTAGTTTGCAGGTGATTGTCCACTTCAATACCATGGGCATTAGTTGCAATGCCAAGCGTTTCAAGGCCACTTCCGGTTAAATTAGGAAGACGGCCGCTAGCGTCAACAATGTAATCACTGGCCAATTCAAATTGGTTGGATCCGTGTAAAACTAGCCCAGCTTCCGTTTTCTCGACTGCATCGACTTGTTGATCATAAAAAAATTTAACTCCTCGACGGCGTAAATCTGCTACCAAACGTTTGACGTACGGCTGATAAAAGTGCCGCAAGGGTTGGTGACTGTCTACAACCACGTTCACAGAAGCACCGACGGCATTGGCAATGGATGCAAATTCCATCCCCACATAACCTGTGCCAATAATGGTTAGTTGTTTTGGCATTTGAGGTAAAGATAAGAAGTCTGTGCTGTCATGCAGATATTCTTTTCCTGGAATATCCAAACGATGGGGATGCTGACCTAGTGCTAATACAATTTTTTGGGCGTGATAATTGATGTCGCCAACTTTAACCGTTTTGGCATCCAAAAGGGTAGCGTGTCCCACAATGACTTGAACGCCACCGTCAACTAATTTCTGTTTGTTGCTTTCGGCTAATTTGCCAATGACTTCGTGTTTATGCGCCATCAAGTCGGGCCAATTTATTTTTGGCACGCTGTCAAAGCCGCGACCCTGTAATTGTTCAATAGTTCGAACTAATTCAACAGGCTTATCCAACGTGATTTTTGCATTACAGCCCCGATTTGTACAAACACCGCCAAACAGGCCTTCCTCAATAACGGCTACTTTTAATCCGGCCTGGCTCATTGGAATTGCCCCATTCCAAGCGCCTTGCCCGCTGCCAATAAATAAAACGTCAAACATGTGGATCAGCTCCTCTATCATTTATATTGTAGATTCAAATTAACACTTCACCAAAACACAAGCAATTGAAATGCTTTCTTTCACGATGAGGTTGTGGGGAAGCTATGCAAAGAACCGTAAAACTGTAATAATGGTGAAGTTGATAATACTCGCAAAACAGATCAGAAAATATGAAAAAAATTGCACTTTCAGTTATCGGGATTTTGGTCATTGCTGTAACCTTAGTTGGTTGTGGCAATAATTCTAGTCAAACGGCCGGTAAAACCCAGTTAACTGCCAAACAACGTTCTACAAAAATTATTAACCGTAAAGAAACTATCTGGCGAGAGACTGCGCTTGTGAAGTCAGACGTGGACGGGAAAGGTCAATTAACGGCACTGAAAACGAAAAAGCTGGCGGGTGCGGCGAGTTCGAATTTAGTTTGGACGACACATAACGGCCAGTTTTCGAGTGGGTATACAAAGACCAACTATGCGAAAATTAAGAAAATGATTACTAAAAATGCGACGACTAGTAGTGATTATAAGACGAAGTTGTTTACGATTAAGCAACTGAACGATACGTTGAAGGAAGCAAAAGCATCGATTCGAATTCACAAATATAGTGATTTAGTTTATTTGAAATCAAATAAGGTTGCTGGTGGTCAGAGTGTTGGTTTTATTGCGAGTGATCACAAGCTGTATGGATTGCAACTTTCTTATGTTTATTCAGCAACGCAGGCCAATTCTCCAACCGATCGGGCCTATATTCTCAGCGATCAAGGGTATCAAACACCTAAAAAGCATGTGAATATCAGTTCGCTAACGGGACGATGGGGAAACAGTGATACGACAGATCAACTGATTGTTCGTAAGCATTGGATTTATCAAGTCAGTCAAACTGGCGTGCATAGCACCTATACCCGGCTAAAGTTACAGGACTTGAGTAAGATTACCACAGCCGATTTATATAGTAGCGCTACTTTTAATTATGCTCAAATTCAGGCGCTAAAAGTTGGTTATGCAATGCCACGAGCGACAACTATTGCTGGTAGCGATAAGACGTACACGTATTTAGTCTTGAACAAAAAGACCCTTGTCAGAATTGGCGAAGGCTCGTTCCAACGTTATACCAAACTAACGGCAGATCCGACCACCACTGATTTACCAGAAAAAGTGTTGCAAATATTTAATAAATTAGATGGTCAGGGTGGCACTCAGATTGCGGAAACGATGACGGCCATGGGGAATAATTCGTACACAATTGGCCTTGTGGATAACATGGATCGGTTGACCAAAACTTCGCTTCAACAAAATACAACGATTAAAACGGCAACGGTAAGTAACGGAAAAATTACGATTAAAAATGAGTGATGGGTTCTGTTGCCAGTTTCAATTTTCTCAGGGAAACCAACCCCTGATATGATATAATGACAGCACTAAATTAAGAAATGAGATGATGTTTTATGGCAATTGTAATTATTTATAGTCATGTGGCGGAGGTACGGATAGCCTAGACTTATCTAAACCTCCATGATTTTACGGAGGAATACAATTTATTGAGTAAAACACAATTAAAAGCTTTTGGATTAACCTCAGCTCTTGAGGAACAAGTAACCAATTCGGGACTTGCTTTAGGCCGGATAACTGGTCAAAATCGGACTCTATACGATGTGATGACTGAGCAAGGCTCACGGCAGGCATCAGTTTCAGGGTGCTTGAACAACGTAGCCATTGATGCTCAAGATTATCCGGCAGTCGGGGACTGGATCTTGCTTCGAACCCTGGGATCAGTAGCGGATACTGCTGTGATTGAACGTGTCATGCTGCGACGTAGTCTGTTTTTTCGGAAGGCAGCGGGCCGCAAAACAACCGCACAAATTGTGGCAGCGAATGTTGATACGATTTTTATTTGCATGGCCCTGGATGCCAATTATAATTTAAAACGGCTGGAACGTTATTTAGTTGTTGCTTGGGACAGTGGGGCCACACCGGTGGTTGTTTTAACGAAAGCAGATTTGGCTTCGAATTTGGACCAACAGATTGCCGACGTTGCTGAAATGGCAGCAGGGGACAATGTGGTCTTTTGTTCCGCAACTGATGAGAGTTGGCGAAAAATTACTGACTATGTGCAACCAGGTAAGACGGTCGCCTTTATTGGATCATCAGGCGTGGGCAAAACCACTTTAATTAATCAGTTGATGGGACGAAATGTGGGTGCAACGCAAGCGGTGCGAGGTAGTGATGCCCATGGTCGTCATACGACAACTGGTCGCGAATTGCTGGTGCTACCTGAGGGTGGACTCGTGATTGATACACCAGGAATGCGAGAACTCTCGTTGCTAAATGGCAACTTTGACGCAACTTTTGATGATATTAAACAGTTGGCTCAGCAGTGTCGGTTTAATGACTGTACACACACACAAGAACCAGGATGTGCCGTTCAAGCAGCTATCCAAGCCGGTTCGTTGAGTGAAGATCGGTTGGATAATTATCGTGCGCTTTTAAATGAGGCCACAACTAATCAAAATTTGCGCGGGAAAGCTCGTGAAAATGCTAAAGTGGAGCGAATGTTTGGAAGTAAAAAACAAATGAAAGCTATCATTAAGGCAAGAAGAAAGAATCGCCGTTAATTAAACTAATGAAGTTTCGTGGAAAAGTACTTTTCTGCGGAACTTTTTTTAACGTCGATCGAATTCCGTATAATGCATGTGATAGTCGTGAATTGTTTAAAAAAATTCGTGCGACGTTTGATGATAAAACTGTAGTAGCAAGGCAGTAAATTTGAATTTTAAATGTTTGTACATGGTTATTAGAATTGTTAATCTAACCTTATATACATTATTGATTGAACTTGAGGAGTGAAGACTATGAAAGCTTGGGTTATTAAAAGTTCTAAATTTACAGAGATTGATCAGTTACAGTTGCTTGAAGTGGCGAGGCCGCAACCTCATGAAAAAGAATTGCTTGTGCGAGTTCATGATGTGGGATTGAATCCAGTTGATTACAAGTTAATCGAACATCAGCCTGGCAGCTGGCTCTACCCCCATATTTTGGGTTTAGATGTCGCGGGTGAGGTCGTTGAAATTGGGAAACAAGTAGATAAATTTAAAAAGGGAGATCGTGTTTTTTATCATGGGGATTTGACGGAGTCCGGTGGTTTTGCGGAATTTGGCACTGTTAAAAGTGACGTAGTGGCCAAAATGCCAGATAAATTAACTTATCCACAAGCGGCAGCTTTGTTATGTAGTGCAATGACCGCTTATCAAGCCATCTTTAGAAAGGCCAATTTAGAAAATCGACACACAGTATTAATTCATGCGGGAGCAGGAGGTGTGGGTGGTATCGCAATTCAGTTGGCAAAAATAGCAGGACTAAGAGTATTTACAACGGTTTCAAAGCAAAAAAAAGATTTTGTTGCACACCTGCATCCGGATGCAATTATTGATTATCGAACTCAAAATGGTACTGAGCAGATTCAAAGATTGACAAATGGGCTGGGGGTAGATCTAATTATTAACACAATTGGTGCCGAGGCAGCCACTCAGGACCTAAAACGATTAGCGTATAATGGCGCACTTATAGCTATCGATGGGCAACCAAACTTAACTACCGATTATGCCAAATTAGGTTGAGGCGTTTTTAGCGTTAATTTGGGTGGCGCTCATCAAAGCCATAATACCCAACAAAGGCATGACTTGGCTGTTATGGCAACTCAGTTGGGCGAATTAGTAGTGAAAGAAAAGTTGGATCCATTAATTAATCAGGAAATTTCCTATCGCGACATCCCAAAAGGATTACAAATGATAAAGGATCACAAAGTTACAGGGAAAATTGTGGCCAAGTTTATGTAATATCTCTAATATTTTTAGTCCGTACGAGGCCGTAGGTTAATAACAAAATATTGTCTAGAAAACAAGTTTTTGTGATGCATATAGAGGTATAAGACGACTACAAAAAAATTTGAGGTTGACAGTGAATTTATAGTTCGGAAGTGGGAAAAGGTGGCACCTATGTGATTTTTCCTTATGATATTCGCGAGTTATTTGGCAAAGGACGTCTAAAAGTTCATGCGACGTTTGACGGCGAAGCCTATGACGGGAGCATCGTCAATATGGGTATCAAAAATGTAGATGGTTCGATTGGTTATATTTTGGGAATTCGTAAAGATATTCGGCAAAAGATTTCTAAATCCGTTGGTGATAAAGTACATCTGACAGTGAGTGTGATAATTTAAGTAGGACTAGAGGCAGGTTGTTTGCTTCAGAAATGAGCTCATGTCATAATAGGCGTAAGAAATAAACTTATTGTCAGCATAAGATTGTGGTTTGAAACGACGAAATACCATTAGGAGGAATTACTATGAACAAGATGATATTTGTGAATTTGCCCGTAACTGACATGCAACGATCAATCAAGTTTTACGAAGCGCTGGGATTTAAAAAGAATGAAGATTTTTCTGATGCAAACGGAACCGGAATGATGTGGGATGACAATATTTGGGTTATGTTGTTGACGCATGAGTTCTATCAACAATTTTTACGTGGCCAGTTAGTTGCCGATACACAGGCAGTCAGTGGGTCAATGACGGCGTTCAGCATGGATAGTATTGAAGAAGTGAAAAAATTTGCTCAAACTGCGAAGGAAAATGGCGGTGATTTTTATCACGTGGAATTAGGAATGTCTGAAGAACAGATGTATGAACTAGAAGTAAAAGATCCGGATGGCAATATTTTATCGGCGGCATGGATGGCTATGTAACTTGCAAGTTAATGTGGTTATGTTTGCTAGAAGCTAGCCGAAATTTACGGTATACTTACAGCAAACTGAAAACAAGGAGCTAGGATTATGGAAACTTTTACAGAATTTATTGACACGATTGATAATTCTGATCACCAATCCCGTGTGCGCGAAGTTTTGCAGTGGGTTAGCGATACTTTTCCACAGCTTGAAAAACGAATTGCTTGGAATCAACCCATGTTTACAGATCATGGAACCTTTATTATCGGGTTCAGTGTTTCAAAAAAACATCTGGCCTTTACACCAGAAGAGGCAGGAATCAGTCATTTTGAAGATGATCTTAAAGCAGCTAATATTGATCATACAAAAGGTATTGTCCGGATGCCTTGGGACCAACCGTTTAATTATGAACTATTGAAGCAAATGATTGAATTTAACATTCATGATAAAGCGGCCATTGAGACGTTTTGGCGGCCTGCAAAACGTTAATAAAAATACATCCACAGCCTCATGTTGTGGATGTATTTTTTGATTAGTGAGTATTTCTGTACCAATGAAAACTAAATACGATGATAAAGATTAATGGGCCTAAAAGACTGTAAATTAGGTGAATCATAATACTGAAATAGAGACTATCGGAGTCACTTTCTGCAGAGTTAAGAGCATCGTCCGTCGTATCAGCATTAACAGCACCCCATTTGTCTCTTTGATGATTGTACTTATAATCAGCTAAGCGATTCTTGGCACCGAGTTGTTGCACAGAAAGATCTGGTCCAACTAATAGTTTAGAAAAGCGCATTAAATAAAATTGGCAAAACCAGGAAACCACTAACCAGATCATGAACCAATTGATTGTGAAATGATATTTAAAATTATTATCTGCGCTAAAAAAATAGATGAGTAGGACTGTAAAGACGGTTTGAATAATCATACGAGTGATATAACGAAAGGTTTTCATTTTAATCTCTCCAGCAAATTTTTTTAAAGAAAGCATAGCGCAAATTAATCGGAAAATCATTAGAAATAATTTTATCTCAAGTTAAAATGTTTGCTCTTCGTTTGTTGCTTGGCTAGAATGACTAAGTGTCAAATTTTTGATAAAAATAAGAAATTCAGGAGATTTAAATTATGGCAAAAACATGGATGATTACAGGAACTTCAAGTGGATTTGGAAAAGAGCTTGCAAAGATTGTTGCGCAGGCTACCGGGACTAATCTCGTTGCGACGGCACGAAAGCTAGCAGATTTAGACTATCTTGATGCCTATGATCATGGACAGATTGAAAAAGTGTTAGTAGATGTTGTGGATGCTGACCAAATTAAAGCTGCTGCAAAACAAGCACTTCAGCGGTTCGGTAACATTGATGTTTTAGTGAATAATGCTGGCATTGGTTATTTCTCAACGATTGAAGAAAGTGATATGGCGCAAGTTCGTCATATGTTTGAAGTGAATTTCTTTGGCCTAGCAAACATGACTGAAGCACTTTTACCTAATTTCCGGAAACAGAAGAGTGGAACAATTGTGAACATTTCTTCAGCATTGGCGTTAACAACCTTACCCACAATGGGTTATTACAGTGCTACAAAATACGCTGTTGAAGGTTATTCTGATACTTTACGTCAAGAGGTTGCTGATTTAGGAATCAAGGTCTTTACGGTTGAGCCAAGTGGCGCCCGGACAAACTGGTCTGGAAGTTCTTCTAAGAAAGTCGTCCCAACAATTGGTGACTACGCTAAGTTCAAAGAATCCGTTGAAACGACTGACCAATCTGTCACGGACGCACCTGGAGATCCAGCGATGATTGCCAAGATTATTTTTGACCAAGTTAGTGCTGGCAAAGATTTGCCAAAGCATTTACCACTTGGCGAGTTTGCATATGAGGCCGGGTTAAAGAACTTGACTAACTTAGAGACAGAAATTAAGTCCCGTCATGAGTTGTCTTTATCGGCAGATCGAAAATAGATAGAATCATTTAGTATCATGAAAGTGAGCGCGAACCAAAGCATTTAATTGGTTCGCGCTTTTTTTAAAAGTGGAATAGCATCTGCAAGAGTTGGCAAAACGGCGACAGCCTTCTCTTGAATAGTTGGCTGGGGCTTGATCCAATCTGGTACCAATACGACATCTAAACCGGCATTGACTGCTGAGAGGACACCGCTGGTAGAATCTTCAAAAACGACCGTCCCTGATTTGCTAGCGTGGGTTCTTTGTAACGCATACAAGTAAACGTCGGGAGCTGGTTTATTATGCGGAACTTCATCACCACTAATAAAGTCAGTAAAGTACTGGTCAATTTTAGTGATCTTAGTTGTTTGTATGATAGTGTCTTTGGCAGCCGAAGAAGTGACGTAACATCTTTTATGCGTTTGGTTCAAAAATTTTAAGAGTTCAATGGCACCTTTTTTGACCTGAACTTCACCCTGTTGAAGTCGCCGATTATATAGGCTCATAGCTTCGTCAAAAACGCATTTTCCTAAATCTGCACTGCCAACAAGTTTGGTTAGTTTTTGGATGGTGACGGGAAATCCTTTGGCGATGTAGGCGACGTGATCCTCTTTTGTGAAGGGGATGCCGTAGTTTTCGAGCACGTCTCTGCGGGTTTCAAAATATAATTTTTCGGTATCTAGCAGGAGACCGTCCATGTCAAAAAAGATGGTGCTTTTATGATTTAACAACTTTCAGTCACTTCCCTTCATTTAAACCATTTAGTAACCATTTAACTTTATATCGGTAGTCGGTGACTAGTTGTTCTGGGGTCCAGTCATTTACAGAAGCATCGATCAGCGTTTCGATTACCAAATGCATGACAAAGTATAAAAAGCTTTTGGCCTCTTCATCAGATTCAATCTGGAAATCATTGGCACTTAAAATCGTTTTCCAAGCTTCAAAACCATGAGTTTCTGGGAGGCGATGAGAAAATAGGGCACTGTTTTGGGTGAGTAACTGAATTTGGCGTTGCGCAGAGCTTCCTTTTTCTAAGGTGACACTAGCGAGAAGAAAAGTTTCGATTCCTTCAAAGAAGTGGTCCTGATGTTTCATAATAGCTTGAATAATTGTCCCGTGAATTGTACCCGCATAATAAGTAATTAAATAATGGTAGGCATCTTGCAAATCTTCAAAATATTTGTAAAAAATACCGCGTGACATACCTAATGCCGTCACGATTTGGCTCACTTTGACCTGACTGACAGGTTGGTCTGTAAAAACAGTGAGTAAAATTTGGCGAATTGCTTCCTGACGGTTATCAGGGAGATTATTAAATGTTTTTTGGGGCATCCTCTGGCTCCCTTCATGAACTTGTTTACTGAAATTATAGCATAATTTAAATTTAATGGTGACAAAATGTCACCGGTGCACTATAGTTATTTTTGTAAGTAAAAACTGGAAGGGGACTTGATTCATGTTTTTAGCATGGAAAGAAATGCGATACGCCAAACTGCGGTATGCGCTGATTATTGGCATTATGATTCTGGTGGCCTATGTGGTTTTTATGTTGTCAGGACTGGCAAGTGGCTTGGCAAACGGCCACAAAAAAGCAATTTCAGATTGGGGCTCAAGTACGATTGTGCTGTCTGCAGATAGTAACAAGGTGGCAAGTGCTTCGGTATTGAAACGTGCCGATCTTAACCGCGCGAAAACGGCAACCACGAATAAGGCGGCAGTGGGACTATTTGCAACGGCTGCTCAAAAGAGTGGCAGTAAAACCAAAACTAACGTGGCCATTTTTGGGGCTCAAAAGAGGAGCTTTGTGGTCCCAAAAATTATAAAAGGGCGATCGTATCAAAATGCTCACGAAATAATTATTTCAAAAAACTTAAGTGATGAGGGCTATCATATTGGCGATCAAATCAAACTTGCTAGCATGACCCACAAGTTTAAGATTGTCGGCATTACCAAAGCCACAACGTATAGTGTGGAACCCGTAATTTATCTCAATTTGGATGCGTTTACCACGTTGAAATACGGGTCGCAACCATTTAGTAGTGCTTCGCAAAAACCAATTAATTTAATTGCGATTAAGCATAAAACACCGAAACAAGTGACCGTCACTACCGGCACTTCGGATACAAAGGTCGCTAAAATGAGTACTGCGACATTAATTCAGAATTTGCCTGGATTTTCGGCTGAAAAAATTACACTTAATACGATGATCGATTTTCTGTTTATCGTAGTGGCGGCCATCGTGGGCATTTTTCTGTATGTGATGACATTGCAGAAAACCGTTTTGTTTGGTGTTTTGAAGGCCCAAGGTGTGCGAACTCGTTACTTGGTGGGCACAATTGTGAGTCAGTCCTTCATTGTTGGGGCGGCTGGCGTGATCCTTGCATTTATTTTGGGATATCTGACAAGTTTGATTCTTCCAGAAGCAATGCCGTTTACCATTGATGGGATGCAGTGGCTTTCTGACGGCTTGATTCTTATTCTAGTCTCGATAGTTGGTGGGCTATTCTCCATTCGAACGGTCACTAAGGTTGATCCGATTAATGCGATTGGAGGCGAATAGATATGGATGCAGTTTTAGAAATGACAAACATTCAAAAAAAGTTTGGGACGGGCCACACCGAGGTTGATGCGCTAACGGATGTGAATTTCTCGATTAATGCCGGTCAGTTTGTGAGTATTGTGGGTCCTTCTGGATCTGGAAAAAGCACTTTTTTGACCATTGCAGGCGGTTTACAACGGCAAACTTCCGGAGAAATTTTGATTAACCACACCGATATCAGCAAATTAAATGAGAAAAAACGAACCCAAATTCGGTTTGATCAATTAGGCTTTATTTTACAAAGTTCCAATTTAATTCCGTTTTTAAAGGTGAGCGAGCAATTTGCCTTGGTGGAAAAACTTGCTAAAAAATCCTTGCAAGAACGAGTGGATATGTTGCTTAAGTCGCTTGATATTGAGAATTTGAAGGCGAAATATCCTAAAGAATTATCAGGTGGTGAACGGCAGCGGGTGGCAATTGCCCGAGCTTTGTGTAACGATCCCAGTGTGATTTTGGCGGATGAACCGACTGCCAGTTTAGATTCCAAACACGCGTTTGAAGTTGTGAAGATTTTGGCGCGGGAAGCACATGACCAAAACAAAGCCATTATCATGGTGACGCATGATGAGCGAATGACGAAGTGGAGTGACCAAGTTTATCAAATTGAAGATGGCCGACTTTCGTTAACAGAGTAAATGGCTTTAAATTTTTTCATAAAAACGAGAACAAATATTGGTTTTTTTGATTTCGGTCCGTTATACTTACTAATAGTAAATAAGAAAAGAGGAATTTTTATGTCAACAACAGTTGGATTAATTGTAGGAAGTTTACGTAAGGGTTCATATACCAAAGCCGTTGCAGAACAAGCAGCTGCATTATTGCCTGAGGATTATACCGTTAAAAATATTAATATCGGTGACCTAGATCTTTACAATCAGGATTTAGATGATGAAAACCAAGTTCCTGAAAGCTGGAAGAAGTTCCGTGAAGACATGCAAAGTGTTGATGCAGTGATCTTTGCAACTCCTGAATATAACCGTTCTGTACCCGGCGTCTTAAAGAATGCGATTGATGTGGGTTCACGTCCTTATGGGGCTAGCGTTTGGGACAAGAAACCAGCCATTATCTTGAGTGTTTCGCCAGGTGCTATTAGTGGATTTGGCGCAAACCATCACTTGCGTCAATCATTGGTTTTCTTGAACATGCCAGTTGTACAACAACCAGAAGTTTACTTGGGTAATGTGACAAATATCTTAGATGATAACTTGAAGATTACAAACAAGGGAACGATCGGCTTCTTACAAAGTGCAATGGATACATTTGTTGACTTAATTAATCGATTTAAAGACTAAAAAATATTGAATTGGCAGTCGTCAAACCAGAAAATTGGTTTGAGGCTGCCAATTTTGTGTTTATACCGAAACATGTGCGTAAAGTTGAAAAGATTACATCAAAATTATCAAAAACGAATACATTGTGTGCATATTTGTATACAAACGATTCAAAACTTGATATACTACTTATATAGTGATGAAGGGGGATCAGGAATATGGCAAAGAGTACAATTAGTATTCGTGTCGACGAAAATCTAAAAAAAGATACGGAAAAAACATTAGACGATATGGGAATGACTATCACAACGGCGTTTACGATTTTTGCAAAAACTTTAGTAAAAGAACAACGCTTTCCATTTGAAATTACAAATGATCCATTCTATAGTCTAGCAAATCAGGAATATCTTGCTAAGGTAATTAAGGATATGGAAGAAAATGGTGGAACCAGCCATGAGTTGATCGATGATTAAATCATGGTATGGAGATGCATGGAACGATTACGTAAAATGGCAAACAGAAGATAAAAAGGCTTTAAAAAAGATTAATAGCTTAATTAAAGATATTGAAAGACATGGTTCTAAAGGACTTGGTAAATCAGAAATACTAAAATCTAATTATTCAGGTTGGTATAGCAAAAAATTAGACAAGAAGAATCGGTTAGTTTATAAAATAAAAGACAATATTTTGTATATAGCTGAGTGTAAAAATCATTACAACGGATAGCCATACTGTCCGCTTTTTCATTTGTAGTTTTTTACGGCAATGGAGATCCTTTTACTAATCGTCTCAATGCACTCACTTTTTTTAGGACAGTTCCTTGCGGCAGTTCTAACTATATAAATCCGCCTAACGTGGGACTTCATCCCCCTGACGGCGCCTTTATATAGTTAGAACTAAACGCCGCAATCCACTCACTTTTTCTAAAAAGTACCCCGGTTTTGCGAACATACACAAATGTCCAGCTCCTGGCACCTCAATCATTCTCTTTTCCGGTGCCTGCACTCGCTCAAAATACATTCTTGTGGCTTGCATTGGCGTTATCGGATCGTGCTCTCCCTGGAAAACATAAAACGGGATCGCTATCTTTGTTAAAAGACGGTCATAATCAAAAGTGTCCAGTTCCACATGCAAACTGCGATATGAGGCAAGCATTCCTTTGCAAAATGCCATATAATCTCGAACACCATAATGAGGACACCGCAAAATATTAGGGATGAACAAATTAGTTACCATATTTGCCACATCCGTTTTTTTGCAATGCTGAAAAGATATTAAATTCACTAATTTGTTTTGCCGACCACGACTGTGCATCGAAAGGAAACTTTTGTAACCAGTTTTTACTTAAAACATGGTTTCCTGTTTCAAACAATGCTTGGTTAAAAGCATACTGATGCGACTTGCTCGTCATCTGTTCGGTTCCTATATAAGCCGCGTACAAAGGCTCGGCCTGTTGCACCATCAAGTTTGCAATGATGCTGCCAATTGAGCTACCCAGTAATATAACAGGGACATTTGGAAGTATTTCTTTAATTTTTTTGGTGAGCAGAATGCCATCGTCTACTAACGTTTGTAAATTTTTGGGGACAGCCGGTTGTTTGCGATAAGTTTTTCCAGCACCACGTTGATCCCAATGAACCACTGTGAATTTTGTGGAAAAAAGCTGAGTAGCCTTAGTAAACATGGAGTATGTTGAAGCAGGGCCGCCGTGAATGATTAATAAAACGGGATTAGTTTTGGATTGACCAAGAATTGTGATCCACTGTTGAATGCCATTCAGTTGTACATAACCTCGGTAAGAAATTCCTGAAGGATTAGAATTTTCTACGTTGTGTAAAAATAGTGCCAAAATATCACCTCCATTTATATAGAAGATATGTTTACCCTTAGCTTAAAAAGGTGGCGGAAACTTTGCAATGAAAATGAATCCGATTACCAAAATTTGGCGTAGCGTTCTGATTGACAACAAATATTCAAATCGATATAGTTAGCTATCGTTAATAGATGCAGATTATTTGAAAATAAAACTAATAAATGAGGAGATCAAACATGGCATATCCACAACTTGATTTACAAAACGCAAAGGGACCTAAAGCAACAATTCAAACAAATCATGGTGATATTGTAGTTCAACTTTTCCCAGAGCAAGCACCCAAAGCAGTTGAAAACTTTGTTGCATTAGCTCAACAAGGTTACTATGACGGCATTATTTTTCATCGCGTGATTCCTGATTTCATGATTCAGGGTGGCGATCCTACTGGAACTGGTGCTGGTGGTCAGAGCAGTTTTGGACATGAATTTGAGGATGAATTTTCTAATGAAGTCTTTAATATGAAGGGCGCTCTTTCAATGGCTAATGCCGGCCCTAACACTAATGGTAGTCAGTTCTTCATCGTTTCAAATGAGCATGTACAAGCAGACATGCTTGGAAGCATGGCACAAGCTGGTTATCCAAGCGAAGTGATTGAAGCTTACAAACAGGGTGGCACACCATGGTTAGACCACCGTCATACTGTTTTCGGTCAAGTGGAAACAGGAATGGACGTTGTTGAAGAGATCAGCAATGTTGCCCGTGATATGCAAGATAAGCCTGATAAAGATGTAACGATCAAGACTATCGTGATTGAAGAACAAAAATAAATGAAACTAACGTAATGCTTGGAGAAACTCTAACATTACGTTTTTTTGATTTTAATAGAATAGAAAGAGGTCAAATTAAAATGGAAATCAGGGAATTAATTCAGCGTTCAACCAAGATTCGGGATGCCTATCACGCTTTAGAAATGAAACAGGAAGGAAAGCCATGGACGTCCGAACAAGATGCTTTAGCATTTTTAAGCGATGCCGGTTTGGTTGGCAGACTGGTGATGGACAATCAAGGTAGTTGGCCTGATTCGGATCAATACTACAAACTTGATGCAAAAATTGCGGAGTGTATGTGGTGGCTAAGCAGTCTGGCTGAAGAAAATCAGATTGATTTGGAAAAGAGCTTAGATAATTTTTTAGGAGACCGTGAAAAGCATTTGAAAAGTTAAAATGAACTATCAAAGGGATGGCAGAAACCATTTCTTTTTTTATGGAAACATAGAACTGTAACGGGTTTCATTGAGTGCAGGAGTAAAAATCAGATAAATAATCAGAAAATAAGTTTATTATGGTTATATAACTGATATAATTGACTCTGTTATCGATACGGTGGAGGTAGTGTGATATGAATTACAAGGTAATTGCATGGGGATTAGGCGCCCTGATACTGATCGTTCTATTTATATTCTATTTAGCTTATTCGAAATATGCACGTCAAAAAGTTGCGCGTCATGCAGTCAATGGATTGGAACGAGTGATCAAACGTACTCGAGTTATTTTAATTATTTTAATTTTGGTGCTGGCTGGTGATATTGGTTATGGAAAATTCGCACCGCATAGTAGTATGGCATCAGGTAATTTAGTTTCACGGACAGGCAAAGCGGTAGAGGGTTTAAAAACCAAGATTTTTGGAAATTCTGAATCCGAATCAGTTGCGAAGGTTAAGAAAGCAGAAAAAGCTGAAAAAGAAAAGAAGGCTTCTTCTGAAAAAAAGAGCCATGCAATGACTGGCGAAAAGGCAACAGAAATTGTCAAAAATTACTACGCTAAAAATGGTACGGAACAAGATGTTGAAAAGTACAGCTTTATTAAGTCTAAAACGAGCACTGTTTCTAACCAAAAGGTCTATGAAGTCGGGGCTTACAAGACTGAGAATGGCAAGTTAGTTCAGATTCATGACTTCGAGGTTAACCTAAAAGGTAAGTTTGATTTACTCTATTAATATTACAATTTAGTAACAGTGTTAATGAAAAAATCAATGAAAACGATTAAAACCGCCGTTTTGGCTTATTGAAGCATTAATTATAGCCAAAAAAGTATTGAATTGTCTTAAGTAATGAGGTCCACTGCAAGGTGGAAGCAGGTTAATTATTAGTACATAACGTTGTAATTATGTGATTGATCTACGGACACAATATAAGTTAATTATTTTCAGGAGGGGTTTCATATGACAAAGAAGAATACATTTAAGTCAGTATTATATGCCGGTGCCGCAATTGCTGCATTGAGCTTAGGTACTGCAACTGCAACAAATGTACATGCTGATACAACAGCACCTGCAAATGCTGCATCAACTAGAGTGCACAATCAAGTGCATCAACTGTTTCAGCTGCACAAGACAAGGTTACATCAGCTGCATCTGACAAGGGTGCTGCACAACAAGGTGTTTCTGATGCTTCATCAGCTGTAACATCAGCTACATCAGCTGCATCTGATTCTGCTAAGACAGCTTCAGACGCTAAGACAACTGTTGACGATGCAAAGAAAGCTGCTGATCCGTTGACTTCAGCTGCTGCTTCAGCTGCAAACGAAACAGCTAATGTTAAAGCTGAATCAGTTGCAGATGCTGCAAACTTATCAGCTGCATCAAGTCAATATACTGAAGCTAAAGCTGCACAGAACTCAGCTTCAGAAAACGCAAACAGTGCTGCTACTAGTTTATCTAATGTCAATGCTGAAGTTACAGCTAACGAAAAGAATTATGCAAAAGATAATGCAGTTTTATCTGATGCAAATACTGCATTAAATGATGCTGAAGTTAAATATAGTACTGCAGTTGGTGCTTCAAGTGCTGCAGAAGCACAAGTTAATGCTAAAGAAGTAGCATATACAGAAGCTTCTACAGCATATAATAATGCACTTAAGAATCCTAACAACAAGCCTGCTATCGTTCTTACTGCTGCAATTCTTAATGCTCAAAAGAAAGCATATTTAAATGCTCAAGCAGAGCAAACTGCTGATTCTGCGCTTCTTGACGAAGCTACAAAGGGCTTGACTTCTGCTCAACAGGGCCAACAGACAGCTTATGATCAACTTGCTTCTGATGAAAAAGCATTGAAGCTCTCAAAAGAGGCACAGAATAAGGCTAGCGAGAATGTTAATGTCACTGCTACTGCCTTGACAAAAGCAAATGATGCTGTAACAGCTGCTGAAGTTGCATGGAACAATGCTAACAACACAGAAACTATTGTTAACAAAGACCTTGCTGCTGCACAAGCTAAAGAAGCTGCTGCTAAAGCTAAAGCACGAGATGCTTTGAACACATACAACGATGCCGTTAAGGTATACGGTGATGCTCAAGCAAACGCTGATGCTGCTGCTGCTGCAGTTACAACTGCTAAAGAAAACCTTGCTGCTGAAGCTAAATTGGCTGCAGCTGACAAAGCTTTATCTGATGCAGAAGCAAACTTAGCTGTTGCTAAGGCTGGCGAATCTAAAGGTAACGGTGGTGTGAAAGAACACACTGACTTTGTTCCAGCAGTACCTGGTAAGAAGGGTGTTACTGTAGCTCCAACAAGCACAAAGGGTGGTTCAAACACTGGCTCTAACGTTGCAAGTACTAAGAGTGGTGTTGTTGCTTCATCAACATCTGCTTCAGGCAAAGCTGCTCCTAAAGCAGCTGCTGCAACTACATTGCCACAAACAAACGAAGCAAACAGTCAAGTTGCTGTTCTTGGTTTGTTAGGTGCAATGGGCGCATTGTTCGGCTTAGCCGGCACACGTCGCAAACGTCAATTCTAATTAAAACTTATCAAATATCAAAAAAGTCGATCAGAAATGATCGGCTTTTTTTGTACATAAAATGCTATAGTAAACTTATGGAAATAACTATCGAATAATGAAGTGAGGTACAACGATGACGAAAACATTATATTTAATGCGCCATGGGGAAACGGTCGGAAATTGCAAGAACAAGTTAGCCACCCCGCAGGCGAAGTTGCGGGCAAGTCAGAATATCTATTGAAGGTCAAGATAATGGCTACGCACTACATGCTTTACGAATACGTGCTGCTTCAATTTGAAAAGCTTCTTTTGGGGTTTGATACTTCAAGATACGTCGCGGTAATTGGTTGAGACGACTTTCAACCATTGAAACCGTCTTGGGACCAATCGTATCTAATGAATGTCCCTTAGGTAAATATCGTCTAATCATGCGGTTATGAGTTTCATTGGTTGCTCTTTCAAAGGAACTATACGGATGGGCATAATAGATGTCAGCTACGCCGTCTAAGACTTCATTCAAGGCTGTGAACTCCGTTCCATTGTCAGCAGTAACAGATTTAATAAGATCACCAAATTCAGCACAAATCCCCTTAAGTGCATACGATACCGAATCAGCATCTTTGCCTTCAATCAAGCGAACAATATCATAACGAGTTTTACGTTCCGTGAAGGTCAATAATACACTTTCATGTCCACTGCGTTTACCAACTACAGTATCAATCTCAAAGTGGCCGAATTCCTTGCGTTTGTCGACACGTTTAGGACGTTCCTCAATACTTTTACCAGCTAAACGTCGATGCTTGTTTGACCAGTGATGGTTAGTACGGCGGTTAGCCTTCTCCACCAAATCAAGATTACGGATCTCTAACAATTGCGCATCGATATAGTTGTAGAGAGTTTTCGTACAAACCATCTCCGTACGCTTAAACAGATGTTGTTGGTGGGCGAAGCCGACTGCTGCATCAGGTGACCAATCATCTTGGTGGAAATGATCATCAAAGTAAGCCAGAAAGTTAGTAACAAATTTAAATTTTAGAGGTCGATGACGTTGTCGATTCGTTTGATACCGAACTTGGGCCGTATCAGGCGCATAAACGTTAAAGTACTGTTCTTTACCATTGAGTTTCTTTACCTGTTGAATGCGGCCACGCTTAAGCTCATTATTAATAGTTTGATGACAGACACCAATTTCAGCGGCAATTTGACGAGCAGATTTGCCTGCAGAAAGTAAGCCAGCAATTCTGCCTCGCTCAATTGGAGTTAAATGATGACCCTTTACGTGAGATGTGATAAGCTGTTCTTGCACCAAGACGAAAACCTCTTTCATTGTTTAGTGTGGGAACTTCAATGATACCTGATTTTTTCGTCTTGGTGTCTTTTATTTGGCCACTTTTAAAAGGTGGCTAACTTGATTATAAAATTCGCGATGGGGAAACGGTATTTAACGTGCGTAAAAAGATTCAAGGCTGGTGTGATTCACCGTTAACCCCAAAAGGAATTCAACAGGCCCAAAATGCTAGTAACTATTTTAACGATATTAACTTAGATCACGCTTATTGTTCTACCTCAGAACGAGCCTCTGACACACTTGAAATTGTGACTAAGCACACAATGCCATACACACGGTTAAAAGACTTACGGGAAATGAACTTTGGTGCCTTTGAAGCCGAAAGTGAAGCTTTAAATCCAAAGTCGCATGAAGCTTACAACACATTCTTTGTGGCTTATGGTGGTGAATCAACCGATCAAGTCACGCAAAGAATGGTTAAAACCCTCACGAGCATTATGCAAAAAAATGATCATCAAAACGTCTTAGCTGTTTCGCATGCGGGTGCCTGTGTTAACTTTTTAGCAACCTGGGAAAATCCAGAAAAAGTCTTGAGTCAGCGTTTCACCAATTGTGGAATTTTGAAATTCACTTATGATAATGAAAAATTTAAGCTAGAAGAAGTGATTCAAAACATAAACTAGACCAAAAAATACGTATTAATCTTCAGGGTGATAGTGACGCTCTGGTAGTTTGTTACTGATTCGTTGGCCTAAAGAACGGTCACGCAACTCTTGGTAATCTTTCAAAAGCGCTTGTTTGTCAGCGTTCAATGAAGCAACTTTCTGTTGTAAATGAATATATTGTTGGGGATCCAAGTTTTTATTTTGTAACTCAAGCTTTTTAGCTTCTAAATTGGCATTGGCTTGATCATATTCTTTTGTAGAACGAGTAATTTTTTTAGACAGCTCAGTTTCTTGGCGGGTTAGAACTTCGAAGCGCGAATACAGGTTTTTAATAATCTGGTTATTTTTAATGATTTCAGCTTCTAGAGCTTCTTTTTGTTTTGATAATTCTTCAATTTTTTTTGAAGTTTCTGCTTCAGACATGGGATTCAGCCTCTTTTCAAATGTTAATGTAAGTACACATATCATAACTCTTTGCGCGATTTCCGTCACGTTTGGAATAGAAAATTACTAAAGTTATGCCCAGCATTTCATTTTAGCTCGATTTCCGTTAAGATAGATAGGTAGATCTTAGAGAAGGAATGGCAAAGTATGACACCAGAAACAATTTTAAAAGAAAAGTTTGGCTATGATTCATTTCGTGACGGTCAAAAACAGGTCATCAATGATATTTTAAATGATCAAAACGTTTTGGCTATCATGCCCACTGGTGGTGGGAAATCGCTTTGCTACCAAATTCCGGCAATGCTATTTGATGGCCTAACTTTGGTGATCTCTCCTTTGATTGCCCTGATGAAGGACCAAGTAGATGCCTTAAACGAAAACGGAATTCCAGCGACGTTTATTAATAGTAGTTTAGATAACATGGAAATGAACCGGCGTTTTAAATTGGCCGCCGATGGTCAGGTAAAACTCCTATATATTGCGCCCGAACGATTGGATTCAAGTTATTTTTTAGCTCAATTACAAGAATTGGATATTGCGTTAGTTGCAGTTGATGAAGCGCATTGTATTTCACAGTGGGGACATGATTTTCGGCCCAGCTACCTGCGTTTAACCGACACACTCGGTCAATTACCCACTCATCCAGTTACGGTGGCACTGACGGCCACAGCGACGCCTAAGGTTGCCCAAGATATCAAGCATCGATTACATATTGAGGCCGATCATGAAGTGAAAACTGATTTTGCACGGGACAATTTGTCTTTTCAAGTAATTAAGGATCAAAATAGTGACCAGTTTTTATTGGATTATTTGAAAGCCAATAAAGCAGCGGCCGGAATCATTTATGCCAGCACGCGCAAAGAAGTAGAACGACTAACGAAATTACTGAAGAAACGCAAAGTTAGTGTCACGATGTATCACGGTGGGATGGCGGAGAATGATCGTCGCCAAAATCAAGAAGACTTTTTGTACGATCGCAAACAAGTGATGGTGGCTACCAATGCATTTGGCATGGGAATTGATAAGAGCAACGTGCGCTTTGTGATTCACGCACAGGTGCCTGGCAGTTTGGAAGCTTATTATCAAGAAGCTGGCCGGGCAGGGCGTGATGGCTTACCAAGTGATGTGATTTTATTATTCAAACTCCATGATGTCCAGATTCAGCACTTTTTCATTGACCAGTCAGAAATGGACGATATCAACAAACGGCGTGAATACCAGAAGTTACAGGATATGACCCAGTATGCAAATACTCAACAGTGTTTGCAGCAGTATATCTTGAATTATTTTGGCGAAGATGGGCCCGTTTGTGGCAAGTGCAGTAACTGTTTGGATGAGCGCGATTCACAAGACATTACGGTAGAAGCCCAAAAAGTACTGTCATGTGTGAAACGGATGCATGAAAATTTTGGGAAGGTTTTGATCGCCCAGGTTTTAGCGGGATCAAAGAATCAACGGATTAAACAATTCCACTTTGATGAACTAAGTACTTATGGTTTGCTGAAAAATAAAGCTCAAAAACAGCTGACAGAATTAATTGACTTCTTAGCTGCTTCAGGGTACCTTCAAGCGTCGAACGGCCAGTTTCCGGTATTGTCAATTGCGCCGGCTGGTGTTCGCGTGCTACAGGGCAAAGAACAGGTATTTAGAAAGATGGCAGCACCGGTTAAAACTAATATCTTGGAAGACAGTGAATTATTTACAAAGTTACGGATGTTACGGCGTTCATTGGCGGAAGCTCAAGGTGTGCCACCGTTTGTGATTTTCTCTGATAAAACATTGCGTTCCATGTGTGAGTTGATGCCCCAAACACTTAGTGAAATGGCTGAGGTTAAGGGTGTTGGTAGCCAAAAACTTGAAAAATATGGTCGCCAATTTATTGATGTTTTGCAGAGTGATAGTGACGTGTTAGAAAAAGCGACAGAAAAGTAAATCGGCAGCTCAAAGGAACATGAGTTTTGAACGCGTTTCGGCTATAAAAAATAAAAAAAAGTTGAGGAAATCTTCCTCAACTTGTTTTTTTAATCTTCAAGGGTCAATTTAGCACTACCAGAATTGGTATTACCAGTGACCTTATATTGTGGACGATCACCGACATGTCCCGTTTGATAAGAATTACCACTATGTTCAAAAACGACATTTCCGTCAACCTTTGCACGGCCACTTTTTGTCTCTAATTCGAAATTGAAGATTTCAGAGTTTGGCAATGTCAGTTTGACGGCACCACTATGCGTATTGGCTGCCACATCACCATTAAGATGGTCAAAGTTAAGCTTGACAGAACCACTGTGCGTACGAAAATTTCCGGAACCATTTCCGTGGGTCACACGGATTGAACCACTGTTAGATTTAAGATTCATTAAACCATTAACCGAATCAAACGAAACGGAACCGCTATGTGAAAGACTAGCTAGTTTAGTGGCCTGAATGTTTTCGCCATGAATTGATCCAGAGAAAGCTTCCATATTGAGCTGGGAAACTTTGACTGCTTCGGCACGAGTACTCCCAGAATGAGAAATCACATTTAAATTAAGCTGCTCATTTTTCAGGTCTTGAACGCGAATTCGCCCATCTTTTGTGTCCGCGTTCAAAGTTTGTGTGTAGGTTGATGGCACTAAGATCTCTACTTTAGTATTCAAATGCCAGAGTAGGGGCTGATCACCCTGACGGATTGTGAGCTCGTGATCAGCAACGTTGCTTCGTAAATAGTAACGATCGCTATTACGACTCATGTATTCATTTACAATTAGTTGATCGCCGTCAGTTTGTTTAATTGTGAGTGAGGCACTTTTATAGTTAATAGTGATGTTGGTCAAATCTTGGATCAGAAAAGCCTGTGAATTTACGAGTGGCAAGGATTCCATATATACCTTGGAAGGTGCTTTGCCATTAATCGTGACGTCACCGTCAGACACTTTGATAAAACCATCGCCGATATCTACATTGTCGCCATCCACTTTGAGAAGTTTGCCAATTTCAACTTTATCGCCGTCCACCAAAGTTTGGTTGCCCAATCGGACTTTGCCGTCTTCAATATCTAGGTTGCCAATGTGAACACTATTGCGATTGTGACCCTCATGTGATTGACCTTCATCTTCATCAGCATTGTGTTCGTTGGTAATTTCTTGAACAAGTTCATCGAGATTACCCAGTTGATCAAACGCCGCTTGAATGGCCTTATCTTCGTCCATACCATCCGCGACATTATCGTTGGTAGCTTCGGAGAGGTCGGAAACAAGCTCTTCTTTGAGTTCGGTGAGTTCTGTGGAAGGGGTATAGTTCATAAATAATTGATCTAATTTTGTGCGGACCTTTGTTTCAATGTTTGTCATAGTCGATACTTCCTTTAATTAGTTTTTCAATAATCGTTTTTGAAAAATCCCATTGTTGTACATTCTCGGTGAGCAACTGTTGGCCGCTATCAGTAATTCGGTAGTATTTGCGGCGAGCACCTTGAGTTTCATCGCCCCAATAACTTTCAATGTCTTGATGCTTTTCAAGCCGACGGAAAACGGTGTAGAGAGTAGCTTCGTTAATTTCATAGGCGTCATCGCTCAAATATTTAATTTGTTTGGCAACTTGATAACCGTAGCTATCTTGCTGACTGAGCAGATTAAGGACAATGGTGTCAGTGTTACCCCGAATTAAATCCTTAGAAATTTGCATAAATTGGTGGACCTCCTTTGTAACTTTTTTGATTGTCTAAAATGTATCACATATTACTGTGTGTGTCAAAGTAATATGTGCAAAATAGTAAAAATACAAAATGATTGGCTAAATGGATGAAATGTGGTATAAATAGTAATCGTTACTATTAAGAAAAAGGAGCAAGTAAATATGACAAAAACAATGGATTTGGCGACAGCTTATCGACGATTGAAGAGTCCGAGTTTGAAGACAAGGAAGTCTGCGCTCCGGACAATCAAGGCAGCAAAAAAGCAAAGGAAGGGAAATAGTTAGATGGCAAAGAAATCAAAGATTATGAAGGAACAAAGAATTGAGGCAACGGTGGCGCGGTATGCGAAAGTGCGCGAGCAGTTGAAGAAGAATCATGATTATGAGGGATTAAGTAAGTTACCAAGAAATGCGTCACCAACAAGAATGCATAGAAGGGATCATTTGGATGGGAGACCGCATGCGTATTTGAGAAAATTCGGGTTGTCGAGATTGAATTTTAGAAAATTGGCGCATGAAGGCCAGATTCCAGGAGTAAGAAAGGCAAGCTGGTAAAAAAAGTGCGGAAAAAGACGATTAGACTGTGAGCATTAGCATAACACCAGGGATTGTCCATGGGTTGGGTGGACGATCCCTGGTGTTGGGCTAACTACTCCGCTATTGAGGTTGCTTATTAGCTCAAAGCGCTAATAAGTTTTTTTGCTCCGGACGTTGACCATTCTTGTGGCCGAAAAACAGACCGCAAGAATTATGGCAGCGGAAGAGTCTGCTTTTTGGAGCACGTTTCAGAAAAAAAGTTTGGTGTTAAAAGGGTAAAGAGAATGTCAGAATGGTTTAAGAAGCAAGTAATAAGCAATAGTGGTTTGGTATAAGAGGATAACGTCCAGTATTAAAAATAAGAACGTACCAAAAAAACACGCATTCCCAATGTCCAGTAGATCCAGAACGCTGGATCAAAACATTGAGAATGCGTGTTTTGTTTTACCTAAAGGGGAAAAACTTATTGTTGATTTTGTTCAGGAACTTTACCGAGACTAACATGGCGTTTGACAAGGTAACAACCAACGCCGAGAACCATGCCAACTAAAGCAGGAACTACCCAGTCCATACCGTATTGAGCAAAGGGAAGATAGGATTGTTGAAAACTAGCCATTGCTTTTCCAAGACCGCTTTGGCTGACAACTGGAGGAAACGCAGCCATCATGTCAAATAATGCTGGGACAACGGTAAAAGTAACAACGAACTTATAAACAACCGGGTCGCGATGGAACAGTGGTGAAAAGACGGAAAGTAAGATCAAAGCCATGGCCAAGGGATACAAGAACATCAAAACAGGTGTTGACCAAGCAATGATTTGATTCAAACCTAAGTTAGCAGTTAAAAACGATGCGGCACTGGTGAAGGCCAACCAAGTTTTGTAGCTGATCTTTGGAAAATGTTTGTGAAAATCTTGAGCAAATGCGGCAACCAACCCAATGGCAGTCGTTAAACAAGTTAAAGTGATTAAGGCGGCTAAGATTGATTGACCGACGACACCTAAGTAGTGGTTAACAATTTGATCAAAAGCAACGCCACCATTGGCGCTAACGGCAAATTTACCAAGCGACATTGCACCTAACAAAATTAAAGCTAAGTAGATGATCGCTTCAAACCCCATGGAGAAAAGACCGGCGCGGGCAGTGACAAAGGCGATGCTGTTCGCATTTTTCTTACCCATGAATTTGACGGCCGTGACCACAGTTACCCCAAAAGCCAAGCCCGCTAAAGCATCCATCGTGTTGTAGCCTTGCAAAAATCCGTTTGTGAAAGCACCGGTTTTATAGGCGGTTGTGACAGCTTGGCTAGCAGTTGAGCCGAGCGGATGGCTGAAGCCTAGGAAGAAGACAAAGACAAGTAAAACTAAGAAGACTGGGTTTAGTAATTTACCGACATTGGAAACAATTTTGCTTTGTTCTACTGAAAGAAAATAGGCAAGTGCAAAGAAAACGGCGGAGAAAACAACTAATCCTAAAGTCTGCAAGTGGGCTGGCACGAGTGGAGCAACGCCAACTGTGTAAGAAACAGTGGCAGTCCGTGGGGTTCCAAATAAAGGACCAATTGTGCCATGAATTAAAACCATGAAGACTAAGGCAAATACAGGGCCTAAAGGTTTACCTACGTCGTAAACGCCTTCTGAATGGGTAATACTGATTGCTAGAACTGATAAAAGTGGTAACAAGACCCCGGTTACTAAGAAACCAAGTGCGGCAGGTAACCAGTTCGCACCAGCCAACTGGCCTAAATGAAGCGGAAAAATTAAATTTCCTGCCCCAAAAAATAAAGCAAATAGCATAGAACTTACCACCACATAGTCTTTTTTCGTTAATTTTCTTTCTTCCATAAAATGTCCCTCCTTCATAAGATTTAAATCTTATGAGAAAAAACTAAAAGAAAATAAAAACGTCCTCATCAGAGTAATTATTCTGACAAGGACGTTATAAACGTGTTACCACCTTTGTTTACAGAACCATCACTGATTCTGCCTTTTCGAGTACGCAATCATACTCTAGCTCTGTAATGGGAGCACCCAATGCTTACTCAAATTTCGTAGGCATCGCTCAAAGATGATGTTCTGGAAAAATCCTTTGACGTCCTTTCACCAAACGACGCTCGCTTTGCAATGAATGATTTCCATACTTTCTTTTCACAGCTTTTTTCTCATTAATTTATAATATGAACTTAATTTACTCTAATAAATAACTCTTGTCAAGACCAGTTTAGAAATTTATTGAAATGAAATGTAAATAAAAAATTCAATCACTTAAAAAGTGATTGAATTTTTTTAATGGCAAAAAGCCGATTATTTAACTTTTGGTGTATCTACAATTTCTTCAGTCTTGCCTTTAGCGAAACGTTGGATAGCAACGATTCGTGCTTGACGACGGCGACGTTCGCGCTTACCAGCAACTGGACGGCGTTTTGCGAATGAGTTATATGGTGATCGCATAATGTTCCTCCTAAAAAATAAGTTATTACTATTGTAATCTTAAATGCCCCTAAAATGCAAATGTATTTTATGAAAATATAAACTAATACATGAACGTAAGGATTTATTAATCACTCTTTTAATCTTTAGTAACGTTGCTGCAACATTTTATCGGTATGATTGGTAACAACTTAAACAAACCATGAAGGGAGTCATTTATGATTAAAAGACAGCAACGTTTTGTTAACTGGATTGAAAAACAACTCAAGGCCCACCAAACGCAACCGGAAAATTTATTTGTCACTTTCGGTTATTTGAATCGGGTCATGGGTGCCCTGGAAGACAAGAAGGCTGTCGCCAAACATTATGACGAACGGACAGTAAATGTGGCCCGAGCGCTAATGAAGATGACAAATGATGAGTTTCTCAATGAAATTGCTAAAATTGAACATGCGCCGGCTGAACTTTCGAGTGATGGTATTCAGGTGTTACGGTGGTTTAAAGAACGTGATTTAAATGATCAAGGTAATTTGGTAAGTAATCTCGGTTTTTTGACAGAAATTGTGAATGAAACCGATCAGTCACAGATAGCAAGTTGGGATCGCCAAACGGTTAAAGTGGCACGAATGGCCAATCATGTTAGCAATGATGAGTTGATTGCGATTATGTTGAATTGCCAATCGAAAGCAAAGTATGAACGGTTATCCGTATCAAAACGGACAACCCATTATGCCCGCTTCTTCAAGAGAAATAGCGTACACAAAAGCTTTGGGTCATACGGAGAGTAAAATAATTTTTTCGGATGGAAAGAATCTAGCCTAATAAGCTGGGTTCTTTTTGTTTAATTTAGATAATCTGAACCCAGTAAATGAATTATCGATAATTAAAAGTCGCAGTCGTTTTAAAAGCAGGTTATAATAATTTAGTATGAAACAGGTGGAATAAAGGAGGGAAGCGGTTATAGCTTATGAAAATTGATCGTATGCAAGCTTTTAGTGATGGGGTTTATGCAATTCTGATCACGATTTTGGTGTTGGATTTTAAAGTTCCAGACTATCATGCGGGTAGCTTACTGATGGCCGTGCTACAACAATGGCCGACAATGTTTGCGTACATTGTTTCTTTTTTGTATGTTGGCACGATCTGGCTTTTTCATCACGATTTTTTCCAAACGCTAAAGGAAACCAATACGGGGTTGAATGTCATTAATTTGGTGATGCTGTTTTCTGTAACCTTGATCGACTACCCAACCGCATTGGTGGCTAACACATTAATTTCGCAAAATCGCACTGATATGCAGGTGGCGTTTGTGTATTACGATATAGTCGCGTTGTTTATTTCATTCACGTTTGCCTGGCTGTACACGTATGTGCGCAATCATCCAGAAATGACACGGATGAAAAGTGATCAACCCACTTTTTATCAGGCCATTAAATATGATCCGGTTCGTAGCGTTTTAATCTATGGTGCCGCAATTGTCGCAACTTTCTTCTCAATTTGGCTAGGTGCATTTTTACTTTTAGCAGGTGTCGGCTATCATTTTGTCGCTTACCTGCGATTAAGTAAGTCAATGCAAAAAAGCATAAGAGAAGCCAACAATGGAGAATATAAATGATTATTAATTTGCAAAACACAACTGATGAATCAATGAAAATTAGAGTTTTTTTGAAGTCAAAGGGATTTAGTCACCGCCTGATTAGTAGTGCCAAGCACGAAGGCACGATGAGAATTGAAGGTCATAAAGTTAGTACAACTGACACCCTGGAGGCTGGGGAAAAATTAAATTTGCAGTTACCAAAGGAAAAATCGGATCCTGAAGTTCCATTCAGTTTCGAACCACTTGAAATTGTGTTTGAAGATGAAAACTGGTTAGTGATTAATAAACCAGCTGGTTTAACATCTGTTCCGGGCCCCAGCAATCGAGAAGACACTGTTGTAAATCGCGTTAAAGGGCATTTAAAGAATAACGGCAGTAAAGATTTAATTCCGCATGTCATTACCCGTCTAGACCGCGATACAAGTGGAGTGATGCTAATTGCAAAGAATCGTTTGGCGGTCAGTGTTTTAGCTCCTCAAATTGAAAATCATAAAATTGAAAAAAAGTACTGGGCATTTGTCAGCGGGACAATGGCAGAAAAGAAGGGAATAATTGATAAACCAATTGTAAGATCCGAAGATGGTATTCATCGAGAAGTTAATCCTGAAGGTCAACAAGCAAAAACACGTTTTCAAGTGTTACGTCAATATGGCGACTATGCGTTAGTTGAAGCAGAGTTGTTAACTGGTCGGACACATCAGATTCGGGTCCATTTTGCGAGTTTAGGACATCCTTTGTTAGGTGATCAACTGTATGATGGTCCCATGGAGATGGGAATTTCTCGACAAGCCTTGCACGCTACTTCTTTAAAATTTGTGGATCCGTTGACAGAGCAGAAGCATGAATTCAAAGTTGCAATTCCTGAAGATATGGAGAATTTGAAAAATGTTTAAAAATGAAGGATTGCCAGGAAAAATCCTGGATTCAAAGCAAATCTATAAAGGACCAATTTTCACGTTAAGCCAACAAAAAATTAAGACTCCAGATGGCTTAACGATAGATCGGGACGTCATTTTACATGGTTCCACCGTCACAATTTTGGCATTTACACCCAACCAACATGTTTTATTAAATACGGAATATCGAGTTGGGGTTAACGCAGAAAGTTTGTCATTACCTGCAGGCTTGATTAATGAAGGAGAAACGCCTTTGCAGGCTGCTAAACGGGAATTAATTGAAGAAACTGGGTATCAAACTACGAAAACTGAAATTATGACGACTTCAACGGTATCAGCGGGATTTTCCACCGAAAAGGTAACGCTAATTTTGGCGCAAATTGAACCTCAAAAAACAGAATCTCAACACTTCGACAGTGACGAGTTTGTGAATAGTCAACTGATTCGTTATAGTCACTTGAAACAATTAATTGCGCAAGGTAGAATCCGTTCCTCACAAGCCATTGCGGCTGTTGGTTACTATGAAATGTTTTGTAAGAATAAATAGACATTTTTCATATTTGCAAACTACTTTACATTTTGATGGTCTTCCCGTAACCTATTAATTAGATTAAAGGAGGATTTTTGTGATAATTATACGTGAAGCTGATAAAGATGATGCCGGCCAGATAGCCCCATTGATTAATATTATTTATGATGAAATGGAGTTAGATGAGCTGGATGATGTCCCCGACCCTGTCTGGATGCGGGTGTTACAACGCGCATACCAAACTGACGCCTATACCGGTGAAAAGGCTACAACAATTGTAGCGGAGGATCAAACAACTGGTAAAGTCGTGGGTGTTGCATTTGGCTATCCTGATCAGTATGAAGAAGATCTGGATGCAATTATTGACCGAATTACCCTCAAGGCAAATATTTTTGATGGTGATGTGCTGGATCCTGATTTAGAAGCCTTTAAAAATGAGTGGTACCTTGATTCCATTGCGGTTGATCCAAATTATCAAGGCCAAGGTATTGGTGGCCGATTGTTGCGCTCCTTGCCAGAGTTTGTGCGTCAAGATGGGGATACAATTATTGGGCTAAATGTGGATTTCAAAAATCCGAATGCCAAGCGATTGTATGCAAGACATGGCTTTAAGAAAGTTGGGACAAAAAGGATTGGCGATCATATGTATGATCATATGCAAAAACCAATTGTGACAACACAACCTGTTTTCGCTTAGAAATTAAAATTAATAAAATGAGGTAACCGAATCTAGTTTTCTGGATTCGGTTTTTTAATAGTACGTAATTCTTTCTGGTCTTTGTAAGTCTCTTGGTATCTTTTACGCCGGTTTTATTATAAAATCAAGGAAGACAATAAAATTAAAAATGAGGTAAACAAATTGAGTAAAGATAATGATGAGTACCAAGAAGTTGAATTAGCTTTAGGCGACAAAAAATTTGAACAAATGTTAATGGTTTTGAATCACGGTATTTCTAAGAAAAATGCCAGTGAATATAATTTCAATGGCAACGACATGCAAGAAGTTGGTGAAAATGTTTGGGCAGTTCCAGCTTATTTAGCAGACGATTATTCTCTATTCTTCTTATACACCCAAATTGATACAAAAGACTGGGTTGTGGCTTTTGCGGAAGGAAAAATGCAAACCGAACAGTTTGAACTTGGTTTACCAATGACAACTGGTAAAGGCTTGAACGTGTTGGCAGAAAAAGATATGGATCGGGCACAGATGGTCACTGGTTTTGTGAATGATATTTCCAAAGCTGGCGAAGGTGAATGGCGCATGATTGATGAAGGCAACGAGTCAGAAGATAAAAAAGACTAATCTTTGAGGCAATCTAGATGAATCAAAAAGTTGTTCGGTATGGCATTATGGGGGCAGCTTCCATTGTGCCACGGATTGTGGCAGGCATTCATGAATCGCCCAATAGTGAAGTGGTTGCGATTGCTGCACGGAGTTTGGCAAAGGCGAAACAGGCTGCAGATCAATTCAACATTCCACAAGCATATGGTAGCTATGTAGAACTTTGCGAAGATGACAATGTGGATGTTATTTATGTGCCATTATGGAACGCAGGCCATTATTCCGGTGCCAAATTAGCTTTACAACACCATAAAAACGTGTTGCTGGAAAAACCATTTACGCTAACTTATGTGCAGGCAAAAGAGCTTTTTGCGCTGGCTAAAAAACAAGGGTGTTTTCTAATGGAGGGTCAAAAGGCTGCCTTTTTGCCAATTACGTTACAGGTACGCGACCAATTACTAAATAAACAGGCTATTGGTAAAATTTGCGCCATTACCGTTCAAGAATCACACCCTGGGATAGAAAAAATTCCGTGGTTTCATGATGTAACGGTAGGCGGTGGTGCCTTTTACGGAAGCGCATCATATAGTTTGGAATATCTGCAATTAGTTTTACAAACTGAGATTACGGATTATCAAGGCCAGGTTAGTCGAGTAGGTGTACAGGCAGATGATCAAACGCAGCTGAACCTCAAGTTGGGTTCGGGTCAATTGGCTAGTATTTTCATGACAACGCTAAGTGAACAAGTGCCTAGTCAAATGACTTTTTGGGGAACCGAGGGATCGTTGATGGTACCAAATTACTGGAAAACTGACTCCTATGAACTAAAGGTTGGTAAAAAGATTCAACAAATAACACATCCTCAAAATAGTGAGTTCGTATATGAATTCAACCATGTTTCTGAGCAAATTTTGCAAGGAGAACAGTCAAGTGATGTGATGTGTCCTACCGTTACCTTAGCAACCATGAAGATTATTGATCGCCTTTATCATCAATGGTATCCGGATCAAATGAAAAAGATTCGTTAACTTATGGCTTTTTACTTGTGAGTTGGTTTTAAAGATGATACGCTGTTGACTGGGGTAGGGTTCGATCTAAGTGCCAAGCAATACCTGCAATATCGGTCGATTTTTTGGATGGGCTGATGCTTATCATGTTGCAACGTTTTTAAGAAAAAAGTTTTGTGAAAGATTTTTTAATTAGACGCGTACAAATACGCTTTGACTATGCTTCCTACTGAATCCTAGAAAGCATAAGGAATCGTAATTGAAACAATATGTACCTTGAAACTTTAAGTTTTTAGATTGGCGTTTAGATCTATCCCCAGGCACTTTTCAAGTTGAGCAGGTTCTTGAAAGGTGCTTTTTGTTTTGGCTACAATAAGTCTGATAATTTATTAAAACGTTAACGAAAAATCAAAGTGGCGGGTAAAAACATTGTGATATAATGATAGGTGTGAATTTAACGATAACTAAAAGGAGGGATTTCAGATGTTTGTTGTGAGTATAGTTGCTTTAGTGATTGCCATTGCAATTGGTTTTGAAATTCGAAAAGTTGAACACCAACGACAGTTACGCTTGGCTCACGAACAGGCGCAACAAATTCTGAATGATGCCGAAAAAGCGGGGAAAGTCGAAGCAAAACGAGCCTTAAATAAGGGCAAACGAGAAACGCTTGCTTACCAAGAATCAATTGACCAAGAAATTACGACTGACGTCCAAGACAATGAACGCAAGTCAAATTGGCTTGATCAACGTGACCAGGTTTTAAAAGAAAAAGAAGATCTTTTAAATCGACGGTTTGATACATTTAAGAGTAAGCAAGAAACTGTTAAAGAGAATCGTCAAGAATTAAAGGATGTCCGCGCACAAGCAGCAGAGCTAATCACAAAACGTGAAGATACTTTGCAGGATGTTGCGGAAATGAGTCACGATAAGGCGCAAGATTACATTTTGGACGAAACAAAACGTGATCTGAAAGAAGAAGGCAAACGCACAGTTCGCAATGCGGAGGCTGAGTATCAAAGCAGTAGTGAAAAAGAAGCTAAAAATTTAATTGCCCATGCAATTGAGCACAGTGGTATTCGTTCGCATATTTTTCCATCCAACCGAACGATGGATGTGCCGTCCAATGAGGCGTTAGGCAAAATCATTGGGAATGCTGGTCAAAATGTGCGAGCTTTAGAGGCGTTAACCGGAATTGATATCAATATTGATGATCAACAACGGTTAATTACTTTAGACGGATATGATCCTTTACGTCGTGAAATTGCAAAACGGGCAATGACCCAGATTATTCAAGCTAACCGCATTAATCCAGACATTGTGGAACAAATTGTGAACCAAACCGTTCGAACCGTGGATGAGCTGATCCGCGGGTTTGGCGAACAAGCAATTAATGAATTAAACATTAAAAATATTCATCCAGATTTGATCAAATTTATTGGTCGAATGCATTTCCGAACGAGTTATGGCCAGAATATTTTGGATCATTCTATTGAAGCTGCTAATCTAGCAGGCGTGTTTGCTGCAGAATTGGGTGAAGATGTGGATTTGGCTAAACGTGCGGGTCTCTTACATGATATTGGTAAATCAATTGACCGGGATGTGGAAGCTACCCATGTGGAATTAGGGGTAGAACTCGCTACCAAATACCACGAAGATCCCGTTGTGATTAATGCCATTGCCTCTCATCATGGGGATGTCGAAGCTAAATATGTGATTTCTGATTTAGTAGCTGCTGCCGATGCAATTTCTGGATCTCGTCAGGGTGCTCGTAGTGAATCTGCTGCTGATTATTTGCAACGAATTTCTAGTTTAGAGGGCATTGCAAATAAATATCCTGGCGTACAGGAAAGCTATGCTATTCAAGCAGGACGGGAATTACGAGTGATCGTCAAACCTAATCAAACTTCTGATAAGAGTATCGAAAAACTTGCTGGAAATGTGAAAGATCAAATTGAACAAGAAGTTACCTATCCTGGACAGGTAAAAGTAACGGTCGTACGTAAATTACAGGTTGTAGAGTATGCGGGGTGAAATGAAAAATTTGACAAACGAAGAACAAGCAACGTTGGAAGCTATTGACCAATTTGTGTTTTCTAAGTTAAATGATGATAGAACAGGACATGATTATGCACACATTCAACGGGTCGTCAAAATGGCCAAACGGTTGGCTTCCGAAACTGAAGCAACCGATTTGTTTATCGTTTTGGCAAGCTCAGAATTGCATGATGTCATTGATGAAAAAATTGTGGACAATCAGGCGACTGCTGAGGCGGAAGTGAAGCAGTTTTTACAAGATCAAAAAGTTAGGACTGATCGAATTGAGGCCATTTTTGATATTATTACCCACATGTCGTTTTCTAAGAATCTTGAGCATCATTATAAGTTGAAGTTAGAGGGTCAAATAGTTCAAGATTCTGATCGTTTGGATGCCATCGGCGCAATTGGAATTGGACGGGTATTTTATTATGGTGGTGCTCACGGGCACGTGATGTATGATCCCAAAATTGCTCCGCGAGACAAAATGACACATGCACAATACCGCCAAAATGAAACTGTGATTAATCACTTTTATGAAAAATTGTTGAAATTGGCTGGGTTAATGAATACTGATGCCGCAAAGCAGATTGCGGATCAAAGAACGACTGTTTTGACGGATTTTTTAGACGAGTTCAAAGCAGAATGGAATCAAAATAAATGATTTGGAGTAGATTATGTTAAAAAATCAAAACTCAATTTCGACTAGATACGCGTGGATGTCGGGATTAATTTTCGTTTTATTGTTGTTGGCAATTAAGGCAAATTCTGCCTTACTGTTAAAACTAGATACGGGTATCATTGGCATTGTGCAAGACTCGTTACCTGAATTTGAAACAACATTAATGACACTTGTTTCCAAGATTGCAGAACCGTCATTTGCGATTGTTTATGCGGTGATCATTGCGGCTATTTTATGGTTTATGCGTTTGCGAGTAGATGCTATTTGGACGTTAGCCACGATTGGCGGAGGGGACGTCGTTGCGTACATATTTAAAGAAATTGTGCAACGCGCCCGACCAAGATGGAATCAAATTATTCCAGAAAGTGGTTATAGTTTTCCAAGTGGTCATACCTTTGGGGCTGTCATCATTGTTTTCTTTATCCTGTGGTTCTTTGTCAGCCAAATCCGCTCGACAACCATTCAAAAGGTGAGTCAAATTGGGCTTATCATCTGGGTTGTTCTGGTGATGTATTCACGAATTTACCTTGGCGCACATTATCCTTCTGATGTATTTGGGGCATTCTTCTTAGCGGTGGCTTGGTTAGCAATTGCCCGCTGGTTGTATAAATTGTTGTATAACTTTGTAGCGAAGGTTGTAGAACCTAGGTCTGAGGGAAGACACAGTCAACATTAAAAATCTGTAATTTAAGAGCAGGCAAAAACTATGTTTTTGCCTGCTCTATTTTTTCGTTAGTAGTTGCCTTTAATGACGAAGAATGAGCCACGAATAACGCCTGCCAGTTTGGATTTTTGATGGGCAAACTTGAACTTGCCCTCAAATTCTTTAGGAACATCCATACCTTCAGAGAGTTTAAAACCCACAGCTCGTTTTCCGTCATCAGCAATACTGTACATGACATTAACGACTAGTCCATTTTCGTAAAAAACATAGGCCATTTTGATCCCTTCAACTTCAAAATGGGTGACTTCTAAAGGTGTAGCAGCAAAGTGCATGTCTCGTTCTGATAAAATTTTTTCAATCCAGACAAGGGTATCAGGATCTTCATTAGCGGGAACGGTGGTAAAAACGTGTTTATATTTATTCCAATAATATCGAGCTTCGTTTGCACGTAAACCCGCTAAAGCAGGTGCAACTGGTGAGCTTTCTAATCCAACGGTGGAAACTTCCTTGAAATCAACTTTGTAAACCACTTGGGGTTACCTCATTTCTATATTTACGTACCCATAGTATATAAAGTTACAAGAAATTGGTCAATCAAAAAAACGCGTAATTTTGCCGTTTTTATTAAAAAATAGGAATAATTTATCAACTCAACCTTCAACCTATTCAAATACGTTGTAATTAATCGTCACGATTAGATAGGATTGTGGTAAAATCGACAGTATCAAAAAGTTTTGTGGGAGGTGAAATCTTGACATTTAATTTAACGATTCTTTCAACGAGTGACGTGCATGGATTTGTCTATCCTACCAATTTTGTAAAACGTCATTTGAACTTACCCTTTGGTCTCTTGAAGGCTGCGCAAGTTATTGAAAACGAATGCAAAAATGCGACAGGACCCGTTTTAACTGTTGACGCGGGGGATGTTTTGGAAGGATCCCCACTGACTGAATACCTGGCTAAATTTAGTACGCCACCTGCACCACAACGTTTGCTAAGGGCCTATAATGCCATTGGTTATGATGTGGGAGTGTTGGGTAATCACGAATTTAATTATGGATTGGATTATTTAAAAAAAGCGATTAAAAGCACGGATTATCCAGTTTTATCTGCGAATATTTTGGATCAGCAAAAAAAATCAATTGCGAACGGTGCTTATCGAATTTTTGATAAACAAGGCGTGCGCATCGCTGTGCTGGGGTTAACGACGGCTTATATTCCATTTTGGGAAGATCCAGTTCATATTAAGGGACTACAATTTAAAAAAGTTTTAAAAACTGCCAGACATTATGTTGAAGAGTTAAGAAAAAAAGTTGATGTCATTATTGTTGTGTATCATGGTGGTTTTGAACGTGATTTAAAATCTGGTCAAGAAACGGAATCGTTACGTGGCAAAAATGTAGGTTATGAATTGTTGAAAACAGTTAAGGGCATTGACGCCTTAGTTTCTGCACATCAGCATCGATTAATTGCAACCAAGTTGTTTGGTATCCCAGTTGTTCAAGCAGGGCATCGCGGTGCAGCAGTTGGTAAAATTACGTTGAAGATCGATCCGCAGCAAAAGCATATGGTCGTTGGGGCCAGTTCAGAACTGATTTCAACGGGAAAATCTCCATTACATAAAAAAATAAAGGCAATCATGACGGATGTAGAGTCCGATACACAGTCATGGTTGGATCAACCATTGGGAAAAGTTCAAGGAGATATGAAGATTACGGATCCTTTTAAAGCTAGAGTTGAGGAATCGGCGTTTATTGAATTTATCCAAAAGGTGCAAATGGCGGCCACAGGGACTTCTATTTCCGCTACCGCGCTCTTTAACAATGAAGCGACTGGTTTTGATGAACAAATCACCATGCGTGAGGTAGTTACCAATTATGTTTATCCGAATTCTCTAGCTGTTTTACGAGTTTCGGGCGCGGATCTGCGGGCAGCTCTGGAAGTGAGTGCCAAGTATTTCATGATTAATCAACAGGGTAAATTAATTGTGAATCCCCGCTATTTATCACCCAAAAAACGTCATTACAATTACGATATGTACGAAGGCATTGATTACACATTAGACATTTCAAAGCCAGTTGGCAAACGTGTGGTTCGGCTGATGAACAAGGGACATGTGATTGCGCCAAATGATTCGTTCGAAATTGTGCTTAATAAATATCGAGCGGTTGGTGGTGGACACTATCCTATGTTTTCTGAAGGTAAGATAATTCGTGAAAATACGGAGGCTATGTCAGAGTTAATTGCCGACTATTTACAGAAACATCCCGTGATTACGGCGTCTGTGAACAGCAATTTTAAAATCATTAAATAAAGAACGTATAAGCTAGAAAAGTGAATTTTCTGGCTTTTTTTGTAACTTGAATCAACGTCCTCGAAATCTAAGTTGTTTGGAAGCTGACCAAGGCTTGCGTAGTGATTTATTTTAGTTGATAATTAGCACGGAGGGGGAGATACAGATGCATAAGAATTCGAAAATGAGTGGGATGCGTTTCTTACTTGTGACCGTTTTAAATGCTTTAATCACAGTGGTCGAACTTTTTGGTGGTGTTTTGTCAGGTAGTCTAGCTTTATTGTCAGATGCATTTCATAACCTGGGCGATTCTGCATCCGTCGTTTTGGCGTATGTTGCAAGTCGAATTGGCCTTAAAAATTCAAATATGTCCAAAACATTCGGGTATCGCCGGGCAGAAATTATTTCTGCATTTATGAATTCCGTATTTTTAATTGTCGTTTCTTTTTTCCTGATTATTGAAAGTGTACGGCGAATTTTGAACCCCGAGCCGGTAAATGGGGGGAACATGTTGATTGTGGCGATTGTCGGAACACTGGCTAACTTTATTTCAGCATTGCTGTTGAGTAGCGGTGCAAAGGGAAGTCTAAACATAAAAGCGACCTATCTCCACATTTTAAGCGATGCATTGTCATCATTTGGAATTGTGATTGGAGCCATTATTATTCAGGTTTGGCACATTGATATTGTTGATCCGATTGTGACAATTTTAATTTCAGTCTACATTATGTGGGAAACTTGGCCTGTTTTAAAAGAAGCAATTAATATTTTGATGCAAGGTGCGCCCAATCTAGATTTTGAAGCTATGAAGCACGATATGTTGCAAGAGCCCGGGGTTGTCAATGTGCATCACATTCATGCTTGGCAAATTGATGAAAACCGGATTATGTTTTCTGCACATATTAATTTGAACGATCAATTATTGAGTGATGTTGAGCCTGTTTATCGGCATTTAGAGAATTTATTGCAAAAAAAATATCACGTAGATCACGTGACTTTACAAGCTGAAGTTTTTCGTGGAAAAAGTAATGAACTATTTACGCGTGATCGGCATGATATTTAATGCCAGTTAGTGAGGCTTAACTTTCGCTCACAAGCTGTTTGTGATGGGAGATAAACCAAGTATCCCAAGGAATCTCAGGAGTTCCGGTAAGATTATACTTTTGATCAAGATGCTCCATGACCTGAATGTAGTCGTTACTGGAAGTGGCTAGGCTTAAATCCAACAAATTGGCATGGGTTAAATAACGATTTCGGGCGATAAAAGCGTTAATATCGCTAAGATAACCTGCGGGAACAAACGACGAAATAATTTCGAGACTTTCGGCTTTATAGAGTCGAATGTAAAACTGTGCAAAAGATCGGACGGCTTTAGCCTGATTATCCGAATCTAATTGCGTGATGGAAACTAAATTACTCATAACAGCCCTTCCTAACTTAACTTATTACGTCTTAAGTATAGACCTTAACTATTAAAAGTGTAAAATTAAAGTTTGGGGTACCTTAGTTGTATTTCTGATTCAAATGAGTTATAAAAGTAGTATTAACAAAATGAGGTGAATAGATTGACCCCGATGAAGGAAGACTATCTTAAAATTATTTTTGAGCTAGGCGGAAAATCAAAGAAAATATCAAATAAGCAAATTGCAATGGGTCTGAACATTGCAGCCGGTTCAGTAACTGAGATGATTACGAAGTTAGTTGAGGAAGGTTTGGCAAAACACACGCCTTACTCTGGAATTTCGTTAACTGACAAAGGTATTCAAATTGCTGAAATTATGGTCCGTAAGCATCGTATGTGGGAAACTTTCTTAGTTGAGAAATTATCCTACAAGTTATCTGAAGTGGATGATGATGCAGAAGTATTAGAACATGTGACAAGTGAAAAATTGTTGGATTCTCTTGATCAATTTTTAGGTTACCCAACACACTGTCCGCATGGTGGAGTAATTCCTGATAAGGAAGGGAACTATCAAGAAGATAGTCATACTTTGTTAGCAGATGTTAAAGAAGGCAGTACGGTGGTAGTTGATAGGTTTATTGATAATCGTGAACTTTTAAATTATTTGGATGAGATTGATTTAGATATTGGTGATAAGATTCAAGTGATTCACCACGCGCCGTTTGAGGGTGCAACGACTGTTAAACTGATTGATAATGAATCAAAAGTTGATGAACGACAAATCAGTTATAAAGCTGCCCATTATGTTTTTGTTCAGGATGACTAATTTTTCTAAACTGGCTTTTGTGATTCACGAAAATCAACCGAAAGTTGTATGTCAGTTAAAAAGCTGTTATGATAGCCATACGGAGATTGATAGCCAATTGAAAATTAAGAAATTAAATAAATAAGGACTTAATTTTAAAAGTGGGTATCTTTTTCTAAATTGATATGGTACAATTACATTGTATTTTGGTTAGGTAATTTTGGTAAGATCGTTTCATAAAGAAATATCCCCAATTTGCACCGGATCAAGTATTAAAATATTTAGTGCAAAAAGCACTCAGGAGGATTTTCTATTATGGAACATGGTACAGTTAAATGGTTTAACGCAGACAAAGGTTTTGGTTTTATTACTCGCGAAAACGGTAGCGATGTATTCGTACATTTCTCAGCTATCCAAGGCGACGGCTTCAAGACTCTTGAAGAAGGCCAAGCAGTTACTTTCGATGTAGAAGAAAGTGACCGTGGACCACAAGCAGTTAACGTAAACAAAGACTAATTTAAAATTAGAATTTATCAAGTCAGGAATTTCGGTTCCTGGCTTTTTTTATGTCTTTTTTTATTTAACGCTCTAACTTGAATAAATGTTTAATTTCTGGTCGTTTTGTTGGTGGGGCTATGGCATAATAGACTTTAATTAATCAACGGGGTGACAATGGTGAAAGAAACCGATTTGGTATTAGATACCTGTTTATTGGCAGGAAGAATTATGATTGAAAATGGTTCAGAAATGGCTCGTGCAGAAGATACGATTATGCGGATTGCCACAAATTCGGGTTATCCAGACGCACAGGTGTTTTCGACTGTGACAGGAATTATCATGTCGATTCCGGACCAAAAGAATGCTCAGGTTGAAAGTGTTAGTCGCCGAAACATTGATTTAGAAAAAGTGAGTTGGGTTAATCGACTTTCAAGAGATTATGCGGTTAAAAAAATTACGTTAACTGAATTCTTCGATCAGCTAAAAATTGTTGATGAAGCTGTGCCATACTTTCCGTTTTGGTTACAGGTGTTGGGTGCTGCGCTGGTCAGTGGACCATTAATGACGATTTTTTGTAATAATTTTTATGATATTGGCGTTACCTCAATCATTGGAGCTATTGGGTTTGCGATTTACTATGCGATTAATAAAACATTGGATATTAAATTTATCAGTGAATTTGTTTCATCGCTTTTAATTGGGTTTATGGCGGTGTTGACGGTTCGAATGGGATTAGGTCATTCGGTAGATAACATTATCATTGGTGCTGTAATGCCACTGGTGCCTGGTGTGCCGTTAACAAACGCGGTGCGTGATATTTTAAACGGACATTTTGTAAGCGGCCCAGCACGGGGAATAGAGGCCTTGCTGACGGCATCTGCAATTGGCTTTGGCATTGCCTTTGTATTTAGATTCTTTTAAGGAGAAACTCACTGATGATTATGATAATTAAGTTGTGTTTTGCGTTTATTGCCACGGTCGGCTTTGGCATTATTATTAATATTCCGCATCGTGCGTTGCTTATTGCCGGTTCAATTGGCACCGTTACCTGGTTTATTTATTGGGCCCTGATCAACCTCAATTTTGGGATTGCGCTGACCAATTTGTTAGCATCCGTGGCGATCGGAATTTTGAGTGACATTGCGGCGCGAAGAATGAAAATGCCCATGTTGATCTTTAATATCCCGAGTTTGGTTCCCTTAGTGCCCGGCGGACAAGCTTATCAAATGGTCCGTAACATTGCGTTAGGAAACGCGGCTCAAGGCATGCGATTTTTGACGGAAGTGATTGAAATTACGGGTTCGATTGCGATTGGCTTCCTAATTGCCGAATTATTGAATAAATTGTGGAAAAAGCTTCTTTTAAAACGCGCATCGAGGGGAATGTAATAAAACTGTAAAAATGATGATATCTGATTAGGAGTCTAAAAATGTTAGTATGAAAGTATACATAGTAGTTAATGGGACACAGGGGAGACATTGGAGGAATATTTTTGAAGGATACACAAAGAAATAAAGTTATAGCAGGTTGTTTGATGACATTGGGTTTATTGCTTAGTCTGTTAATGGGGGGCATTTCGGCTAAGGCACAGTCAGTAAACAGCTACATTACAGCAATCAAAATTAAACCGGTAGGAATTACGACTTCTATTTGGAGTGGATTTCCACATTATAATTATAACAAGGGCTATGGGAAGCCTGAAGGGGTTGTGGTTCATGAAACCGCTAATCCCAGTTCTACAATTTACAATGAAATTGCATATATGAAAGCACACTATAATGACGCTTTTGTCCACAGTTTTGTGGATGCGGATCATATTATTAATATTGCGAATACCAACTACTTATCTTGGGGAGTTGGTTATCCTGGAAACGGAAAATTTGTTCAGTTTGAGCAAATTGAGGTTCATTCTAAGAAGGCATTTGCCCGTGAAATGGCTAATGCGGCGTGGTATACAGCATATTTGCTAAATAAATATAAGCTAACGCCAAATGATGCTTGTTATGATTATAAAGGGACAGTTTGGTCACACAAAGCTGTTGCTTTACACTTTGGTGGTTCTACCCATACTGATCCATATGGGTACTATTTAAAAACGGGTAAAACATACTTCGGTCAGGGATACACAATGGCCGAGTTTTATCAACTGGTCAAGAGCTATTACACAAGTCTGCAACATTTAAGTGTGAAATATACGAATACCAGCTTGACCATGGATGTTAAAACGGTTCCGGGTTATGATTTCTATAATCATGTGCCTAAGAGCAATTACACCACCAAACGAGTAAATTATGGCAAAACGTACGCAGGAAAGACCGTTCAAATTGATTGCACTGGAAAACGTAGTGGTACCGGGACACTTTACTATCGTGCATATTATAACGGTAAATTGATTGGTTGGATTTACGGTGGTGGACTTGCTAAACACGTGACCTACACGGCAACCACAAAAACAATGGATGTGAAAGTTACCCCTGGCCATGATTTTTATAATCATGTTACCAGCAGTATGTATACAAACAAACGATTGCATTATGGGAAAACCTATGCGGGTAAAACAGTTCAGGTTGATAACATCGCGTATCGAGATGGCACCAAAGTTCCTTATTATCGTTGTGCCTACCAAGGCAAACGGATCGGCTGGATTTACGGTGGAGCACTTGGTGTTCGCGTAACCTACAAAACGATCAATTCGAAAATGACGGTCAAAAAAGTTCCCGGCCACGACTTTTTAAATCACGTCACAGCAAGTAAGTATACGGTCAAACGCCTGAACTATGGCAAAACTTACGCAGGTAAAGTAGTGAAAATTGACAATATTGCTTATCGTGACGACGTGAAAACACCTTATTACCGTTGTTATTACGGTGGTAAGAAGATTGGTTGGATTTATGGAAGTGCGTTAAGTTAAAATTAAAAATACCTTCGCTGGGATTAAAATCCTACGAAGGTATTTTTTTGTTTGATTTAATATTGTCCGTTAGATTGCGTTGTATCTGAATAACCAGTTCCGGTTGTCACACTTGTTAGATTAGATGTTCCAGTTGATTTATGTCCGAGATCTAATCCTTTTCGAATAAAGTTTGTAACCCGTTGCATTTCAGTTTGGCTCGCAACCTCATAATCTTGACCGTTGATTAATTGCGTCGTTCCTTGCAAATGAGTTGATTTCAAATGATGAGTAGCGACACGGTACTTTGTGGAAAGTGCCACAATCTCATCGAAAGTTAAATCAGTTTGTGTTTGCTTTTTGATGGAAGTTAAAAAGCTTTGACTAAGTAAAGTGGTTAAAGAATCACTCTTACGCAGAATTGCCATTAATACCTGTCGTTGCCGTTTTTGACGACCATAATCTCCTTGAGGATCATCATCACGCATCCGCGAATAGTCTAATGCAGCTTTACCGGCAAGTCGGATCTTTTTACCTTTGACAACATTGGCAGCGCCATACTTAAAGGTGAGAGTCGGGGTAATCGTGACACCTCCAACACCGTTCACAATTTTTTCAAGACCGCCCATGTTAATTAAACCATAGAAATCAATTGGGACATCTAATAACTGCTGAATTGATTTAATGCTGGTACCCGCACCGCCAAATGAATAAGCCGCATTTAATTTGGAAGGCGCGTATTGTGTGTAACCCGGAATTGAAAGGGCAGTATCACGCGGAATACTCGTCAGTGTCATTTTTTTCTTTTTAGGATTTAGGGTGGCAATAATGATGGTATCAGTCCGACCACGATAGTTCCGACCTAAGGCACCAGTATCAGTTCCAAGAAGGAGGATTGAAATTGGTTTACCTTTTTTTATGACTGAAGAAACATCCCGAGCCTTTTGAATATTAGCACTGTTGAAAACAGAATTAGCTGCCTTTTTTGCGGAATACCACTTATAGGCAGCAAATACGCCGAGGACAATGACTAAAATTCCCACAATTGCGATAATAAAGCGTCTCCGTCTATGTTTTCGTGGCCGTTTCTGTGGGTCACGGCCTTCCATGTCTTGGTGCATCTCAGTGCGGGTCGGGGGAACATTAAAATGGTTGTGCAGGTCGGATCTTTTGGGCGTTTGGTCCTCATTCATTGTTTTGCCTCCTGAAGCAATTATTAATTAAAGTTGGTGCTTAACTTAGCATACCGAATTAATGTTAAATAAATCTTATTTTTAGATTGATTTAAAACATTCTTTAAACATAAAAATTATATCACATTAAGAGTGCCAAAAATGACTGATTCGCCCATAAAACAGGTTCAGGACGATTGAGTGGGTTTTGAAAATATTCTTTGTCCATCAAAAATTAACGAATGAAAAGAACTATCATCTTTCTTTAATTCAAGGTACTTCTTTGCCGACTAAATAGGTATAATGGTCAATATAATTCATAAGCACAATTAAAAACTTGTCGCTGAGAGGAAGCGATCATATGGATCAACTTACAAATTTTAAAAACGCGCATCGAAAAATCAAATTTACAACAAAAGATGGTTTGAAGGGACAACTGTTTTTTGTGCAGGCAAACATTGTGCGGGTCATGGTCAATTCGACAGGAAATTTTAATGGACAAGCGACAATTCCCAAAGCGGTGGATATCCCGACTTTAGGCGATGAAACAGTTGCCAGTGGCAGTGGTGCTCAAAAGGTGGGAACTCCTTTATTGACCCAAGATTTTTTGACAGCACATGGAGAATCTTCGAAAACTGGATTGAACACTGACCAGTTTCATCTTGAGTTTGATCAGACCTCTGGGCATTTCACTATTAATGACGAAACGGGAAAAGTCTATTTTAAACAAAATCGGATGCCTACTCGTAATAAAGAAAAGACTCATTTAAGCTTGCGGTTACCCAGCACACCAGAAACTTATTATTTTGGCGGAGGGATGCAAAATGGGAAGTATTCTTTGAAAGGTAAAGAAATTGCAATTGAAAACACAAATCGCTGGACTGATGGTGGGGTGACTTCCCCAGAGCCATTTTTCTTTACGACAAGTGGTTATGGCATTCTTTTTAATACTTTTACAAAAGGGCGTTATGATTTTAGCGATCCCCGGTTTATTCAATTGACACATGAAGATCCGCAACTCGATTATTTTGTAATTCTTGGGGAAACACCAGCAAAATTAATTCATGGCTATCACAAGTTAACAGGACTGCTACCGCTCAATCCACTCTACAGTTTTTATCCTGCCCATTTAAACGCATATAACCGTGACTATTGGTTTCCAGTAAGTCCAGACAGTGATGGCGCTATTCAGTTTCCGGATGGGAAAACTTATAAAGAATATCAACCACTCAATCCGAAGTCGTTTAATACGGAGCGTCCTGGAAAAATTAGTTTTGAAGGTCAAACAATGGTTCCTAATGTTTACGGAACAGGACATGTTTCGTTTACAACCGTTGATGAACAAGGAGATCCTGTTTCAGGAGTTTGGGAGTCATTAAATGGCGAGAATAAGAATTATCAATTTTCTGCGCGTGCCATTATTGATCGGTATCATCAAAAACAACTGCCACTGGGGTGGTTTTTACCAAATGACGGTTACGGAGCTGGTTATGGGCAGACCGATAGTTTTGCGGGAGACTTACAAAACTTAAGCCAGTTTTCAAAATATGCGCATGAACATGGAGTAGCCACTGGCCTATGGACGCAGGAACAGTTGGTACCCCCAAATGCACAGAACATTCAAAAAGGTGAACGTAATTTGGCAGCCGAAGCCAAAGTCGGCGGGATTTCTGCAATTAAAACAGATGTGGCTTGGGTTGGGGCTGGGTACACATTTGGGTTAAATGGAATCGCTAAGGCTGCCCAAACATTAACTGCTGTCCATAAAAAACGACCGTTCATTTTGACGGTCGATGGCTGGGCAGGTACCCAACGCTTTGCGAGTGTTTGGACTGGCGATCAAGCAGGATCAGATTGGCAAAATATTCGTTTTCAAATACCCACTTACCTGAGTGCCGGATTGTCTGGAAATTCCAATATTGGCTCAGATATTGATGGTATTTATAGCGGCGACAATCCAGTCATTCAAACTAGAGATTTGCAGTGGAAGTCATTTACTCCCTTACAACTTGTGATGGACGGTTGGGGCAGTCGGGCCAAGGATCTGGGAAGTCAGTTTGGTGCCAACTTTCTTGCGATTAATCGGTTTTATTTAAAACTAAAAACTAGGCTTTTACCTTATTTGTATAGCTTGGCATTTGAAGCACGGACTAATGGGGCACCTATCGTCCGACCCACGTTTTGGCTAGAAGCAAGTGACTTCACGTACGGCGGCAGCCTTAATCAACAGTTTTTGTGCGGAAATTCATTATTAATTGCGCCAATTTTTGAAAATTATCAGCTGCAAGTTGATGGCACGGACTTACGCGCTAGCCTTTACCTCCCAGATGCCAAAACCACTTGGTATGATTTTTTCAGTGGGGATGCTTACGAAGGCGGTCAAACAATTAGTGATTTTGAGGCGCCTTTGTGGAAATTGCCTCTTTTTGTCAAAGCAGGAGCTATCTTACCATTAGCTAATGCGACGGAGCATCCCGATGAAATTGATAAAAGTCAGGTTGAATTACTGATCTATCCGGGTGGGTATTCTACTTTTGTGCTTTACGAAGATGATGGGAAAACGACAAACTATTTGCACGGAGAACGGCAAATAACAAAAATTTCTCAACAAACGACGTTGTCGACAGTGAAGCTAATAATTGCGGCGGCCAAAGGTACATTTGCTGGGTCAACTATGTCACGCCAATATAACGTATCACTATTTTTAGCCAGTGAACCCACAGAAGTGTGGGTGAATGGAAAACGGTTGGCAGATGCCGACTATCATTACGGACCACGTATGCTTGAAAAGTTTACAATGCCTAGTGAAGAAAAAAGTGATTTTGCGCGAACTGAGATTAATCAAGGTAATTTCTTAGTTGTGTCACTCAAAAAGGTTTCAGTGAAAATGGAGCAAACGATACGAGTTGTGCTTTGAGTTATGCTGTTGAGTTGTTAAACGATTTTTAACTAAAGATTGAAAGTATCAAAATTATTATATCAGTGTGTTGATTGCAAAGATTAGACTTAGTCTGGAAGCAACTGGGCTCAGTAGTGTCGTTTATCTTATCGGTTTTCGCTTAGATAAAGGCCGAGCTTGGAGACGTGGCTTGCGGCTCCAAGTCGTGCCCACTATTCCGCCTAGTAATGATGATTTTCGTTCCGAAAATCTTTCTTGCTCCAGTCGATGTCGATTCTTGTGGCAAACTCGGCCGCAAGAACTCGCACTACGTTCCCAGCCCAAATTTGCTGGAAGACGGCATTTTATCTAATTTTGCTGTCATGAACGGTTTCGTATCAAGCAACAAGATAAGTTTTGTAGTTTCACCTTGAGATTTTTAAATATTGATTGATGCAGAACTGGAAGTGAAATGACTTCTGGTTCTTTTTTTGATTGGAACTGGCGGATAAAATTTCACGCGTTAGTTTAGTTGTGCGGTATGATAAGGGTGGCAGTAAGTTAGCAACGAAACATTTTGAAACTGGACAAAAAAAGTACATTATGAGAACAAATTCTGGTATTCTTATACGTAGATCGTTTTGATGTGTTAATTTATATTAACATCACACGTTGAAAGTAATGAACGGGGATAGCTGTGAATAAAAAAATTTATACCACAAGGCTAAAACTGCGACCATTTGTGCCGGCTGATTTAACAGGATTGCGTGCCATCGTTGAAAACAAAGAAATTGCGGAGATGGCTAGTTTTCGCGTGGCTACAAATGCGTTTGAAAGTGATTATTTTTTACAGCAACTTATGCAACCCAACATTTGGGCTATGACATTAAAGCAAACTTCAGAAGTTATCGGTAGCATTGGACTTTATCCAGTGGTAGGTGACAATCATGAACGGGATCCTTTAAAACTGGAATTAGGTTACATGGTGAATCAAGATTTTTGGGGTTACGGCTATATGACAGAAGCCGTTCAATCAATTTTAAATCATAGTTTTCATGAAAACTATGCATATGTCGTATTGGCGAGTACCTATGCTGAAAATAAGCGATCCGCGGCTATTTTGGAACATCTTAGTTTTAAAAAAGTCGGTGAACATACTTTACCGGCAAGTGTGTTAAATCCGGTTTCACGACAAGAAAATTTTTATCAATTAACGGCGCAAGCATTTATAGAAGGTGGTCATTATGCAACTCACTAAAGGATTTGAACAAGCAGCATGTATTATTGCGTTACTGTGTACACAAGATCGCTCAATTCCGTTGACGACGGCGGTAATTCACGATCGATTAACAGGATCAGAGACTTATTTGCGAAAAATTATGCGTAAGCTGGTTGTTGCCGGTTTGGTTACCTCAATTCCGGGAAATAATGGTGGGTTTCGACTAGCCAAAAAGCCAAGTGAAATTTCATTACTAGACATTGTTGAAGCGAGTGAAGGACCCATTAAAACTTATCCAGATATGGGCTTTATTGAAAATGTGTTTTCTGAGGCCCATCCGATTGCCGAACGGGGTAAGAATGTATTAAACGATACATTTCAACAGGCGGATGATTTGTGGCGCGACTATCTTAAACATCAAAGTTTGAATGATGTGCTCGTTAAAATTATGGGTGAACCTGCAGTTCCGGGAATTGATTGGAACGGTTCTGACAATGAGTTACATGCCCAGTTTCAAAAGTTAAACGAGAAAATTCAGGGCACAAAATTAACGAATGATTAACACTTGGTGTTGTCAGATACACTGAGCTTGTATATAATTGATTCATATCGAAAGAAGAGGTTGCCAAACTCATCAGTCACAGCTTGTAGATGAAAAAGCATTGTAGACAAGCTGCAAAAGGGTGTTTGGCCGAAATTTTAAGTTGCTTTTTCAACTTAGAGTTGGGCTCTGGTTTAATAAATCAGGGACTGTCGTGATGCATTCAAACACATCACGGGGCGCTATCTACGATTTGACTGAGAAATTTAGTAAGTCTTTTTGTATGGCGATTTGTTATGCAAAAAGGCTTTTTTTATTGGTTAAAAATAAGATTGCCTTTTTAATTCGAATTTTAAGGAGGAAGTAGTTTTATGGCAGAGGAAGAGAATCATTCAATTGATCGATCTTTGAAGACACGGCATATCTCCATGATCGCACTTGGAGGAAGTATAGGAACTGGATTATTTGTGGCCAGTGGGTCAGCAATTTCAGAGGCTGGTCCGGCTGGTGCACTGATTGCGTACGTGGCAATGGGAATCATGGTGTATTTCTTGATGACGAGTTTGGGGGAAATGGCTACTTACATGCCAGTTTCTGGTTCGTTTGCAACCTATTCAACAAAGTATGTGGATCCAGCTTTAGGATTTGCGATGGGTTGGAATTACTGGTTTAACTGGGCAATTACCTTAGCTGTTGATATCAGTACAGTTTCCATTGTTATGAAATTTTGGTTACCCAACGTACCTGGCTGGGTTTGGAGTACAGTGGCGCTGATCTTAATTTTTGCAATTAATGCTTTAACGGTAAAAGCGTTTGGCGAGACTGAGTACTGGATGGCGTTGATTAAGGTTGTCACGGTAATTATTTTCTTAGTTATTGGTGTCGCTGTAATTTTTGGCATCATGGGTGGTCATGCCACTTATCTAAATAACTTTACCTATAAGAAAGCACCATTTGTCGGCGGAATTCCAATGATTCTGAGCGTTTTTGTAGTTGCGGGATTTTCATTTCAGGGAACTGAATTGATTGGGATTACAGCTGGGGAGTCCGAAACTCCTGAGAAGAGTGTTCCCAAGGCAATTAATCAAGTCTTTTGGCGAATTTTGTTATTCTATATTTTAGCTATTTTTGTCATTGCTTGTATCATCCCATACACTAGTCCTGATTTATTAGGTTCTTCTGCAAGTGATGTCAAAATTAGTCCGTTTACTTTAGTGTTCCGTCGGGCTGGGTTGGCTGGGGCAGCTAGCATTATGAATGCCGTGATTTTGACGTCGGTGATTTCATCGGCTAATTCTGGTATGTATGCTTCAACCCGAATGCTTTATTCGTTGGCATTACAAGGATACGCCCCCAAGACATTTAGTTTGACTACTAAACGAGGAATTCCTTTGATGGCGTTGATTGGCACAACGATCGTGGGAGCTTTAACATTTATTTCTAGTATTGCGGGTCCTGAAATCTATATGTGGCTGGTCGCTGCAAGTGGGCTGACTGGTTTTATTGCTTGGTTAGGGATTGCTATTTCTCATTTCCGTTTTCGCAGGGCATTCGTCAAACAAGGACACAAAGTCGAAGAATTACGCTACCATGCAAAATGGTTCCCATTTGGGCCGATTTTTGCGTTTGTACTGTGTCTACTCGTTATTGCCGGTCAAGATATCCATTCGTTTGCCACGTTTAACTGGGAAGCAATTGGGATCAGTTACATGAGTGTCCCGATTTTTATCATTTTATATACGTATTATAAAATTAAATATCATACTCATGTTATTTCGTTGGACGAAGTTGATTTAACACAACCTGATTTTATTTTAAAGGCTCGAAAAGCTGAAAAATAAGTGTATAATGTAAGGCGCTGCAATAAAACAGACTGTTTTTGAGAAAAGAAGTTTTAATCTACATGTTGTTTTAGCTTAGATTCATGCTACAATATATAGTATTAAAACAGGAATAAAGGGGAACTTCGAATGATTGCATTGTCAGGCCCAATCGGCGCAGGAAAAACAACGTTAACAGAAATTTTGTCACAACATTTAGGTACAAAAGCATTTTATGAATCGGTGGATGATAATAAGATTTTGCCACTCTTTTATAAAGATCCTAAACGCTATGCTTTTCTTCTTCAGATTTATTTTCTGAATCGCCGTTTAGATGGTATTAAAGAAGCTTTTCAAACCAAAAATAGTGTGATGGATCGTTCTATTTATGAAGATTCACTTCTATTCCATCTGAATGCAGATTTGGGTCGGGCAACAAGCACCGAAGTTCAGATCTATGACTCTTTACTAACAAATATGATGGAAGAACTTCCAGAAACTCATTATCAAAAGAATCCTGATTTGTTAATTGATATCAACATTTCGTTTGATACAATGTTGGAACGGATCAAAAAGCGTGGTCGCTCATATGAACAGATTGATAATGATCCTAGTTTATATGAGTATTATCGTGACTTGAATGATCGTTATAGTGAGTGGTATGACAATTATAATGAGAGTCCAAAGATTCAAATTGATGGGGATCAGTTTGATTTTGTGGAAGATCCACAGGCACGTCAAAAAGTAATTCAAACAATTGATCAAAAAATTGCTGAAATTTAGTTGTCTATTGGATTAGTTTCGGTTATGATTAGGTTATTAATAAATAAACGTAGATTCACATAAAGTAGATTTAAAGCGAGATAGAGTTAGTGAAAGCTATCAATCGAAACTCCGGTGGATTAAAACGGGTGAGTAATTTCACACGGCTGCGGTCGTTAAACTCCAATTAAGGGTGCTGGTAACAGCAAACTTGGGTGGTACCGCGAAAAAGACCTTTTCGTCCCAATTAATGGGATGATTAGGTCTTTTTATTATGTATACAAAATTGAAGGAGGACATGAAAATGTTAGATTTAAAAAATATTCGCACAAATACAGATTTCGTAAAAGAACGTTTAGGGACACGCGGTATTGATCCAAAAGAAATTGATAAATTATTGGACGTGGATCAAAAACGTCGGGACTTAATCGTCGAAAGTGAAACACTCAAAAAGACGCGTAACGAGGTTTCAGACCAAATTTCGTTATTGAAACGTCAAAAAGAAGATGCCAATGACAAAATTACTGAAATGCGCAAAGTAAGTGGCGAGATCAAGGAACTTGATGCCCAATTGCAAACATTGACTGAACAAGTTCAGGATATGGCAGCTCATTTACCAAACATTCCTAACCAAGATGTCCCAATCAGTTTGACCGAAGAAGGCAGTGTGGAATTACGCAAAGTAGGTAAACCTCGTAAATTCACGTTTAAACCAAAAGCACATTGGGACATTGGTGAAGATTTAGGCATTTTAGATTTTGAAAGAGCAGCCAAGGTATCAGGCAGTCGGTTTGTTTATTATATTGGCATGGGTGCTAAGCTGGAACGGGCGGTTTATAACTTTTTCTTAGATCAAAATGATAAAGCTGGTTATACGGAAATGATTACGCCCTACATGGTGAATGATGAGTCAATGTATGGAACAGGCCAATTCCCTAAGTTTAAGGAAAATCATGCCGGCTATGAGATTCAAGATAGTGAATTAACTTTAATTCCAACTGCCGAAGTACCATTGGTTAACTTCCATCGCAATGAAATTTTGGATGGGGATGATTTACCAATTAATGAAACAGCTTTATCACCTGCATTTCGTTCTGAAGCTGGGAGTGCTGGCCGTGATACGCGTGGGTTGATTCGGATGCATCAATTCAACAAGGTGGAAATGGTTAAGTTTACAAAACCTGAAAATTCATGGAACGAACTTGAAAAGTTGACTAATCAGGCAGAAAGTTTACTGAAATTATTGAAATTGCCATACCATGTGATTACCTTAACAACGAGTGATATGAGTTTTACTGCTGCGATGACGCATGACTTGGAAGTTTGGATTCCAGCTCAAAACATGTATCGTGAGATTTCGAGTTGTTCAAATTGTACAGATTTTCAGGCTCGTCGGGCTCAAATTCGTTATCGAGATGAAAATGGCAAATTACAATATGTGCACACTTTGAATGGTTCTGGATTAGCAGTTGGGCGAACAGTGGCTGCTATTCTTGAAAATTATCAAAACGAAGATGGATCAGTTACCATCCCCGACGTTTTAGTACCCTATATGGGTGGTGTGACAAAAATTACAAAGTAGCTGTGAACTGGGTGATACTAGGAAAGGATCAAATATAATTCATAGTGGATATTTTACGACAACTACAAAAATTTATTGACAATTGGTAGGGGTCAATGATAATATTACGTAGTTGTCGTTTGATGGAGGATTAGCTCAGTTGGGAGAGCGTCTGCCTTACAAGCAGAGGGTCACAGGTTCGAGCCCTGTATCCTCCATTTGAGCCGTTAGCTCAGTTGGTAGAGCATCTGACTTTTAATCAGAGGGTCGGCAGTTCGAGGCTGCCACGGCTCATTTACAAATATAAGCATTGCGGGCGTGGCGGAATTGGCAGACGCGCAAGATTTAGGTTCTTGTATCGAAAGATGTAAGGGTTCGAGTCCCTTCGCCCGCACTTCTAATTAATATTCTGTATTAATTAGCCGACTTAGCTCAGTTGGCAGAGCATCTGTTTTGTAAACAGGAGGTCGGAGGTTCGAATCCTCTAGTCGGCATTAGCAACTATGCGGAAGTAGTTCAGTGGTAGAACATCACCTTGCCATGGTGGGGGTCGCGAGTTCGAATCTCGTCTTCCGCTTTGTAGTTTTCACTACAAGCACACATATATTTGCCGGGGTGGCGGAATTGGCAGACGCACAGGACTTAAAATCCTGCGGTCAGTGATGACCGTACCGGTTCGATCCCGGTCCTCGGCATTTTTAAAATAAGCACCCATAGCGCAATTGGATAGAGTGTCTGACTACGAATCAGAAGGTTGTAGGTTCGACTCCTACTGGGTGCATCCCCTTCAGGATTAACTGTTTATTGACAGATTGACTGAAAAAAACATAAAATGCCAACTGTAATTCGTTTACTAGTTGGCATTTTACGTGTAGGAGTATTTTAGCAACAATGTGTGGATTTAAGAACAAACGGGAAGTAGCTCAGCTTGGTAGAGCACCTGGTTTGGGACCAGGGGGTCGCAGGTTCGAATCCTGTCTTCCCGATTACGCACTTAGACGGTGGAAAAGTGCATTTACGGAGAATTACCCACTTAAAGTTATTTACCAATAACGGGAAGTAGCTCAGCTTGGTAGAGCACCACGTTCGGGACGTGGGGGTCGCAGGTTCAAATCCTGTTTTCCCGATTTATGAAGAGAAGCATCAAATCAGCCGATTTGATGCTTCTCTTTTTATAAAATGCTACATTACAATAGTACAAAGTTTAATCAAAAAATTAAAAGGTCCATTTCAAAAATGATTGAATATCTCTAAATTGTTCACCTGATGACCACTATTTTTAAGTTTTAATCATCAAGTGTCGGCCTCAGTACAAAAAACTTTGCTTTTTATGAAGAGTTTCGTATAATGAAAGTCAACATTAGTCAAAGATGCAAGAAGGGGTGTGCGAAATGCAAGGTCAGAATATTTCCGATATCATTGAAAAATATTTAAAACAGATTTTAGCGGACTCGGAAGAAATTGAGATTCGACGCTCGGAAATTGCTGATTTGTTTGATGTTGTGCCGTCTCAAATAAATTACGTTATTAAAACCCGCTTCACCATTCAAAATGGCTATGTCGTGGAAAGTAAACGGGGTGGCGGTGGCTATATTCGCATTGAAAAAGTCAAATTACTTGATGATTTGGATGTTTTGGATACACTTATTCAAGTGATTGGTGAATCCATCAATCAACGTGATGCCCTTTCCATTGTCAAAAGTTTGTATGAAGACGACGTCATTAACAAACGAGAAGGAAACCTGATTTTAGCAGCAATTGATAAGAAGACACTAGCGATTAACGATCGGGATATGGAAGATCAGTTGCGAGCAAGAATTTTAATCGGCATTTTAAATCACTTAAGGTATGAGAGTTAAAAGAAAGTAGGGTGTTAGCATGGATAACTTATTTACACCAAGTGCCAAAAACGTGCTGGCTATTTCACAAGAACAAGCTAAACGTTTTAAGCACCAAGCAGTTGGAACAGAACATTTACTGTTGGCCCTAGCAATCGAAAAGAATGGTATTGCCTATAAAGTTTTTCAACAATTTTCAGTAACTGAAACTGATATTGTAGAAGAAATTGAACGTTTTACTGGTTATGGCACTTTGAAAAATGTGGGTGCAAACGATTATTTGCCATATTCACCAAAAGCCAAAGAAGTTTTAGCGGCTGCTGGGGATGAAGCCAAGCGGTTAGGTGCAGCAAAAATAGGAACGGAACATTTGTTGCTTGCTTTATTAAGTGACGAAAATATTCTGTCTTCACGAATTTTAATTAGTTTGGACATGGATCTTAGCCAAACTCGCAAAGTTATTTTACGTAAGTTAGGCGTTAGTGCTTCGGCACAGCTACGGCAAAACCAAGCGCAAAATAGTCGAGGAGCTAAGCCAAAAGGCACGTCAACATTGGATTCAGTTGCGCGTGACATGACTCAAATGGCACAAGAAGGTCAAATTGATCCTGTGATTGGCCGCGAAAAAGAAGTTAAACGTGTGATTCAGATTTTGAGTCGCCGAACTAAAAACAATCCGGTTTTAATCGGTGAACCCGGCGTTGGTAAAACAGCAATTGCTGAGGGACTTGCACAACGTATGATTGATGGTAATGTGCCGGATGACTTAGCTAACAAGCGATTGATGATGCTTGACATGGGATCGCTAGTCGCCGGAACCAAGTATCGTGGCGAATTTGAAGACCGTTTGAAAAAAGTTATTGATGAAATTCATGAAGATAAACACATTGTCTTGTTTATTGATGAATTACACACATTAATCGGTGCTGGTGGTGCTGAAGGTGCAATTGATGCTTCGAATATTTTGAAGCCTGCTTTAGCACGCGGTGAACTCCAAACAATTGGGGCCACAACGCTTAATGAATATCAAAAATATATCGAAACTGATGCAGCCTTAGAACGCCGTTTTGCTAAAGTTGAAGTAGATGAACCAACCCCTGAAGAATCTGTTCAGATTCTACGAGGCTTACGCGGTAAATATGAGGAACACCATCATGTTGAAATTACTGATGATGCGATCAAACAAGCGGTCGAACTTTCTGATCGTTATATTAGTGACCGCTTTTTACCAGATAAGGCCATTGATTTAATGGATGAAGCTGCTGCTAAAGTACGAATTGACCAAATGGGCAAAACTGAGAAATCAACTTCTGAAAGTAAATTACAAGAGTTAACGGATGCCAAAGAAGCTGCTATTGAGGACCAGAATTTTGAGGGAGCTCAAAAGATTCGGGTTAAGGAAGAAAAGCTGCGTGCCAAAATTGAAAAAGCTAAGGCTACTGCTACAGCTGATGATGCAAAGCCAAAATATCAACTTCAAGAAACTGCTGAGGACGTGGCACAAGTGGTCTCTGAGTGGACAGGTGTGCCATTAACCCAGTTGCAAAAGACTGAAAGTGAACGTTTAGTTAATCTTGAATCTATTCTGCATAAACGTGTTATTGGTCAAGAAGAAGCAGTGTCAGCAGTTTCCAGAGCAATTCGACGTGCACGAAGTGGCTTGAAAGATCCAGGTCGTCCAATTGGTTCGTTTATGTTCTTGGGCCCAACTGGAGTCGGGAAAACTGAATTGGCCAAAGCGTTGGCCGAAGCTATGTTTGGTTCTGAAGATAACATGATTCGAATTGATATGTCTGAATACATGGAACGTTATAGTACTAGTCGTTTGATTGGGTCTGCCCCCGGTTATGTTGGGTACGATGAAGGCGGCCAATTAACGGAACGTGTTCGTCAAAAACCTTATTCGGTTGTGTTATTTGATGAAGTTGAAAAGGCCCATCCGGATGTGTTTAACATTTTGTTACAAGTTTTGGACGATGGTTATCTGACTGACTCTAAAGGGCGAAAAGTTGATTTTAGAAACACTATTTTAATCATGACTTCTAACCTAGGTGCAACAGCGCTTAGAGATGAAAAATCAGTTGGTTTTGGTGCTAAGGATGCAAGTCAGGATTATACGGCAATGTCGGCCAAGATTCGCGAAGTGCTCAAACAAAGCTTCCGACCTGAATTCTTAAACCGGATTGACGAAACCATTATCTTCCACTCTTTGACCCGTCCACAACTTCATAAAATTGTGAAATTGATGGCTCGTCAGATTTTGAAACGAGTTGCAGATCAGGGTATGACAGTCAAAATTACACCAGCGGCGATTGATGCGGTGGCGGAAGCTGGTTTCGATCCTGAATATGGGGCACGACCAATTCGCCGTGCGTTCCAAACCAAAGTTGAAGATAAACTAAGTGAATTAATGTTGTCAGGACAGGCTAAAATTGGTGATAATATCACTGTTGGTGCTCGTCATGGTAAGATTCAGGTGGCCGTTAAAAATCCAAAGCCGGATTCAAAACAGCCAACAGCTTAAATTAAATAAATTTACAGTTTTAATGTTTGACAGATGATAACAAATTGAGTATTATTAACTTTGTTTGTAACTGTGAATGAAATGGAGCGTTGCGATCTATTGTCCGTGGCGCTTTTCATAAAAAAGCAAAAATAGCTATCAATTTTAAGAGCTATTTTTGGTTTTTTTTTGCCAAAAAACAGTGCAACTTGTGAAATGTAATCAAATTGTAATGTAGAAGGCCGTTTGCGGAATATTTTAGAGAGGTGAATAACTTGGCAGGACATTTGGTAAAGTACGGTAAGCACCGAACCCGTAGAAGTTACGCGCGGATTAAAGAAGTGCTGGAACTTCCTAACTTGATTGAGATTCAAAGTAATTCATACCAGTGGTTCCTTGATGAAGGATTGAAAGACATGTTCGATGACATTATGCCAATCGACGATTTTGCTGGAAATCTTTCACTGGAATACGTGGATTATCAATTATTAGAACCAAAGTATACAGTGGATGAGGCACGTGAGCATGAAGCAAATTACTCAGCACCTTTACATGTCACTTTGCGTTTAACAAATCACGAAACTGGCGAAATTAAATCTCAGGATGTTTTCTTTGGTGATTTTCCATTAATGACAGAACAAGGTACGTTCATTATTAATGGTGCAGAACGGGTTATCGTTTCTCAGTTAGTTCGTTCACCTGGTGTTTATTACACTAAGGAAGCTGACAAAAACGGCCGTGATATTTGGGGCACAACAGTTATTCCTAATCGGGGAGCTTGGTTGGAATATGAAACAGATGCAAAGAACATTGCATATGTGCGTATTGACCGGACTCGTAAAATTCCGATGACTGAATTAGTTCGAGCTCTTGGGTTCGGATCTGATGAAGAAATCGTTGATATGTTGGGTCAAACTGATAGTTTAGATAATACTTTGGACAAAGATGTTCATAAAAATTCTGAGGATTCTCGTGTTGAAGAGTCCTTGAAAGATATTTACGAACGACTTCGCCCAGGTGAACCTAAAACTGCGGATAGTTCACGTAGTCTTTTAACTGCGCGTTTCTTTGATCCAAAGCGTTATGATATGGCTCCTGTTGGCCGTTATAAGGTTAACAAGAAGTTAAGTTTGAAAACTCGTTTAGTTGGTCAGACCCTGGCTGAAACTTTAGCTGATCCAGATACTGGTGAAGTTATTGTGCAAAAGGGAACGGTTGTCACTAAAGATGTTATGAAAGACTTGGCACCATATTTAGATAAAAAAGACTTTAAAGCAATCACTTATACACCATCTGATGAATCGGTTGTCACAACACCAATGACCGTTCAATCAATTAAGATTGTGAACCCTAACGATCCGGAACGTGAATTAACGATGATTGGCAATGACAATATTGACCTTAAGCTGAAACACATTACGCCAGCTGATATTATCGCTTCAATCAACTATTTCTTCTTATTGCAAGAAGGAATCGGTTCAACTGATGATATTGACCATTTGGGTAATCGTCGAATTCGTTCGGTTGGTGAGTTATTGCAGAACCAATTCCGAATTGGTCTTTCTCGAATGGAACGTGTCGTTCGTGAACGAATGTCCATTCAGGATGCTTCTACGGTGACACCGCAACAATTAATTAATATTCGTCCTGTAGTGGCCTCAATCAAAGAGTTCTTTGGTTCTTCACAGTTGTCACAGTTCATGGATCAAACTAACCCGTTGGGTGAATTAACGCATAAGCGTCGTTTATCAGCCCTTGGTCCTGGTGGTTTGACTCGTGATCGTGCCGGATATGAAGTTCGTGATGTGCATTACACCCATTACGGTCGTATGTGTCCTATTGAAACTCCTGAAGGTCCTAACATTGGTTTGATTAACAGTTTGGCTAGTTATGCCAAGATTAATAAGTATGGTTTTATTGAAACACCATACCGTCGTGTATCTTGGACAACTCATAAAGTTACCAACAAGATTGATTATTTAACTGCCGATGAAGAAGATCAATTTGTTATTGCTCAGGCTAACTCACCATTAAATGATGATGGTTCATTCGTTGATGATGAAGTTATGGCTCGTCATGAAAGTGACAATATTGAAATTAGCATTAACAATGTCGATTACATGGATGTTTCACCAAAACAAGTAGTTGCGGTTGCTACAGCATGTATTCCTTTCTTGGAAAATGATGATTCCAACCGTGCCTTAATGGGAGCTAACATGCAGCGTCAGGCTGTTCCTTTGCTTGATCCTCATGCCCCATTGGTCGGAACTGGTATTGAATATAAAGCTGCTCATGATTCTGGAGTTGCGTTGATCTGTAAACATGACGGAACTGTTGAATACGTTGATGCCCGTCAAATTCGGGTGCGCCGTGATGATGGTGCTTTAGATACCTATAAATTAATGAAATTCCGTCGTTCTAATGGCGGTAAGAACTACAACCAACGTCCAATCGTGAAAGTTAATGATCATGTGGATAATGATGAAGTTTTAGCTGATGGTCCTTCTATGGAAGGTGGAGAATTAGCACTTGGTCAAAACCCACTAGTTGCCTTCATGACATGGCAAGGTTATAACTTCGAAGATGCCATTGCTATTAATGAACGATTAGTTCGTGATGACGTTTATACTTCTATTCATATTGAAGAGTACGAATCAGAAGCTCGTGATACCAAGCTCGGACCTGAGGAAATGACTCGTGAGATTCCTAACGTCGGTGAAGATGCCCTTAAAGATCTTGATGAAGACGGAATTGTTCGAATCGGTGCTGAAGTTGAAGATGGCGATATCTTAGTTGGTAAGGTTACACCTAAGGGAGTGACTGAGTTATCAGCTGAGGAACGTCTACTTCACGCAATCTTTGGTGAAAAGGCCCGTGAAGTTCGTGATACTTCACTTCGGGTTCCTCATGGTGGCGGCGGTATTATCCAGGATGTAAAGATCTTTACTCGTGAAAATGGGGATGAGCTTTCACCTGGTGTTAATATGATGGTTCGGGTTTATATCGCTCAAAAGCGTAAGTTACAAGTTGGCGATAAGATGGCCGGACGTCATGGTAACAAGGGTACTGTTTCTGTAGTTATTCCTGAAGAAGATATGCCATACATGCCAGATGGTACGCCAATTGACATTATGTTAAGTCCAATGGGTGTGCCTTCACGTATGAATATTGGTCAGGTTTTGGAATTGCATTTAGGAATGGCTGCCCGTAACTTGGGAATCCATGTTGCCACACCTGTCTTTGATGGTGCCCGTGATAAAGATATCTGGGATGCGGTTAAAGAAGCAGGGATGCAATCAGATGCCAAGACCGTTTTATATGACGGTCGGACTGGTGAACCATTTGAACAACGGATTGCCGTTGGAGTTATGCATTACATGAAGTTAGCCCACATGGTTGACGATAAGATTCATGCCCGTTCAATCGGACCTTACTCATTAGTTACGCAACAACCATTAGGTGGTAAAGCCCAATTTGGTGGTCAGCGTTTTGGTGAAATGGAAGTTTGGGCTCTTGAAGCTTATGGTGCTGCATATACTTTGCAAGAAATCTTGACTTACAAATCAGATGATGTTGTCGGTCGTGTTAAGACTTATGAAGCCATTGTCAAAGGTGATCCAATTCCACGTCCAGGTGTACCTGAATCCTTCCGTGTTCTTGTGAAGGAATTACAAGCACTTGGTCTGGATATGAAAGTTCTTGATAATGATAAGAATGAAATTGAGTTGCGTGACATGGATGACGAAGATGATGATGTTGTCAATGTGGATGCACTCAGTAAGTATGCTGAAGAACAGAAAGATAAATCAAAAGCAGATGCTAAAACAGCTGCAACTGCCAAAGATGCTTCTTCTGTAAGTGAAACAAAAGCTGAAACAGAAAATAATAAAAAGTAAGTTTAACTAGTCAATAATCAAATCAAGAAGGAGGTCGATCCTTTGATCGATGTCAATAAGTTTGAAAGCATGCAAATTGGGCTCGCATCCCCTGACAAGATCAGAAGTTGGTCATATGGTGAAGTTAAAAAGCCAGAAACGATTAACTATCGAACATTAAAGCCTGAAAAAGATGGCTTGTTCGATGAACGAATTTTCGGACCAACTAAAGATTACGAATGTGCCTGTGGAAAATACAAGCGAATTCGTTATAAGGGAATTGTCTGTGACCGTTGTGGTGTTGAAGTTACTAAGTCAAAAGTTCGTCGTGAACGGATGGGTCATATTGAATTAGCTGCTCCAGTTACTCACATTTGGTACTTTAAGGGTATCCCAAGTCGAATGGGCTTAGTTTTGGATATGAGTCCTCGTGCTCTTGAAGAAATCATCTATTTCGCTTCATACGTTGTAATTGATCCAGGTAAAACACCACTCGAAAAGAAACAATTATTAACAGAGCGTGAATACCGTGAAAAATTAGAAGAATATGGTAATACCTTCAATGCCAAGATTGGTGGCGAGGCAATTAAAGAATTGCTTCAAGATGTTGATCTTGAAAAAGAAGCTAAAACTTTAAAAGAAGAACTCAAGGATGCTTCTGGACAAAAGCGGACTCGTGCCGTTCGTCGTTTAGACATTATTGAAGCCTTTATTCAATCTGGTAACGAGCCTGACTGGATGATTATGGATGCAATTCCTGTCATTCCACCAGATTTACGGCCAATGGTTCAATTGGATGGTGGTCGTTTTGCCACTTCTGATTTGAATGATTTGTACCGTCGAGTAATCAACCGTAACAACCGTTTGAAACGTTTATTAGACTTGAATGCTCCTGGAATTATCGTTCAAAATGAAAAACGAATGTTACAAGAAGCCGTTGATGCATTGATTGATAATGGTCGTCGTGGCCGTCCAGTTGCTGGACCTGGTAACCGTCCATTGAAGTCACTTTCACATATGTTGAAAGGTAAGCAAGGACGTTTCCGTCAAAACTTACTTGGTAAACGTGTTGATTATTCTGGCCGTTCCGTTATTGATGTTGGGCCATCACTTAAGATGAACCAAATGGGATTACCTGTCCCAATGGCTTTGGAATTATTCAAGCCATTCATCATGAAAGAATTGGTTTCACGTAACTTAGCTTCAAACATTAAGAATGCTAAACGCAAGATTGACCGCAAAGATGATGATGTTTATGATGTTTTGGAAGATGTTATTAAAGAACATCCAGTATTGTTGAACCGTGCACCTACTTTGCATAGACTTGGAATTCAGGCTTTCGAACCTGTTTTGGTAAGTGGTAAAGCAATGCGTTTGCATCCATTAGTTTGTGAAGCTTACAATGCCGATTTTGATGGGGATCAAATGGCGATTCATTTGCCTTTATCAGATGAAGCTCAAGCCGAAGCACGTTTGTTAATGCTTGCTGCTCATCATATTTTGGCTCCTGCTAATGGTAAACCTGTGGTAACGCCTTCTCAGGATATGGTTATTGGTAACTATTGGTTGACCATGGAACGTGAAAATAGTGTTGGCGAAGGCATGATCTTTAAAGATCTTGATGAAATTCGTTTAGCTATGCAAAATGGCTACGTTTCTGAACATACACGAATTGGGCTTCAAGTTAGCTCAATGCCAAAGAAACCATTCACTGATGAACAACGCAATCGCATTTTAGTGACAACTGCTGGAAAAGCGATTTTCAATGATATTTTACCAAAGGGCTTAATTTATTTGAACGAACCTACTGATGAAAACTTAGTCAATGGTACGCCGGATAAATATTTCTTGGCACCTGGTGAAGACATTAAGGCCTTTATTAAAGAACAGCCTTTAATCCCACCATTCAAAAAAGGTTTCTTGAGTGATATTATTGCGCAAGTTTACAAGCAATATAAAGTTACCCAAACTTCCTTACTTTTGGACCGTATGAAGGATCTTGGCTATGATATTTCGACTAAGTCTGGATTAACAGTCGGAATTGCGGATATTACTGATTTGAAAGAAAAACCAGAAATTGTAGCAGCTGCCCACAAACAAGTCGCAACCGTTACAAAACAATTCCGTCGTGGTTTAATTACTGATGACGAACGTTATGAACGAGTTGTTGGAATTTGGAACGATGCTAAAGATGATATTCAACAAAAATTGATGGTGAGTTTTGATCCTCAAAATCCAATTTATATGATGAGTGATTCTGGTGCTCGTGGTAACATTTCAAACTTTACTCAGTTAGCTGGTATGCGTGGTTTGATGGCTGCTCCTAATGGTAAAATTATGGAATTGCCTATTCTTTCAAACTTCCGTGAAGGCCTTTCTGTTTTGGAAATGTTTATTTCAACCCATGGTGCTCGTAAAGGTATGACTGATACTGCCTTGAAGACTGCCAACTCAGGTTACTTAACCCGTCGTTTGGTTGATGTTGCCCAGGATGTTATTGTTCGTGAAAAAGACTGTGGAACTGATCGTGGCTTAACGATCTCTGCAATTGTTGAAGGTAATGAAGTGATTGAGTCTCTGTATGATCGTGTCTTAGGTCGTTACACTCAAAAATCAGTTTATAATCCTGAAACAGGCGAGAAGATTATTGGCAAGAACGAAATGATCGATGAACCAAAAGCTCAACAAATCATTGATGCTGGTATTAAGACTGTTACCATTCGTTCGGCATTTACTTGCAACACTCGTCATGGTGTTTGTGAACGGTGTTATGGACGGAACATGGCTACTGGTGACCGGGTTGAAGTTGGTGAAGCAGTTGGTACTGTTGCTGCTCAATCAATCGGTGAACCAGGTACTCAGTTAACTATGCGTAACTTCCATACTGGTGGTGTTGCCGGAAACGAAGATATTACCCAAGGACTTCCTCGTATTCAAGAAATTGTTGAAGCGCGTAATCCTAAAGGTCGTGCTGAAATTACTGAAGTTACTGGTACAGTTGAGTCAGTTGAAGAGAATCCTGCCGAACGTAGCAAAGAAGTTACGATCAAAGGTGAAACTGATACACGGACTTACACTTTACCAATTACAGCACGCATGAAGGTTGCTGAAGGTGACTTTATTCACCGTGGGTCAGCTTTGAATGAAGGTTCAATTGATCCTAAGGAATTGTTGAAGGTTCGTGATGTTCTTTCAACTGAAAACTATCTGTTACGTGAAATTCAACGTGTTTACCGTATGCAAGGTGTAGAAATCTTGGATAAACATATTGAAATCATGGTTCGTCAAATGCTTCGTAAGATTCGTGTTATGGATCCTGGCGATACAGATGTCCTTCCTGGTACTTTGCTTGATATCAACGATTTCAAAGATGCGAACTACAAGACATTGATTGCCGGTGATATTCCAGCAACTGCTCGTCCTGTTCTTCTCGGAATTACAAAGGCTGCTTTGGAAACAAATAGTTTCTTATCAGCTGCATCATTCCAGGAAACAACACGAGTATTAACTGATGCTGCTATCCGTGGTAAGAATGATCCATTAGTTGGTTTGAAGGAAAATGTTATTATTGGTAAGATTATTCCTGCTGGAACAGGAATGCCTGATTATCGTAAGATCATTCCAAAGACCGTTGGTGGAAAAGTGGCCGAACCTAAGTCACTCAGTGATGTCGAAAAAGAAATGGATACAGAAACAACTAAATAGTGTTTCTAATCTGATAATTAAAAGCAGAACTTGAGCCAAATCAAGTTCTGCTTTTTTGTTGCAATTTTTAGGCTGAAATTAAGAGATAGCCAAAAGTTAAATAAGGAATAAATGGAATTTTACGCGCATGTAAATGCGGAAAACAGAGCGTTAGAATTAAACAAAGGGTAGAGGCAAGACATAGAATTGAAGAGATGACTTGTAAACGGGAAAGAATGATGAAGACAAATACTAGTTCAAAATCTGCTTCACCGAATCCTTTAATAAGGTTTGAAAATTGAAACGACGAAAAAACGCTTAGCATTAAAGCCAGAAATATCATACAGTTTAGTATCGTAAATTGAAAGCTTAATCCTAATAGACCTAAAACACCAAGAAAGTAGCCATTCACATATGTTTGTTTAAAATCTATGAGACTTAAATAAATTAATACGGTGACAACGAAAAGTTGAAAGAAAAGTTTTAATGGTTGAAATGTGACCGTGAAAACGTGCAAGTAAAGGATGCCCAGAACTAATTCCACACAACATGAAGTGGGTGGAAAGCTTTGGTGACAGTAACGACATTGACCATTTAGCCAGCAATAACTCAAAATTGGAATTAAATCAACCGGTTTAAGAATGGTTTGGCAGTTTGAACAATGAGAACGAGGTTTGATGATAGACTGCTTCGTTTCCGCACGGTCGATACAAAGTGTCAAAAAGGAGCCAATGGTAGCTCCCGTGATAAAAAAGTAAATTTGAATAAGCATTTAATTACCTCCGATATTAATAAGTTACGAAAATTTGATTGACTTATTTGACGATAAAATAAGTTTTAATTTTTAATTTGATGGCATAGAATGTAAAACAGGTGACAAAGCCCGTGAAACAAGGAGAAGACTCGAATTTATTTTGGAAAAAAGTTTGACAAGGCATGCTGATGATGATAATCTAAGAAAGGTGCTTTTTGTGGACAGGTTCTGTATTAGACAGACATGCTGACTGGAAACGGTGGCACAAAGCCATGTTGAGGCGGTTTTTTTTATCAATAAAAAAGACCCACCTGGATGTGTGTACTTAAACAAACAAGATTTTTTATTCGGAAGGGGAAACAATTAATGCCTACAATCAACCAATTGGTTCGTAAGGGTCGTCATTCACACGGTTCTAAATCTAAGGCTCCTGCTTTAAATTATGGCTACAACAGTATGAAGAAAAAAGCTGTTGCTAACCCAGCACCACAAAAACGTGGTGTTGCAACTCGTGTTGGTACTATGACACCTAAGAAACCTAACTCTGCTTTACGTAAATATGCTCGTGTACGTCTTTCTAACTTGATCGAAGTTACAGCATATATCCCAGGAATCGGACATAACTTACAGGAACATAGTGTTGTGCTCATTCGTGGCGGTCGTGTTAAGGATTTACCTGGTGTACGTTATCACGTTATCCGTGGTGCACTTGATACAGCCGGTGTTACCGATCGTAAACAAAGCCGTTCTAAATACGGTACAAAGAAACCTAAGAAGTAAGGAGGTTATTTAAATGCCAAGAAAAGGCCCTGCATCAAAACGCGAAGTATTACCTGATCCAATTTACAACTCAAAGTTAGTAACTCGTTTAATTAACCATTTAATGTTAGATGGTAAACGTGGTACAGCTTCAAAGATTCTCTATAATGCATTCGACGTCATCAAATCTGAAACTGGTAACGAACCAACTGAGGTATTTGATGAAGCTATGAAGAACATTATGCCAGTTCTTGAAGTTAAGGCACGTCGTGTTGGTGGTTCTAACTACCAAGTACCAATCGAAGTACGTCCAGATCGTCGGACAACTTTAGGACTTCGTTGGCTCGTGAACTATTCACGCCTTCGTGGTGAACATACAATGACAGAACGTCTTGCTCGTGAAATTATGGACGCTGCAAATAATACAGGTGCTTCAGTTAAAAAGCGTGAAGATACTCATAGAATGGCTGAAGCCAACCGAGCATTTGCTCATTATCGTTGGTAATTTTCCGCTTGTTGCTTAATCCAACATGTTTGGAAAGAGCAATAACGAATGGCTATTATATGAAGTCCATATAGTAGTCATTTTTTCTAATTTTGACTCTTTAACCATTAATTTGAAGGGAGAAACATTTTTTAATATGGCTAACAAAAGAGAATTTCCACTTGAAAAGACTCGTAATATCGGGATCATGGCTCATATCGATGCCGGTAAAACGACTACTACAGAGCGGATTTTGTACTACACTGGTAAAATTCATAAAATTGGTGAAACTCATGATGGGGCTTCACAAATGGACTGGATGGCCCAAGAACAGGAACGTGGTATTACCATCACTTCAGCTGCTACTACAGCTGCATGGAAAGACCACCGTATCAATATTATCGATACCCCAGGACACGTGGACTTCACTGTTGAAGTTGAGCGTTCCCTCCGTGTGTTAGATGGTGCTGTTGCCGTTCTTGACGCCCAAGCTGGTGTTGAACCTCAAACTGAAACTGTTTGGCGTCAAGCTTCTGATTACAGTGTCCCACGGATTGTTTTTGCAAACAAGATGGATAAAGTCGGTGCTGACTTTGACTTCTCTGTACAAACAATCAAGGACCGTCTTCAGGCTAATGCTTTGCCAATTCAAATGCCAATTGGTGCTGAAGATGATTTTGAAGGGGTTATTGACCTCGTTGAAATGAAAGCTGATCTTTACGATGAAGACCAACTAGGTACTGAATGGGATACAGTTGATGTGCCTGATCAATATAAAGAAGAAGCTGAAAAGCGTCGGACGGAAATGATCGAACAATTAGCTGATATCGATGATGACATCATGGAAAAATACCTTGGTGGCGAAGAAATCAGTAAAGAAGAAATCAAGGGTGCTATCCGTAAGGGTACATTGAATCTTGAATTATTCCCTGTTTTAGCTGGTTCAGCTTTCAAAAACAAGGGTGTTCAGATGATGTTGGATGCTGTTGTAGATTACTTGCCATCTCCTTTGGATGTTAAGCCATACAACGCCATCAATCCTGAAACTGATGAAGCTGTTGAATTAACTGCTGGTGATGACAAACCATTTGCTGCCTTAGCATTTAAGGTTGCAACTGATCCATTCGTTGGTCGTTTGACTTATATTCGTGTTTATACGGGAACTTTGGAATCAGGTTCTTATGTATTGAACTCAACAAAAGACAAACGTGAACGTGTTGGTCGTTTACTTCAGATGCATTCTAATCACCGTCAAGAAATCCCAGAAGTTTTCTCTGGTGATATTGCTGCTGCAATTGGTTTGAAGAACACAACTACTGGTGATTCATTGACTGATCCAGATCATCCACTACATTTGGAATCAATGGAATTCCCTGATCCAGTTATCCAAGTTGCCGTAGAGCCAAAATCTAAGGCTGACCAAGATAAGATGGATATTGCGCTTCAAAAGCTTGCTGAAGAAGATCCAACATTCAAGGCTGAAACAAACCCTGAAACTGGTGAAACTTTGATTGCCGGAATGGGTGAGTTACATTTGGACATTATCATTGACCGTATGAAACGTGAATTTAACGTTGAAGCGACTGTTGGTGCTCCTCAAGTTGCTTACCGTGAAGCATTCACTAAGCCGGCTTCTGCACAAGGTAAGTTTGTTCGTCAGTCTGGTGGTAAAGGACAATATGGTGATGTTTGGATTGAATTCACACCTAATGAAGAGGGTAAAGGATTCGAATTCGAAGATGCTATTGTTGGTGGGGTTGTTCCTCGTGAATTTATCCCAGCTGTAGAACAAGGTTTACGTGAAGCCTTAAATAACGGTGTTCTTGCAGGTTACCCATTGGTTGACTTGAAAGCTAAGTTATATGATGGTAGTTATCATGAAGTCGATTCTAGTGAAGCAGCTTTCAAGGTTGCCGCATCAATCTCACTTCACAATGCTGCTAAAAAGGCTGCTCCTGTAATTTTGGAACCTGTTATGAAGGTTGAAGTTCGTGTACCAGAAGAGTACATGGGTGATATCATGGGTCAGATTACAGCTCGTCGTGGTCGTGTTGAAGGAATGGAAGCTATCTCAGGCGCTGAAGAAATTCATGCCTTTGTACCACTTTCAGAAATGTTTGGTTATGCAACTACCTTACGTTCAGCTTCACAGGGTCGTGGAACATTCACAATGACATTTGATCATTACGAAGCAGTTCCTAAGTCTATTCAAGAAGAAATCATCAAGAAAAATGGCGGTTCTTCAAGTAAAGACTAATTTCTAATTTAGAATAAATTAAAGCTCATTAGCCGCAGTGTAAAAACTGTGATTAATGAGCTTTTTTTTGTTCCCAATAGTTATAAAGATTAAATGATCTTGGCGCCCAAAGAATTTTTGAAATGGGTTAGTGCCCAATTATGCCCAACCTGATCAAAACTAGCGACCGCATTTTGTGGAATCGTAAGTTGATAATTAAGATTATAGGCAGAAATGGCCGTATGCAAAACACAAATATCGGTGCAAACACCGGTTAAGGTGAGTGAGTTAATCTTATGTGTGCGTAAAAAGTTATCAAGGTTAGTATTTACGAATGCGCTATATCTGTTCTTATCAAAATAATAAACTTGTTGGCTAGTTGCATGTGATTCATACCAAGGTTGAACTGTATTATAAAGTTGCCGTCCCCAAGTGTTTTTTAAATTGTGTGGTGGAAAAAGTTTCGTTTCAGGATGAAAGGGATCGTTCTTTTCGTGCAGATCCGTAGGAAAAATCACATAATTGCCAGCTTTAATGAATTGATTCGCCAGTTTTAAAATTTCTGGTTCAATTTTTTGGCCTGGTTTACCCGTACTGAGCGCACCAGAGTCGGCGACAAAATCGTTTGTATAATCTATAATAAGAAGTGCTTCTGGATTTTTCATTGCAATTCCTCCAATCTTTAGTCCTCATTATGAAACATAAATCGTTTTCAAATGTTACAAATATATTACATTTTTTCAAACCCAAAATAAATTGGCAGAAAGCCTTGTAAAACGGCTATTTATCTAGTAGTATGGACAAGTACTTGAAATTTAACGGGTGTACTATGCCCATTAATCAGGTCAAAACAAGGAGCTTTGATGTGAAAGGTTGCGACACACCCGGCCGCTTTGCCACGACAGTGTGGCGGTAATTTTCACGGAGCAAGTCTCATTTTCAAAATAGACGAAGGAGGTAACACAATGGCAAAACAAAAAATTCGTATCCGGTTAAAGGCATACGAACATCGCATCTTAGATCAATCCGCAGATAAGATTGTCGAAACTGCAAAGAGAACTGGTGCCACAATTTCTGGTCCAATTCCATTACCAACAGAACGTACAATCTATACGGTTTTGAGCTCACCACATAAGTTCAAAAAAGCACGTGAGCAATTCGAAATGCGTACACACAAGCGTTTGATTGATATCGTTAACCCAACACCAAAGACAGTTGACTCATTAATGAAGTTAGATCTGCCAAGTGGCGTTGATATTGAAATCAAGCTTTAATTTCTAGAAACACAAATTTAGTATCACAATAATATTGGAGGTGTACTCATGACCACAAAAGGAATCTTAGGAAAAAAGGTTGGTATGACCCAAGTCTTTACTGATAACGGCGAGTTAGTTCCCGTTACCGTTGTTGATACAACACCAAACGTTGTATTACAAGTTAAAACCGTTGAAAGTGATGGTTATAACGCAGTGCAATTAGGGTTCGATGACAAACGTAAAGTATTGAGCAACAAGCCTGAACAAGGTCATGTAGCAAAAGCAAATACAAATCCTAAGCGCTTCATTCATGAAATCAGAGATGTTGAGCTGGGAGAATTAAAAGTCGGTGACGAATTAAAGGCTGACTTATTCGCAGCAGGCGATATCGTTGATGTCACAGGTACTTCTAAGGGACATGGTTTCCAAGGAAATATCAAGAAGGATGGACAACATCGTGGTCCGATGGCACATGGCTCTCGTTATCATCGTCGTCCAGGTTCATTAGGTGCAATTATTAACCGAGTGTTCCCTGGAAAGAAGTTACCAGGTCGTATGGGTAACAATACACGAACAGTTCAAAACTTAGAGGTCGTAAAGGCTGATACAGAAAACAATGTTTTATTGATCAAGGGTAATGTCCCAGGGTCAAAGAACTCATTCTTAGTTGTTAAGAATGCAGTTAAACCACACAAAAAGTAGAAAGGAGGACTAAATTAAATGACAAGCGTATCTTTATATAAACAAGATGGTACGAAGAATGGCGACGTTGAACTTAATGCTGACGTTTTTGGTATCACACCAAACGATAATGTGATTTTTGAAGCTATTGTTATGCAACGCGCATCAATGCGCCAAGGCACACATGCTGTTAAGAATCGAAGTGCAGTTCGTGGTGGTGGTAAGAAGCCATGGCGTCAAAAGGGTACTGGTCGTGCACGTCAAGGTTCAATCCGTTCACCACAATGGCGTGGCGGTGGTATTGTGTTTGGCCCCACACCTCGCTCATATGCATACAAATTGCCAAAGAAAATGCGTCGTTTAGCGTTGAAGTCTGTACTTTCACAAAAAGTATTGGATGACAGCTTGGTAGTTGTTGAGGGTTACAGCTTTGATCAACCAAAGACTAAAGCATTTGCACAATCACTTGACAGCTTAAAAGTTTCAACGAAAGCATTATTAGTCCTTGAAGAAGATAACGAAGCAACTGCTCGTGCAGCTCGCAACCTTGAAAACGTCAAAATTGTTTCACCAACTGGTGTAAATGTTTTAGATGTTGTCAATAGCGACAAGCTCGTTATTACTCAAAAGGCTCTTTCTCAAGTAGAGGAGGCTCTCGCATAATGGAATCACGTGATGTAATTTTACGTCCAGTTGTCACTGAAGCTTCAATGGCAGAAATGGACAATAAACGTTACACATTCGATGTTGACACTCGTGCAACAAAGACAGAAGTCAAAAAAGCTGTCGAAGATGTCTTTGATGTCAAAGTTGTTAAAGTAAACATTATGAATGTTAAAGGTAAACTCAAACGTCAGGGACGTTATTCTGGTTATACCAAGAAACGTCGTAAGGCAATCGTTACATTGTCATCTGACTCAAAAGAAATTAAATTATTCAACGAAGAATAATAAATAAACTATAGGAGGAAAAAACACGTGGGGATTAAGAAGTTTAAACCAACGACAAATGCTCGTCGTGGCATGACACAGCTTGATTATAGCGAAATCACCAAGACGACTCCTGAAAAATCGTTACTCGAATCTCAAAGCCACACAGCCGGCCGTAATAACTCTGGTCGTATGACCGTTCGTCATCGTGGCGGCGGTAACAAGCGTCAATATCGTATTATTGATTTCAAGCGAATCAAAGATGATGTTGCAGCTACTGTTAAAGCTATTGAATATGATCCAAACCGTACAGCAAACATTGCTTTACTTGTTTACGCTGACGGAGTTAAATCATACATTATTGCACCAAAGGGCCTTAAGGTTGGCGACAAAGTTCAATCCGGTTCAGATGCTGATATTAAAGTTGGTAATGCATTGCCATTAACAGACATTCCTGTTGGTACCATTATCCACAATATCGAATTAAAGCCTGGTAAGGGCGGTCAATTAGCCCGTTCTGCTGGTGCTTCAGCACAATTATTAGGTAAGGAAGGCAAATATGTCTTAGTACGTTTGGCTTCATCTGAAGTTCGTATGATCTTATCTGCTGGTCGTGCCACAATCGGTGCTGTTGGTAATGAAGAACATGAATTAATTAATGTTGGTAAAGCAGGACGTACTCGTTATGCTGGCCAGCGTCCACACGTTCGTGGTTCTGTAATGAACCCTAACGATCACCCACATGGTGGTGGTGAAGGTAAAGCTCCAGTCGGTCGTCCATCGCCTCTATCACCTTGGGGTAAGAAGACCATTGGTAAGAAGACACGTAACAAGCGGAGTAAATCTAATAAATTTATTGTTCGTGGTCGTAAGCGCGGTCGATTAGGTAATATTTAGTCGAAAATTTCCCTAAAGGAGGTTTCATAATGAGTCGTAGTTTGAAAAAAGGACCATTTGCAGACGAACATCTTTTAAAGAAGATTGATGCACAAAAAGATCAAGAGAAGAAGTCTGTTATTAAAACATGGTCACGTCGTTCCACTATTTTCCCAAGTTTCATCGGTTATACAATTGCTGTATATGACGGCAGAAAACATGTCCCAGTTTACATTCAAGATGACATGGTTGGCCATAAGCTTGGTGAGTTTGTTCCTACACGAACATTCCATGGACATGGTACCGACGATAAGAAGACAACAGTTGCTAAATAAGGAGGATGAATCATGGCCGAACAAGTAACATCTGCACATGCAACTGCAAAAACTGTTCGCATTGCCGCTCGTAAGGTTCGTTTAGTAATTGATCTTATTAGAGGAAAAAGTGTCGCAGAAGCAATTGCAACTCTTAAGTTCACACCAAGAGGTGCATCGCCAGTTGTAGAAAAAGTTTTAATGTCTGCTGTAGCTAATGCAGAAAACAACTTCGACTTAGATCGTGAAGATTTGGTTGTAAGTGAAGCTTATGTCAACGAAGGACCAACCTTAAAACGTTTCCGTCCTCGAGCAAAAGGTTCTGCTTCACCAATCAACAAGCGAACAAGTCATATAACAGTAGTCGTATCTGAAAAATAGGAGGGAACACGCGTGGGTCAAAAAGTAAATCCAAATGGATTTCGTGTTGGTGTCATCCGTGACTGGGAAGCAAAATGGTATGCTGAAAAAGATTTTGCTACCTATTTACGTGAAGATTTACAAATCCGTAAATTCATCTCAACTAAGCTTGCCGACGCATCTGTTTCCAATGTTGAAATCGAACGTGCTGCAAATCGCGTGAACATTTCAATCCATACTGCTAAACCTGGTATGGTCATTGGAAAAGGCGGATCCGAAGTAGAAAGCTTACGTAAACAATTGAATGAACTTACAGGTAAACGAGTTCATATTAATATTATTGAAATTAAGAAACCTGATTTAGATGCCAAATTAGTTGGTGAAAACATTGCTGCTCAATTGGAAGGCCGTGTTGCTTTCCGTCGTGCAATGAAACAAGCTATGCAACGTACAATGCGTGCAGGTGCTAAAGGTATCAAGACACAGGTTGCAGGACGTTTGAACGGAGCAGATATGTCCCGTGTAGAACATTATTCTGAAGGAACAGTTCCATTGCACACATTGCGTGCAGATGTAGATTACGCTTGGGTTGAAGCAAGTACAACTTACGGTCGTTTAGGTGTTAAGACTTGGATCTACCGTGGAGAAATCTTGCCAGAAGCTCGGGGTTCCAAAGGAAATTCTAAAGAGCAAGGAGGGAAATAATCATGCTAGTACCAAAACGAGTTAAGTTCCGTCGTGTGCATCGTGGTAAGATGCGTGGTGCCGCAAAGGGCGGTAGAACCGTCACTTTCGGTGATTACGGTTTACAAGCTTTAGATTCTCATTGGATCTCAAACCGTCAAATCGAAGCAGCACGTGTTGCTATGAACCGTCACATGCAACGTGGTGGTAAGGTTTGGATCAAAATTTTCCCTCACAAGTCTTACACTTCTAAAGGTGTAGGTGTTCGTATGGGTAATGGTAAAGGTACTCCCGAAGGTTGGGTAGCACCAGTGAAACGCGGTAAGGTAATGTTCGAAGTCGGCGGTGTTAGTGAAGAAGTTGCACGTGAATCATTGCGTCTTGCTTCTATGAAACTACCCGTTAGAACAAAGATTATCAAACGCGAGGAAGTAGGTGGCGAATCAGATGAAGGCTAAAGAAATTAATGAATTAACCACTGATGAGATGCTAAAAAAAGAACAAGATTATAAAGATGAGCTTTTTAACTTACGTTTTCAATTAGCTACTGGCCAGTTGGAAAATACAGCCCGTTTAAAGGCAGTTCGTAAGAACATTGCTCGTATTAAGACTGTTTTACGTCAAAAAGAATTAAGTAAGTAGAAGAATACGAAGGGAGGAACTTAACACATGAGTGAAGAACGTCACGCTCGTAAAGTATATCAAGGCCGTGTTATTTCTGACAAAATGGATAAAACAATCACGGTTCAGATTAATACTACCAAAAAGCATCCTGTTTATGGCAAACGTGTAAAATATTCGAAAAAATATAAAGCACATGATGAGAATAATGAAGCTAAGGTTGGCGATGTTGTAAGAATCATGGAAACACGGCCTTTGTCCGCAACCAAACGATTCCGTTTGCTTGATATCGTTGAGAAAGCAGTTACTATCTAAATTTGTTATTTTTATTTCGTATTCTGATACAAAAATGGAAGGAGGACACTAACTGTGATCCAACAAGAGAGTCGTTTAAAAGTTGCTGACAATTCTGGTGCACGTGAAATTTTGGTAATCAAGGTTTTAGGTGGATCTCGAGTAAAATTTGGTTATATTGGTGATACTATTGTGGCTACTGTCAAACAAGCAACACCAGGTGGCGTTGTCAAAAAAGGTGACGTCGTTAAGGCAGTTGTTGTTCGTACTAAAGACGGTGCACACCGTGCTGATGGCTCATACATCAAATTTGATGAAAATGCTGCAGTTTTAATCAAAGATGATAAGAGCCCTCAAGGAACACGTATCTTCGGACCCGTTGCACGTGAATTGCGTGACAAAGATTACATGAAGATTGTTTCTTTGGCCCCTGAAGTATTGTAATTAACGATCGGATCGAAGGAGGTGCGACACGGCATGTTCGTAAAAAATGGTGATAAAGTTCGCGTAATTAGCGGAAAAGAAAAAGGCAAAGAGGGCACAATTATTAAAACCCTTGCTAAGAAAAATCGCGTTGTGGTTGAAGGCCTTAATAAAGTTAAAAAACATCAAAAAGCAAGTAACTCTAACCCTCAAGGTGGAATTATTGATGTAGAAGCAGCAATTGATGCTTCTAACGTGATGTTAATCGATCCATCAACTAATGAACCTACTCGTGTAGGCTACAAAGTTGTAGATGGTAAAAAAGTACGTTTTGCTAAAAAATCTGGCGAAACAATCGACAAATAATTCATGAAAGGAGGAAAAATTTTTCATGTCTAACCGTTTAAAAGAAAAATACGTTAAAGAAGTTACCCCAGAACTCGTGAAGAAGTTCGATTATACTTCAGTAATGCAAGCACCTAAGGTTAACAAAATTGTCTTAAACATGGGTGTCGGTGATGCAACAACTAATGCTAAGAATCTTGACGAAGCTGTTGAAGAATTAACATTGATCTCTGGTCAAAAGCCTTTGGTAACAAAAGCTAAGAAATCAATTGCTGGTTTCCGTTTACGTGAAGGTATGTCAATCGGTGCTAAAGTTACACTCCGTGGCGAACGCATGTATGATTTCTTAGATAAATTGATCAATGTGTCCTTACCACGTGTTCGTGATTTCCATGGTGTTAGCTCAAAGGCCTTTGATGGTCGTGGAAACTATACACTTGGTGTTCGTGAACAATTAATCTTCCCTGAAATTGATTATGATAATGTCAACCATGTTCGTGGTTTAGATATCGTTATCGTAACAACTGCTCAAACAGATGAAGAATCACGTGAATTATTGGCACAACTTGGAATGCCATTCGAAAAGTAAACGAAGGGAGCAATAAATTTGGCAAAAAAATCGTTAGTTATTAAGAGTCAACGTCCTGCAAAGTATTCGACACAGAACTACACTCGATGTGAGCGTTGTGGCCGTCCACACTCTGTATATCGTAAGTTCCATCTTTGCCGCATTTGCCTTCGAGAATTAGCTCATGAAGGCCAAATCCCTGGCATGAAAAAAGCAAGCTGGTAAAAAGTATACCGGAGTAAAAGGAGGGTAAACATTAATGTCTATGACTGATCCTATTGCAGATTTCTTAACACGTATTCGTAACGCCAACATGGTTCGTCACGAATCTTTAGAAGTTCCTGCATCAACAATCAAACATGATATTGCTGAAATTCTTAAGAATGAAGGCTTTATCAAGAACGTCGAATATGTCGATGACGACAAACAAGGTATTATTCGTGTGTTCCTTAAATATGGTAAAAACAAAGAACGTGTCATTACTGGCTTGAAGCGTATTTCAAAACCAGGTTTACGTTCATATGTCAAAGCTGATGATGTACCAAAGGTTTTGAATGGTTTGGGTATTGCAATCATTTCAACATCTGAAGGCGTAATCACTGATAAAGAAGCTCGCGCTAAAAAAATCGGTGGCGAAGTTTTAGCTTATATTTGGTAAAATTTTAAAAGTAAGGAGGTGCAGTTAAATTGAGTCGTATTGGTTATAAAGCTGTAGAAATTCCATCAGGCGTTGAAGTCAAAGCCGATGGTGATCAAGTTACTGTTAAGGGTCCTAAGGGAACTTTAACTCGTACTGTTAGCACAGAAATCACAATGTCTATTAAAGACAACGTGGTAAAATTTGACCGTCCAAGTAATGATAATAAAATGCGTGCCTTACATGGGGCAACTCGTGCAAACTTCAACAACATGGTTGAGGGAGTTACAAAGGGTTACAAAAAGGAATTACAATTAGTTGGTGTTGGTTATCGTGCACAACTTAAGGGCAAGACATTAGTATTGAACTTAGGTTATTCTAATCCTGTTGAACTAGAAACTCCTGCTGATTTACAGTTGGAAGTTCCTGATAACACACATATCACTGTTAGTGGAATTAGCAAACAACATGTTGGCGATTTTGCTGCTGAGATCCGTGCCGTTCGTTCTCCAGAACCTTACAAAGGTAAAGGTGTTCGCTATGTTGGTGAATACGTTCGTCTTAAAGAAGGTAAAACTGGTAAGTAATGCCGCTTAGGCTAGTTAATAGAAAATTCTAGAGGTGAAAATTGTGATTTCAAAACCAGATAAAAATAAAACACGTCAAAGACGTCATTTGCGTGTTCGTAATAAGATTTCTGGGACTGCAGAGTGCCCACGCTTAAATGTATATCGTTCAAATAAAAACATCTACGCTCAAGTAATTGATGACGTAGCGGGTGTAACGCTAGCAAGTGCCTCAACTTTGGACAGTGAAGTTAGTGGAGATTCAAAAACTGATCAAGCAAGTTCTGTTGGTGCTTTAGTTGCAAAACGCGCAACAGAAAAGAAAATTGAAAAAGTCGTTTTTGATCGTGGCGGATACTTATACCATGGTCGAGTAGAAGCTTTAGCTGAAGCTGCTCGTGAAAACGGACTTAAATTCTAAGATAAGGAGGGAATACCGTACATGTCGAATTATATCGATCCAGAAAAGTTGGACTTAGAAGATCGTGTTGTTTCTATCAACCGTGTTACTAAGGTTGTTAAAGGTGGTCGTCGTCTTCGTTTCGCTGCTTTAGTCGTTGTTGGCGATAAAAAGGGTCACGTTGGTTTTGGTACTGGTAAAGCTCAAGAAGTTCCAGAAGCCATTCGTAAGGCTGTTGAAACTGCTACAAAGAGTTTGATCCAGGTCCCAATTATTGGCACAACCATCCCTCACGAAATCATCGGTGAGTTTGGTGGCGGACGAATTCTATTGAAACCTGCTGAAGAAGGTTCCGGTGTTGCAGCTGGTGGTGCTGTTCGTGCCGTTATGGAACTTGCAGGAGTAGATGATGTTACAAGTAAACGTTTGGGTTCAAATACACCTGTTAACGTTATTCGTGCAACATTTGAAGGTCTGAAGGGCTTACGTAGTGCTGAAGAAATTGCTTCATTACGTGGTGTTTCAGCAGAGCACTTGGCTGAATAAGGAGGAACAAAAGATGGCTCAATTAAAGATTACACTTATCAAAAGTGCAGTACATCGCCTCCCCAAGCAACGCAAGATTGTTAAAGAATTAGGTTTGGGACGGGTTAATAGCTCAGTCGTTTTACCTAATAATGAGGCGACTCGTGGTGCAATTTTCCATATTGCCCATTTAATCGAAGTTGAAGAAGTTAAATAATTTAAATTAGTTAGGAGGTGCCGATACTTATGAAGTTGAATGAATTAAAACCTAATGAAGGTTCACGCAAAGTGCGTAATCGTGTTGGTCGTGGAACATCATCTGGTAATGGTAAGACATCTGGTCGTGGCCAAAAAGGTCAAAAGGCTCGTGGCAAGGTTCGTTTGGGCTTTGAAGGTGGGCAAATGCCCCTTTATCGTCGAATTCCAAAACGTGGCTTTACTAACATCAACCGCAAAGAGTATGCCATTGTAAATTTGGATAGCTTAAATGCCTTTGATGAAGGTACAGAAGTTACAACAGAAGTGCTTTTAAAAGCCGGCGTAATTAATAAAGTGCTTAGTGGTGTTAAAGTTTTAGGTGACGGTCAGTTATCTAAGAAGTTAACAGTTAAAGCTAATAAGTTCTCAGAAAGTGCAGTAAAAGCAATTGAAGCTGCAGGTGGCAAAACTGAGGTGATTTAATGCTATCGACTATCAAAAACGCTTTTAAAGTAAAGGATATTAGAAACAAGATTCTATTTACCCTAGGTGTTTTGATTATTTATCGTTTAGGTGCGTATATCACAGTTCCTGGGATTAACGCCAAAGCATTACAAAGTGTTGCTTCCTCTGGATTGGTTGGCATCTTAAATACCTTTAGTGGTGGTGGCCTATCCAATTATTCTATTTTTGCGATGGGAGTTTCGCCATACATTACTGCTCAAATTGTTATTCAGTTGTTACAAATGGACATCGTTCCTCGGTTTGTTGAATGGAGCAAACAAGGTGAGGTTGGCCGCCGGAAATTAAATCAGGCAACTCGGTATTTGACCATTATATTAGCATTTGTACAATCGGTTGGTATCACTGCAGGATTTAATGCGTTAAGCAGTTTGAATTTAGTTAAGGATCCGAGCATTCAAACCTATGCAACGATCGGATTAATCTTGACTGGTGGGACAATGTTAGCAACCTGGATGGGTGATATGATCACCGATCGGGGGCTTGGTAACGGAGTTTCAATCTTGATTTTTGCGGGAATTATCGCGAGAACTCCAACAAGTATTTATCAAATTTATCAAGAGCAATTTGTAGATACTGCCAAAAGTCAGTGGTTAAACAGTTTCATTTTTGTTGCTGTTTTGATCGTAGCTGTTTTGGTAATCGTGATTTTTGTAACTTGGGTTCAACAGGCTAGTCGCCGAGTTCCAATCCAATATACAAGAAGAGCATCAGGTGCGCCTGATAGCAGTTACTTACCTTTAAAGGTTAACGTAGCTGGTGTTATTCCAGTTATCTTTGCAAGTTCGTTTATTGCAACGCCACAAACTATTTTGATGGCGTTCGCAAGTAACCACTCATCAGATACTTGGTATCAAATTTTGTCAGATGTGTTTAATATGCAGACGACAGATGGCGCAATTCTTTACACCTTCTTGATTGTTGTCTTTACATTCTTCTATGCTTTTGTTCAGGTTAATCCTGAAAAACTGGCAGAAAATCTTCAAAAACAAGGAAGTTATATTCCAGGAGTTTGGCCAGGCCATGAAACACAGAGTTATGTGTCTCAGTTGTTAATTCGTTTATCAGTCGTTGGATCGCTATTTTTGGGCTTAGTTTCATTAATTCCATTGTTGGCACAAGACTTCTGGGACTTAGACGAGTCAATTGGTTTAGGCGGAACAAGTTTGTTGATTGTCGTTGGTGTTGCTATTGAAATCATCAGTCAAATCGATGGTTTAATGATGAAACGCGAATACGTTGGTTTTATCAGAACACCGGAACAAAGCAATTAAAGTGGAGGTAAACAAAATGACAACTCTTAATCTCGTTTTGATGGGATTACCAGGTGCTGGTAAAGGTACCCAAGCACAAAAAATTGTTAATGAATTTCACACACTTCATATTTCGACAGGGGACATTTTCCGGGCAGCAATGAAAAATGGCACTAAGATGGGGATTGAAGCTAAGAAATTTATTGACCAAGGCAATTTAGTTCCTGATTCTGTTACTGATGGAATTGTGGAGGATCGTCTTGAAGAGGATGATACCAATGCTGGTTTTATGCTAGATGGTTATCCTCGGAATCTTGAACAAGCTAATGCTTTGGACAAGATGACAGCTAAGTTAAATAAGCCGATTAATGCGGTAATTAATATCCACGTTGATCCGGATGTTTTAATTGAGCGGTTGTCTGGTCGATTCATTTGTAAGAATTGTGGCGCAACATACCATAAGTTGTATAACCCGACAAAGGTTGAAGGCACTTGTGATGTTTGTGGACACCATGAATTTTATCAGCGTGATGATGATAAGCCTGAAACTGTTAAAAATCGTATTGAAGTTAATACAAAGTTAAATACACCACTGATTGATTTTTATAATGACAAAAAATTATTACACACAGTTAATGGTGATCAAGATATTGACGATGTATATAAAGAAATTCAAAAGGTATTACGAGCTATTTAATGCATGCCTGTTCATTATTGCCGGTTAATTTTGTTTATTTGCAAATGAAATTACCTTATGGTAAACTTGTTCAGGTTTAGCTTATGGTACTTTTACGATACAATAAGCACTGAACGACTGATTTTGTAAAGAAAAGAACAGTAAAATGGGAGGCACATTTAGTGGCAAAAGATAATGTCATTGAAATCGAAGGTAAGGTAAAAGAAACTTTACCAAATGCGATGTTTAAAGTTGAACTCGAGAATGGTCATGAAATACTGGCACACGTTTCTGGAAAGATTCGTATGCATTATATTCGGATTCTTCCGGGAGATAAGGTAACTGTGGAAATGTCGCCATACGATCTTTCAAAGGGTCGTATTACCTATCGTTTCAGATAAGTTTTAACGTTTTAGGAGGAATATTCATGAAAGTACGTCCATCAGTAAAACCAATGTGTGAACATTGTAAAGTAATTAAACGTAAAGGACGCGTTATGGTTATTTGCTCAGCAAATCCAAAACATAAACAGCGTCAAGGAAAATAATTAATCTGGAGGTGAAATTTAATGGCTCGTATTGCAGGTGTTGATTTACCACGAGACAAACGAATCGTGATTGGTTTAACCTATATTTTTGGTATCGGAAATACTACTGCTAAAAAGATCTTAAAGGATGCTGGCGTTTCTGAAGATGTCCGTGTTCGTGACCTTTCTTCAGATGATGAAGATAAAGTTCGTGCACAAGTAGATAACTACCGTGTTGAAGGGGATCTTCGTCGTTCAGTAAGTCTTGATATTAAACGTCTCCAAGAAATTGGTTCATATCGTGGCATGCGTCATCGTCGTGGACTCCCAGTTCGTGGACAAAACACGAAGAATAACGCACGTACTCGTAAAGGCAAAAAAGTTTCAATCGCCGGAAGAAAGAAATAATAAATAAAGGAGGCTAGCATATTGGCAACCAGAAAGACTACTCGTAAGCGTCGAGTAAGAAAAAATATTGAAGCTGGTGTGGCACATATCCACTCAACTTTTAACAATACATTAGTTATGATTACAGATCCTCAAGGAAACGCTGTTGCATGGTCATCAGCAGGTTCACTTGGATTCAAAGGTAGTCGTAAGTCGACTCCATTTGCTGCTCAAATGGCTTCTGAAGCTGCAGCAAAGGCAGCAATGGAACATGGAATGAAATCCGTTGAAGTTGCTGTTAAGGGTCCTGGTTCTGGTCGTGAAGCTGCTATTCGTGCTCTCCAATCTACTGGATTGGAAGTTACTGCTATTCGCGATGTTACACCAGTTCCTCATAATGGTTCTCGTCCTCCAAAGCGCCGTCGTGTATAGTGCGTCAATTTTTTGAGGGCTAACTTCATGATGCATTTTAAGATACTATGCACAACGCGTTTTGAAAGGGGTAAAGATTAGAATGATCGAATTTGAAAAACCAAACATTCATAAGATTGATGAGAATGCAAATTACGGCAAATTTGTTGTAGAACCGCTTGAACGTGGCTATGGAACAACTTTAGGTAATTCATTACGTCGTATTTTGTTATCGTCATTGCCGGGTGCAGCGGTTACAAGCATTCAAATTGATGGCGTTCTTCATGAGTTTTCAACGATTGAAGGCGTAGTTGAAGATGTCACACAAATCATCTTAAACATTAAAAAGGTTTCTTTAAAGATTGAAAGTGACGACGAAAAATCTTTGGAAATTAATGTTAAAGGACCTGCTACTGTCACTGCTGGTGACATTCAGGGCGACAGTGATGTTGAGATCCTTAATCCGGATCAGTATATTTGTACCGTTGCTGATGGTGTTACCTTTCATGCCGTTTTAACAGCTGATACTGGTCGTGGTTATGTTTCGGCTGATGAAAATAAGGCTCGCAAGGATGATATGCCAATTGGTGTACTTCCAATCGATTCCATTTATACCCCAATCGAGCGTGTCAACTATCAGGTTGAAAATACACGTGTTGGTCAGCGGGATGACTATGATAAGCTCACATTGGATGTTTGGACGGACGGTTCAATTAGTCCTAGTGAGGCTACCAGTCTTTCAGCAAAAATTCTAACAGAACACTTGGCATTGTTTGTTAATTTAACAGATGAAGCTCAAGATGCTGAAATCATGGTCGAAAAGGAAGAAACAAATAAAGAAAAAATGTTAGAAATGTCCATTGAAGAGCTTGATTTATCAGTTCGTTCATATAATTGTTTGAAGCGCGCTGGTATCAATACTGTTCAAGAGCTTACTGACAAAACTGAAGCACAGATGATGAAAGTTCGTAATCTTGGGCGTAAATCGCTTGAAGAAGTTAAAGTTAAATTAACTGATCTTGGACTTTCATTACGTAATGAAGACTAATTATAAGGAGGGTTTCCATTCATGGGCTATCGTAAATTAGGTCGTACGAGTTCACAACGCAAGGCTTTGCTTCGTGACTTAACTACTAACTTAATTGTTAATGAAAAGATTGTCACAACAGAAGCACGTGCCAAAGAAGTACGATCAACTACCGAAAAAATGATCACATTAGGTAAACGTGGGGATTTACATGCACGTCGTCAAGCAGCCGCTTTTCTTCGTAATGTAGTCGCTGATGTTGCTGAAGACGGTGACGAAGTTAAAATTACTTCGGCTCTTCAGAAGTTGTTTGGTGATTTATCTACTCGTTACGCTGATCGTAAGGGTGGATATACACGAATTCTTAAGACTATGCCTCGCCGCGGAGACGCTGCACCAATGGTTATCTTGGAGTTTGTTGACTAATTTTCAAGCAGGGATTTTTGAATCTTTGATTTAACAAATTTATCACTAAAAGTTGTGGTAGGGTGTAATGATGGTGGAAGTAATTCCGAGTCTAGCCCACGGTTAATACGTTGTATTAACTATCACTTCTTTTCAGTGATTTTTTTGTATCTACATAAAAAAGAACGTATACTAGGGTCCAGGTTTTTGATATGTTAAAATAGACAAAATAACTTTAGAAGGAATGTTTGCAATGAACCACATAATTAAGGTTTCCCATTTAACTTACGAGTATTCGCAAAATGATCAGCCTGCATTAAATGACGTATCTTTTGAGATTACAGATGGTGCTTGGGTAGCAATTGTTGGTCATAACGGGAGTGGTAAAAGTACACTTGCTCATTCTTTAGACGGTTTAATTGACTTCAAACAAGGAACAATTGTGGTTGATGGCGTTGAATTGAACGAAGCTAATGTTTGGAAGGTCCGTAGTAAAATTGGTATGATCTTTCAAAATCCTGATAATCAGTTTGTGGGCGCGACTGTTGAGGATGATGTGGCATTTGGTTTGGAAAATATGGCAGTGCCACATGAAGAAATTCAGGCTCGCGTTGATTCTGCACTGTCACAAGTTCAAATGAGTGCGTTTCGTCATAAACAGCCAGAACAACTATCGGGAGGACAAAAACAACGGGTCGCTTTAGCTGGTGTGATTGCTATGCAGCCTAAGATTATTATCTTGGATGAAGCGACCAGTATGCTGGATCCGATTGGTCGTCGAGAAATTCTTGGTGTGATCAAACGGTTACGCAAACGTTTGGGTATTACGGTTTTGTCTATTACGCACGAAATTGATGAAACCACTAGTGCAGACGAAATTCTAGTGTTAAATGATGGCAAAATTGTGGAAACAGGGACACCGGAAGTTATTTATGCCCATAGTGAGTTACTGTTGCAATTAGGATTGGATGTGCCATATTCGCAACGGCTAAAAACTGCACTGCAAACGAGGAATATTCACACACCAAAAACTTATTCTGATGAGAAAGGCATGGTGGATTGGTTATGGCAATCACTTTTAAAAAGGTAAGTTATACCTATCAACCCAACACACCATTTGAGTATCAGGCTCTAAACGAGATATCAACTCATATTGAAGACGGGTCATTTACGGCTTTGATTGGGCATACGGGTAGTGGTAAATCAACATTTTTACAACATTTGAATGCACTGTTAAAACCCAGTTCAGGAACCGTTTTAATTGGTGATTCTTCTATTACAAATGAAACCAGCAATAAGAATCTGAAGCCGTTACGCAAAAAAGTAGGGATTGTCTTTCAATTTCCAGAGAAACAACTTTTTGCGGACACTGTTGGAAAAGATATTGCGTTTGGGCCAGAAAACTTTGGCAGTACTCCTGAAGAAGCGCATGAGCTTGCAAAGAAAATGATAAAACTAGTTGGGTTGTCAGAAACTTTATTGGATCGTTCTCCTTTTGAGTTGTCAGGAGGTCAGATGCGACGGGTTGCCATTGCCGGGGTTCTTGCAATGCAGCCAGAGGTTTTAGTTCTTGATGAACCGACAGCCGGACTGGATCCAAGTGGACGTCAAGAGATTATGCAATTATTTACAAACTTACAGCAAACGCAGCACTTTACGATTGTGTTAGTGACACATCAAATGGAAGATGTCGCCAACTATGCGAATCATGTGATTGTGATGGAACATGGCAAAATTGTGAAGGAGGGCAACCCGCGAGCGGTCTTTGCAAACGTTGAGTGGTTGCATGATAAACAATTAGATGTGCCTGCTAGTACCGAATTTGCTTTTGAAATGCAGAAAAAAGGTTTTCGTTTTGACCAGCTGCCTTTAACAGAACAGGAGTTGGCGGATGACATTGCGGCCATGTTTGAAAAGAGAGGACTAGCCAATGAATAAACTATTATTTGGTCGCTATATTCCGCAAGACTCTTTTGTTCATCATATGGATCCGCGGGCAAAGCTTGTTCTTAGTTTTTTGTACGTGATAGTTATTTTTTTTGCCAATAATTGGTGGATTTATCTGTTAATGACGTTAGTTGCAATTCTAAGTATTTGGGCGTCTAAGATTAACTTTAAACTGTTTGTCGATGGCATCTTGCCGTTGGTGTGGATTATCGCCTTTACAATGCTTATTCAAGTCTTTTTTGGAACTGGTGGGCATTTATACTGGCAATGGGGTATCTTTTCCATCACGAGCCTAGGAATCCTTAATGCGGCGTATATTTTTGTCCGTTTCACGTTAATTATCTTAATTTCGACATTATTGACCCTCTCGACTTCGCCAATTCAGATTTCGGACGCCATTGAATCTTTGTTGAAACCATTAGCAAAAATTCATTTTCCAGTCTATGAAGTGGCGTTGATGCTCTCAATTGCTTTGCGATTTGTGCCAACGTTGATGGATGAAACGGAAGCCATTATGAATGCCCAGCGTGCCCGTGGGGTTGATTTTGGAACGGGCAATATTGTGAACCGGATCAAGAAAATTATTTCCATTCTGATCCCACTTTTCGTGAGTGCTTTTAATCGAGCTGAGGATTTAGCAACCGCCATGGAAGCTCGTGGCTATCAAGGCGGAGCAGGGCGAACAAAGTATCGATTATTAAAATGGGGAACAAGGGACACAATCGCGACTTTGATTTATTTGTTAATGACGATGATTGTGTTTGCACTACGTTTCTTTTAAGGAGAATTTATGTATCGTTATAAAATTACAATTGCCTACGATGGAACTAATTTTGCGGGTTTTCAGAAACAACCAAAACAACGCACAGTGGAAGAAACGTTGGAACGTGCAGTTAATAAGATTGCCAAAAAGCCGGTTAAACTGATAAAAGTCTACGGTTCTGGTAGAACGGATGCCGGCGTTCATGCCTTGGGCCAAGTTGTCCATTTCGATATCCCTTTTAATTTAGCGGAGACTGCAATGCTACATGCGCTGAACAGCATTTTACCGTTGGATGTCGTGGTGTTGAGAGCTGAACATGTGACATCAGAGTTTCATGCACGCTATGGGACAGCAGGCAAACGGTATCAGTATCGATTAGCTTTAGGAGAATTTGTGGACCCGTTTAAACGTAATTATACCGGTCACTGGAAGTTTCCACTGGATTTGAAATTGATTCAAAGGGCGTTACCAGATTTAATTGGAAAACATGATTTTACCAGTTTTTGCGCGTCCGGTGGGCACACCAAGACCAACATTCGAGAAATCTATGAGGCTACCGCTGTCTTTGATGAGAAACAAAATGAAATTGTGTTTGAATTTTATGGCAGTGGCTTTCTTTATAATATGGTGCGAATTATAGTCGCCGTTTTGATTGAGATTGGTAGTGAACGGCGTCCCGTCCATGATATTTCACGAATAATTGAAGCTAAAAACCGGGATGAAGCCCGTGGAACGGCTCCAGCAAGTGGACTTTATTTAAAAAAAGTGTATTACCCGGAAAATTTTGGTAAATGATGATTGACTTTAGTGAAGGTAATTAGTAAAATTGAATTTGGTATTGTTTACCTCCACAAATAGGCCCCGGAAACTTATTAAAGTTGAGTTAAACAAAACAGAAATTGGAGGAAATACAAGTGCGTACAACATATTTAGCAAAACCAGGCGAAGTAGATCGCAAATGGTACGTAGTAGATGCTACAGATGTTCCTTTGGGACGTTTAGCAAGTACAGTTGCATCTATCTTACGCGGTAAAAACAAACCAACATTCACACCAAACGTTGATACAGGTGACTATGTAATCGTTGTGAATGCAGCAAACGTCAAATTAACAGGTCGTAAAGCGACACGTAAAATTTACTATCATCATTCTAATCACCCAGGTGGCTTAAAAGCTAAGACTGCTGGTGAAATGCGTGATAAGACTCCTGAAAAATTAATTGAGACTTCAGTTAAGGGAATGCTTCCTCATAACTCACTGGGTCATAATATGGGACTCAAATTACATGTCTATGCTGGCTCAGAACATGATCATCAAGCTCAACAACCTGAAAATCTTGACATCACTAACTTAATTTAAGGAGGAAACGAATTTTGGCAGAAGCACAATATCGCGGCACTGGTCGCCGTAAAAACTCTGTTGCTCGTGTACGTCTTGTACCCGGCACAGGAAAAGTTACTGTAAATGACAAAGCGATTGAAGACTACATTCCATTCGCTAACTTACGTCAAGTTGTTATCCAACCATTTGAAGTTACCGAAACAACTGGCAATTACGATGTTCTCGTAAATGTTAATGGTGGTGGCTTCTCTGGGCAATCAGGTGCTATTCGTCATGGAATTGCACGTGCATTGCTTGATGTAGATCCTGACTTCCGTACACCTTTAAAACGTGCTGGTCTCTTAACTCGTGACCCTCGTATGAAGGAACGTAAGAAATACGGTCTTAAAAAAGCTCGTAAAGCAGGTCAATTCTCAAAACGTTAAAATTCATTTTTCAATGTTTCAAACACTTCTTCATTGCGAAGAGGTGTTTTTTTGGGTCTCTGTCAAATCGTATTGGTGGAGATTTTGAACGGCACATTCACTTCGGTGAATGTGCTTTTTGTTTACTCATGAATTAAACTAATCCGGATAAAGAAGTTGTCAATATTTCGAAAACCAAAACAGTTACGCTTTAATGCCTTGATTTTACGATTAAGTCCTTCAATTGGACCGTTGGAAAATGGATAACGACAACTGTTTAGAAGGGCTGAACCATTTTTGATAAACGTGTTGATCGTTATGTCCATTTGATTACTAGTGGGTTGGTAGTTAGTAAGTAAGGATTGGAACGCATTAGCATCCTTTTGGTGTATGGCACTTAAGATACCTTGATAGGTTTGATACACAGATCTAAATCTGGGAAAAGCGTCTAGAGCTAAATCAATGGCGTTTTGTTGCGTCATATACTCGTTAATTCCGCGTAAATAAACAGCCTTAGAATCATTAACTTTTATTTCATCAAGATGAAATAAACGCCATTGAGATTTTAAAATATGATAAATTCGTGAATGCTTATCTTGGATAGTACGAATGGTCTGCGTGCGTTCATTATCTAAGGCACGCCCAGCCAGTTGAATAATATGGAAACGATCGATAATCGTGGCCGCATTGGGAAATAAGCGATGAATGAAGCTGCCATATTCAGCATTCATGTCAATCGTCACTGATTGAACTTGGGCACGTTCTTGAACCGAAAAACGAGCTTCAAAGTAGTCAATGATATCTTTACTTAGCCGATCTTTTAAAGTAACAATTCGGCGATGACTAACGGCATCGCAACAATTAAAGGACATCCAGTGATTACAGGAACGAAATTCATCAAAGCAAAGATTCTCTGGGAGATGTTTAACACGATAGGCTAAGTGAATATTGGCATTTAGGATTCGTTGAACACTGCTTGGCGAAATTCCACAAAGTTTAGCAATTTCTTTACTCGTCAACATATCGCGTGCCAAAACGATCACTTGATGTTTGATATTATGTGTGAAAGTTTCGTTACGATTAACCAACTTAGTTTTAGCACCACAGGTTTTTGAACAATCTTTACATTGGTATCTTTGACGTTTTAAATGCATTTCGTAACGACCACCGGATAAGGTTCCTAAACGCAGGTGACTCATGTGAGTTCCGTTTTTAATTAAGCTTTTATGGCCACAATGTGGGCACTTTAAAAGTTGATAAGACAAAGTTGCATGGACGACATGAATACGTTGGTTTGTGGAACACCGTTCTTTAGAAATACCAGTGACAATTAAGTTTGGGTCTGTTATTTCGAATAAGCATAAGATAGAATTAGTTAGGGACATCTGAATTTCCTCTTTTCGATTTGTTTTGGCGATTAAATCGTAGCACAAAGAGGACAGATGTCCTTTTTTATTTTTCTGATTTTCAAAACAGACAAAAAACCGGTATTAGTTATTCACCAATATGAAGTGAACCCTTAAAATTGGACAAATTGTTAAGCTGCTTTTTGAACGGCGAGTTCTCGGTATTTTACCGGGGGCTTGCCGTTTAATTTTGTTTTGATACGACGGTTGTTATAGAAGTCTATCCAATCTTTCATTGCTTGAATTAGGCTAGTTTTATCTTCAAAATGTTCATCCATCATTTCTGCTTTCATAATATGAAAGAATGACTCCATTACTGCATTATCAAGGCAAGTCGCTTTACGAGACATACTTTGGAATGCATGATGTTCTTTCAAGAGCGTTCGCCATTGGCGATGTTGATACTGAAAGCCTTGGTCAGTATGAACTGTTGTCCGATAATTTAGTGCCGGAAGTCCTTCTAAAGCTTCTTTGAGCGGTTTAATGGCGAATTCAACTGTTGGATGTTCACTTATATTAAATGCTAAAATTTCTCCAGAGAATAAATCTAGTACCGGTTCCAAATAAACGCGTTCATTTGTTCCCATAGATCCATATCGAAATTCACTGACGTCTGCTACAAGTTTTTGATAGGGTCTGTCGGTCTTAAAGCGACGCTTTAACCGATTAGGGGCAATCCTACCAACTAATCCTTTATACGAGTTATATTTACGAGTTTGGCGATTAAAGGCATGACATATCCAGGCATGTTCTTGCATAATACGTAAAACCCGCTTGTGATTTATCTGAAATCCTAAATCATGCAGAGCACTTGTAATTCGACGGTACCCGTACTTCTTTGTGTATTTTAAATCTTGTTGTCGAATTTCATCAATTGCTTGAATAACTTGATCGTCATTGAATTTTCGACCTTCATGATTTCGAGTGTAGTAATACGTGCTACGCGGTATTTTAATTACTTTGAGAATCAATTTAATTGATACTTGGAATATTTGCCTCAACTCAGTCGCTATTTTCGAGATTTCCTTTGTGCTGATTTTTTCCGAGCTAAGGCTTCTAATTTTTTTAAGTATTCATTCTCAATCTTCAACATTTGATTCTCTTTTTGGAGTTGCTTTAAAGTATCTTTTGTTGTTGAGTTGTCCTTTTGGACAACTGGTTTAGCGTTCTCATTCTTGTGTTTTGCCATATTTTTCGAGTTGCCTCGCTTTCGCTCAAGCCCTTTAATTCCTAATGTCTCAAATCGCTTTTCCCATTGCCAAATTGTACTTGGCGAGGATAAATTAAAGTGTAAGGCGGTTACTGGAAGTGAGGCCTGATTTTGTTTCCTCCAGTTTAATACATCAACTTTAAACTGACTAGTGTATTCTAAGTCCATGGCTTTTGGCTGAAGTCCTTTAATACCAAATCTTTCAAATCGCTGAATCCAAATTGAAACGGTAGCCTTGCTGCCAATCCCATACTTTCTCGCTAGTGAATAAGCTGCCTGACCACTTAAATACTCGGTGACAATCTTAACTTTAAAATCGAAATTAAATTTACTCATAAATGAAACCCCCAAAATTGGATTTTTCTGTCCAACCTTGGGGGTTCACTTTAATACCAGAAAGTGTAGACCCGTTTTTTTGTGCAAAAAAATAAGTTATCACTCAGACAGTTTCTGAATGCGATTGTTCGCAGACTCAGAAACTGTAAGGTGATAACTTGTTGAAGAGCTATTTAGTTGTGGATGCGTTTATAATTTTCGTCAAAATATTTACCCGCACGAATGTCAGCTGGTAATTCTGGATAGGGGGCTTCACTAATGACGTCTTCATTGTTTTGTCCCGCGTCGCCGATGTAAGTGATGTGTGCAAATTCTGGAACGACTAATTTAGGATAAGTTTCATATTTTTCTCGAGAAACTTCCATGAGATCAATGTGATCGTTTTGGTAAGTTACCGTAATTTCGGGATGTTCTTGAACCCAGCGAGGGAAAAAGATGGTTCCGTTAAGTTTCTTTTCATTAGGAACGAAGTCAAGCGCAACATCGGTTCCAGTTGGCTCAGTCCAGGCGACCTTGTAAATCCCAGGAACAAGCATCACAATGTTGGCTTCTTGGTCTTTAACCCAACGGCCGGCAACCATACCGCCATGGATTCGGTAGTCAACGGTATGGTCATTTTTTGCGTACCATTCATATTCCCAGCCGTTATCGTACGTATAGATAAAATGAGTGCCTAAAAAATCGTCTAATGTTTTAAATGTTTTTGTCATGAGTCAAATTTCTCCAATAATAAGTAATCATGTAATTAATTACATGTTTTTGATGACTTGATCATGCTACAATATTTTTAACAGTTCGTCAAGGAGGATGCATAAATGGCTCAAAAGAATCGCTTAAAGTATATTTTATTAGGATTGCTTAAGAAGCAACGTCAGACTGGCTACGACCTTGCGAAATCATTTGATTCGGACATTGGAGAGTTTTGGACGGCAAATCATAGTCAAATTTATCCACTTTTGAAACGGATGGAAGCTGATCACCTGATTGCGCATGAAGCCATCACGGTAGGGCAAAAACTGCAAAAAAAGCAGTACTACATGACCTCGGCTGGTCAGCAAACATTTAACGCATGGCTGAAATCACCATCGGATTTGACTGGAAGCCATGATGAATTTATTTTGAAACTATTTTTTATTGACGATCCAAAGTCGGAGTTGCTTAGACCAATGATTACAATGCAACAACAGTATCATGATGAAAAATTACATCATTTAGAACAACAATTTCAGGAAAAGTTTCCGAATCAAAAACGAATTGATCAAGATTTTGGGCATTCATTAGTGCTACGGCATGCAATTGATCGCGAACGCGGGTACAGCAACTGGTTGGCTGAAATGGTGAAAACAATTAAAACGGAGTGATTAAGGTGAAGGGATGCCATCAGTGTTTTGTTTAAGAAGCAAAATTGACATTTTCTTAGATATTGATTAGAATTAAACATTATGTCTAATCGAAAACCAATAATGATTGGAGCGAAGTTATGTCGAGAACGAGTAAATTTGCGGATCTGTTTGTCCGTAAAGAAGTTAATACTGATATGTTTAAAAAAACCGGATTGGAAAAATCTTTAAATGCGTTTAGCTTAACAACTATGGGGGTTGGCGCGATTGTCGGTGCTGGGATTTTTATCACTCCAGGAATTATTGCCGCATCCTATAGTGGTCCAGGCGTTTGGTTATCTTATTTAGTGGCAGCAATTGTCTGTTCCTTAGCAGCTTTGTGTTACTCGGAATTTTCATCAACCATTCCATTAGCTGGAAGTGCGTATACGTATATCTACACTGTATTTGGAGAACTAATTGCTTGGGTGCTTGGATGGGCATTAATTTCGGAATATTTGTTTGCAGTTTCGTCGGTGGCAGTTAGTTGGTCAGCCTATTTTCAAAATATTCTCGCCGGTTTTAAAATTCACTTGCCAGAAATTTTTCGGGCAGCTTATGGTACTTCTGGTAGTCCCCATGCGATTTTTGATTTACCAGCTTTTGTGATTACAATGATCATTGCTTATTTACTGGTCCAAGGCGTGCGTGAATCTGCCAGAGTTAATGCCGTGATGGTTATTTTGAAGATTTCGGTGATTTTACTTTTTATCGTTGTCGCCGCGTTTTATGTGCGTCCCGCTAATTACAATCCAATTTTACCTTTCGGAGTGAAAGGTGTGATCAGAGGGGCTGCGGTTGCGTTTTATGCGTACATTGGTTTTGATGCAGTTTCTACGGCGTCAGAAGAAGTTAAAAATCCGAAACGAGATATGCCAATTGGAATTGTTTCTTCACTGATTGTGGCTTCAGTCTTATATATTGCGCTTTCTGTGGTGTTGGTTGGTGTTGTCCATTACACCAAACTCAATGTGGCTGATCCAGTGGCACTAGCTTTACATCTGATTCATCAAAACTGGGTGGCCGGCATTGTTTCACTTGGGGCAGTCATCGGGATGACCACGGTGCTAATTGTGATGTCTTATGGGGGAACCCGGTTGATTTTTGCGATTAGTCGGGATGGTCTTTTACCAAAGGCGTTACATAAACTAAATCCTAAAACGCATGTACCAGTAATTAATACCTGGATTTTTGGATTGATCGCAAGTATTTTTGCGGGTGTGATTCCATTGAGTAAAATTGCGGAGTTGGTGAATATCGGAACGTTGTTTGCGTTTGCGATGGTGTCATTGGGCGTTGTGTTTTTGCGAAGTGATCGAAAGTTTAGAAATTTGCCTAAGTCATTCGAGGTGCCGCTGTATCCGTTTATTCCAATATTGTCGTTTGCGGCATGCGTGTATTTGATGTTGCAGTTGGCGCCATTTACGTGGAAGATGTTTGGAATTTGGCTAGTGATCGGATTGGTGATCTACTTTAGTTATGGATTTTCGCATAGTATTGCAAGAAGAAATGAAGAAAAGAGTGTGGAAAAGCACGGTTAGACTGTGAGTATTAGCATAACATCAGATATTATCCACGGGTTGTGTGGATGGTGTCTGATGTTGGGCTAAACGGAAGAGTCTGCGCATTGGAACACGTTTCAGAGGAACACGTTTCAGATAAAAAAGGACTGAAGAAAATATTTTTTCTTCAGTCCTTTTAAAATACGAAGAAACCAATCACCGTTTTTGCAGACTATAATATCAAGCATCAATACCCATTTTTCATATTCACTCGATTAGTAGCCACGGTGCCGTCCTTCATAAATTGTTCTAGATTTGGTAGCAAGATTTTGTCCCAGGCACGACCTAAATGAGGCATTTGCGCAGAGTAGTGTGGCGTGACCAATACATTGGGCATTTGCCACAATGGACTACTGCTCGGCAAAGGCTCTTGCTCAAATACATCTAATGCTGCGTGCTGAAGATGATCAGAATGCAACGCTTCAATCAAGGCAGTCGTATCCACAGAACCACCACGGCCAACATTCACAAACAAATAAGCCGATTTTAAGAAATCAAAAAAGGTTTTGTCATAGAAATGAGCAGTTTCTTTAGTTAATGGCATGATGTTTACAATGACATCTGTATCCGCCACGGCTTTTCGCCAGTCACTTTGGGCATAGGTTTCGTCAAAATTGGCAGCTGAGTGGCCAGTACGGTTGACACCAATCACTTTGGCATGAAATGACTTTAACAGGCGGGCTAGTTCGCTACCAATATGGCCAGTCCCAAAAATGGTCCAGGTTAGGTCATCGAGGGTAACCACCTCACCAAAATTATGTTGATCAGTCCAGTGCTTTTGTTCAGCATCAGCCAATACTCGTGGTAGATCACGGGCAAAGTATAACGCATAAAGTAAAATAGTCTGTGAAATAGGGATGGCGTGAACACCACTCATATTTGAGACCAGAATGTGTTTTGCTTTCAATTGAGCAAGCGGTAAATAATCAACGCCCGCACTAAAAGTTTGCAGCCATTTTAGGGAACTACCAGTAGCTGTTAAAACTTTTTTGGAAATATCAGGTTTCCAGCCGAACATAATGGTGATAGAAGCATAGTCGCTCGGCTTAATGGTTGCTTCAGTAAAAATGTGCACACCTAAATTTCGGTAGGCGCTTAAATCTAATTCTGAATTATCTGTTAAAAGTAAAAGGTTCTCCAAACCTTAACAACTCCTTATAAAGTGGTTTGTAGTTAATTTTTTGGTCACTTACATGGTATAATGTTTCTTAACAATTATGAAATCAAATGGCTTTTTATCTTGTGAGGGACAACAATGGGAAAAAATTCTGCAGGTCGGATTAGTATTTTAGGATTGTTTGCGGCAATCATCATCCTTCAAAATTATGTACCAATAATTGGGTATTTACCAGTCGGACCACTAAATATTACCACGATTCATATTACGGTAATTATTGCCGCGGTGGTGTTTGGACCGGTTGATGGGGCCATTATTGGCGGCATATGGGGTATCGCGGATTGGATTCGTGCGTTAACAGTTACCTCGAGTGTGTTAGGTAACATTGTAATGGTTAATCCGCTCATTTCGGTCCTGCCTAGGATTCTGATTGGTTTAATTGCTGGTTGGCTATTTACAAAATTGGCACGTAATCACGCCAAATTAACCGTACCGTTAGTGATAAGTGGTGTGGTTGGGGCTTTGGTCAATACGATCCTAGTTTTAGGAGGTATTGCCTTCTTCTTTGGTAAGGGTTCTGCAGTGTTAGCGGCCATCAATTTTCAGGCGCTAACGCCGTACATTTTGTTTGTGGCAGGAACTAATGGGATTCCAGAAGCAATTGCGGCTGGTATTTTAGTACCTTTAATCTCGTTACCTCTTCTGAAATATACCAAGTTGGGAAAACAACGATTTAATAAATAATGTAGAAAGATGGATGAATTTGGCGAAACGAAAAAAGCGACGAAAGAACAATTTTTTATTTAAACGAGGTAAATTACAATTATCTGGGGTTATTTCGCTGGTTTTAGTTTTAGGTATGCTGATCGTGTTGTTTGTGCAATTGGTGCCTAAGCTTTCGTTTTCCAATTCAACGCCGGCAACTAATTTGAGTACAGTTAATCATCAAAAATTTATTCGTACCATGGCACCGTATGCCAAAACAATGCAGAAAAGATATGGTGTGCTCCCAAGCATTACGATTGCACAGGCCATTTTGGAATCCGACTGGGGGACTAGTCAGCTTTCGAAAGACTACAACAATTACTTTGGGATGAAGGGGACCGTCTACCAAACGACCAAGGAAATGAAGACTCAGGAATTTGTGAATGGTAAATGGATTACCGTTACCGCTCGTTTTCGGGTGTACAATAGTTGGAAAGATTCTGTTAAAGACCATACCTTACTATTTGTGAATGGAACGAACTGGAATAAAGATCAGTATAAAGCAGTCCGGACAGCGATTAACTATAAAACGGCGGCTCAGGCACTTTACACAGCAGGCTATGCAACCGATCCGAATTATCCGGCAAAGTTGATCGATTTGATTCAGACCTATAACTTAGAGCAATATGATGCACAATAAAACTATTTGGAGGCACTATTTTGAAATTATTAGAAGACCGCATTCGTAAAGAGGGAATTGTTCTTCCCCATAATGTTTTGAAAGTAAACAGCTTTTTAAATCATCAAGTTGATCCGCAACTCATGTTTGAAGTGGGCAAAGAATTTGCGAAGCGGTTCGCAGATAAACCAATCACAAAAATTTTAACGGTTGAATCTTCAGGAATTGCACCAGCAGTGATGACCGGGTTAGCTATGCAGGTTCCGGTAATTTTTGCACGAAAACATAAAAGTCTGACGTTAACTGATGACCTGTATACTGCGGATGTGTATTCTTACACAAAACAAACCACAAATAAAATTTCGATTGCCAAACGGTTCATCAGTGCAGATGACTCTGTTTTAATTATTGATGATTTTTTAGCAAATGGTCAGGCCGTCCAAGGATTGTTGAACATTGTGGATGAGGCCAACATTGAAGTGCAAGGGATTGGTATTGTCATTGAAAAGACTTTCCAAAAAGGACGAACTTTGATCACCAAACGAAATATTCAGTTGGAAGCGTTAGCGCAAATTAGTAGTTTGGAAAATGGTGAGGTCCAATTTTTAAATTAATGCAAAAACCCAGTGAATATACTTGCCAACGAAGGACGACAACAGTAATATTAAGGTTGAAGTCATTATGATCGGTAAAAAGAATGAAAAGAAATTTGCACGTTAATGGGTGCATAAGAATGGGTGGGCTAAATGGCAGTAGCAAGTAATGCAACATTATATCCTGGTGATACTTTGGGAATTATTGGGGATAGTACAAATGGGTCCCAACTAATCACAGCAGCACGTCGTTTAGGTCTTCGGGTGATTGCATATGGGGCAAACGAAGTCAGTGAAACTATGCAATTGGCAGATGTACATATCGTTGGTGAACCAAACGATGGCAATAAATTGCGTGAATTTGGCGAAAAATGTGATTCTGTAATTTATGAGTCCGAACATGTTGATTCACAAACACTTAAATATCTAGAGCAGTTTACGAAAATTCCGCAGGGAACCAATGCTCTAGAAGTCACCCAAGATCGTCTAATTGAGCGTGCCTTTTTTGATCAGCTTAATTTAAATTCCGCACCGTACGCAACGGTGATTAGTTTGAGTGATATTTACGAATCCATTAATTCAATTGGATACCCAAGTGTTTTGAAACCAATTCAAAAGAGTTTCGAACCCAACACGGAGTTACGGATCAATACCCAAACGGATATCCCCGCAGCGGCAGACTTATTAAATGAGCGGACTTACATTCTGGAATCCACAGTTGATTCTCAACAGGAATTGGTACTTACAGTGGTGCAGGGAATGAACGGCGAACGTAAGATTTTTCCGATTGCAGAAAACGTGTATGCTCAGGAACATTTGGTTGAAACCATTGTACCGGCTGTTGTTTCTGATAGTGTCCAAAATGAGCTATTGCGAATTACAAATGAAGTTGCTGATGCTTTGGAATATGTGGGTGTATTTGAAATTTCGTTTGCCGTAACCGGATCAGAAGATATTTATGTCAATCGCATTGTGCCAGCTATTCATCGTCCTGGCTATGTTTTCAACCGGGCCACAAATGTGAGTGTGTTTGACCAACAGCTCCGAGCAATTGCAGGAATGCCACTAAGCGATATCAAGTTATTCATGCCAAGTATTATGGTGAACTTTGATAAGAGCCAGATGGAAGCTATTCGGACACAGTGGAATATCAAAAATAATTGGTATTTCCACATGTACGCGCAAAATAAAACAACCGAAAAACAAACACGTGCCGGTTATGCATTGGTGGAAGCCAACTCTACACAGCAAGCACAAGAACAAATTGATAATACAGAGATTTGGGCGAATCACCCAATTATCGACTTTGGGAAAGCAGAATAAAGTCAGTAATCTTTAGAATCAGGATAAGAAAACTTTGTCTTGATTCTTTTTTTGTGATTATGCAAGAAATTTAGGTTATTTTGGCCGGGAAGGTCAAGTATGCCTCACTTTTTGGTATAATTAAGGGTAATTGAGTTTTTTGAATAGAATTGGTTTTGGATAGAGAGGATTGAAACTTTTGGCCGAAAATAGGTTATTAAAGGGTCTAAATGACAAACAGAAAGAGGCAGTTCAGGCAACTGAAGGGCCACTTTTAATTATGGCGGGTGCTGGTAGTGGTAAAACCCGAGTTTTGACGCATCGGGTGGCTTATTTGATTGAAGAAAAGGCCGTTAATCCCTGGAATATTTTAGCCATTACCTTCACAAACAAGGCAGCAAAGGAAATGCGAGAGCGAGTTGTTAAACTTCTAGGTAGTGCCGGATCTGACACATGGGTTTCAACATTCCATGCGTTGTGTGTCAGGATTTTAAGGCGCAATATTGATCAAATTGGGTATAATCGAGCGTTTTCAATTGCTGATACCAGTGAACAACGGACGCTGATGAAACATATTGTGTCTGAGCTAAACTACGATCCTAAGAAATTTGATCCAAAATCATTGTTGTCAGCTATTTCCAATGCTAAAAATGATTTGTTAACGCCACAAGAATATAAAGCAAACGCTAAAACACCGTTTGAAGTTGTCGTGGCAGCGGCCTATGAAGAATATCAACGCCGTTTGAAAGTTAATCAGGCTTTGGATTTTGATGATTTGATTATGCAAACCATCCTCTTGTTCAAAAAAAATCCAGAAACACTGAGTTATTACCAAAATAAATTCCACTATATTCATGTTGATGAGTATCAGGATACTAATCAGGCCCAATACACATTAGTCAACATGTTGGCAAAACGGTTTGAAAATATCTGTGTTGTGGGTGATGCTGATCAGAGTATTTATGGTTGGCGGGGTGCTGACATGCAAAATATTTTAAATTTTGAACAGGACTATAAAAATGCCCAGGTTATTTTACTGGAGCAAAATTATCGTTCAACTAAAAAAATTCTGGATGCAGCAAACTCTGTGATCAAAAACAATACCACCCGGCGACCTAAAAAGTTATGGACCCAAAATAATGAAGGCGAAGATATTACTTATTACCGGGGCCAAAGTGAAAATGATGAAGTGCATTTCATTGTGCAACAGGTGAAACAACAAATTGAAGATAATCATTATCAATATGGCGACTTTGCTGTGCTGTACCGAACAAATGCGCAATCACGAGCCGTTGAAGATACATTTTTAAAATCAAATGTACCGTACACAATGGTTGGTGGTCATAAGTTTTATGATCGAAAAGAAATTCGGGATGTTTTGAGTTATTTAACGTTACTTGCCAATCCTGATGATTCGATGAGTTTTGAACGGGTGATTAATGAACCTAAACGTGGAATTGGAACCAGCTCACTCGAAAAATTGACGGATTTTGCAAATTACAATCACTGGTCCCTGTTTGAAGCTGCTCAAAATGTGGAAGTGGCTAATGAAATTGCGAGTCGCGCCAAAAATGCCATTGATGAGTTCGCAGGTATTATGACCGATTTAAAACGGATGGCAGAATTCTTGAACATCACCGATTTAACGGAACAAGTTTTAGACAAAACGGGTTACAAATCTGAACTTGAGAAATCTCGTTCTCTAGAAGCTCAAACTCGTTTAGAAAATATCGAAGAATTTTTGACAGTTACCAAACAGTTTGATGATAGTCATCAAGATGACGAAGAAACAACTGCGGAAACACGTTTGGCTGATTTCTTAGCTGACTTAGCGTTAGTTTCTGATCAGGATAGTGTGGAAGAAGAACCTTCCGCAGTTACGTTAATGACTTTGCATGCGGCCAAAGGACTTGAATTTCCTGTTGTGTTCCTGATTGGAATGGAAGAGGGAATCTTCCCACTAGCACGAGCGGCGATGGACGAAGATCAACTCGAAGAAGAGCGCCGTTTAGCCTACGTGGGCATCACGCGTGCACAAAAGAAACTTTACATTACCAATGCATATTCTCGAATGCTGTATGGTCGTTTACAAAATAACCCAGCATCAAGATTTATTGAAGAAATTGATCCAGATGTTTTGGAGTCTGCTAATCAAACAGCTGGGGCTGCACCAAGTGGGTATGCCAATCGGCAGAAATCATATCCATTTGATCGTAAACTAGAACGGGCAACTGCTACAACATATCATCGACCAGCCGCTAAACCACAAAAGTATGCTGGTACTGGAGCTGACAAGGTTAGTTGGTCAGCGGGTGATAAAGTGCAACACAAAGCTTGGGGTGTTGGAACAGTTGTCAAAGTAACTGGCGAAGGCGAAGATGCAGAATTAGATATTGCTTTTCCAGATCAAGGTGTCAAACGACTGCTGGCTGCTTTTGCCCCAATTAGTCACGTCTCCAAAGATTAAATGTTAATTTTCAAGTAATAAACGGCTTATCTATAGAAAAGACCTTGACAGTTTTTCGATTTAATCCTCATAATTCAAGAGTGAATTATGATTGAAATGGGAGGAAATACGCGGTGAATCTAAAGAAAAGTTTGCTTGGCATTGCAGTTGTGTTTAGCGCAGTGGTCCTAGCATCGTGTGGCAGTAGCAGTAATAAATCAAGTTCCAGTTCAAGTAGCAGTAAAACGACCACAAGTTCTAAGAGTGGCAGCTATCAAGTGACGGGTCAAACAAATGATTCGGAATATGCGGGTGTGATTAAGAATGGAAAATATTTAACCAGTAAATCACGTGGTGTAACTGCTAATCAAGATTCTAATTTAATGAATTTGAAGAGTTTTGAAACTGGCTTGCAGGATATTTCAAAAACACAATTTTCAACCACAAAGTATGTGTTCCAGGAAGGTCAATATTTATCTAAGAGTACCGTTGAAAATTGGCTTGGTCGAAAAACGAAATCCAATACGACTGGATTGAATCCAGCAAGCAATGGTTCAACCGAACCAACCAAACGAAATCCGATTTATTTGCAGAGTATTGAAGAACAAGATTACATGCAAAAGAGTGGTAGCAAATTGAAGTTGAGTGGGGTCACCATTGGCTTAGCAATGAACTCGGTTGATTATTATCGAAAGACCACTTATGGTGCTCAGTACGAAACTGATATTAGTGATGCAACTCTGGAAAAAGAGGGAAAAGCCATGGCCAAAGAGGTTTTGGCTCGGTTACGTAAAAGGGCGGCTCTTAAGAATGTCCCAATCGTGATTGCCCTGTATAAACAGGCCTCTAATGATAGTCTAATTGGTGGGCATTACGTTACTTACTCTGTCAGCAATGGCGATTCTATTAAGAAGTGGAAGGCTCTAGACATTCAAAATGTGGTTTTCCCACTTAAAACTGGTGAAACGGCACCAAACACCAATGATGCCGATGCATTTTCAAACTTCAAATCAGAAGTTGAAAGTTTCTTCCCCAACTTAAGTGGTGTCACTGCCCAAGCTCAGTATAAGAACGGGTCTTTGCAAGGGATGAACGTTTCTATTACTACTCAATTTTATAGTGAAACTGAAATTAAGAGTTTTACGCAATTCTTAGCTGATCAGGCGGAAAAATACTTACCAAGTGGTGTAAAGACAGATATCACGGTCAGTTCAACGACTGATGGGGTACAAAGTTTCCTAAGTCGCAAGAGTTCTGGCAAGAGTTTTACAACGCACGTTTTCGGTAGTTATTAAGCGGTAAGGGTACTTTTTATAATCCACAGAAAATTTATGGTAAAATAATTTGATAGATTTGAAAGAAGGATAACACATGGCAAACGAAGAAAAAATTGATAAGGCCCAAGTAGAGCACGTTGCCAGTTTAGCAAAATTGGAATTTAACGATGCTGATTTGGGTAAATTTACCACACAATTAGCCGACATTATGGGATTGTTCAACACGTTAAGTGAAGTTGACACAACTGGTGTCGAACCCACATTTAGTGTAACGGATCAATTTAACACAATGCGTGAAGATGTGGCTGTTAACAGTCATGAAAAAGACGCCTTAATTAAAAATGCGCCTGATACTCAGGACGGTTATATTCGCGTTCCTGCAATTATTGATGAAAGTGAAGGTGCCAACTAGATGAATTATTACGATACTGATTTAACTACGTTGCATGAAAAGCTGGTCAATAAAAAACTGACTGCTGAACAATTAACTCGCGACACGTTGGCTAAAATTAAAGCTGATAATGAAGCGATCAATGCCTATATTACAATTGATGAAAACGCAGCAATTGAAACGGCTAAGGCTATTGATGCTAAAGGAATTAATCCTGATAACCTTTGGGCTGGTATTCCCATTGCTGTCAAAGATAACATTGTGACAAAGGGGTTGCGAACAACTGCTGCATCAAAAATTTTGGAGAACTTCAATCCCATTTACGATGCTACAGTGATCGAAAAACTTCGTGCCAATGATGTGATTGTGATTGGGAAAACTAACTTGGACGAATTTGCCATGGGTGGTTCGACCGAAACGTCTTACTTTAAAACAACCCGGAATCCTTGGAACTTATCGAAAGTTCCTGGTGGTTCTTCAGGTGGTTCTGCTGCAACCGTTTCTGCAGGAGGCGTTTTAGCTGCCTTAGGAACGGATACTGGTGGTTCAATTCGTCAACCAGCTTCATTCACTGGTGTCGTGGGGGTCAAACCTACATATGGCCGTGTGTCTCGTTGGGGAATCATCGCATTTGGTTCAAGTTTGGATCAAGTGGGTCCGTTCACACGTACAGTTAAAGATAATGCTGCCCTTTTGAACTTAATTGCTGGTCATGATGAGCATGATATGACCAGCTCTGACAAAAAAGTACCAGACTTTACGGCTGGTTTAGATGGTTCTGTTAAGGGAATGCGAGTAGCTTTACCAAAAGAATATTTGGGTGAAGGCGTGGATGAAAACGTCAAGAAAGCCGTTTTAGATGCTGCTAATACCTTTAAAGAATTAGGAGCAACGGTTGATGAGGTTTCATTGCCTCACAGTAAATACGGAATTGCCGCTTACTACATCATCAGTTCTTCTGAAGCTTCTTCTAACCTGCAACGGTTTGATGGGATTCGTTATGGATTCCGTGCTAAAGACGTTAAGAATCTGGAAGATGTTTATGTGCGTTCCCGTTCAGAAGGCTTTGGCGATGAAGTTAAACGCCGCATTATGTTAGGAACCTATTCACTTTCAGCTGGTTTTTATGATGCATACTTCCGTAAGGCTGCTGAAGTGCGAACAATGATGATCAATGATTTCAAGAAGGTTTTTGAAAATCATGACTTTATCATTGGCCCAACAGCTCCAACACCTGCATTTGGCATTGGTGAGGATTCATCTGATCCAAAGAAGATGTACATGAATGATGTTTTGACGGTACCAGTTAACATGGCTGGTTTACCTGGAATGTCATTACCTGCTGGCTTCAGTAATGGATTACCAGTTGGCTTACAAATTATTGCTAAACCATTTGATGAACAAACTTTGTACAAGGTAGGATATGCCTTTGAACAAGCAACAGATTTTCATAGTAAAACCCCTGAGATTGGAGGAGACAAATAATGAATTTTCAAACAACGATTGGACTTGAAGTCCATGTAGAATTAAAGACGAATTCTAAAATTTTTAGTCCGTCTCCAGTTGAATTCGGGGATGATCCTAATGCCAATACCAATGTAATCGATTGGGGCTATCCGGGTGTTTTACCTACAACCAATAAAGGCGTTGTGGAATCTGGCATTAAAGCTGCACTAGCTTTACATGCTGAAATCGAAAAACATAATCATTTTGATCGAAAAAATTACTTCTATCCTGATAATCCTAAGGCATACCAAATTACGCAGGCGGACAAGCCAATTGCGCATGATGGCTGGATCGAAATTGAAGTTGATGGTGAAAAGAAAAAAATCGGTATTGCTGAAATGCATATTGAAGAAGATGCCGGTAAGAATACGCATAATCCTAATGGCTATTCTTTTGTTGATTTAAACCGTCAGGGAACACCTTTGATTGAAATTGTTTCTAAGCCAGATATTGCTTCACCAGATGAGGCTTATGCTTATCTTGAAGCTTTGCGTCAACGTATCCAATTTACGGGTGTGTCTGATGTGAAGATGGAGGAAGGATCCATGCGAGTGGACATTAATATTTCGATTCGTCCTTATGGATCAGACAAGTTTGGTACTAAAACAGAATTAAAGAACTTGAACTCCTTTAATTTTGTTCGCAAAGGACTTGCCTTTGAAGAAAAACGGCAGCAACAAGTTCTGATGTCTGGTGGTACTATTCAACAAGAAACTCGTCGTTTTGATGAGGCTACTGGTCAAACAATCTTGATGCGTGTTAAGGAAGGCTCTGATGACTATCGTTACTTCCCAGAACCAGATTTGCCTGCTTTGGCAATTAGCGATGACTGGATTCATAGTATTGAAGAAGCAATGCCAGAAATGCCTGGTAAACGCCGTGCACGTTATGTAAATGAGTTAGGTCTTAAGGATTATGACGCGATGGTGCTTACGCAAACTAAGGAAATGTCAGATTTCTTTAATGAAACAGTTGCTAATGGTGCGGATGCTAAAATGGCTGCCAACTATCTGATGGGTGATGTAAATGCTTATCTGAATGATCAACAGGTTGATTTGCAAGATACAAAACTTACACCCGCTAACTTAGCTGCGATGATTAAGATGATTAGTGACGGCACAATTTCAACTAAGATTGCTAAAAAAGTATTCAAGGCGCTTACAAAGGGTGAAGAACCAGTTGCTTGGGTTAAGAGTAAAGGCTTAGTTCAATTATCTGATCCTGCACAGTTACAACCAATGATTAAAGGAATCGTTGATGATAACCAACAATCTGTTGATGACTTTAAGAATGGTAAAGATCGAGCAGTCGGCTACTTAGTGGGCCAAGTTATGAAACAAACTCATGGGCAAGCTAATCCAAAAGTTGTTAACGAGCTTTTGATGAAAGAATTAAATAATCGTTAATCAGATTTTCTCGGAGGAACCAAAATGCAAAAAAGAGCGCGCGTCATTTATAATCCAACTTCAGGGCGTGAAATTTTAAAACAAAATATGATCGACATTTTGAGTGTATTTGAGGAAGCTGGTTTTGAATCTAGTGCCTATGCCACAACACCAGAACCAGATTCTGCTCGTAACGAAGCAAGACGAGCTGCTAAAGCTGGTTTTGATTTGATTGTGGCAGCTGGTGGCGATGGCACAATCAATGAAGTGGTCAATGGAATTGCAGACTTACATTTCCGACCTATGATGGCGATTATCCCAGCTGGCACGACGAATGACTATGCGCGAGCATTGAAAATTCCTCGTGAAGATCCAGTGGCCGCGGCTAAAGTTGTTTTAAAAGATCAGCGAATAAAGATGGATATTGGTAAAGCAGGCGATAATTACTTTATTAATATTGCGGCTGGAGGGTTACTCACGGAGTTAACCTATGATGTGCCATCAAACATGAAAAGTATCTTTGGCTACTTAGCATACCTGGTAAAAGGGGCAGAGTTACTGCCACAAATTAAGCCAGTTGATATGGATATTGAATATGATGGGGAACATTTTAATGGTAAAGCTTCAATGTTTTTCTTAGCGTTGACGAATTCCATTGGTGGGTTTGAACAAATTGTTCCAGACGCGTCGTTAGATGATGGTCGATTTACTTTGATTATTGTAAAGGCATCGAATTTGGTTTCCATTCTGCATTTGATGGTTAAGGCATTAAATGGAAATCATATGAATGATCCGCGAATCATTTATCGCAAACCAAAACGAGTAAAGGTTAACCCGGTAAATGACCGCGTTATGGTCAATATCGATGGTGAATATGGTGGTGATGCACCCATGGTATTTAAAAATTTGCATAAACATATTGAAATGTTTGCAAATCTGGATAAAATTCCTGATGATGCTTATGATTTACCTGAACCAGGGATTGCCAAGGCCGAAGAAAACTTTGTTAAACAGGTGAAAAAGCTGCCTGATGACGATGAAACAGAACAAGATCAATGAGATTAATTAAAAAGCCGTCCTTGAATGTGAGGTCTTTTCGTACCCATAATTCAATGGGACGGTTTTGTGATAGTTACTTGAAAAAGAAAAATGAGGATAAATATGAAATTTAAAGCACCAGTTACTAAAAATGAAACCTATGAAGTCACCATTATGGATTTGACCTATCAAGGGATGGGCGTTGCAAAAATTGATAATTTCCCAATTTTTGTTGCAAATAGTTTACCCGGTGAAGAAATCACCATGAAGGTTACCAAAGTTGCCAAGACGTATGCATTCGGTCGTGTGCAATCGTGGAAATCTAAGAGTCCTGATCGAGTTGAAATTAAGGATAAACAATACACACAAACAGGAATTGCGCCACTACAACATTTGGCCTATCCTGCGCAGTTGGAGTTTAAGCAACATCAAATTCAAGAACTGTTTTATAAGGCTCATTTGGATGAAGTTGAAGTTAGCCCAACTGTTGGAATGGACAAACCATATGGCTACCGTAATAAGGCTCAGATTCCCGTCCGTAGTGTGAATGGTCAATTAACCACTGGTTTTTACCGTCGTAATAGTCACGACTTGGTACCAATTGAGGACTTCTACATCCAAGATCCTGAAATTGACAAAGCTATTTTAGTTGTTCGGGATATTTTGCGTAAATACCATACTGCACCCTATAACGAAAGTAATCATACCGGTGTGATTAAAACGATTATGGTACGTCGTGGGCATTTCACACATGAAATGATGATTGTGTTAATTACACGTGCTAAAAAGATTCCAATGAATTTTGAAATTGTGGAAGAAATTCGCAAACAACTTCCTGAAGTGAAGAGCATTATTCAAAATGTGAACGCGGCCCAGACAAACGTTTTGTTGGGTAAAGAAGAAAAAATTCTCTGGGGTAGTAACGTGATTCATGATGAATTACTGGGATTACGTTTTGCAATTTCAGCGGATTCCTTCTATCAAGTGAACCCTGTTCAAACAGATAAGTTGTATGACCTTGCGATTCAAAAAGCTGGTTTGACTGGTAAGGAAACTGTTATTGATGCTTATTGTGGAATTGGTACGATTTCGTTAGCAATGGCTAAACATGCTAAAAAAGTTTATGGTGTTGAAATTGTCGAAAAGGCGATTCAAGATGCTAAGATTAACGCTAAATTGAACGATATTCATAATGTGAGATTTACTGTTGGTAAGGCTGAAGAAAAAATGGCTGATTGGCAACATGATGGACTTGAACCCGATGTCATTGTGGTGGATCCACCACGCAAAGGTTTGGCACCAGAGTTTATTACTGCTGCTGCTGAAATGGCACCAAAACGAGTTGTGTATGTGAGCTGTAATCCAGCCACTTTGGTAAGGGATGTGCAAACATTTATGGATAATGGTTATCATGTGGCACAACCAGTTATTCCATTGGATCAATTCCCACAAACACCACATGTTGAAAGTGTCACGGTATTGGAACAAAACTAAATTAAGAATTTTGGGCTAGGTAGATGTAATCTGCTTGGTCCTTTTTTGTATAAACTAAAGGTTGAAAGTCCAAAACACATCTCGTTGCCTGATATAAAAGCGTTCTTGGTAACAAAATTAGATTTAAATGCCGTCCTGCGGCTCACCTGGTCTGGAACGGGGTGGGCACGATTTGAAGCCAAGAAGAACACTTGTCTTCAAACTCGGCCTTATCCTAAGCAATGAATTGCTAAGGATAATTTCACCCTTGAGACCAATCGCCTCCGGACTAAGAATGTTTGATGCTTTCAACCTTTAGATACAAATAAAACTAATATTCAGAATTATGGCGTATTAAACAGTTTTGAAGAATTAAGACAGCCAATCTTTTATTGAAAATTCGCTACTAATTAGTAGCAAGCACAAATAATTGGAGTTAAACTATAAGTGACGAGGAAGTTTGTAAGTGAATAAAAATGTCGCTCTAGCTAAATAAAGTATTCATAATAAGTTTATGATTGTAAAGTTAAATTCATTAGTTTTCATCTGTTGAATTAATGCTTGGGGGTAAAATAATATGGCAAACACGTATATTAAAGATCATACGAATACATTTTTGATTCATGGTCATGAATATGAAGTTACGGCACCTGCTCGTTTTGATTGCGAGACTGACGCATTGGTTGACGACTCCCAGTTAGACGATCATGCAGTGGAGATTGCCAATCAAAGATATCGTGCCGATTTGAGACTGGTCTCTCCTGATGAAATAAAAAAGTATCGGTTAAAAATTGGTTTAACACAACGCGAATTCGCAAAATTGCTTGGCTGGAGTCCAAATACGGTTGCATTATATGAAACAGGAGCATTTCCATCTGAAGCTAACAATAAAGTGTTAAGGGCTCTAATGAATAATGATACTGTTTTGAAAGTATGGATTGTTGATGATATTGATAGACTGCCAAAAATTATTGTTCAAAAGCTAAAGAATTACTTTGAAAGAAATAGTGATGAACTCGTCATATAATAGTTTTCCTGGTAAAAGTGGAATAACGGTTAAGTCTAAACTAGTTTGTTATAAGATTTCTGAAAAGTAAAAAAAACAGATCAATCTGAATGACAGTAGAAGTGTCAATTTCAAATTGATCTGTTTTTTGATCTAAATCAGTTACGATAGTATTTTTTAGTTAAGTAATAAACAGGAATACCAAGCAAAGTGGCTGCTAAACCAATCATGGCCAACGTAAATTGCGTCACGATGGTAGTTATCAAAATGAAAATACCACCGATAATTGCAATAACTGGAATCACTGGGTAACCAGGAACTCTATATGGACGCATCAAGTTTGGTTCACGCTTCCGAAGAATAAAAACGGCGATAAAAATGAGGAGGCTAAAGATCCACATAACGAACACAATCATATCGGTTAATAAATCGAAGTTACCAAGAACCATCATCAAAAGGGCAATGGCAAATTGTAAAATTCCCGCGCCATATGGGGCAGCAGTACGGTTACTGACTTTGCGAATAAAGCCACTAAATGGTAGCGAATTCTCTTCGGCCATTGCTAAAGGCACCCGCATACCGGTCATTGAGTACCCATTGATGGCACCGTAGACAGAAATCAAGATACCGATGGTGACTAATTTGCCACCCATCACTCCTAAAAGCTTAATGGCAGATTCAGAAGCCGCATTTAGGTTGCCAGCAAGTTGTGAAATAGGTAAAGTTTTTAAGAAAACTAAGTTAATTAAGGTATAGGTAATGGTGATAAAAGCTAGCCCCCAGCCAATGGCGCGTGGCAAATCCTTTTCTGGATGTTTCATTTCACCGGCGATTGCGCCAACTCCCAGCCACCCGTCATAGGCAAACATGGTAGCTAACAAGCCGCTCGCAAATGCCGAAAACAGACTCGCATGAGCTGAATGGCTGGGCAGCAAGCTTAATGTTACACTAGTGGGTGCAAACAGACCAACTAAAACGATAATCACAATTGGAATTAGTTTAAAAATAAGTGCCCAGGATTGTAAGCGGCCAGCGGCTTTTGCGCCCAAGAAATTAATTAAAGTGATTGATAATCCGGCGAGAATTGCCACCGGCAAAGCAGCAGCGTTACTTAAGTGCATTAAGGAAACTACTTGCGATCCAAAAACAATGGACAAAGCTGCGATATTAGCAGGAAAGTAAATCAGTGTTTGTGCCCAACCAAAGAGGTATGCAGGCAGTTTACCATAGGTATATTCAATGTATTTAATGGCACCACCTGTTACTGGAATGGCAGCCGCAAGTTCCGCGCTGGTCAGACCGGCGCAGATAGTTAGAAAACCACCTAATAGCCAAACAAGTAGAGTTAGTCCGGCAGATTGGGTGGCACTTACCACGCTGGCAACTTTGAAAAAGACACCACCACCGATGACCGTCCCCATCACTGTGGCAAGGGCCGCAAAAGTACCCACTTCTTTTTTAAGACCATCGTTTTTTTGTTGCATCAAACTTTCCTCACTTTTTGTATTCAGCAATTCTCCTATTATAGCAGAAATTATCAGGTGGACAAAAGGAAAACTCATCAAAATCGGAAATGGTGTACAATGGGAAAAAACAGCAGTAGGGGATGAATTGATTTGGCTAAGCAAGACATCAAACCGATTTATAGTACTACCTATAAACATAAAAGAACTGGCCGAAGACATCGCTGGTTGTGGATTTTGTTCCTTATTTTTTTAATTGCCAGTGGCGTAACCGGCTGGCATTTCTGGAAACTTCACCAAACAAAGGCGTTGCAACAATATCCTATTCGTGGAATAAGTGTGTCACAGCAAGATGGTTTTGTAGACTTTCAAGGAGTTCAAAAAGCGGGAATGAAGTTTGCCTATCTGAAAAGTACGAGTGGAACAACGTATTTTGATGATAATTTTACGGCAAACTATGATCGAATTCAGGGAGCTGATTTAAAAGTCGGCGTTTATTTGGTGTTTAGTTTTGATAAATCAGCAGATGCGCAGGCCAAGTATTTTATTAAGAAGGTTGGTCATAAGGTAGGTAACTTACCCATTGCCATTCAAGTGTCATACTACGGCAATTACGCGGACAATCCGCCTAATAGTGCTAAGCAAGGGAAAAAGTTACGCGCACTAACCCGTGAACTTGCCAATTACTATGCGTCGCCATGTATCGTATGGACTTCTAGTACAATTTCCAAAAAAATGATCACACCGTATCTTTCAGATAGTCGTCAATGGCTAGTTGTGGATAGTTTAACTAAATTAAGTAAATTAAAGCTCAATAAACAAACTGAATTTGTTCAGTACAGTAACGCGGCTGATTTGAAAGTGTCTGGTCAAGAAACGAGTTTTGCAACTTCAGTATTTACAGGGAAAAAGCAAACTTGGCAAGAAATTAATTAATAAGACTAAAAAAACGATTGTAACTACTAACTGTTACAATCGTTTTTTATGAAGGTCCTAAAGTTTGAAAGTACAAAAACACATCTCATTGTCTGATACAAAAGCGTTCATAGTAACAAAAGTAGATTAAAATGCCGTCTTCCAGCAAATTTGGGCTGGAACGTAGTGCGAGTTCTTGCGGCTGATTTTTGCCACAAGAATCGACATCGTACGGAGTATCAAGATTTTCGGAACGAAAATCATTCTTCTTTGCGTAGTAGTGGGCACGACTTAGAGCCGAAATACACGTCTCTAAGCTCGGCCTTTATCTAAGCGAAACCCGCTAAGATAAATGTCACTACTGAGCCCATTTGCTTCCAGACTAAATCTAACCCTTGCGATCTACACATCGATATAAAAGTTATGATATCAGTGTTGTGAGCATTATTGAAGTGTCAAACGTTCTTAGTCCGGAGGCGATTGGTATCAGGGGTGAAATTATCCTTAGCAATTCATTGCTTAGGATAAGGCCGAGTTTGAAGACAAGTGTACCTCTTGGCTTCAAATCGTGCCCACCCCGTTCCAGACCAGGTGAGCCGTAGGACGGCAGTTAGCCTACTTTTTAGGTTAAGTCGTTTAACAGTAGCTATTGAAGTAATTTTGATACTTTCAACCTTTAGTTAAGGTCGATAAATTCATAGGCTTACTTTGTGACCTTGTAACTGCCTCTCAAAATGGGGTAAGTGGCATTTTCTGTTTCGTCGTAAATGGAAACTGGACGATCATCGTTTGCTTTGATTCGGATATGGTAGCCGTAACTGTCCAGAAAGCTGATGGTGTACTTATCCCAATTCTCAACTTTTGCTTTAATTAAGTGGTCATCGAGCAATAAATCAAAGTTGGGTCGAATTTCAACTGTGTGAATGCGATTCGAATCATTTGTTCGATAATTCCATGTGCCCACAAAAAATAAGGGATTCTCAGGTTGTTCAGGCATATCATTTTCTCGGAGCTTTCTTGATGTCATAATTCCCGTTAGAAACGAAACTGCGAACAAACCAATGCTTTTAAGTTTCACCATCCTCAAATCCTTTCAGTAAATTTTTCTACCCTAAGAATAGCATTTATAAAGGGTAAAAACATGTCAATTTAATTAAATTTTAACGATTTTTAGGAAGTGCCTTCCTTTTAAATATACTTACCCTGAAAACACTGATAAAATAGGAAACGAAGAAATAAAAATTGGAGGGTAGACTATGATTAAACTGGGAATTATTGGAACTAACTGGATCACACAGCAATTTATTGATGCGGCACACGCGACCGGAGAATATAAATTGACTGCTGTATATTCACGAACAGTTGAAAAAGCAAAAGATTTTGGAAAACCTAATGGTGCCACTATTTTTTCTGACAATTTAGATGAGTTCTTTGCCAACGATGCTCTTGATGCGGTGTACATTGCGTCGCCAAATAGTTTACATTTTGAACAAGCAATGCTGGGGATTAAAAATGACAAGGCCGTGATTGTTGAAAAACCAATTGTGGCTAATATCAAACAAATGGAAATTTTGCGTGAAACTCTGGAACAGCATTCACAAGCACGTTTGTTTGAGGCAGCCCGACAAATTCATCAACCAAATTTTAAAATCATTAAAAACCAAATTAGTAAATTGGGCCGCATTCAAGGTGCGACGTTAACTTACATGAAATATTCTAGTCGCTATGATGCTGTGTTAGCCGGACAAGAACCGAACGTGTTTACTTTGAAATTTGCGGGAGGCGCCTTACAAGATCTTGGAGTGTATGTTGCCTATGATGCAGTGGGCTGGTTTGGCATGCCTGATGATGTGGCTTATTACCCAACTCTTGCGCCGACCCGTGTTGATGGCAAGGGTGTGGCGATTCTGCGTTACCCAGAATTTGACATCACGTTAAACATTGGTAAAACCAGTAATTCATATCTGCCTTCCGAAATTTATGGACTGAAGGATACAATTGTGATGAGTAATCCTGCTGATTTAGAAACGGTTAGTTATCATGATGCTGATGGTCACGAAACATTGATTAGTGAAAAACCGGCAGATAATCCGATGATTAGTGAAGCTGCGGACTTTGCCAGAGTGATTAATGATCCGCAAAATGAAAAGAATGATCAAGATTATTGGAAATGGCTTGATTTAAGTCAAAATGTGGCTAAACTATTGTATAATTTACGTCAATCCGGTAAAATCGTTTTCCCGGATGATTAAAAAGTAAACAGATAAGGATAAAAAATGGATAAGCAATTTGAACAATTTTTTCAACAACAGGGTTTCAAAGCCCAAACGGCGATTCAAACCGCTGTTTATGAACCATTAAAAGAAGATCGCTCGTTAATTGGGCTGGCACCAACCGGATCTGGTAAAACGCTCGCGTTTGCCATACCGTTACTTGAAAAAACGGTGCCTGGTGGTAACACTCAAATTTTGGTATTGTCCCCTTCGCAAGAGCTAGCTGTCCAAACAACGGATGTTTTTCGTCAGTGGGGGGCCGTTAATCATATCAAAGCTACTTCACTAACTGGCGGTGCAAATATGCAACGGCAGATTGAACGTTTGAAGAAACATCCTGAGGTTGTCGTGGGTACGCCAGGGCGCATGCTGTCACTGATCCATGAAAGTCGTTTGAAACTCAAAGATGTGCAAACCATTGTGGTGGATGAAGCCGACGAATTACTAAATGGTGAAACGTTGGATGAGGTGCGTGAAATTGTGATGAGTGCACCAGTTGATGTCCAACTGACTTTCTTCTCAGCAACGCAAGCGAACACCGCGGAAAAACTTTCGGAAACCTTTGGGGTGAATGTGGAGCAATTCGATGTCCGCAAAACGGATGATACGCAGGGTGAAGTGATTCATGGACTGGTCCGCGTGGCTGCCAGTAAAAAGGTGACTTATTTACGCCGATTAGCCAAATTAAAACATTTTCAAGCTTTGGTGTTCTTTAACCATGTGTCTACGTTAGAACATGTCGCTGCTGAATTAAAACACCAACATGTTTCTAGTGTGAAGCTGGCGGGACATCAGGTACAAACGGAACGTGCCACCGCAATGCGCCTTTTCCGTAAGGGTGACGCTAAGCTATTGTTAACCACGGAAATGGCTGCAAGAGGATTGGACATTGCCGACTTACCAGCAGTAGTTAACTTTGATTTACCACAAGATGCGACGGCCTATACCCATCGTACCGGGCGAACTGGTCGAATGGGCAACACCGGAATGGTTGTGAATATGGGGGATGATCACGATTTACGTGATTTACGTAAACTAGTCCCTGAAGTCACCTTCAAACCATTGTTTTTATTGCACGGAAAGTTAACGGATCAAAGAGAAGTATTAACTGACGATGAAGCACCAGAAGTTACCGTCAATACTGAAGAGGTTGCTGAAACAAAAAAAGTCGAAACTAGTGCTAATAAGGTAGCAGCGACTACGACGGAAAAACCAACCACGAAACCAACAGGAAAGTCCAAACCAGTAAAGGCAGCGTTTGTTGGTGGTAAGCCCAAGAAAAAAATTAATCGTAAAAAGCATTCCAAGAAAAAGGGAATGCGACACAAAAATATTGAACGTTATGAATGATAGGAAGTAAGAGAAATGACAACACCATTAAAAACTTTAACAATTGCCGGCAGTGATACAAGTGCCGCTGGTGGGATGCAAGCAGATTTAAAGACGTTTGAAGAGTTTGGTACCTATGGAATGGTGGCTTTGACTTGTATTGTGACGATGGATCCTAAGGACTGGAGTCATCACGTCAATCAAGTTGATCCACAGCTTTTAAAGGATCAGCTGGCAACTGTCTTTAGTGGTGGCAATCCAGATGCCATGAAGACAGGGATGCTTGGCGATCAAGAAACGGTTGAAATTGCCTACCATACAATTAAGGATCATCACTTAAAAAATGTGGTGATTGATCCCGTGATGATTTGTAAAGGCGAGACTGATGTCTTGAATCCGGATGCAGCTAATGCAATTCGTGATTTATTGATGCCACTTGCAGATGTAACCACTCCTAATTTATTTGAGGCCGGGGTCTTATCTGGAATGGGCACGTTGCATGATTTAGATGAAATGAAACAGGCTGCTAAGAAAATTCATGAACTCGGTGCGAAAAATGTCGTGGTTAAGGGTGGCAAAGGCTTAGATAGTGCTGAGGCTGTGGATGTCTTTTACGATGGTAAGACATTTGAAACCTTATCCTCTAAAAAACAGGCTACTGATCGCAATGCTGGTGCTGGTTGCACATTTGCAGCGGCGGTTGTTGGTGGCCTCGCCAATGGCTTGAGTGTCGCAGATGCAGTTCATCTGGCAAAGAAGTTTGACACGGCCGCTATTCAAAATGGATTTGATTTGAATAAGTTTCTCGGCCCGGTCTTCCATCCAGCGTACCGAATGCAGGAAGTTGGTAAACTTGTATAAAAAGTTATCAAAATGTAATATTAATCAAAATGTAATATTAATCAAATAATAGGTATCAATTTATAAAAATGGTTATATTGCGTATTAAAAAGAGATGAAGAAAACATTTTCATTATTAAAAGAAAATGTTTTCTTTTTTTATGAAAAAGTGAACTTATAGTACTCGTTGTAATGAGCTTTAATATATGATAATCTATAACATGATTGTAGTAAATCTAAAAGCGGAGACAACTATATGAAAAAATTCTTAATTTGGTTTTTTTCGATTGTTATAGTGGTGTTAGTGTTTGGTGTTGGATGTTTTGTATTGGCCAAGTACAAGACAAACAGCATGGCACATCGTTATTATGAAAGCTTTTTTGAAAACTCTTCAGATAATGATCTGCAAAGTAATAAATTGACTGAGGCTGTTTATACAGTTCCGGTAGCTACCAAAACCGATACGAATGCTAAGAAGGTTGATTCGGCTTTAAAAGCTAATAATTTGGTTGGCTCGGTGGCAGTTATTCGAAACGGTAAATTAAGTTATGTGACAACGCGAGGGCAAAGTAAGTATCCAGATGGTGCTAAGAACAATGGGACTACGATGTATCAAATTGGATCTGCACAAGACTTGATTACAGCTGCATCAGTGATGTATTTGAAAGAGCACGGTAAACTTAGCTTAAGCGACAAGTTAAGTAAGTATTATCCGGAAATAAGCCACGCTAAACATATTACGGTAGACCAATTACTGAATATGACTTCTGGATTAAGTACAATTACTAATGCTAAAGCAACTGAAAGTTTTCCAACCTTACTTTCATGGAATGAGCAACATGTTGTCAGCAGTGGGGTAACCGGAAGTTATGATTATAAATCTGTCAATTATGTACTGTTAGCTGGGATCATTCAAAAAGCTAGTGGTCAGCCATATCGAGAATTCGTTAAAGCTCATTTGTTGGATAAGTTAAGTCTGAAACATAGTGGTTTTGCCCTAAATGATGATCAACGTCGTAAATTAGCTACCCCCTATGAAGATAGCTATTCAGGTGGTAAAACGGCTACAACGGGGATGACTAAACTACAGAGTACGAAGCTTGGTCCGTATCAGATGTATATGAGCGTTAAGGACTTGACCACCAGTTACTTCTATATATTAAGTGGTAAGTTGATTAGTAAAACTAATGTAAAAGAGTTAACCCAAACTGCTAGCTCAAAATTCTCCGGTGGTGTTTATCCGAGTGATACCGGGTTTACCGTGCATGGACAATTAGGCGGTTATCAAGACAGCATTCAAATTGATATCAAAAAGCAGAATGGTGTTTTCTTGTTAACCAATTATGTGCCAACAGGAATTAAGAATACCCAAACGGCACCAATTATTTATAATAAGGCATTTGAATAGACAAGTTGGAGGAACTTATGGATCAAACAGGTAGTAATAACGTCGTGACTTTTAGTGAGATTTTATTAACATTACGTAAACACATCAAATTAATATTGAGTACCACCATTATCATCACAGCATTGGCAGCAGTCGTGACCTTCTTTGTGATGACGCCCAAGTATAGTGCCGGGACCCAGATTTTAGTTAATAGAAAATTAAGTAGTGATATGGCTGCAGCTCAGTTACAAACTACGCAAGCTGATATTGCCATGATTAGTACATATAAAGATATAATTACGAGCCCAGTAATTCAGGACACCGTTAAAAAAGAAACTAAGAATTTACCGGGATCGGCCGATAGCGCAGTGAGTGTGGCAACTGAAACAAATTCACAGGTTTTTACGGTTAATGTGACCGCAACTAATCCTAACACTGCCGCTTCTGTGGCCAATAAAACGGCTAATACGTTTAAAAAGAAAATCGTAAAGATGATGAGTATTAATAATGTCACCATTGTTTCTAAAGCAACTGCAGACTCTAGTCCAGTCTCACCAAAAATTAGCATTAATTTATTAGCTGGGGTTGTTCTTGGGTTGATCCTAGGTGTGGGCTTGGCCTTCATTAGTGAATTCAATGATAAGACAGTTAAGGACGAGGCTTTCTTAACGGATAACTTAGGTTTAACAAGCCTAGGAATTGTCAATGAAATCAGTCAAAAAGATATTGATCGTCAAGTTCGTGAACAAGCGGCTGGCACAAGTAGTGAAAGAACGAATAAAATGCGACGAAGGGTTTAGGTGAAAGAATGCCATTATTTAGAAAAAAACATAAGTTAGATAACGAAAGTTTAAAACGTGGCGTTGGGTTAGTTACTGTTACAGATCCAAATTCCGTCGTGTCTGAACAGTTTCGAACGATTCGAACAAATATCCAATTTTCGTCAGCTGAAAAAAAATTACAGTCGATTGTGATCACATCTGCTGAACCTTCGGAAGGTAAATCTACAATTGGATCAAACTTAGCGGTTGTGTGGGCTAAACAAAAACAAAAAGTTATCTTACTTGATGCCGATCTCCGACGACCAACGGCGCATCGGACCTTTAATTTATTAAATGCGGATGGTTTATCAAGTTATTTAACAAATAATGCAGTGTATGAAGAAATTATTCAAAAGACTGATATTCCTAATTTAAGTGTGATTAGCAGTGGACCAGTGCCACCTAATCCTGCAGAGCTTTTAGACTCGCATCATATTAGTACCTTGTTAGAACGGTTAGCTTCAGAATACGACATGATTATTGTTGATGCCCCACCGATTAACACGGTAACTGACGCGCAGTTATTGGCTAGCAAGGTAGATGGCGTGGTTTTGGTAGTTCCTCAAGGCATTGCTGAAAAAGGTAGCGTTACGCATGCAGTTGAGCAGTTAAAAACGGTCCATGCCAAGTTGCTAGGAACGGTTATGAATCGTTTTAAGGCCGACAAGGCTCCAGGTTACTACGGTGGTTACTATGGCGGTTATTATGGAGTAGATGATAAAGATGATTGATTTGCATTGTCATATTTTGCCTGGTGTCGATGATGGCTCTCCTGACGTAGAGACATCGTTAAAGTTGGCAAAAGTAGCAGTTGAACAGGGCATCACGCACATGTTATTGACACCGCATCATATGGATGGCGATTACCTAAACCATAAAACAGAAGTTATTGAAAAAACAACGGCTTTTCAGGAAGCATTGGATCGTAATCAGATCAGATTGACAGTTTTTCCTGGACAAGAAGTGCACATTACTGGTGAATTGATACAGGCCATTGATCGCGATGATATTTTGTTTGCAGATGAGAGCAATCGTTATTTGATTTTAGAGTTACCGCATAACGAAGTGCCTGAATATACGGAAAAGATGTTGTTTGCTTTACAAACGCGTGGAATCACACCGGTTTTGGTTCATCCAGAACGTAATCAGGGATTTATGCAGGATCCGGACAAACTATATGAGTTTGTTTCTCAAGGCTGTTTAACTCAGTTGACTGCTAGTAGTTACGTTGGGGTGTTTGGAGAAAACGTTCAGAAGTTTACTGAACAAATTATTGATGCTGGGTTGGGATTTGTGTTTGCCTCAGATGCCCATAATCTTAAGGGACGAAACTTTAAGATGACACAAGCATTTGAAAAACTCGAAAAAAATAAAAGTAAACGGTTTGTTGAGATTTATCAAGAAAATGCAAAAGGAATTATTAATGGGGATGATGTGATCTTGGGAGAGATTCATCATGTTCATGATAAAAAGAAGAAGTTTTGGTTTTTTTAATACACAGGTTGTTTGGAGGACAAATCAATGAGTAAAGTTTTGGTAACTGGTGGGGCCGGATTTATTGGATCAAATTTGGTTGATAATTTAATAACAGCTGGTGACCAAGTTATAGTGGTTGATGATCTATCAATGGGCTTGGCTACGAATCTACCCAAAAGTCAGCAGATAAAGTTTTATCAAAAAAGTATTACCAATCATGAGTTTATGAAGGAACTATTGTTAAGAGAAAAATTCGATTATATTTATTTGCTAGCAGCAGTTGCAAGTGTTGCAGATTCAGTAGAGAGACCTTATGAAACACATCAGATTAATCAAGAGGCTAATATATACATATTAGAAATAATTAGGAAGTATCATTTAAAAATCAAAAAGTTACTTTTTTCTTCTTCAGCGGCAATTTATGGAAGTAACTCAGAATTACCAAAAAAGGAGAATTCCATTGTAGACCCACTGACACCTTATGCAATTGATAAATTTTCTACAGAGCGATTTGTGATTGATTGTGGCAAGCTTTATGGAATTCCAACTGTGGCAGTAAGATTCTTTAATGTTTATGGGCCAAGACAGAATCCTAAATCACCATATTCAGGCGTGCTTTCTCTGATTTCACAGGCTATTATACACCGATCAACTTTTACTATATTTGGTGACGGAACACAGACGAGGGATTTTGTTTTTGTAGATGATGTTGTTCAAGCAATTGTCCTTTTGACAAAAGAAAGTGAGATTGTTCATCAGGTATTTAATGTGGGATCCGGTGAACATGTGTCACTTTTGCAAGTGATAAACGCCTATGAAATCATTGCTGGAGTTTCACTTAGGATTGTTAACCGACCTCAAAGAGTTGGGGATATAAAAAATTCATATGCTGATATTGATAAACTGATGGAAGTCGGGTATAAACCGATATTTGATATTTCTAAGGGCTTGAAATTGTATTGGGAGTCATTGAAAGATTAGGGGAAAACCATGGAAGAAAATTTAAAAAATTATACAACTACGATTAATAACAGTTTTGTCGAAAAAATAAGTGAACCAGTAAGAACTAAATATTTACCATTAAAGCGTTTGTTTGATATTGTTTTTGGAACTTTATTATTCATACCCAGTTCAGTAGTAATCCTGGTTTTCATGATTTTAGTAAGATGGGAAACACCAGGCAAGTGCTTTTATAGTCAAAAAAGAGTGGGCTTGATGGGCAAACCAATCGTGGTAACTAAGTTGCGATCAATGTATTCTAATGCTGAAAGTAAATCTGGGGCTATTTGGGCAAAAAAAAATGATGATCGAATAACTAAAGTAGGGCATTTTATGCGAAAAACACGAATAGATGAGCTTCCGCAACTCTTGTCGGTGATTAAGGGAGATATGAGTTTAATTGGGCCACGCCCAGAAAGGCCACAATTTACGGAAGAATTTTCACACGAATATCCAGGATTTGAACAACGTCTAAGAATTAAACCAGGTCTAAGTGGTTATGCACAAGTACATGGTGGTTATGATATTGATCCTGGCAAAAAATCACAACTTGATCAGCATTATATTGATAATATTGGATTGAAAATGGATTGCCAAATTTTTATTGATACTATCAAAATCGTGGTTACAGGTGATGGTGCCCGTTAAAAAAGATGGAGTAAAATTTATGCATAATGATTGTCTTAGTTTGAGTATCGTTACATTCAATAATGAAAAAAAAATAGAAAAGCTAATTAGTAATCTAACTGAAATATTAAATGGAAATATTTCATACAAATTGTATATTATTGATAATGGATCTACTGATCAAACGCAAATGTTAGTAAAAAAAATCAAAAAAAATAATAAAAATATTGTTTTTTTTGATAAAAAAGAAAATTTAGGTTTCGGCTCTGGACACAATAGTATCATTTCTTTTTTGAAGTCTTCATATCACATTGTACTTAATCCAGATATCCAGATTTCCTCTTTTAAAGAAATAGAAAAAATGATCAATTATTTAGAAAAAAACAGGAATGTTGGACTATTATCTCCACTCATTTTAAATGAGGATGGCTCAATTCAGAGACTTTATAAGTATAATCCCACAATTTTTGATTTGTTCATTAGGTTTGTTTCACCTAATTTTTTTAAAAAAAGACAGGAATGGTTCTATCGGTTAGATTCCGGATATAATAAAATTGGTCATATAGATTATGCAAGTGGTTCTTTTATGATGTTTAGGACGAGCATTTTTAAAAAGATAAATGGATTTGATGAACGTTATTTCATGTATATGGAAGATGCGGATATTACTCGCAAAGTGAATAGGATTAGTGACGCAGTTTTTTTTCCGACCAGTGCTGTCACCCATGAATGGCAAAGAGCAAGTCACAAAAAAATAAAGTATATTCTTATATCCATTGAGAGTATGTTAAAATACTTTAACAAGTGGGGATGGAAGTGGTATTGATTATTTGTATAAGTACTTATAGAGCTGGTGTAGAAGCAATACTGTTATACGTATCTTTCAATATTTTTTAGCAATAACACAATTGCTTTTTTTATTTTAGCGAGGTAAGGTATACCTTTTCTGAAAAATAGAAATATTATTAAAAATTAAATGATAATATCTAAATAAAAATTCAGTGTAACAAATTGTAGAAAATTTAAGAACAAATAGTAATGTCAAGGATTATTATTTTTTTTATAATTAATGGTATTCATTAAGATGATGTATTATGAGGTTGATAAATTGTGATTCCGGTATAAAATTGGAGACTAGAATAATATCTGATATATTCAATTTTAAAATTTGAGCTTTGTAGTTCGAATTGTTTGTACATTTAGCTGGAAAGAATAGGGAAGATTTTAAATGAAAATAGTAGTGAATGACATTGTTGCGGTTCCTGATGGTGGAGGAGTTTTTTCAATATTAGAAGACTTCTATAAAAAAGTAGTTAAAAATGATAGTAAAAACGAGTGGGTATTTTTGTTATCAGGATCATATTTTGAAGAAACTGATAATGTGAAAATTTTGACGTTTCCAGAGATAAAAACTAATTGGTTGAAAAGATTAACTTTTGAAATTATTACAGGAAAAAAAGTTATAAATCTCTTAAAACCTGATGTTTACTTATCATTACAAAACACTATGACGATTGGTGTGGCAAGTCGAAGAAAAATAGTTTATTTGCATCAGCCACTTTCATATCAAAGGGAGATCAGTTTTTCTTTCTTTAAAAAAAGTGAGAGAAATCTGGCAGTTCATCAAAAAATTATCGGTAAATTTATAAACTGGACTTTAAAGAAAACTCAGCCAGAAATTATAGTTCAAACAGGTTGGATGAAGCGAGAAATTATTAGAGAAAAAATTGCAACTTCAACAAAGGTGAAAATAATTAAACCAAAAGGTTTTGAAAGAGAAAAATCTCAAAAAGTGAAATTAACAAATAGTTTCTTTTATCCAGCAAATATTAGATCTTATAAAAATCATCAAGTGATTTTTCGGGCTGTAAAAGAGTTGAATAAAATAGAAAAACAAAATTTTTCTGTCTTTCTTACTGGTGAAAAAAACGAATTCGAAAAGAAATATGTTTCTTTAAAAAACGTGTATTTTTTGGGGCATATATCTCGTGAAGAAGTCTTTAGGAGGTATGCGCAATCAGTACTAATTTTTCCGTCCAGAATGGAGACATTTGGGTTGCCTTTGGCAGAGGCTAAAGAGGTTGGAACCATCATATTTGCAGCAAATTTAGAGTATGCACATGAGGTGCTTGGAAATTATTCAAATGCATATTATTTTGATGCACAAAATAATAGTCAGTTGGTAGATCTGATGAGCAAATACTTAAAAGGTTCTTTAAAAAAAAAGCAAACAAGTGAATGTAAAAAAACAAATAATGATAATGATTTGCTGGAATATATTTTAAGGAGAGACCCTAGTGAGTAGAGAAAAAAGAGCAGTAATTTTGTTGGCTGCGTACAATGGTGAAAAGTACATAGGTGCTCAAATTGATTCTATATTAAATCAGTCATTTAAAGATTTCGATCTTATAATAAGAGATGATTATTCGAATGATCACACAATGGAAATTTTAAAGCAAAGAGAGAGTCTTGATAAAAGAATTAGCATCTTGCAAAACAAAACTGAGGAACATGGTCAATTAAAAAATTTTGAATTTTTAATGAACCTAGAAAAAGTGAAAAATTATGATTATATATTTTTTTCTGATCAGGATGATGTTTGGAATGTTGACAAATTGGCAGTTTCTTTAAATTGTTTGCAAAAGATGGAGTCGAAATATAGAATGGTTTACACGAATTATTCTGTTTTTGGATCAGGAAAAGAAAGAATTAGATATAATGATGAAACATATTTCTTGAAAAACTTGCATGGATTATTAGTTCAAAACTGGATAATGGGATGCACTGTGGGGATAAATCAGAATTTAAATAAGATTGCAAAGAGTATTCCTAAGTCTGCAGATAATCATGATAACTGGATAGCAAATTTAGCTGCACTAATTGGATCTGTTGAGTACATATCAAATGTGACTATGAACCACAGAATTCATAATAATAACGTTACCCAAAATGTAAAAACAAAAACATTACGTGCAAGAGCTTTAAGAATTTGTTCTTTGATAAAAAATAAAAAAATCATTCAAAGAAAAAAAGTTGATTTTTGTAAAGCATTGTTAAAAAGCAGTATAGGAAAAGCAGTGAATGTGTCTCAGGAGAAAACTCTAATGGAGATGTTATTAATGATGAAGCACAGAACATTGTTAAACATTTTTAAGATGATAAAATTCAGGATACTTGGTGTAAATCGTATCCAAAGTTTCATAATTTACATTCTTTTGTTTGCATGAATGAGGTGTGATATTGATTAATCCATTAACATTGTATTCAGTATTTTTTTTGTTTGCTTTAGTATTAAATCTTCTGCATTGGTCTATATACTTTCCATCAATATCGGGTAAACTTTTGTTTTTTTTGTTAAGTACTATATTCGTTGCTTTATTTATAGGATTTCTACAAAAAGAAAAAATAAAAATGTTGACAAAAGGCAAAATAAATATATCAATAAAAATTATAAAATATTGCTTGGTATTTGTATTTTTTGTGACGATAATTGATGGAATATATAGTGGGGGGTTCCCTTTACTAGGTCAAGTTGATTATTCAACGTATGGAATGCCTATTTTACATCCGTTTTTAATTTTATTTTCAGAATCCTTATTTATATTAACTTTTAATACCTATTTAGTAGACGAACGGGCTGAGACGTTATTTCTTGCCATTCTTTTTTTTATTCCTCCAGTTGTTGCCTTGTCTAGAGGAACGTTTTTAATCGAGATTTTGATAGCGGTTTGGTGTTATGTATATACAAAAAAAATTAATTTAAAAAAAGGAATAACAATTTTTTTTATAGGTGTTTTCAGTGTCTATGTATTTGGTATTAGTGGAAACTATAGACTAAATAACCAAGTTGAAAATACTAGTGGAATTAAAAATATTGAAGATTCCACATTAATTAAGCAGGTTGGTGGTATAAATACTGATATTCTTGAGAAAGTTAACTTATCACCCCTTTATTGGACTTATGTTTATGCGGCCTCACCAGTTGCGAACCTACAAAAAACGGTTGATTCTTATGGAGATATCACAGAACAAAACACAAGAAAATTCTTTATTACACAATTTATGATGGATTTTTTTAGTAAACGAGTTTATCCAAATTATGCAAATGAGAAAAAAGCTAGTTCTTTAATGACACAGGTGAATAGTACGCTAACCGTAGGCACAGCTTATAGAGAAAGTTATATTTTACTTGGATGGCTAGGGTTGTTTTTCTTTGCAACTGGTATATTTCTTTTTGAGCTTATTTATATAAAGTTACTGTCTGCCTTTACACCTGAATTTGCAACTATTGGAATTGCAATTTTAAATTCGATATATTGTCTTTTGATTTTTTCTAATATGCTGGTTTACTCTGGAGTTTCAATGCTGTTAGTGTTACCTTTTGTCTTGAAGTTCTTGAAAATAATTCGGATTAATAAGAAAGTTTGAGGAAGTTCTATGTTTTTTTTACGTAATTTTGCTAAAGTTATCAGACCGATAATGTTTTTTTTTAGTGGATTTTTTAAAAAAGATCCAAAAATGATTGTATTAGGTGCCTGGTGGGGTGACAAATTAGCCGATAACTCCTTCTATTATTTAAAAGACCTTTTAACTAAGGATTACTCTAAAACGTATAAATTTGTTTGGATTGGCAAAAGTAATCTAAAAAAACAAGTTGAGAGTAGTTTTAGTGGAAGAGTAAAGTTCTGCAAAATTAATTCTTTAAAAAGTCTTGTATTTATTGCTAAGGCAAAATATGGATTTGTAAGTAATGGAACGGCAGATTTGGGTAGATTTGTACCTAATAAAGATATGATAATCATACAATTGTGGCATGGTTTTCCATTCAAAAGAATTGGAGCAGACATGCGAGGAGCTTCTAATGAAGGGAATAAAGCTTTTGAATTTTATTCGTTCTATCTTTCTACCTCTGAAGTAATGACAACACGTTTATTAAGTGCTTTTAGAAATTATGGAATTGATAGAAAAAAAATTATTGAAACTGGACAACCGAGAAATTTAGCTCTATATGAAAATAGTGAACTTAGAAAAAAATTGAACATAGCAGATAATAAAAGGATTGTAACATATTTACCAACATTCCGAGATAATTCAGATAAAACATTTGAATTTGCAAATATGGATAAAAATTTACTTTTGATGTTGGAAAAAAATAATATAGTAGTTCTAGAAAAACCACATCATCATAAATATAAAAAGATGGCAAATGAGCAGAATACCAGTGTCATAATACATGTGGATGATAAAGTGGATACCCAAAAATTATTGAAAATAACTGATATATTGATAACGGATTTTTCAAGTGTCTATGCCGATTATTTGTATCTAGATAGACCTATCGTTCACTTCTTATTTGACGGGCTTGATTATTTAAATAATGATCGAGGTTTGTACGAACAAAATTTTGATGAAGAATCTGCTGGTCCAATTGTATTTAACATTGAAAAGGTTATACAACTAATTATAAATAAAAATGAGTTAGAGAAATATAGTTATAAACGAGAAACTCTAAAAAATAGAATAAATCAGTATTCAGTTAAGGATTCAACAAATATTATTTCGAAGAAGGTTGGAATAGATAATGGTTAAAAAGATTGATTCTAACTTACTTTATAACGCCCTTTACCAACTTTTGTTAATTCTTGTTCCCATAATTACAACACCTTTTTTAGCTAGAGTATTAGGACCTACTGCCTTGGGAATAAATGGTTATGTAGGAGCAATCGCAGCTTTTGTTGGTAATTTTATGCTTTTGGGTCTTAATCAGTTTGGGGTCAGAACTATTGCCAGAACAAATAAGGATAAGCTTTCGGAAAGCTTCAGAGATTTATGGGGGACACAGCTGTTCTTTGGCTTTTTTTTGGTTGTATTATACATAATTCTTAGTTCTTTTTTATTGCCCTATAAATTCTTTTTAATTTTAGAGTTACCTTTCTTAATTGGATATGGACTAGATATTTCGTGGTTTTATATTGGAATAAGTAATGTGAAGAAGGTTGTGTTACGGAATGCAATAGTGAAAATTTGTTCACTCGTCTTTATTTTCATTTTTATAAGAGGTAGAGGAGATTTATGGAAATATGTTTTAATTAATAGTTTGGGAATGTTGCTTGCAAATTTTGTTTTTTTAATTGATATACACAAGACTGGTGTCTATTTAAAAAAATTAAATTGGAAAAAATTTGGTTTTCGTTTTTTTAAACCTTTATTATTTTTATCAATACCACTGGTAGCTGCTCAATTATATACAAATCTTGATAGTGCCTTGGTTGGAACGCTAGCGGGAGCTAGACAGCTAGCGTTTTATGATCAGTCACAAAAAATTGCAAGAATATTATTAGCGATGCTTACATCTACTAGTACGGTCCTTATGCCCAAAATGGCCAATTTAGATAAGGGCAATAATAGTGATAAATTAATGAAAATGTTTTATTTTTCATTAAACATCACATTGTTTGTGGCTTTAATATTTTGTTTGCTAATGATGATAAATACTCAAGTCTTTGTGCCGTTTTTCTTTGGGAATTCTTTTGTGGTTATGAGAAAGAACATGTATCTTGTAAGCCTAATTGTGGTATTTATTTCATATGGTAGCGTATTTTCATTACAATTTGCTTTGGCAAAAGGTCTATATAGAATTTATACAATTCCTTATATTGTTGGTGCAATTTTTAGCTTAACTTTTAATGCTTTATTGGATGGAAAGTTTGGTTCGTTAGGCGGCACATGGATACTTGTAATTACTGAATTTATTGTGTGCTTTTTACGAATTGTTCTGGTAAATCAATATGTAAGCTTTACAAATATTATTCATGATGAGTGGAAACAAGTGTTTTCTTTTATTGTAGTGTTGACATTAATGCATTATTTTAATTTTAATGTTTATCCCACAGTCGTTGCGATGCTGTTAAACTCTTTGGTCGGAATTGGATTGTTTTTGCTGATTTTATTAGTAGTGAAGGATAAAATAGTTTCGCGAGGAATAAATTTAATTTTAAAAAAATAAATGTGAATCTTAAATTAATAATAAGTTAAAATCGGAGGAAGATTTCTATGAAGGGTATAATCTTAGCAGGTGGTTCAGGTACGCGTTTGTATCCAATCACAGAAGCAATTTCAAAACAATTAGTTCCAATTTATGATAAACCAATGATCTACTATCCACTATCAACAATGATGTTAGCAGGCATTCATGATATTTTATTAATTTCAACACCTCGTGATACGCCTAGATTTAAAGAGTTGTTGGGAGATGGTTCACAATTTGGAATTAATATTTCTTATAAGGTACAAGAAAAACCCAACGGTTTAGCCGAGGCCTTCGTATTAGGTGCTGATTTCATCGGTGACGATTCGGTTTGCTTAATTTTGGGAGATAACATTTATTATGGCAGTGGCTTGTCTGAACTTGTACAACGTTCAGCTAAAAAAAGTCAAGGTGCAACCGTTTTTGGTTATCAAGTAAATGATCCTGAACGTTTTGGCGTGGTTGAATTTGACAAAGATCATCATGTTAAATCCATTGAAGAAAAACCAGAACATCCCGCCAGCAATTATGCAGTGACGGGAATGTATTTCTATGATAATCAAGTTGTTGAGATTGCTAAAAACTTAAAACCATCTCCTCGAGGAGAATTAGAAATTACAGATATTAACAAAGAATATCTTAAACGTGGACAGCTTGACGTCGAATTATTAGGACGTGGATACGCCTGGTTAGATACTGGAACGCATGAATCATTGCACGAAGCGTCTGGTTTTATTGAGACTGTAGAAAAACGACAAAACTTGAAAGTAGCTTGTCTAGAGGAGGTTGCTTATCGCATGGGATATATTGATAAGAACCAGGTCTACAAATTGGCACAACCATTGAAGAAAAATGATTACGGTCAATATCTGTTACGATTAATTCAGGAGGATAACTAATGGGAAAGTTAAAGATTACAACAACAAACTTACAGGATGTCAAAATTATTGAACCAGCTGTTTTTGGTGATCAACGAGGATTCTTTACAGAAACTTATTCTGAGCGTGATTTTAAAGAAGCTGGGATCAACTTTGATTTTATTCAAGATAACCAGTCACTTTCAAGTCAAGCTGGTGTTTTGCGAGGGCTGCATTTTCAACGTGGAAAAGCTGCACAAACAAAATTGATTCGAGTCGTTACTGGTGCTGTTTTGGATTTAATTGTTGATGTTCGAAAAGGATCTCCTACATATAAACAATGGGAAGGCTACATCATTTCTGCAAGTAATCACAGACAGTTGCTTGTCCCTAAAGGCTTTGCCCATGGTTTCGTGACCTTAACTAATGATGTTAACTTCTTGTACAAGTGTGATAATTACTACAATGCGGAAGCAGACGGTGGCTTTTCATTCAAGACTCCTGAGTTAGGAATTAAATGGCCAATTGATTTTGACCAGGCCATTACTTCTGAAAAAGATGCTAAACAACCAACATTTACTGAGTTTGAAAAGAATAATCCGTTTGTTTATGGTGAAATTTAGGAAGGACAGCTAAGATGAAGAATATTATTGTAACTGGTGGTGCAGGATTTATTGGCTCTAACTTTGTTCACTATGTAGTTAACAATCATCCTGATGTTAAAATTACAGTCCTGGATAAGCTCACTTATGCTGGTAATCGGGCAAATTTAGCAGGCCTTCCTGCAGATCGGGTAAAATTAGTTGTGGGTGATGTTGCGGATGCTGAATTAGTGGATAAGCTGGTTAAAAATACCGATGCCGTTGTTCATTATGCAGCTGAAAGTCATAATGACAACTCTTTAATTGACCCCAGTCCGTTTATTCAGACCAATATTATTGGCACATACACCTTGATTGAAGCCTGTCGCAAATACGGCGTTCGTTATCATCATATTTCAACTGATGAAGTATTTGGTGACTTACCTTTGCGAGAGGATTTACCAGGACATGGCGAGGGTGTTGGTGAAAAATTCACACCTGATTCACCATACAAGCCAAGTAGTCCTTATTCTTCATCAAAGGCGAGCTCAGATTTATTAGTTCGTGCTTGGGTGAGATCGTTTGGATTAAAAGCCACAATCTCGAATTGTTCAAATAATTACGGCCCGTATCAACATATTGAAAAATTCATTCCTCGTCAGATCACTAACATTCTAAGTGGTATTCGTCCTAAGTTATATGGGTCAGGTAAAAATGTGCGTGACTGGATTCATACAAATGATCATTCCCGTGCAGTTTGGTTAATTCTTAATGAAGGCAAACTTGGTGAAACCTATTTGATTGGCGCAGATGGTGAAAAAGATAATAAGACAGTTCTTGAGATGATCTTAAAGCAAATGGGACAACCAGCCGATGCTTATGATCATGTAAAGGACCGTCCAGGACATGATATGCGTTATGCAATTGATTCTACTAAGTTGCGTACTGAACTTGGTTGGAAACCTGAATTTACAGATTTCACAAAGGGATTGCAGGCAACCATTGATTGGTACACCGAACATGAAGATTGGTGGAAAGATGAGAAAAAGGCTGTTGAAAGTAAGTATGCAAAAAATGGCCAATAACAGTTAGCGGGTTAATCACCCGTTTTTTTGATAGAGGAGAAATTATAATGAATAATATTTTGATTACCGGTGCCAATGGACAATTAGGAACAGAACTACGTAATTTGTTGGATGAAAAGGGCATTACTTATGCCGCAACGGATACAAAAGAATTAGATATTACCAATAAACAGATGGTAAATGATTATTTTGAAACAAATAAGCCAGAGTTGGTTTTCCACTGTGCAGCTTATACGGCAGTTGATGCAGCCGAAGAAGAACCAGGCAAATCAATTGATGAGAAGGTTAACGTACTTGGGACTCAAAATCTGGCAACCGCTGCAGAGTCTGTAGGTGCAACCTTAGTGTACATTAGTACTGATTATGTGTTTGATGGCAAAAATGCAGATATGTATGAGGAGATGGATCCTCAGAATCCGCAAAATGAGTATGGTCGAACTAAGAGCCTTGGTGAAAAGGCCGTTCGCGATACCATGAGTAAATACTATATTATTCGTACGTCATGGGTTTTTGGTAAGTATGGTAAGAACTTTGTGTATACCATGTTAAACCTTGCTAAAACGCATGATGTGATCACTGTAGTGGATGATCAAGTAGGCCGACCAACTTGGACAAGAACTTTGGCTGAGTTCATGGTTTATGCGGTTGAACATAAAGTTGCCTATGGTACATATAATTTGAGCAATGATAATCAAGCTAATTGGTTCCAGTTTGCCACTGAAATTTTGAAGGATACAAAGACAGAGGTCAAACCAGTCAGTTCAGCAGAATATCCACAAAAAGCACATCGTCCAGAACATTCTGTTATGTCCTTAGAAAAAACCAAGGCAACTGGTTTTAAGATTCCAACCTGGCAAGAAGCATTAAAACAAATGATGTCAATCATTGATTAATTTTCAACACAATAGTGAGATTCCTCGCTATTTATACATATAAAAAAAGTTAAGTTTTTGAATTTTTAGTGAATTTTTTTTGCTAAAAGCATACAATGATATTAGTTAATTTCAGGAGGCGTCTCATGAGACATGAACATATACGAAAAAGACATACGGTAAGAAACATAATTTTGACAATTATTTTACTTCTTTTGGTTTCAGTGGGTGCTTATGCGGCTCGTAAGTATTATAACTTGAAGCATGCAGTAGACAATACATACCAAAGTGCGGGTATCAAGAAGTATCGAAACGCCAATTCAGAGATTCAAAGTAAGAGTCCAATTTCAATTTTAATTATGGGAACCGATACAGGAGCCCTAGGTCGTTCTTATAAAGGCCGAACAGATACAATGATGCTTGTTACGTTAAACCCGAAAACAAGCAAAACAACCATTACAAGTATTCCTCGTGATACAGGTGTTACAATCCCAGGTTATGAGAGTGAATCACCTTCGAAGATCAATGCAGCATATGCATTTGGTAGTGCTGGTACAGCAATCAAAACGGTGCAAGAAATGTTAAATGTACCTGTTGATTTCTATGCATTAATGAATATGGGTGGCATGGAGAAGGTTGTTAATGAAGTTGGTGGTGTGACACTAACACCGACTCTGAGTTTTAGTTACGAGGGTTATAAGTTCACTAAGGGCCAGTCTGTTCATATGAATGGAAAGAAGGCCTTGGCATACTCAAGGATGCGTTATGATGATCCTAAAGGTGATTATGGGCGGCAAACACGGCAACGAGAAGTTATCATGGCGATTATGAGCAAGTCCGATTCGATTTCAGCCTTACTAAATAAGGACTTCTTAGATTCTATTTCAGCTTCAATGAAAACTGATTTGACGTTTAGTGATTTATCCGCGTTAGCACAAAATTATCGTGGGGCTAAAAAGACAGTTTCGCAAACCCATCTTCAGGGAACCGGCGAGACTGTTAATGGTCAAAGTATGGAAATCATGGCAAAGGGTGAGTTACAACGAGTCACAAACTTTAACCGTTCTAACCTTGGTTTGGCACATGCAACAACCGGCAATATTGCATTGAACGTTTCTTCTAACTCTACTTCGAATAGTAGTGTGGAGAACGATAATGTGAATGCTGGAAATTAGAGGTTCTTGGATTTATTAAAGACTAAAAAGTGAATGTTGAATATGTGTTATTGATCTTTAACACAATTAAATAAGACGCTTATTAACCAATGAAACAATGGATAATAAGCGTCTTGGCTTATTTGCTGCTATCTTTATACACTCATAGATAACGTATCATGTGGTGCGATTTATGATTTTTAAAGCGAAAAATTCTCTAGATGAATAGTTAAAGCTTAATGCATAACTGATTTTTATAATTATATTGTTCTATTCAAATACCAGACTTAAAAAGTCCTCAGAATTTTCCATTCTGAAGGCTTTTTTCTTCACTACGTATAAATAAATTGAACGGAGTCATTAGATAGAAACCAAGGACAACTCCTAATCCGTTATGAATGACATCCATGATATCAACAGTTCGGTTGATGTGAACAAGTTGATCTAAGATAAACTGACCGCCTTCATTGAATACGGCAATGCCCAAAGCGATGAGTAAAACTTCAACTAAAACTGGGCGATCTCTAAAACCAAAGATATATAGATAGACACCAGCTGGAATGGTCATAATCACATTTAAGATAGCCTGCATACTGTAATCACGGTAAGGCATTGCAACTACTTTTGCGTAACCCACGTGAACGGTTTGAAAAACAGCATTCATGCTGAATGAATAAGTACCAGGCGTGAAAATTAAGTAAAAAACACTAATGACATAGATGATGAAGGTGGTTCTTACTAAAATTGAAAATGGTGATGGATTTACACGCATTTTTTTGATGTTGTAGACGGCAACTAATAATGAAATTATTACAAACGGTAAATATTGAAGCATTGTCATTGAACCACCTCCCAAATTGATTATTGTTTTAATTGTATCGCATATTTAACTAGAATAAAACCTTTAAGCATAAGGGTTTTAGTTAACTTTTTCTAAACATCTTTGTACTTCCTTAAACTTTTTCAAAAAAAGATTGCATTCGAATTCAGAAAGCTATATGATGAACTTGTAAAGAGATTGTAATATTGATGTAACATTTGGAGGCGGTTTTGATGAAAAAAGTAATGCGCTTTTTATTGGTTGTTGGATTAGCAATGGGGATGTTTATGTTAACGAATAGTACGGAAACTCAGGCCGCTTCCCGAACTTCCGTACCAGTCGCAATGCGAGGTAAATGGTACTTGACTAAACGAACAGGATTGAACGTAAAAAAGACGTCAATGGTTGGTTTAAATCATACTGTTATGGAAAAGACGTACGGTAAGTATATGGTATTTAAACCTTACTATAAGGGCAGCTATTCACTTTCTGATAAGCGATGGGGATTTGGTTTCTTCTTCAAATTAGTCACGGTTAAAGGAAAGAATGGTCGCAATTACAAGGCATTGGCAATGTGGGGTCAAGGCCCTGAGGCACAACTATATTACAAGAAGCTTAATAAAAATGAACGTCATAGTTTATCATGGCGTAAAACGATTAAATTAATGAATGGACAAAAGAAATTCTAGCGTCTGGCTTTACCATTTGGGTTAAAATCTTTATAATAGTAGGAGCACTGTGATGAAAGTATTTTCGAAGTTGGTGATCTGTGATAACATAGCGCAGTAATCAGAGAAACTTTCTGAGACAGGAGTAAGCTTTGAAACATAAATTAAGTTTTTGAGGATACCCACGAAAGGATGCTAATAATGGAAAAAAATGAAGAAGAACCAGTCAAGAAGCCTTTTGACATTGGCGATAAAGTACACGTTAAGAAAACTGCTTTGTTACCAACAGGATTTGACGGACAAGTTGGCAAAGTTTATGAGAACTCTATCTTGATTGATATCGATCCTGATACGGTGGCTAAGGCTCGTAGCGAAGAATTACACGATTTACATGGACGAGTAATTGTCCGTTTTGCTGAAGCTAAAAAGATTGAAGCATAATGTATTATTGAGATAAATAGAACGTCGTTTTTTGAAAAGAAGGGATCTGCTAGTTAAGCAAATCCCTTCTTTTTTACGCTGTTTTAATATAATTCACATTTTTATTTAATTTTGGGTTGACACAGTGCCTAAATGGAACTACATTTAGATTAAATTATGATTAGACACTTTCTCATAATTAAAATGTAAGCAGGCAAGGGAGTTGTACAAGTAATGAAAATTAAGAAGCGAACAGCAACGATTTTGGCAGTCGTTCCACTGTTACTACTGGCTGCATGTGGTAATGGGAGTTCTGCATCGAGCAGCAAGGGCAATTTGGCAACTAAACAGGTGGTTAATTGGACAGAATCTTCAGAGTTACCCTCAATTGATCCATCGTTAGCAACTGATGAGATTAGTTTTAACCTCTTAAATAACACCAATGAAGGGTTATATCGATTAGGCAAGAATAATAAAATCGAACCCGGAATGGCAACTAAGACCACCGTTTCAAAAGATGGCAAGACTTACAAGTTTACATTACGTAAAAATGCCAAATGGAGCAACGGTGATTCAGTAACCGCCCAAGATTTCGTTTATTCATGGCAACGGATTAACAATCCCAAGACAGGCTCACAATATGCATACCTGTACAGTGGGGTTAAAAATGCGGATCAAATTCAAGTAGGCAAAAAATCAGTTTCAACTTTAGGTATTAAAGCTACTGGTAAATACAAACTGACTGTGAAATTGGATAAGGCAATTCCATACTTTAAGTTGTTAATGGGCTTTCCAAGCTTCTTCCCACAGGATCAAAAAGTGGCTCAGAAGTACGGAAGTAAGTATGCAACGCAGAGTAAGTACCAGGTTTACAATGGTCCATTTACCTTACAAGGATGGACGGGTACTAACAACAAGTGGAGTTTAGTAAAGAACAAAAAGTACTGGGATAAAAAACATGTGACCTTAACCAAAATTAATGATCAGGTTGTGAAGGATACTGAGACTGGCTTGAATCAGTTCCAAGGCAAACAAGTCGATCAAACTGCCATTTCCGGAACACAGGTAGCTAATTTGAAGAACAGTAAATCCTTCTTCTTAGGCCGTGAAGCGCGAAATGCCTATCTTGAATACAACTACAAAAAAATTAAAGCTTTCAGAAACTTGAATATTCGTCAAGCAATGTCATTAGCAATTAATCGTAAGCAGTTAGTAACTAAAGTTTTGGCAGATGGTTCAACCACACCAAAAGGTTTCGTTACCGATGGTTTGGCAAGCAATCCGAAGACAGGTGAAGATTTCGCTAAGGAAGCATACAATGGTGGAACTGGAGTTACCTATAACTTAAAAGAAGCTAAAAAGTTATGGGCCAAAGGTTTGAAACAAGAAGGCAAGAAGAGTGTTACTTATACTTTGATGTCTGATGATACAGATGTGGGTAAGAAGACTACTGAGTTCTTGCAAACACAACTCGAAAAATTACCAGGATTGAAGATCAACGTTGAAAACATCCCCTATAAGACACGTTTAGCGCGTTCTGCAAAGGGACAATTCCAGTTAGTTGTGACGCTTTGGGGAGCTGATTTCTCCGATCCAATTTCTGATTTAGGTTTGTTCACTTCAACAAACAGCTTTAACAATGGTAAATGGGGTAACAAAGAATACGATAAGTTGATTGATGCAGCTAATAATGGTGATGCTAACAACACTGAAAAGCGTTGGGAAGACATGGTCAAGGCTGAAAAGCTTTTGATGAGTCAGCAAGCCAATGCACCACTTTACAATGGTGTCGCACCACAACTGATCAACACTAAAGTGAAGGGTTATGTTTACAATACAGCCGGTGTGCCATGGAACTGGAAGGGTATGTACGTAACCAAGTAATTGATAATTAGATCAAAATTAAAGATTCGTGATGACTGAAACAACAGTTCATTACGAATCTTTTTTGACAATTTTAATATTACTCATAAAATTCACGCTTTTATGACACTTTTTAATATTCGTTTAACTTTTGTATTGACAGGAATGCAACCATACGCTATATTTAACATTAAATTCTGGTTAGACGGTTTCTCATAATCAGAATCAAAATATAGAGGAGTTGTTTCGTAGATGAAATTCAAAAAAGGCTCGGCAACTTTATTAGTTGCACTTCCCCTGCTGTTATTAGCTGCATGCGGTAACGGTAAGTCATCTTCATCAAGTAGCAATGGCGTAGATAAGAGTAATTTAGCTGCAAAACAGGTTGTCAATTGGACAGAAAAATCAGAATTGCCTTCAATTGACCCATCGATTGCAACTGACCAGATTAGTTTTAATGTGATGAACAATACTAATGAAGGATTATATCGTTTGGGTAAAAACAATAAAATTCTTCCGGGTATTGCGACCAAAACCAAAGTATCCAAAGATGGTAAAACGTACACCTTTACCCTTCGCAAAAATGCGAAGTGGAGTAATGGTGACAAAGTAACAGCCAAAGATTTTGTTTATTCTTGGCAACGCATCAATAATCCAAAAACTGGTTCTCAATATGCATACTTGTACAGTGGTATTAAGAATGCCGACCAGATCCAAGCTGGCAAGAAACCAGTTAGCAGCTTAGGAATTAAAGCTGATGGCAACTATAAATTAACGGTTACCCTCGAAAAAGCCATTCCATACTTCAAGTTGTTAATGGGCTTCCCAAGTTTCTTCCCTCAAAATCAAAAAGTAGTGGAGAAATACGGTGACAAATACGCAACGCAAAGTAAATATCAAGTTTACAATGGTCCATTTACCTTACAGGGATGGACGGGAACCAATAATAAATGGTCATTAGTTAAGAATAAAAATTACTGGGATAAAAAACACGTTTACTTAGATAAATTAAACGATCAAGTTGTTAAAGATACACAAACCGGATTGAACCTTTTCCAAGGCAAACAAGTGGATCAAACTATCTTATCCGGAACACAAGTGGCAAATATGAAGAGTAGCAAGTCCTTCTTCTTAGGCCGTGAAGCGCGCAATGCTTATCTTGAATACAACTACAAGAAGATCAAAGCTTTCCAAAACTTAGATATTCGTCAAGCAATGTCGTTAGCAATTAACCGCAAACAACTGGTTAATAATGTTTTGGCAGATGGATCAACAGTACCAAAGGGCTTCGTTACTGATGGTTTAGCAAGCAATCCTAAGACTGGTGAAGACTTTGCCAAAGAGGCTTACACTGGTACTGGTGTGAACTATGACCTGACAAAAGCCAAGAAACTTTGGGCAAAGGGATTAAAAGCAGAAGGTAAAAAGAGTGTAACTTACACCCTGATGGCTGATGATACCGATGCCGGCAAGAAAGCTGCCGAATTCTTACAATCACAGTTGGAAAAATTACCGGGCTTGAAGATCAATGTTCAAACGATTCCTTACAAAACACGTTTGGCTCGTTCAGCTAAGGGACAATTCCAATTGGTTATCACGCTTTGGGGAGCTGACTTCTCCGATCCAATCTCTGATTTAGGCTTATTCACTTCCGATAACAGTTTCAACAATGGTAAGTGGGGCAACAAAGAGTACGATAAGTTAATTGACAAGGCAAACAACGCGGATGCAAATAATACTCAGAAACGTTGGGAAGATATGGTCAAAGCTGAAAAGATTTTGATGAATCAACAAGGAAATGCGTCATTGTATAATGGTGTGGTTCCACAATTAATCAATACAAAAGTTAAAGGCTATATTTATAACACTGCCGGTGTTCCTTGGAACTGGAAGGGTGTCTACGTAGAAAAATAGATCACGCAAAGATTCAGATGGCTGCGAGTTAGCGGCTATTCTGAGTCTTTTGTTGTGTGCACAATTTTTGACTTTCTGAGAGGACCTTGCTACGCTCTATTCAGGGTAGTCAATGATGTAAGTTAATGTGGGCTAAAAAATAATTAAATGAAAAACCTACCCGTTTTGGCAAAAAGTTAATTGAGTTAGAAACCGACTTAGCATAACTTTCAACCTGCGTTAGATTGTGACAATTCAAATTTGGGTGTCACGAGTTAAAAGTAGTCACAAACCTGGTAGAATGGGCTTTTGTCGTAATTATGCATCACAATGTCATTAGATCTTGGATAGTAGCGGTATACTTTGAACACTTAATCAATCTAGGAGTGAAAGAATTTGACAAAAACTGCGATTGTGACCGACAGTACGGCCTATCTTCCTCAAAATGTTTGTGAAAAGTTACGAATTACTGTGGCACCAATTTCAGTAGGCTTTGGTGATCATCAATATCGAGAACGAATTGACATTAGTGATGCCGAGTTTTATAAACGACTAAAAACAGAAAAAAGTTTTCCAACCACAGCTCCGCCTTCGATGGGAGTCATGGAAGAAATTTACCACCAACTCGCAAAAGAAGGCTATGAAGAAGTTATTAGTATTCATTTAACTGGTGGTGTTAGTGGTTTTGTCACCAATTTAGCGCAATTCGCGAAGAGTGTTGCAGAAATTAAGGTTCATGTGGTAGACTCACAGATTTCCGTACAGCCACTGGGATATTTAGTTATTCAAGCTGCTAAAATGGCACTGGCACAAAGGCCGGTGACCGAAATCATCGCTAAGTTAACTGAGTTAAAAGCAACAATTGGCGAGTATTTTATTGTGGATGATTTGAAGAATCTTGTTCATGGTGGCCGCTTAGGGAGTAGTTCGGCGTTTGTTGGTTCATTGTTAAAAGTCAAACCAATTCTTTCTTTGAATAAAGAGCGGTATAATATTGAGGCTGTCGATAAAGTGCGTTCGTTGAAAAAGGCCAAAGCAAACATTGTGAATCGTTTTATTAATGAAACGAAAGATCTTCCATATGCAGTGCGTGTGTTTCTGTGTGGCACGGATAATGAACCTGCGATTGAAAAATGGCGTGAAAACATTCAATCAAAATTAACGAATGTTGCGGCAGTGGAAACTGGTCAAATTGGACCGGTCCTTGGTGCACATCTGGGACCAGGGGCAGTCGCCATTCTATGGGTCAAAGAAGAAATTTAAAGAGACAGAAGTGAGGGAACAAAAAACATGAGAAAATTAAAAATCGATTTAAACGATCAAGATTATATGGGTAGTCATGAAGCAAGCTCTATGTGGGGCAAACAAAAAGATTACGTCCGAACAATCTATAATAAGTATCCAAAACGATTTCCAGAAGGAACCATTCGTAAATTCGGTAAACAACTGATTGTGACACGTGAGGGAATGGAAGCCGTCACGGGGATCAAGAAGAGTCAATTAAAAGATTTGAAGAAATAACAAAAAACGCTAAAGTTAGAGGAATTTGACCACATTGGTGGATAACTCAACTTTAGCGTTTTTTTGTAGCAAAGTGCTAAAATTAGACGTTAGAATAGGGTGAAAATAATGAAAACAAGCGAATTTATTAGAAAAGTGGAAATGCTGGGCGTAACCACGGTGGAAAAAGATAAAACGACATTACATATTAAACGGCATGAAATTGAAGCCGCCAATGTTAGTTTGGAGAAGACCTCATACTTTCAAATCTGTGGAAAATTACCACGACGTTTATTAAACTTGATTGTTGGTTACGCCGTTACGGATATTTCTGAACGGGATGATGATTAGTTAGAGTGATTAGAGTAGGTATGGTAACGAATTTAGATTAATCGCTACTTGCTTTTAATGTCGGTGTGATTAGTGAGTTTTATACGTCATTGGTGCCAAGAATCATAATTTTCTCTAAATTAGTGATAAAAAAAATACACTTTCTACTCAAATGATCATGTGTTGTGAGTAGAAAACGGATGTAATTTTTACTTATTGATATATCCTGACTAATAATATTTAAGTATCAATATTTTACAGAATAATTTACATACTTATCTTAGTAAAATCAAGTAACTCTTTAGCAGCATCAACCGTATCCACAAAATCAATTCTTTCAGCATAATCATGATCTTCACCATATCGTTTCCATAAACGTATCAAAACAGGTGTCTCTTTTACTGAATCTAATCTTGAGGAATAATCAGTTAGAAATGAAGTTGTTTTGCGTTTTTCAGCCGTTCTCAAAATTGCTTTTTTTAGTAATGGAAAATCAATATTTTGTTGCTCTAATTTATTTAGTTGATAAACATCATAAAAATCTTTGGCCCGTGTGTTGGCATTACCCCGTGCCACAATCGATTCTAATTTTTCGGCAAGAACTGTTTCAAGATTATACGCTAAAATAGGAATTTTTCTATCCTCAGTAATTAGTTTATGCTTGTAATGAATTTCTTTGGGTGTCATTTTATCACCAGTCGAGACATCAACCTTGATGACAGTTTGCACATCTAAAATAACTGCATCGATGTGTACACGATAACCACCGTATTCATCATCTTTTCTAATTGGTTCAACATTAACAACCGTCATTTCAATTTGATCATTATCAACTTCTATCGAACAAATATCAGTAAATGCATTTGTAATACTTTTTAAACTCAATGGGTATCCTACTAACGTTGTATCTATATCCATAGTTGACCGAGTATCAACGCCGATTAGAGAAGCAATTAAAAAGCCACCTTTAAGTACCATATTGTTCTTATACGTGGAAACTGATAAACGTTCTAAAAGCTCATCAAGCATAATTTCTTGTAATATCAATTGAGCAGTAACATCATTCTCTTTAGCAAGCTTTTTTACGTAGGCTTTAAATTGCATACCGTTTCTAAATTGTTGTTTCACAGAAGTACCTCCAGATATGTTCTGATTTGTGTTTCCACATTCATCTTTTGGGCCATTTCTATCAACAAGTTAACATCTTTATTAGGTAGTGCAGCATAACCGTTCATTGCCATTGAAATTAGTTCTGAATCTTTTTTATTCTTGCCACGAATCAAATCACACAGTGTTTTTTCAATTGAATAAACACGTACTGTATTTCCATTTGGCGTAATTTCAGATTCAATTCCTAATTGATAATATTTATTAGATTGCATATAGAATCGTATGTTATAGTCAGAGATTCGAGCAGAATGATAGCCCAAAGGAAATGTCATATCGTATTTACGCGGCGTACGATCTGTTAATCCATGGAGATATAGTGCGGTATTATATGAAAATATTCCCTTACCAAAGCGATATTGATAAATTGCCATTTCATCTTCAAATATAGCTGGATCAATATAAACACCACGATTAACTCGCTCAAGTTGACCACTGTCGGTTAATTCTGACAAGAAGTAACGGTTGACACCCATAGAAGCCGCTTCTTCAACAGTAATCATGCCGTTATGCGCTTTTAAATGCGCGAGGATCTTCTCTTTATTAGACATTATCATCACCTCTTTATATATTCTAACACATAAACGCTGTTTTCTTATAATAAGCGTATAAATGTTAGATTTCGATAACCATATTATTCTTTTATGCATTGAAAATTATTGAAATAACCTAATCACGTTTCGTTATTTGTTAGTGCAAACCAAGATTTTGAAATGGCAGTACTGGCACTATCAGAACTTGGTTCAGCTTTGGCAAATTAAGTTAGTGTTGGAATATTAATTGATGTACCCAATATAAGCGCTGTACCATTCTTAAGATACGCTAGTTTATCAATCATGTTTGTCTATTTATTTAATTTTTTCAAAAAATAATAGCAGTCTCTTCCATTGTTATTATATGGAAGAGACTGCTTTATCAAAGATGTAAGGTATTTGATGAATACACTATTTATGTCCCCGGCGGGTTCTAACTTTACTTATATGACGCACTTTACAAGGTACGTATGTGCCATATTGTGCCAAAATAAGAGATTATTACATTACTGATAATGCAGTTAAGGCTTTCTCACTTTCATCATCTGCAAAGTTTTTAAGTAGGTGAGAATATACATCCAGCGTGACAGTGATTGAGGAGTGTCCTAAGCGCTTAGAAATGTAATATATGGAAACACCCAAACACCCTTAGCAATTAAAAAACTAGCGTGTGTGTGTCGTAAAGCATGAAAGGTGACGGCTTTAATCTTTAATAGATCTGATAGATGTTTTAATTCATGCTTAGCTCCATTTGATGAAATTATATTTTGACGATTGTTCAGGAAAACATAATTATTAAGATTTTTAATTCCATGAGCTAAAAAATATTCGCCTTGAATTGAATGTAATTGTTTTAAAATTGTAACTAGTTCAATATTTATATCAATCGTTCGGTTAGATGATTTATTTTTGGTCGGTTTAAATCCACCGCCCTTGAGATAATCGTAGGTTTTGTTTATAGTAATTTTATGATTTTTAAAATCTACACAATCCCATGTGAGACCACCAACCTCGGCTAATCGCATACCAGTATATAAAGCAGTGACGATCATTACTTTTGAAACCTTATCTAAGCGAATATTCTTAGAACAATAATTTAACAATTTGTGCATATCTTCTATTTCAAGATATTTCAATTCTTCATCTTTACCAGCTAAACCAGATAATTCAGCACCAATGGTAAAATCTTTTTTTAAAAGGTCTCGTCTTACGGCTGCTTTAACAGCTGTGTGTGATTGTGAATGGAATTTTTTAACCGTTCCTAGTGCGTGAGTTTTAGCATACTCATTAATAACCTTTTGGTAATCATCATAGGTAATATCTTTCATTCTACGATTACCGAAATACTTTATAATCTCGTGATGCGTGTTTAGGTATCTCAATGCTGTAGCATATGCTAGTTTAGGCTCTTTATAATTTTTAAACCAATCAATAAAGTAATCTGCAAAACTATCTTCAGTTTCAGCTATAAGTTCATGGTTCAATTTTTTATGATCCAATTCAACCGCATAATTTTGAGCTTCTTTTTTGGTTTTAAAGCCACCTTGATTTTTAGATTTCTTTTTACCTTTGTACATATAAAACTCACGTACACTATATCCATTTTGTCTTTTAATAATTTGAGCCATAATAATTCATCCTTTCGTATTACCTAGGCGGGAAATATTTAAGGAGTTTATTTAGTTCAAATAATATTGATTTATCACCTTCTTTCAATTAAAATAAACAAATAGAGTGAGCCGCATTTATACGGTTCTGATAGGTTAGCACATCCAACTTCTTGGCGGGAGGGGATGTGCTTTTTAATTAAAAAGAGATATAATCAGTGATCAGTCTGATTATATCTCTTAACAAATTATGTATAACTAGCTTTCGGCGATGCCTAGGCCAGCAAACGGTCAAACCGTCTTTTCCTTAATTTGTAGTTTACTCGTCCATATTGAGATAGTCAATCAGATTGTTTAAAATTTTAAAGAATGTATTCAATTGTGTGTTGTCTGCGTACCAACTTTCATGTCGATGAAATCTACTTATTAATCTTTTTCCCTGACGATAACGATGCTGGCTCATTTTAATACTTTGTATTCGTCTGTGCAGGTAAAATAGTGAAACTAGATCATTAACTTTAAGATCTTGAATATAATTATTTGAGATTTTCATATTACTTGCTGCTAATTGAACTGGAGCAGATGGTTTGCGTAAAAATTCTTTATCTGAGAATAGATTTACTAGTAGTGGATTGCTATGAGCACAAGCATTTCGCAAATTCTTGCTAAACTTTAAGTAATTATGAATTGTTTTTATTTTTCTAGTCTTGCTTCTATCTAAGTAAAAATCAACAAACATCGATAAAGTTCCGAAAGTCATTACTTCAAGGAAAACCCAGACTGCGACGTGATCATGATGTTTTTTATACATGTCCTGCAAGTATCGATTCTTTTGAAGATATTGTAAAGTCTGATTATATTGATTTGGATGAAGTTTTCGAAAATCCTGAACTATTTGGTAACCATCCTCTTCCGGGATATTTGAAATTAAATTATTTAAAATAACTTTTATACCGTGTTCAATATCTAAAGAAAGATCAAAAAGGTAGTCCCTTAACTGCATGTCAATTGATGCTAAGTCTGTTAAATAAGCAAAATCTAAATTTTGGTATTTTCCATTTTCGTCTTTCGCAAAACTCGCTCTGTAAGAAGTTAACTTAAAGTAATAATTGACTTTGGTTAACATTTCATAAGCTTCTTTTTCTGAGGAAAAATTAAAAGTAATTCCCTTAGATTTCATATGATCTATAAGCTCATTAGTTGTCATCATTCTCTTTACCAAATTATGACTTCCTTTCAGTGGTACATCCATTACTTTGGTGAGTGAGGACGTGCTTCTATTTGGTTAGAGAAACATTGAAATGATAGTTACTATTAAAGAAAGTCCTCCAATAGCAATTGTTCCCCATAAAAACCGTTGAGTTTCTCTGTGTTCTTGACGTTGTACTTTATCGTGGTTACTTAAAGCTAAGTTGATTTTATCAGGAATATTCTCAATTTTAGCTTCTAAATTAGCCAGTTTTGTTTCAGTATGAGCCTCTGATAAATCAATTTTTGATGATAATCTATCCACAGCATGATTTAGCTCTTCACGAGTCACATAATTTTTCATATTATCGTCACATCCGCTGCTTATCTTTTCTTTAAGTTTAACATGTTCTGTAATGAAATGAACGTCTTCCAGAGGAGGTGCAGCATGCATTTGAATTACATTAGCTTTATTTGTCATTCGCACCCTCATCATTATTAAATAATATAGCTGTATTAAGTATCATAGCTGGAACTAATTTATTATCTTTCATAGAAGCAGTCAACACGAATACGGTAACCCTAAGAAATGACCCTAATTCGTTTAAAATAGACCTCTCAGAGATATGATAATTTGCTTCAAATGAAAATGATCGACGCTCCTCATCTGGTATATCAGCCTCCATACCTTGCTTTAATGGCTTAGGTTGAGTTATAAAATTAGTACGTAAATTTCCGGCGTTTAAATCAATATGCAGTTTTTGATGTCCCTCACCATACACAAGTTGATTAATTCCAATACGGATCGTAAACACAAAGTTACCATCTGTATCTTTAGAAATAAAATGTACCGGGTCCTCATACTGTACAATAGAGTATTCTGTTATAAACGGTTTATCTACTATGTCAAAGTTCTTTATCATTTAAATTCTTCCTTCTTTTTTGTTTGTAGCTACGTTATAAATTAGCATCCAAAAACTGAATATCAATTTTTTATTTCGATAAATCAGTACAAAAATAGGTCGTAGCCCTGGCCAGATAATTATTTTTGTCGTCTTTTAGAGCAAAATAGATTTAGGTCAAGAATCTGAACACATTTTATGTATAATTTAAGTGACTAATCTTTCTTTTTTATTTGGAGTTAAAATAATTGATGCTACTGTAAATGCGCACTGTTGTAAAAGCCCTCCAAATATTTCTGATTCTTTGGTTGTTAACGCATTCGATTTCATCCATATAATGTTTTGATTCTTAAAAGATTTGAATGTTTATTTTTGTATCTATTCCCACCGCCAGAATCGGACTGGCGCGCGTCACCAGAGTGGGAGGTGGGGCAGTTATTTAAGATGATTAATAGCGTAGTCTGCTTGTGCTGATGTGAACTGTTCACCAGATGAAGAGGTGAGTTGTTCACGGATTGCATCTTTAGACATAGATTGTTCCTTTTGGTATGACTTTGCTTTGTTTAAAGCGCTCTTGTTCCAGTTAACACCTGTAAGATGGTTTACTGCATACTGAGCTTGTGCTTCTGTAAACTTCTCACCAGATGAAGAAGAGAGTTGGTCTTCAATACCTTTTTTTGACATATCCATATCAGAAGCGTAACTTTTTGCTTTATTTAATGCGTTTTTGTTCCAATTAACGTTACCCAAATTCTTCATTGCATATTGAGCAGCTTTTTCTGTGAATCCTTCACCACTTTTTGAAGTTAACTGTTCAGATACAGCTTGTTCAGACATATCCATTGAAGAAGCGTATTCCTTAGCTTTATTGAGCGCTGAAGTATACTCAGATGGAACATTTGATTTCTTAGAGATGGAAGACTTTGTTGCTGTCTTACTTGATTTTTCTGAGCTGCTGGAGTTAGAACTATCTGATGAGCCTCCCATGGATGATGCTCCTACGACAACCACAATAATTATTAACAACCAGAACCAGAAGCGCTTGTAGAATGGCTTCTTTTGCACGTAAACCTTTCCGTCTTCCCCCTTGATTTTCTTAGCCATAATGTATTCCTCCAAAATATATATTTCAGCTTTTAATGACTTCAGTATTTGGTCAATCCAGCTAGTATTTAAATTTCTTACCACAATCCATACAAATCATATCAATTTTTTTGCCTTTTTTTCCTACAAAGCCAGCTAACGTTCCAACGCCACCGACTAAAACACCACCTAAAACTGCTTTACCAACAGAAAAGCCCTTACGATGATTCCCCACAGCCTGAATGTTTTTACTTTTGCATCGAGGACAGTGAGGCACTTGATTTTTACGAGCGCTTTTAGCCAAATCAACCTCTTGTTGTCTTTTTTGTTGCTGTTTTTCTCGAAATTCTTTCAATATGTCATTAGCTGAGTTTTTAAACTGTGGTTCTTGACTGTCATTGTTGTTCATAAAATCACCCCCTTATGTCTTGTCTTTGTTATGACCAGAACGAGCCAACCTATTGTTCTTCATCTTGTGGATAGATGAGTCCATAATACTCATGCATTTTTGTTTCAACAATTTCGTACAAATGACCTGGTATCTTAAAGATATTCAAGAATTGTAAAGGATCCGCATATTCCTCTGTTCGTTCTTTACAGTAATAGGGTATCAATATACTGATGGCTCTGCTACTAGCAGCTACCTCAATCTTAGATTTAGATGTGGCTGTCGGAAAGTAAAGGGGCTGATTAGATTTATCACCGTTTAAAACGTGGGAGGTTTCATGTGCAATTTGAAACGGTAATTGTTCTGGATCATGCCAATTCATATTAATCATGATTGTTTCTGTTTTCGTATCAGTGAATGAGGGCATATAAGGCGTGAAATTAGTTACTTGTTGAGATTTAACGCCATGATCAAACGCATAATTTAAAGTGAGATTAATTAATTCATCATTATTTTTTTGCATTTCTTAAACCCTCCAGTATTTTACGGACGGTTTCCATATCTTCCTCTGGTATTGGCATTCCTTCAAACATCATGATTGTGTCATTTTTAGCCAGATCCACTTTCTGGGGCTTAGCTGTGCTTTTACCGAGTAAAGTATCCACAGAGACGCCTAAAACATCAGCAACTTTTTCTAAAGATTCGGGACTGGGATTTCTTTTTTTCCATTGATAGAGATAATTTGTGCTGATTCCAGCCTTACGTTCCACTTCTGCTATGGAATATCCCCTTTGCTTTGAAATCTTCTTTATGTTGTCAAATAGTGTCATATTAGCATTTCTCCATATCGTGAACAAAGAAAGCTATAACATGTTTTAGAAAAAGCTTGCATTATTCTATAACATATTTTAGAATAATCTTTGTTAAGAAAGTTTGTTATCAAATTAAGCAAATTAAAAATACCTATAAATCATCTTGGCGGGCGATATAAAGGCTTTTTACTGCTTATTTAATTATGTCTTTATTCTAAGATATGTTGTAGATAAATGCAACACAAATCTATAAAATATTTTCTTAACAAAATTTAGTGATTATGAAAGGAGTGAAAAAAATGTTTATTCATATGGAAACAAATAATAAAGCTGAATCAATTATGTCGTGGTTGGGTGCCCATAAAAAGCAGGAAACACAGTCTAGTCTTGCTAAAAGATTTGGAAAATCAAGAACCTTTATAAGTTTGTCTCTTAACAAACAGTCGGTAACTAAAGCATCCGAATCTATTATCAATGAGATTTATAAATACTTACAAGAAAAGTATGGTATTTAGAAAAGATTTACAAAGTTTTGGATATTTAGGAGGATGAAATAAATGACCTGTTTACAAGAACTGCGACAATCTGAAGGCTTAACACAGTTTGAGATGGCAAAAGCACTGAAAATTTCGTATTCACATTATTCAAAACTAGAAGATAATTTTGCAAAGCCAAGTTTTAAAGTTCTACAGGGGATAAAAAAGAGTTTTTCTCAAACGGATATGAATAGATTCTTTTAAAAAAATAACCCCAATCTATAGTGGTAGGACGCAATTAATTGGAAGGAGGACAAAAAATGTCAGTTTATACAGCAATAAAAAATATTGCTAAGAAGAAAAGGTTAAGTATTTACAAGATTGAACGTGATCTTGACTATTCAAACGGTCTAATTAGTAAATGGGATAAAAGTATGCCAGGAGCTGATACGTTACAAACAGTAGCTGACTACCTTGGAGTTACTTCAAGCTTTATTTTAAACAAGTCAAGACAGAAAGAAGGTAAATAAGATGAACAATCTGGTTGTAATGAAAAATCAGCAAGCTGTAACAAGCAGTCTGCAAGTAGCAGAAGTTTTTGGTAAAAATCATCAACACATTCTCGAAGCAATTGATAATCTCACGGTCGAAAATTCGACAGTGAAAAGTATGTTTGTGGAAGGGAAATATGAAAATTCACGAGGCCGTGAATATCGTCAGGTTTACATGAATCGAGACGGATTCACGTTGCTTGCTATGGGTTTCACTGGCAAGAAAGCCATGCGGTTTAAGCTCCAGTATATCGAGGCTTTTAACCAAATGGAGCACCAGATTCAAACAGGTGGTTTTCAAATTCCGCACACTATGGCAGATGCGTTACGCTTGGCAGCAGACCAGGCAGATCAAATTGAACTGATGAAACCTAAAGTCTTGTTTGCTGATTCAGTGGCCACAAGTAAAACGACCATTCTGATTGGAGAACTTGCCAAAGTTCTTCGCGGTAATGGTATCGATATTGGTGCGACAAGGCTATTTCAATGGATGAGAGCAAAGGGCTACCTGATTAGTCGCAAGGGGACAGATTGGAATATGCCAACTCAAAAATCTATGGATTTAGGTCTGTTCAAGATTAAGGAAACTTCTATCAGTCACTCGGATGGCAGTATTACAGTTTCCAAAACCACAAAAGTAACAGGTAAGGGGCAACAGTATTTTATTAACAAATTTTTAGCGATTAAAAGTTAGGAGGTAAGCAGTATGAGTGAAATAGAAAAATTGCAACTGAAAGTTTACGAAAATTATATAGAAAAGATCAATGATATTGAAACTGACCTAGACAACACTATACAAACTGATTTATCAATCGAAAAACAAGTTAATGGGCGTCCTGTTTTGACAGTCAGGGTTGTTGATAAATTAGATGCCGCTATCGAACGGTTAACAGAATTAAGAGATAAGGCAATTATGCTAGATGGCCTAAACAGAGCAGGTGATTAGCATGGATCAAGAATTTAAACAATTGTTAGACTTTCTCACAAATGATGAACTTTTAACACGTGAAGAAGTTGCTGATCAAATTTTTCATAAAGCACCGAATACAGTAGATAAGATTTTACTCAAACGTGGTTTTCCTTATTTGACAGTTGGTAGCAGAAAGATGTATTCGCGTCACGCCGTAGTGAAGTGGATTGCAGACAATTTAGAATATAACAAATAAATCCTAGGCGGGAAATATTTAAGGAGTGGTAAGCATGGCAATTTTAGGAAACATTGTATTTTGGTTGATAATTTTATTTTCAATCGTAGGTTTGAGTTTTCAGGCTGGCCGAGAAACGGGTGCTAGCGAAGAAGCTAAACGCCACAATCGAATCATCTGGCAAGATTCAGAAGACTACTATCTCAACCAGAGGAATAAGTAATGTGGTTATGGATGTGTGGAGTAATAATTTTGATTGGATATATCGCGTTGATATGCATATTGAAAGGAGGTGACGACTGATGGTACATCATTATATGACTAAGTACTATAACGAGCATGGCGAACATGTTGTGGAATCATGGATTCAACTGAATTTACTACGGTGGTGCTATATCATCTCAGACAGAAAAATGGTATTAAAAAAGTCGTCCAAAGACGACTTATAATCTATTACCCTTTTTTCCATCCATTGCCTGGTTTAGAAGTTGGAGGCAAGCGATCACCTTTTTGAATGGTAGCAGCATGTCCACCGCTAACTTTACCGCCCCGCGGACCGACTTCATGGTAATGTCCAGGTCTTCGGTTGTCGGTACCTGGTTTAATTGATTCAGTCATTTTATCATCTCCATTTATTATGAAATGCGTATCAAAAAACACTGGCGAAGGCGTTCTTAATACAAACCTAATTTTACTATAAAAACAAAAAATGCACAACATGATGTGTTTTTTTAAAAGCAAGAGCCATATATGTAGTGACGGAGGAAACCATGTGGAAGAAAATTGAACAGGTATTAAATGATAAAGGAATTAGTGCCAATCAACTATCTAAGTTAGCTGGATTTAAAAACAATTCAACAATTTACGCGGTTAAAAATGAACAAATCAAGAATCCAAGTTTTGAGTTAATGGAAAGAATTGCCAATGCATTGAACGTAAGCATGGACAGCTTTCGGAGCAAATAAAAAAGTCCGTTACGGCAATAACGGACTGGGATAAATATTTAACACACAAATTATAACACAGAAGGAGTGATCATCATCAATACTGACAGAGACATCCAACAGATGGATGATAACTTGCTTAACGCTTACCTTGATTCACAAGACGAAGAAATCGAACGTGACGAAGATGCTGAATATGATGAAGATGAATTAGCGCTTGAAAGGGATGAAATGAATGAAGATACCGTTTGACTACACGGGTGGCATGGAAAAAAAAGAATGGTTGTTGCACCGCCGTAAAGGAATTGGCGGTTCTGATGTAGCTGCAATCCTAGGCCTGTCACCGTGGGTATCACCCTATCAAGTCTGGGCGGACAAGACTGGTAGAGTTCCGATTGATTTGAAAAGTAATGAGTTTGAACATTGGGGCACGATCATGGAGCCAATCCTGGCTAACGAATTTGAAGCGCAAACTAGAAAAAAAGTGTTTCGTCAAAATAAAACTTTCTATGACCCTAAGTATCCGTTCTTGCGTGCTGATATTGACCGTGATGTGGCAGGAGAAGATGGCTTTCTAGAAATCAAAACAGCCATGGAGTATAAGTCGGATGCTTGGTCAGATGAACAAATTCCCGGACCCTATCGTTTACAGGTTCAGCACTATATGTATGTTTTGAATCGGCCTTATTGTTACTTTGCTTATTTGATTGGTGGCCATAGGTTTGGTATTAAGCGATACGAACGAGATGATGAGTTAATCAATCAGATTGAACCACAATTAATTGATTGGTGGGACGAACATATTATCCATGATGAGGCACCTGATCCAGATGGTAGCCAATCTACGACAGATATTCTCAAGCTTATCTATCCAAGATCTGAATCGATTCAAATAGAGTTACCAAGCATTTGGAATCAAAAACTACACCAACATCAAGACTTGAAAAATAACATCAAAATTTTGGCAGCAGATAACAAACGAATTGAAAACGAGTTACGAGTAGCAATGAAGAATGGAGATACTGCAGATACAGAAAACTATCACATCACTTATCGTTCCAACAAGAATGGTAACCGCATGCTACGAATTACTGAAAGGAAGAACTACGATGGCAAACAATAACGATTTAATGAACGCAACAAATGGGTCACGTCAACTACAAAAAGGTAATGTTCAGTCCGCAACGATTAAGGGACTAATGGAATCACCAGCAATGCAAAAAAAGTTTGGTGAAGTGCTGAAAGGAAAAGCGAAAGGATTCACGACATCTGTCCTGAACTTGGTTAATTCAGATTCATATCTAGCTGATGCACAACCAATGTCAATCATCACTGGGGCTATGGTAGCTGCCACTTTAGACTTACAAATTGATAAGAATTTAGGATATGCCTATTTGGTTCCTTTCAATACTAAGAATAAAGTAACCGGTAAATGGGAAAAGAAAGCGAATTTTGTACTTGGTTATAAGGGTTATATTCAATTGGCACAACGTTCTGGACAGTATAAATCAATTAATCTAGTTACGGTTTACGAAGGGCAAGTTAAGTCCTGGAACCCGCTTACTGAAGAGCTTGACTACGATCCAAACAGCAGAACTAGCGATAAGGTAATCGGGTATGTTGGTCGTTTTCAATTACTAAATGGGTTCACTAAGACCACTTATTGGACATGGGATGAAGTAGAAGCACATCGAATCGCCAACAATAAGGACCGTGATAAGAAAAAATTATCTGGCGTTTGGAAAACGAACTACGACGCAATGGCACAAAAAACAGTCCTTCGGTCATTACTTTCAAAGTGGGGAATTCTTTCCATCGATATGCAAACGGCAGTTAAAAGTGATGAAACAGCTAGTGTCATTGATGATTCAGATGAATTAGTAAAGGACCCAACGGTTCTAGATAATGTTGAGGAAGAGGATGAACCTGCGAAACAAGAGGATGAGTCAAAAGATGTTCCAGATAATGTCAATGCTGAAACTGGTGAGATTAGGGACGGAAAAACTTCTGACAATTCTACTGTACTAGATGGATTCAACGAAGCAATGAAAGATACTGCAAAGTAGGTGAGTGATTATGATAAATCGAACAGTTCTTATTGGACGCTTAACCAAGGAGCCAGATTTACGGTACACCAATAGTGGTACTGCAGTTGCTAGTTTTACATTGGCAGTCAATCGCCAATTCACTAACTCTGATGGTGAACGTGAAGCTGATTTCATTAACTGCGTGATCTGGCGAAAGGCAGCCGAGAACTTTGCTAACTTTACCCATAAAGGTTCATTGGTTGGAATTGATGGACGGATTCAAACCCGTTCTTACGAAAACCAACAAGGCAACAAAGTTTATGTAACGGAGGTTGTCGTTGAAAACTTCTCGTTGCTGGAACCCAAGTCGCATTCTGATTCTGACCGGCAGAGCAATAACAAGACACCGTCAATAAACAAACAAGCATCTTCAGACCCGTTTGCCGGCAGCAATCCAATTGATATTGATGAAGACGACTTGCCATTCTAAAGATGAGGTGAATTAAATGTCTGACGGAGGTTGGATTAAGCTTTATCGGAAAATTCGTAAGTCCTTCGTTTGGACTAATTCCGATCAATTAAAGCTTTGGCTATTAGTTTTGATGAAGGCAAATCATGAACCTAATAAATTTTTGTTTAATGGAAAAGAAGTGTCCGTGACAAGCGGTCAATTCGTCACGGGAGCCCACGTACTGGCATCCGAGTTCAACGAAGGAGTGTCGCGTGACAAAGCCGTTGCATGGAGGTCGTTATGGAGATGGCTTAAGAGATTTGAAAACGAGCAAATGTTGACAATCAAATCAAACACGAAATACAGCGTTATTACTGTACTTCACTGGGATGAGTACCAAAGCGTTGACAATCAAGTGACAAGCACTCGTCAATCAACTGACAATCAAGTGACAACAAACAAGAATGAAAAGAATGAGAAGAAAGAAAAGAATGTAGTAGTAGGCGATACAAATAATCCAGTCAATCTTTGGACGGACCTGTGGGGATTCCCTAATGCAATCGCGCAACAGGATTTAACTGAATGGCGTAATGAATTTGGAGATGCACTTGTAAACTATGCCATTAACTACGCTGCGAGAAGAAATGTACAGAGTTACGGAGCCGATAAATATTTGTTTAAGGTTTTTGATGGTTGGTCTAATTTAGGAATTACTACTGTTGAAGAAGCTGAAAACGAGGCAAAAAATCATGAACATCGACAAGCCAATCAACGGGGTGGATTCATGAAAAATCAGGTTAGAGAAAAAGAAACTTTACCTGATTGGGCTAAGGTGACGCCAACTGAAAGTCAGCCAATAGCTCCCAATGCTCAAAAAAAGTTACGAGGACGTTTGGAAGCTTTGCGGAGAAAAGATGGAGGAAGAACAGATGAAAATTAGCTTAAATGACGAAGATTACATGGAAAGTCATGAAGCAAGTATCATGTGGGGGAAGCAAAAAGATTACGTGCGTACCATTTATAACAAATATCCAAAACGATTCCCAGAAGGAACAATTCGTAAGTTTGGTAAGCAATTAATTGTCACATGTGAAGGTATGGAAGCCGTCACGGGAGTTAAACGGAGTGAGCTATGAAGGGACAAATGTCGGCAATTAACCGTAAAGGTCGAAAGGTTGAGATTGATGGCTATAAGTTTGATTCTCAACGTGAAGCGGATTTTTATAAGCGGTATGTAAAGAATTGTGGGTTAGATTTTGATGTCCATCCCAGGTTTGATTTAGTTAAGCCATTTGCATTAGATAGTATGAAGTTTCGGAAAGTGGTGTACACACCGGATTTTGTAGTCTATGACAGCACTGGGAACATCCTGCACGTCTATGATGTTAAGAATGGATTTTCAGTTTACGACCTAGATACTGGAGTACAACTTAGATTCAAAATGTTTGCGAAACACTATCGGTTTCCAGTAGAAGTTGTAGTGCCTCGCGTTCATTATTTCAGAACTAAAATTTTTGGAATTACTAAGCAGCATAACGAACCAGTCCAAAAAACAAATTTGAATTACACGGTGGGTGATTTAGTTGAATAAGGATCAAATAACATTTAGAACCGCATTTATTAAGCAATTTGAAGAACATAACAGTGATTTATTTGGCACCATCATCTGGTGGCGTGGTCATGGAAAATATATCCACATGAATGAAAGACAAGCGTTTGATGCGTACAAGAATCTAAGCGTTAAGGAGATTAATCAAGTAATCTGTGAAATTTTATTACCGTTTTGAAAATAGGAGGAATTTAAAATGAATGAGCTAAAAGATAATAGTTTTAATTTGTTTGCCAAGGTCAAGAAGGTAGGATTTGATGACAAAGGTGCACAAGTCACCTTAACGATTGACGAGGAAGATTACTTAGACGTAGTCAATCAGTTAGTTATGACGTCTGGCACCAGTGTAATGGTTAAATTTACACCTAGCCAAACTGAGCTTAATACAGATGGTGAAACTGATGGACAAGCAACCGTTAATCAAGAGAGACTTTAATTATCATTGGCTAGAAGCAACAAATTATTAAGGGGCTGAGTAATAAATGGAGAAGACAGTGTTAGATGAGAAAACAGTACGACTTGTGACAAAGTTAGTTACTCAGTTAGTACGTGAAGAGCGCCATCGTAAGTTTATAAACGAACAGACCTGGCGTATTAAGAACACAAGATTATTACTTAAGAACTATGATATTCTCCAGGGTTATACACAAGAAGTTAATACAAACATTGATGAGATACTTAAAGATGTATTCAGTAAAGATGATCTTAAACTCCGCAGCATTGATGGCTACAAGGCACGCACTGCTAAGATGATGGAGTACACTAACTTAATGTTGGATGCCTACAAAGGGTACGCAAGTAGGCGTGACGAAAGAGTACAACGCCGTTACTTCACCTTAGTTCATACCTATATCACGCCAATCAAGATGACACGCATGGAGATTGCTGAACGATTCTACTGTACGGATAAGACAATCCAGCGTGACGAGCAGGACGCAATCAAAGAGTTCTCACTGTTCTTGTTTGGCATTACCAGCTTAGAAGAAATGATTAGTTAAACAAATGTCCTAATCGTGTCCATACAATGTCCTACTTACCGTGTTACATTAGTAGCGTAAAGTAATACCAATCGGAGAGATTGCACTTGAGTTGATAGCCCAGGTGCAATCTTTTTATATACCCTGGAGGTGGTTGTATTAGTTAGAGCAGACAGAACCGGACAACATCGAGTGGCATTTGATAAGAACAAACGTATCATACTCAAGACCCAATCAGTCTGTGGTATTTGTGGTAGACCAGTTGATAAGCGATTGAAATATCCAGATCCAATGTCACCAGTTATTGATCACATCATTCCAATCAATAAAGGTGGTCATCCAAGTGATATGGATAACCTTCAGCTCGCTCATTGGTCATGCAACAGGCAGAAGTCGGACAAATTATTTAAAAATAAAGAAAATAAAACAGTTGATGTTAAGACTATTGGCAATAGGAATCTTCCTCAGTCTTTAGATTGGGCTAATTACCGGCCATAACGGCGTTTTGAACGATTCTAATGAATCTGATTGAGTCGGGCTTCAAAGGGGGGCATGAGACCCCCTACGGCGCCTCAGCCGGACTTCACGCCGTCACTGTACATTTTTTCTCATGAATTTTTTTAAGGAGATGATAGATTGGAATACAAAGGAATCGATTACCTTAGAAATAAGCTGTCACATCGCCGTTTTCGGGTAAATATGAGATACAAACAATACGCAATGAAATACCACGAAAATGACCCTGGTATCACTATTCCACCAGAAATTAGGAATCAATATCATGCCGTTCTTGGCTGGTGTGCAAAAGGTGTGGACAGTTTGGCCGATAGATTAGTATTTCGTGATTTTGATAATGATGATTTTAAAGTAAACGAAATCTTCCATGATAATAACCCTGATGTATTTTTTGATTCAGCCATTTTGTCTGCATTGATTGGATCATGTTCATTTGTTTATATTTCAAAGGTAGATGACCAGATTCGTTTGCAAGTTATTGAAGCAAGTAATGCAACGGGAATCATTGATCCAATTACTGGATTGTTAACTGAAGGCTATGCCGTTTTAAAACGTGATGACTTTGGAAATCCGATTAGTGAAGCTTATTTCACAGCTCAATTGACAACGTTTATTACTGGAAAAGATGTAACTAATATTCCTAACCATACTAATCATCCATTGTTAGTACCAATCATTTACCGACCGGATGCAGTTCGACCCTTTGGACGTTCAAGAATTACTAGAGCAGGAATGTATTATCAGAAATATGCAAAGCGTACGTTGGAAAGAGCGGATATCACTGCAGAATTCTATTCATTCCCTCAAAAATATGTGGTTGGTCTAAGTAACGATGCTGAACCAATGGATAGTTGGAAAGCAGCCATTTCATCCATGTTGCAATTTACTAAAGATGACGAAGGTGACAGTCCTAAGTTAGGACAATTTACCACTTCATCAATGACACCATTTACTGAACAGCTTAAAACTGCTGCTGCTGGTTTTGCTGGGGAAATGGGATTAACACTTGATGATTTAGGCTTCGTATCTGAGAATCCATCAAGTGTGGAAGCCATTAAAGCGAGCCATGAGAATCTAAGATTGTCTGGAAGAAAGGCACAACGATCATTTGGTTCTGGATTATTAAATGTTGCTTATTTAGCAGCTTGTTTAAGAGATGATTATGTATATGAACGTTCACAATTCATGAATACAATTCCAAAATGGGAACCATTATTCGAAGCAGATGCCAATATGTTATCAATCATTGGTGATGGTGCTATCAAGCTTAATCAAGCAATACCTGGGTTTATGGATAAAGAAACTATTCGTGAAATTACTGGCGTTAAAGGTTCTGATCAAGAACCATCAATAGAAACTGGTGATGATAATGGATAAAGATATCGTTATTGATTTATTAAAATTAATTGATGAATCATTTAAAGATAAAAACAGTAAAAGTGAAATTTTAAGAAGAGATATTGAGTTATTAAAGAGCGGGAAAGCTACTTACAAAGAAGTTAATGATTTAGCAATTGAAGTTGGACAAAACTTATCACATTCAATTAATGAATTTGTAACTGCTAAATCTTTACCAAATGAAAAAATGTATTTCAATATTTCAAACCGATTGATGAATCATACGTTGAAAAATAACTACGATATTGTAACTGGCTATGCGAGCGACGTTCAGAATCAACTCAATCAAGTTGCTAACTTACATTTGAAGTCACAGATTCCAGATTTCAATCAAGAAAAGGTTAAAGGATTAGTTGAACGATTAACTGCAGCTGAAAGCTTTGATGATATTAAATGGATTCTTGATGAACCATTAGTAACTTTCACTCAGTCAATTGTTGATGACACTATTCAAAAAAATGTTGAGTTTCAATCTAATGTTGGATTAAAACCCAAAATTACTAGAACGGTTGTTGGCAAGCCATGTGACTGGTGTAAAAACTTAGCTGGATCATATAGCTATAATAAGGCACCTGATGACATTTACCGACGGCATGAACGATGTCGCTGTATTGTCGATTACAATCCGGGTGATGGTAGAAAACAAAATGTTTGGACCAAGGGCTGGAAATAGAATTTGACCCAAGCATGTCTCTAAACTGCGGTGATTGAAGGAGGATAACTATGACTACTGAAGTTAAACTTGGTAATCAGCATCCTACTCAATCGGTAATACTTCCATTTACTAAATCTGTATATCAAACTGCAATTGAAAACTATGAAAAGTCGGGACGTACTGCTCAAGAATGGCAAGTTGAATTAGCAAAAGATTTGTTTGCGGTCAATGATGATGGTCTTTGGGTTCATACAAAGTTTGGATATTCTATCCCACGTCGTAATGGTAAAACCGAATTGATCGTTATCCGTGAAATTCAAGGACTTTTAAACGGGGAACAGATTCTTCATACAGCGCATAGAACCACAACATCGCATTCATCTTGGGAACGTGTATTGAAGATACTTGACAATGCTGGTATCAAATACCGGTCTTTGAAAGCAACTGGACGTGAAAGAATTGATTTACCTGAGTCGAGTGGACGTATTGAGTTCCGTACCAGAACATCAACTGGTGGACTTGGTGAAGGTTTCGATTTACTAGTGATTGATGAGGCCCAGGAATATACAACTGATCAGGAATCAGCATTGAAATATGTTGTTACCGATTCAGATAATCCACAAACAATTTTATGTGGAACGCCTCCAACGCCTTTATCTTCAGGTACAGTATTTGTCAGTTACCGCAATGGTGTTTTGGAAGGTAAGCTTGAAAATGCTGGTTGGGCTGAATGGTCAGTTGAAGAGCAATCAAATATTAGAGATAGGGACTTATGGTATAAGACAAATCCTTCATTAGGGACAATCTTTACTGAACGTTCAATCCAAGATGAAGTTGGTTCTGATGAGATTGACTTTAATATTCAGCGACTGGGTCTTTGGATTAAATATAATCAAAAATCGGCTATATCAGAAAATGAATGGGATGAATTGAAAGTTCATTCTTTACCGATTTTGCAAGGCCCACTTTATGTTGGAATTAAATACGGTAACGATGGCGCTAATGTTGCAATGAGTATTGCAGTTCATACCTTATCAGGAAAAGTATTTGTAGAGTCTATTGATTGTCAATCAGTAAGAAACGGCAATCAATGGATTTTGAAATTTTTGCGAACTGCTGACATTCAGCAAGTAGTAATTGATGGTCAAAGTGGTCAATCAATTTTAGCTGCTGACATGAAAGACTTCAGATTGAAGACACCAATTTTACCGACAGTTAAAGAAGTAATCAATGCTAATTCGTTGTGGGAGCAAGGAATTTACCAGGAGTCTATTTGTCATTCTGATCAACCGTCACTAACTGCGGTTGTTACTAATACAGCTAAAAGAAACATTGGTTCAAGTGGTGGGTTCGGTTATAAATCACAGTTTGATGACATGGACATTAGTTTAATGGATAGTGCTTTATTAGCACAGTGGGCTTGCGTTAATGACAAGCCTAAGAAGAAACAAAAAATTGGATATTAATTTTGGACGTTTTTTATACGTTTATTTTTTATGCCAAAAATTACCGATACCACCGGGTAAGTGGGAGAAAGGATTTTAAATTATGACTTTTAAAGCAATTGAAACACAAGAGGAACTTGACCAAATTATTCAAGGACGTTTGGACCGACAGAAGGAATCATTGGTAAAACAGTATTCAGATTATGACGATTTAAAGAAACAAGTATCAACATTGACTAATGAAAATACTTCACTGCAATCAACAATCAGTAAGAGCAAAGAAAAGTATGCTGATTATGACCAAAATATTGAAAATTTAAATTCCAAAATTTCAGGATATGAAACAGCTAATCTAAAAACCAAAATTGCCTTAGAAAATGGACTTCCTTATGACTTAGCAGATCGTTTGGTTGGTGATGATGAAGAAAGTTTGAAAGCTGATGCTGAAAGATTAGCTGGTTTTGTAAAGAAGGATGACCCAGTACCACCACTAAAAGACCCTGAACCAAATACTGGTTCAGATGAGAATAGTGCATACAAAAATTTAATTGATAACTTAGAAGGAGAATAAAAAAATTATGACAACATCAAAGGGAAATTTATTTGATCCAACATTAATTACAGATTTAATTAGTAAAGTTAAAGGTAATAGTTCTTTGGCAATCCTATCTGGTCAAAAGCCAGTAGCATTTAATGGACAAAAAGAATTTACATTTTCAATGGACAAGGATATCGATATTGTTGCTGAGAATGGAAAGAAAACTGAAGGTGGAGTTACTATTGCGCCAGTAACGATTGTTCCAATTAAGGTGGAATATGGCGCCCGTGTTTCTGATGAATTCATTTATGCCACGGATGAAGAAAAAATCGATATTTTGAAAGCATTTAATGATGGATATGCTAAGAAATTAGCACGTGGTTTAGACTTGATGGCCTTCCATGGTGTAAATCCAAGAACTAAAGAAACATCCGCAATCATTGGTAAAAATAGTTTTGATACTTCCATCACTCAAACTGTTGATTTTAAGCAAGCTGATCCAGATTCAAATATTGAAGATGCAGTTTCAGCCATTCAAGGTTCAGAAGGTGTGGTTTCTGGTATGGCAATTGATACACAGTTTTCATCTGCTTTAGCAAAAATGCGTGATAACAGTAATAATCGTTTATTCCCAACATTAGCTTGGGGTGCCAATCCTGGTTCAATCAATGGATTGCAAACAGATGTAAATAATACCGTTGCAAGTGGTTCAAAAGATTACGCAATTTTGGGTGACTTTACTAATATGTTCCAATGGGGATTTGCTAAACAAATTCCGATGGAAGTAATTCAATATGGTGATCCAGACAATTCAGGCCAAGATTTAAAGGGTTATAACCAAGTTTACTTGCGTTCTGAAACATATCTAGGCTGGGGAATTATGGATACTAATAGTTTTGCACGTGTAATTAAACCAGCGGAGGCATAAATAAATGAAATATCAAAATTCTAAAACGAAAGTGATCATTGATGTAGCTTCACGAATCAGAGGCGGGGACTGGGTTCCCGCTGATGAAAACAATGTTCAAGATAAAGTTAAAAAAACGACGGTTAATCCTAAGCCAGTTCCTGACACAACATCAAACGATGATGACAGCGAAGGAATTACTAAAGCACAAATTATGCAAGAATTGGATGCATTTGGAATCAAATACGATTCCAATGCTAAGAAAGAAATTCTTTATGATTTGATGATGAAAGGTAAGAAATAGTCATGGATGATTTTGCTACGATTGATGATTTACAAGTAATGTGGCGAAAGCTTAAACCTGATGAAATTCCACGTGCCACCAAACTGCTTAAAGTAGTCTCTGACTCATTAAGAGAGCAAGCGCTCAAAGTTGGTAAGGACCTTGATAAGATGGTTGCAGAGCGGTTATCTTATGCCACAGTAGTTCAATCTGTAACTGTGGATGTTGTTGCAAGGACGTTAATGACATCAACTGAACAGGAACCTATGACACAAGCTAGTGAAACAGCTATGGGATATTCATGGTCTGGTTCTTATCTTGTTCCCGGTGGTGGATTATTCATTAAAAATTCAGAACTAACTAAATTAGGTTTGAGACGGCAAAGATACGGGGTGATGGAACCTTATGACACGAATCCACGGAATTAGCATTATTTTGATGGATAGAGTTGAAACAGGCGTTGATGGTTTTGGCAAAACGATTTTTAAGGAAAAACCAATTAAAATTCAGAATGTTTTAGTTGCGCCAACGTCAACTGATGATGTTGCTAATCAATTAAACTTGACTGGTAAAAAGATTGTTTATGATTTGGCAATTCCTAAAGGCGATGATCATGATTGGACCAATAAAGAAGTTCAATTCTTTGGAAAGAAATGGCGGACAGTTGGAGTTCCACTTGAAGGAATTGAAGATATGATCCCGCTTGACTGGAACAAGAAAGTGACAGTGGAATATTATGGCTAAAAATAAATTTGTACTTAATCATGGTGGTGTTGGTGAATTACTTAAATCTGCAGCAATGCAAAGTATTGTAGAAGAGCATGCTAGTGAGATTAGAAAATCAGCAGGTGATGGATATGCTCAAGATACTTATGTTGGTAAAAGTCGTGTAAATGCTAGTGTTTACGCTGATAGTTATAAAGCTAGAAAAGATAATTTAAAAAATAATACGCTACTAAAGGCGGTGCATTAATGATTGAGAAAACGATTAAAAATTATTTGGACGGTCATTTTATAGCACCATCTTTTTTAGAAAGACCAGAGAATCCACCAGAGACATATGTTCTATTTGAAAAAACTGGTGGGGCTGAAAGTAATCATATCAATAGTGGAACGTTTGCGTTTCAAAGTTATGCACCTTCACTATTCGAAGCTGCAAAGTTAAATGTAAAACTTAAAGCATGTTTAAATGAAATGATTTATTTTACAGATATCAGTAAAGCTAAATTGAATTCAGACTATAACTTTACTGATCCAGAAACAAAAGAATATCGCTATCAAGCAGTTTACGATTTTAAATATTAGGAGGATAAAAAATGTCAGATACTCAAAATGTTTCAGTTGCTAAACCAAAAATCGGTGGTGCCGCTTATTCAGCACCACTTGGGACTGTTTTGCCTACCGATTCAATTACTAAGTTGGATGCTTCTTATAAAGCACTTGGATATATTTCAGAAGATGGTTTAACCAATACAAATAGCCCTGATTCAGATTCAATCAAGGCTTGGGGCGGTGATACAGTAGCCGTTGTTCAAAAAGGTAAGGAAGATACATTCCAATACACGCTAATCGAGTCTATGAATATTGATGTTCTTAAAGAAGTTTATGGTGAAAAGAATGTCACTGGAGATATGGAATCAGGAATTAAAATTATAGCCAATTCAGATGAATATGAACCTCATATCTTAGTATTTGATATGGTTCTTAAAGGTGGAATTTTCAAGCGTATTGTTATTCCTAACGGTACTATTTCAGAGATTGGTGATATCAGTTATACAGATGAGGATGCTGTTGGATTTGAAACAACTTTTACGGCTTCACCAGATAAAACAGGTACAAATCATTACGAATATATTAATAAACCTACTGCATCAGTTGAAGCCAAAGGAGAATAATCAATATGATCAAAGGTAAAACCAAATCAGGGTTCAATTATTTGATTCCTGAAAAACGGTTAGATAATTATGAATTGTTAGAAGCTATTAGTGATATTGAAACTAATCCGCTTATTATGCCAAAAGTTTTGAAATTATTGTTTGGTAAAAAACAAACTGAAAAATTAAAGAAACATCTTGCTGATAAAGAAGGCTTGATTTCAATGGAAAAAATGACTGCTGAAATTCAAGAAATTTTTGAAGCTCAAAGCCAAGTAAAAAACTCTTAGTCCTTGCCTACATGATAAAAATTGATAAGGATGCACTTATGTGTGACTTAGCAGAAACATATCAAATATACGACTTAAAACAGTTACCTTTAACCAAGGTAGCTGTTTTTTCCTTAGGTTTGAAAGATGATTCGAGAATCAAAATGAAGATGAGAAATCAGAAATTTGATTTAAATCAGATACTTTTGATGTCTGTTGCAGACAATTTGAAGTTACTTCTTTGGTCTAAAACCAAGGATGCCCAAAAAGGTCGAAATAGGCCAGTTCTTTGGTCATCACTATTTGAAGAACCTAAAGAAAAGAAAGAAATCGTATTTAATTCAGGTGAGGATTTTGAAAAGGAAAGAAACCGACTTTTGAAGAAAGGAGGACATAATTAATGGCTACAGAATTAGGTAAAGCGTATGTTCAAATTATTCCATCTGCTAAAGGGATTGGAGGCTCAATCAAAGGCCAATTAGATCCTGAAGCATCATCAGCTGGTGAAAGTGCTGGATCTAAGATGTCTCTAGGGTTGAAAGCTAGTCTGATGGCGGGAGCTGTTGCAATTGGTGCAGCTGTCGGAAAAGTTATTTCGTCATCATTAACAGAAGGTGCGGCATTGGAACAATCTGTTGGTGGTGTTGAGACAATTTTTAAAAAGTCTGCCGGCAAGGTTAAGCAGTATGCTAGTCAGGCGTATAGAACGGCCGGTATGTCTGCTAATGACTATATGGAAAATGTAACTAGTTTCTCAGCTAGTTTGTTGCAGTCACTAGGTGGTAATACCGGCAAAGCAGCTGATGTGGCTAACATGGCAATGATTGATATGTCTGATAATGCAAACAAATTTGGTAGTAACATGGGCGATATTCAGAATGCTTATCAAGGCTTTGCTAAACAGAATTATACCATGTTGGATAACTTGAAGTTAGGTTATGGTGGTACAAAAACAGAAATGGAAAGACTCCTTAAAGATGCCACTAAGTTGACTGGTAAGAAATATGATATTAGTAATTTGTCTGACGTTTACAATGCTATTCACGCTATCCAAGGAAAATTGAGCATTACTGGTACTACGGCTAAAGAAGCGGCCACTACTTTCAGTGGATCGTTTGATTCAATGAAAGCATCTTTTAAAAATGTTTTGGCTAATTTATCCTTTGGTGATCAATTGATGCCATCACTAAACGCTTTAGTTGACACTACTTCTAATTTTCTGCTTAATAATTTTATTCCAATGGTAACTAGAATCATTACGAGATTGCCAACAGCAATTGGAACAATTATTGGTGGAATAGCTTCAAAATTTTCTTCGGTTGGAACTGATGCGGCTATTAAGCTGGGTATCGGTTTAGATACAGGAATGTCTGGAATTGGTTCTAAAATGATGACTACAATACAACCAATAATTACAGGATTTCAAACGGCTTTTAGTCAGTTACCACAATTATTTACTACTATAGTTAATTCGATTATTCCAATTATTGATACGATTGCCATTGCGTTTACGAAGTTAGATTTTAGTGGGATTCAATCAATGCTATCTGCTATTGTTCCGGCCATTACAGCTGGATTTAGTACGATGATGAGTATTGTCGAACCGGCAATTACAAGTGTTGTAAACTCATTCGTTGCACTTTGGAATGCTGCGCAACCTTTGATTTCAGTTCTAGCTGGCGCATTAATGCCGGCTTTTCAGGTGATTGGAGCATTTTTAGGCGGCGTTTTTAAAGGGATTTTGATGGGAGTAACCGCGGCATTTAACGTTGTGAGAATTGTTATTACAGCGTTGACTCCAGTTGTTTCGTTCCTAGTAAGTGTTTTTCAAGCATGCGCTCCGGCACTAAGTACAGTAGCGCGCTGGGTTGGTACTGTTATTGGAGCATTTACAAGCTTAGGTGGAGCTGGCAATAGTTTGCGCAGTATCTTATCAAGCGCCTGGAGCAACATTAAGTCAGCAGTTACAGTAGCTGGCAGTGTAATTAAAGGCGCAATAGGCGGTATTAAAGCCGTGTTTAGTGCTTTAGGTTCTGCCGGTGGATCATTAAAAGGAGTGCTAAGCGGTGCTTGGAATGGTATTAAGTCAGTAATATCAGCAGCTGGCGGTGTTATTAAAGGCGTAATTAACGGTGTTAAGGCAGTATTTAGCAGTTTAGGAAGTGCCGGTAGTTCAGTTCATAGTGCTATTTCAAGCGCATTTAGCGGAATTCGTAGTGCTGTTTCTAGCGCCGGTTCAACTATCAAGGGTGTGATTAGCGGTATTAAGAGCACGTTCAATAGTTTGAAGAATATTAGTTTAAGCGGTGCTGGTCAAGCAATAATGGACGGATTCCTTGGTGGCTTAAAGAGAGCGTGGCGTGGCGTTAAAGACTTCGTCGGTGGCATTGCTTCATGGATCAAAAAGCACAAAGGTCCAATCAGCTATGATAAAAAGTTGTTGATTCCTGCTGGTAATGCAATTATGAGCGGGCTTAACAGCGGATTGATTGACAGCTTTAAAGATGTTAAGTCAACTGTTTCTGGAATGGCCAGTCAGTTAGATTTATCAATGAAACCTGATGTTGCTTTTGACCAACCACAGGTTTTATCAGGTAACAACCTATCAAGAATGATGAAACCAAGTCAAGCGGTGTACACGCACAGCCCAGAACAAGCTGAAACGTTGCAAGATAATAACGCTAAAGTTTTAGAATTACTTCAAGTAATTGCCGACAAACGTACTGTTGTTGATGGTTCTTCTTTTTCAAAGAAGTACGAAGAATACGGATCAACTACAAAGGCATTCCGCAGTCAAATGAGTAGTAGGGGGTTAGCAATTGGCAAGCAAATCTAAATACGCTTATGGCATTGTTTTTGATGGTCAGCGGTCAAATGATTTTGGATTAGACGTTGCTGACAAGGATGTTGGTATGCCTACAAAGAAGAAGATTATTCAAGAGTTGCCGTACAGCAATCATGTTATTGATCTGTCAGAAATTTATGGTAATCAACAATACGAAGAACGAACTTATGAAATGACCTTCATTGTTCGTGATGCCGAGGACTGGAGCAAAGACCGCCTCTATACGATGTGGACGAAAACAGTCAATTGGCTAATGAACCCAGGGCACAAAGTTAAACTCGTCGACGATATCATGAGCAACTATTACTACCTTGCCGAAGTTCAGAAAGAACCAGATTGGGAAGAATTCAGATCATACGGCAAGCTAAAAGTTGAATTCACTTGCTATCCATTTAGAATTGCTGAACTAGCAGAAGGTAACGACATTTGGGACGACTTCAATTTTGAGTTGGATATTGCACAGCATACTGATTATGAAATCAATGGTAGTCGGACGATCACGCTGTTCAATGTTGGCTCTAATTCAGTTGCACCGCAGCTAATTTCCACTGCTCCATTTACGATTACAATGAACGGACAGCAGTTCACGCTTGGAGCTGGCACGTATGATAGTCCGGACTTTATGCTGATGACTGGCGAGACTCAGCTAACAGTTGCTGGCACAGGCAAGTTATCATTCGTTTGGCATAAGGAGTTGATTTAATGTATCGTGTCACAGTAAGACAAGGTTTTAACGGCGATGAACACACAATTAACTCTGAATTTAACAATGACACAAAGTTGCTGACTGGTAAAATCACCAAAGATGTAGATTCGATTGATTCATTCCAGTTTAGTATTAGTCCGAAGTCGCCGTATTACAATAGCTTAACCGGGCTGACAACGTTTATTAAAGTCACTAATACCAAGCTAAACAAGGTGCTTTTTGAAGGTCGCGTACTACCAACTACGGACTCCATGGAGAGCAGCGGAATTTTCGATAAAGAAGTTACTTGTGAGGGAATATTAGCATTTTTGCACGATTCTGTTCAGGACTACTACGCCTTATCAAATAACGACTTACGTGCATTCCTGCAGCACATGATTGACGTGCACAACAAGCAGGTTGACGACTACAAGAAAATCAAGCTTGGCGTTGTCACCGTCACGAGTCCGTCAGACAATGTCTACAAGTCGATTGATGATGCCAAGACCACGTATGAAACGATTCAGGAGAAACTAATTGATAAGTACGGCGGTGAGATTAGATTACGTCATGAAACTGACGGCTTATATCTTGATTACATGCCGGTAATCGGTAGTAGGAGCAATCAAGATATTCGTTTAACCAGCAACCTAGTTTCACTAAAACGAACGATTGATCCTAGTGCGATGTATTCGATCATCAAACCGTTGGGCGCTCGTGCCGAATCAACTGGCGAAGCAGAAACCAATTCTGAAATATCACAACCGCGATTAACGATTGAGACTGTCAATAATGGCAGTCCTTTTTTGTACTCGCAAAAGTTAATCGACAAAATTGGTCGCGTCGTTCATGTAGAGACCTGGGACGATGTGAAGACCGCGTCAATTCTGAAATCAAAAGGTCAGCAGACACTTGATAGTCAAAAGGAAATCAAAGAACAGTTTCAAATTACTGCAGTTGACCTGAGCATGATTCATAAAGATGTTGATGATTTTGATTGCGGTAATTATCACCGCGTCATTAATCCGTTACAGGCGATCAACGAAGATCTAAGAATTGTTGGTCAGTCGATTGATATTTGTAGTCCTGGTAATTCGACATTGTCGATTGGTGACAAGCTGCTAAGCCAAGAACAGTACGAGCTAACTTTACGCAAGCAACAAGAGCAGAAGTTTCAGCAAACCCAGGTGAAGATGGACCAGTTAGCTGCTGAAAATATTAAAGTCAGTCAGCAATCTCAAGAAGCTATCAACACCGCAAACGCGATGAAAGAAACTGTTGCTAAGCTAGAGACGGACTTTAACAATGCGGGTATTGCGAGCGTCAAGACTGACATTACGACAATCAAGAATCAACTCGACGCGCTGGGCGTGAACATCGGCGAAATTGGCACATCAGTCGTTGACTTGCAGACGTTCAAGACTGACCAGCTCGCAATTAACACCGCACAGACGAAAACTAATGAAGCACAAACTGCAACCAATGAAGATTTATTACGACGAATTGAAATATTAGAACAACCAGAAACAGGAGGATTAGAGTAATGGCAGAGGGAATTCAGAAAGCAGAATATAATGATCCAACACCAAATAATTTTTCAGATGATTATGATCGAAACGATGTCGACTCACGCGTTCTGATTCGTACAAATGCAGTTTTGAATAAAGAATTTGGCGGCCAAACACGCGCCGCAATGGCCCAAGCTGAAGAGATCACCAGCGTCGTAGCGTTGGAAGCCAAATCAGAAGCTAGTCGTGCAAAGCAATCCGCTAACGATTTGCAACAACGATATCAAGATCAGATCGAAGGCAAAGTTGAGCCTAGCGAAGTTGTTGACGCTAGACGTCCCGTTGGTGCTAACGCCTATCCAACTTTGAATCAACGTCTACAAGCTGGCGTTGATGATAGATCTATGAACGTTAAAGCTTTTGGCGTAAAAGGCGACGGCTCAACGGATAATTTAGCAGCAATCACTTCACTGATTGCTGACGCAAATGATGGTGATACGCTGTTCTTCCCAGCTGGCAACTATAAGATCTCTAATAATATCGTGATTAATAAGAAAATAAATATCGTCGGTGTAAAGCCAACTTATTCAGATGGAGACTTAGTTCGAGGCACTGTCATCCGTGGCGGAGGAATCTTTTTTGTGACAGGCTCGTCGAACTCCAGTGTGAGCTCAATTGGTGTCGTAGTGGCAACTGGATTTACGAATGGATTCGACGTTCGTGGCACATTGACGGGCATCACAATACAAGATTGTTTAACAATCGCTAAAGCGCATGGTTTTCTGATTGAATCATACGATGGTGTGGTTGAAGGTACTGTAGTTAAGGACTGTGAAGCGCATGATAGTATTCATGCCTTCATAAGCAAAGCAACACGTACAACGTTTGATAGATGTCTTGCCAAGAACATTGGTTTCTGGGGATTTGGCATTATTTCTGACAATATTCAAGGAGCAAACAAGATTGGCGCTGCTATTAACAATAAAGTTGTTAGTTGTCGAGCGGTCGATTCAGGTGTTGGATTTGCACAATATCGTCGCAATTACTTCGCTGATGATCCGAGTGTAGTACCATGCGACGGTAATCAATTTATTGGCTGTTCAAATATTGATTGCACTTATGGATTCTCGGTAGGGGATAAAGTTGGTGATACTGGTAGCGGGAAATATACAACATATCCGGTTACAAACACTGTTGTTACAAATTATAGCGAAGGTGGCGGCAGGGTGAGATTATTAAACAGTAAGAACCTTGTCATCAATGGTATTAGTTTGCAAACGGTTGGAGAGGCTAGTGAGGACAGTACACATACCAATATTGGTATGACAGTCTCTGGCGTTTCTGGACAGAAATTGGGTGAATACGGCAATCTGCAGATCTTAGATACGACCGAAACGCCATCAATTGGATTTGGGCGCGAATTCAGAACAAGTAATGTTGACTATACAACTATTACAGACTTTAAAAATGCGGTGAGTGGCGAAAACTATACAATCATGTTGTGGGATAACTACACAACTATTGATAACAGTGAAACAATACATTTGCAAGAGGGGGCAGTGCAAGGTAACGGCAATAGTGTTACTTTGAAGTGTCAGGGCATCAATTTTTTTGAAATTAAAAGGACTAATTCTATTGACAGAGGCACACAAACAACCCCTTCGTTGGATGGTATCGAGCCTGGCATGCACCGCTTCGTTGACATTGCGCAATTTCCAGATACTACCTATTCAAATATCAAAATTAAAAATCCAGAAAGACATGATGCTGATCTAACAATCCTCATACGACCAACAACAGGAACAATCACACCAGCTTCATTCGATAGTGCACAGTTTGTTATACCTAGCGATTTACCGACATCGTTAACCTGGGGGAATGGGCTGATGACGCACTGGAAGTATCTGATTGCAATAAAGAAATATGTACTAGTGAGCTGGAAAATAACTAGATATGGGTAGTAAATAGGTTGTTCTTTTTATTTTGCGCTAAAGGAAGTGAGTAAATGCCACATTTATATTTTGGGTTCACCATTGGCGACTGGGTGGGAATCGTTACGATTATTGGTGCAGTTTTGGGCGGTTTAGGCGTCTTGGCACATTGGCTGATAGGCTATGCCGAAACAACTTTAATTCAGCCGTTAAAGTATGAGTTGCGTCAAACAGCACAATCCATCGGCAAGCTAACTGAGGCGTCTGAGATAAAACATGTCGGGTTTGAAAATCGCCTTGATGATCATGACCGACGCTTAGACCGTCACAGTGTGCGATTAAAAAATGTAGAGAAGGAAGTTTTTAAACATGAAAATTAATTGGAAAGTACGTTTACTAAGTAAGAAATTCTGGCTGGCCATTGTGCCGGCTATTTTATTGCTTTTACAAGCAGTAGCTACACCATTCGGTTATAAATGGAATTTTGCTGATTTGGGAGTGCAGCTAACTGGGATTATTAATGCAGTATTTGCAGTATTAGCAATCATGGGCGTTGTTACAGATCCAACCACTGCCGGCGTTTCGGATGGTACACTTTTATCGACGTGGTAGGTAAAGGAAATCTTACAAATAAGATTAGTATATTAAATCCCAAAAATCATAATACAATTATAACTATATTTATACGATCAATTGACGGTGTGTTTACATTTGGCGGATTCGACCCAGCTCAGTTTATCTTTCCAAAGGATATTCCTAATTCTATCGAATTTGGGAATGGGCTAATGACGCAGTGGGCATTTCTTCCTGCTGTTAATAAATATGTTCTAATTACTGAACGCATGAGCAATTTTGTATAATTGTTTTAATAATCTATAGTCTATTAGCGTTCCGTACCTATAAACCTTAAGCGTCTTTTTAAGTATGAAAAGTTGAGATTAGATTTTATCTGTTTGATTTTTCGAGCCTTTTGATCAGCTTTCCAACGTTTAAGCTCGTCATTATTAGACCCTTTTTTATTTGATAAGAGATTTGGAGTTATATAGACTGGCTTATCAAAAGAACAATTCTCATTAATAATTGTTCTTTTTTGAAAATGAACATAAAGATAGCTTGAGTTTGTATTATCTGTACAAAAGCCAACTAGTTTTCCTTTATTGTATGTAAAATAATCAATAACTCTTCCAGAAGTTGTGGTAAATGCGAATTCGTCTTTGACAAGATCAGCAAACCATTTATTATCGTCATACTGCCGAATGTTATTCTCATGCTTTAACGCATATGATAGACCACGGCCTTTATTTTTTCCCCAACCCCATTCATCAAATGCAAATACTGCTTTATTTGTAGCTACTTCTTTAAAGGATGGGACTTCTGGTAAATTAAAATTTCTATTCCATAAGGTGTTCATGCATGTATTGTTTCTAAATAAAGTAAGATGACCATGAGTATATATGCGATCATAGTTTTCTAAAAAGTTGTCTGTTAGAAAGTGCGAGATATCGCCAAAAATAATATCAGAATCAAAATATCCCCACCAGGTAGAATCTTTAATATAATGCGAGAATAGTTCACCATACATCGGTTTGAAATCAACTAGTTTATATGCAGATTGTATTGCGGCATGATATCCTAAAATCGAATCAATGTTTTCGTTAAGGCTACACAAATCTGTCTTAACAAATACTATGTTTTCGCTTGATTCAATTGAGTCAGTCTCTATATTGGTAGGAATGATAAATGTCACTTTTGGATTATGTTTCATTGAATCTAGTAATGCAGGAAAAGTAGATGGAAATTGTTTTCCAAAATAAGGTGAAATAAGTGTAATTTTATTCATAAGTAACTCCTATTTTAAAAATTTACACTCATTATACCATTGAAGTTTTTTTATTTTATAGTGTATTTTACATTTTAATTTATTCAAAGGAGGAATAGCATGATTTGAGCAACGAGAAAGAAGATTTAAACGTGACAGAAATGCTCATTGACATTCGTGAGCGCCTAGTACGCGTCGAAACGAACACTAGGCATTTAGATTCGACTGCAACCAAAGCTGAAAAGGCTTATAGCATTGCGAAAGAAAACCAAAAAGATATTGAAGACTTAAATGATAGATCTAAATGGACTCAACGGACAGCTATTACAGCCATCTTGATTCCAATAGGTCTTTTTTTATTCCAGAAATTCATGGGAGGGTAACAATTAATGATTAAAAAAGTAGATTGGCATTCAAAAGTGCTGTGGACTTCGCTGACAGCTCTAGTCATTGTGTTAGTTCAGCAAGTGGCCAAAGTTTTCGGGATTGAATTCAGCAACGATTTAGCTAGCCAAGTACAAGGTATTGTTAATACGGTGCTTACAATCTTAGGCTTAATTGGTGTTGTTTACGATACAACGAAGGGAGATTTAAAATGAAAAAATTAAATAAACTAGTAGTCGCCTTTGGGGTGGCTATTTTATTTGCATCAATTTCCGTGCCGGTGGCCACATCATCAGCTGCTACTCGAACGTACGGCGTTGATTGGTCGAAGTACCAAGGTAATAACGGTAAGTTTGGCTATCAGAAAGACAAGTTCGTTATTAGCCAAGTAGGCGGAACTTACAACGGCTCATACGTCACGCAATCGACTTATCGAACCCAAGTGGCTAGTGCAATCGCTGCTGGTAAATTTGCCCACACCTATATTTGGTATCAAGTGAGCGGAAATCTTAGCGTGTCTAAAGCAGCACTGGATAAATTCTTACCGCAAGTTCAAACGCCGAAGAATTCAATCGTTGCTTTAGATTTTGAATCCGGTGCCAGTTGGAACGCGACGGCCAATACTGACGCGATCATCTATGGCATGCAACGAATCAAGCAAGCGGGGTACACGCCAATGCTGTATTCAAGCAAGGCGTTCTTGCAAGCCAATGCGGATGTATCAAGAATACTCAAGGCGTTTCCGAACAGCCTTTGGATTGCTGGTTATCCAATCAGCGGCGTTGTTAGTTCTGCGCCATTCCAATATTTCCCATCAATGAACGGTGTGGCCATTTGGCAGTTTACGGCTGAATATATCGCTGGCGGTTTAGACGGTAATGTTGACTTGTTAGGAATCACCGAGAATGGTTACAAGGGTAGTCATCAAGACGATGAAGGCAAAGTTACTTTTGAACCTGACACTGATACACCAGCCATTAATGACGGTCAAAACGCTAATGATACTGCCAAGAAAGACATTAAAGTTGGTAATACTGTTAAGGTTAATCTAAAAGCAACCAAGTGGGCTAATGGCGTTGGCATGCCAAGTTGGGTCCGTGGCAAGACGTATAAAGTCCAACAAGTTGCCAAAGGTAAAGTATTATTAGCCGGTATTTTATCTTGGATCAAGACGTCTGATGTTGAGATTTTATCAGTTAGCAGTGGTAGTTCATCAACGTCAACTTACACAGTCCGCAGTGGTGATACATTATCAGCTATCGCAAGCCGTTACGGCACGACTGTTAGCAAACTTCAATCGTTGAACGGTATTTCGAACGCTAACTATATCTATGTTGGTCAGAAGTTAAAAGTCAGCGGTTCAGTGTCGGCTACTTACCACACAGTCAAATACGGTGATACAGTGAGCTCAATTGCTTATCGTTATGGTACAAGCACAAATAACATTGTGCGGTTGAACGGATTAGCCAACGCAAATTATATTTACGTCAATCAACGGTTGCGAGTTAAGTAGAACCATGTTCGGGTACCGTGATTTGGATCTACATCACAAGATTACCAACGTAGCAAAGGGCGTTTACACAGTTAACCAACTTAAAAAGCGCAAAAATGGCATGTGGTCAATCAAGCTCAAGTCTGGTATCTGGATGAGTACGCGCAAAGATTTCATCAAAAAATTAAAATAAAGTGGCTATTGCATTATGTGTAATAACCAGTGTTTTGCCTCACTGCCTTAATTGGTGGTGGGGCTTTTTTGTTTTGTCCAAAAATATTTGAATAAGCTTTTACCATTTCAAAATTTACGTACTATAAAGATTTTGTAAGAAGAAATGGGGTGGAAAAATTATTTTGGAGAATTTATTAGAGAACATAACAGACATTATTAGTTTAGTTACAGTAGTTATAGAATTAAGAACAGCATTATTTACGCGAGAAAATATGGTTTTTGAATCTAATAAAAAGGAAGGCATTTTGCAAAAAAATAACAAAAGGTCTTCCCATTATATGTATTATATTTTCCGTCTAGGTTTTTTATTATTGTATTTGGACACTCGCATCAACGTTTTCAAGAGTTTAAAATGTGTGTCAAATGTGTGCCAACTTTTAATTTCACTTGATTTTACCTGCTTTTATTTGAACCGTTAAAAAAAACAAATGCCGTCTCTTTCGTTGCCGCTGTAAGAAAGAAGCCGCTATAACAAGGGTGACGCGCATTTTATAAAAACACCCAAAATTCCTTTTTATGTCCCCGGCGAGAGTCGAACTCGCAACCTATCGCTTAGGAGGCGATTGCTCTATCCAGTTGAGCCACGAGGACAAGGTTCCTTTCGTATTTTCCCATAGATATTAGGGATAATCAAGTCAGCTTCAGATAAAAAAATTAGCCAAAAATTGATGAATTTTGCAAAACTTGACCCCAGTCAATTTCAATAGTGCTATTTTCGACTATATTAGACTTATCAAATAAAGGCGAGGGGTTAAGAAATATGATGAAATTTGAGCAGGTTATTCAAAAAAATGTTAATACGATTACGTGGACGTCAGCGGCATTAATCGCGATTGGTTTTCTGGGTGAGGCAGTAGGATCGCAAATGCTATATACGGTCGCTTTTGTGTTAGCTTCAATCATTGCAGCCACACCGATTATTATTCGAGCAGTCGAAGCTTTAAAAGTACGCGTAATTGGAATCGAATTATTAGTTAGCATCGCGGTCATTGGTGCCTTTGTCATTCAGGAGTTCAATGAGTCAGCAATTGTCACTTTCCTATTCTTATTTGGGAGTTTTCTAGAAGCGAAAACGTTGGCAAAAACGCGTGAATCAATTAAAACGCTAACTGAAATGGCACCAACCACTGCTGAAGTCGTTCAAGACGATGGTTCAATCGTTGAAACTGATGTGGATGACGTAGATGAGGGCGACATCGTGCTTGTTAAAACGGGTGGTCAAGTCCCAATTGATGGTGATGTTGTAGAGGGTTCTGGATACTTAAATGAAGCAAGTGTTACGGGTGAATCTAAACTAGTGACTAAACAGGTCGGCGACGGCGTTTTCTCAGGCACGATCTTAGATAACGGAACCTTGAAGATTAAGGCAACTAAAGTCGGGGATGATACAACTTTTGCCAAAATTGTGGAATTAGTTGAAGATGCTCAAGATACAAAATCACATGCTGAAAAGTTTATTGATCAGTTTGCGAAGTATTACACACCAGCAGTACTTATTTTAGCGATCTTAGTTGGATTCATCTCGCGTGACTTTCGATTAGCGATCACGGTTCTGGTGCTTGGTTGCCCTGGTGCTTTGGTAATCGGTGCACCAGTTTCAAACGTAGCCGGAATTGGTAATGGTGCCAAAAATGGTGTCTTGATCAAAGGTGGCGAAGTGGTGGATACCTTTGCCAAGATTGATACGTTGGTGTTTGACAAAACTGGGACTTTAACCAAAGGTAATACAGAAGTTTCTGATCTTAAAAACTATGCGGATGATCAAAATCAGGTATTAGCATTTGCTGCAAAATTGGAAAGTCAATCTGATCATCCTTTAGGCAAAGCAATCACAACTTATGCCACTCAACAAAAAGTTGCGTTTCAGAATTTACAGGTAACGACGAATAATACCATTAAAGGCCAAGGAATTGAGGCTCAAATCGACCAACATCAAATTCTGGTTGGTAATCAAAAATTGATGACTGCTAATCAAATTCAATTGACCGAAGCAGAAGAAAATGATTTGAAGAATTTGCAAGCAACTGGAAGTTCAACTGTCATTGTCGCTGTAGATCATAAGATTCAACAAATTATTGGGGTTTCTGATGTTATTCGTGATAATGTCAAAGAAAATCTGGCCGCTTTGAAACAACTCGGAATTAAAAAACTAGTGATGTTAACTGGTGATAATAAAATTACGGCTAATCACGTTGCCCAAGAACTTGGTATCGATGAGATTCATGCCAATCTCTTACCTGAAAACAAGGTCACGTTTGTTAAACAACTTAAAGACCAAGGTCATAAGGTAGCATTTGTTGGTGATGGGATTAACGATAGCCCATCGATTGCTACTGCTGATATCGGTATTGCAATGGGTGGTGGAACTGATGTGGCTATTGAAACTTCCGATATTGTGTTAATGCAATCTAGTTTTCATGAATTAGTTCATGCGTATGGCTTGGCCAAAAAGACCGTTGCTAACACACGTCAAAATATTATCATTGCGATTGGCACAGTAGTCTTCCTACTGATTGGATTAATCTTTGGTTATATCTACATGGCAAGTGGGATGTTTGTTCATGAAGCAAGTATCTTGGTCGTTATTTTCAATGCGATGCGTTTAATTCGTTATCACGCAGCTGGTGCAAAATAAATAAAAAACTTTTCAAAACTTGACGATGATCAATTTTAATTGATAACTGGGACACTATAATAAATGTATAAAGTAAATAAGGAGGAAATTTAAAATGACAAAAGCAATCTTACAATTAGGGGCGTTGACTTGCCCATCATGCATGCAAAAAATTCAAGGCGCATTAGAAAAACAGGCTGGTGTTGAAAAAGTAAAGGTACTCTTTAACGCTAGTAAAGTAAAAATTGAATTTGATGATGCAGTCAATACAGCAGATGCATTGGCACAAGTTGTTAAAAATTTGGGCTACGAAGTTCAAAGTGTAAAGGTAAAACAACCAGCTAAATAAGTTGAACGATGTGATCCAGAGTATTTTTTGGAGCACACCGTTTTTTTGTGTTCTGCTAATAGTGAAAACGATCTGATGTTGATAAACTAAAAATTCGGTGGTATAGTACTTAGTAATTAAAAACGAAATGCATATATAAACGCCTTAATATGGTTGGCGAGTTTCTACCCAGAACCGTAAATTCTGGACTATACGCAATAAATTCATCAAACGATGTCTTCTATTTGCGGACATCGTTTTTGTTTTGCAGTGCGATAGGTTATATATGGATTCAACAGGGGGTAACAAGTTGGTTTCAAAGGAGAAGTGGGCACAAGAACAGATTGATTTCGATTCAGGTGAAGGCGTTCCGTTAGAGAATTCAACTTCTAATGGTCATGCGGCTGTTTTAGGGTTGCAGCATTTACTGACAATGTATTCTGGCGATGTCATGGTGCCGTTGTTGATTGGGGCAATCGTGCATTTTACCGCCACCCAATTGGCGTTATTGATTTCCATGGATTTATTTATGTGTGGAATCGCCACATTATTGCAGGTGCATCGGACGCGAATGATTGGAATTGGACTACCAGTTGTTTTAGGTTGTGCGGTTCAGGTTATCACACCGTTAGGAACCATCGGAAAAACGCTTGGGATCACCACGATGTATGGTGCAATTATTGTTTCCGGATTATTTGTTTTATTGATGAGTGGTGTTTTCTCGAAAATGCGGAATCTTTTTCCACCCGTTGTGACAGGGTCATTGATTGTGGTCATTGGTTTCACTTTGATGCCCGTAGCGATTACTGATTTAGGCGGTGGAACTGTGGGATCCCATAATTTTGGTTCGCCAAGTAATTTATTGGTCGGTGGTTTCACGTTAGCTTTGATTATTGCGATTAACGTTTGGGGTCGCGGCTTTATCAAATCGATTGCGATTTTGATCGGATTAATTGGCGGAACGGCTTTGGCCGGAGCACTTGGAATGATTAAACTGAGTACTGTATCGCAAAGTGGCTGGTTTCGTTTCCCCGAACCTTTCATGTTTGGGGTACCGCATTTTGAATGGTCATCTTCAGTAACGATGATTCTAATCGCGTTAACGACCATGATCGAATCGACAGGAGTTTTCTTCGCACTAGGTGACATGACCAATCGCCATTTAACCGGCGATGATTTAAAACGGGGCTATCGCGCTGAAGGAATTGCCCAAATTTTGGGTGGCATCTTTAACACTTTCCCATACTCTACATTCTCTGAAAATGTGGGTGTTGTGCAGTTTTCCGGAGTTAAAACTCGGAAGCCAATTTACTTTGCTGGCTTATTCTTACTGATTTTAGGCTTATTGCCCAAAATCGGCGCATTAGCCACGGTGGTGCCAACACCAGTTTTAGGCGGGGCAATGTTAGTTATGTTTGGAACGGTTGGGCTACAAGGGGTCCGAATTTTGAAAAACGTAGACTTTGATGACAGCCGCAATTTGATTGTTGCTGCAGTTTCCATTGGCGCTGGCTTAGGGGTTGCCAGTGTGCCCACGATTTTCCAAGCGCTTCCTTCAGAATTGTATTTAATTCTCGGTAACGGGGTCGTCGTGACTAGTATTGTGGCCGTTTTCCTAAACTTGGTCTTTAAGTTACAACGTAAAACTGAAGCTAAATAAAAATGCGCGAATTTCGAGTCTGTATAAAACAGATCAAAGAAATTCGCGTATTTATTTTATGGAAGGTGAAGGTGGTTTATCCAGTTACCGTTTCTAAAAATTGGGGTGATGGTGCCATCTTGTTTGATGCCATCGATGTTCATTTTGTCAGAACTGACCATGAAGTCGACGTGCACTTGGCTATTATTGATGCCATGTTTGGACAATTCTTCAGGAGACGTTTTAGCGCTGCCCTGCAAGTTGAAGCGGTTGACTGGGTTAGAAGTTTACACCCACCTGAGTAACTAAATTAGCGTATTTTTGAAGCTTTTTAGTTAAAGTTGTTTCATTTATAAAGGCAATCCTCTTCATAAAAATCGATTCTATCGTAGCATAGCCAACGCGTTTCCACGCAATAAATGGGCGGTTGATTGCAAAATAAGTGCTAAGAAATATCAGAAAGACCAGTTAAGACTTAAAAAACGATGAGTGGTGCGGTATACTTGTTTACAAGAGAAATTATTAATTATGCCGATAAAGGCACCTTTTACGGAGGATTATTTTGAAAAAATTACGTGTCATGACCATATTTGGAACGCGTCCTGAAGCCATCAAAATGGCCCCAATCATTTTAGAAATGAATCAACGAAAATCTGAATTTGAAGCGATCACCGTTGTGACAGCGCAACATCGAGAAATGTTGGACCAAGTTTTAGAAATTTTCAAAATTACCCCAGATTATGATTTAAATATTATGAAACCCAATCAAACGTTAAGTGAGATTACCGGCCGCGTTTTAAATAAATTGGATACCATTATTCAAGAAGTGAAACCGGATGTTATTTTGGTTCACGGAGATACCACAACAACCTTTGCGGCCAGCATTAGTGCGTTTTACAACCAAATCCCGCTAGGCCATGTGGAAGCGGGCTTACGGACGTGGGATAAGTATTCGCCATATCCAGAAGAGATGAACCGGCAATTAACGGATGTTTTGGCCGACTATTACTTTGCACCAACGACTTTAAGTAAACAAAATTTACTTAAGGAAAACCATCCCGAAGCCAACATTGCGGTTACGGGAAATACTGCCATTGATGCCCTGCATGAAACCGTGCGTGAAGATTATCATCACGCTGTGCTAGATTTGGTAATGCCAGAGCATCGTCTAATTTTGTTAACGATGCATCGCCGCGAAAATCAGGGAGCACCAATGCGCCGAGTATTTAAGGCCATTAAGCAAGTCGTGGATTCTCATGCAGATGTAGAAATTATTTATCCTGTTCATCTAAGTCCTGCCGTTCAAAAAGCAGCTCACGAAGAACTAGGCGATGATTCCCGGATTCATTTGATTGACCCACTGGATGTGGTGGATTTCCATAATTTGTCTGCGCGCAGCTATTTCATCATGACAGATTCTGGCGGTGTGCAAGAAGAGGCTCCTTCGTTGGGCAAACCTGTTTTGGTATTGCGTGATGAAACGGAACGTCCAGAAGGGGTCACAGCTGGCACGTTAAAATTGGTGGGTACTGATCCACAAACAGTGACGGATGCGATGCTGGAATTGTTGGACGATTCACAAGTTTATCAAAAAATGGCCACTGCCAAAAATCCGTATGGGGATGGACATGCTGCCCAACATATTTTAGATTTCTTACAACAAAAATTTAGTGATAAGCGGAGTTAATGGGGATGAAGGATTTAATTAAAAAGAATCAAGCCATCATTTTGTATTTAGTTTTTGGGGTTCTTACAACAGTTGTCAATATTGGGGTGTTTGCCTTTTTTGAAACTTATACAAATTGGAATTACCAAATTGGCACTGCAATCGCGTGGATTGCATCGGTTTTGGTGGCGTTTTTTACTAATAAAGTATGGGTTTTTAGCTCAGGTTACACTACCTGGCGGGCGTTTTGGCGTGAACTTGGTTCCTTTTTCTTCTTTCGCTTATTGACCTACTTTATGGAAGTTATCATTATGTGGGTTGGCGTTTCGTTAATGAAGGATAATGCCATTTTAGTAAAAGTGGCTGATAATGTGATCGTGGTGATCGTAAATTACGTGTTCAGCAAATTAATTATTTTTAAACAACACGAGACAAAAAAAGATTGAAACTGATTAACCAAATTCCAATCTTTTTTAAACAGGCTTTAGTTTTGTGAGGCATTGTAGCTATCAACTAAGCTTTTGGCAAAGGCATCTAATTGATCTAAATCTTCTTCTGATTCAGGTGCCAAATTGATTTTAACGGGTTCTGCTCCTTGTTTAGCTTTAGCAGCTTTGAAAGCTTTGGCAAAGGCATCAACAGCGACACAATAAAATTCTTCATAAAAAACGTCGCCGGATCCAGCTACGCCAAAGATTTTACCATCTAAATCTAAATCAGGTAGTTCTTCATAGAAGTCCAAGCCTTCTTCAGGAAGGGCACCTTCGTCGTAGGTGTAAGGTACCACAACACAGATATCAAAATTTTTAAATTCATCGGCATCGGTCTGTGAAATCTCTGATTCGTCAACTTCGACGCCGAGATCTTCAAGCGCTTCGGTAATGATGTCGGCGCAATCTTCGTTGTTGCCGGTAATGGTTGCAAAAACAACTTTTGCAGTTGGCATGTGAGTTCCTCTTTTCATTATAAGTCCTAAAGAATTATAGCAGACAAATCCAGTTTAGTGAATGTTTTCAGCAAGGAGGTTCACGATGACAGAAAAAAAAGCAGTTCCAAAGGTAACCAAAATTACCACGCAAAAAAGAGAAGGACGTTATAACGTCTTTTTAGATGACCAATACGCCTTTCCGATTAGTGAAGATGTGATGATTAAATATCGCATTTTCAAAGGGATGGAAATTGATAAGCAATTGCAAGAAGAAATCTTGGCAGCAGATGATGTTTCCAAGGCTTATTCACGCGCATTGGCGTTTTTGTCAGGCCACTTACGAACGGAAAAAGAAATTCAGCAAAAGCTTCGGGAAAAAGAAATTCCAGAACCCACGATTGAAGCAACTTTGAAAAAATTACGGGAATTAAATTTAGTGGATGATCTTCAGTATGCCCAAAGCTACGTGCGAACGATGGCTCGGACTTCTGATAAGGGCCCCATTGTGATTACCCGCAACTTGCGAACCAAGGGTATTTTAGAAAATGACATCGAGCAGGCGTTATTAGAATATCCGGCAGATGATCAGGTCGCTAACGGGATTGAAATTGGCGAGAAACTTAGTCACCATTACCGCCGGGATCCGGTTTCGAAGATGAAACAAAAAGTGCGGCAAGGATTGATGACCAAGGGATTTACAGGAGATGTGATTACTCAAATTCTTGAACAAATGGAATTTGAAATTGACCCTGACTTGGAAGACGAGAAATTGAAAAGTGAATTTGAAAAAGTTTGGAATCGTAATCGCCGCTATGCTTTTTCACAACGGAAGATGCGCACGAGGCGAACCTTATATGGGAAAGGTTTCCAGTCGGACGCCATTAATCGATTAATTGACGAACAAGAAGATTTAAAATAAGTATCATCGTTTTATGGGGGGAGCAATAGTTATGAAAAAACGTTTATGGCGGGTTATTTTGTTTGGATTTATTTTAATGATTCTGATTGGAAGCGCCGGGTTTGGTTATCACAATTATCGCGTGATGCACCGTAGTGATCCCATCTTTTTTAGTGGCTCAACGAAGCATATACCAGCACGAAAACTAGTACCAAAAACCTTTGTTCCACGCAAAGTGGTGACCCAACAGCCGAAGTTATCGCTAAAGGCTAAAAAGTTAAAGCAGTTGCTGGAACCTTTAATTGGTGGCGACCAGTTTGTGGGCACGATCTTAATTGTGAAAAATGGCCAACCTATTTATGATCAAGGCTATGGGTATGCTAATTTTCAAAAACAAGGATTTAATACGGCACAATCTGAATATCAAATTTTATCGATGCAAAAATCAATGACCGCGACTTTATTAATGCAACAGGTGGAAGCAGGTAGATTGAGGTTGACAGACCGACTGGCCCAATTCTATCCAAATATTCCAGGTGCTAAAAAAATGACGATTCGATCTATGCTTAATATGACGACCGGATTACGAATTCACAATTTTTCCACCCGTTCACTTTCTGGTTCCGGGGTGGTAGATTATGCAGCTCACCATGTGCAATTCTTACCAAATCAGAATCACAAGTGGTCGTATCAGCCTGTTAATTACACGTTATTAGCGGGAGTTTTGCAGAGGGTGACCCATCGGACTTACTATCAATTATTTAATCAACACATTATCCGGTTACTGGACCTGCATCATTCAGGCTTTGTCATGTTAGCAAAACGAGCAAATTGGTTGTCCACGCCGTATCATAATCAACCATTTTCTGATGATTCTGCTAATTATTTACATGCTTTTCACGAGTCACCAGCTAATCAGCATAATGAGTTGGCAACAGGAAATGTCTATATGAATGCGAGTGATTTTTATAAGGTTAGTCGTGCAATTTTGCAGGCTAGATTTGTGAGTGTTGAAAATACGCAGATTTTGCATGATGCAGCAGGTAATCGGATAGGCTATGCGGGCGGTTTGTATCACGAAAAAAATGGCGGTTATTGGAGTCACGGTGTTGGTTATGGTGAAGAAAGCGGCATGATGATTAGCGGCGACGGACAAAATGCGGTGATTATGTTGAGTAATTATCGGCGGAAAGATTCAATGTTGACGCAGCAATGTCATCAGATTTATCAAAACTTGATGCAAGGCATGTATTAAATGATTAAGTTAGAAGTGATTTAGGAAAACAATCTTTTTATTGTAGACTAATTTTGAGTGGCGGAGATCCGCTTTTTGGTTAGAGGCGAAAAATTAACTTCGAAACGACCGACATAGTTTTATTAACCTTAGAATGGGACAATACTACATCAAGAATAGTGAAACCACTTTGAATCGATATTGATCAAAATTTATTTTTATGACCAGCACTCGTTCTTTCGTCTGCTGGTCTTTTTTGATATAATAATGGATGGAATTCTAAGAGTTAAAACCTTCAGAATTAGAAAGCTGTGTCATAGAATGAATCGCAAGTCTAAGAAGCCTAGAGCAGGGGACTATATTGCGATCAAAAGCTATAAGCACGATGGCAGTTTGCATCGGACGTGGCGGGATACAATGGTATTAAAGAATAGCGATGATGAGTTTATTGGTTGTAACGACCATACGCTTGTGATTGAAGATGATGGGAGACGATGGGTAACTCGCGAGCCAGCCATAGTTTATTTTCATAAAGATTATTGGTTTAACGTGGTGACCATGATTCGCAGAAACGGCGTATCAAACTATTGCAATTTGGCTTCTCCATATGTATTGGATGAAGAAGCACTTAAATATGTTGATTACGATTTAGATGTAAAAGTCTATCCGAATGGGGATCGAAAGCTATTAGATGTTGATGAATACGAACGGTTTAGCCGGAAGTGGCACTATCCAAAAGATACAGACCAAATTGTGCGTTCGAGCGTCATTACACTGACCGATTGGATTGATCAGGGGATTGGACCGTTTTCAAACGAATTTATTAATATCTGGTACCATCGTTATCTAGAACTTGTTCAACGGAATAACCGGCGTTAATTTTGATCGTAAGAGAAATTGAACCAATTAATTTGATTTCAGGTCTACCTATATAAATATGACTGGCAATGTTTGAAAAGTTCAAATGTTGTCAGTTTGTTTTTATAAAACAAAAAATTGCCACTTTTTTAAATTTACTGTTCTTGTAATGCAAAGGTTATGAAAAATGATGTCTTAATAGGCTATAATAGAAACGTTATGGAATGGAAAACAAGTTTATGTAATGACTAGTTTTCACAGAGAGAAAAAGGAGCCATGCTATGTTTGATAAGATTAGGCGATCCCCCTTGATGTTTTGGACCTTGGAGTTGCTGATCGTAGCGACTTTAATTTATGTTTGTACCAAAATTAATTTTTTGTTTGCGCCGATTGGAACTTTCATTTCAACCGTGTTTGTGCCAATCCTTTTGTCCGGATTTTTGTTTTATTTACTTAATCCGTTAGTTAAATTGATTCAAAAAATTAAGTACAAAAAGTTTCGTATTAGCCATACCTGGTCCGTGGTGATTGTGTTTGTTCTGTTGCTGGGAATTATTGGGTATGCATTGGGATGGATGATTCCAAGATTGGCCAATCAGATTGCGCAGTTGATTGAAAGTTTACCAAGTATTGCCAGCAATTTACAAAAGGCCTCACAGCATTTCTTGGAACATTCCGATTGGATTAAAAACGTAGACTTAGATCCCTACATTAAGAAAATGAATAGTTCAATTGGAACCTATGCAGAGTCAATCTTAAGCACAATGACGAGTAGCATTGGCACGTTAATCGCCACGATTACAAGTGTCACAGTTGTGATCATTACGGTGCCGGTAATGCTATTTTACATGTTAAAAGACGGCTGGAAGTTAATGCCCTCCATCAAACGAATGTTACCAGCAAAAAATGCAGATACGATTGTGGAATTGTTTGATAAAATGAGTGCCACGTTATCCTCATACATTGGTGGACAGGTTTTGGAATGCTTGTTTGTGGGGACGTTTACCGCAATTGGTTATATGATAATTGGTCAGCCTTATGCGTTGTTATTAGGTGTCGTAGCTGGGATTGCAAACATTGTGCCCTATGTTGGTCCGTATATTGGAATTTTTCCAGCGTTGCTAGTTGCTCTGACGGATTCCACGATGCAAGTTGTTTGGGTGGTTATCGTCGTTTTGATTGTGCAACAAGTGGATGGTAATTTGATTTATCCCAATATTATTGGTCGGAGTTTGCAAGTACATCCACTAACCATTATTATTCTGTTGTTGGCGGCTGGAAAAATTGCGGGAATTCCTGGAATGATCTTGGCAATTCCTGCCTATGCTGTTGTCAAAGTATTAGTTGAATTTATTTATCATATTTGGATCTTAAATAATCAAGATTAGTTTAAGTTAGTTTTGATTAACTAGGATAACGCTAATTTACTGGAATACGGCGGCTTGTTTGTGGTAATATTGGTGAGTATTTAATATTATATTCTTAGGAGAATGAACATTGAAAAATGTAATTACTTATGGCACTTTTGATTTAATTCATAAGGGACATATTCGTTTACTTAAACGTGCAAAGGCATTGGGCGACCACTTAACCGTGTGTGTCTCAACGGATGAGTTTAATGCTTTAAAAGGAAAAAAGGCTTATACCAGTTACGAAGATCGCAAGTACATTTTGGAAGCTATCCGTTATGTGGATGAAGTTATTCCAGAAAAGGGTTGGGATCAAAAAATCAAAGATGTCCAAGAAAGACACATTGACACTTTTGTGATGGGCGATGATTGGAAAGGTAAGTTTGACTTCCTGAAAGATTATTGTGAAGTGGTTTATTTACCACGAACAGAAGGTATTTCAACGACTAAAATCAAACGTGATCTTGGTCTAGCAAGCGACAATAAAAAGTAAAAGTAAACAAAAACTGGGGGTAATCCCTCAGTTTTTTCTTATATATGATATTAAATTAAATTTTTTTAATGATTAGATTGGTAAGAGGATTGATGATGAAAAAAGCCTTAGTTCTGGTTTCGGATGCTGTTTCGATAAAGAATCCGTACCTGATAAAAACGATTAAAAAATTAGTGAATAATCAAATTCGGGTGACAGTTTTGGTCATGATTTTGGACTATCATTTGGCAGCCAAAGTCACTTTTAAATTGACCAAGGCTGTTGCAAGGGAAAATTCTGAAGCAAAAATTATCAATTGGTTTGATTTATTACATGAACAAAAGGGGATTGCTGTCAGCTTGCAAACGCTAGATACAATTCACTCTGGTGAACCGGAAAAACGGACTTTTGAACTTCCTGAACATGAAAAGATCGAAAGGTATTTTGATAAACATGACCTCATCATGGAACGGATTTTTAGACAAGACAGATTGGCGCTTCTTAAAAGCTTTGCGGATGGTACGTTACAAACGCAATACTATTATGATGACCAACAAAGAGTTCGAGAAGTTGTCCATTTTCAAGATGGACAGCCAACAATTTATGAAGTTTTGAATAACACTAACCAACAACTTTACCAATTCATTGTCAAACAGCCACGGCTTAGAAATTATAGAGTGGCAAGTGATAGTGAATTTGCGGCGCGTTGCGCGATTGTGGAATCAGATTTGTCTAAGGGCACGCCACGGAATACCGTACGCATTGAAATCTCAAATTCTCAATTTAGTGTCCATGACTATGTGACTTGGCGTCCTTATAAAAATGTATTTGAATTTTATGCAGGGCAATTACGTCAGCTAATTGATAATGATCAGACAACCGGGATTTTTATAGATTTAGAATTGGTTGAATCCATGAGTCCTTATTTGGGCACCTTAAAAACTTTTAATTATTGAGAAAGGGGGCAGCATTAATGCGCGCAATTTTGTCCGATGTGCAGACTAGGTCTCAAGAACAAGAATACGAAATTGAATTAATCGGGTTAACACAGCAAGTTAAAAACTTGCGGCTATTTTTTATTGAGCAGGAATCCTTAGAAAGCTTCATGATCAGCCATGTCAGAATTGACAGAAATATGCTGCAGTTTCAGCTACCTTCTGGGCAATTGACAGGTAGTTTTCCGGGACAGAATCGGTTCACTTGGGAAATGTATTTACAGTGGCAAGAAGGCGATCATTTTGAAACGGTTCAGGTTGAAAATGAGTTTGTGGACAATAAATGGTTGGACATTAACTTGTTTCAAAAGTTTCAGACAGATTTTGCTGGTTACGTGAATATCGAAGTTTATCGCAAAACTAATGATGATCTGTTTGAGTTGCAAAATGTGCAACACGTGCCTGATGGGATCATGCTTTTTGGCACTAAACAGATTAATGTGCAGAGTTTACAAAACATTGTAGTTACAGTTAAAAATAAAAATGATGAGACAGATATGCTGCGGATTACTGAAAATTTAAGTCAGTATCCAGACCTATTTCAGTTTAAAATTTCATTTGCCCAATTGACGATTGCTAATGAATATGAGCTGGCAATTACTTATGATTTTAACGATAAATATTTTCATCAACGCCTTGGTGTCGCGAGTCAATTTAATCCTGATAGTGATTTTATTCAAAATGTAAATGGCAATGTTGTTGAGTTGGATTTGGCATATGATAGTAGGCTGACTTTGGTCTTGCCAATTGAAAAGCCATCAATGCAACAACTGGTTAAACGGATCGCAGGAAAAGCACAGCTAACTTTAGGCTTAGCGGGCGTTTTTCTCGGTAAAATAAGGTTGCATCTGATTAAACAATTATTTAAGTGGAGCCGAATACCATATCAACGGCCAACAGTTGTGTTTGAAAGCTTTGGTGGCCGCCAGGTTTCTGATAGTCCACTTGCCATTTATCGCGTTTTTAAGCAGTTCTATCCAGGTTATAATTTGGTGTGGTCGATTTATCCGGAACTCAAAAGCTTTTGTCGAGATCACGGGATGCACTATGTTGTCCGTGATAGTGTAAAATGGGTATCAGTGATGCGTCGTGCGCAAAGTTGGGTTAGTAATGCCCGTTATCCATCATGGGTAAAAAAATCTAAATTCACCTTTTATCTGCAGACGTGGCATGGGACACCATTGAAAAAATTAGGTCTGGATATTAAACAGGTGACGATGCCTGGAACGGATACTGTGTCTTATCATCGGAACTTCACTCGAGAAGCAAATCGATGGGATGCATTGATTAGTCCCAATGATTATTCAACCAATATTTTTCGATCAGCATTTGGCTATAAGAATCAAGTTTTAAAAATCGGTTATCCGCGTAATGATGAGTTAATTAACACGACGGCGGCACAAATCAAGGACTTGAAAGAAAAAATGGGAATTCCAGCCGATAAGAAGGTCGTTTTGTACGCACCAACTTATCGAGATAATGCGTTTATCACGACTGGGAAATACACATTTAAATTACCATTTAGTTTGAAGAAATTCCAAGAAAAGTACGGGAAAGATACGATTTTGATTTTGCGGATGCACTATTTGATCGCGAATCAAATCGACGTCTCAGAATTTCAAGATTGTGTTTTAAATCTTTCTGATTATCCTAATATCAGTGATTTGTATTTAGTTTCTGATTTATTGATCACTGATTACTCCTCAGTTTTCTTTGATTTTGCATACTTAAAACGGCCAATCTTGTTTTATCCGTATGACTATGAGATGTACAAAAATGAATTGCGAGGTTTCTATTTGGATTATGAACATGAGCTTCCGGGCGAAATTGTCCATTCGGAAGCAGACATGTTTACCGAGATAGGAAAAATATTGCAAAACGGGGATATGACCAATAATGTCCGTTTCCAGCAATTCTACGACCGTTTTTGTGCAATTGATAGTGGAGACTCATCGCGAAAAGTAGTAGATTATATTGTAAACGCAATTAAGAAGTAGGAAGGTAGTTATGAACGAAACAAAAATAGATCAAGCAGTCGCAAAACGGCGAACGTTTGCCATTATTTCTCATCCGGATGCTGGTAAAACAACGATTACGGAACAATTATTGCTTTTTGGAGGAGTTGTTCGTGAAGCTGGAACCGTTAAAGCCCGAAAATCTGGTAATTATGCAAAGTCAGATTGGATGGAAATTGAAAAGAAACGTGGAATCTCAGTAACTAGTTCGGTTATGCAGTTTGATTACCAAGGAAAACGAATCAATATTCTGGATACGCCAGGACATGAGGATTTTTCTGAAGATACGTATCGAACTTTAATGGCCGTGGATTCCGCTGTCATGGTTATTGATTCTGCAAAGGGAATTGAGCCCCAAACCAAGAAGTTGTTCCAAATTTGTAAAATGAGGGGGATTCCCATTTTTACATTTATGAATAAACTGGATCGAGATGGCCGTGAGCCTTTAGATTTGGTTAATGAATTAGAAGAAGTGTTGGGAATTGATGCTTATCCAATGAACTGGCCAATTGGCATGGGTAAAGGATTACAAGGATTGTATGATCGCTATAACCAGCGAGTGGTTTTATATCGTAAAGATGCACAGGGTAATCAGTATTTGCCACTGGATGCGGAAGGTAAACTCTCAGACAAATATCCACTGACTGAAGATAGTGCTTATCAAGATGCTGAAGGCGATATGGAGCTACTTAGTGAAGCCGGCAATTCATTTGATGAGGCCAAAATTTTATCCGGAGATTTAACGCCTGTTTTCTTTGGTTCGGCGTTAGCTAATTTTGGGGTTAAAACTTTTTTGGACAGTTATTTGAAGTACGCGCCAGCTCCCGCAGCTCATGTGGATCAAGCTGAAGAAAAAATCGAACCAGATGATCCCGAGTTTTCAGGTTTCATTTTTAAAATTCAAGCCAACATGAACCCCAATCACCGGGATCGAATTGCTTTTGTCAGAATTTGTTCAGGGGAATTTGATCGGGGGATGGATGTGACCTTACATCGAACTGGAAAGGTGATTCGTCTTTCAAATTCAACCCAGTTTATGGCTGATGCACGGCATACAGTTGAAAAGGCGGTTGCTGGCGATATTGTCGGGCTATACGATACTGGAAATTTCCAAATTGGTGATACCATTTATTCAGGGAAACATGACGTGCAGTTTGAAAAATTACCACAATTTACACCAGAACTATTTGTGCATGTTGCTGCAAAAAATGTAATGAAGCAAAAATCTTTCCATAAAGGGATTCAACAGCTGGTTCAAGAAGGGGCTGTTCAGCTCTACACAAATTATAATACGGGTGATTATATTTTGGGTGCGGTTGGTCAACTTCAGTTTGAAGTTTTCCAATTCCGGATGTTAAACGAATACCATTCAGAAGTTGTTATGGAACCAATGGGCAAGAAAATTGCTCGCTGGATCGATCCGGAACAACTGGACGAGCGGATGTCTTCTTCACGGAATCTTTTGGTAAAGGACCGTATGGATCAGCCATTGTTCTTATTTGAAAATGAATTTGCAGAACGTTGGTTTAAAGGTAAGTATCCAAAAATTAAGTTAACCGCTAAGCTGTAATTTAAGTTGTTTTATAAGGGCAAATCCAATTTATAACTTGGAATTTGCCCTTTTTTGCGATTCGTTTTTGGTAATTGAAATTTAAAGTTATCTAAAAATCTCTTAAAATACATGGTAAAGGTCTATTAAAAATACCGTTTTTCAGTTATACTTATTTAGTTTATGAACGGCTTTAAAGTTCAAATATCACTGTTGATGTGTAATGGAGGTTCAACTATGGGTCAAGCGTGGCATAAGATCCGTCGGGGATTAAATACTCGGTTTGGATTTTTCTTGTTCGCCGTTATTCTATTTTGTATAAAATCCTATATGGCCTACCAAATGAAATTCAGTTTAGGTGTTCAAGGGCATATGCAAGAACTAATTTTGGCGATTTCGCCAATTGCGACGGCTTTGTTTCTTTTTGGGATTGGTTTATATTTTCGGGGACGCTGGGCTTATTGGTGGATGATTTTAATGGACGCTATCTTATCCACGTGGTTGTTCGCAAATATTTTGTATTACCGAGAATTCTCAGACTTTATTACGTTCAATTTAATCAAGGGATCCGGATCGACATCTGATAACCTTGGTAAAAGTTTAATGGGCATCATGCGTGGAACCGATTTTTTGGTTTTTGTGGATGTGATTTTCCTAATTTTGTTATTACTCGTGCGGTTTATCAAAATTGATACGACCCGGTTCAAATTTCGTTATGCCTTGGCCACCACCGTTTTATCAATTGGTGTGTTTGGCGTAAATTTGGGCATGGCCTATAGTAATCGTTCAGGGTTGTTAACCAGAACATTCGATAATAACTATATTGTGAAGTATCTAGGTTTACAGACATATACGGCGTATGATGCGATCAAAACGTACCAGAACAGTGAACAAAAGTCGAAGGCCTCAGATGATCAACTAAAACCGATTGAGAAGTTCTTGAAAAAACATCATGTATCTTCAAACATCCAGTACAAGGGTGTGGCAAAGGGAAAAAATGTTTTTGTCATCCATCTAGAAAGTTTGCAACAATTTGTTATTGATAAGAAATGGGATGGCCAAGAAATTACGCCTAACTTGAACAAACTGTATCATGAAAAAGATACGTTGAGTTTTGATAACTTCTTTAATCAGGTTGGCCAAGGGAAAACGGCCGATGCTGAAATGATGCTTGAAAACTCTTTGTTTGGGTTGGCAGAGGGTTCCGCCATGGTTATGGATGGAACTAGCAATACTTTTCAAAGTATGCCGGCTATTTTAGATCAAAATGGCTATTCGACCGCTTCGTTCCATGGGGACGTGCCGAGTTTCTGGAACCGAGATAATGCTTATAAATCATTTGGTTATCAATATTTCTTTAGTAAAGAGTATTACAAGATCAAACCAGGATATGTCAGTGGTTACGGTATGAAAGATAAGATTTTCTTGAAGGATGCCATGAAGTACGTGGAACAACTTCCGCAACCGTTCTATGCAAAATTAATTACCGTTTCAAACCATTATCCATATTTGATTTCTAAAAAAGATGTATCAATTAAAGAATGGGATACTGGGGATCCAACGGTCGATCCGTATGTTCAGACTGCGCATTATTTGGACCAATCAATTGGTGAATTGATCAGCTATTTGAAGAAGTCTGGTTTAATGAAGACCAGTATGCTGGTCTTGTATGGTGATCATTATGGAATCTCAAACAACCACAAAGCAGCCATTGCTAAAATTCTTGGTTTAAAACAAATCGATAACTACAATTTGGCCATGTTCCAAAAGGTACCGTTCATGATTCATATGACCGGACTGAAGGGCGGTATTAACCATACTTATGGGGGCGAAATTGATGTGATGCCAACGTTAACAAATCTTTTGGGAATTAAAGACCCAGGGGCCATTCAATTTGGGCAAGATTTGTTGTCGAAGGATCGCAATCAAATTGTTGCCTTCCGTGATGGGGACTTTGTTTCACCGAAGTATACTAAGTATGGCAATGACTTGTACTTTACAAAGACGGGACAACAAATCACCGATAAAACTGCAACTGAAAAGAAAGAAGTTGCCAAGATTCAAACTTATGTCAATAAAGAATTATCCTTATCTGATTCGGTTATCAATGGTGATTTACTCCGATTCTCTAAGCATTCTTGGTTTAAGACGGTTGATAAAACTAAGTATAATTACAAGAAATCAGCTGGTCTTAAGGAATTGAGTAAAGCACAGGAAAAAGAGCCAACAAGTTTACTGAAGAAAAATAAAGGTAAATCAACCTTAGATCTTTATAAAACAGATGCACCAGAACTGGAGTCTGAAGATTCAAGTAGCAGTAGCTCTTCATCTTCATCTTCATCAGCATCATCCTCTTCTTCATCTAAATAACGTTATGTATAAGAAACTCATGGTTAAACGATTAATTTCGTTCAACCATGAGTTTTTTGTAAATTAAGCTTTTTTGGTAGATGCAGCCTTGGTGTCAGCCACATTTTCAACGGTTAGTTCAATGTTGCCATCAGCAATCTTAGCTACAAGATTTTTTGCATCTGGATGGTCCAAATAATAATCAGCAATTCGATCTTCAATCTGTTCTTGAATTACTCGACGAAGTGGACGAGCACCCATCTTTGGATTGTAACCTAACTCAACTAATTTCTCTTCAACTGGTTCTGTCACATGCACATGTAAGCCTTGAACAGCTAACATCTGATTGACATTGCCAATCATTAAGTCAACAATTTTCATTAAGTTTTCCTTGGTGAGTGAATTAAATTCAACAATATCGTCAAAACGATTCAAGAATTCAGGTTTGAAGTAATTACCTAACTTATCCAAAACTGAGTGGGTTGTGCCTTTTGCTGCAGCACCAAAGCCAACGTCAGCTTCAACGTCACCGGTTCCGGCGTTAGAGGTCATGATAATAATTGTATCCTTGAAACTAACAGTCCGGCCTTGAGAATCCGTCAAACGACCATCATCTAGAATTTGAAGGAACATATGCATGACATCTGGATGAGCCTTTTCAATTTCATCAAGCAAGATCAAACTATATGGGTGACGACGAACTTGCTCAGTCAACTGACCGGCTTCTTCATAACCAACATAGCCAGGAGGCGAACCGATCAATTTAGAAATTGAATGTGGCTCCATGTATTCACTCATATCAAAACGAATCATTGAATCCTCTGAACCAAATAGTTCGTTTGCTAATTGCTTAGCTAATTCAGTTTTACCAACCCCAGTGGGGCCAACAAAGAGGAAGGAACCAATTGGTCGGCCAGTACCATTCAAACCGATTCGGTTTCGACGAATGGCGCGAGCAATTTTTTCAACGGCTTCATTTTGACCAATAACCTTAGCACGTAAATCTTCACCAAGATTTTGTAGTTGTTCCTGTTCACGTTTTTGTAACTCGCCAACCGGAATATCCGTTTTTTCTTCGATGATCTGTTCCATATCTTTATCAGTCACTGTTGGAATTTCACTCTGGTTAGTTGCGCCAGACTTAGTTTTTTCTAGTTTATTAACTTGGTCACGATAATAAGCGGCCTTTTCATAATCTTCGGCCTTTAAGGCGTCTTGTTTGTATTTTTCAGCATTGTCAATCTTTTGCTGAATGGTAGTTGGATCTACGGTATTAATCGTGAGGTTCTTTTTAGATCCCGCTTCATCAAGCAAGTCGATTGCCTTATCTGGTAGGAAGCGATCTTGAATATAGCGCTTAGAAAGCTTTGCTGCAGCCTTGATCGCGTCATCTGTGTAATGTACATGGTGGTAATCTTCGTATTTCTTTTGAATTCCCTGTAAGATACGAATTGATTCTTCCACACTAGGTTCGTCAACCTGAACTGGTTGAAGGCGACGTGCTAAAGCAGCATCTTTTTCAATATCCCGGTACTCATTTAAAGTAGTGGCACCAACGAGTTGAAAATCACCTCGTGCCAATGCTGGCTTCAAAACGTTACCAGCATCCATACCACCTTCAGCATTCCCAGCACCAACAATTTCGTGAATTTCATCAATAAAGACGATCATGTCTTTATTATTTTCAACTTCTTTCATAAGTTGTTGCATGCGTTGCTCAAATTGACCACGAATTCCAGTACCTTGTACTAATGAAACGACATCCAAACGGACAATTTGTTTGTTGATTAATTTTTGAGGGACGTCACCAGCGACAATTCGTTCAGCTAAACCTTCCACAACGGCTGTTTTACCAACGCCGGCTTCACCAATTAAAACGGGATTATTTTTAGTACGGCGATTTAAAATTTCAATAACCCTTGAAATTTCTGAATCACGCCCAATCACGGGGTCAATTTTTCCCTTTTTAGCCAGCTCAGTTAAATTCAGACCATATTGATCTAACAAACCACCTTTGCCATTACGTTGGTTACCACCGTTATTACCGGTAGGACCGCTTGGTTGAGTGGGGGGAACTTGCTGGTTTAATCCTTGTGGGTTTTCAACATTTCCGTTTTGCATTGCGCGGAAAATGTCATCTAAATTCCCAAATCCAAATGGGTCTTGTGCCATGTTTGCGGCACCTCCATTTCCTAAGTTATTTCCTTCTTGTTGTTTTAGAAGTTGATAGCAATTTTGACAAAGATTAATCTGCATCCGTTGTCCATTGACATTGGTATACAAATGAATTGTTGCTTCGTTCTTATGACAATTTTGACATAACATTTTGCTGACTCCTTTCAAAGAATCAAGGTCAAAAATGTTTGACCAACTTTGACCATGACCATATTATAACGCGCCAAAAAAATTGTGCAAGCAATTTGTATCGAAAAATAACTATCTTCGAATCTACTTGTAAGGCGTTTTTGTAGGTTCAAAAACTAGTTTAGCACTTTGACATATAGAGTGCCAATATTTGAACTTTGTATCGTTTTCAGCTAAACTGAGTTTACTTTATAAAGGCAGGTGATCAAATGGCACGAGATTTTTCGAATTTATTGGAACAGCTCAGACAAGGAACAATTAAAGAATTAACGGTTGAACCAGATGAATTTTCAGAATTTCAACCTATCTATATGAAGTATGATCAGCGAAAACGCGTAATTGGATCGGCTCAACGAAATGGGAAAGTAGTTTATCACTTTGAAACTCATGAAAACGGTGAACATTAATTTCACTTTTATTCGTGAAAGGGCTTGTAAAAATTTCGAGAAATTGCTATCATCAATGGGAAAGGCTGATTAATTGTTAGTAAGATGAATGCTATGTTCGTTTTATAACTTAAAAAGAAAGCCCTTACTAAACTTATATTTTTAAAGGAGATCGATTTATAATGGAAACACGAGACTTTCATATTATTGCAGAAACAGGTATTCACGCACGTCCAGCTACTTTATTAGTACAGGCAGCAAGCAAATTTAACGCTGATGTTAAGTTAACTTACAAAGACAAATCAGTTAACTTGAAGTCTATCATGGGTGTTATGTCATTAGGTGTTGGTCAAAACGCTGATGTGACCGTATCTGCTGATGGCGATGACGAAAAAGAAGCTATTGAAGCTCTTGCAGATACAATGAAAAAGGAAGGACTTTCTGACTAATGGCAAAACAATTGAAGGGAATTGCTGCCAGTGATGGCGTTGCAATTGCGAAAGCATATATGCTTGTCGACCCTGATCTGTCATTTGATAAGAAAACAATTGATAATCCAGATGCTGAGATTAAACGTCTTCAAGACGCTTTAGACGCATCTAAAGCAGAACTAGAGTTAATTAAGAGTAAAGCTGCTAAAAGCCTTGGTGAAGAAGAAGCCGAAGTTTTTGAGGCCCACATTACGATTCTCTCAGATCCAGAATTGATTGGTAATATTGAAGACAAGATCAAGAATGACAGCGTTAATGCTGAACAAGCATTAAAAGATGTCACTGATGGTTTTATTGAAACTTTTGAAGCAATGACTGATAATCAGTACATGCAAGAACGTGCCGGAGACATTCGTGACGTGACAAAGCGTGTCTTGAGTCATTTATTAGGGGTTGAATTACCTAACCCAGCTTTGATTGATTCAGAAGTTGTAGTCGTCACTCATGATTTAACACCAAGTGATACTGCTCAGTTGGATCGTAAGTTTGTTAAGGGATTCATTACAGATATTGGTGGCCGAACATCACATTCTGCAATTATGTCCCGTACTTTGGAAATTCCAGCTATTGTTGGAAGTGAAAAAGCAACAACAGATATTAAAGCTGGCGATACCGTTGTGATTGATGGGATGCATGGACTGGCACTCGTTAACCCAGATGCTGATGAAGTTGCAAAATATCAAAAAATGCAAAAAGACTTTTTGGCTCAAAAAGCTGAATGGGAAAAACTTCGTGATGAAAAGACATCGTCGAGGGATGGCGTTCATTTTGATTTAGCAGCTAATATTGGTACCCCTGATGACATCAAAGGTGTTATTGATAATGGTGCTGAAGCTGTTGGCTTGTTCCGTTCTGAGTTTTTGTACATGGATTCAAGCGAACTACCAACTGAAGACGACCAGTTTGAAGCTTACAAACAAGTTGTTTCAGGAATGAACGGCAAACAAGTTGTTATTCGGACCATGGATATTGGTGGAGACAAGCAATTGCCATACTTACCGCTTCCGGACGAAATGAACCCATTCTTGGGTTATCGTGCTATCCGAATTAGCTTGGATCGGACAGATTTGTTCCGAACACAATTACGAGCTTTGTTGCGAGCATCTGCTTACGGTAAACTTGCAATCATGTTCCCAATGATTGCAACTGTTGCTGAATTTAAGAAAGCTAAAGCCATTTTTGAAGATGAAAAGCAAAAGATGGTTAAGGCTGGAACTAAGATCGGTGATAACATCCAAGTTGGTATGATGATGGAAATCCCTGCTGCTGCTATGATTGCTGACAAGTTAGCTAAATATGTTGACTTCTTCAGTATTGGTACAAACGATTTGATTCAATACTCATTTGCTGCAGATCGTGGTAATGAAAAAGTTTCATATTTGTATCAACCATATAATCCATCCCTATTGCGTCTTATTAAAAACACAATTGATGCTTCTCACAAAGAGGGCAAGTGGACTGGTATGTGTGGTGAAATGGCCGGCGACCAAACTGCTGTTCCAATTTTAATGGGACTTGGTTTGGACGAATTCTCAATGAGTGCAACTTCAGTTTTGAAGACTCGTTCATTGATGAAACGCTTGGACACCAAAGAAATGAAGAAATTAGCCGATAAGGCCGTTACTGAAGCAGAAACTAACGACGATGTCATCAAACTCGTTAACGATGCAATTAAGTAACAAAATTTAGTTTTAGATAAGTCTCTGGGGATCTTTAAATTCTTGGAGATTTTTTTGTTATACTAAAAATGATTAACAAAAATGGAGTTGAAAGTATGAAGTTTGAAACGAGCGATCTAGTGACGTTGGATTATTCAGATGAGGGAACAGGGCAGCCCGTAGTTTTTTTGACGGGATTTGGTGGCTCAAAGGAAATCTGGCATCAACAAAAAAAGTTGTTATTGCAGCGTGGTCTTCGAGTTGTGAGGCTAGATTTTCGAAATCAAGGTTTGTCGCAGCATGTTAATTGGGGATTACGTATTTCTAGATTAGCAGCAGACGTTCATGAATTGTGTGTGTTGTTGAAATTGACCGACTTCATCTTGGTTGGAAATTCAATGGGTGGGGCAACGATTTATGCTTATCTTTCTTTGTTTGGTCCTGTGAACGTGCACAAAATTGTCATAGTTGATCAGCCGCCGAAAATGATTAATGAAAGTGATTGGCAGTTTGGGTTTAAAAATTTAACTTGGCAAAATTTCAAAGATCGTTTGAAGCAACCTTTAGGTCCGTCAACTTTCAAACATATTGATGATGACACATTTGCATTAGTCAAGAAAGTGACGGAGAGTTATCCGTTTGACTCAAAGCTTGATTATCCGTTGTTACTAAATCATGCTGTTCAGGATTGGCGGGATGTGATTAAAAGAATGTCAATTCCGATGCTTTTAGTTGTTGGACAGCAGAGTCCTTACTTTGATTATCATTTTAGTGATGAGATTCAAAAGATGAATGGTACAATCAAAACGGCAATGGTTGAAAAAAGTGGTCATATTGTGATGGCTGAGCAATCAGAAAAATTTAATCAACTGTTATGGCAATTTATAGGTAATTAAGAGCTACAAGAGAGTTGTTTGCATAACGCGTATGAAACCAATATAATTAAACTTGATTAAGTTTATAGTTTTTTGGGGAGGATACTTGTGAATATAGGAATTTTTACAGATACATATTACCCACAGGTTAGTGGTGTCGCGACTTCGATTAAGACCTTGAGGGAGCAGCTCGAAAAACAGGGGCATCAAGTCTATATTTTTACAACGACAGATCCTAAAGTAGACAAAAATGTGTACGAAAGAAATATTTTTCGTTTTGCAAGTATTCCTTTCGTTTCTTTTACTGACCGAAGAATAGCTGTAAGTGGTTTGTTCAAGGCCTATCAAGTTGCAAAAGAATTAAATTTAGATATTGTTCATACACAGACTGAATTTTCACTAGGCTGGATTGGTAAGTTTGTAGCTAAAAATTTAAAAATTCCATGTGTGCATACGTATCACACAATGTATGAGGACTATTTACACTACGTGGCGAATGGGCATTTGTTACGCCCTTATCATGTTAAACAAGGTACGCGAGCTTTTTGTTATCATTTAACGGGAGTTATAGCGCCGAGCGAACGAGTGATAAAAACGTTAAACGGTTATGGTGTTAAAGCACCTATTCGTGTGATTCCGACAGGTGTTAATGTGAATCATTATGCCCAACATGAAGAAATTGATTGGCGAGAGAAATATGGTTTTCCTAAAAAAAAGAAAATTTTACTTTCTTTAAGTCGATTAGCTTATGAAAAAAATATTCAAGAAGTTATTAAAACCTTCCCGCAAATTTTAAAAGCAGTTCCAGATAGTTTGTTAGTTATCGTGGGTGACGGCCCAGCACGAGAAAGCTTGGAACTGCAGACTAAGAATTTGGGGATTACTGATCATGTGCGGTTTACCGGCGAAATTGATAATGACATTGTGTACCGTTACTATCAAATGGCAGACCTGTTTGTATCCGCCTCAGATTCTGAATCGCAGGGTTTAACCTATATTGAAGCGTTGGCGGCTGGACTAAAGGTGGTCGTCAAATCTAGCCCTTATACGGATCAGTTATTGGATGATCCATCACTGGGAGTGACTTTCGAAACGGAAAAACAATTTGTGCATTTTGCGGAGAATTACTTAAATCATCCGGTTAGTTTTGAAGATCCTGAGCCTCGGGAACGCAAACTTTATGATATATCGGCGGATCATTTTGGTAAGCAAATTGTAGATTTTTATAAAGATTCATTAGTGCTGTATGCAGATCGAGAAGAGTCTTCAAGCTTTTCTGACTAAGGGGGAAAAGATTTGCGAATTAATATGTTCTCTTCAGCAACAAAAGTTAAAGGACAAGGTGTCGGTAGTGCTTATGAGGAATTAATTTCATTACTGAAAACACATTTTCCCGACGAGTTTAAAATTAGTATTAATAAATATGGACGTTCTGAGATTAGTCATTACCATACGATTGATCCTCAATTTTATTTGTCGACGTTTATGCCAGGCAGGGGTAGGAAAATAGGTTATGTTCATTTTTTGCCCGAAACAATAGAAGGTAGTTTAAAAATTCCTCAACCATTTCGAGGGATTTTTTACAAGTATATAATTGCATTCTATAAACGGATGGATCATATTGTGGTGGTTAATCCAACGTTTATTCCCAAATTAACTGCATATGGAATTCCAGAAGAAAAAATAAGCTACATTCCCAATTTTGTGCACAAAAGCGAGTTTTATGAGATGAGTTCTGAAAAAAAACAAGCGTTGCGAAGGCAAATGCATATAGAACAAGATAAGTTTGTTATTTTGGGAATTGGTCAAGTCCAGGAACGTAAAGGGGTTAAGGATTTTATTAAGCTTGCAAAAAATAATCCGGATCTCCACTTTATATGGGCAGGGGGGTTCTCTTTCGGCAGAATGACAGATGGTTATGCGGATTTGAAAAAAGTTGTGGATAATCCACCGGCCAATTTGAAGTTTACAGGAATTATTGATCGTTCAGAGTTAGTCAACTATTATAACGTGGCCAATTTGTTTTTGTTGCCATCGTATAATGAACTGTTTCCAATGTCCGTACTAGAAGCATTTAGTTGTGGGACCCCAGTTTTATTACGGGATTTAGATCTTTATCATGCAATAATTGAGGGGTACTATGCGCCGGCAAAGGATGTTAGTGAAATGCAAGCACAAATTAGTTATCTTACTAAGAATACTGATGCATTAAAGACATTACACGAGAAATCTAATGAAGCCTCAGCACAATATTCAGAGGAACATTTAGCCAATATTTGGCACGGCTTTTATATGCGTCAGGCAAGAGAGGGCTAGAGTAATGTCCAAGAGAAATAAAATTGTGTTGATATTTATGTTAATTCTGGGTATTGGTATATTTGGATTTTCATTACGGAATATTAATCTCAATCATTTACTACATGACATTGTTCACATTCATGTGCAATGGTTATTGGTGGCGATAGGTTGCATGCTGCTTTATTTTGGAATTGAAGCTGTCATTACGCGAATGTTTGTGGTTAGTAACGGGGACCGTTTTTCTTTTCGGGATGCAATTCGGATTCCACTAATTGAACAGTTGTTTAACGGCATTACGCCTTTTTCGTCAGGAGGCCAACCGGCACAACTTGTGGCATTAATGCAAAGTGGGGTTGAGGCTGGCAGAGCAAGTTCTGTCCTTTTGATGAAATTTGTGGTATTTCAAGCTATGATAGTGATTAACTTTATGTTTAGTTTACTGATTGGCTTTGATTATATTGCGGCAAAGATGAGTTATCTGTCTTTGTTTGTTGTGTTTGGTTTCTTGATTCATTTTGCAGTCATCATCGGTTTATTGTTAGTCATGTACTGGCATGGATTTACAAAAAAACTGATTAGTTGGATTATGATACCGGTTGGATGGTTTGTAAAAGAAGATCGGTATGCTAAGTGGAAAGTTTCTTTGGATGAGAAGGTAGACACTTTTTATTTGGAAAGCGTCCGTATAAAATCGCAGTGGAAACTGTTGATTAAAATTTTTATAATGACTTTCTTTCAACTTCTCTTTTACTACTTAGTGCCGTATTATATTATGTTGTCTTTGGGATATACAGGTATAAATGTCATTATGGTCACATCCTTACATGTTTTGATTGTCATGGTTATTTCTATTTTTCCTATTCCAGGTGGTTCAGGTGGGGCGGAATATAGTTTTGATGTTTTGTTCTCTAGTTTTATTCATAGTAATAGTAAATTAGTTTTAGCCATGTTGATTTGGCGATTATTAACTTATTACTTTGGCATGTTTGGTGGTATTTTTGCTTTAGCGACTAAACCAGATAAATTAAATCGAACGATTGTAAAAAAATTATGAAGTGAATTTTTAACCGTATTTCTAAGTGGAAGTGCGGTTTTTCTTATGTTTCAAAAAAAAGTTTTAATTAGTTTTGTTCAGGATTATCAAGGGATTTGAACGCTGATTTATAAAAAAATGGGATTTTTGACTTGACCAAGTGATGAATAGTTGATATGATATTCAAGGTCGTTTTTGAGAGGCACAGCTTCTTGTAATGACAATCAAATGTTTTTTAAAAGTTGAAATTGGTTGTTGACTTTTAGAAAAACTGATGATAAAGTTAAATAGTTGCGTTGAGGCGTTTAGCGCTTCCAACTGCGACATAGTAGACCTTTGAAAACTGAACAAAGTTTCGACGAAACAAAATGTGTAGGGCCTTCAAATGAAAATTTTGGAGCAAACAATTTGCGAAGTCAATTCGCTTTAAACAATGAAACAACAAATGAGCTTGTAAAAACTCAAGTATAATATGAGAGTTTGATCTTGGCTCAGGATGAACGCTGGCGGCGTGCCTAATACATGCAAGTCGAACGCACTTTCGTTGAATGAATTAGAGGTGCTTGCACCGAAGATGATTTTAGCTATAAAGTGAGTGGCGAACGGGTGAGTAACACGTGGGTAACCTGCCCAGAAGTGGGGGATAACACCTGGAAACAGATGCTAATACCGCATAACAAAGTAAACCGCATGGTTTACTTTTAAAAGATGGCTTCGGCTATCACTTCTGGATGGACCCGCGGCGTATTAGCTAGTTGGTGAGATAAAGGCTCACCAAGGCAGTGATACGTAGCCGACCTGAGAGGGTAATCGGCCACATTGGGACTGAGACACGGCCCAGACTCCTACGGGAGGCAGCAGTAGGGAATCTTCCACAATGGACGAAAGTCTGATGGAGCAACGCCGCGTGAGTGATGAAGGCTTTAGGGTCGTAAAACTCTGTTGTTGGAGAAGAACGTGTGTGAGAGTAACTGCTCATGCAGTGACGGTATCCAACCAGAAAGCCACGGCTAACTACGTGCCAGCAGCCGCGGTAATACGTAGGTGGCAAGCGTTATCCGGATTTATTGGGCGTAAAGCGAGCGCAGGCGGTCTTTTAAGTCTAATGTGAAAGCCTTCGGCTTAACCGAAGAAGTGCATTGGAAACTGGAAGACTTGAGTGCAGAAGAGGACAGTGGAACTCCATGTGTAGCGGTGAAATGCGTAGATATATGGAAGAACACCAGTGGCGAAGGCGGCTGTCTGGTCTGTAACTGACGCTGAGGCTCGAAAGCATGGGTAGCGAACAGGATTAGATACCCTGGTAGTCCATGCCGTAAACGATGAATGCTAAGTGTTGGAGGGTTTCCGCCCTTCAGTGCTGCAGCTAACGCATTAAGCATTCCGCCTGGGGAGTACGACCGCAAGGTTGAAACTCAAAAGAATTGACGGGGGCCCGCACAAGCGGTGGAGCATGTGGTTTAATTCGAAGCTACGCGAAGAACCTTACCAGGTCTTGACATCTTCTGCCAATCTAAGAGATTAGACGTTCCCTTCGGGGACAGAATGACAGGTGGTGCATGGTTGTCGTCAGCTCGTGTCGTGAGATGTTGGGTTAAGTCCCGCAACGAGCGCAACCCTTATTATTAGTTGCCAGCATTAAGTTGGGCACTCTAGTGAGACTGCCGGTGACAAACCGGAGGAAGGTGGGGACGACGTCAAATCATCATGCCCCTTATGACCTGGGCTACACACGTGCTACAATGGACGGTACAACGAGTTGCGAGACCGCGAGGTTTAGCTAATCTCTTAAAACCGTTCTCAGTTCGGACTGCAGGCTGCAACTCGCCTGCACGAAGTTGGAATCGCTAGTAATCGCGGATCAGCATGCCGCGGTGAATACGTTCCCGGGCCTTGTACACACCGCCCGTCACACCATGAGAGTTTGTAACACCCAAAGCCGGTGGAGTAACCTTCGGGAGCTAGCCGTCTAAGGTGGGACAGATGATTGGGGTGAAGTCGTAACAAGGTAGCCGTAGGAGAACCTGCGGCTGGATCACCTCCTTTCTAAGGATATTTAGAAACGGAAACCTACACATTGTCGAAACTTTGTTTAGTTTTGAGAGGTTTACTCTCAAAATTTGTTCTTTGAAAACTAAATAATATCGAAAAATTTTCTAATTTTAATTATTTATTATAATGTAATTAAACCGAGAACACCGCGTTTTATAGAGTTTTAAAACAAGATTAGTTCGAAAAATAATCGCTAAACTCAAAACCACTTTACCTTTGGTAAAGTTAGGTTAAGTTATAAAGGGCGCATGGTGAATGCCTTGGTACTAGGAGCCGATGAAGGACGGGACTAACACCGATATGCTTCGGGGAGCTGTAAGTAAGCTTTGATCCGGAGATTTCCGAATGGGGAAACCCAACAACACTAATCCGTTGTTACCACTACGTGAATTCATAGCGTGGCTGGAGGTAGACGCGGGGAACTGAAACATCTCAGTACCCGCAGGAAGAGAAAGAAATATCGATTCCCTAAGTAGCGGCGAGCGAACGGGGAACAGCCCAAACCAGGAAGCTTGCTTCCTGGGGTTGTAGGACTGAACATTTGAGTTACCAAAGATTTTCATAGCCGAACAGTCTGGGAAGACTGGCCAGAGCGGGTGATAGCCCCGTAGGCAAAATGAAGATCCCTCAGTTCAGGATCCTGAGTACGGCGGAACACGTGTAACTCCGTCGGAATCCGGGAGGACCATCTCCCAAGGCTAAATACTCCCTAGTGACCGATAGTGAACCAGTACCGTGAGGGAAAGGTGAAAAGCACCCCGGAAGGGGAGTGAAACAGTTCTTGAAACCATGTGCCTACAAGAAGTCAGAGCCCGTTAAGGGGTGATGGCGTGCCTTTTGTAGAATGAACCGGCGAGTTACGTTTACATGCCAGGTTAAGTTGAAGAAACGGAGCCGCAGCGAAAGCGAGTCTGAATAGGGCGACTGAGTATGTAGATGTAGACCCGAAACCAAGTGACCTACCCATGTCCAGGTTGAAGGTGCGGTAAAACGCACTGGAGGACCGAACTCGTGTACGTTGAAAAGTGCTGAGATGAGGTGTGGGTAGCGGTGAAATTCCAAACGAACTTGGAGATAGCTGGTTCTCTCCGAAATAGCTTTAGGGCTAGCCTCGGATTAAGGATCATGGAGGTAGAGCCACTGTTTGGACTAGGGGCCCGTCTTGGGTTACTGAATTCAGATAAACTCCGAATGCCATTGATTTATGTCCGGGAGTCAGACGGTGAGTGATAAGATCCATCGTCGAAAGGGGAACAGCCCAGACCACCAGTTAAGGTCCCTAAATATATGTTAAGTGGAAAAGGATGTGGAGTTGCATAGACAACTAGGATGTTGGCTCAGAAGCAGCCATCATTTAAAGAGTGCGTAATAGCTCACTAGTCGAGTGATTCTGCGCCGAAAATGTACCGGGGCTTAAACATATTACCGAGACTGTGGATGCCACCGCAAGGTGGCGTGATAGGAGAGCGTTCTAAGGGCAATGAAGGCAGACCGTGAGGACTGTTGGAGCGCTTAGAAGTGAGAATGCCGGTATGAGTAGCGAAAGACAGGTGAGAATCCTGTCCACCGAATGACTAAGGTTTCCTGGGGAAGGCTCGTCCACCCAGGGTTAGTCGGGACCTAAGTCGAGGCCGAGAGGCGTAGACGATGGATAACAGGTTGAGATTCCTGTACTAGTTAAACTTGTTTGAACAATGGAGGGACGCAGGAGGCTAAGGAATGCGCACGGTTGGATATGTGCGCCCAAGCAGCGAGTCTTGTTGAGAGTTAAATGCTTTCAACTTTAAGGACAAGCTGTGATGGGGAGTGAAATTTAAAGTAACGAAGTTCCTGATGTCACACTGCCGAGAAAAGCTTCTAGTTAGAGTTTAACTACCCGTACCGCAAACCGACACAGGTAGTCGAGGAGAGTATCCTCAGGTGAGCGAGAGAACTCTCGTTAAGGAACTCGGCAAAATGACCCCGTAACTTCGGGAGAAGGGGTGCTGATCGAAAGATCAGCCGCAGTGAATAGGCCCAGGCGACTGTTTATCAAAAACACAGGTTTCTGCAAAATCGTAAGATGACGTATAGGGGCTGACGCCTGCCCGGTGCTGGAAGGTTAAGTGAATGAGTTAGCTTCGGCGAAGCTTTGAAATGAAGCCCCAGTAAACGGCGGCCGTAACTATAACGGTCCTAAGGTAGCGAAATTCCTTGTCGGGTAAGTTCCGACCCGCACGAAAGGCGTAACGATCTGGGCACTGTCTCAACGAGAGACTCGGTGAAATTATAATACCCGTGAAGATGCGGGTTACCCGCGACAGGACGGAAAGACCCCATGGAGCTTTACTGTAGCTTGATATTGAGTGTTTGTACAGCTTGTACAGGATAGGTAGGAGCCATAGAAACCGGAACGCTAGTTTCGGTGGAGGCGTTGGTGGGATACTACCCTCGCTGTATGAACCCTCTAACTCGCGCCACTAAGCGTGGCGGAAGACAGTGTCAGGTGGGCAGTTTGACTGGGGCGGTCGCCTCCTAAAGAGTAACGGAGGCGCCCAAAGGTTCTCTCAGAATGGTTGGAAATCATTCAATGAGTGTAAAGGCAGAAGAGAGCTTGACTGCGAGACAGACAGGTCGAGCAGGGACGAAAGTCGGGCTTAGTGATCCGGTGGTACCGTATGGAAGGGCCATCGCTCAACGGATAAAAGCTACCCTGGGGATAACAGGCTTATCTCCCCCAAGAGTTCACATCGACGGGGAGGTTTGGCACCTCGATGTCGGCTCATCGCATCCTGGGGCTGTAGTCGGTCCCAAGGGTTGGGCTGTTCGCCCATTAAAGCGGTACGCGAGCTGGGTTCAGAACGTCGTGAGACAGTTCGGTCCCTATCCGTCGCGGGCGTAGGAAATTTGAGAGGATCTGTCCTTAGTACGAGAGGACCGGGATGGACATACCGCTGGTGTACCAGTTGTTCCGCCAGGAGCATCGCTGGGTAGCTACGTATGGATGAGATAAACGCTGAAAGCATCTAAGTGTGAAACTCGCCTCAAGATGAGATTTCCCATTCCATTTATGGAAGTAAGACCCCTGAGAGATGATCAGGTAGATAGGTTGGGAGTGGAAGTGTAGTGATACATGGAGCGGACCAATACTAATCGGTCGAGGACTTAACCACAAAGTGGTGTTCTTGAAGAGAAGGATTCGATATTATTTAGTTTTGAGAGAATAAATTTCTTTCACACGAGCCACGAGGGTGGATCGGAGAAGTGTGGTGGCGATAGCGAGAAGGATACACCTGTTCCCATGTCGAACACAGAAGTTAAGCTTCTTAGCGCCGAGAGTAGTTGGGGGATCGCTCCCTGCGAGGGTAGGACGTTGCCATGCGAATAATGGAGGATTAGCTCAGTTGGGAGAGCGTCTGCCTTACAAGCAGAGGGTCACAGGTTCGAGCCCTGTATCCTCCATTTGAGCCGTTAGCTCAGTTGGTAGAGCATCTGACTTTTAATCAGAGGGTCGGCAGTTCGAGGCTGCCACGGCTCATTGACACTGAGTGTCAATGTAATTTAATATTTTAATTATAGAATGATGCCGACTTAGCTCAGTTGGCAGAGCATCTGTTTTGTAAACAGGAGGTCGGAGGTTCGAATCCTCTAGTCGGCATTTTATAATTATGCGGAAGTAGTTCAGTGGTAGAACATCACCTTGCCATGGTGGGGGTCGCGAGTTCGAATCTCGTCTTCCGCTTTGTAGTTTGTAGCTACAAGCACATGTATTGCCGGGGTGGCGGAATTGGCAGACGCACAGGACTTAAAATCCTGCGGTCAGTGATGACCGTACCGGTTCGATCCCGGTCCTCGGCATTTTAATAAGCACCCATAGCGCAATTGGATAGAGTGTCTGACTACGAATCAGAAGGTTGTAGGTTCGACTCCTACTGGGTGCATTTTCGGGAAGTAGCTCAGCTTGGTAGAGCACCTGGTTTGGGACCAGGGGGTCGCAGGTTCGAATCCTGTCTTCCCGATTAAATGTTTTCTTTTACATTTAAGTTAGATCGCGGTGTAGCTCAGCTGGCTAGAGCGTCCGGTTCATACCCGGGAGGTCGAGGGTTCGATCCCCCCCGCCGCGATAGGTTTTAATATACGAACTTGGACCTTTAGCTCAGTTGGTTAGAGCAGACGGCTCATAACCGTTCGGTCGTAGGTTCGAGTCCTACAAGGTCCATCTAATGTGTTTTAGGGATATATTAGAGGGCAATGAAAACCGTATATTGTAATGGAGGATTACCCAAGTCTGGCTGAAGGGAACGGTCTTGAAAACCGTCAGGTGGGTCAAACCACGCGAGAGTTCGAATCTCTCATCCTCCTTTTTTTATTATCGCGGGATGGAGCAGTCTGGTAGCTCGTCGGGCTCATAACCCGAAGGTCGCAGGTTCAAACCCTGCTCCCGCAATTATGGTTCCATGGTCTAGTTGGTTTAGGACGCCTGCCTGTCACGCAGGAGATCACGAGTTCGAGTCTCGTTGGAACCGTTAATGGCTCGGTAGCTCAGTTGGTAGAGCAACGGATTGAAGCTCCGTGTGTCGGCGGTTCGATTCCGTCCCGCGCCATTCTAATATAGTTCTGCGGGTGTAGTTTAGTGGTAAAATCACAGCCTTCCAAGCTGTTGTCGCGAGTCCGATTCTCGTCACCCGCTTTTTTCTATAATGGGCCTATAGCTCAGCTGGTTTAGAGCGCACGCCTGATAAGCGTGAGGTCGATGGTTCAAGTCCATTTAGGCCCATTGGAGAAGTACTCAAGTGGCTGAAGAGGTGCCCCTGCTAAGGGTATAGGTCGCGTAAGCGGCGCGAGAGTTCGAATCTCTCCTTCTCCGTTTTTTATGACCCGTTGGTCAAGTGGTTTAAGACACTGCCCTTTCACGGCAGTAACATGGGTTCGAATCCCGTACGGGTCATTTCCATTTATATATTTTAATTTATTATCGCGGGATGGAGCAGTCTGGTAGCTCGTCGGGCTCATAACCCGAAGGTCGCAGGTTCAAACCCTGCTCCCGCAATTATGGTTCCATGGTCTAGTTGGTTTAGGACGCCTGCCTGTCACGCAGGAGATCACGAGTTCGAGTCTCGTTGGAACCGTCACGGAGCAAAAACGAATTTAACAGGTGCATTTAATTGACTGGTATAAGAAATTATATCGGTTTTTTTGTATTCAAAACTGAAATAGATGGGGAATGCAAAAATGAATTTAAAGGCATTTGTCCAATAGGCTGACACTATTTCATTGATGCGTAAGAAGACAATATCCTGCAGGCCATTTCATCAAATGAGCACAGCTTATCAAAACCCGGGAAAAGTGAGTAAGTAATAGTGGGTTCAAAATATCTTATCCTTTATAGCGGCATAGTAACGCTGAAAAAAAATTTTTAAAAGTTATCTGAAAAGGAATACAAATTTAGCCCAAAACGGCAATTATTGAAGTTTTAACATGCTTGATTTTGGAACCAGATGTCTTTCAGAAAAGTAGAAATGAAATAATGACTGATAATAGGTATTTTTGCTCTGTAATTAACTGTGAAAAAGATCAAAAAAAACAGCCTAGATAGGCTGAAAAATTTGTAACTGTAACTCACAGAATAAGAAACACACTAAAGATTAAATATAAAATTACGTTTACGATTAAATGCAGTTTTGATTTCTTAATAAATTGGGTAGCTAGCCATGAAATAATAAGTGTACCAACGGCAATTAATCCGAAGGTTGTTAAGTGGGTGACTAATAAAATTACGATACAAAGAATACCAAGACTTACATGAACCAAAGGGCCATAACTAAGTTTATTAATAAAAAATGGATAGAAAATAAATAGAAAACCTAATAAAGGCGCAACTAGAACTGATAAGAAGGTGGTTGATAAAAAACCACACTGGATGTAAAACAAGACTTCCGGTAATATAAACGCCGAGCTTATGGTATACAAGATTAGCCCTGCCCAGTTGTTTTTAAAACCTGTGAAAAAAGTTGATAAAGTTACCATACATAAGAAGAGCAAAATACTTATCGTTGGCGAAATACTTGAGAAAGCCAACGCAGCTGCAAGGACTGTGACTCCAGTCATACTCAAAAATATAGGTGTTGAAATTTTATTGGTGAAGCGATCAAAGACAAGAAAATTAAACATGAAGATAAATAATATGACTAAAAGCTGATTGCTAAAAGTATGCTGAATATTAGTATGTACTTGATGGCTGTACAGGGTTGGCACCAACCAAGTGGTCAAACTCTGAATGGCCGTCATGAGTAGCGGCAACAGCGATTTTTTATTAACAGCATTCAAACGTATATTTTGCATCGTTGTATTCTCCTATGTGAAATAACTCAATCGTAAACAAAGTTCGAAGCGACGTCAACTAAAAATCAATCTTTTAAAGAATTTTCATTTGTGATAAAATTGTTAGGATAGCTTTCAATTTACATGATCGTGGAGACAAGCAGATTAGATGCAATCGTATTGCGAATCTAGGTTCATGTGAAATTCATAAGCTGCAAAGCACGGGTTATAACATTGAACAAACATACTTTGTTCCCGAAAGGATTTGCTGTAAAGCAAAGATGCCTTGTAACCGTTATTAATAAGGGGGAAATTTCCACATGCAAGAGAGACATTTATTTACTTCTGAGTCAGTTTCAGAAGGACATCCAGATAAGATTGCAGACCAAATTAGCGATGCAATTTTAGATGCTATGTTAGCACAAGATCCACAGGCTCGAGTAGCTTGTGAAACAACCGTGACAACGGGATTAGTTGTTGTCGTTGGAGAGATTAGTACGACTGCTTACGTTGATATTCAAAAGACCGTTCGTGAAACCATCAAAGAAATTGGTTATAAAGATGGTGAATATGGATTTGATGGTGACAATTGTGCAGTTATGGTTGCCATTGATGAACAATCACCAGATATTGCTCAAGGTGTTGATGATTCTTTGGAAACTCGTGAAGGTGACGCGGATCCATTAGACAAAATTGGTGCCGGAGATCAAGGTTTGATGTTCGGTTTCGCCATTGATGAAACTCCTGAGCTTATGCCATTACCAATCATGTTAAGTCATCATTTGATGCAAAAAACTGCAGCTGTTCGTAAGTCTGGTGAAATTCAATACTTGCGTCCAGATGCAAAAGCCGAAGTGACAGTTGAGTATGATGACGATGAAAAGCCAGTTCGTGTAGATACGGTTGTTTTAAGTACCCAACATGATCCTAATGTAACTTTAGAGACCATCCGAAAAGATGTGCTTGAACATATTATTAAACCAGTGATTCCAGCTAAGTTGTTGGATGATAAGACAAAATACTTTATTAATCCAACCGGGCGCTTTGTTATTGGTGGTCCTCAAGGGGATGCCGGTTTAACCGGGCGTAAGATCATCGTTGACACATATGGTGGGTTCGCCCGTCATGGTGGCGGTGCTTTTTCTGGAAAAGATGCAACTAAAGTTGACCGTTCAGCTAGTTATGCTGCTCGGTACGTTGCCAAGAATATTGTGGCTGCTGGTTTGGCTCATAAAGTTGAAGTTCAGTTGGCCTATGCAATTGGCGTGGCTGAACCAGTTTCCGTTTCAGTAGATACCTTTGGGACTGGTAATGTTTCTGAAGAAAAATTAGTTGAGGCAATTCGTAAGATATTTGATCTTCGACCAGCAGGAATCATCAAAATGCTAGATTTACAGCGGCCAATTTATAAAAAGACAGCTGCTTATGGTCATTTTGGTCGGACAGATATCGACTTACCTTGGGAACATACAGATAAAGTTGATGACTTAAAAGAGTTATTGAAGTAATTATTGAAATCTCTTCTGCAATTCGCGTAGAAGAGGTTTTTTAGGTGGAGAGTGAATTAATGACAGCGAAAAAGACAAACGTTACCTTAGTCACAATTGCGATTTTTGTGGCAACATTTTTAACAGCGGTAGAAGGAACCATTGTTTCAACCGCAATGCCGACCATCGTTGGAGATCTTCATGGCGTTAATTTAATGAACTGGATTGTTTCAATTTATTTGTTAACAAATGCAGTTGCTACGCCAATATATGGTAAGCTAGCCGATCTTTTTGGGCGTAAACGAATCTTCATTATTGGCATCATGATTTTTATTATTGGCTCAACATTGAGTGGGACGGCTAACTCTATGCCAACATTGATTGGTTGGCGGGCGCTGCAAGGTGTTGGGGCGGGGTGTATTATGCCAGTTGCAAACACCATTATTGCGGATATCTACCCATTTGAAAAACGAGCCCGTGTCATGGGCTTTAATGGAGCTGCATGGGGGATTGCTGCGATTGTGGCACCGTTGTTAGGTGGATTTATCGTGGACCAACTCACTTGGCACTGGGTATTCTTTATTAATATTCCGATCGGTTTGTTAACCGTTGCAATGATTGCACTTTACCTGCATGAGGATCCTCACACAGTCTCAACGAAGATCGATTACTTGGGAACTTTGTGGTTAACGATGGCGTTACTTAGTTTGATGTATGGGTTTCAAGTTTTGGGTGAAACCAATTTTACTTGGCAAACTGTTGAAACTTGTTTTGCAGTTACCGTTGTTGCAATTTTTCTGTTTATTAGAAGAGAACAAAAGGCCGATGATCCTATTATTTCGTTAAAACTATTCAAGAATCGCACGTTTATTACCCAAAATTTAGCGACCATGTTGGTTTCTGGATTTTTAATTGGTTTTGAAGTTTATATTCCTACTTGGACACAGGGACTGCTTGGTTTGCCTGCTTCCTTGGCCGGTTTTGCAGTCACGCCTAGTTCAGTTATGTGGATTTTTGGGTCATTTTTAGCGGGTAAGTTTATTCTTAAGCTGACACCCAAACAAACCTTGATGATTAGTCTAGCTATTCTGTTTGTCGGAAGTTTGTGGTTAGCGTTATTGTCACAAACGACACCATTTTGGTTGTTCTTTGTTATTTCTACCATTCTTGGTGTGGGATTTGGAATCACGATTACTTCCACAACGGTGACTTCCCAACGATTAGTCGAGGCAAAGGATATGGGTGTGGCGACTTCTTTCAATACATTAGCGCGTACGCTTGGTCAAACGATCATGATGTCCATTTTCGGGATCATCATGAATGGTACTATGAATAAAGGCATTGCCCAACATTCCAATTTGAATTTAGGGATGATGAATAAGCTGATTAATCCGCAAACAGCTTCCTCATTACCAGCTAAATTATTGCCAACGTTGAGAACTATTTTATATCAGGCGTTGCATAACATTTATTTGGCAGGAGTGTGTTTGATTATTTTGGCCATTGTGATAAATGCGATTGATTATCGAAAAAAACAAAGAATTTAAGAAAGTCGACTTTTAGTTGCTGTGTTTAAGCAATTAAAAGTCGACTTTTAGTTATCGTTTTTGAATGGCAAACAAAATTGGTGGGTCATTTTGTTGATTCATAAATTGATAATTTAAAACTTGAAACTCTTTTTGCGGTAATTTTGTTAAAAAAGTTTGGAGATGGTTCAGCTCATCTTTACCACCTGGATGACCATAATAACTGACCAAAATGACTAGTCCTCCCCGTTGCAAAATTTTTAGGCACTGTTCAACAGCTGAAATTGTGGTTTTTGCGTGTGTAATAACGGATTTATCACTACCGGGTAAATAGCCAAGATTAAAAATAGCCGCGGTAATTTGGGTGTCTTCAGGAAGATGATTTGATAAATGTTCATGTCCATCGTGAATTAGGGTAGTTTGATTTAACAACCCAGTTAAAAGCAATTGTGTTTTGGTGGCCTCAAGTCCAGCAGATTGGACATCAAATCCATAAACATGCCCACTTTTACCAACGGCACTGGCCAAGTAGATTGTGTCGTTGCCGTTGCCCACTGTGGCGTCAATCACGGTATCGCCCGGTTGGACAACTTGATCAAGTAACGTGTGGCTATAACGTAATGCAGATTCTAGATTCATTTTTTAAACCTCCGTTTTTGTTGGTAAAATTAAAAATCCTGATAATAAAACGATGGTGGTACCAAATAAAAAGCCCCCAAGAACGTCGCTGGGATAATGAACATTTAAATAAATACGTGACATCCCAATTAAAAGGATCATGCTGATTGCAAACAAATTAACTAAACCGCGTTGCCATTTGGATTTGACGAGGCTTGCAAATATGATCATGATTACGCCTAGAAGAATGATCGTGCTGGTAGAGTGGCCACTTGGGAAACTATAGCCACCGATTGAAATTAGTTTATGCAAAGGGCGAGGCCGTTGTACAAGGAGTTTAATAGCTGTATTTCCTAACGTTCCTACTAAAATGCTAAAAGCCGCAAAACTTAGCAGGCGATAATATTTGACATAAACTAGCCAACCGACAAGAACAAGAGTAAAGCCGATATTTTGCAAAGGATTACCCAAACTCGTAATAAATAAGAAAAATTGGGTTTTAGCGGGTGTTCGATTGTGTTGCATAATTTGCGCAATTGAGTGATCAAAGTTTTGAGTTGCCTGGGTATTTGCAATTACCATCAGCGTAACTATTATAAAGATTATTCCGGTGAGTAAACTGGTTAATAGCCATTCGTGATGTTGTTTATTGGTTTGCATGAATATCTCCCTTATTATTTCAGAATGCGCTTCTAGTATATCAGATTTTTCAAAGGTTTCTTGCATTTTTATGGCTAATTTGATAGGATTAGTCCATTAATGTTAGTTGAAAAGAAGTAGTAAGTGTCAGAGCCCTTTCAGAAACTGTGCGGATAATGTGAGCATAGATTGCGAAGACACCGAACTCATCTTTTTAATTTTATTGGTGAAACAAGTAGCTGGTAACGTGAGTTCGCGTTAAGAATTGAAGTGTTCGACTGACTAATTCAATCGTAAATATAGGTGGTACCGCGGAAAATTTCGTCCTATAAGATATTTTTTAATATCTTATGGGACTTTTTTATATAGAAAGGGTGTAGCTAAATTGGCATATAATCACGATATAATTGAACGGAAATGGCAGCATTACTGGAAAGAACATAAAACTTTTAAAACAAATTCGAGGACAGATAAGCCGAAGTATTACGCATTGGACATGTTCCCTTATCCTTCTGGTCAAGGGCTCCATGTAGGTCATCCTGAAGGCTATACTGCCACAGATATCATGTCTCGATTCAAACGGATGCAAGGATTTGAAGTTTTGCATCCAATGGGTTGGGATGCATTTGGCCTGCCTGCAGAGCAGTATGCCTTAAAGACCGGTCACAATCCCCGTGAGTTTACAGCACAAAACATCAAGAACTTCAAACGGCAAATTCGTTCATTAGGTTTTTCATATGATTGGGATCGTGAAGTCAATACGACAGATCCTAAGTTCTATAAGTGGACCCAATGGATTTTTGAACAAATGTACAAAAAGGGTTTGGCCTATGAAAAAGAAACACTTGTGAACTGGGCTCCTGACATGATGGGCGGCACAGTTGTGGCCAATGAAGAAGTTGTTGATGGTAAAACAGAGCGCGGTGGTTATCCAGTTTACCGTGTCCCAATGAAACAGTGGATGCTGAAGATTACGGCTTATGCAGATCGTTTGCTGGATGACTTGGACTTAATTGATTGGCCTGAAAGCATCAAGGAAATGCAACGTAACTGGATTGGCCGTTCAACTGGTGCCAGCGTCAATTTTAAAGTTGACGGGACAGATGATCAAATTGAGATATACACAACCCGTCCTGATACGCTGTTTGGCGCAAGTTACATGGTTATTGCCCCAGAACATGCATTGGCTAAAAAACTAACCACAGAGGCTCAAAAAGCGGTTGTGGAGGCCTATGAAAAGAAGATTGAGACTAAATCTGACTTGGAACGGACCGACCTGAACAAAGACAAAACTGGGGTTTTCACTGGATCTTATGGAATTAATCCTGTTAACGGCGATAAAATACCAATTTGGATTGCAGACTATGTGCTTGCTTCATACGGAACTGGTGCAATCATGGCGGTTCCAGCTCACGATCAACGTGACTGGGATTTTGCGAAGAAATTTGATTTACCAATTACACCTGTTATTGAAGGTGGCGATGTAGAGGATGCTCCTTATACTGAGGACGGTGTTCATATTAATTCCGATTTCTTAAATGGAATGGATAAACAAACTGCTATTGATAAGATGATTGATTGGCTTGAAGATAAAGGGGTCGGTCATAAAAAAGTTAATTATCGTTTGCGAGACTGGATTTTCTCCCGTCAACGTTACTGGGGGGAACCAATTCCTGTTATCCATTGGGAAGATGGCGAAACTACACTAGTTCCCGAAGACGAATTACCTTTAAAACTGCCTGCAACTAAAGATTTACAAACCTCAGGGAGTTACGAAAGTCCACTTGCTAACTTAAAAGACTGGGTCAACGTGGTGGATGAAAACGGCCGTAAAGGTCGCCGTGAAACGAACACCATGCCACAGTGGGCGGGGAGCTCATGGTACTTCTTGCGTTACATTGATCCGCATAATGACGAACGAATTGCCGATATGGATCTTTTGAAGAAATGGTTGCCAGTTGATCTTTACATTGGTGGCGCGGAACATGCCGTCTTACATTTACTGTATGCGCGTTTCTGGCACAAAGTGTTGTATGATCTCGGCGTTGTTCCAACTAAAGAACCATTCCAGAAGTTAGTGAATCAAGGAATGATCTTAGGTGACAACCACGAAAAAATGTCGAAATCAAAGGGTAATGTCATTAATCCAGATGATATTGTCGATCAATATGGAGCCGATACCTTACGCTTATACGAAATGTTCATGGGTCCTTTAACGGAATCGGTTTCTTGGAGTGAAGACGGCATTCACGGAAGTGAGAAGTGGATCGAACGGGTTTGGCGTTTAATGATTGATGAAAACAATCATTTGCGTGACCGGGTGACAACGTTTAATGATGGTAAATTAGATAAAGTTTATAATCAAACGGTTAAAAAGGTGACACACGATTTTGAGCACTTACATTTCAATACTGCAATTTCACAGATGATGGTGTTTGTGAATGAAAGTTATAAGGTTGATGCCTTACCAGTACAGTACATGGAAGGATTTGTCAAAATGCTTTCACCAGTTATGCCCCATGTTGCCGAAGAGTTGTGGCAATTGTTGGGCCATGATGACACAATTACGTATGCAAAATGGCCAACTTACGATGAAGATAAGTTAGTTGAGTCAACTGTTCAAGTTGTTCTCCAAGTCAACGGAAAAGTTCGTTCCCACATCAAAGTAGCTAAGGATACAAGCAAAGCAGACTTGGAAAAGATTGCCTTGGCTGACGAAACTCTAAAAGAATGGATAGATGGTAAAACGGTCCGAAAAGTGATTGCAATTCCTAATAAAATTGTGAATGTGGTTGCTAATTAAGACTTAGAAAAGAGAAAAGTGAAAAAAGGCGGGTAGATTCTGAGCGTAGCCGAAGTTAACATATGGTTCGTTACTTGAACCGTTTGTTGATGTAGCTGAGTGGAAGAGTCTGCCTTTTTTGCTTACATTTAGATCCTGAAAGTTTCTTTATATTTTCTTACGAAATGAATTTAAATTTGAATTGCCCTGTAGTAATGATAAAATGATTAAGATTGAGTATTCGAAAGTAGGTCGATAAATTATGGCTGAGACGCCTCAAGATAAGTCACAGACAACTGATGCGGGATTTCAACCGCTAAGACAAACAAGTAAAGAATCCACTTCAAAAGATAAAATGATTGAAGGCTCAGCCTGGATGACGGCTGGTAGCATTTTTTCACGCTTGTTAGGTGCAATCTACATTATTCCTTGGGTAATCTGGTTTGGCACTATGAGTAATCAAGCGAATGCCTTATTTGCAAAGGGATATAATATTTATAGTTTCTTTTTAATTGCAGCGATTGCTGGGATTCCATCTGCGATTGCCAAACAAGTGGCACATTACAATACAATCAATGAATTTGCAGTGGGCCAACGGTTATATAAACGAGGACTATTGTTGTCCGGCGCTACCGGGATTGTGTGTGCACTGATTTTGTATTTTGGGGCACCATTTCTTTCTAATCATGATCCCAATGTTATTCCGATTTTGCACTCACTTGCCTGGGCAGTTTTGATTATTCCAACGATGAGTTTGACTCGGGGTTTTTTTCAAGGCTATCAGGAAATGGCACCATCAGCAATTTCACAATTTGTTGAACAATTAGCCCGTGTGGCCTACATGTTGATTACGGCATTTCTAATCATGCATGTTCACCATGGTAATTGGGTGAGTGCCGTTTCCCAATCTACATTTGCAGCCTTTATTGGTGCGATTGGCGGGATGTTGGTTTTAGTTTGGTATTATTTCCGTCACCGATCTCGTTTAAGAGAATTGGCCGAGAATAGTAAGCAAGAACTGGCAATCCCGACTAAGCAGTTGTATAAAGAAATTATTGCTCAGGCGACACCATTTATTATTATTGGATCTGCAATTACAATTTTTCAATTAATTGACCAATATACATTTTTTAACATCATGCAACGGGCCTTTGACTATTCGACGACTGTGGTCAACACCTTGTATGCTGATTTTGCGTTTAATTCTAATAAACTCATTATGATTGTGGTTTCCTTAGGATCTGCAATGGCGATTACGGCGGTGCCAATGTTATCTGAGGCTAAAACCCGCGGTAATAAACGAGAAATCAATAATCAGATTACGGATGCTTTACTTTTGTTTTCGTTTTTTATGATTCCTTCAGCACTTGGTATGGCTGCCATTGCCCAGCCTTTGAATACACTTTTTTATCACTATGATGTTGTGGGAACTTTAGTTCTGCAGGCATCTTCATATGTGTCCATTATTTTGGGACTGTTTACGGTAATTTCAGCAATTATGCAAGGAATTTCCGAAAATGTCCGCGCGGTTGGTTACTTTGCGATTGGCGTCGTTGTTAAATTTGCCTTACAATTTCCACTGGTATCTTATTTTGGAGTGATGGGTCCTCTTCTTTCGACGGCGATTGGATTCGGGGTAGTGAGTTGGTTGATTCTACGTCATCTAAATCAAGAGTATGGCATAAGTTTCCATCGTATCAGCAGACCTTTTGCAGGGATCCTCGTATTTAGCGTTTTAACTTTTATTGTGGCGTATGCAACTGTCCACTTGAGCTATTTAGCATTGAACCCTAATAGTAAATTTATGGCTGTTTTCGTATCGGTTTTGGCAGCCTGCTTAGGTGGAATTGTTTATTTATATGCGACTTTAAAAACGAGATTAGCGGATATGATGATTGGCGATCGGGTTGAACGGATTCGAAGAATATTACGGATCCATTAAGGAGCGCGTTATGCGAATTGATAAGTTTTTGCACCAGATGAATATTGGAACACGAAGTCAGGTTACCCAGTTAATTAAAAAGGGTGCAGTTACCTTAAACGCACGCAGAGTACTCACTGGCAAAACGCAATTAAATCCAGGTCAAGATCTGGTAAAATTGGGTGAACGTGAGATTCAATATCAAGTTCATTATTATTATTTGCTCAACAAACCTTTGGGTGTCATTTCTGCGTCAACGGATAACCATCAAAAAACAGTAATGGATTTGTTTAATAAGTCTGATTACCGTTCTGACCTTTTTCCAGTTGGCAGACTTGATAAGGATACGGAGGGACTCCTACTTATTACCAATGATGGCGATTTAGCACACAAGCTGTTATCACCAGCCCATCATGTTAAGAAAGTTTATGAAGCGACAGTAACTGGTAAACTTGATGATCAAGTCATTGAAAAATTTGCTAAGGGGATTACGTTAAAGGATGGGACTGAGTTATATCCAGCCAAACTTGAAATCCTAAATTATAACAAACTTGAAGATACGACTAAAGTTCACGTTCAAATTCAGGAAGGCAAATATCACCAGGTACGGCGAATGTTTGGCGCGATGGGTGAAAAGGTTGTACATCTTCAGCGAATTCAAATGGGGACCTTGGCTATTGATGTTGGTTTGTTGCCAGGTAATTATCGTGAATTAAGTCAAGATGAGGTCGATGACTTATTGGCTTTAACTAAATAAAAACGAAAAGAGGCCGCGCAAAAACATAGGTTTTGCGCGGCCTCTTTCTACTTCTCGAATATTATTGGGCTACTAAAACGTGAAAAAAAGACAGATTTCAGGATATGCTTAAGATCTAATCGTTTTTTTACTCTCGTTTTGAAAATTTTGCCATTGCTTGCGGAATTTGGTTAATAATCTGATGCGGTAAGGTAACATACTGCGTTTTACCTAATTCATCGGCAATATAACTGTGCAAATAGGTTGCACTGAGAATTGCTTGAATTTCGTGATCTGAAAACTGAACAACAAAGCCACCAATCATGCCGGCTAATGTGTCGCCCATCCCGCCAGTTGCCATTTCAGGACCACCCAGTTTTAATTGGTAAACAGTATCATTGGTATAAATTTCAGTGTGATACTTTTTTAAAACAACGGTGGCTTGTAATTTTTGTTGGGCTTTTCGATTTTTGGTTTCGGTTTGTTCAGCAATCGGAATGCCAGACAGTCGTTGCCATTCCATCTCGTGAGGTGTAAAGACGATCTTGGCATCTGGGAGGGATAAGTGGTGGGCAGCTACTAGATCGATCGCAGAACCGTCAATAATCAAATGTTGAGTAGATTGAATGGACTGAAAGACAGCCTGCACAACTTGGAGAGCCAATTTGTCTTCACCTAAACCAGGGCCGATGACAATGCCGTCGACTGTTTTGATTAATTTTTTAAGTTCCGTATCATTTTGAAAATCGATCACCATTGTTTCTGGAAGGCGAGCGTGCAGACTAGCAAAGTTGGTGGAATGAGTGGCAGTGGTTACCAAACCAGTACCAGAATAGACTGCGGCACTACTAGTTAAGATAATCGCACCACCAAATTGAGCATTACCACCAATGACTAATAATCGTCCAAATGAACCTTTGTGCGTGTGAGTGGCTCGTTTTTTTATGGTTTCTGTAACCATTGATTGTGTAATTGTTTTCATAAAATTAGTCCTCCATAAAGTTAGTATAACGAAAAAAATACGATAGTAAAATCAGAAGGGCCTTTTACTATAAGAATTCATAAGCGTTTGCTACAATGAAAATAGATAAACTAGAAAGCGAGATGAGTACCATGCAAAATCAACAATATCAAAATATTTTAGTCGGAATCGATGGTTCTGAAACTTCAATGAGAGCACTAGATAAGGCAATTGATGCCGCAATTCGAAACCAAGCCAAACTATATATCGCGCAAGTTTTAAAACCCCAATTATCAACTGTAGGAAGGGCATCTATAGGGTTTGGCGTCGTTGAAACAGATATAGATGATGAAAGTCGTCTGAAAGAGCAAAAGCAACTTTTAGATGACGTGGTAGCTCAAGCAAAGGACAAGGGTGTTAAAGATGTCACGAGCATTGTCAAGATTGGCAATCCACGAGAAGAGTTAGCTCGTAATATTCAACAAGCACAAAAGATCGATTTAATTTACATTGGGGCAACAGGTGCAAATCGGGTGGCGCAAATGTTTTTAGGATCGAACACAACTTATATTCTAGAGAATTCTATTGCGGACGTTATGGTGGTTAGATAAAAAATTGCCAAACTTGAATTAAGTAAGGTATAGCAAAATAGCTATTTAGGATCGGTAAATGACTGTTCCGCTATTCGTTTACTCAAAAAAAGAGAAACACGGCATTAACTATTAAAATAAGTAAGGAGGCATACTGAGGGAAATCTGAGGACCTTAGTAGACTAACAGATGAAAACATTAATTGTGCTTGAAAATGTGGTAATGGATGGTGTGAAACGTGCGGCAACTGTTTTGGGGAATGCTCTGACTAAATATGCAGATGTGACTTATTATTCATTAGAAAACGTCACGCCTTATTACGAATTAAAAGCCAAACTGGTTGTGGCAAAACGACCAGCCTCCGGACACGTTCTTAATTTTTTTGGTGAAAAACCTTATGAAAATTATCGTGATCAGATCGATGATTTAAGTAAATTTATTGAACAGGGTGGTTTCCAAAGCGTTATTTTAGCTGCCGGATTGACCACAAGTTTTGGTCCGTTAATTAAAAAAAGAATTCCAAATGTTCGAATTGTGGCCTGGATGCACAACAACTATAAGACTTATCTGACTCAATATTATCAACGAATGGAAAAAGAATTTGTGGCTGGTTTGAAACAAGCGGATGCGGTTGTTGTTTTAACAGATTCAGATTTAAAAAATTATCGTCAGTTTAATCCGAATACTGTCAAAATATACAATCCGCTAACTTTGAATCCAGATAAAAAAGCCGATTTAACTTCTCATACAATTGCATTTACAGCACGAATTGCGATTCCACATAAAGGAATTGATTTATTATTGGAGGCTGCTCAGTATTTGCCAGATGATTGGAAGATCGCCATTGCCGGACAAGGAGTGCCAGAGCAGATGGCTTTATTCAGACAACTAGTTGAAAAATTTGATGTGGCAGATAAAATTATCTATTGGGGCGCGCTGAAAGATAAGGCGTTACAGGAACACTATGAAACGGCATCAATTTTTGTATCCACTTCGCGGTGGGAAGGGATGCCACTTGTGATTGGTGAGGCCATGGGATTTGGTTTGCCAATTGTCGCCATGGAAAACACGGGATCTGCAGAGTTTCTTGGTCACAATCAATATGGCGTGTTAACGAAACCTGAGGACGTGATGGACTTTGTCAAAGAACTTAATAAAGTCATAATCAGTGAGCCGTTACGGCATATTTATTCTAAGAAATCATTAGAACGTATTCAGGCGTTTAAGATTGAAACGATTATTAAACAGTGGTTACCGCTTTTAGGCAGTAATTCTGCTGGTTTATCTAAGGCGTTTTAAAAATAATTTTTAAATATGTAAATTAACATTGAAAACGACTTCAATTTTCGATATGGTAAGGTTAGTAAATAAGAAAGTCGATGATCATAAGTGTATAAATTAATCGTTAGCGATTTGGATGAAACGTTACTTGGTAGCGATGGAAAAATCTCTCAAGAAAATATCGAGGCTATTAAAGCAGCCTCCAAAAAGGGAGTTAAGTTCGTGCCCAATACGGGCCGAGGCTTTGCTTCAGTGCAAGTTTTATTGCAAAAATTAGGTCTCTATCAAGAGGCTAATGAATTTGTGATTTCTTATAATGGTGGCGCAATTGTTGAGAACCAGGATAATAGGGTTCTTCAAACAAATGAAATGACGTATGAAGAAGCCAAAGGTGTTTTTGAAATTACTTCTCAATATCTGCACAATGATACCCATGTGTATACGTTAAACCAATTGTATATCTATAATCCCCGTGAAGAGGATCTGGCTTACTTGAAACCACGGCATGTGAACTATCACATCATGGAAAATGATGATTTTTCAATTTTTAAAGATGATAAAATTATGAAAGTCATTACCATGAATCCTGACCAAGAGGTTTTGCGGCCAGTTCATGATAAGGTGATGGATACTTTTGATAACCAGTTGAATGCCAGCTATTCTTCCGGGATGTATGCTGAGTTTAATCATTTAGGCACTGACAAAGGAACGGCAACCTTGGAGCTTGCTGACTCTTTAGGAATCAAAAAAGACGAAATTTTGGCGCTTGGTGACAATAGTAATGATCTTCCTATGTTACGTAAAGTGGGAATGCCTGTTGTTGTGGCAAATGGAACTACTGAGGCAAAGAGTTTAGCTAAATATGTGACTAAGAATAATTATCAAACTGGGGTTGCCGAGGCAATTGAAAAGTTTGTGTTATAAATCCATATTAGTTTAGGTCATGGAGGAACAAGATGTTAAAAGCAGCATTAGTGGGTGTCCCTGGTTTAATTGCAATTATGCTAGTGGTAATCACATTGTATGTACAACTGCCCTTCTGGCTTTTAATCGTGCTGTGGGCAGTTGGATTTGTTGCTGCCATTATTTTGGTCACGGTGTTTGAACTCAAAATCAAATTAGCAGCCATGAAACGGGATGCAGAAGAAGCAGTCAAAAAAGAACAATCTGAGAAATAAAGAGGGATTATTATGTTTATGTCTACGGAAGAAATCAACGTGGGTCATACAATTGTGGGGATCGTTTCTGCCACAAGCCGGATTATGTTATCGGCTGATGAAATTGACCAGTATCAAATGTTTGACCAACTTATTGAAGAAACTAAAAATAAATTAAGTAAACGGGCTGAACTTAAAGACGGGGACGGTTTAATTGGGGTACATTTTAACACAGAAGTTGTGAATGTGAGTGTGGCGCCAAAGTTTTTGATTGTAGTGGGCTACGGTACCGTGGTTAAACTAGATAAGTGAGTATTATCTGAAGAATAATCTTTTTGACAGTAAGTGGCGCACAAGTTTAATAGAGCTTTTCATTCTTTTGAATATAGTGTAAAATGATTACTGTTGTTTAGCCCCAGTGGCGGAACTGGCAGACGCGCAGCGTTCAGGTCGCTGTATGGGCAACCATGTACAGGTTCGAATCCTGCCTGGGGCATTTTAGTACAATATAGGAACTTCTTAGAAATCAGGAATGGCTTTATACCGGCATTCCTGATTTTTCGTTATCACAAGAAAGCACTAGAAAACACTAACAAGTAAATACATTTTGCACAAATTTTGCACAGCTAGGAAATCTTTGACGCCTTATCTGATGCCTTTTTAACAGTTAATTTATTTAATTCTTTTTCTATTTTTTGATCAGATCGTGCTTTAAACTCATCAATCAGATATGCATATATTTTCGATGTAGTTGATAGATCAGAATGGCCTAACCGTTTAGAGATCACATACAGATCTATTCCAGAGGCTAATAAGAAGGCCACATGAGTATGTCTTAACGAATGAAAGTGAAAGCCCGTTTTAACTATTTTAAGGTCGCTAAGGGCTTTTTTGAGTGTTTTGTTGCACGCTGCCGAAGTGGGGCATAATTTACTATTTACTAGTTTTAATCTATTTTCAAAATTGCTACAAATTCTATAAAATCAGCTCTTTCCTTGGTAATGACAGGGACGGAGCTGTTTTTGCTTTGGAACAGATTAAGAATTTGTTTTTTGTAACGGGGAAAACAGTTTTATAAAAAGCAACTTGGAACAAAGGGTGCGTTCAAATTCATAAAAAATAGGGAAGTTTGAAATTAGGTCTAAATTTTGGCATCTGAATATGGTATGCTTATTGGTGCACTTTTTGATTTTGAAATTTTGAATAAATGCGGTTAATTAATAAAAGTTGAAATCAATATACTTTAATTTATTTGAGAAATAGCGTAAGGAAAACGTTTAAGCTTGTTTAAAGACGACAGCATAATTTAAAATGAAACGCAATATGTTGTAGACCAATTAGTTATGATATACTAAATATTGATTATAGATAAAAGAGGGGCCTTGTATGGTGATAATTACAGCAGGAATGATTGGTGTCGGGAAAACAACGTTAACTGGAAAGATTGCAAAGCATTATGGTTCAAAAGCTTTTTACGAACCAGTTGGTGATAATCCAGTATTGCCATTATATTATTCTGATCAAAAAAGTTATGGATTTTTACTGCAAATTTATTTTTTAAATAAACGATTTGCAATGATAAAAAAAGCACTTTCTGATGATAATAATGTTTTGGATCGCTCAATTTATGAAGATGCATTGTTTACTCGTGAAAATAATAAAGAAGGTAACATTACAGATACCGAATTTGGTGTTTATTTGAATCTTCTGGATAATATGATGAATGAGTTGAATGACCTTCCTAAGAAAGCACCAGACTTGATGGTGTATGCGGAAACCGATTTTGATACGATTTTATATCGTATTAAAAAGCGGGGTCGTGACTATGAACAATTCGACAATAATCCTGAACTTGAGGACTATTATCTTAAGATGTGGGCAGCGTATAAAGAATGGTATCGTGATTACGATGCAAGTCCTAAGCTCAAAATTGATTTACAAAAGTACGATTTAGAGAATCCAAAAAATGTTGAAACTGTACTGGGTCAAATTGATACAGCTTTAGCGAAGATTCGCGAACCAAAAGATGTTGAAGAAGCAATGTAAAAAAACTATTCACGTGGAATGCAAAGGCACTTCACATGAATAGTTTTTTTGTGGAATTAATTATTCTTTTGTTGCGCAATTAATGCTTTTAGACTAGCGTTATCTCGATGGGCAAGTAAGGCCCAAAGAATCGTGACGGTATCGACAACTTCTTGAAATAGCGCGCCAAGCAAGGCAGGGATGATACCAGTGGCAGCGACGAGCATCAGACCAATACAGATAAAAATGCCAATTAAAACGGATTGTTTCGCGATTTTCATAGTATATTGAGAAATGCTCAAAGCACGCGCAACTCGACCTAAATCATCTTTTAGGATCACAATGTCGGCCGATTCACTGGCAGCGGTTGAACCACGCGCGCCCATTGCAATTCCAACATCAGCGACGGTTAATGATGGCGCATCATTGACGCCATCACCTACCATAACAACCGGACGGAGATGATTTTCTTGATCCTTCAAAACCGCAATTTTGTCTTTAGGTAAACACTCAGAATAAACTTTTGCGATTCCAATTTGGTTACCGACCATTTCAGCAGTAGCTTTTTGGTCGCCACTAATCATTAAGGTGTTTTTGATGCCCAATTCATTTAACTGCGAGATTGTAATTTGTGCTTCAGGGCGAATTTGATCAGAAAAAGTAATGTAACCTGCAAATTTATCGTTGATGGAAACAAAGATTGCAGTTTGTTTAGATAACGGCTTAATTTCTCGAGTTGCAAATTTTTGACGGCCAATTTTGATCTGTTGGTGATCAACTTGAGCCGTAATACCCATGCCGGTAACTTCTTGAATGTCTGAAACTGGCAAAAGTGTTTTAGAATCAACAGCATTTACAATGGAACGGGCCAAGATATGGCTTGATTGTTGTTCAGCACTAGCTGCAAGGCTTAATAATTGTTCATTTGTGTAAGGTGGCAAACTTTTAATTTGATCGATGGCTAAAATTCCCTTCGTCAGCGTTCCTGTTTTATCGAAGGCAATTGTTTTGGCAGTGGCAAATTTTTCAATTGTTGTACCATTTTTAATGATAATTCCATTTCGGTTCGCACTACTCATTCCAGATACAAGCGCAATTGGTGCCGCCAAAATCAGTGGACATGGGGAAGCCACAACGAGAACTTCTGCAAAGCGAACAGGATCTTTTGAAATATACCAAGCAATTCCGGCAATGAGATAAGAAACAATTGTAAATGGAATGGCGTATCGATCCGCTAAACGAACAAAGTGAGCAGGTTGTGCCTCGGAAGCTTTGACCAGTTTAACAATTGTTTGATACTGACTATCGGCGGCTATTTTTGTGACTTTCATCGTAATGGCGCCATCCCCATTGATGGATCCGGACATCAGGTCATCATTAAGCGATTTAGATACTGGATTAGATTCACCAGTTAATGAAGATTCATCAAAAATTGAAGAGCCGGATAGCACAATCCCATCAACAGGTACGACTTCGCCAGGTTTGACCACAACTTGGTCACCAATTTGAACAGCATCAACCGGTTTGGTGGTAATTTTGCCATCTAAGAGCACATGGGCATTTTGTGGAGAATTGTCGAGCAGATTTTGAAGTTCTTTGCCTGCCTTATGGGCGGCATAATCTTCTAAGGAATCCCCGCCAGTCAGCATAATGAGCACTACGATACTTGCCCAATATTCCCCAACAGCTAAGGTAGCAATGATAGCCGTGATCGCCAACAGATCTATTCCATATTTGCCAGCACGCAAGGTCTTAATCATTTCAATTAACATGGAGATCGAAATCAGGATTCCTACCACAGTGATAATAATTTGAGCAACTAAATTGAGATGGAAAACAAACTCTAGGAAAAGTGCTAAAACCCCAAGAAGGACAACTAAGGCAAATTTAGTAGTATGTTTCATACCCAGCAACTTCTTTCTTATTTAGAATGATTCTAAAACCATTATAAATGAAATCTAGTCAAATTACCAGTAGAATGAAGAATTATTTGGGCTTATTCATCCTTAGCATGAAGACCGGAATGATTAGCAATAGATGAATAATAAACATGCCCAAGAAGGTCCAGCTATAGTCAAAAGCCGTAATAAAATAGCCACCAAATAAAGGACCAAGTGCGCGACCCATGGATCCGGCAAAACTCCCTACAGATTGGATGGTGCCTCGATTACGATCATCAGCAAACCGGTTTAATAAAGCCGGGATTGCGATGAGGGCCAACATTTCACCAAAAGTGACTAAGGTAATGCCTAAGACATAACGCCAGTAGCTTCCAGTATTAATAATTGCCAAATAAGAAAGGGCAAACGAAATTAATCCTAAAATAATGCGCATTTTTTCGGCCTTAAAACTGGGTTTGAATAAACGAGTGGTAAATGGTTGAATTAAAATAATTTCTACAGTACTGATTGTAAAAAGGAGACTATACTTAGGAACAGAGATGTGTTTAGCAACCATCAGTACCGAAACATTACTATTCCACTGTTCATAGCAGATCCAAATTATGACCATGACCAAACAAATAATGAGAATACTTCCTAGAGCGTGTCGAGAACCGTTATCAGTTATACCTTGATTAGTGGTTACTGGATGTTTTTTGATAGTTTTAAATGACAGTCTAATCAGCAGTGTTGTTAACAAAAATAAGACAGTAGAACTAAAAAAGACCATGCGGATACTAATCCCAAATAAAATTCCTGACATAAAGGTAGCAAATCCCATGCCTAAGCTAGCGAACCAGTAACCGTTATTAAAAATGTTAGGATCTTGGACTTGAAGGAAGGCAATGTAACCATTAATGGCGGAATTTAGGCCACCTAAAAACAGGCCGTATAGCGTGATTAAGACCGGATAAATCGGCCATTGTGGGAAAAGCCCTAGTAGAAATAAAGCAGTCACAACGCCAATTCCGTTCACATACATGAGTGGTTTTTGCCGCCAACTATCAAAGAGCTTGCCGCCAATCAGGTTGCCAATCATCATAGCTCCTGAAAAACAAAAAAGCACGTAACCTGCAGTTACTAAGCTTTTGTTTAAAGTCCTATGAATGTAAAGGGTGGTGATCGGCATAATCAGACCAATACCCATATTGACCAACATGTTTGTAAATAAAACCGGTTTATTTTTCATAGGAAATAACGCCTTTCTGTGGAGCTCATAATTTTCTAATTAAATGTTAATCATACTATTACATAAGGATTAGCAAATTTCAACGATTTTCAAGAACTGCTGACAATAAAAATGGAAAATCAAGATAAGATTAAAGACGGATGGCAATTATTGAGTTTTCACTGCTGGTAGTATTCTAGTGCTAAATTTGGTAAAATATTTTTGTTACGGTAATTTATTAATTGAGGATCAAGTCGTTAAATTATCAATCAAATAACTAATATAACTAAGAAAAAAAAGGGAGTCTATAAAATGTGTGGATTTGTGGGGTATCTCAACCAAACTGATGTCAATTCTGATGTTATTAAATCAATGGCGGACCGGATTAAACATCGTGGTCCAGATGATGAGGCTTATTTTCAAGACGAAGATGCTTCTTTAGGTTTTAGACGTCTCTCAATTATTGATTTGGCACATGGTAAACAACCAATGCTGAACTCAACGAAAACCAAAGTTTTAACTTTTAATGGTGAAATTTACAATTATAAAGAGATTCGTGAAGAATTAAAAAAATTAGGATATAATTTTCAAACTGATGTAGATTCCGAAGTGTTGATCCATGGCTATGATGCATGGGGGGCAGACCTTTTACAAAAGCTTCGCGGAATGTACGCTTTTGTGATTTATGATACGCAGAAAAAAGAAGTGTTTGGTGCGCGGGATCATTTTGGAATTAAACCGCTTTACTATTATGATGATGGTGAATCCTTCCTTTGGGGATCAGAAATCAAAGCCTTTTTGGAGCATCCAAAGTTCCACAAAGAATTCAATGAAAAATTGCTACCAATTCATTTAAGTTTTGAATTCATTCCTTCAAAAGAAACAATGTTCAAGAATGTGTACAAACTTTTACCTGGAACATATTTCTTGCACAAAGACGGCAAAACTGAAACCCATACGTACTTTAAATTTAATTATGATCATATTGACGAATCACAAACCATTGAAGGTGATGCCAAGAAGATTCGCGGAATTGTCAAGGATTCTGTGAAGGCTCATATGATTGCGGATGTGGAAGTTGGTAGTTTCTTATCAAGTGGGATCGATTCAAGCTATGTCTTGGCTGAAGCAGCTAAATTAAAGCCAATTCAGTCATTTTCACTTGGGTTTAATAATTCAAAGTACAGTGAATTAAGTTATTCGACTGAATTTGCAAAAGAAATTCATCAACAAAACACACCTTTAACGATGGATGGTGACGACTATTTTGATATTTTGCCAACCATTATGTATTACATGGATGAACCATTGTCCAATCCTTCAGCAATGCAGCTTTATTACTTGTCTAAAGGGACAAGGGAACATGTGAAGGTTGCCTTGTCAGGTGAGGGTGCCGACGAATTCTTTGGTGGGTATAACACTTATTTAGAAGCATTTCCATTTGAACGTTATCAAAAATGGGTACCTCAGTTTGTGCGTACAGGTCTTGCTAAACTGGTTCAAAATCTGCCAAGATTCCATGGCAAACGTTTCTTAGTTCGAGGTGCAGAGCCATTAAGTGAACGTTATTACCGAGTTAATTATGTTTTTGACAAACATGAACGGGATGAAATCTTACGTGATCCTAGTATAAATGTGGATTCTGGTGCTTACACCAAACATATTTTTGATGAGGTCAAGGGCAAAGATGAAATGACTCAAATGCAATATTTTGATATCAATACTTGGCTACCATTTGATATCTTGCATAAGGCAGATCGGATGAGTATGTGTAATTCCTTGGAAGTTCGCACACCATTAGTTGATAAAGAAGTGGCTAAGTTTGCGGCAACGATGCCAATTAAAACTCGAATTCATAAAGAAGAGACAAAGATTTCTTTGCGAACGGCTGCTGAAAGTGAACTTCCAGAACGAGTAGCGAAGAAAGAGAAGATGGGTTTCCCATCCCCAATTGCGAGTTGGATTAAAGAAGACAAGTATCGTAAACGGATTGAAACAGCCTTTAACTCTGATGTTGCCAAACGTTTTTTCAAACCAGAGGCTTTAATGCATATTCTGCATGAACATATTAATGGCAAATCAAGTATGCAAAAGATTTTTACAATTTACACCTTTATTTTGTGGTATGAAGTTTATTTCCCAGAAAATACTACAGCCACAACAAGTAAGTTAGTTCGTCGCACACAAGTTTAATATTTGGAGATGGAAAATATGGCACTCGAGATTGCCGAAATTACCATGATTTTAAAAGAACATCATTTACTGAAACAAATAGTAAATAATGTTAAAGGCGATCATCAAAAAATAACGGGGGTTAAATATGACTCTCGTCATGCAGTTGCCAATGACCTTTTCTTTTGTAAGGGTAATTTTAAACCAGATTATCTAAAAGTCGCACAGGATAAAGGCGCGACGGTTTACATTGCAGAACAGCAATTTGAAGAAGTTCCAATGATGTGTGGCATTATTGTAACCGACGTGACCAAAGCGATGGCGTTAATAGGGGCAGCTTTTTATGATTATCCGCAAAATGATTTGTTTATCATTGCTTTCACAGGCACAAAAGGTAAAACAACTTCGGCTTATTTTACGCACCATATTTTAAAAACCATTTCGGAAAATAAAGCTGCCTTATTTTCAACCATTGATCGTATAACGGGACCTAAACCAGAACAAGAATTTAAATCTGATTTAACAACGCCTGAATCGTTAAATTTATTTCACGATATGCGAGAAGCTGTCAATAATGGCATGCATTCGCTTGTTATGGAAGTTTCCTCACAGGCTTATTTACGAAATCGGGTATATGGTCTACATTATGACGTAGGAGTATTCCTGAATATTACGCCTGACCATATTGGCCGTAATGAACATCCGACATTTGAAAATTATTTGCATTGTAAAATGCAATTGATGGTTAATTCGGATGTTTGTGTGATTAATGCACAAACTGCCCATCTTGAAGAAATTTATCAGGCTGCTCGTGCAACGACAGATCCAGAAAAAATTTATTTATTTAAGCAGGCAAATGCTAAAATTAATCGCGCAGTTCCTATTGATGTTGTTTTTTATAATGATCGTGATGATTTGCGATTGACCGAGATTGAAGTCAAAGCAGTAAGTCCAAGAGCAAAAGTTTTAAAGATTGATGGTCGTTATGATTTGAGTATGCCTGGTGACTATAATCAAAGCAACGCCACAAGTGCCTTGATTGCTGCCGGATTAGCTGGTGCGACTTATGATCAAACGCACAACTTGTTAACAAAGATGAAAGTCCCGGGCCGAATGGAATCCGTGGTTTCGAAAAATCATGGGGTCATCTATGTTGATTATGCCCATAATTATGCCAGCATGAATGCCCTTTTGAGCTTTTTAAAAAGTCAGTATCCAAAAGGACGTATGATTGTGGTTGTGGGTAGTCCAGGAGACAAGGGAATTTCTCGGCGAAAGGGCTTTGGCGAGGCGCTCACTGCTCATGCAGATGTTGCAATTTTAACGACGGACGATCCAGGGTTTGAAGAGCCAAGTGCAATCATTGATGTGATTGACAGCTACATTGATCATACAAAAGTGCAGGTTGAAAAAGTTATTGATCGTTATTCTGCAATTAAACGGGCAATTTCAATTAGTCGTCCAGAGGATGTTGTTGTCTTAGCAGCTAAAGGAGAGGACCCATATCAAAAAGTCAGAGGAGTTGATACTCCTTGGCCAACAGATATGAAAGTTGCAAAAGAAGTTTTGAAAGGATTGGCGTAATGGAAAACTCAAAAAATGATTATATACCAGTGCTATTAGGTAGTGATTTTAATGCATATGGAATGGCGCGTTCATTTTATAAAATGACTGGCAAAAAGGTCAAAGCATTTGCAGAAAAAGAATTAGCTCCAACCCGATTCACAAAAATCGTGGATTTGGAGTTGATTCCTGGTTTTTCAGAGGATCCCGTTTTCTTTGAAACGATGAAGAAGATTGCCAAGCGTTATGAAAATCGTTCTGAAAAGGTGATTTTGCTTGGAATGGGTGATGGATATGCCGAATTAATTTCAAAACACAAAGAAGAACTTTCTAAAACCTTCATTTGCCCATATGTTGATTATGATTTGCTACGTCAATTAAACAACAAAGAACGTTTTTATAAAATTTGTGATGAGTTTGATTTACCATATCCTAAGACTAGAATCATTACTAAAGATGAATATGAAAGTTCTGAAGAAATTGAAGAACCATTTGGTTATCCAGTCGCTTTAAAACCTGCCAACAGTGTGGAATGGCTTGATATTCATTTTGAGGGTCGAAAAAAGGCCTTTCGTATTCAATCACGTGCGGAGTTTGATGAAATTGTTGGGAAGATTTACGACAATGGCTATACTTCCGATTTGATTTTACAGGATTTTGTCCCTGGTGATGACAGTAACATGCGTGTCTTGAATGCCTATGTGGATCAGTATCATCACGTTAAAATGATGTGTTTGGGTCATCCTCTATTAGAAGATGTTGCACCATCTGCTATCGGCAATTATGTGGCAATTTTACCTGAATACAATTCGACGATTTATAAGACGATCCAAGATTTCTTAGAAAAGATCAATTTTACCGGTTATGCTAATTTTGATTTGAAGTATGATTCTCGTGATAAGACCTATAAACTATTTGAAATTAACTTACGCCAAGGACGAAGCAGTTTCTTTGTGACGTTGAATGGTTATAATCTTGCTCAGTGGGTTGTGCAAGATTATGTGAGCGAAGATTTGAAGAATAAGCCGACTGTCTATGCTAACCGATCTGAGGATACCCATCAGTTATGGTTAGGCGTGCCAATTCGGGTGTTCAAAAAATATGCCCGTGATAACCGAGATAAATTAACCGCCTTACAACTTATCAAGCAAAAACGATATGGGATGACAGCTTTTGATAAAAAAGATATGAATCCTAAGCGATTTGCGTTATTGACTTGGATGAATCACAACTATGCTAAAAATTTTGATCGTTATTTTGAAGAAAACAAGGGATGAGTTAAATGAAAGATTTCTTTACAATTATTGGTGGTATGGGGACACCGGCAACGGAAAGTTATTTGCGGTTGTTAAACAAACGAACACCCGCTCATCAAGACCAAGATTACTTTAATTATATTTTAGTAAACCATGCCACAGTTCCAGATCGTTCCACATATCTGATGGACCATTCTCAACCAAGTCCATTACCTGATCTGTTGGCGGATATTAAGGAACAAAGTCAATTAAAACCTAGTTTTTTTGTGATTGCCTGCAATACTGCTCATTACTTTTATGATGATTTACAAGCGGCAACACCTGTACCAATTGTGCATATGCCACGAGGAACTGTAAGTTACATCAAAAAGAATTATCCAGATGCTAAGCGAATTGGGGTTATTGGAACAAAAGGAACCACGACTGATGGCATTTATGATCGGGAACTAATTCAACAGAATTTAGAAGTTGTGAAACCAACTGATCAAATTCAAAAGCTAACGACTGAATTAATTTTTGATGATATTAAAAACCAAAATCAGGTTGATGGTGAGCTTTTCCATGAAATTGTGAAACGAATGGTTCAAGAGCAAGGTGCTGAGGTTGTTATTCTAGGTTGTACGGAATTATCTTACGCGCAAGAACTGGCTCCTGAACTGAAATTTCCAGTTGCTGATTCTCAATCAATCTTGGTTGATAAGTCAATTGAATTAGCAACAAAGTTAAGAGCAAAATAATTATGATAGAGTAGGTTAGTAAGTGACTAGTTAGATGAAAACATTCATGACAAAAATTGGTCAATATGCTATACTTACTTTTGTGTTTGCGGGCATAGTTTAGTGGTAAAATTCAAGCTTCCCAAGCTTGCGTCGCGGGTCCGATTCCCGTTGCCCGCTTTTCCGTAAGAGAGTAGTACCTAATTCATTTTCTTTTAGCGAGTTCGGAATGGTGGAAGCCGAATAGAAAAAGTTAGTGAACGTGCTTTTATGTTTATAATTTAAGAAATTGAGTGGATTTTAAAATCAATTAGAGTGGTACCGCGGGTTTTCTCGTCTCTTACAAAGTTTATTTGTAAGAGACTTTTTTAATTTGAATTTATAAATGGAGGAACTAAAGATGAATTACAAGAAACAAGTGGCACAAAGTATTGTAGATGCCTTAGATAATCAGTTAGATGAGCAGGTAGTTTACGAAAAGATTGAAGTACCAAAGGCGACAAATCTTGGAGATTATGCTTTTCCAACGTTTGTGTTGGCTAAGACTTTGCACAAGGCCCCACAAATGATCGCAAAGGATTTAGTGGAACAAATCAATAAATCTGGTTATGAAAAAGTTGAAGCACAAGGACCTTATGTGAACTTCTTCTTAGATAAAGGTACGTTCAGTAATGAAGTTTTACAAACCGTTTTAACGCAAAATAGCCACTATGGGGATGCCACAATCGGTAATAACGGTAAAGTGCCAATCGATATGTCTTCGCCTAACATTGCTAAACCAATTTCAATGGGTCATTTGCGATCAACTGTAATTGGTAATTCTTTGGCCAATTTGCTATCCAAAACGGGTTACCAACCCGTTAAAATTAATCATTTAGGCGATTGGGGGACCCAATTTGGTAAGCTTATTGAAGCCTACAAACTCTGGGGAAGTGAAGAAGAAGTTAAAGCTGATCCAATCAATAAATTACTTGAATATTACGTGCGTTTTCATAAAGAAGACCAGGAACACCCTGAACTAGATGATGAAGCGCGCAAATGGTTTAAAAAGCTTGAGGATGGCGACAAAGAAGCCACTGAACTTTGGCAATGGTTCCGTTCTGTTTCATTGAAATCATTTAAACGGATCTACGATAAGTTAGGAATTACGTTTGATTCCTATAAGGGTGAAGCTTTTTATAATGATAAAATGGATGAAGTTGTTCAACTCTTAGAGGATAAGAACCTCTTAAAAGAAAGTCAAGGAGCAGAAATTGTTGACCTTGATAAATATAATTTGAATCCGGCGCTAATTAAGAAGACAGATGGCGCAACTCTGTATATTACCCGTGATTTGGCAGCTGCTATTTATCGAAAACGGACTTATGACTTTGTACAATCTTTATATGTCGTTGGTGCAGAGCAGATTAATCACTTTAAACAGTTGAAAGCTGTTTTAAAAGAAATGGGCTTTGATTGGTCAGATAATATCCACCACATTCCGTTTGGTTTAATCACGTTGAATGGTAAGAAGCTGTCAACTCGTTCTGGTCGAATTGTCTTACTAGATAAAGTTTTAGATGATGCCATCGATTTAGCTAAACAACAAATTCAATCTAAGAACCCTGATTTGAAGGATGCTGATAAGGTCGCGCATGAAGTTGGGGTAGGAGCTGTCATCTTCCATGATTTGAAAAATGAGCGTATGAACTCGTTTGATTTTGATTTGAGCGAAGTTGTTCGTTTTGAAGGCGAAACTGGTCCTTATGTGCAATACACAAGAGCACGTGCGGAAAGTATTTTAAGAAAGTCGGATCATAAAGTGAAAATTACCGACTTGAACTTAGCAGATCCTAATGCTTGGGAAACATTGAAGTTCTTGCAAGCATTTCCAGAGACTATTTTACGGGCAGTAAAGGAATATGAACCTTCAGTTATTGCTAAATATGCGCTACATTTAGCCAAATCTTTCAACCAATACTATGCCAATTCAAAAGTGTTAGTTGAAGACGACGATTTAAATGCGCGCCTTGCACTTGTTCAAAGTGTCAGTGTTGTGCTAGAAATTGCTTTGAGCCTTTTGGGTGTCCAAGCACCATCAGAAATGTAATTTACAAAAAATCGTAAGTTAGGTAAAAGTGAGGATATTGATCATGTTTTACCTAATGAAATTCATAAAAAAGAAGAGGTTGGGGAAAAAGTTTCCTCAACCTCTTAAATATAGGCCAAAATAGCCGAAAATGAGAAGAATTTCTCATTTCAAAAGTAGGGAATCTCGAAGCATGCAAAATTAAGACCTGATACAATAGATATGTTGAGGTATTAATTGAGTCGAATTATATTTGAGGAGGAAACAAAGATGGAAATCAAAGGCTTTGGTGTCGAAGAATGGCTAAACAAAAATGAAAAAGCGGCTCAATTTGATATCTCGCAGAGCACAATTAGTTCACTAACTTTGGGGGAATTACTTAGTTTTGATAGCCAGGATCCGACAGCGACATTTACTAAATATTTAAACACTAAATTAAATTATGGTTGGATCGAAGGATCACCAGAATTTAAAAAATTAGTTGCGCAACTATACGACCAGGTTGATAGTCAAAATATTTTACAGACAAATGGTGCTACCGGTGGAAACTTTTTGGCACTCTTCAGTTTATTGAATCCCGGAGATCACATCATTTCCTTATATCCCAGTTACCAGCAACTGTATGACTTGCCCAAGTCTTTGGGCGTGAAAGTTGATGAGTGGGATTTAAAAGAGAGTTTAAATTGGCAACCTGATTTGGCTCAATTACGACAGCTTATTTCGCCAAAAACCAAGATGATTTGTTTAAATAATGCTCAAAATCCAACTGGCAGCCTCCTCAATAAGGCGTTGTTGGAGCAGGTCGTTTTGTTGGCTAGAAAAGTTGGCGCTTATGTCTTAGCTGATGAAGTCTATCAGCCGGTGGATAAAATTGATGAATTTCCAGATATCGCTGATTTATATGAAAAGGGAATTTCTGTAAATAGCCTTTCAAAAACGTATTCTGTTCCTGGATTACGAATTGGTTGGATTGCAACTCAGTCTAAAGAACTTGCCGACATATTTAGAAAATATCGGGATTATACAATGATTTCAGGCGGTGTGGTTAATGATACATTGGCTTGTATGACATTGCGAAACCGAAAGGCCATTTTACAGCGTAACGGAAAATTAGTACAAAGAAATCATAAAATTTTAGAGCAGTGGGTCAAGAATCAACCCAAAGTAGAAATAATTATGCCAGAACAAGTTTCAACAGCCTGTGTCAAACTAAATATTCAAATGCATGATGAAGAATTCTGCGAAGAGTTGTTGCAAAAGACTGGCGTATTAATTGTTCCTGGATCTAGATTCGATATGCCAGGGCATGCTCGTATTGGCTACTGTACAGATACAGAAACGTTAAAGATTGGATTGAAAAAATTAGGTGATTTCTTAAATCAGTGTGAGTAAAAATCACGTCAAACTATTTTAAGAATAATTCTTGGCTTTTATATCTGTTTCTGGGATAATAGATACATTATATTTTTTTGAAAAGAGGCTAACTATATGATTAACCCCAAGCAACAAAGAATTTTTGAGCGTCATCTAGCACATGTCCCAGGAAGTCATATTCTTAAAGCTTCCGAATATAAAAAGGTGGTAAGTTGTCTGCATTATAAGAAGATTGCCAAGGGTCAGAATTTGGTTGATCAGCACGATGATCGAAATTACACGTTTATATTAAAAAAGGGTTTTTTAAAAATCAGATCATTCGATGCCAAAGAGGACGCGTCCTACGTGAGCTTTCTCAGTCCCAATATGCTGTTTCCGTTACGGGGGATGTTTGTTGACAGTCGTTATTGTTATACAGTTACAGCGTTGACTAACGCAGAAGTCATTTTTATCCCAACAAAAACGTTTGAGGGCTTGCTGAAAAGTAATCACAAATTTTCATTAATGATTATTAAAAAGATGCAAGAGGTCGTTTCAGAAGAGGAGATTTTTATTCAGAGGGCGTTGACTCCATCTGCAACAAAAAGAGTGGAGCAGGTATTAAAGTACTTGAATAATCATCATGGTATAGAATTGGAAGGCGGCAGACAAATCCCGTTTCCGTTAACAATTAAAGAAATTGCCACAATTGCGGGCACTACCCGGGAAACAGCTGGCCAAGTTATTCACGAATTAGTTGATGAAACTGAGCTGGAGTATTCACGTAAATATCTTTTCTTTCCAGAAATCTATACCGAAGAAGCCTAGACTGTTATGTGTTTTTGAATTTTGGTATACTTGAGAAAGTTAATACGGAAGTGAAGTGCAGTTATGAAAAAAAGTGAACGTCAAAAGATCATTAAAGACCTTATTGCAAATCAACTAGTTGCGAAGCAAGATGATTTGATGACCTTGTTGAAAACTCATCAAGTTGTGGCAACGCAGGCTACTATTTCTCGTGATATGCGCGAAATGCATATTGTAAAGGGAACCGATCATGAAGGTCATCAAAGGTATATGATTTTTGAAACCAATGATGAAGATCCAGCAGAAGCTCTTTTTAAAACCTTTAAGCAAACGGCACAACAAATTGATCAAATTCAGTTTGTTAATATTATTAAAACAACACCAAATGATGGTAATCGATTGGCAGCTGTTTTTGATGATACACAGATGCCAGAAATCGTTGGAACTTTAGCGGGATTTGATACGATTGTGGTTTTTAGTCCCGATGAAGCATTAGCAACTCAATTACATCAAAAGTTAGCTCATTATTTATCTGCTGAAGGCTAATAAGAATACAGAGTAAAACCAGAAGCTTTGACGACGGCTCAATTATCGTTAAAATCTAGTTTTGCTCTGTTTTTGTGGTTTCAAAAAGAAAAATTTTTCGGCCGCTTTTTAAGGGTCTTTTAAAATTCGATGAGGATTTAAAAGGGGTTCTTAAACTGTGATACAATACAGCTAACATTCTATTTAAACGGAGACTTTTATGAAAACTAATAATTTCCTTTCTTCGGTTTTAACGGTAATTAAACGAATTGGTCATTTTTTAGCGCCATATTGGCGTCAATTTAGAGTCCTTTTTGGTCGTTACTGGCGAAGATTTCAATTAACGCGATGGTTGATTATTTTGTTCTTAAGCTTTTTTTTGGTGATGAGTGGTTATCTGACTTACCGGGCCAAAACGGCTAATGTTGCTGACCTAAAGACAGAATTAGAAAAACCAACGGTCGTATATGATGCAAAAAATAAAAAAGCCGGCTCCTTGTATTCTCAAAAGGGAACTTGGGTCAGCTTAAGCAAGATGTCAATCAATGTGCAAAATGCAGTAATATCAACTGAAGATAGAGGCTTTTATAAAGAGTATGGTTTCTCTGTTAAAGGAATTGGTAGGGCGGCATTGTTGTATGCAGTGAATAAAGTATTAAGGCGGAATTATATAAGTGGTGGTGGTAGTACGTTAACTCAACAGCTGGTTAAAAACGCTCTATTATCACAACAACAGACCTTTACGCGCAAGGCAAAAGAACTGTTTTTGTCGATTGAAGTCGAAAATGTATACACTAAATCAGAAATTTTAGAAATGTACTTGAATAATGCTTACTTTGGGAACGGTGTCTGGGGTGTTCAAGATGCTTCTAAACGCTATTTTGGGGTTTCTGCAAGTCAATTAACAGTCCCCCAAGCAGCTGTTTTAGCGGGGATATTGAAGTCACCTAGTGCATATAATCCGGCCGATCACCCCGCGGCTTCAAAACAACGACGGAATGTCGTTTTAAGCTTGATGGCCGAAAATAAAAAAATAACGACTTCTCAAGCAAAAACGTATGAAAGAACGGCTTTAACAACCGCGAATACTTTTTCAGATACCAGTGGCTATAAGTATCCGTATTACTTTGATGCCGTAATCAACGAGGCAATTAGTCGCTATGGTTTGACTGAATCTGATATCATGAATCGTGGCTACAAAATTTACACGTACTTGAATCAGAGCGATCAAACAAGTATGCAGGAAAAATTCAAGAATTCTAGTTATTTTCCTGCGAATGCATCAGATGGGACAAAAGTACAAGCGGCTTCAATTGCGATCAACCCTAAAACGGGGGGAGTGGCCGCTGTAGTCGGCGGACGTGGCAAGCACGTTTTCAGGGGCTTTAATCGTGCAACCCAGATGAAACGTCAACCTGGATCAACATTGAAGCCGATTGCCGTTTATGCACCAGCATTGTCTAGCGGATATTCCTACGATTCTACTTTGACGGACAAGTTACAATCCTACGGGACAAACAAGTATCGCCCAGAAAATTATAACAATGAGTATGTGGGTTCGTTGCCAATGTATAAGGCGTTGGCGGAGAGTCGTAATGCCCCAGCAGTCTGGTTACTTAATAAGATTGGTGTGGCTAAAGGGTATGCGTCTGTTCAAAAATTTGGTTTGAATATTGATAAAAGTGATAAGAACTTGGCATTAGCTCTGGGTGGATTAACGACAGGTATTTCGCCTTACCAGTTGGCAAGTGCTTACACGGCTTTTGCGAATAATGGTGAACTGGCGCAAACCGGTTTTATTCGAAAGATTGTGGATTCTTCTGGAAAGACTATTGTGAATAATACGACACAAACCAAACGTGTGATTTCCAAAAAAGTGGCTAAAGAAATGACAAGTATGATGATAGGTGTTTATAGTGATTCATATGGGACTGGCGTGAATGCGAAACCTGCTGGGTACACAATTGCCGGTAAGACCGGTAGTACTGAGGTAGATGGTGCCTCAACTAGCGACGCAACCACTGATGAATGGATGATTGGCTATACGCCAGATATGGTGGTAGCCACATGGGAAGGCTTTGACGATACCACCAAAACGAACCATTTGGAAAACCTAAGTGGAGTTGGTTTAAGCTCCTTGTTTAAGGCGGAGATGGAAGGCATTTTACCAAATACTGATGGCACGAGTTTCAATACCACCAATGCGTCTACTTTAGCTACCGCGGAAAGTTCCAGTTCAGGTTCTAGTATTTGGGACAGTATTCAAAATGGTACTTCTAGCGCAGAAAAAAGCTTTTCAAAAGGAACAGAATCCTTTAAGCAAAAGGCAAGTGAATGGGTTGATAAAGCCAAGAATTTTCTTGGTGGTAATTAAACTTTATTGAATGCGCGTATCAAACCGGCTTTGGTATGATACAATATCAGTATAAAAGCGTAAACATCTAGGAGGAAGACAATGGCTGTTAATATTTACGATACTGCAAACAAAATGGAAGAAGAAATTCGCCAAACAACTGAGTATACGAGTTTGAGTGCAGCATATGCAGAAATGAAGAAAGATCCTAAGGCATATGAACTTTTTAAAGATTTTCAAGAAGTTCAAGTTAATTTGCAGCAAAAACAGATGAATGGTGAAGATCTAACTGACGATGAGATGAAGCATGCACGCGAAGTTGCGAGTCAAGTTGGCAACGTGGATGTCATTAAGGCGTTGATGGACAAAGAACGCAATTTGAACCAACTTTTAAATGATATCAATCAAATTATTACTAAACCGATACAAGAATTGTATCAAAATTAAGATGAATAACGCTTCAAAAAGCGTATTTTAAATACAAACAGGGTTAGTGCAAATGATGATTTGTTCTGGCCCTTTTTTATGAATCAAGGAGTTAAACTATGAAATTTATTCATTCAGCAGATATTCATTTGGATAGTCCGTTTAAAGGATTACGAAAAGCACCAGATCAAGTGTGGCAGCTTATTCATGATTCTACGTATCGGGCGTTTTCTAATTTAGTCACGACGGCCATTAAGGAAAATGTGGATTTTGTCTTAATTGTAGGAGACTTATTTGACCAAGTTCAACACAGCATTAGGGCGGATTTGTTTGTTAACGAACAATTCGAACGCTTAAATCAAAAACAAATTCCGGTCTATTTGAGTTATGGTAATCATGATTATTTAAATGACAATACGGAAATTATTAATTATCCGAAAAATGTGCATGTCTTTTCAAGTAATCCTCAAAAAGAGCAGTTGACGCTAAAGGATGGGACGACCGTTTCTATCATTGGCTTTAGCTATGATAAACAGGCTGTGAAAGAAGATATTGTGGCCGAATTTCCAGCACGTGATCAAGCTGATTTCGAAATTGGTACGGTTCACGGTAGTTTGGATTCTTTAAATGCACCAGAAGCGAACTACGCTCCCTTTTCCAAAACCGAATTATTAAACTTACACTATGATTATTGGGCGCTTGGCCATATTCACAAACGTCAGGTTCTAAATGAAGATCCGGCCATTATTTATTCTGGTAATTTACAAGGACGGCATAAAAATGAACCAGGAACGAAGGGCTTTTATTTGGTTTCAAGTAAGGGGAAAAAACTCATTCCGAAATTTAAGGAAGCCTCAGTGATTAATTGGCAAACACTCACGATTGAGGTGACGGCGGCCGACACGTTTGATGAGATTGTGAAAACAATTTTACATCACATCGAAATTCTGCTTGATAAACAACCTAATTTTATTGATGTCAAAATAAAAAATGTCCAAGCCTTATCTGGAGCGGTTTTAACAAGAATTAAAGATGGTAGTTTATTAGAAGTTGTTCAGCAAAAGCTTCTTAAAAACAGCCAATCTTGGGTTTATGAAATTACACCAGTACCAACTCAAGAACTATTCAATTTGAGTGCTTTGGATAGTGGGTTTTGGGAGCAAAGTCGCAAAAAGATTTTTACTGAAGAAAACGTGACTCAAATTGCGGGGAAATTACTGAATTATTCATTTATTACTGAAGCCCTAAATGAAAAGTCTCAAGATACACAACTCCAGGATTTAGCGGAAACTTTACTACTTGAAAATGGTGGTCGTGAGGAGCAAAACGATGAAGATACTAAAGATTAATGTTTATGGGTTTGGCAAATGGCAAGACCAACAGTTTGATTTAACGAATGGCTTAACTGTGTTTTCAGGTCCCAACGAGGCCGGAAAATCTACCTTACGCCAGTTTATTTTAAGTGTTTTGTTTGGCTTTCGCACCAAAAGAGGAGCTGACCGTTATTTGAGGTATGAACCCAAAAATGGGTCCAAATACGGCGGTGAGCTATTAATTGAGAACCATGATGAGCAGTACTTGTTGACCCGTGTAAAGGGAAAAAGTGGCGGCAAGCTAACCATAACAAATGTGGCAACACAAGAAGTTTTGGCAAATGATGAGTTGAGCAATTTGTTGGGTTCGGTTGATGAAACACTTTTCAATGAGATGTTTAGTTTTAGTCAAAGCGAATTAGCCGAGGTGCGCCAATTAGATCGGGATGAATTTCGTAAACGAGTTTTAAAAATTGGGGCAGTTGGCAGCGATGAATGGATTGGCCTCCAGAGTTCCTTTGAAAAGAGTGCCGATAAAATTTATGCTCCTAAAGGACGAGTGCGGCCATTAAATAAGTTACTCAAAGAATATGATTCACTTAGTCAGTCGGTTCAAAAAGCGGCAAATGAAACTGAATTGTATAAACAATACGCGACTGATATGAATTTGAACCAAACTAAGTTGTCGCAATTGCAGGTAAAAATTGAAACTAGCAAAGCCCAACTAGATAAGCTAAAACATGATTTGTCTGGCTGGGATGCTTATCAAAAATATCTTGAGCTTGCGCCTAAACTAAACAGCCATTTTGTGGAAATATCTTCCGATTTAATGCAGGCTGTTGAACATAATCACCAGCAGATTAGTGAAGCAGCACAAACACTTCAAACTCTGCAAGAAAAAATTTCCGACCTAAAACAAAAGGAACAACAAAATCCGCGAATCTTATTTTATAGTAGCCATGAACAAGAATTTGAGAACATTCGTCAGGATTTAAATAAGATTGAAAATGTTGTGATTCAAGATGAGCAGTTGGGAAAAAAGCAGGTTGAAATTGATGCGGAACAAAATCAAATTCGGCGTCAACTGGGGATTCAAGAAACAGTTCCGGAGCCTTTTAGTGAAGAGGAGTTTGATCAGCTTCAACGTGATTTAAAGCAAAAAAGTGAGCGAACTCGCGAAAAGCAAAATCTGCAAAACCAAGTTGTTGAATTACAAGACAAGCTGCTTAAAACGTCCAATCCTAACTCAAATAACTCAAAAGACAAGCTAAAAATGAGCTTTTCAGTAATTGGTTTTATAATTATCATTTTGCCTTGGGCACTTAGTTTGTCAATGGGTGTCAAAATAGGTTTATTAGTGTTAGGATTACTCATCATTCTAGGTGGATGGTTGATCAATCCAAATGAGAACAAGACAGATCATGCTGAAGACGATTTACAAACTCAAGTGACAAGTTTGCAAAAACAGCTACAAGAAATCACAGAGCAAAGCAAGGACGTGAACGAGCGGATTCAAAAATTTGGTGTGGCTAAAGGGATCTCGCAGACTGATCCACAAACCTGGTTGGCAATGCAAAATGATTTAAAACGATTTGAGAGATTATCTGAAGATCAGCGAGCTAATCAAAGTCAGCAACATAACAATCAAGAAATCATTGCGGTGTTTAATGAAAGAACGAAAATATTGGCCGATTGGGTAGTTTTAACAGGATCAATTAATCAGCAATTAAAGAACCTAGCAGACTATTTCAAAAAAATTGAACAAGAACAAAAGATTACTCACCAAAATAAACAAGATCTAAAATATTATCAGGATCGTTTTAATCAAGTTGAACTGGAAAGTAAAAAAGCTAAGCAAGCTGAATCAGAATATCTCCAGAAACTTTCTTTGAAAAATTGGGAAAGTTTTGAGACTGCTAAGAAAGCCCAGTTTGATCAAGAGGCTATGATAGGACAAGTTGCCCAGCTTAAACAGCAATTAGGGGAAAGTACTTTAACAGACTTGCAACACTTTTCTGATCAGGAAGAAATTCAATCCCAATTGCACAGGCAAGAAAATAATTTGACCCAGTTGCGTGATGAACAGGAAAAATTAGTTGAACAAAAGACAGTTTTGAACACACAAATGCAACAATTAGCAAATGATGAAACCTACGCTAATTTGCAACAACAACAGGCTAACTTAGAGGCTGAGATCTTGGCCCAAACACGTGATTGGTTGACCGAAAAATTAGCAGCTCAATGGATTGATGAAACTTTATCAGTAGCTAGTCAAGGCCGATTACCAAAGATTATGAACTATGCTGAACAATATTTTTCTTTGTTAACCAATAAACGGTACAATAAGATTAGTTTCGATGACGAGACAATTGTTGTATTTGATTCCGATCACCAAAGCTCCGAAGTGGGGGAACTTTCTCAAGGAACCGCCGAACAGTTGTATGTTTCAATTCGGTTGGCGTTTGTAAAAGTGATGGCTGATTTAGTCAGTTTGCCAATTATTATCGATGATGGTTTTGTCAACTTTGACTCAAACCGGAAGCAAAATGTGATGGCGCTACTTAATCAGATTAGTGAAGAACATCAAGTTATTTATTTTACAGCTGATGATCAAATTGATGATTTAGATACAAAGGCTCAAGTAATTCGGCTTAAATAAGCATAAGGAGCGGTTAATAATGGATAGTAAAAAACTTTTTGACTTTGCAGTTGATGATACCTTAAACATTTTTGTTTTGATTAAGAGTGCTGAGGTACGTGTGGCCAAAAATGGTAAAGATTTTCTCGCAATGGTTTTTGAAGACCGATCCGGCGATATTGGTGGTAAATTTTGGGATGCTAGTTCCCAAGATATTAAGAACTTTGAAGCTGGAAAAGTTATTTTTTTAAATGGTAAACGAGAAAACTACAAGGGAACACCGCAAATTAAGATTTTGGGTATGAGACTGGCAACAGAAACAGAACCTAGTAACCCCAGTTTGTATACAAAAAAAGCACCAATGACGGTTGCTGATATGAAAGAAGAGGTCAGCAAACTTCTCTTTGACATCACTAACCCAAATTGGAATAGAGTCGTCCGCTTTTTACTCCAGAAGTATGATGAACAATTTTATACGTATCCGGCCGCAAAAACAAATCACCATGCCTTTCAGGGTGGACTAGCATTTCATACAATATCTATTTTGCGACTTGCCAAAAGTGTCAGTGATCAATATCCTCAAGTGGATCGGTCGTTATTATACGCCGGAGCCATTTTACATGATTTAGGTAAAACAATTGAATTATCAGGGCCAGTTTCCACAACCTATACCGTTGAGGGAAATCTGTTAGGTCATATTGTTATCATGGACGGCGAAATTGTCAAAGCCTGCCAAGAACTGAAAATTAGTGATAGTAGTGAGGACATCTTACTGTTACGGCACATGATCGTTTCGCATCATGGGTTGAAAGAATATGGCTCACCAATTGAACCCTTATTATTAGAAGCGGTTGTCTTACATGCGTTAGATGATTTGGATGCGTCCATTCAGATGGTCACCGGGGCACTTAGCCATACTAAAGACGGCACTTTCTCAGAACGTATTTTTGGAATGGACGGACGTAACTTCTATAAACGAATTGGCCATCAATCAGAATAAGCGCAAAAAAAGATCAACCAAACTTCAAAACTTGAAGTTGGTTGATCTTTTTACTTTGGAACTTATTTAGATGAAGAACTTGAACTTGATAGATAATCTGAAAGTACATTCTTCAAATCGCTATCTTTGATTGAAACATTACCCTTTTTGAGAACCTTAGCAACAACAGCTTTTAACTTAGAGCTACTGCTCATATCAGCAGTCCAGATACGTTCTTTAAGTGCCTTAGTATGATCACTCATCTTACCTTTAGAAGGATAGTCGAGCATCTTGATTACTTGGTAACCATAAGTTGTCTTAACAGGAGTAGTGGTGTATTCGCCTTCTTTAAGAGCAAATGCAGCTTTAGTAAAGCTGGAATCTAAAGAAGTATTAGTATCGTCAAATGCTGAAAGTTTTCCGCCTTTGTTCTTAGTAGAACTGTCGGTAGAATATTGTTTGGCTAGCTTAGTAAAGCTTTCGCCCTTTTTAAGCTTTTTGATAACTGTTTCTGCAGTTGATTTCTTTGAAACAAGAATTTGTGCGACCGTAACTTTTGGTTCATAGGTCTTCCATTCTTTCTTAAGATCAGCATTAGTGATTGTAGCATTATCTTTTACGGCTTCCTTCAAAAGTAAATTAGAACGAATTTCTTGTCTAAAACTTGAAGCTGTCATTCCGTTTTGTGTCAAAACACTCTTGAATGAGGTACCGTATTCTGTCTTATAAGCATTGTATTGCTTAGTAACAGTTTTCTTAGAAACTTTGCTACCATAGTCCTTTTCGAGAACTTTATTCAAGATCATTTGTTGAAGCACTTGTTTACCACTTGAAGTTGACTTCAAGCTACTATAATAAGCACTTTCGGTGATCTTACCACCCTTTGTTGTTGCAACTGTTTTACTACATGCAGCTAAACTCACTGCCATAAAAACGCTGGCTAATGCAATTAACCATTTCTTCATCCATAAACACATCCTAACTAAATTGTTTGAAAAACTTCAATTCCCATCATAACATACAAACCGTTTGTTTTATAAGCCTACATGAATCTTTAATAAAAATTCAAACTATATTCATGAATCATTATTTTGTTGGTTTATCAGAACCAATAGAATCTAGTTGTTTATTAATATCTTGAGTCAGCTTTTCAATTCTTTCTAATCGGGGCTGTAATTTATATTGAAAGTGGTCAACATCTTTTTGAATGGCATTTAAAGTGGGTTGACTGTCGGCAACAGCTTGCTGTAATTTTTGAGTGCTGTCCTTTAATTTGGTGACTGCTTGGCCGAAATGATGGATACTTTCAATGGTTTCTGTAAAACTTTGCTTAATACTAGTTAAAAAATCGGGGTGGGACAGAACATATTTACCACCACGATATCCTAGCAGGGACAAAACGGTGAGCTTGAGTAAACGGTGGTTCTTTTTTTTGGCCATTTTTAAGCCTCCAGTTCAGATTTTATTTTTGTTTGAATAGCAACAAGTTGTTCTTTCGAGTAGGAATCTGTGTTGTCACCGAAGATCATTTTGAAATCATCATTTTCAGAGTAACGAGGAATAAGATGAAAATGAGAGTGAAAAACTGATTGGTAGGCGATTGACCCATTATTGTTAACAATGTTCATACCAATGATGTTGGGGTTACTAGCCTTAATAGCTTGTGCAATTAAAGGAATCTTAGCAAAAGTTTTAGAAGCTAACTCGGGATCGTATTCGAAAATGTCCTTTACGTGAGTTTTGGGGACAATGAGTGTATGACCTGGAGTTGCTTGAGAAATGTCTAGAAAGGCCTTAATGTTTTCGTCTTCGTAGATTGTATAACTAGGAATTTCACCATCAATAATTTCACAAAAAATACAAGATGCATCACGTTTGTTAGCCATATTGATTACCTCTTTTTCTTAATTGATTTCATTATACCAATATTTAGAGGTAAGCCCAAAAGAACATTGCTCATGAAACCTGTGAAAACGGGAAGATCATGATATAATCGAATCAAATCAAGTATTGAAAGAGGAAGAAACTAGAATGGTTTTAAAAATTGAGCATTTAGTCGGCGGATATTCACAAATCCCTGTTTTAAAAGACATTAATTTTGAGGTCCACGAGGGTGAACTAGTTGGATTGATCGGGTTAAATGGAGCCGGAAAATCAACAACTATAAATCACATCATTGGGTTGTTGACGCCACAGAAGGGTAGAATCACGATTGATGGGAAAACAGTTTATCAAGATAGTGATGCCTATAAAAAACAAATTGCTTATATTCCCGAATTACCCGTTTTATACCCAGAATTGACTTTAAAAGAACATATCAACCTTACGATTATGGCATATCGTTTAGATGCAGCTCGAGCTTGGCAACGGGCAACCGAATTGCTTAAGACATTCCGGCTTGCTAACAAATTGGATTGGTTTCCTGATAATTTTTCCAAAGGAATGAAACAAAAAGTGATGATTGTTTGTGCATTTTTGACAGATGCCAAACTCTACATTATTGACGAGCCTTTTTTAGGACTTGATCCATTAGCAACCGATGATTTATTGAAATTAATTAATGATAGAAAATCGCATGGTGCAGCTGTGTTGATGTCCACCCATGTTTTGGATACGGCAGAGAAATACTGTGATCGATTTATCTTGCTTCATAGCGGTAAAATTCAAACTCAAGGTGATTTGGCTTCCTTAAGAAAACAGAATCCAACTTTAGGACAATCTTTGACAGATATCTATCTTGGATTGGCAAGAGAGGGTGAATCACATGACTGATCTTTGGAAGAAAAGACAACGTGCTCACTTTCTGGAGATGCTGAAATATTTACGATACGTTTTAAATGATCATTTTGTGATTGCTTTGATGTTTTTGGTAGGTGGTCTTGGATATGGATATTCCAATTTCTTGAAAGGTTTTAAAACAACAAGTTGGTGGGCAGGACCGGTTACCATTTTATGTTTAGTGGTAATTCTGCAAATAGGCAATTTAGCGACCTTATTAAAAAAAGCTGACCCGGTTTTTTTGCTTCCTAGAGAACATGACATGCATGCTTACCTAAAACAAGCCCGTGTGCATAGTGCAATTTTTAGTGCCTGTGTTGAAATTGTTGGAATAGCAGTTTTATTTCCATTTATGGCTATTGCGTTTCATCTTTCCGGCTGGCAAATTTTGGGCTTTGGGATTACCGTGGTTATTCTAAAATTTGGTCAACTTTCTATGGCATTAAATCAGTTATATCAAAATCAAGTTTTTTTGTGGTGGCAACGCCTAGTAATGGACTGGATTTTACCCATATTATGGATGATCATGGGCATTTATTTGAACGTTTGGATTGCTATTGGTTTGTCAATTGTACAGAGCCTGATTGAAGTACTTAGAGAAAACAGTCAGTGGCAACAAAGATCGTTAAGCTGGAATTTAGCCGTTAACGTTGAAGAGCAGCGAATGTTAAGGATTTATCGTTTCTTTAACTTGTTTACAGATGTACCGAATGTCCACGGAACGGTTCATCGGCGTAAATATTTAGACCGGCTGCTCACTATGGTCGATCGTCATTCAAAAAATCCATATGTTTATTTGTTTTCCCGCGCACTCATGCGGAGTACGATTTATAGTGGCTTATATTTTCGTTTGACTATTTTGGGAATGGTGCTATTGATTTTTGTGCCAAATATGTATTTGTCGCTGTTTTTGCAAATCCTGTTTATCTATTTAATCAGTTTTCAATTGTTACCTTTGTTAGTCAATTATAATGAAAATGTCTTCACACATTTATATCCCATTAAGAATGCAATCAAAAATGCAGGTTTTAATTGGTTAGTCAGTCGTTTGCTGATGGGGACAGTTATTTTATTTGCGTTGGTTGTCGGCATCGCAAATACTTCTATAGTGCAAGCCGGCTTGAGTTTTGTACTAGGAGTAATTGAAGTTTGGCTCTTAGTTAAGCTTTATTTTCCTAGTCGAATTAAGAAAATGAATTCTTGACGCGTGTGGGGACAATCTATAGAATTAATTGATGACGGAATTTTGAAGAGAAACTTGAGGAAAAATAATGAGAGTTAGAAATAAACCATGGGCTGAACCACTGATTGCGGCTCACCCTGAAGTGATAAGTACCAATCCTATTGAATTTAAGGGAAATTGGCAGGCTCGATTTAAAAAGCCACAACCAATTCGGATTGAAATCGGCATGGGGAAGGGCCATTTTATTGTCGAAATGGCTTTAAAATATCCGGAAATTAATTTTATTGGTATTGAAATTCAACGTTCAGTGGCAGCAATTGCCTTGAAAAAAGCCTTGGCCAATGGCTTACCAAACCTACAATTGGTTTTAGCTGATGGGGCCGATTTGAATGAATATTTTGAGGATGGTGAAATTGACCGTATTTATTTGAATTTTTCTGATCCTTGGCCAAAAACAAGGCACGAAAAAAGACGACTGACTTACAAAACCTTCTTGCAAGTTTATCGCACAATTTTGGTGGAACATGGAGCTATTGAGTTAAAAACTGATAATCAGGGCTTATTCGAATACTCCCTTTTAAGTATGAATAATTTTGGCCTGGTATTTGACGGTGTTTATTTAGATTTGCATCATAGTGATGAAGCACTGGAGAACGTTGAAACCGAGTATGAACACAAATTTAGTGAAAAAGGACAGCGCATTTACAAACTAAAAAGTCATTTTTAGAGACGATAAATATCAATAATTGTGCCTGTTTTTGCGTCTGCTAAAAACTCGTATTGAATTAGGTCCCCGTCTTCATAGCGAGTAATCCCGCCATAATAGACGTTTGTTTTGATTGCAAATTTTTGCAAGGGTGCTTGTTTCATTTCTATCCAGGAACCTTCAATCGGACCTTCTTTTAAGAAAGCCTTGCGAACAGTTTCCAAAATAGCGTTGGCGGAAACCCGTTTTTTATGAAATAAAAACCAGCTTGCCAAGGCGCCAGTTGTTAAACCAATTGAGCCGATTGCAACTTGTGTAATGACGGTTTCTTTTTTGGACATTGTGAGTCACTCCTCTTTTAGTTCCTATTTATAGTTATAGTATACCAAGATCGTTTAAAATAATATATCAGAATGAGTTAAAACAGAAAGGAAACGCTATGTTAATCAGTAGTTATAATCCCACAGAGTTAGGCGACGTCTTAGTTTGCATTTTAAATCCAGATACAGAAACGCAATCGGTTGCCACAAAAGAAAATGTCACCCGGATTTATGATCCCAAAACCAATAACACTTTAGGTTTTAATTTTAAAGCAATCTCTGAGCTATTAGGTAATTTAAAGACCCGGGGTCAAGTTTTTCTAACAGTTGCACAAGTTGAAAAATTAAATGCGTATTTAAAGTCAGTTGGTTTTGATCCAGAGTTAAAAGCAGATACTAAAAGCAAATTTATAGTTGGGTTTGTTGAAACGGCTGAGCCACATCCAGATTCAGATCACTTGCTGGTTACCCAAACTCTTGTTGACCATGATGAAAAGGTTCAGATCGTAAGTGGGTCTCCTAATATGAAATCCCAAATTAAAGTTGTCGTAGCTAAAGTGGGGGCAATGATGCCGGACGGATTAATTATTTGGCCTGGTAGTCTCCGTGGGGTTGATAGTTTTGGCATGATTTGTTCTGGTAGAGAATTACATCTGCCAAACGCTCCTCAAAAGAAGGGCGCATTAATTTTACCCGATAATGGTGAATTTAAAGTTGGGGCGCCGTTTGATTTTTCACAGGGTGCCAAGTTGTTTAAGACTAAATAAAGTTGGGTGAACGAAATTATGAGGCATTATGATGGTCCTGCTTTTTTTCGAAAAGATCAGGATTCGCTAAATAAACAAGTGAATAAGAAACACGGAAAACGACGGAAACCATTAATTGAAAAGCATTCAAAAACGAATATTCCCTTTTTAAATAATCAGGATGCTAGATCGGCGGTTAATTTAGAGCAGCCAAAAGCCATAGATAAACGCACAATTTTGCGTTCTGCGGCAATGGCAAATGATCGATCGGAAGATCAAAGTGAAGCTGTGAAGGCAGCACCAACGGTTCAACCTGATTCGGCCCCTGAGACGAATTATTCGCCAGCTAGTGAAGAACCTTCGATAAGTGAAGATCACGGTTCATCGGCGGAAATTAAGATGTCCATGAGTTCAAGTGTGGCACCAGTCCAGATGGCGCATTCACAAATTGATAATGAAGCAGACCCGGCATTTTCCAGTGAGCGTCAGTTTGAATCACGTCAGATGACACCACAAAAGCCGACAACCACAGCACTTGGATCTTCAGAAAATTCAACGGCGATGGGATATCAATTTCCGTCAGTTGACTTGTTGAAACCTCCTGTTAAACTGGATGCGGACTCCCAATCAGAGTGGTTAAAGGATCAGGTGCAAAGTTTGGACAGCGCTTTAAACGCTTTTGGGGTAGATGCAAAGGTTGTGGATTGGACGGTCGGGCCAACTGTCACCCAGTTTCAGATTGAACTGGGACGGGGAGTAAAAGTTAATAAGATTACCAACCTAACGGACGATTTGAAATTACAGTTAGCAGCTAAAGACATCCGAATTGAGGCCCCAATACCAGGTAAAAGTACCGTTGGTATTGAGGTGCCAAATTTTAAATCGCGACCAGTTATGTTGTCAGAAGTATTAAACTCAGCTGCCTTTAAGGAAAGTCAGTCACCGTTAACAATTGCCTTAGGGGTGGACTTGTTTGGTCAACCACGCGTTTATGACTTGAGAAAAATGCCGCACGGCTTAATTGCGGGGGCAACTGGTTCAGGTAAAAGTGTGTTTATCAACAGTTTATTGATTTCAATTCTTTATAAGGCGACGCCACGGCAAGTACGGTTACTCTTGATTGATCCCAAAACAGTTGAATTGGCACCATATAATGAATTGCCGCATTTGCTTGCTCCTGTCATTTCGGATCCTAAGTCGGCGTCAGCAGCTTTAAAATGGGTCACCAACGAAATGGATGAGCGCTATGAAAAGTTAGCAGCCGCTGGAGTGCGTAATATTGAACAATTCAATAAGAAAGCTGAAACATCAGGTCATGCTGCAGATTATTTGCCTTACATCGTAGTTGTCATTGATGAATTAGCTGATTTGATGATGGTCGCTTCCTCTGAAGTTCAAGATTATATTGTCCGGATTACCCAAAAGGCTAGAGCAGCAGGAATTCATTTAATCATCGCGACGCAACGACCTAGTGTGGACGTGGTCACCGGGTTGATTAAGAATAATATCCCAACGCGAGTGGCATTCATGGTTTCTAGCCAAATTGATTCGCGCACAATTTTGGATCATAGTGGGGCAGAACGGTTGTTGGGCCGTGGAGATATGTTATTTCTGGGTAATGGGGCAAGTACGCCGATTCGGCTGCAGGGATCTTATGTCGATGGCGAAATTGATGAAATTACTGAGTTTATTCGTTCTGAATCGCAACCCCATTATGAATTCGATCCAGATTTATTGAAAAAGCAGGTTGAACAAATTGATGAACAAGGTGAGTTACTACCAGACGTTTTAGAGTATCTGGCTGATGAGGATACCATCTCCACATCCAAGTTGCAGCGGGTCTTTTCGATTGGTTATAATCACGCGGCAACCATTATTGACCAACTTGAAAGTCAGAATTACGTTTCGGAAGCTCGCGGGTCAAAACCACGTGAAGTTTATTTTACTCAAACAGATTTGAAAAAGATTCATGATGAACAGCCCTGATTTCGATAAAAAACGGGTTTTTATTGTGGTAAACTGTTAACAAAACTGATAAAGAGGAAGAGAAAAATTGGATAACAAGACGACATATTACTTTATAGGTATTAAAGGTTCGGGAATGAGCTCGCTAGCGTTAATTCTTCATGATGAAGGGTATACAGTAAAAGGGTCTGACATCGAAAAATATACTTTTACACAGCGCGGATTAGAGCAGGCCGGCATTGAGGTTCTTCCTTTTGATGAAGCTAATATTAAAGAAGGATTGACGGTCATTGCAGGTAATGCATTTACAGATGATCATCCTGAGATTAAAAAAGCAAGAGCAATGGGATTGTCCGTCACTCGATATCATGACTTCTTAGGAAAAATGCTGTCTGGATATACCAGTATCGGTGTTGCTGGTGCGCATGGCAAAACAAGTACGACAGGCTTACTTTCTCATGTGCTAAGCGGTGTGGCCCCAACCAGTTACTTGATTGGGGATGGAACTGGTAAGGGAACTCCGAATGCCCGCTTCTTTGTTTTTGAAGCTGACGAGTATCGGCGGCACTTTATGGCCTACCATCCAGATTATATGATCATGACCAACATTGATTTTGATCATCCAGATTACTATACCGGTATTGAAGATGTTTATCATGCTTTCCAAGACGTTTCTCAACAAGTCAAAAAAGGAATTTTTGCATGGGGTGACGATGTCAATTTACGTCGCTTAAAGGCTGATGTCCCAATTTATTATTACGGGACTGGCAAGAATGATGATTTCCAAGCTCGTGATATTAAACGGACAACGCTGGGTTCTGAGTTTGACGTTTATCATGAAGATGAATTTTTAGGTCATTATCAAATTCATTTATATGGCGAACATAACGTGTTAAACAGTTTAGCTGTCATTGCAGTGGCTTACTTTGAAAAAGTGGATTTAAACGAAATTAAAGATGAATTACTAGATTTTAAGGGTGTTAAACGGCGCTTCTCTGAGAAAAAAGTGGCTGATATGACAATTATTGACGATTATGCCCATCATCCATCGGAAATTAAAGCAACACTTGATGCTGCCCGACAAAAATATCCTGAAAAAGAAATTATCGCCGTTTTCCAGCCACATACTTTTAGTCGGACAATTGCTTTGTTGGACGATTTTGCCAAAAGCTTGAATTTAGCTGACAAAGTTTATTTGACCGACATCTTTAGTTCCGTTCGTGAAAAGAATGGTAAAGTCTCATCAGCAGATTTGGGTGCCAAAATTAATAAAGGCGGCGAGATTCTAAAGGTCGATAATATGTCGCCACTTTTAGATTATCATGATGCGGTAGTTGTATTCATGGGTGCTGGGGATGTACAACGCTATGAAAAGGCTTATGAGGAACTCCTTAGCAATTTAAGTTTTAAAAATAATTAAATAATTTGACTAATTCTGACCTTTTTCCTTGATTGAAATTTTTAATCTGATAGAATGTATTCAAAATGAAAGAAAGAGGGAGTTTGGTATGCAAGAACCACGAAATCTTGTTAACACTGAAGTAGGTCTCAGTACCTTTATGACAAGAATGTATGGATTTATGGGATATGCCGTTGCGCTTTCAGCACTTATTGCCTATCTGAGTGGCGTTGTGTTTAGAGCACAGATGATGCCAATCCTTTCAGGACATCCGTTTATTTTCATAATCGTCTTAATTGGGCTATTGGTTTTCAGTGGCACGGCAAGTAGAAAAGCTCTTCAAAATGCTAAGACTGGCTTTTTGATGTTAACGTTGTTTGCTTTATTCTTTGGGTTAGAATTTTCGGTTATCTTTTTAACCTTTAATTTACCCACCATTGCTTCGGCGTTTATTGCGGCCGCAATTACTTTTGTTTCCATGTCGGTAATTGGCGCAACTACACACAAAGACATGACACGAATTGGCAATCAATTGTTTGCCGCATTTATTGCGTTGTTTGTCGTGATGATTATAAACATCTTCTTACGAAGTGCAGTGATTGATTATCTTTTTTCGTTTATTGGCGTGATCATCTTTGCCGGGCTATCAATGACGGACACTAACAAAATGAAGGCTATTTATTTACAATATGGGGATCGGGTTTCCATGAATGGATTAGCTACTCAAGGTGCCTTGCAGCTTTATGTAGACTTTTTGAACCTATTCCAATTCTTATTACAAATCTTTGGTGGATTTGGTAGTCGTGATTAACAGTTTTTAGAAAAAGCAACTAACTTGTGAGTTATTACAGGTTGGTTGTTTTTTTTAGAAAATTTTTAAAACGGCTGGAATCAATCTAAATTAAAGAAACGATTCGTAACAATAAGTGTCTGGAATTTGTTAAAATAAAGCTATGAATATAAAAGGAGAATAAAATGGCCAATAAAAAATTACTTTTGATTGATGGAAACAGTGTGGCCTTTCGTGCGTTTTTTGCGCTCCATAATGCTTTAAGCAAGTTCACAAATCAGGATGGGCTCCATACTAATGCGATTTATGGATTCAATAAAATGTTGGATCATATTTTAGAAATTGTCCAGCCAACCGATGCGTTGGTTGCATTCGATGCAGGCAAAACAACCTTTAGAACTGAAATGTATGACAATTACAAGGGTGGTCGGTCAAAGACACCACCAGAGCTTTCTGAACAGATGCCTTATTTGCGTGAACTGTTAAAAGGATATGGCATTAAAACATATGAGTTGGCTAATTATGAAGCTGATGATATTATTGGGACCCTTTCAAAGCAAGCAGAAGATGCCGGCTATCAAGTAACTGTGGTCACTGGTGATCGAGACTTAACGCAACTATCAAGTGAAAAGACCACGGTTTCGGTTACAATTAAAGGGGTTAGTGAAGTTGAGCATTACACCCCCGAGCATGTTCAAGAAAAGTTAGGCTTGAAACCAGCTCAAATTATTGATATGAAGGGCCTTGCTGGCGACACTTCGGATAATTACCCTGGTGTCACTAAAGTGGGCGAAAAAACAGCAATAAAACTGCTTCAACAATACGACTCGGTTGAGGGTGTTTATGAACATGTTGATGAGATGAAAACTTCCAAACTTAAGGAGCATTTGATTGAGGATCATGATAATGCTTTTCTCAGTAAAAAACTCGCAACAATTAACCGGCAGGCGCCAATTAAAGTGACTTTGGCAGACTTGAAATATACTGGGAAGAATACGGCTAATTTAGTTGATTTTTATGAACGCATGAATTTTCAATCATTTTTAAAACAAATGCGATCTACAGAAGGATTTGAGGATTCGCAAACTCTTCAAGATATATCATACGTTGAATTGACAAAAGAAAATTTGACTGAAGTGGCCAAGTTACAGGGTGAAATTTCGTTTTACTTAGAATTGCCTGATAAGAATTATCATACTTCAGCATTTGCCGGTTTTGGCATTGGGTGTGATGAAAAATGGTACGTTACGCGTAATGTTGACTTGTTATCAGAGCCGGTGATTAAAGACATTTTTACAAATTCCGATAAACAACTCAACGTTTTCGATCTCAAACGGACTTATGTTGGCTTGAATCGTTTGGGAATTTTATTTACAAATGGTAAAAATGATATTTTGCTGCAATCCTATCTTTTGGATACCAACGATAATTCCAATGATTTGGGTGCATTAGCGCACCGCCATGGCTACCAAGACATTCAAACTGATGAAGAAGTATATGGAACGGGAGTCAAACGGGGTATTCCTGAAGATGATACTGTCTTTTTTAAACATTTGGCAACTAAATTGCGGGCAATTCAAAAATTAGTACCCCAATTGCAAACAGAACTTAAGCAAAATGAACAAAGTGAGTTGTATACCACTATTGAATTACCATTAGCTTTAGTTCTTGCTAAGATGGAAATTGCGGGGATCAAGGTTGATACTGGCCGTTTAGAACAGATGCAAAGTGAATTTACGGAACGCTTGAGTGAAATTGAACAGACCATTTACAATGAAGCTGGCGAAAAGTTTAATATTAAGTCCACCAAGCAATTAGGCACCATTTTATTTGATAAACTCGGGTTACCAAGTTCTAAAAAAACAAAAACCGGCTATTCAACTGCCGTGAGTGTTCTGGAAGGCTTACGTGGACAAGCTCCGATCATTGACAACATTTTAGCTTATCGACAAATTTCAAAAATTCAATCCACTTATGTGAAGGGGTTATTGAAAGTTGTCCATTCTACTGATCAAAAGGTGCACACAACCTATTTACAGACATTGACGCAGACAGGACGGCTTTCTTCAGTTGATCCTAATTTACAAAACATTCCGATTCGGTTAGAAGAAGGACGCAAGATTCGGCAGGCATTTGTACCTAGCCAGGCAGATTCACAAATCTTTTCGTCTGATTATTCTCAAATTGAACTCCGTGTTTTGGCTCATATTACAGGAGATAAGAATCTCCAAGCGGCGTTTCAAAACGATGAAGACATTCATGCAAGTACGGCTGTCCGAATCTTCGGATTGAAGGATGCTTCAGAAGTAACTCCTAATATTCGGCGCCAGGCCAAAGCGGTGAACTTCGGAATTGTTTATGGAATTAGTGACTATGGATTGTCACAAAATATTGGTATTTCACGAAAACAAGCCAAGACATTCATTGATACGTATTTTCAAGAATTTCCTGGTGTCAAAAATTATATTGAAACGATTGTACAAAGTGCAAAAGAAAAAGGTTACGTTGAAACCATTGCACATCGTCGGCGTTATTTGCCTGACATTAATTCCAGCAATCATAATCAACGTTCATTTGCAGAACGAACCGCAATGAACACCCCCATCCAGGGAAGTGCGGCTGATATTATTAAAATTGCCATGATTAGAATGCAAAAAGAGTTAGAAGCACGGAAACTTAAGACAAAGATGCTGTTACAGGTCCATGATGAATTGATTTTTGATGTTCCTAATGATGAGTTAGAAGAAATTAAGAAATTAGTTCCTAGTGTGATGGACTCCGCAATTAAACTTGATGTTCCGCTGAAAGTTGAAAGTGCTTATGGCAAAAGTTGGTATACTGCTAAAAAGTAAAAGTTAGAAGGATTGCTATGCCTGAATTACCGGAAGTTGAAACAGTGAGACGTGGGTTAACTGCGCTTGTAGTTGATAAAAAAATAAACAAAATTGATATTTATTATCCAAAAATGGTTCTGCCAAATGAAAAAGAATTTGTTAAAGCATTGACGGGAAAAACAATTGTAGAAATTCAGCGGCGTGGAAAATACTTGATTTTTCATTTTGACCAAGGTATTTCAATGGTTTCACATCTACGCATGGAGGGGAAATACTCGGTTCAAGCGCATGAAATGCCTCTCAACAAACATGATCATGTGGTTTTTGAGTTTACTGATGGGACGGAATTACGGTACAACGATACAAGAAAATTTGGTCGAATGGTGGTAGTGCCTACTGGCGAAGAATATTCGGTTGCTGGACTTAAAACGATTGGTCCCGAACCGACGCCGGAAACGTTGAGCATTGATTATTTAACAACCACAATGAGAAAGCATCACAAGGCAATTAAAGCATTTTTACTTGATCAAAATATGATTGCCGGGTTAGGAAATATTTACTGTGATGAGGTTTTGTGGTTGGCCAAAATTCACCCTTTACAACCGACTAATACAGTACCGGTTGGCAAAATTGTGACTCTTAGGCAAAAAATCTTTGATGAACTGGACTTAGCCATTAAAGCAAAGGGAACAACCGTTTTTTCATATTTGGATGCTAGTGGTCATGCAGGAAGCTTTCAAAATCAACTCCATGTTTATCAACGTACTGGGGAACCTTGTGAACGTTGCGGAACGCTAATTGAACGAATTAAGGTTTCTCAACGTGGTACCCATTTTTGTCCGTTTTGTCAAAAATTGATTGAAGTTGATAACTAATGGCAATTGTATTAGGTCTGACTGGTAGCATTGCTACAGGTAAATCCACCGTCAGCCAGTATTTGAAAGAATTAGGTTTCCCGGTCATTGATGCAGATATAGTTGCGCGCAAGATTGTGGCACCGGGGCAGCCAGTAACACAAAGATTGCGACAAACTTTTGGAAATCAAATTTTTGAAGGCGATGTCCTCAATCGAAAGAAACTTGGAAATCTAGTTTTTTCTGATTCTGAAGCTCTGAAAAAACTAAATGAGCTTATGCAACCAGCAATCAGAGTTGAAATTGAATTTCAAATTCGAACGCTCAAAAAAGGCTCCGACAACCTAATTGTTTTAGATGCTCCGTTACTTTTAGAGCAAGGGTACCAATCATTAGTTGATCAAATCATGGTTGTCACCAGTTCGTCAGCTGTTCAGTTGGAGCGGTTGAAACAACGGGATGGTCTTTCAGATAAAGAAGCTCGGCAAAGAGTTTTGAGTCAATGGTCACAAAAAAAGAAGATTGAAATGGCTGATATTGTGATTGACAACGGTCGGTCTATTGAAGAAACCCACCGTCAAGTGTTAAAATGGCTTGACAATAGGAAGTTACGTTAGTAAGTGGAGGTAAAAGGCCCATGAGATGTCCACACTGTCACCATAATGGTTCACGTGTCGTTGATAGCCGTCCTACTGATGATGGACGAGTTATTCGGCGTCGAAGAGAATGTGAAGCATGCGGATTTAGATTTACAACATTTGAACGAATTGAAGCTTCACCGTTATTGGTGATTAAGAAAAATGGTACCCGAGAAGAATTTAATCGAGAGAAGATTCTTCGTGGGCTTATTCGTGCGGCTGAGAAACGACCAGTCGGTGCGGATGAAATGTCGAAAATTGTTGATGAGGTTGAAAATAAAGTTCGTGGTTTAGGCGAAAATGAAGTTTCTAGTCAAATCATTGGTGAGTATGTGATGAATATACTTGCTAAAGTAGATGAAATTGCCTATATCCGGTTTGCGAGCGTTTATCGACAATTTAAAGATATGAATGTGTTTATGAAAGAACTTAAAGATATGATGGCAAAGGACAAGAAAGTGAAGAAACCAACCACGCATAAAGATAAAGATGATGGTGGCGAGGCGTAATGAATGAGGGATGGGCAAATTTAAGTCCTAAGGATGGCTTTTTAGTTACCCAGCAGGCGTATTTGAGTAATTTTGATCAAAAAGTGCTCACTTATTTATATCAACCAATTATTGGTGCCAAGGCGTTTAGTCTGTTTTTAACTCTCTGGACTGAAATGAATCCAGTTGGAATGCGTTCAGAAAGAAAGTCTCATTTGGAATTATTAGACATTCTGAACTGTGATTTGCCAGAGTTCTATACAAGTCGGCAAAAGCTTGAAGGAATTGGTTTATTGAAGTCCTATGAGGGTGAAGACTCGCTTGGACACTTTTTTGTATACCAACTTGGAAAACCGGTTTTGCCGGATAGTTTTTTCAAAGATGATTTATTAAGTAGCCTACTGCTAGAAGCAGTGGGAGAACGTCGCTTTTCTGAATTGGCTGATCACTTTAAGTTAATTCAAACGAATGTCAAAGACTTAAAGAATGTTTCAACCGATTTTTTAACCGCGTTTCATATTTCTGAACAAGCACTTAAGGAACCAAACTCTTTGATTCGTGAAACACAAGCTGAATTTAAGAAGGCGGGCCAAGATAGTAAGCCAGCACAAATAAATTTGGGCAATCCAAATTTTGATTTTAGTTTATTAAAAGAGTTACTCAGCAAGGGATTTACCAAGTGGGACTCTGTAGATGAGGCGCAGAAACTAATTTTAAGTGAGCATCTTTTGTATGGACTTGATGAAGTGGAAATGGCGCGTCAAATCGGACAAGCAACTGATTTGGTAACGGCTGAATTAAATACCAAAAAATTGCAACAACAGATTGCCAAAAATTTTACTGCCCATCAGGGTCAAAATCAAAAATATGTCGATACTCCAGGGCCATTGGAAAAAGCAAAAGCTAATAATAACACCGGTTTAACTAAGGAAGATCAAGAACTTATCAAGGCCGCAAAAGCCTATGCACCGGCCACTTATTTGGAAAATTTGAAACGCTCGATTCACGGGGGCTATGTCACGTATAGTGAACGTCAATTATTGAAAAACTTAATTGATCGTAATCTGTTTCCGATTAGTGTGATCAATATTTTGATCTCATACATTGTTATTGATCGAGAAATTACCACATTACCAAATAAATTGGTAGATACGATGGCCAATAACTGGAGTCGGGCACATGTGACTACACCTGAAGGAGCAATTCTACAAATTAAGAATTTTGCCAGTGCTAAGGCCACAACCAGAAAACAAGTTACTCAATCAAGAAGGGTTGTGGCTAAAGAAACGCTTCCTGACTGGGCCAAAAGTGACAATACATCAACTACTACTAAGGTTAATAAGGATGATCAAGCGCGGCTTAATAAGCGTTTAAATGAGCTTCGCAAGCAGCATAAGGAGGATAAGTAGATATGGAAAACGTACGCAAGGTCTTAACAGAACTTATGAGCAAGCGCAAATTAGATACTAAGTTTCAGAATCTGATGTCCTCCGTATATGAAGACGCCGATGTTTTAGCTTTCTGTGAGGCCCACAAAGCAGAATTATCCTCTGATAGTGTGGCACGATCAGCTTCTAAATTATATGAGTATGTGCAAGAAAGAGATAAATTTAACCGCCATGAACCCACGCTAATGCCGGGATATCAGCCAGTTTTGATTGTGAATAATCATATGATTGAAGTTTCGTATAAGCCTAGTAAACAGCTTTTGGCAGATGAAAAGCAACGAGAATTCAATTCACGTGTCAAATCGGTTAATATGCCTAAAATGATTAGACGAGCTCACTTTGAAGATTTTTACCCAGATGAAAATCGGCAAAGCGCATTGAATGCTGCATTAGATTTTGTTCAAGCTTATGAGACTGATCCACATCACTTTCACAAGGCACTTTATTTATCGGGCAGTTTTGGAGTTGGTAAAACTTATTTGCTGGGGGCAATTGCCAACGAATTGGCTTCGCAGGAATTTGTGTCTACCTTAGTTCATTTTCCGAGTTTTGCGGTGGAAATGAAGAACGCCATTGGTGAAAATAATTTGGCAGAAAAACTAAATATAATTAAAGAAGCCCCAATTTTAATGTTAGATGATGTTGGGGCAGATGCCATGTCCAGCTGGGTGCGAGATGAAGTTTTAGGCGTGATTTTGGAATATCGTATGCAAAATGAATTACCTACTTTTTTCAGTTCAAATTTTTCAATGGATCAATTGGAAAAAGAACATTTGCAGATTAATCAGCGCGGTGAATCAGAACCGCTGAAGGCTAAACGGCTGATGGAGCGGATTAAGTTTTTAGCTACTGAAGTGACAATGGTTGGTGTCAATCGGCGCCAATCGTAAATTTAAAATTATTAAAGAAAAATGTGAGTTTGGTTGTTGACATTTTTTCAGAGTGTGGTTTAATTAGTTTTGAAATCAAAGAAAAGACATGATCATTGTGAATTCATTCAGGGAATGGTGACTATAGCTGGAAGTCACCTATGAAGCGCCAATGACTACCACTTTTCTGAGCCTGGTGGAAATATCAGGACGGATTGTTCCCGTTATCGAACCCAATGAGATACAGGCCTTGGTCTGTAATCTTGGGTGGAACCGCGTTAATAACGTCCCGAGTGCATACTTGTGTACTCGGGATTTTTTTATACAAAAAATTAGAAAGAAGAGAAGAGAATATGGCAGATATTGAAATTACATTAGCTGATGGTGCAAAACGTGCTGTTGCAGCTGGCTCAAGTGTATTAGATGTTGCAAAAGATATTAGTGTCAGTTTGGCAAAGAAGGCTGTTGCCGGTAAAGTTAACGATCAGTTAGTATCTTTAGACCAAGAATTGGATGGGGATGCTAAACTTGAAATTGTAACTAAGGATTCTGAAGAAGGATTACAGGTTATTTGGAATACTGCAGCTGTTGTCTTGGAAGCTGCAGTCCACGAAATCTACTCAGATATTCATTTTGGTACCAAAGGTAATGTTGAACATGGATTCTATTGTGATACTGACAATGGTAGTGAACAAATTAGTGTAGATAGTTTACCCGCCATTGAAGACAAGATGGCTGAATTAATTAAAGCAAAATTGCCATTGGAGCAAGAATTTTTGTCTGAAGAAGAAGCACTTAAGGTTGTAGATGGTGATCCTTACCGTGCTAAATTAGTTCATGCTCAAGCAAAAGATGGCAAGGTCAGCGTTTATAAAATTAATGACAATGTTATTTTGAACAGTGGTGTGGTACTTGAAAATACGAGCGAAGTAAAAGTATTCAAACTATTATCCGTTGCTGGTGCTTATTGGGAGGGTAAATCAAGTAACCCAATGCTTCAACGGATCTACGGAACAGCTTTCTTGAAGCAAAAAGATTTGGATGCTGAATTAGCACGCCAACAAGAAGCTCATGATCGTGATCATCGTGTCATTGGTAATAACTTGGACCTATTCTTTGTTGATCCAAAGGTCGGTGCCGGATTACCTTACTGGATGCCAAAAGGTGCCACAATTCGTCGCACCATCGAACGTTACATCATTGACAAGGAGGTTGCCAATGGCTATCAACACGTTTATACTCCCGTTTTGATGAACTTGGATGCTTACAAGACATCAGGTCACTGGGAGCATTATCGTGAAGATATGTTCCCACCAATGGACATGGGTGATGGTGAAATGTTGGAATTACGTCCAATGAACTGTCCTTCACATATTCAGGTTTACAAACATCATATTCGTTCATATCGTGAATTACCAATTCGAATTGCTGAACTTGGTATGATGCATCGTTACGAAAAATCTGGCGCTTTATCCGGATTACAACGAGTTCGTGAAATGACTTTGAATGATGGTCATACTTTCGTGGCTCCAGATCAAATTCAAGATGAATTTAAAAAGATTCTTAGTTTGATGGTGGAAGTGTACGATGATTTTGATATTACAGACTACACATTCCGTTTAAGTTACCGTGATCCTAAGAACACTAAGAAGTACTTTGATGATGATGAGATGTGGAATAAATCTCAAGCTATGTTAAAAGCTGCAATGGATGATCTTGGTTTGGATTATGTTGAGGCTGAAGGTGAAGCTGCGTTCTATGGTCCAAAGCTGGATGTTCAAACTAAGACGGCACTTGGCAACGAAGAAACACTTTCAACGATTCAATTAGACTTCATGCTTCCTGAAAGATTTGATTTGCACTATGTTGGTGCCGATGGTGAAGATCATCGTCCAGTTATGATTCACCGTGGTTTAGTTTCAACAATGGAACGATTCACTGCTTACTTAACAGAAATTTACAAGGGTGCATTCCCAACTTGGTTGGCGCCTAAACAAGTGACAATTATTCCAGTTAATCCTAAATTCCATGGTGATTATGCTGAAAAACTACGGGCTAAAATGGCTGCTAAACAGATCAGAGTTGATGTTGACAACCGTAATGAAAAGATGGGTTACAAGATCCGTGAAGCTCAAACACAAAAAGTTCCTTATGTTTTAGTTGTAGGTGACCAAGAGCTTGAAGCTGGTACCGTAAGTGTTCGTAAGTATGGTCAAAAGGAATCTGAAAGTGAAAATAACAATATGTTCATCGATAGTTTGTTGGCTGAAATTCAGAATTATAGTCGGACCGGTGACAGTGGCAAGAATGATAGCTTAATTAAGTAAGCATTCTTGACAGAAACTCTGGAATCTGATATTCTGGACAAGTTGAGAAATTAAGCAGAGGCACCCGCTTCTCGCCTTAGTAATTAAGATTGCTGGGCTAAAACGATGAATAGACTAGGAATAGTCTTAATGGCGGGGTGTGTATGCACCTCGTTTTTTTCTGCCTTTTTCTTAAAATAATTTGGAGGTGAATTGCCATAGCTGTTGATATGATGGTTAATAACGGTATTCGTGCTCGCGAGGTACGATTAATCGGTGATGATGGCACACAATTGGGTGTGAAGTCGAAACGAGAGGCTATAGAGTTAGCTGAACAAGCAGAACTTGATTTGGTATTGGTTTCCCCAAAAGCTAAACCGCCAGTTGCCAAGATCATGGATTATGGAAAATACCGTTTTGAGCTTCAAAAAAAGCAACGTGAAGCTCGCAAACGACAAAAAACAGTTAGCATTAAGGAAGTTCGTCTGAGTCCTACGATTGATACGAATGATTTCAATACTAAGCTTAAGAACGCTAAAAAGTTCTTAGCAAAGGGTGATAAAGTTCGTGTATCAATTCGTTTCAAGGGCCGTGCCATTACACATAAGGATATTGGTCGTGACGTATTGAATCGGATGGCAAAAGCTGTATCTGATGTTGCAACGATTGAACAATATCCTAAAATGGAAGGACGAAGCATGTTTTTGATGCTGGCTCCAATTTCAGAAAAGTAAAGTAGGAGGAACATATTATGCCAAAAATGAAGACAAATCGCGCTGCTGCAAAGCGTTTTAAACGAACTGCTAATGGTGGTTTTAAGAGTGCAAATGCCTATACAAGTCACCGATTCCATGGAAAGACAAAGAAACAACGTCGTCAATTACGTGGATTGAGCATGATGGATCATACGAGCGTTAAGCGTTATCGTAAGATGCTAGCTCCAATCAGCAAATAGTCTAATTTAAAGAATAAAATGCTGGGTGACCAGTTCTAGGAGGAATTATTATGCCACGAGTAAAGGGTGGAACAGTAACACGTCGTCGTCGTAAACGCGTATTGAAACTTGCTAAAGGTTATCGCGGACCAAAACATACTAACTTTAAGGTTGCTAAAGACCAAGTTATGAAGTCTGGTTTGTATGCCTTTCGTGATCGTCGTAACCGTAAAGGTGAATTTCGTAAGATCTGGATTGCACGTATTAATGCTGCAGCTCGTTTGAATGATATGAGTTATAGCCAATTAATGCACGGTTTAAAAGTTGCTAACATTGATATGAACCGTAAGATGCTTGCAGATCTCGCAGTTAGTGATGCAGCAGCATTTACAGCTTTAGTTGAGTCAGCTAAAAAGGCTTTGGCTTAGTAAAAAATCCTCGAATTGTTAGGTTATTTCATTTTGAAATAGTTAACAAGAATCGAGGATTTTTTTTGTAAAAATTAGATAAACAGTTAAGCGTTGCCTTAATTTAATTCTTTGGAAACAACAATTTTACCTGGTTTATGATGGTCGTCCAAGAGAGTCTGGCCTTGAACGACGCCTTCAAGTGAAAAAGGGAAAGTTTGTGCAATTGATGCGTGTAACTGATTGTGCATGATTAATTCAGTGAGATAAACTAAGGCTTTTTTATTTTGGTGGTAAGTAGCATCGTTAAAATCGGTAATGGATTGTGTTTCAAATTGGACTTTGAATTCTTTCGAAAACCCGTTCAAGCTAACTAATTGACCTTCAGGTTTTAACCATCTGTAACCATTTTTTTCTGTGAACTCGGTTGGAGTGGCATTGATTAAAACGTCAACCGGTGCGTGATCTAAAAAATTTCTTTGCATCACTTGATCTGAAGAAATAAATAAGTCGGCACCCAGTTGATTGACAAAATCCGCGTTTTTAAGTGAGGCAGTAGCTGCAACAAACAAACCCATTGCTTTTGCAATTTGGACAATCATTGAACCCACAGCTCCAGATGCACCTAACACTAAAATGGAAGTCACGTTTTCTAAATGGACTGCCCCTTTGAGCACATCATAAGCAGTCACACCAGCACTGGGTATCCCAGCGGCTTCTGCAAACGACAGCTCCTTTGGTTTGGCGATAAGTTTTAAATGAGGGACGGACACAAATTCTGAATAAGCACCACGAACGACACGACCCATCACTGAGTCGCCAATTTTAAATTCCGTGACATCGGGTGCTGCATCAACAACGGTTCCAGCGACGTCACTTCCAGGGACGAATGGCAGTTGGGGAGCATTTTTAAATGAAATTTTTCCCTGACGCAGTTTGCTATCAAAAGGGTTCATCGCAAAAGCTTGGGTTTTAACAATGACTCGTCCTTTTTCAGGAGTGGGCTGGGTAAGGTTGAATTCTTCAAAAACACTAGGGCTACCATATTTTTCAAATCCAAATGCCTTCATATTGAGTAAACTCCTTTAAAGTGAATTAATATTTATTGTTTATGTGAGTAAATTAGTTTATGACTAATATTAACTCAACAAGGTTAAAAACCTTAAATAATTTGATTTTATTTAGGCAATTAAAAATCTTAATGAGATTCTAGCGACTTTGAATGCAAAAATTGTGAAAATCAACTATAATGATGGGATAGTGTGTTTTAAGGAGAGTAGGATGATTGAAAAGTTTAAGCCAACTTGGCGATTGAAAAAGATTTATAGTTTAACGCCAAACGAGCTCAAAAAAGCAGGAATAAAAGCGGTTTTAACTGATCTAGACAATACTTTGATTGCTTGGGATAATCCAGATGGCACAAGTGAATTAAGGACATGGATCACACAAATGGAATTAGCTGGGATCCCGGTTATCGTTGTTTCTAACAATAGTCATTCACGGGTTAAACGGGCACTAAGAAACATACAGTTACCATTTGTTTCCAGAGCATTGAAGCCATTAGGTTTTGGAATTCACCGGGCACTAAGAAAATTAAATCTCAATGCCGATCAAGTGGTTATGGTTGGGGATCAATTACTTACTGATATTTTAGCGGCAAATTCAGCAGGGACACGCAGTATACTAGTGAAACCACTATTAAATTCGGATGCATGGAATACTAAGATAAATCGTTTTTTTGAATATTTTATTCAGAAAAGGTTAACAAAAAAATACCCAGATATGAACTGGCAGGAGGAAATTAAATAAATGGATCAAGCCGAAGATGAAGTTTATTGCATTGGTTGTGGCGCAAAAATTCAAACAACAGATAAAAACCAACTGGGATATACGCCTCAGAGTGCGTTAGATAAGGGATTAGAAAAGGGCGAAGTTTATTGCCAGCGTTGCTTCCGTTTACGCCACTACAATGAAATTGCACCTGTGTCATTGACGGATGACGACTTTTTACGTTTATTGAGCCAAATTCGCGATGATGATGCTTTGATTGTCTACGTTGTCGATATGTTTGATTTTAATGGAAGTATGATTCCTGGGATTCATCGTTTCGTTGGTGATAATCCAGTTTTGCTGGTTGGAAATAAGGAAGATATTTTTCCTAAGTCTTTGAAACGAAACAAAATGAAAGAATGGCTGAAACAACAGGCCAACTTACAAGGGATTCGGCCTCTTGATGTCCTCTTAACGAGTGCAAAAAATCTTGATGAAATTGAAATTTTATTAAATACGATTGAAAAGTATCGTAAAAATCGTAATGCCTATGTTGTTGGTGTGACAAATGTTGGAAAGTCTACCCTGATTAATCAAATTATTCGGTTAAACAACGGGACCCAGGATTTGATTACCACTTCTCGTTTTCCTGGTACAACTCTTGATAAAATTGAAATACCTTTCGAAGACGGTAAAATGTTAATTGACACACCAGGAATTGTCCATGAGGATCAGATGGCCCATGTGTTAACCGGAAAAGACTTGAAATACGTCTCACCACAAAAGACAATCAAACCAAGTACATTCCAATTGGATGATCAACAAACACTTTTCTTTGGTGGTCTAGGTCGATTTGATTATATAAGTGGCCATGGCGCAGTAATTACCTATTTTGAAAATAATTTAATGATTCATCGGACGAAGTTAAGCAACGCAGAAAACTTTTATACCAAGCATGTGGGTGAACTTTTAACACCGCCGGATAAAGAAGGTTTGGAGAAATTGCCAGAGTTACAACGCCATGAATTTCATTTGGATGAAAAGAGTGATGTTGTGATTGAGGGATTGGGATGGATTACGGTTCCTGGTCATTCAACGATTGCTATTTGGGCGCCAAGAGGCATCTCAACTGTCGTCCGTCGCCCACTGGTTTAAAAATGAAAGAGGAAAATATGAATTTAAGAGGAAAACAAAAAAGATTTTTACGTAGTAAGGCTCAACGCTTTCGCTCGAAATTTTCAGTTGGTAAAAATGGCTTAACTCAAGCATGGGTCGATCAGCTAGATGGTGCCATGAATAACTATGAATTAATTAAAATTAATTTGCAACAAAGTGCAGACGTTACTCCTGAAGAGGTTAAGGATTTCATTGAAAGTCATACTGCTATTCAGGTTGTTCAAATCATTGGTCATGTCTTAGTGTTGTTTAAAGAGTCTGATGACGAAGACAAACGCAATATTTCGTTGCAGGTTAAAGATATTTAAGTTTAATCAACGGAGTGTGAAAGATTTTGACGCGGACAAAAACCGTTCAACAGACAAAAGTTACTGTCGAAACAGAATTAGTTAGTGATATTGTGCATAAACGAATTGGTTTATTGGGAGGAACATTTAATCCGCCTCATTTGGGACATTTAATCATGGCAGAACAGGTTTGTTCGCAACTCGGACTTGATCGAGTGGATTTTATGCCTGATTTTATTCCACCTCATGTGGATACTAAATCTGCAATTGAAGCCAAGCATCGAGTGGCGATGGTCAAACTTGCAGTTGAAGATAATCCGAATTTCGGTGTTGAACTTGCCGAAATCAATCGAGGTGGGAAAAGCTATAGTTATGATACATTGATAGCTTTGAAACGTGCTCATCCGGAAAATCAATATTATTTTATTATTGGCGCTGACATGGTTGCTTATTTACCAAAATGGTATCGGATTGCTGATTTGGCAAAAATGGTTCAATTCGTGGGTGTTAAACGGCCCGGAGTGAAAGTGCATAGTGCCTATCCAATTTTATGGGTTGATACCCCCACAATTGATTTGAGTTCAACACTAATTCGCCACAAGATTGCTAAACGGCATTCAATAAGGTATCTTGTTCCACAGCAAGTTTGCGAATACATTAGGGAGCATAAATTATATGGAAAAAAATGACACAATTGAGTATTCAGAAAATTTAATTCCTTATACAAGAAAACAATTAGTAGATAAAGTTCAAGAAAAGTTAGATGACAAACGCTTTCAGCATTGTTTACGGGTTGAAAAGCAAGCAATGGAATTAGCAAATGAAAACAATGTAGATCCTGAAAAAGCTGCTATTGCTGGCCTTTTACATGATTATGCCAAGCAACGATCTGATCATGATTTTATTAAAGTGATTAATGATAAACAGATGAATCCGGTTCTTTTGGATTATGGTAATGCAATTTGGCACGGTGTGGTTGGGGCTGAGCTCATCAAAGATGAATTGCATATCTATGACGAAGATATATTGAACGCTGTGCGCCGTCACACAGTTGGCGCAGCCTATATGACTAAACTTGATCAAATTGTTTATATGGCCGATTATATCGAGCCTGGTCGAGATTTCCCTGGTGTTGACAAAGCTCGCCAGATCACACATGAAAGTTTAAAAAAGGGTGTCTTTTTTCAAACACAACAGACGCTAAGTTATTTAGTTGAAAATGCAAAGCCCATTTATCCGGGTACCATTGCCACATATAACGCATGGCAGAACGAAAAATAGGAGGAAATTCATTGACAGAAAGTAAAACAATCTTAGAAACGACTGTGAAAGCAGCAAGTAGTAAACGGGCAGAAAACATCATTGCCTTAGACATGGAAAATGTGAGTTTGTTGGCAGATTATTTTGTGATTATGAGTGCTAATTCAAATCGACAAGTGGCCGCTATTGCAGATGAAATTGTTGACCAAAATGAAAAAAACGGTGTGTCCGTCCGCCACGTAGAAGGCCAACGTGCCGCTGAATGGATCCTAATTGATTTGGGCGACGTTATTGTAAATGTTTTCCAGACTGATCAACGTAAATTCTATAATTTGGAAAAGCTTTGGTCACAGGCCAATCCTGTTGATGTTCAAAAATGGGTTGAAGCATGATTTATCAGACCTTTGCTAAACTATATGATGATTTGATGGACCCAGCCATGTATGATCAGTGGCTGGATTTTGTTTCCAAACGGCAGTCTGACAAAACAGTTGACTGGTTGGATCTTGCTTGTGGCAGTGGAAGATTAGCGGTTAAACTCATTCAAGATGGCTATCAGGTTTCAGGGTTCGATTTATCTGATGAAATGTTGGCTTTGGCGGATGAACATGCACAAGAGGCCAAAGTTACTTTGCCATTGATGCAAGGTAACATGTTAGATTTGAGTGAACTTGGAAATTACGATGTGGTGTCATGTTTTGCAGATTCTTTTTGCTATCTACCAAATAAACAGAATTTGAAAACCTGTTTTGCTCAGGTTTTTCAGCATTTGAACGCGGATGGAAAATTCTTGTTTGATGTGATTTCGCCGTATCAAACAGATGAGATCTATCCTGGCTATATGTATAACTATGTGGATGACGAGCAGGCGTTTTTATGGACAACCTATCAGACTGAGGAACCACATAGTGTAGAGCACGACTTGACCTTTTTTGTGAAAAATGACGCCACAAACACTTATAGTAAAATTAATGAATTACATCATGAACGCACTTATGAATTGGAAACGTATTTGAGTTTGCTTAATGAAGTTGGCTTTAAGAATGTGAAAACTTCAAGCAATTTTGGCAGAGATGCTATCAACGACAAAAGTACGCGGTGGTTTTTCGAGTGTTCAAAGTAGGTGACTAAATGACAGTTTGCAGTGTAATTGCAGAATTTGATCCGTTTCATAACGGACATGCCTATCTTTTAAACAAAGCCCGTGAATTAACGCACGCTGATGTGTTAGTGGTGCTAATGAGTGGCAATTTTTTACAGCGAGGAGAACCTGCCATCATTGATAAGTGGAAACGCGCGAAAGAGGCTTTGAGTAGTCAGGCTGATTTGGTTATCGAACTGCCAATCAATGTTTCCATGCAAGCTGCTCATTTATTTGCGCAAGGTGCGGTTTCAATGGCAGCACAGCTGGGTAGTGATTATTTGGTTTTTGGAAGTGAGCACCCAGAGTTAAACTATAATTATTTAGTTGAAAAAGCGCAGAATCTTAAATTTGAAGGTTCGAATCATGCTCAAAGCTTTGCTGCGCAGCTATTTAAAACACTCGCTCAACAAACCGGGACTGAATTAAAGACTGCCAATGATATTTTGGCCTTTAATTATTTTTTGGCCAATCAAAAAGTGGAAACTTCTAAAATGAAGTTAGTCCCTGTACAAAGACTAGAAAGCGATCATTCGGATCGATCTTTAAATTTTGCACATTTTGCGAGTGCTTCGGCGATTCGGCAGGCTCGTTTAAAAAAAAATAAAAATTATGAGATTTTTATTCCGGAACAAACGAAAAAGGATTTGGCAGGTCCTGTAGTTAGTTGGAACGATTTATGGCCCTACCTGAAGTATCGGGTATTAACTACTTCGGCAGAAGAAATAGGTCAAATTTATGGTGTTTCAGAAGGAATTGAAAATCGAATTAAAGCTATCATTCAGAAAACTACTGATTTTACAACTTTTATACAAGCGTTAAAAACAAAACGGTATACGTATACCCATTTGCAGCGCTTGTGTTTGGCTATTACGTTAAATCTTAAGAAAGGGCAAATGCTTAACCAAAAATCAGTGTTTCGAGTTCTTGGATTTAATCCAATTGGACAACAGTATTTACATCAAATGCAGGTTTTGAATTTGTTGGTGCTGAGTAGAATTGGAAAAGAAGAAAGTGATTCTGTTTACCGAATTACTTGTCAAGCTGACCAAATTTATAGTTTATTAACAGGTCAAGAACAAACAATTGGACGAAAACCAATTATTTTAGTGTGACTGTCAAGGAATTTCCATTGACAAAGATTTTTTGCACAGGTATAATTACATTCGTTGCATTAGGAGGTTTTTAAATGAATTGGTCACTTTCTGATCTTATGAAACACAAGGAACCCCTCCATTTTAATGAAAATCTTGATTTAAAAGAGGACTTAATCAGTCGCACGTCGGAAGTTTTGGATGTGAAACTGGTTAAAGTCGATGGGTATGCAATTAAGGATCGGGATGCAGTGTTAGTTTCAGCTAAAGTTACTGGAGAAATCGTGGTACCGTCTTCACGGTCATTACAGCCAGTAAATTTTCAGTTAGACTTTCCCGTGAATGAATATTATGTTGAAGCAGGTACAAGTTTAGATCGATTTGACGCAACCGAAACGGTTTTGCCGGTTCAGGATGACCAAATTGATTTTTCAAAGGCTGTTGCGGATAATATTATTTTACAAATTCCGATGCAAATCTTTTCACCTGATGAAGAAAATGGCAAAGTTCCAATGCCCGCTGGGGATGATTGGGAAGTTATTTCCGAGGAAGATGAAAAAGATGCGCAAATTAAACAAGTTGATCCACGTCTTGCTAAACTAAAAGATCTATTTAACTCAGAAGATTCTGATCCTAAGTAGTATTAATATAGTGTAAGACATAAAATTAGCGGGAAACCGTAATTCTCTTAAAGGAGGTGCTATTGATGGCCGTACCAGCAAGAAAAACATCAAAATCACGCAAACGTAATCGTCGTGGACATATCAAATTACAAACTCCAGGTTTGGCACCATGTCCAAATTGTGGTGAATTACGAGTTTCACATCGTGTTTGCCCAAGCTGTGGATATTACGATGGTAAACAAGTATTAGATGTTAAAAGTGAATAATTCGTTTATTTAACAAAAGGTAGGAAAAAGCCATGGTTTTTCCTGCTTTTTGTTTGCGCTAAAATCAAATTTAGTTTTAAAAACTTTAACTTTGTTAGCGTTTTTGTTACGATTAGTACGAACTAAAAAATAGGAGGCAGCAACATGGATAAACCACAAATTGGCGTAGTCGGTATGGCAGTTATGGGCAAGAACCTAGCTCTTAACATTGAAAGTCGCGGCTACACAGTTGCAATATACAATCGGACTGGTTCGAAAACAGAAAAGGTCGTTTCCGACCATCCAGAAAAGCACCTAGTACCTAGCTATACAATTGAAGACTTCGTAAATTCACTTGAAAAACCTCGTCGAATCATGATGATGGTAAAAGCTGGTAAGGCAACTGATGCTGTGATTGCTGAGTTACTTCCACATTTGGACAAAGGTGATGTCTTGATTGATGGTGGTAACACCTTCTTTGAAGACACAATGCGTCGAAATGCTGAATTAGATAATTCAGGAATCAACTTTATCGGCACTGGTGTTTCTGGTGGTGAATTGGGAGCTCTTGAAGGTCCCTCAATGATGCCTGGTGGTCAAAAAGAGGCGTATGATTTGGTTGCACCTATTTTTGAAAAAATGGCTGCAAAGGCCGAAGATGGGACACCATGTGTAACCTACATTGGACCTAATGGTGCTGGTCACTACGTCAAAATGATTCATAACGGAATTGAATATGGCGATGAAGAGCTCATTGACGAAAGTTACAACTTGCTACGTAATATGGTTGGTCTTTCAGTTGATGAAATTGCTGATATTTTCTCCGACTGGAACAAAGGGGAACTGGATAGTTACCTCATTGACATTACCGCTGATATCTTAACTCGCAAAGATGATTTAGGCTCTGATAAACCAATCGTTGATTTGATTATGGATAAGGGTGGCAATAAAGGGACTGGTAAATGGAGTTCACAAAATGCACTTGCGTTAGGCGTTCCTCAATCCCTCATCACAGAATCCGTTTATGCGCGTTATATTTCTGTTTTGAAAGATGAGCGAGTTGCTGCAAGTAAAGTTCTACCTAAACCAGAAGGCAAAGTTGAATTTGATAAAGATGCTGTGATTGAAAAAATTCGTCAGGCGCTATACTTCAGTAAGATCATGAGTTATGCGCAAGGCTTTGAACAAATGAAAGTTGCTTCAAAGCATTATGATTGGAATTTACAATTTGGTGAAATTGCTAAAATTTGGCGTGCTGGTTGTATCATCCGTGCGCAGTTCTTGCAAAATATCACTGATGCATTTGATAAAGATCCTGAATTGGATAACTTATTGTTGGATGACTACTTCAAAGATATTGCTAAAAAGTATCAAGAATCGATTCGAGACATCGTTGGATTAGGGGTTAAAGCTGGTGTTCCAATGCCTGGATTTACTGCTGCCATTTCTTATTACGATTCTTATCGTTCTGCCGTTTTGCCTGCTAACTTGTTACAGGCTCAACGAGATTACTTTGGCGCACATACGTATGAACGTGTCGACCGCGAAGGTACTTTCCATTATTCATGGTATAAAGAACAATAAATAGTAAAAAGGAATCTTTTTTAGGCACATTAATGCTTAAAATTGATTTTTTTTTGTCCTCAAAGTTATTTTTTCTTATAAAGAAGTGAGTGCTTCTAGGCAAAATCTCATTTTAATGTTAAACTTTGTCTTGTATGAATTTAGCACGATTAAGATAATTTTAACTTTTAACAACTAGGAGTGGGAGAATGAGTCGGATATTAATTATTGAAGATGAAAAAAGTTTATCGCGGTTTGTTGAACTAGAGCTTCAACATGAAGGTTATGAAACAGAAGTTCAATTTAACGGACGAACAGGTTTAGAAGCAGCACTAAATAAGAATTTTGATGCCATTTTGCTAGATTTAATGTTACCGGAGTTAAACGGGATTGAAGTTTGCCGACGAGTTCGGGAAGCAAAAACAACACCAATTATTATGATGACTGCCAGAGATTCAGTGATTGACCGTGTTTCTGGATTAGATCATGGTGCGGATGATTATATTGTTAAACCATTTGCAATTGAAGAACTGTTAGCACGTTTACGCGCGTTACTACGTCGAATTGATATTGAAAGTGAACAAAAAGCCTTTCAGCAAACAACTGTAACCTATCGTGATATTACGATTGAAAAGGAAAATCAGGTTGCCCGTCGTGACGGCAAAATTATTAATTTGACAAAACGTGAATATCAACTCTTATTGTTATTAATGGAAAACATTAACGTTGTCCAATCTCGGGATGCACTTTTAGACGAGGTTTGGGGCATTGATAATGAAGTTGAAACGAATGTTGTCGATGTTTATGTTCGTTATTTACGGAATAAGATTGATCGTCCGGGTGAGCAGTCTTACATTCAGACAGTTAGAGGAACAGGGTACGTGATGCGATCGTGAGCCAAGCGCAAACAAAACAACAACCATATATGCAAACCGGTTTAGCTAAACGAAGAATATCTTTGAAATGGAAATGGGCGATTGGAACAGGAGTTGGCGTTCTCCTTATCTTTTTCGTATTTTCATTTTTTGTCTTTAATAGTATTTCACAAGTGATGTTGAATCAAGAGCGAGAGCAAGTTAACACAACCATTAATTCTGTTGATTCCCGTTTACAGAAAGTTTCCAAAATTGATGGGATTACCGTGGGTAAGTATTTACGACCTGACAGTGCGGCAGGTAATTCTGAGCAAAGTGAACAACCATACAGCAATCAATTGTTAACTAACCTTGCTCGCCGCGATATCGTGGTTTCCGTTTATGATTTAAAAGGAGAGCAAGTCTTTGCTACACGGCGAAGTTCAGAGAAATTTGTGGTTCCAAGTAAACGAACAATTGCAAGGGAGAAAGAAGACAATTTTGATGGGTTGATAGGTAGGGCACCCATTAAAAATAGTAAAGGTAAGTTAATTGGGTACATTCAGGTTGTGGACACGCTAACCAGCGTGAAACGCACACAGCAAAAAGTAATCTGGATTATTATTTTGTTAACGATCATTGCTTTTGCGTTAATTTCGCTTTTTGGATACTTACTGGCTACTTATTTATTACGGCCAATTAATGTGATGAACAATACCATGAAGCAAGTCACAGAGGATCCTCAAACTGAATTACGAATTCCTGATCTTGAACGAAATGATGAGTTATCAGATTTAGCAATTGTTTTTAATGATATGCTAGATCGTATGCAGCGATATATTGATCAACAGCATCAGTTTGTTGAAGACGTATCCCATGAACTCCGAACGCCTGTAGCCGTTATTCAGGGCCATATGGAGATGCTAAATCGATGGGGTAAAGATGACCCGAAGATTTTAAATGAGTCTCTGCAGGCTTCTTTGGATGAAACGAAGCGCATGCAAAGCCTAGTTCAAGAAATGTTGGACTTAACAAGAGCTGATCAATTGGAAATCCATTTTTCAAAGGAAAAGACTCCTGTGATGAAGGTAGTTAATCAAGTATTTAATGATTTTAAGATGATTCATCCTGAATTTACATTTACTCTAGATAGTGATGTGTATTCAAATCCAATTGTCCAGATTTATCGAAATCATTTGGAACAAGTTTTAATTATCCTACTAGATAATGCGGTTAAGTATTCAACTAAACGAAAAGAGATTCATATTTCGGCGGCCGAAGATGCTCGAACCATTCAAATTGCGATTCAAGACTTTGGTGAGGGTATTTCTGAAGAAGATGTTAAAAAAGTTTTTAATAGATTCTATCGTGTAGATAAAGCTCGAAGTCGGGACAAGGGAGGCAATGGTTTAGGTTTATCAATTGCTCAACGGCTGGTAGAAGGATATCATGGAAAAATTTCGCTTGAAAGCTCAGTTGGGTATGGTTCCATTTTTAGAATTACATTACCGATTGTCAAAGATGAACCTAGTGATGATGACGATGATAAATCACCTGATCATGATTTAGGGGATTAAAAAAGGATTGGAAAATTAAATTTCCAATCCTTTTTTCGATTTGCATTTATTTATGATGCTGCTGTTTGCCAGCATTTCGTTTTCGATTCTCGTCATGTTCTTGTGCAATCGTTGTTGTTTTTGGCTGAGCAGGTGTGACTGGTGCTGGTGGAACTACCACTTTTGGTGGGTTCTTCTTCATTTCTGCTTCAACTGAGGCACGAATTCTTGGCCGATATAGATAAATAATTAAGGTCTGAATACATGCAAAGATTCCACCAACAAAGAAGTATAGGCCTAAACCGGCAGGAGCTCTAAATGAGATGAAGAAAATCATTAACGGACTAACAATCATCATCGACATCATCGATTTTTTCTGATCTGCGGGGATTCCTAAAGTTCCTAACCAACCTTGCAATAGATAAACGATAAAGGAAAGGCCAGCAAGAATTAAATTAGGTTTACCAAGGCTGAATCCCATAAATAAGCTTCCTGTACCACTGGCTAATTCTGGTGAATATTGAATTGCGGCATACAGGGCAGCAAAAATTGGAAATTGGATCAGAATTGGTAAGCAGCCCATTCCACCAGTCATACTGATGCCATTGTCGCGATAAAGAGACATCATTTGTTGACTGACAGCTGCCTTTTCTTCGTTTGTAGTGGCTTCTTTTTGACGTTTCTGAATGGCAGTCATTTGTGGTTTCACATAAGCCATTTTTTCCTGTTGGACAGTTGCTTTACGTGACTGTTCAATCATCATTGGAAGGAGAACCATTCGAATGATGAAAGTTACGGCAATAATTGCCCAACCATAACTACCACCAAGCAGGCTAGCAATCCAGTTCATGATGTGTTGCGTTGGAACGGCTAAATAATCGTAGATAATGCCATACGGTTTTCCTGACTTTGTTCGTTGAACGCATCCGGTCAATAGCAACGCTAAACTAGCAATAGCTGTGAGCGTGCCCAGGTGTTTTATTTTCTTCAATTAATACATTCCCTTTCAAATTAAACTGACAATCGCTACTATACGTTATAATCGTTGGTTTTTCAATGGTTGTTTAGTATGTAACCCGAAAATCAGTGAAATTTTGAAGCGTTTGTTCCGTAATGGTGGTTTTTTCAACATGGCCACTGGGAGATGGAGACATTTTTACTGCATTAATGAATTCATTTAAGTGATCGTTTTCACCTTCAGCCTCAATAAAAACAGAACCATCATTGCGATTAGCTACGGTACCCTTAATATTTAGTTTATCGGCAACCATTTTGGTTAAATAACGAAAGCCGACTCCTTGAACACGACCAAAAACTTGAATTGTAACTGATTTCATAAATCATCTTCCTTTCAAATGTGTTATCTCCATTTTAGCATTTCTCATGCAAAAGAAATAATATGGTATACTAACATTAAATAAGGAGATAAATTATGGAAACAATTTTATCAACACAGAACAATCGAGTTAAAGAATGGGAAAAGTTAAAAACCAAAAAGGGACGTAAAAAGACGGGCTTATATTTAATTGAAGGCCGTCATTTAGTCACCGAGGTTTTACAAAGTGATGCAATTACAGATTATATTGTCAGTACGCAAGAAGAGTTGGATGCCATTAGTTTTGACATTCCCGAAGATAAGTTAGTGATCGTTTCAGACAAAGTTGCGGATCGTTTGAGTGATACTGTGACGACGCAGGGTATTTTTGCCGTTGTCCAAATCCCTAACAAGCAGCGGCAAATTCAAGATCCAATTCCTGATGAAAAGGGATCCTGGCTATTTTTAGATAACATTCAAGACCCAGGTAATATCGGGACAATGGTTCGAACAGCAGATGCAGCCGATTTTGCGGGAGTTGTGTTTGGTAAAGGGACGGCTGATGTATTCAATCCAAAAGTGCAACGTGCTATGCAGGGAAGTCAGTTTCATATTCGGCTAGTACTGGGCAACCTTGATGAATGGACTCAAAGCTTTAAACAGGCGAAAATTCCGGTTTATGGAACAGAACTAAATCCGCAAGCTAAAAACTACCAAACTATTGAAAAAGCGGATGATTTTGCTTTGATCATGGGTAATGAAGGAAATGGGATGTCACCAGAGTTATTGACCCAAACAACTGCTAATTTATACATCCCAATCAAAGGAAAAGCCGAGTCTTTAAACGTGGCTGTTGCGGCTGGAGTTTTGATGTTTTCTTTGAAAGATATTTAGTTTTTGTTACATTTTATATTTAGTTAGTGTTTCCTTTGCTTTTTAGCGCAAAAGTAGGTATTATATTGGTAATTCAAAATTAGTTAACTACTAAATTTAATATAAAAAAGGAAGTATTTAATGAAAATAAATGCTTGGGAACAGGATCAGGATTATCTTGAGATCGTTTCAGATTTATTAAACACTAAAGAAGTCCAAAAATTAGACCAGTTTACACAACATCATAATTACACGCGGTTGCAGCATTCTATTTCAGTATCCTATCAAAGCTATTTGATTGCCAAAAAATGGCATTTAAATGATCGTGCAGTGGCTAGAGCTGGATTATTACATGATTTGTTTTATTATGACTGGCGTACCACTAAATTTGATTTGGGATCACATGCGTACATTCATCCACGAGTGGCTTTGCGTAATGCTGAAAAATTGACACCATTAACACCAATGGAAAAGGATATTATTCTTAAACATATGTGGGGCGCAACACTTGCGTTTCCCAAGTACAGAGAAAGTATTATTGTCTCGGTAGTTGATGATTATGCGGCCACACAAGAGTATTTAGGACATGTTCACAAGAAAGCCCGGTTTATGTTGAATAAAATGCAACAACGGATTTCTTCTGAGAAATAAAGAGTTATAAGGAGGAAGAGCAATGTCAGAAGCACTAAAGGTTTCCGAGCCAGTCGACAATTTTTCACTATGTCCAAAGTTTAGCCGGACATTTTCCGTCCTCGGTCAAAAATGGAACGGATTAATTATCGAAGTTTTATTAAATGAAGGTTCACAACGATTCAAGGATTTAGCACACAATGTGCCTAAGTGTAGTGATCGTGTATTGGTAGAACGACTAAAAAATTTGGAGACTGAGGGAATTGTGAATCGATTAACTCATCCAAATTCATCTTTGATTGAATATCAGCTCACTCAAAAGGGGGAAGCCTTGCGTCCAGTTATGAATGCGGTTCATGAATTTGCAGATTGTTGGTACGCAACTGAAAAGTAAAAAGTTGTTGACTATCATGCAATTTTAATCTAATATTTAAGTCGGAAAAACTATGAGGAAGAATAGTAGCTAGTGATGTTTGAAAGGAAGTATCTGCCTTAGACTGAAAGCAGATATCCAAACTAAGGCTGGTGAATTCACTTCGGAGTTATTTATTTGAAAGAATGAATCGGTAAGTCGCCGTTATTGATGCCAAGTGTGCTAACCTATTTTGTTAGTAAACCAGGGTGGTAACGCGATAACTCGTCCCTTTTTGGAGGCGAGTTTTTTTGTGCATTTTTTTAAAAAATTAGGAGGTCAGGTTATGGGATTACATGAACAGTTAGAAGAATTAAAAAAGAAATCTTTACATGAGATTTCACGTACAGATGGTCTTAAAGGCTTAGATGCCATTCGAGTCAATGTATTGGGTAAAAAGGGTCCTTTGACTGAAATTTTACGGGGGATGCGTGACATTCCCAAGACTGAACGTCCTAAAGTTGGTGAACTGTCTAACCGAGTGAGGGATAATATTACAGCAGCTATTGAAGAAAAACGGGCTGAACTGGAAAAAGCAGTAATTGCTAAAAAATTAGAAAATGAAAAAATCGATGTCACATTACCTGGAAAACCCGTTTTGCAAGGGCAACCACATGTGATTCAACAAATTATTGATAATATTGAAGACTTGTTCTTAGGGATGGGTTATCAAGTGGTTCAGGGTCCAGAGGTTGAAACTGATAAATATAACTTCGAAATGTTGAATTTGCCTAAGGATCATCCCGCTCGTGACATGCAGGATACTTTTTACATAACTGACGAAATTTTGATGCGTAGTCAAACTTCGCCAGTCCAGGCACGGACGATGGAAAAACATGATTTTTCTAAAGGCCCATTAAAAATGATTTCACCAGGTGTTGTTTATCGTCGTGATACTGATGACGCCACCCATTCCCATCAATTCCATCAAGTTGAGGGACTTGTGATCGATAAACACATTACAATGGGCGATTTAAAGGGAACTTTGGAAACTCTGGCAAAAGAACTTTTTGGTGACCGTTTTGAAGTCCGCTTACGTCCTAGTTATTTTCCATTTACGGAACCTTCTGTAGAAGCTGACGTAACTTGTTTTAATTGTATGGGTAAGGGCTGTTCAGTATGTAAGCAAACTGGTTGGATTGAAGTGTTAGGAGCCGGAATGGTTCATCCAAATGTGTTAAGAATGGCTGGTGTTGATCCTGAGGTGTACGGTGGTTATGCATTTGGCCTTGGTCCCGATCGGTTTGCGATGTTACGTTATGGTGTTGATGATATTCGGAACTTCTATCAAAATGATGTCCGTTTCTTATCACAGTTTTCAAAGAAAGGATAACAATAAAAATGAAAGTTTCTTATAACTGGTTAAAAGAATATTTTGATCTCGATGTTGATCCGAAAGTATTGGCGGAAAAGATTGAACGGACTGCAGTTGAAGTGGATGAAGTTACACGTGCTGCTGACGGCCTTAAAAAAATTATTGTGGGTTATACACTTGACGTACAGCCGCATCCAGATTCTGACCATTTGAATATTTGTCAGGTAGATGTTGGGGAAGATGAGCCCATTCAAATCGTTTGTGGTGCTCCAAATGTTGCAAAAGGTCAATATGTCATTGTGGCTATGCATGGGGCTCGAATCAAGGATAATGTCAAAATTAAACGTAGCAAAATGCGTGGACAACAATCAAATGGAATGATTTGTGCACTACAAGAAATTGGCTTTGAGGAAAAAGTCGTGCCTAAGGACTATGTCAATGGTATTTATGTTTTTCCTGAGGATAGCCATGTTAAACCTGGGGAACCCGTTTATGAATATCTGGGCATGGATGACAATGTGATTGACACTTCAGTTACACCTAATCGTGGTGACTTATTTAGCATGGATGGCAACGCCTATGAAATCGGGGCGATTTATAACAAAAAGCCGGTTATTCATCATCGTAAACTTGAAACTATCGACGAAACAACGGACATTAAAGATTTGTTGGACATTAAAATTGATGCACCAGATGATGTTCAGGCCTATCAAATGGGAATCGTTAAAAATGTAAAGATTATGCCAAGTCCATTTTGGCTTCAAGTGCGTTTAATGACAGCTGGAATTCGTCCGATTAATAACGTGGTTGATGTTACCAACTATGTTATGTTGAAATATGGGCAACCCTTACATGCATTTGATTATGATAAATTAAATACTAAAGAAATCCGTGTTGGCTATTCAGCGCAAGGAACAAAGTTTGTCACTTTAGATGGTGAGAAGCGAGAACTGCGTAGCCAAGATTTAATGATTAAAGATGGAGATAAAAACATTGCAATGGCAGGTGTTATGGGTGGCTTAGCAACGGAAATTACTGATGAAACAAAGACCATTGTCATTGAATCAGCAATTTTTGATTCCATTAAAATTCGTAAAACTGCACGTCATCATGTGCTCCACAGTGAAGCTTCAATGCGATTTGAACGGGGTATTAATCCTGCGACTGTTACAGATGCGTTGAATGAAGCACTTCAGTTAACTGCTCAATTTGGAGAAGGAAAAGCGGTTAAAAATCATCTTTCACCAGTTGATCCTAATCCCCAAAGTGTGGAAGTTACGCTTGATTTGACGCGAATTAATCATGTTTTGGGAACCGCACTTAATGTTGATGAAGTGACAAATATTCTTCACCGATTACAGTTTAATGTTCAGGTTTCTGATGAAGTCTTCAAGGTGACCGTTCCGGCTCGACGGTGGGATATTCATATTCCGGCTGACATTTTGGAAGAAATTGCGCGAATTTATGGTTATGACAACTTACCCTCAACGTTACCAACTGGTCCAACCACAATTGGTCGGTTAACAACTAGTCAGCAGGCTATTCGTGGGATCCGTGAGCTTTTGCAAGGTAGCGGCTTAAATCAAGCCATGAGCTACGGTTTAACAACTGTTCAGAAAGCAAAAATGTTCATGATGCAGGAAAGTGAAGAAACGAAGCTTGATTTTCCAATGAGTCAGGATCATGCTGTTTTACGAATGAATTTAATCAGTGGTTTGTTGGATGATGTGGCTTATAACGTTGCTCGTAAGATAGCTAACGTTGCCTTATATGAACAAGGACGTGTCTTTTATCGTACGGCTGGCGTGGATCGCCCTAGCGAAGTTGAACATTTGGCGGGTGCAATTACCGGTTCCATGATTTCTAAGAGTTGGTATGGAAAAGAAGTTCCCGTTGATTTTTATCAGTTAAAGGGGATTGTGTCGTTACTTTTACATGACATGAACTTTGAAAAATCTGTAAGTTATGTTGCTAATCAGGATCGTCCAGAAATGCATCCAGGAAGAACGGCTGATATTTATTTAGGAGATCAGGTTATTGGTTTTATTGGTCAAGTTCATCCACAATTGGAAAAAGAATTTAAGATTCCTGAAACCTATGTCTTTGAACTTAATTTACAGGCAATCTTGGATGCACCAAAGAAGATTCAACATTATGAGCCAATTTCTAAATATCCAGCAATTACTCGGGACGTTGCCTTAGTAATTGATAAAGAGGTTTCAAATACAGAAATTGAAGCTACCTTAAGAGAAAAATCCAATCACCATTTAGAACAGATTCAACTATTTGATGTTTATTCAGGAAAACACATTCCAGAAAACAAAAAATCTGTTGCTTATACTTTAACGTATCGAGATAAACATAACACCTTAACGGAAGATGAGGTTAATAAAGAATTTGAACAAGCAATTGCGGCATTAAAAGCAGCATTTGAGATTGAAATTCGATAGTCTCTTTGAAAGTTATAGAACTTGATAGCTGATTAAAAAAATCGGCAGAGTAAACTCATTTTTAGTATAATTACAGATAATGTTTTAGGAACGGAGGAAAAAATCTTGAATAAACAAGATCAAAATGGGCAAGACAAAACGACTAGACAAAGAAAACAAACACAAGGGCACTCAATTATTAGGTGGGTCACTATTGTATTAGCCGTTGTCATCGTAGCAACTGGATTTATTGTTTATCATTATTTTTCAGGCGCTCTGGAGCCACTAAATCCAGATAGTAAGCAACAAATCCAGATTAACGTACCAGAAGGATCTTCGACACGTCAAATTGGTTCAATCTTACAAGAAAAAAAAGTCGTTAAAAGTGGTGCAGTGTTTAGTTACTATGTTAAATCTCATAACATAACTAATTTTAAAGCTGGCTATTACGTCTTAAAACCATCGATGACTTTAAATAAAATTGCCAAAAAATTACAAAAAGGCGGCAGTGCGACACCAGTTTTACTTGGTAAATATGTCTTGATTAAAGAGGGAGAAACAATTGATGAAGTTGGTAGTACGATTGAAAAATCGTCTAATTTTACGCAAAAGCAATTTATTGCATTAATGAATGACAAAGACTTTATCAATAGTCTATATAAGAAGTATCCCGATTTGTTAGGATCAGCTATGAAGGCTTCTAACGTGCGTTACCGACTTGAAGGATATCTTTACCCAGCTACTTATTCTTTGGGAAAGAAGACTACCTTGAAGTCCGTTGTCACCCAAATGGTGGCTAAGGAAAACGATGTATTAAAGCCCTACTATGCAAAAATTAAAAAGCAAAAAATGACAGTGCAAGAAGTTCTTTCTTTGGCTGCCTTAGTTGAACGTGAAGGAAATACAACTTCTGATCGACAAAAGATTGCTGGTGTTTTTTTGAATCGTCTAGCGATTAAGATGCCATTACAATCTGATGTTTCTGTTTATTATGCGGTTAAGAAAAGCTTTGGTTCTGATTTAACAACAACTGATTTAAAAGATAAGTCACTTTACAATTTGCGGCTTCATAAGGGTTATGGTCCAGGACCAGTTAATAATCCTAGTGAAAAATCGGTTTTAGCCGTTTTGCACCCTAAGGACCGCAGTAAGGATTATTTATATTTTGTTGCTAATTTAAAAACCGGAAAAATTTACTTTTCAAAAACGTACGATGAACATTTGGCAAATGCAGCCAGTCAGGATCCAAGTAATAAATAACGGATGAGGAGTAATTCATGAATACAAATGACAAACGACCCATTTTAATTGGTGTGACTGGCGGATCTGGTAGTGGGAAAACTACTGTCAGTCGAAAAATCTATCAAAATCTATCTGGTCATTCAATTATGACGCTCCAACAAGATTCTTACTATAAGGATCAAGCCGACATGTCCATGGAGGAACGGACGGCTGTAAATTATGATCACCCGTTGGCGTTTGATACTGATTTATTAATTAAGCAATTAAAACAGTTGTTGAACTACGAAGCAATTGAAAAACCGGTCTATGATTACACAAAATTAACACGGAGTACCAAAACGGTGCATCAAGAGCCTCGCGATGTGATTATTTTAGAAGGAATTCTTATCCTTGATGATCAAAGACTCCGTGATTTGATGGATATTAAAGTTTATGTAGATACGGATGATGATATTCGTATTATCCGCCGTATTGAACGGGATATCAAAGAACGGGAACGGACGTTAGATTCAGTGATTACCCAATATTTAGCAACCGTTAAGCCTATGTTTCATCAGTTTGTGGAACCAACCAAGCGCTATGCTGATATTATTGTCCCAGAAGGTGGTCAAAACACAGTGGCAATTGATTTGTTGACGACGAAAATTAAAGATATTCTTTCTCAAGATGGCAGAGATGGCATTTTTCGTGAGTAAGTCTATTTACAAGCCATTTACTTCATGGTACGCTGTAAATCGTTATATTTTCATCATAAATAAGAGGTGTCTAAAAAGTGGCAAATGAAAAAACATATCCGATGACTGAAGCGGGAAGAAAAAAATTAGAAGATGAGTTGAATGAAAAAAAGACAAAAACTCGTCCAGAGGTAATTGAACGAATTAAGATTGCCCGTGGTTTTGGTGATTTGTCAGAAAATTCAGAATATGAATCTGCTAAAGATGAACAAAGTATGGTTGAAAGTCGAATCAGTACGATTGAACATATGCTTCAAAATGCAGAAATTATTGATAATAATGCAGTTGCCAAAGATGTTGTGTCTTTAGGAAAAACTGTTGAATTCAAAGAATTACCTGATGAAGAACCAGAAGCTTATACAATTGTGGGGGCTGCTGAGGCTGATCCAATGTCTGGCAAGATTTCCAATGACTCACCAATTGCTAAGGCCTTGTTAGATCACAAAGTGGGCGACCAAGTTGTGATTGCAACTCCAGGTGGCGATATGAACGTCGAAATTTTGAGTGTCAAAGCTGAATAAGCAAAAGTGAGTGGAAAAGGCGGGTAGTTCTGAACTTAGCCGGGATTTGTGAATGGTCCGTACTTTGGATTATTTGTTAAGGGTCTCTGTCAAATCGTATTGGTGGAGATTTTGAACGGCACATTCACTTCGGTGAATGTGCTTTTTGTTTACTCATGAATTAAACTAATCCGGATAAAGAAGTTGTCAATATTTCGAAAACCAAAACAGTTACGCTTTAATGCCTTGATTTTACGATTAAGTCCTTCAATTGGACCGTTGGAAAATGGATAACGACAACTGTTTAGAAGGGCTGAACCATTTTTGATAAACGTGTTGATCGTTATGTCCATTTGATTACTAGTGGGTTGGTAGTTAGTAAGTAAGGATTGGAACGCATTAGCATCCTTTTGGTGTATGGCACTTAAGATACCTTGATAGGTTTGATACACAGATCTAAATCTGGGAAAAGCGTCTAGAGCTAAATCAATGGCGTTTTGTTGCGTCATATACTCGTTAATTCCGCGTAAATAAACAGCCTTAGAATCATTAACTTTTATTTCATCAAGATGAAATAAACGCCATTGAGATTTTAAAATATGATAAATTCGTGAATGCTTATCTTGGATAGTACGAATGGTCTGCGTGCGTTCATTATCTAAGGCACGCCCAGCCAGTTGAATAATATGGAAACGATCGATAATCGTGGCCGCATTGGGAAATAAGCGATGAATGAAGCTGCCATATTCAGCATTCATGTCAATCGTCACTGATTGAACTTGGGCACGTTCTTGAACCGAAAAACGAGCTTCAAAGTAGTCAATGATATCTTTACTTAGCCGATCTTTTAAAGTAACAATTCGGCGATGACTAACGGCATCGCAACAATTAAAGGACATCCAGTGATTACAGGAACGAAATTCATCAAAGCAAAGATTCTCTGGGAGATGTTTAACACGATAGGCTAAGTGAATATTGGCATTTAGGATTCGTTGAACACTGCTTGGCGAAATTCCACAAAGTTTAGCAATTTCTTTACTCGTCAACATATCGCGTGCCAAAACGATCACTTGATGTTTGATATTATGTGTGAAAGTTTCGTTACGATTAACCAACTTAGTTTTAGCACCACAGGTTTTTGAACAATCTTTACATTGGTATCTTTGACGTTTTAAATGCATTTCGTAACGACCACCGGATAAGGTTCCTAAACGCAGGTGACTCATGTGAGTTCCGTTTTTAATTAAGCTTTTATGGCCACAATGTGGGCACTTTAAAAGTTGATAAGACAAAGTTGCATGGACGACATGAATACGTTGGTTTGTGGAACACCGTTCTTTAGAAATACCAGTGACAATTAAGTTTGGGTCTGTTATTTCGAATAAGCATAAGATAGAATTAGTTAGGGACATCTGAATTTCCTCTTTTCGATTTGTTTTGGCGATTAAATCGTAGCACAAAGAGGACAGATGTCCTTTTTTATTTTTCTGATTTTCAAAACAGACAAAAAACCGGTATTAGTTATTCACCAATACCAGAAAGTGTAGACCCTTTGTTAACCGTGGCTAAGTGGAAAAATTCGCCTTTTTTCATATTTTAGAAATAATATTAGAAATAATAAATAAAGTGACCTAACAAAAACCGCTTTTGTCAGGTCTCTTTTTATTTTGATCACAAATTTTTAGCAAAAAAGAAACTTACCAAAGCCTTTAATCACTTTTGATAAGTTCTTTTATAGAATTTCAACCTATTCTTTTGTTTGCCTAAGTCGCCGCTTATTTAACCAGAGATAACAAAGGACAATGAGCAACGCTACTAAAGTCACAATGAGACCGGTAAAGAGATAAGGTGGCCAGTAAGTAAGTACAATTTTATGCGTACCGGGGGTCAATTGAATACCACAGAATGTCTTAGCAATTTTGATAACCTTAGCTGATTTACCATCCACCGTTGCATGCCAGCCTTTTCCATAAGGAACGGTTGTCATTAAGAAATCATTTTTCTTAGTCACCGTAATTTTTCCCTTAATTTGGTGGCTGTTGTGTTGTGTAACCTTTAATGGGGATGTGCTCAACGTTTTTTGAATCTTGGTAAATTTCGTTTGATTTAAGTGATATAAAGTGAAATTTTCAAGCCATAAACTCATTTTTTTGAGTTGAATTTTCAAAGTCACGGTTTTCCCTTTACTATGATTTGCAAAGTTGACTACTACTGTATTCCGATAAGGCGAATACTGAGTGAGTGACTTTCCATTGATTGTAAACGTTGCATTATCCGGATTTAAATCCTGACCAAACGTAAGATAATACGCACCGTTTGTTTTTGGGGTAAACTTAAAAGTTACAATTCCGGGTTTTGATAAACTGTTTTTCTTCAAAACACTACCAGTCAACTTAGTCGTTTGATTAATATTCTGGAAAATAACTTCATTAAAGTTTTCTGAAGTGAAAAGTTTAGAACTTGTGTGGCCAGCTAGTGTACTGTAAAGTTGTGACTGATACTGAATGGTATCTAACTTGCTTCCATCAAAGTTTTTCACCAAACTTGAGGCACCAAAGCCAACAGACAAGGCGTATGGGTTTTTATACGTTTGGGTCAAACTGTCTTGGCCAACTAATTTATAGGCAGATAAATCTGGTCGATAAGTTAGTGCCGGTAAAGTTGGATCAGTTGTTGAAGCTGCTGATGAACCGGGGAGAGTCGATTCAATATTTTTAGACCAGTATTTCATTCCTAGCAAGCTGTCCGTAATCAAAGTTCCGTTGGAGTACGTGACAAAACCATCTCCATCTGGTTGACCAATTTTTTGCATAAAGTTTGGAATTTGAGTTTCAAAGGTTGAACTAAAGTGAGAACCACCATTATATGCGGCCTGCATCGAATCGTCTTTAGTTCGCATATAGGTTGTCCCGATCCGATAGAAGCCTGAGTCTTTGTTTTGAATTTTGCTGGTTGTTTTATCAATTTCTGTTGTATAGTTACCAAATTCAGATTGAGAAACATATGATAAGTTATTTAATGATAAACAAGCGTTAACGAAGACATCTAGCACAATTAAAACGGTGATTAACCAGCCAGACTTAGGCCTTTGTCGAAGAAGCACAAAGGCCAGTAACCCTAGTGCAACGAATAAGCAGCCAATTAAGAAATTATTTTGATCGACATATTTTTTGAAACTAGATAAATTCAAGTAGAGGTAAACTAAACCGCTTAGGAAGATAAGGCCTGTGATGATTAGGCTACGATCACTAAATGTTGGTTTCGAGAATAAGTATCTGGCTGCTAAAAAGATAATCCAGAAACAAACAAGAAAACTAAAACGGTATGGATACCACCATGGAAATTGCATGGCATGCCAAAACAGATCTAAAGGCTGAAAGCAAAGCGAAAAAAGCAGGAATAACGTAATGATTCCCGAAGTAATTCGTTCCCGTAGTTTTAAGTTGTGATTTGTAAAATAGAGCGCGAAACCAATTAAACAAAAGGCGCCTACAAAAATGTTTGGTAAACCACTTGGCATCTGTTCAAAATTGAAGGTTCCGGGTAATAATTTACTGAGCATTTTAAATGGAAAGTACTCAAATTTAAACTTCACACTTGTTTCAGTGTACTGGACCTTGCTTTGTGTCAAGATGTAAAAGGTAGGCATCAATATCCAAGAAGCGAAACCACCCGAGAGGAGGGCGCCACCCACAAATCGTTTCAAAGCTGTGAAGGTCGTTTTAAATGAGGTATAATGTTGTGCGCTAGCAAAGGCAAAATATAAGACACTAAAAATACATATCATGTATGCCATATAGTAGTTAATGATTAACATTAGCGATAACCACAAAACAAACCAACGAATTTTACCCGTTTTAAAAATTTGTTCAATTCCTAAAATAATTAAAGGTAAAAGGATGGGGGCATCCAGCCAAATCAAGTTTAGTTGATTGGCAATGCTGAATCCCATTAAGGCATAGGCAGTTGACAATCCGGGCACAAGCCAAGAAACTTTTGGATACATTCCTTGAAGCAAAATTGCAAAAGTAAGACCGGCAAATGCGTATTTTAAGATGGTAATAATAAAAATTCCAGTTGTGATGGTTTTCCCTGGGAAAAATAGCAAGATGAGGTTAAATGGGCTCATTAAATAATAGGCCCATGTTCCCGTCATGTCTCCACCAATTGCTTTTGAAAAAGAATAGAAAAAAGCAGTTGGGTCATGGAGAATCGTGTGACGGAAATAGGCAAAGAGGTCAACATATTGCTGACCTAGGTCAACAGTTAATAAACTGCTTGAGCCAAATGGCGCCATTTTCCGATAAATAAAATAACCAGCCATCAAAATTAGCGGAATTAAAAAACTAACTAGAAGTTGCTGTTTATGTGAGTTAACAAGGTGTTTGGTGTGTTTGAGACTAGTTCTTTGCATCATATTCCTCTTTTCGCAATTACTTTTCTTAGCATACCACATTGACTAAGATAATCTAAAAATGTGAACAAGTTATAGAAGCAGTTTGATTTTTTTGTTAGAATGATGAAGTAGCGTGAAGGAGCTTAAGATTTTGAAATCAAATAAAGAATCATCTAAAATTCGTAAAACGAAATCAGAACTACCATTTCGGCTCAATCTCATTTTTATTATTGTTGTCATTCTGCTAGTCACCTTAATTGGGCGACTTGCCTATTTGCAGATCTTTAATGGATCCAAATATGTGGCGGATGTTGATCGAACTGATACTACAGTCGAAACTAGCAATGTGCAACGAGGTGAAATTTATGACTCAACCGGAAAAGTTCTGGTGGGAAATAAATCGCACCAAGCTATTCAATATACCAAGGGGGTTAATATTTTATCCTCAACATTGAGAAAGACAGCTAATCGATTAGGCCGGTATATGAAGGTCTCAACCTCGACACTTTCCGCTCAAGATGAAGCGGATTACTATTTGGCCAAAACTTCTAATTTAAAAAAAGTAGAAAATAGTATAAAGAATCACAGTGATTATGGAAGCAAAGCCCTTTATAATTTAGCGGTTGAGAAGGTTAAAAAGACTGTCAATTTAACAAAAACAGAACAAAACGCGGCCAAAATTTTTAGTCTCATGAATGGTGCCTATGAATTATCAACGGTTTATCTGAAAGAATCCGGTGTTTCTACTAAGGAAGTTGCAGAAATTGGTGAACATTTATCAGAACTACCTGGGGTTAAAGTGGGAACCAGCTGGTCTCGTGATTATCCACAAGGAAGTTCGATTAAGAGTATTGCCGGAACGGTTTCGAGTGCTAAGGTTGGTTTGCCAAGTGACGAGGTAAACATTCTCTTGGCGCAGGGCTATTCGCGTAACGATAGTGTCGGCCAGAGCTATTTGGAAAAAGAATATGATTCTATTCTGAAAGGAACCAAATCGCAAACACGAGTCGAAGTTAGCGGAAACAGCACGATTAAAAAAGAAGTTAAACAATATGCTGGTAAAAAGGGTGACAATCTTGTTCTTTCTATCAATGCTGCTTTTCAGCAAAAGATTCAACAGTATGTTCGCTCAGCCACATCAAGTGCTGGTGGAGAGTCAACTGGCGCTTACGCGGTTGTCATGAATCCAAATACCGGAGCGGTTATTGCTTTAGCTGGTGCTGATCGTAATACAAGTACAGGAAAGCTGACAAATAATGCGCTGGGAACGATCAATGAGCCAATCGTCATGGGGTCCGTTGTCAAGGGTGCTATGGTATCTGGCGCCTTGATGGACGGTGTAATTACACCAACGAATAGCACTTTAACTGATCAGCCAATTAAACTTGCTGGTACGAGTGCAAAGGCATCGTGGTTTAATAAAACAGGGAGCGCCAACATGAAGGTAACGGCTTCAACAGCGCTAGAAGTATCTTCTAACTCGTACATGATGCAGTTGGCAATGAAAGAAGCTGGCTTTAATTATTCTTCAGGAACAAGTTTATTAGGGATGAAATCAAGTATTTTTACAAAAATGCGGGGTTATTTTGAACAATTTGGTTTAGGTACTTACACAGGAATTGATATTCCAGGGGAATCATCTGGATATCAAGGACCAAGTGGTGAAAGCAATATAGGTAAAGCGCTAGATTTATCTTTTGGAAACTACGATGCTTATACCACAATTCAAGTTGCACAATATATGTCTACCATTGCAAATGGCGGATATCGTTTGGCGCCGCATGTTGTTTCTCAAGTTAGAGGCACAAATTCTAAAGGTGGTTTGGGAACAGTTGAGGAAACGATTGAACCAAAGACGTTAAATTACATTGATGATACAGCTGCTGAAAAGAAAGTTGTTACTGATGGCTTATATAAAGTTGTCCACGGAACAAATACCTATAAAACTGGTGGTTCGCTGGCAAGTATTAGTCCTGAGATTTCTGCAAAGACAGGTACAGCCGAAACAACTACAAATGGTAAAACGACCGTCACACTAAGTTTGGCTTCTTATGCACCATCAAAAAATCCAAAAGTAGTTGTGGCAATTGCAATGCCAGGTTTAGGAGAAAGTGCTGAGAGCAATAATATTGCCCTTGCTAAGAAGGTCTATGCAGCCTATTGGAAGATGGTTGAAAGTACTTCAACAACAAAGAGTAGTTCCAAATAAATTAGATTTTGACAATTGGTTATAAGTCAATAGGCTGTTTGATTAAGCGGTTTTGGGGGAATCTTTGAAACATGCTTGCGTCATTAAGTATTATTGTGGTATCATATCTTAAGTTGAGGGCGCAACGCCCATCAGAATTTATAGTTGGGAGGTTGGAGCCATGCGCGTACACATTACATTAGAATGTACAGAATGTCATAACAGACAATATCTATCAAGCAAGAATAAGCGTAACAATCCGGATCGTTTGGAGTTAAATAAGTATTGCCCACGTGAAAGAAAGGTTACATTACACCGCGAAACCAAATAAGATTGGACAAAATGATCGAATTTTGTTCCGATCTTTTTTATTAGTTTTAAAAAACGTGAATTGAGGAATGCCGATGCAACCAGAAAAAAAGAAGCAACGTACAGTTCAATTGGGTCGACTGCAAAGTCTGGATAAAGCAAAAAAAAAGCAGGAATCCGCTAGGTTATATAACCAACTTTTCAGCAGTTCAGAATGGGAGAATTCTTCTGTGATTGCTACAACCATGAGTGGGGGTATCGAAGTGGATACAACACCAGTTATTAAGCAGGCAACTTTGGAAAGCAAAACCATTGTGATTCCGAAAACGTTGCCAAATTGGCAAATGGAATTTCAAATTCTGGATTTCCAAACACAATTGGTTAAGAGTAAATTCGATGTTTTAGAACCCGAAAATGGGATTACTGTTTCAAAGGACAGCATTGACTTAATTCTCGTTCCTGGGTTAGGATTTGCGGACGCAGGAAACTTTCGTCTGGGTTTCGGTGGTGGCTATTACGACCGTTTTTTGGACGACTATTCTGGTAAAACAATCAGTTTAGTGCTGAGTGTCCAACATTTTGAGCAACCAGGATGGCCAGTCGAATCACATGATATTCCTATTCAAACCTTGATTAAAAGTGAGGTAAACTAATGCAACAAACTTTAAAAAGGTGGGACCGACAGCCATATATGACAATTGGTTTAGTTATAATCAATTTTATTGTATTTGGGTTAATGACGATCAATGGTGGTTCCGAAAACACCCAAACGTTACTCCAATACGGTGCTGTTTTTAAACCTTTAATTGTGGAAAATGGTGAGTGGTGGCGGCTAATCGCCGGAATGTTTATTCATATTGGTCTCACTCATATTGTTATGAATATGGTGACTTTATATTTTGTTGGTATGCAAATTGAAAATTTGTTTGGTCATTTTAAATTCTTACTGATCTATTTTATTGCTGGAATATTTGGTAATTTGGTAAGTTTGGTTTTTGGAAATCCACTTTCATTGTCGGCCGGCGCAAGTGGGGCAATTTTTGGTCTATTTGGCGTTTGGCTAATGTTAGGAGAGTCTTTCCATGCTAATCCGTACATCCATGTTATGGCCCGTCAGCTTGGCTTATTCGTTGTTTTGGCTCTGGCTTCGAGCTTGTTGGAGTCTGGAATTGATATCTATGCTCATATTGGCGGTATATTAGCTGGATTCTTGAGTGGTTATCTTGTGGGGGTTCCTAAAATTGGTAAGGTTGAGATTCCAAAACGAATTGTGGCAACAGTTGCACTAGTTGTTTTGTTTGCGGTTACTTTTGGAAAGCTAATTTACCAGTAGTCTTCTTAAAATAACGTTTACAAATCTAATTTTATCTGTATAATTAATTGGGATGATGTCTATGAAAGCACTTTATGATGTGCAACAGTTACTCAAAAAGTTTGGAATTTATGTCTATGTGGGTAAACGCATATGGGACATTGAATTAATGAGTATTGAACTGAAACATTTACACGATGCCGATGTGGTGGAGAATCAAACCTACGTTAAAGCGGTTATGATTCTGCGACGTGAACATCATTTAGAAGAGGTTCGTGCAAAAGAGCCAAACAAATTATATTAATATTGGAGGAAACAAACAATGGATCGCAAGTTGATTGGGGTTGACCTTGGTGGGACAACCATTAAGTTTGCTATTTTAACAGACGCTGGAGAGGTTCAACAAAAGTGGAGTGTGGAAACTAACATTTTAGATGAAGGTAGCCATATTGTGCCAGATATTGTGGAATCAATTAATCACCATATTGATCTTTACAATATGAATAAAGATCAATTTATTGGAATCGGTATGGGAACACCAGGAACAGTTGACCGTGAAAATGGAACAGTTGTTGGAGCTTATAACCTAAACTGGAAAACAACTCAACATGTAAAAGCCGATATTGAAGCTGGTACGGGCATTAAATTTACAATGGACAATGATGCCAATGTTGCTGGCCTTGGTGAACGCTGGAAGGGTGCTGGTGAGAACGGTACTAATGTTTCCTTTGTAACTTTAGGAACTGGAATTGGCGGTGGCTTAATTGCCGATGGTCAGTTACTCCACGGGATTGCTGGAGCAGCTGGCGAAATTGGTCATGTGACTGTTGAACCTAATGGGTACTTGTGTACTTGTGGCAAACGAGGATGTTTGGAACAATATGCATCCGCCACAGGTGTGGTCCATGTAGCTCGTGATATGGCGGAAGAATTCTCTGGTGATTCAGAGTTAAAACGCCAAACTGATGATGGCCAAGATATTACATCTAAGTTAGTATTTGATCTAGCTAAAAGTGGCGATACTTTGGCTGTTCGAGTAGTCGACAAGGTTTGTTACTACTTGGGATTGGCTTTAGGCAACCTTGCTAATACTTTGAATCCTGAGAGCATTGTTATTGGTGGCGGCGTTTCTGCTGCAGGAGATTACTTGTTAAAACAAGTCGATCATTATTTCCAAGAATTTGCATTTACTACAGTTCGTAACTCAACAAGCTTGAAATTAGCTCGTTTAGGCAATGATGCCGGCGTTATCGGTGCGGCTTCATTGGCATTAAGCTTTAACTAAGAATGTTTGAATTAAGCCGGTATTGGGATTTTCCCAAACGGCTTTTTTATTTTTTCTAGACTAGGCAAAGTGCTAATTTATGTGTAAAATGAAATTGGTTGACATAGGAGGAATGTACAGTGGTTTTTGGTGCAAGTTCAAAAGCAAGTTTTATAATTAATACGATTTTGATTATTTTGATTGTGGCTTATTTTGTTTATCAAGGGTATGTAGTCTGGAAACGTGGCCGAGTTGCAAAAGTATTGGACGAGGAAGATTTTCAAGAAGGCATGCACAAAGGACAAGTTATTGATTTACGTGAGAAAAAGGATTTTGATGCCGGTCATATATTGGGTGCTCGTAACATCCCATATTCAACATTAAAAAGTCGTTTTCAAGAAGTTCGACCTGATTTACCAGTTTACATTTATGATCAGGGCCGTAGTTTGAGTTCGAGAGCTGCAATATTTTTAGCAAAGAAAAGCTATAAACAGCTTTTTATCCTTCGGTATGGTTTCCAACGCTGGAATGGCAAAACCAAAAAGAAAGATTAATTAAATCTGAGGTAAAGAGTCATTGAGGTGAATGTGTGTATTGTCATCCTTTAATAATCTTTATCTCTTTTTTTATTAGAAAGAAATCCTAAGTATGTTAATGTTAAGCCAACAAAAAAAGACTGAATCTTCAGTCTTTTAACCTTAAGGGAAGTTAACCGTTATGTGCTGAACGTTGTTTTCGCATGGCACGCTTACGATTTTCGGTTGCACGATTTTCCTGATCCTCAATTGGTTGAGCGATAACTTTGTGGAAGGTATAGAGAGCGGCGGCGGCAGCACCGATAACGGAAAAGCCACCAACGATAAAGCCTTTAGTAAAATTTTTCATGTTTGAAACCCCTTTCTATCTTTGGTTACCTTTATTATGACTGCTTTTGATTAAAATATCCAGTAAATTAAGTGAACGGGAATGATTTTATGTTAACAAAAATAATTGCTCATCGTGGAAGTAAAGGAATTCGTCCTGAAAATACGTTGCCAGCATTTGAAAAAGCCATTGAAGAGGGAGCGGACGGGATTGAAACGGACGTCCACATGTCAAAGGATGGTCATTTGATTATCATGCATGATGAAACAGTGGATCGGACAACAAGTGGAACGGGAAGAATTTACGATAAAACACTTATGGAATTAAAGCAACTAGATGCGGGAAGTTATTTTGGTTATGAATACTTGGGTACGCGGATTCCAACCTTAAATGAAGTTGTCCAATTATTAATTAAAAAAAGATTTACGGGTCTTTTTAATTTAGAACTTAAGACCGATAAAATTCAATATCCTGGAATTGAGGAGAAAGTCTCGGCGTACATGAATCAACAAAAAGTTCCCTTTCAAATTGTGTATTCTAGTTTTCATCCACAATCACTTGTGAAAATGCATGCGCTAAATCCGTCTATCGAGTACGCAAGTTTGTTTAAGGTACAGACTAAGTTTGCTCGGAAGTTTTACCGAAGCCGGATTGTCAAAGACTGGCACCCGGATATTCGTTGGGTTCGTGCGCATCGATTCTTCTTGCCACATGTCCAGTTGCGACCGTGGACGGTGAATAGCTCAGAGGATATGCGCTACTGTTTCAAGCGACATTTTGATGGGATTATCACTGATTATCCAGGTCGCGCAGGAATCATTCGTCAAGCAATTCAAGGTGGTTAAATAACATGAATAAAGTATTAGCGATTGTTGGGCCTACTGCGGTTGGCAAAACAAGTTTATCTTTAACACTAGCTAAAAAATTTGATGGTGAAATTATTTCCGGTGATTCCATGCAAGTTTATCAGGAGCTAAATATTGGGACGGCTAAAATTTCCAAGCAGGATCAACAGGGGGTTGCCCATCATTTAATTGATATTTGTAAAATTGATCAGCGCTTTTCAGTTTCAGATTTCAAAAAGCAAGCAGCTGAACAGATTAAACAAATCACTTCTAGAGGACATTTACCAATTATAGTTGGTGGAACTGGCTTTTATTTGCAAGCTCTGTTAGAAGATCTCTCCTTGGGAAATGATACCTATGACTCGAGTGAGAAGACACGAAATAAGTGGCATGAGTATGCGAAGAGCCATTCTCAAAAGGAGTTATGGAGAAAATTAAATGCCATTGACCCCAAGGCTGCGGAAAAAATTCCCGTCACTAACGAAGTAAGAGTGGTTCGGGCACTCGAAGTTTTTGATAAAACTGGTCACTTATTTTCGGAACAAAATGACGATAGTAAAACAATTTATGATGCGTTATTGATTGGTCTCAATACAGATCGGAAGTTGCTGTATAAGCGGATTAATCAGCGTGTAGATTTAATGGTAGCTGATGGCTTGGAAGATGAAGCAAAGTGGTTGTACGGGCAAGGTGGACAGGATCTGCCGGCTGGGAAAGGAATCGGGTATCGAGAATGGTATCCTTATTTTGAAAATCACCTTTCTAAAGAACTTGTGATTGAAAAAGTTAAACAAAATTCTCGCCATTATGCCAAGCGGCAATTAACATGGTTTCGAAATAAAATGGATGTAAATTGGTTTGATATCATTCGGCAACCGGATGAAGAACAGCAAATTATTTTAAAGATTCAAAAATGGGTTAGGAGAAATGAACGATGAAATGGACAGATGGTTTAGACGGTAAATTAGTTGAGTTAGTGCAAGAGGTTGATCAACAGATTGCACCTAAATTGGCGGAAATTGATGAACAAGTACTTTTTAATCAGAAAAAAGTTTTGGATGCTTTTCGAAAAGAAAAGATTTCTGAAGAAGAACTAAATGGTTCAACGGGATATGGCTATGATGATAGCGGACGGGATGCTTTAGATGCGGTTTATGCGGACGTGTTCAAAACAGAAGATGCAATGGTCCGACCACAAATTATTTCTGGAACGCATGCGATCAGTACAGCATTGTGGGGGATGCTTCGACCTGGAGATAAGCTATTATATGTAACTGGCATGCCCTATGATACGGTTCAAGAAGTTATTGGTCTAACGGGTAAGAAAAATTCCGGATCTCTTAAAGACTTTAATATTAAGTTTGATTATGCCGATCTTGATGCGGAGGGGCATTTTTCTGAAACTAATGTTCAAAAGAAATTATCCAGCGATGTTAAGGTTGTAGCCATTCAACGTTCAAGAGGTTATGCAACTCGGGAAAGTTTTACGGTCGCTCAGATTGCAGACATGATTCGATTCATTAAATTGCTCAAACCAGACGTTAAAATTTTTATTGATAATTGTTATGGCGAATTTTCTGAAATTAGTGAACCTACTGAATTTGGTGCCGATGTGATGGCCGGGTCTCTTATTAAGAATGCAGGCGGTGGTCTGGCCAAGACTGGTGGCTACATTGTTGGTAAAAAAGATTTGATTGAACAAATCGGGAATCGTTTAACAACTCCTGGATCAGGGAAAGATGAGGGTGCTACCCTAAATACATTAGAGAGTATGTTTCAAGGATTCTTTCAGGCACCAAATGTAACGGGAGAGGCAATTAAGGGTGCCATATTTGAAAGTGCTATTCTTGAAAAATGTGGGCTAAATGTCAGTCCTAAATGGAATGCACCACGCACAGATTTAATTCAAACCGTTAATTTTGGCAAACCGGATTCAATGGTCAAGTTTGCCGAAACAGTCCAACATTATTCACCAATTAATTCATATGTGGATCCAGTTCCAAGTGAAATGGGAGGTTATGATGACAAGATTATTATGGCTGCCGGTACGTTTGTTCAGGGTGCTAGTGTTGAGTTTTCTGCAGATGGTCCAATTCGTCCACCATACACTTTGTACATCCAAGGCGGTTTGACTTATGCGCATGTGAAAATTGCAATTACAGAAGCTGTTTCAACTTTATTCTTTTAAACAAGCGTCTCATGTCATATCTTGTGACATGAGACGTTGACTTTAATTGGCTGCATTGATAGAATGAACTTGTTTTTGAAAGGAGGGGTGTCATGATGGAAAAACAACTCCAACGATCACGAGCAGTTTTACCGATCGGAACAGTCATGAAGTTGACAACTTTGAGTGCACGGCAGATTCGTTATTATGAAACACAGGGATTAATAAAACCTGCGCGTAATGAAGGTAATCGCCGTCAGTTTTCATTAATTGATGTAGATCGCTTACTTGATATTAAAGGCTATCTTGACGAGGGCTTTAATATGACTGAAATTAAGCGTGTTTATGAAAAACAAGCCAAACATCAACAAAAAGAGCGTAAAGCATTAGAAAAACCAGTAACTGATGAAGATGTTCGTCAAGTATTACAACATGAATTTTTATCAATTGCAGGATTAAATCATGGAAGTGAACCAAGTTTTCCATCTGATGACCTTTCCAAAAAATAAGAATAGGAGCGATATACATGGCAAAGCAACAATATACCAAAGATGAAATCCGCAAGATGGCAAAAGAGGAAAATGTTCGATTTTTAAGATTGATGTTTACCGATTTATTTGGGATTATTAAAAACGTTGAGGTGCCAGTTAGTCAGCTAGATAAATTGCTTGATAACAAATTAATGTTTGATGGTTCTTCAATCGATGGCTTTGTGCGCATTGAAGAAAGTGATATGTATCTTTATCCTGATCTTTCAACTTGGATGGTTTTTCCGTGGGGAAATGAACATGGAAAAATTGCTCGTGTCATTTGTGAAGTTTATACGCCAGATGGTGAACCCTTCGAAGGTGATCCTCGGAATAACCTAATTCGTGTTTTAAAAGAAATGCGTGAAGCAGGATACACGGATTTTAATATTGGGCCAGAGCCTGAATTCTTCTTGTTTAAGTTAGATCCAGAAACCGGGAAACCAACTACTAATTTAAACGATAAAGGTAGTTACTTTGATTTGGCGCCAATGGATCTTGGTGAAAATTGTCGTCGTGATATCGTTCTAGAACTTGAAAACATGGGCTTCGACGTGGAAGCTTCTCATCATGAAGTTGCGCCTGGTCAACATGAAATTGATTTCAAGTATGCAGATGCTTTAGCAGCTGCAGATAATATTCAAACGTTTAAACTGGTTGTGAAGACGGTAGCTCGTAAATATAATTTGCATGCCACCTTCATGCCAAAGCCACTGGATGGTATTAATGGCTCAGGGATGCATTTAAACATGTCTCTTTTCCATAATAAGGGCAATGCTTTTTATGATGAAAAGAATGACTTGCAGTTATCTCAGGAAGCTTATTGGTTCTTAGGAGGATTATTAAAACATGCTCGGAGCTTTACCGCTGTTTGTGATCCAATTGTGAACTCCTATAAACGTTTGGTACCTGGATTTGAAGCCCCAGTATACGTGGCTTGGTCAGGTAGTAACCGTTCGCCATTAATTCGAGTCCCAAGCAGTCGTGGGTTGTCCACTCGCCTCGAATTAAGGAGTGTTGATCCTAGTGCTAATCCTTATCTGGCAATTGCAACTGTTCTAGAAGCTGGTTTGGATGGAATCCGTAACAAGATTGAACCACCTAAGTCAATTGATCGTAATATTTATCGGATGGATGAGACTGAGCGAAAAGCAAATCATATTGATGACTTACCATCTACATTGCATAATGCTTTAAAGGCTTTCGAGGCTGATGATGTGATGGAAAAGGCTTTAGGAACACATATTTATCAGAGCTTTTTGGAAGCTAAGCGATTAGAATGGGCCTCTTATCGACAAGAAGTTACACAATGGGAACGAGATCAATATTTGGAACAGTACTAATCTGATTAGAGAATATATAATGATCAATTGCCAAGACTTAATTGTCTGGCAATTGATCATTTTTTTAAACTTTTTAAAAATTTATCATGAGTTTTAAACCTTTTTTAGTCATGATCAGATTTATCTGTTAAAATTTAGTAAGGAATAAGAAAAATCCTTTGTTGATTCCTCAGTTATTTGTTACATTAGAGGTAATCAATAATGTAGGGGATACTTACAAAATTAGGAGCGATACACATGAGTGATGAAGAAAACACGATTGAATCTCAAGAACAGCCAAACGCAAAGTTAAAACAGAGTCTTTCAGGTAAAATCGCTTATTTGAATGCGTTACAAGACGCAGTTGATCAACAAGATGATCGGTTAACATATGAATTACTAGATCCAGAACGTTATCATACTGAAATTTCAAGTACCAATGAAGCGGCAAAAAGTGGTTATTTCAGTTTGGTGGATGATGTACGAAGTCAAATTGCTCATTATTTGAGCTATCAATTAATTGACTACTTAGCTGAAATTTATCCATTCTTTTACTACCGAGAAATTGCTGAAGGAGAATTCAAAATTCTTTTCGGTAATTGGTGGGATCGTCGTGAATTTGGGTATTTAGATGTTTTAAATCTTGAATTTCAATTTGATAAGGACGAGTATCAAAAGTTATCTGGAACTTTCCAGTTGGATGCCAACAACAAACATTTGAATACAGAAAACATTGCTAAAATTTCAGAAGAAAACAAGCAATTAGAAACGTTACTTAGCAATCAGGATCAACGTGATTCACGTAAGGCACAGTTACGTGATCAATTGGCGGACACGAGTTCTAACAGTTCATTTTGGGAAAGCGGCAAGGTCAAAGAAGAACGCCAGGCGCTTAAAGATGAATTAACTAAGTTAACTGAAGAGGATCAAAAGGCTGCCGATGCTCGAAATACAATGAAGAGTAATGAAGATCGAATTTTGGCTCTTTCAAAAGAAGACACAATCTTAAGTTACGAAAAACAAGCAATCAAACAGGCTTTTGGAAGTTTTGAGTCGTTTACTAACCATTCCAAAAAACTATATTCTGATTATTTAACAAGCTTGATTGGAAAGGAAAAGGTGCGTGCTGATGAGTAATGAATCTTTGAATCCTTCAAGTTTGACGACAAATGGTCGATTAGTTGCATATAGTGATTCTCTAAAAGCTGGTTTGCAACATGGAATTGAGTTTACCAAGTTATTTGATCAGTTGACTAATACCAAGGATGCCAATGAGCTTTTGGCCGCTTCCACGGCTTTATTTGACTTTCAGATGGATACTGACTATGTTGTTTATCCTCACAAATATGATGCGAATGATTATTACCTCATTTTTATGAGTCGGTTGTTAGAATTGCATGATGATAAAGATGCCGTCCTAAATTCTCGTGAGGATAATCTTAAGGCTGATACTCTTTTTCAGACTTTTCCAAGTATTGATGATTCGGAAGAGTTCCATTTTGAGCAACGACCAAATCAGGATGGTGCTTTTTATGTGGAACAAAATAGTCACCAAGTTATTTTTTCTTTGAACTTAAGAGAAAAAACAATGTACTTTAATTCGGACACCATTACAAAGCTCTTTATCACAGAGTGGAGTGGCAAATCAGATAACGAGGCCGTAACAAATGCGGTTGATTTGTTCATTCAATTTGGAAAATACCTGGTGGCTGATTTTGGGTTTAATGTTGATTTCAATATGTTAGATGCTTCTAATGATAAAAAGTATGTGCTTGCTAAAACTGATTTATCTGAACAGATTATGGATAAATTATTTGTGGCTACAGCAGATAACAATTTAATGTTGCAAAATATGGATGCTGTTCAAGGGGCTTTCTTGGACCTGGGCAATCAAATTATCTTTAGTCTGTATAAAGAAGTAGCTGCTGATGGTAGTGGTCATTGGGTGATTACAGTTCAGGATCCTGCCGAGAAGTATTCTCTTTTTGAAATATTTAATCAATTTGCATTTTTGAAGAAGTGGTTCTTGGACAATCTTGATGAATTACAAATCGGTTCAAAAATGTCTTAAGAGTAGGTGGAAAAATTGTTGGATATTCCTAAAATGATGCAATCTTCTATTCAATTAGACAGAAGCATTGCCGAGGAAAAGGGACTGACACTTAGTTGGCCTGCACGAATTAAAAATACTTTACTTTCTTTAGATGTTGAACTTTCGGAAGTTGCCAATACTTCTGAATGGTTTAAAGTTTGGAAAGCGCACAAAGGCAAACATGACGAAGGAAAAACAATTCGTGAAACGTTGTTAGTTGAGTATGTGGATGCGATTGATTTCTTTTTACTGTTTGCCAGTCAAAAGCAATGGGTTGAAAATGTTGATCTGACCCCAGAACAATTCCAAAAACTAGAAACTAGTTCGGTAAAATTAGATTTAACGGATACCTATTTGGCAATTAAATCTATGTTGTTCAGTAGTTTTGTAAGTAACCGACCGGATAACTTTCGGCATGCTTGGCATTTGTATTTAAAAATGGGCATGGCGGGTTTTGGTTTTTCTGCTGACGAAATTGAAAGGGCTTTTGATCAGAAGAATAAAATCAATTATCAACGACAAGAAAATAATTACTAATGAATCAAACAAAAAAGAGACCCCATGAGGTCTCTTTTTGTCTGTGTACTTCATTATATTTCTACAATACAATCGCTTAATTAATTGTTCTTAATGGTTTTATGTTTTGAGCGTGGCTGAGATTGTGGAAACAAAGAATCCCAATCGTTTATCACTTGAACAATAACCGCAAAAATAAAAATAATAAGAATGATCATCAATGGTCCCATAGAAACGCCTCCATTCGAATTTTACATTCTCATTATGACAATGTTACAGTAATGTTTCAAATGATATGCTCACGGGTTTTACAACCATAATATGTTTGAAAAAAAGAGCAATATTTGTCGTTAGAACTCAAAAGAAGCTGAAAAATTATTTTTCAGCTTCTTTAAATTATGGACAACCTATTGTGTGGTGCCCACATTATTCAATTTTTGTTGAGCCTTAGTATCTTTGATGAATTGGTTATAAACTTTTTTTCGATTTGCAGATTGTTTAGTGATTGGATTTATGATCAAATGAATGACTTTATAAAATTCGGTACTAATTGATCCAGAAAGATCATCATCAAATCCATAATGATTTTGGTAAGCATTCTTAATGATATTTTTAATGCTCTTATCATTAGTAATCAGGAGTTCGCGTAATTTTTTCTTATCTTGTTTAGTCATATTCTTGCTGGCTTCTTTATTCAATTTGTTGACAGCTGAATAAATATTTTGGGCCGTCTCTGGTTTTTCAGAATCAAATTTTTCTAGAGATTTCAATAGCTGATTGACATATTTTTTATCAGTCTGTACTTGATTATATTTTTCAGAACTAATGACGACCGTGCCATACACTTTGTTACGGCTACATCCGGTTAAAAATAATCCTAGGATGAGAAAGGGAATTAACCAGTAAATTTTCTTTTTCATTTCATCAACTTCCTTCGTTCTTGCTATCCCTATGATACCTAAAAATGATGCAGAATGAAAGCATTTACTTAATACTTCCGTCGAATTAATCAAATTAATGGTAGGTTAGTAGTTTACTTATGGTCAGAGTAAAACACGGTTACGGTATTGACGAACTTTTTTTTTTAACTTATAATCAAAAGCGCGGACCGGTAGCTCAGCTGGATAGAGCATCCGCCTTCTAAGCGGAGGGTCGTGAGTTCGAACCTCACCCGGTTCATTGGAAAACCGTGGATACAGTTATTAAAATCAAGAATACCAATGTAATGGCATTCTTGATTTTTTGTTTTGCAAAAAATTACTGTTTGCAAATCTTTGTTTCACGAAAAAGGCTTTGATTAAATTTTGGTTTAAATATAGGGGAGAAAAGATGAAGAAGCGAAAGATAAATTGGTTGGTGGCGATTATCGTTATTGTCGCGTCACTATTTGGTGTTAATCAACGACAAATTGGCCAGTACGTTAGCCAATACAACAGTCACGAAACCAGCTTACCCACCAAACAAACAACTGTACAAAATGTTGCAGATAAGAATTTAAGTCAATTAACTTTTAAAAGTGGATCAGCATCATATTTGGAGGTCAATCACAACAAAAGTACTTTGGCAGTTTCTAGCTGGAAACAAAACAAGATTGATTATGGTAATTTGGATAATCTGAATCGTACGACTACAGCAATTGGGTATCTTGAACGCAGAAATTTAGTGCGTTCAGATACACGTAGTGCCCAGAGATGGCAGCCAACAGGATGGCATCAAAAAACAGTGTCCTTTGGAGACAGAAAAATTGAAATTTTGAATCGCGGACATTTGCTAGCCTATTCAGTCACTGGAAAAATTGATGATGAGGGAAAATATGATGAAAACGCCTTAGGCTCAATAGACAATCCCAAAAATTTGGCGACACAAACTGAATTTAGTAATCAACGGACGATGCAACTCTTTGAACAAAGAGTTCGTGAGGCGTTAAAAGCGGATAAAAAAGTGATATATAAAGTTACCACAGTTTTTAAAGGTCGTGGTCTGATGCCACTTGGGTATCATCTACAAGCACTATCAACTGACCAATCATTAAACTTTAACGTTTTTGTTTGGAATGTCGAACCTGGGGTTAAATTTGACTACAAAACTGGACGATCCAAATTGGATTCATCGATGAAAGTAAGTGAATAAAGACACCTTTAAAATGTGTATCAAGTTGTTAAACACGGACATCCAACCAGTTTGCCATTTACAGGAAATGAGGAATAATTTTGGAAATTTCGCAGATAACTACCTTTAAGAATGAGCACTATGAATTATTATTAATTGCAGATCCCAATCGAAAACTAGTGGCACACTATCTTGAACACAGCGTTGGGTTTCAAATGATAGAAGAGGGAAAACTGGTGGGAGTCTTAGTGTTAACCCCAATTAACCAAACACAAATCGAGCTGAAAAATATTTCAATTGCTACAAAACTTCAACATCAAGGGAAGGCTCAATTTTTTATTCAATTTGCGCTTAAATATGCTAAACAAAAGAACTATCAAGAAATGCTGGTTGCTACTGGATCAACAAGTTTTGTGCAATTATACCTTTACCAAAAGATGGGATTTCGTTGTTTTGAAGTCAAAACAAATTTCTTTACCGATAATTATGCGGACCCCATTTTTGAAAACGGGCTTCAATTGCATGATATGCTAATGCTTCGACAGAAACTTTGAGTTAAAAAGCTAATTTTTTGTTTTTTTATTAAAAGTACCGTAGAATCAAGTTCTGAATGGATTTTAAATTAGGAGCAAAGAACATGTCTAGTGAATTAGATCCTCGAATTATGAAAACAAAACAGCAGTTAAAAAGGGCCTTGATCAAGCTGTTATCTAAACAAAGTACGCAAAGCTTGAGTATTCAACAAATTACAGAAACAGCAGAGATTACGCGCGGAACTTTTTATCTGCACTACCATGATAAACAAGACTTTATTCAGACTATAGTGAATGATTTTGTTACGGATTTTTTTCAATGTGCCTTAGTGGACGCTAAAAGTTCTCTAAACGAAAAGATGGTCGTTTCAGAGCATACAGTTCGCGCTTTTTCACTGGGAAAAGGTTTTAAATATATGGCAGATAACTATCAGGTTTTCATGGTGTTATTCGGTCTAGTGGGTGAAAACAATTTCACCGAAAAAATAAAACTTGGTTTTCATCATTATTTGGATACTTTTTTTGAATCCTTGGAATTGAAGGAAAATTTACAATCGGCAAATATCAAGGTGGAGGCTGATTTTGTGATTGCCGGATTGCTGGGGATTATGCAAGAGTGGTTATCAGGTGGTGGGGTGTATTCTCCCCGCTTTGTCAGCAATAAGATGTATAATTTAATTCGTACTAAAAGTACGGTTGTTATTGGGGTAAGTGATTTTTTTGTTAAATGAACTAAGATTTGACTTTTTCCTGGTATTTTGATATTATTGTAATGTTGTATTTGTGGCTTCCACAGCTACAACCGCACGGCTCGAGTTTTTAAGTTCTATTTTAGACACTTTTAGCTGGCGAGTATTAGAAATGAGGAGGTGCACACTGTGTACGCAATTATTGAAACTGGTGGTAAACAACTTAAGGTTGAAGAAGGTCAATCCATTTTTGTTGAGAAATTAAACGTTAACGAAGGTGACAAGGTTACTTTTGACCAAGTTCTTTTCGTTGGTGGTGAATCAACAAAGATCGGTACACCAACTGTTGATGGCGCAACTGTTAATGGTACTGTTGAAAAACAAGGCAAAGACAAGAAAGTAACAACTTTCAAGTACAAAGCTAAGAAGAACCAACATTCCAAAAAAGGTCATCGTCAACCATACACAAAGGTTACGATCGACGCAATCAACGCTTAATTTTGAGGATTTTCGATGATAAAAGTGACAATTAAGCTAAGTTCACAAACTGGTGTTGAACAATTTAAAATGATTGGTCACGCTGATTCCGGTCCATATGGACAAGATATTGTTTGTGCGGCTGCTTCAGTACTGGCGATCAATACGATCAATAGTGTGGAACAGGTTGCTGGCGTAAAACCAGAAACGAAGATGGATGAGGAAAATGGTGGCCTTTTGTCTGCTAGTTTTCCAGTGATTCAAAATCGAGATCGGCTTTTACAAATGCAGGCAATTTTAAAAAGCTTTGTTATTGGAATGCAAGATATTTCTCAGAATTATTCACAATTTATAAAAATAAACATTCAAGATTAATATTCGGAGGTGTAAAGCTATGTTAATGAATTTACAATTCTTCAGTCATCATAAAGGTGGAGGTTCCACTTCTAATGGTCGTGATTCAGCAGGCCGTCGTCTTGGAACAAAGCGTGCCGATGGTCAGCCAGTTAAGGGTGGCATGATTATCTACCGTCAACGTGGAACTCATATTTATCCTGGTACAAATGTCGGTCGTGGAAATGATGATACATTATTTGCATTGACTGATGGTGTTGTCCGTTTTGAACGTAAAGGACGTGACAAACGTCAGGTTTCTGTTTATCCCGCAGCAGATGCAGAATAGTTTTAATGTGAGGAGCCAGAACACATAAGTTGTTCTGGTTCTTTTTTTGTCAAAATGCTTTAAAATAAATGTAACCCGTTTAACTTAGCTTGCTTTTAGGCTACTGGTATTGCTATAGTTAGGTGTAAAGAATTTTGGAGGTAAAAAAATGATTTCAACTTCAGATTTTAAAAATGGTTTAACAATTCAGGTTGATGGTGGAATTTGGCGTATTGTGGAATTTCAACATGTAAAACCTGGTAAGGGAAGCGCGTTTGTTCGAACAAAGTTAAAGAATTTACGAACAGATGCGGTTCAAGAAAAGACGTTCCGTGCTGGTGAAAAAATGGAACAAGCTATCATCGAAACTAAAAAAATGCAATATCTGTATAATGATGGTGACAATTTTGTGTTTATGGATAATAATACTTATGAGCAACTAGAAATTCCTGCAGAAAATCTTTCTGAAGAAAAAAATTATTTAGTTGAAAACATGGAAGTTAGTGTCATTATGTTCGGTGATGAAACTTTGGGAGTAGATTTGCCAAATACCGTTAATTTAAAGGTGACTGATACAGAACCAGGAATCCGTGGTGATACGGCTACTGGTGGATCTAAACCAGCAACTTTGGAAACGGGTTTAACGGTTCAAGTTCCGTTTTTTGTTAATGAAGATGATGTGTTGATTATTAACACAACTGATGGGACTTACGTTTCCCGAGCTTAATTTTAGCAGGAGGTTTATAAAATGGCAGAAGATAAATATTTAGCGCTGGCGGAACATAAACCAACACTTGGGGAGATTAAAATTGCTCCCGAGGTTGTTTCAATTATTGCTGGAATTTCTGTTGAAGAAGTTCAGGGCGTTCATTTAAGTAGCAGTGGTTTAAGTGAGAGTGTCACTTCATTTCTTACTAGAAACACAAAGGGCCAGGGCGTTAAACTTGGTTTAAGTGATGGCAAGTTACGTGTTGATGTGTATGTTTACCTTGATTATGGGACATCTGTTCCTGAAATTGCTAAGAAAGTTCAAAGTAAAGTAAATCAACAACTTTTATTTATGACTGAACTTGAAGTAACTGAGGTTAACATTCATGTGGAAGGAATTATTCCTGCCAAATCAACATCCACTGTGGACCCAGATGATATTTTTGCGGAAAATGATGGTGATGAAAAGTGAGTTTAAATCGACATCAAATCCGAGAGGCTGCTTTTCAAGTTTTGTTTGCATTGAGCAGCAATTCAGACGCCTCTCATGATGATTTATATCATCAAGTATTAGAAAGCTACCATGACACCTCAGAAGACGTTCCAACCTATCTTGTGCAACTTGTCGATGGTGTGACGACCCATCATCAAGAGTTGGATGAAGAAATTAGCAAGTTTTTAAAAAAGACTTGGTCGGTTGAACGTTTAGCAAGAACAGATCATCTTATCTTACAAATTGCTTTTTTTGAAATCAATTATGTGGAGGATGTCCCAGATAAGGTCGCAGTTAATGAAGCTCTTGAGCTAGCTAAGAAATATGCTGATGAAACAGCAAAAAACTTTATTAATGGCGTTCTTTCAAGCAAATTGGGATAGAATTTCTAAAATTTATAGTTTTGCAGAAATGAATTTTGAAGAAGTTATCCATTATAAATAATTTAAGTGAGCCAGAAAAAACAAATAGTTTTTTCTGGTTTTTTCGTATTTTCTAATATGCTAAACTATAGAGGTAAGTCATACATACAAGAGAGGTAATTTTATGGCAACTATTATGGATGGTAAAGCACTTGCAGCTGAAATTGACAAAACAACAACTGTTAGGATTCAACGTTTGGCTGACCAAGGAATTATTCCTGGACTAGTTGTCATTTTAGTGGGTGACGATCCGGCTAGTAAAATTTATGTACGTAATAAAGAGCGTCGAGCAAAAAAAATGAAAATCAACTCGATTGTTCGCAATCTTCCGGATACAATTTCAGAAGCAGATCTCATAAAGATTATTCAAACATATAACGAAAATCCAACAATTCATGCAATTCTTGTCCAGTTGCCTTTGCCTGCACATATTAACGAATTTAATGTGACAAATGCGATAGCACCTGAAAAGGATGCAGATGGGTTTCATCCAACAAACATTGGCAAGTTAGTGATAAATCATACTGAGAAAACACCAATTGCTTGTACTCCCCAGGGTATAATGTCTATTTTCAATGCGTATCATATTGATTTAGATGGCAAAAAAGCAGTTGTAGTTGGTAGAAGTACAATCGTGGGTAAGCCGATGGCAGCACTTTTGGTTAATGCCAATGCGACGGTCACAGTGGCACACAGTCATACTCATAATTTGTCTCAATTAACGCGAGAAGCGGACATTCTGGTTGTAGCCGTGGGCATTGCCAAATATATTAAGGAAGCAGATGTGAAGTCGGGTGCAGTCGTAATTGATGTCGGCATGGACCGAGATGTAAATGGAAAGCTAGTTGGTGATGTGGATTTTGCTGAAGTTGAAAGAAAGGCTTCTTACATCACACCAGTACCAAAAGGAGTGGGGCCAATGACCATTACAACCCTAATTTCTCAAACCGTTGCATTAGCTGAATGGAGTAGTGAGAAAAATGGATAAAGAAAATTATCTAACGGTGACCGCTTTAACACAGTATATAAAACGTAAATTTGATGTTGATCCGTATTTAGGCCGTGTTTATTTGGTTGGTGAAATTTCCAATTTACGGATTCGTCCGCATGCGCACCAATATTTCAGTTTGAAAGATGATCATGCAAAAATTAATGCCATTATGTTTAAATCGGCATTTGAAAAAGTGAAATTTACGCCTGAAACCGGGATGAAAGTTTTAGTTACTGGAAGGCTATCTGTCTACGAGGCAAGCGGAAGCTATCAAATTTATATTGACAGTATGCAACCTGATGGGGTGGGTGCACTATATCAAGCATACGAACAGCTAAAGACGAAGTTAAGTGCCGAAGGATTATTTACGGCTCCAAAACAACCTCTAGTTCGATTCCCAAAAAGAATTGCCGTTATTACCAGTCCTTCTGGCGCTGTTATCCGGGATATTATAACCACGACACGTAGACGGTTCCCTATTACCCAATTGGTCTTGTTTCCTGCTCAAGTGCAGGGTACGGAAGCTGCAAAAGAGATAACAACGCGCATTCAACAAGTCAATGCACTTGGTAGTTTTGATACCATTATTTTAGGACGTGGCGGCGGTTCGATTGAGGATTTGTGGCCATTTAACGAAGAACAAGTTGCGAGGGCAATTTTTGCAAGTAAAATTCCAATTATTTCTTCAGTTGGACATGAAACGGACACAACGATTGCAGATTTGGTTGCCGATGTCAGGGCTGCAACGCCCACTGCGGCAGCTGAATTAGCTACACCGGTGCTCAGTGAAGAAATTTTGTATTTATCACAGCGCCGAACACGCATTTTTAATGCCTTTATGAATTTGTTAAAAAAAGATCGCCAAAGTTTGAATCGACTGGATCAATCCTATGTTTTTCAAGATCCTCGCCGGTTGTATGAAGGATATGTACAAAATCTTGATTATTTGAACGAAAGACTAAAGCAAAATATGACTGCCACTTTAAATTTTTACCAAAATCAGTTAAATAAAAGTCAGCAAACTTTGTTTTTGAATTCACCAGCAAATCGTATTCAGCAAGAACAACAGACAGTTACAAATTTAAAAACAAGACTAAATAGAGGAATTCAGGCACTGTTTACGACTAAGTCCACTGAACTAAAGCATTCAATTTCTGCGTTAGACTACTTAAGCCCATTGAAGATTATGAGTCGTGGATATAGTTATGTGACTCGGCAGGGAAAGGTTGTCAAAAAAGCCTCGGAATTGAAATCTGATACGGAAATCGAATTACATTTGAGTGATGGTACGGCCAAGGCTAAAGTAACTGAAATAGAACAAGGAGGACAAAAAAATGACTGAAAAACCTACTTTTGAAGAAAACTTAAAATCTTTAGACGAGATTGTGACCAATTTAGAAAAGGGTGATGTGCCCCTTGAAAAGGCACTAAACGAATTTAAGCGGGGCGTTGTCTTGAGTAAGGATTTACAAGACACTTTGCAAAACGCAGAAAAAACGTTAACCAAAATGATGGATGAAGATGGTCAAGAAGTTCCGTTCGAAGCATCAGATGATACAACTGAAGGCACAAATAAATAATGATCGAAAATGTGGAAACGCAAGCATTTATTCAAAAATACACTAAGGTCTTGAACCAGTTTTTAAAAGAACATTTGCCGGATAGCGTGACAAATTTAAGTTTAAGCGAGTCTATGCAGTATTCAGTTTTTGCAGGCGGAAAAAGACTACGGCCATTATTGCTATTAGCAATGCTACAAGTTAGTGGAACTGCCATTGATACCAATAGTGTCCAAGTTGCCGCTGCGCTGGAGCTTTTACACACATATTCTTTAATTCATGATGATTTACCAGCAATGGATAACGATGATTTGCGTAGAGGGCTGCCCACTAATCATAAAAAATATGGTGAGGCACTGGCTATCCTAGCCGGCGATGGGCTGTTAACGTTAGCTTTCGAGTGGATAGCGACCACCAAATTTAGTCCAAAAGTTGTGAGCCAGCTAACTTATGCATTGGCCCATGCAGCAGGCCCTGCAGGGATGGTTGCTGGTCAAGCTACTGACGTGTTGGGTGAAGGCAAGCAATTGTCATTTATGCAATTAAAGCAATTGCATAAGCAAAAGACGGGGGCTTTAATTACCTATACTGCACAAGCCGCTAATATTATCGCAACGACAAGTTCAATAAATCAGAAATACTTAGTTACGTTTGCTGAAAATTTTGGACTAGCTTTTCAAATATATGATGATTTAGAGGATGTTTTGAGTTCAGAAAAAGCTATGGGAAAAGCTGTTCACAAGGATGCTGAAGAGCATAAAAATACGTATCCAAGCATTCGCGGACTGACACAAAGCAAGAAAGATTTAATGCAGTGTGTTATGAATTGTCGAGAAGCACTTAACAAATTGCAACATAATGGGAATTCAACGAATTTATTGCAAGGCTTCTTAGAGTATTTTCAATTAAACGAGGAAGAAAAATGAAAAAAGAACGGGTTGATGTATTATTAGTATCACAGGGACTGTTTGATACACGCGAGCAAGCTAAACGTGCTGTGATGGCTGGCGAAATCCTAGGAGAAAATGAAGAGCGATTGGATAAACCTGGTAGTAAAATATTGGTTGATACTGAGCTACATTTTAAAGGGAAAAAGATGCCATATGTCAGTCGCGGAGGATTGAAACTTGAAAAAGCACTCAAAGTGTTTCACATTAGTGTGCAGGACAAGGTAGTTTTGGACATTGGTTCTTCAACTGGTGGATTTACAGATGTGATGCTTCAGAACGGTGCTAAATTAAGTTATGCGCTTGACGTGGGAACCAATCAGTTAGTTTGGAAATTACGCGAAGACCCCCGTGTGGTTGTTATGGAAAACACTAATTTTAGATATTCTCAATTGGACGACTTCACTCATGGTCAACCGGAATTTGCGTCAATTGACGTTTCTTTTATTTCGTTGAAACTAATTTTACCACCATTAAAAAATATTATTAAAGCAAATGGCAGTGTCGTTGCTTTGATCAAACCACAATTTGAAGCAGGAAAAGATAAGGTAGGCAAACACGGAATTATTCGTGATCCCAAAACTCATGAGGAAGTCTTAAAAAACACACTTGGTATGGCAGTTGAAAGTGGGTACAATGTTGTGGGGCTAGATTTTTCTCCGATTAAGGGTGGCGAAGGAAATATTGAGTTTTTGACCCATTTGGTTGCGACTAATGGTGAGGCTAAGATTGCGAAATCTGTTTCAATTTCTAAAACTTTAGAGTCTGCCTATGCGCAATTGAATCACGCAACAAAAGAGAAATAAAAGAGGTCGTGCCAAATGAAAAAAAGTGAACGCCAGAAGCATATTCAAAAAATCCTAATTGACAATGATGTTCAAAAGCAAGAAGATTTGGTAACTTTTTTAAGAGAGAGTGGAATTGAAGTCACGCAGGCAACAGTTTCGCGTGATATCCGCGACATGCAGTTAATTAAGTTACCTTCGAAAAATGGTGGCTATCATTACGCTTTGCCACCAAAAAAAGATGAAGATATTAAACTAAAGTTGGGAACTACACTTCAACAGTCGTTGCGAAAGATGACCAGTAATGCAACTTTTATTTTTTTGGCGGTTCAGCCAGGGAGTGGTCCTGCCATAGCTAGTTTGCTAAATCAACTAAATAGTAGTGATGTTTTAGGTGCCATTAGTGATGATGGCTCAGTGTTGGTCGTGACGACTAGTGTAGAAGGCGTAGGTACCATTAAACAATTAATTTCAGAAATGCTAACGAATTGAGTCGAGCAATTAAATAGGTTGAGGTGAAAACATGCTGCAGGAATTATCAATTCGAAACTTTGCAATTATTGAAAAATTGAATATTGAATTTAATTCTGGAATGACCGTTTTGACTGGTGAAACAGGTGCAGGAAAATCGATTATTATTGATGCTGTTGGATTGCTTGCAGGCGGTCGCGGATCGGTTGATTTTATCCGTAAGGGGACTAAAAAGGCTGTTTTGCAAGGTATGTTTAGTATGGATAAAAATCCTGATACCTTGGCGTTATTAGACCAATATGGAATTGAACATGCGGATCCGACTTTAATTTTACAAAGAGAGATTCAAGCAAGTGGTCGTAATGTGTGTCGAATTAACGGTTCTTTAGTTAACACAACCATTCTAAAAAAAATCGGTGAAACCCTCATTGATATTCATGGGCAAAATGAGCATCAAGAACTAATGCAGCCTGAGAAACATTTGGGTATGCTGGATGAGTTCGTACGTAATGGTATCCAACCTCTTTTAAAACAGTATCAGCAAAAGTACGAACATTTCCAAAATTTAAAACAAAAATTTAATCGCAAAAAGGCTAACGAAAAGGAATGGGCACAAAGAGTTGATATGCTTCGCTTTCAAGTTAAAGAAATTGAAGATGCTAATCTGCAGGTTGGTGAAGAAGAACAACTTAATTCTCAAAAGGAACTTTTAGAAAACTTCCAAAAAATTAGCACGGCCCTTCAAACTGCACAGTTAGCTTTGGAAAATGAGGAGTCTGCTGGGGCAATTGATAGTACCGGTGAAGCGATGAATGCTTTGCGTGATATTGAAAATATTGATGATAAATATAAAAACATCTCAAATATTATTTCCTCAGCTTATTATCAGTTACAAGATGCCACAAGTGATATTAGTGGTGAGCTGGAAAATATGGAGTGGGATGAAGGCAAGCTAGACCAGGTAGAAAAACGGTTAGAAGAGATTTATCAACTTAAAAAGAAATATGGCGATAATATTCAACAAATTTTAGCTTATGATCAAAAAGCTTCTGAGGAACTTCATAGCATGGTTGATTCAGAATCTGATGAAGACCAAATGGAATCTCAATTAGAGACGATTCAAGAACAGCTCAAAAAAATTGCCCTTCAATTATCGACAACTCGTAAACAAGCAGCAAGTAAGTTACAGGTTGCAGTTCATGACCAACTAAAACAACTGTATATGGATAAGGCCGAATTTGAAGTGCACTTCGATGAATCTGCTGGTTTGAAATTTAAATCGACTGGAATTGACAATGTTGAGTTTTATCTGCGAACCAATCCCGGCGAGTCTATGGGGCCGTTGTCTAGGATCGCATCTGGTGGAGAGCTTTCTCGAATTATGTTGGCGTTGAAGACAATTTTTGCAAAATCACAGGGTGTTACTAGCATTATCTTTGATGAAGTAGATACAGGTGTTAGTGGCCGGGTTGCGCAAGCTATTGCTGAGAAAATCAAGCTTATTGCAAGTTACTCGCAGGTTTTATGTATCACCCATTTGCCACAAGTGGCCGCAGAAGCAGATCATCAATTCTTTGTCTCAAAGGCAGTAAAAGGTGGCCGTACAGAAACAAAATTGAGTGACTTGAATGAAAACGGTCGGGTACAAGAGTTGGCCAGAATGTTGGCAGGTAGTACAGTTACAAAATTAAGTATTCAACATGCAAAAGAGCTTCTTAAGATGGCCCATACATCTTAGAAAACTCTTTTTTATTTTTTTCTGAGGACTGATAGGGCGGCCTTTTAGTTAATTAATTGGCCATAACGTTTGCAGAAAGGGGCCCATGTACGATACGATGGACTCAGTTGTACTTAAAAAAGAATGGAGTTGACGTACGTGTTTTTAGAGATGAAACATCTTTCAAAGATTTACGGTGGAAATAAGGCCGTCGATGACTTTAATCTCGATGTTAAAAAAGGTGAGTTTATTTGTTTTATCGGGACTTCAGGTTCTGGAAAGACAACGACGATGCGGATGATTAATCGAATGTTGAACCCTACCGAAGGTTCAATTAAATTAAATGGGGAAGACGTTTTAAAAGCGGATCCCGTTAAGTTACGCCGTAAGATTGGGTATGTTATCCAAAATATTGGGTTAATGCCTCACATGACAATTCGCGATAATATTACAATTGTGCCAAAATTACTTAAATGGTCTGAAGAAAAACGTAACGAACGTGCTAAAGAAATGATTAAAATGGTTGAATTACCAGAAGAATTTTTGGATCGTTATCCATCTGAATTATCAGGAGGACAACAACAACGAATTGGGGTTGTTCGTGCCTTAGCAGCAGATCAAAATTTAATTTTAATGGATGAGCCATTTGGAGCATTGGATCCCATTACACGTGAGTCTTTACAGGACTTTGTGAAAGATTTGCAAATGCGTTTAGGGAAGACGTTAATATTTGTGACGCATGATATGGATGAAGCTTTAAAATTGGCTACTCGCATTGTGGTCATGAGTCATGGAAAAATGATTCAAGTAGCCACACCGGATGAAATTTTGCGCCATCCTGCAAATGAGTTCGTCGAGAATTTAATTGGAAAAGACCGCTTAATTCAGGCTAGACCAAGTATTACCACGGTTGGCCAAGTGATGTATAACAACGCCGTTTCGATTACACCAGGTAGATCATTAAAAGAAGCTTTAAAGCTAATGCATGAAAAACGAGTTGATACTTTACTTGTCACTGATGATACTGGTGTCCTGAAGGGTTATGTTGGCATTGAGCAGATTGACTATAACTACAATACGGCAACTAGTGTTGATGATGTGATGACACGAAAAGTATTTTATGTAAATGAAAATTCTATTATTCGAGATACGGTTGAACGAATCTTGAAGCGCGGTTATAAAAACGTTCCAGTTGTTGATGAAAACAAGAAGTTGGTTGGAATTGTGACCCGGGCTTCTTTAGTTGATATTGTGTATGATGCGCTTTGGGGAGATTCTGATACGCAAACACATGATAAAAAGAAAGAGGATACCAAGCCAGCTGAAAAAGTAGAGGCGGGTGACGATAAATCGTGATTATTTTTATCCAAACATACGGGGGTCAGTTACTTTATAAAATTTGGCAACATATTTATATTTCTGGAATTGCCCTTGGTTTAGGCGTGATAGTTGCAGTTCCTTTAGGAGTGGCATTGACCCGATTAAAGAAAGCTTCGTCGATCATTATTGAAATAGCAAGTGTCCTACAGACGGTTCCCGCTTTAGCATTGTTAGCGATGATGATTCCGCTTTTTGGAATTGGTGCGCTGCCGGCCATTGTTGCCTTATTTATCTACTCGCTTTTGCCAATTTTACGTAACACGTATTTGGGCTTGAACGGTGTGGATGCTAGTTTAAAGGATGCAGCAAAAGGGATGGGTATGACAAATATGCAGTCTATAATAAAGCTGGAGTTGCCAATGGCGGTTCCGGTTATTATGAGTGGTATTCGTTTGTCTGCTACCTACGTCATTGCGTGGACTGCATTAGCTTCTTATATTGGTGCTGGCGGTTTAGGTGACTTTATTTTTAATGGTTTAAACCTATACCGTACTGATTTAATTTTAGGAGGATCCATTCCAGTTATTTTGTTAGCTTTGTTGGTTGACTGGCTATTAGCCAAACTAGAAGCTTGGCTCACCCCTAAAACGACAAGTAATGTAAGATCATAGAAAGGGGATCGCAATGAAAAAAATAACACGATTTTTGAAGGTTGGAATATTACTATTTGTTTCAACGTTTATCTTGAGCGGTTGCGGATTCCCCGGCCTAAACTCGTCATCCCAGGATACGGTACGAATTGCAACCCAAAATACAACTGAACAACAAATTATGGCGTATATGATTTCTGATTTGATTCAGCATGATACCAATTTAAAAACAACTTTGATTAATAATTTGGGATCTAGTTCTGTAAGTTTCCAAGCGCTTAAAAATGATAATGCTGATATTTCGGCCGTTCGATATAACGGAACGGATCTCACTACTATTTTTGGTCAAGATGCTATCAAAAGTCCTTCGGTTACGACACGGAAGGTTCGCAAGATTTTTCAAGAAAAATACCATATGACTTATTTTCCGTCTTACGGTTTTGCTGATACTTATGCATTTATGGTGACCGGTAAATTAGCTCGAAAAGAGAATTTAAAAACTGTTAGTGATTTAAAGAATTTGGCTCCCAAAATGACCGTTGGTGCCGACCAAATTTGGGTTAACCGAAAAGGGGATGGCTATACTGGATTTACTCAGGTCTATGGCTTTCAATTTGAAAAGGTTTATCCAATGCAGATTGGTTTAGTCTATAGTGCGGTTCAGTCCGGTAAAATGAACGCGGTATTAGGTTATTCAACTGATGGGCGGATTAAAAGTTATGATTTGAAAGTTCTGAAGGATAATAAACAATTCTTCCCGCCTTATAATGCAAGTCCTTTAGCAACAGACAAAGTTCTTAAAGAACATCCAGAATTGAAAAAGGTTCTGCTTAAACTAAAGGGAAAAATTTCGTTAACCACGATGCAAACGTTGAATGCTAAAGTTGATAATGATTTAATTGAGCCTCAGGTGGTTGCTAAACAATTCTTAGAACAACATAACTATTTTGATGGAAAGGATGGGAAATAGAATGGAAAACTTAAACACTTTTCAACAATTGGCTTATTATTTTTCTCATAACGGTTTATATGTGCTTACTCAGTTTGATCGTCATTTCCTAATTTCCATTTATGGAGTTGTGTTTGCTGCAATCGTGGGAATTCCTTTAGGTATTTTGATTGCCCGGCACTCAAAACTGAGTGCAACCGTAATTGGCATCGCCAATGTGATTCAAACGGTTCCTTCCTTGGCAATGTTGTCTATTATCATGCTGGGCTTAGGACTGGGTGTTAACACAGTTATTGCAACCGTCTTTTTATATGCGTTGTTACCCATTATAAAAAACACATACAGTGGTATGCAGAGTGTGGATGCCAGTATCCTTGATTCCGGAAAGGGAATGGGAATGACTCGCTTTCAAATGCTGTACATGGTTGAACTGCCACTTTCAATGTCGGTCATTATGGCCGGTATAAGAAACGCTTTGGTTCTAGCAATTGGAATTACCACAATCGGGACCTTCGTTGGTGCTGGTGGTCTTGGAGATATTATTATCCGTGGGACTAATGCAACAAATGGTGGTGCCATTATCTTAGCTGGCGCATTGCCAACAGCTTTAATGGCTATTATTTCTGATTTAGTTTTAGGCTGGTTACAAAATAGATTGGATCCAGTTTATAAACTTGCTAAGCAACATAAATAGATATCCGTTATTAGTAAGTCTTTTTAACGAAACGAATATCTTCTATTTGTAAAAGGTAAGTCACTTTCTGGCCTTGAGTAGCTAAAAGAAAACGGTTTTTAGCAATTTTTGTTAGTAAGCCGGTTGTTTCATAAATTGTGTTATTGGCATTGATTTGAATTGTTACCTTATAGTTTTTATCAATGGCTTGAGCTAAGAATGATTTTAATTGAAATTTCGGCATTTGGGGTTCAATGCCCTCTAGCTCTGGTTCTGAAAAAAGCTTTTGATAGGAATTCTGGACGAATTCGGAGACACGATTATGATTCTGTTGTAAATTTTCCATATTTTCCACCTCGAACGTTTGTTTGTGTTTTCATTATACGAACAAACGTTCACAAATGCAATAGAAAATATAAAAGTTGTCTAAATGGACGAAAAGTGTGCTTAAACCTTGATTTGTAGTTGAAAAGAGTGGTTAAAAAAGCGATAATAGGAGTACATTACATTTAGGAGATTTTAAATTATGGCAAAAAGAGGAATGCTTATCGTTTTATCAGGTCCATCCGGAGTTGGTAAAGGGACGGTACGTAAAGCAATCTTTGACCAAGGTGGGAATGATTTTCAATATTCCATTTCGATGACAACCCGAAAACCTCGTGAAGGTGAGGTCAATGGTGTTGATTATTACTTCGTTTCTAAGGAAGAGTTTGAACATAACATTGAAACTGGTCAAATGTTGGAGTATGCAAAATACGTTGACAATTATTACGGGACTCCTTTGAAGTACGTTAACGAAACATTAGATCGTGGAAAAGATGTTTTTTTAGAAATTGAAGTAAATGGTGCCTTACAGGTTAGACAGAAGTCTCCAGATGGTGTGTTTGTCTTTTTGACGCCTCCTGATTTGATGGAATTAAAACAACGAATCATAAATCGAGGCACAGAAGATATGGAAACCATTAACAAACGCATGGCAAAAGCTGTTGAAGAAATTCGCATGATGCGAGATTATGATTTTGCTGTTGTGAATGACAAAGTTGAAAATGCTGTTGAAAGTATTAAAACGATTATTAAAAGTGAACGATTCCGCGTTGATCGTGTGTTTCCAGAATATGAAGAAATGTTAGGAGATAAATAAAATGATTTTATATCCATCAGTTGATGATTTATTAGAACGTGTGGATTCACGTTACTCATTAATTATGTTAGCAAGCAAACGTGCCCATGAATTAGATGCTGGCGCACAACCACTTTTAGACAAATATGAGTCTTCTAAAAGTGTTGGTCAGGCACTTGAAGAAATTGTTGCAGGTGATGTCGTAATTGATCCTGACAAAACCGAATTTTAAAGTTTGTGATACAAAGGCCTGAGAGAGATTTCTTTCAGACCTTTTTTCGATTTCAAGAGTAGTTTCTAGCGAGGAGAAGTTTTATGTGGAAAGATAAGCATATTACATTTTTTATTACCGGTGGGATAGCCACGTACAAAGTGGTGGAATTGATTCGTTTAGTTCAAAAACAAGGTGCTCAGGTCCGGGTTGCTATGACAAATACGGCTATGAAATTTGTAGGTAAAGCGACTTTCCAAACGATTAGTCAGCATCCAGTGCAAACCGGTTTATTTGAACAGGTCACCAGTGCACCAGTTGCTCACGTGGAATTGGCAGATTGGACAGATATCGCGATTGTGGCGCCAGCAACGGCCAATATCATGAGTAAAATGGCCAATGGATTGGCAGATGATTTTGTCAGTACCACGTTATTGGCACTTACTGCGCCAATATTTGTAATTCCCGCAATGAATGTGCATATGTGGCAGAGCTCAGCGGTCCAACGCAACATTAAAATCTTAAAAGTTGATGGTGTGAATGTTATGGATCCAGATGAAGGATTGCTAGCGGAGGGCTATTCAGGTAAAGGCCGTTTTCCTGAAAACACAACAGTCATGCAATATATCGAGAAAAAAATTACAGTGAAAAACTATTCTAACTTAGCTAGTTTGAAAAACAAAAAGATTTTGATAACTGCCGGTGGCACGCGAGAATATCTTGATCCAGTTCGCTATATTTCTAATCGATCCTCTGGTAAAATGGGGTATGCTTTTGCAGAAGTTGCACAAACAGCTGGTGCTGAGGTTACTTTGATTTCTGCAACCAAACAGCTGGCGGCTCCAAATGGGGTTAAAGTTATTTATGTGGAAACTGTGACGGAAATGATGACTGCGGTTCACAATAATTTTGACAAGGCAGATATTTTGATTATGGCAGCTGCGGTTTCTGATTATCAGCCAGTGCAGTTTGAGAACCATAAAATTAAAAAGGCTACTCAATCTGACAAATTGATCTTAGAACTTCAAGAAACACCAGATATCTTAAAAAGTTTAAAGAACTTGCATACCAATCAGTTTGTCGTTGGATTTGCAGCAGAAACAGAAGATCTTCTTAATAACGCTAAAGGAAAACTAAGGGCTAAAGGCGCTGATATGATTGTGGCTAATGATGTGTCCCGTCACGATATCGGATTTGATGTTGATGAAAATGCAGTAACCATTCTGCAGCCAAATGAACCTAATATTCAAATTTCCAAAGAAAATAAAAAAGTTATCGCAAAAAAAGTACTAGAAGTAATTGCAAAGCGGTTTGCATAAGCAGGTGAAATTATGATCCAAGTTGCCAAAATAATTGTTGATGTTCCAACGATGCAGACAAATAGTCCTTATTCTTATTTAATCCCTAAACAACTGACAAATGAGCTTCAAGTTGGCATGCGGGTTGTGGTTCCATTTGGTAATGGTAATCGAAAAGTGCAAGGGTTTGTCGTTCAAATTGGAATGGAAGAAGTTGATGCTGATCAGCTGAAATCAATTGAAAGTTTGATGGACTTAGAACCAGTTTTAAACACGGAATTAATTCAATTATCTCGTTGGCTAGCAGATACCACATTTTCATTCCAAATTACTTGTTTATTAACGATGTTACCAAATGTGATGCGGGCAAAGTATAGTAAGCAACTGAAAATTGTTGATGATCAGATGAGTGAAGAACAGTTAGCTGATATTTTGCCATCTACTCAGTGGCAAGATTTTGAAACGGACACGCTTTCACCGTTACAACAAAGTGAGTTATCTAAGCTTCGAAAACAAGGCAAAATTGAAATTGTGTATCGCGTTAAAAACCAAGCACAAACAAAACAGATTTTTCAAATTGAGTCTCACATTAATGCGGAACAAGAATCTGGAATTGTAGATTCTCTTCGAAAAAATGCCACTAAAATGCGTGATCTTGTTCATTTTCTAGCTAACCAGTCTAAAATAGTTTCTCAAACGACTTTAGAAAAGAAACTTGCCATCAGTTCAGCAACAATTAAAGCTGGCGAGGCGAAAGGATGGCTGGTACGTAAAAAAGTAGAGCAATATCGCGATCCGTATAAAGAGTTTAAAGGGAAAACGACGCCCCTTACTTTAAATCAGGAACAGCAAACAGCCCTTGATGAGATTTCTCAAAGTATTGAGAAGTCCCAAGCGAAGACTTTTTTGCTTGAAGGAGTCACTGGAAGTGGCAAGACAGAAGTTTATTTACAAACGATTGCTTACGCGCTTGCTAAAGGAAAAACAGCTATTATGTTGGTTCCAGAAATTGCCTTAACGCCTCAAATGGTTACCAGAGTTAAGGGCCGGTTTGGCAAACAAGTGGCCGTTTTACACAGTGGCCTTTCGGATGGAGAAAAATTTGATGAATGGCGCAGAATCAAACGCCATGAAGCACAAGTCGTGGTTGGTGCACGGTCGGCAATTTTTGCGCCCATTGAAAATGTGGGCGTCATCATTATTGATGAAGAACATGAAACCAGTTATAAACAAGATGACGCACCGCGATATCATGCTAGAAATGTGGCCCAGTGGCGAAGCAAGTTTTACAATTGCCCATTGGTACTCGGTAGTGCCACACCTTCTTTAGAATCAAGAGCGCGAAGTGAACGGCAAGTTTATCAATTATTGCGGTTACCCAATCGAATTAATGGACATCCATTGCCTAAAGTTCAAATTATTGATATGCGTGAAGAATTGCAAACAGGTGCTGATCAAAACTTTTCGCAACCTTTACTAAATGCAATTGATAAACGTTTGAACATGCAACAACAAAGTATTTTGATGTTAAACCGGCGGGGGTATTCCTCGTTTATCATGTGCCGTGATTGTGGGTTTGTTCTGAAATGCCCTAACTGTGACATCTCTTTAACTCTACACATGGATAGTCGTAGCATGAAATGTCATTACTGTGGTCATGAAGAACCGATTCCTAAACAGTGTCCTAATTGTCATAGCCGAAAAATTCGTTATTATGGGACCGGAACAGAAAAAGTAGAACAAGAGTTGAAGACCAAGTTTCCTAGTGCACGAATCTTACGAATGGATGTGGATACCACTCGGCGTAAAGGGGCACATGAAAGAATATTACGTCAGTTTGGTGAACGTCGGGCAGACATTTTGCTGGGGACGCAAATGATTGCCAAGGGACTAGATTTTCCCAACGTGACACTCGTTGGTGTGCTTAATGCGGATACCGCCTTAGAGTTGCCTGATTTCCGTTCTAGTGAACGCACATTTCAATTGTTGACGCAGGTAAGTGGACGTGCAGGGCGTGCTGATAAGTTAGGAGAAGTGTTTGTGCAAACCTTTAATCCTGACCACTATGCCATTCAGCTGGCTAAGACTCAAAACTATGAAAACTTTTTCCGAAAAGAAATGTACATTCGTCATCAGGGAAAGTACCCGCCCTATTACTTCACACTTCAGATTACTGCAGCCCATAAAGAAGAAAAAATGGCGGCCCAAAAAATGTTTGCTGTTTTAAAAGAATTGCGACCGCAGTTAAGTGCTGATGCCATTGTTTTGGGCCCTACACCTAAACCGATTGCACGGGTCAAAAATAAATATTATTATCAAATTGTGATTAAATATAAACATGAACCCAATCTCCATACAGCTGTTACCAAAATTTTACAGGAATCTCAAAGTGATTATCGTCAAGGCATTCAGTTATCGATTGATGCCGAACCACAATCATTTATGTAGGAGGAATTTTATCAAATGAAATCCATTATTTTTATGGGGACCCCGCAGTTTGCTGTCCCTATTTTACAGAGTCTAATTCAAAATCCAGATTATAATGTGGAAGCTGTCGTTACCCAACCTGATCGACGCACTGGAAGAAAACATAACCTAACGATGTCGCCAGTTAAAAAGGTGGCGGTAGAAAATGAAATTGCTGTTTTCCAACCAGAAAAAATTAGTGGTTCTGAAGAAATGGCTCAATTAATTGCGTTGCATGCCGATTTAATTGTAACCGCAGCTTTTGGCCAATTTTTACCAATGAAATTAATTAATTCGGTCAAACTGGCGGCTGTTAATGTCCATGGGTCACTATTACCTAAGTACCGTGGTGGGGCTCCTGTGCAGTATGCCATTATGAATGGTGAGTCGGAAACGGGAATAACCATTATTTATATGGTTAAGAAGATGGACGCAGGTAAAATGCTTGCCCAGCGAAAAATCAAGATTGAAGCAACAGATGATGTGGGTTCAATGTTTGAAAAGTTAAGCATTTTGGGCCGAAATCTATTAAACGAAACATTACCCAAATTGATTGCGGGTGAGCTTGCAGGTGTTGAACAAGACGAAGAAAAAGTAACGTTTGCACCAAATATTAAACCTGAAGAAGAACAAGTTGATTTTCGTCAATCTGCAAAATTGGTCGATGCCAAAGTTCGTGCATTACGACCATTTCCAGTTAGTTTTGTGATCTTAAATGGGTTGCGGACCAAGTTATGGCAGGTCACCCCTTTGGCTCAAACTACTGACCTATTGCCGGGTCAAGTTGTAGAAAAAACAAAGCACAAGTTGTTGATTGCAACCGGCAAAAATGGTGTAGTTCGTTTAGACCGTGTTCAACCGGCTGGCAAACCACAGATGGATATCACTGATTATTTAAACGGAAGTCAAGAGGCATTTTACGAAGGTGAGCAGGTTATCAAGTTATGATAGATAAACAACGAAATCCACGAGCATTAGCGGTTGATGTGTTAGTAAAAGTTAATAAAGGTGCCTATTCGAACATTGAACTGAAAAATATCATTGCAGACAGTCAGTTGTCACAATTAGATATCAATTTGTTGACGGAAATTGTCTATGGTGTGATTCAGCATAAATTGACTTTAGACTATTTTCTATCCCCATTTGTTGAGGGCAAAAAAGTGCAGGATTGGGTGCACCAGTTATTGTTAACGGCCGTTTTCCAAATGGTTTATCTGGATCGAGTACCAACAAGGGCTATTTTTAACGAAAGCATTGAAATTGCCAAAACAGAAGGCCATAGTGGTATCCGTGCTTTTGTGACCGGTGTTTTACATGCCATGCAGCGAAAAGGATTCCCAGAATTAGATGCTATTAAAGATCAAAAAAATTATCGTAGTGTTAAGTATAGTGTGGCTCCGTGGATCATTAAGGAATTAGACGCTCAACTTGGTGAGTCAAAAACAAATCGGATTCTTGTGTCAATTAATCAGCCCGCTCGTCAGGCTGCCCGAATTAACACGCAGAAGATAACTCAAGTCCAAGCCGTTGACTATTTGAACGCTCATGAATATAAAGCGATTCCCAGTGAAGTAGCAGAAGATGGAATTGTGGTTTCAAATGGGAGTGTGGCAAGATCAGAGCTTTTCCAAAATGGCTCTTTGACTGTTCAAGATGAGAGTGCCATGTTGGTTGCTGAAGCAATGCAACTAGAGTCTGGCATGACAGTTTTGGATGCTTGTGCAGCGCCTGGGGGAAAGACCACTCATATCGCACAACAAGTTGGTGAAAATGGACACGTTTTGGCACTGGATTTACATCCTAAAAAGGTAGCTCTAATCCGTACGAATGCGAAACGAATGGGATTAAATACTCAAGTTGAAGTGAAGGTTTTGGATGCTCGTAAAATCGATTTATTAGCAGAAGATAATTCTTTTGATCGAATTTTAGTGGACGCACCATGTTCAGGAATTGGTCTTATACGGCGGAAACCTGAAATTCGTTATGAAAAGGCATTAACTGATAGTGAAAAGCTGCACAAAATTCAATTAGAAATTTTAAATGCCGTAGCTGCAAAAGTAAAAAATAACGGTATAATAACTTACAGTACGTGTACCATACTAAAACAAGAAAATGAAAATACGATGACTGATTTTTTGAAACTTCATCCTGAATTTGAGCTGATTCAGACTTCAACAAAAAAGCAGTTGAAATCGTCGAGAACAACGCCATATTTGAATATTTACCCGGATGATTTTGAATCCGATGGCTTTTTTATTGCTTGTTTACAAAAGAGAGCGTGATTAATTGTGAAGTATGCTTTTCAGTCTGACATTGGGAATCACCGTGATGAAAATCAAGATTATGTGGGCGTTTTTAAAAATAAAAAAAACGTTTTATTTAGTATTGTCGCTGATGGAATTGGTGGGCGTCGAGGTGGGGATGTGGCTTCTGAAATGGCCGTTTCTCATCTCGGATATCTGTTTCAAAATACGGATTTTAGTGACGTCACTAACGCAGTAAATTGGCTACAAACCGAAGTGACCCAAGAAAATGACGAGATTCTTGAAACCTCACAAAAGTATTCAGATTTGAATGGTATGGGAACTACAATTGTGGTCACAATTATTCTTGAGAATCAGTTTATCGTGGCCCACTTAGGGGACAGTCGGTGTTATCTTTTTAAAGGCAACGAGTTAAAACAACTCACTTCAGATCATTCGTTAGTTAATGAGTTGATCAAAAAAGGAGAGCTTTCTCCGGAAGAAGCCCGTACACATCCGCAAAAAAATATTATTACAAAAACATTGGGCATTTCTGCTAATTCAGATATTGATGTGCATACATATGCATGGAAACATGACGATCAGCTTCTTTTATGTACTGATGGTTTGACGAATATGGTTACCGATCAAATAATTGCCAATGTTTTAGAAAGTTCCATCACGTTGGAAGAAAAGTGCTTAAAATTAATTGAATTTGCCAATCAGGCGGGAGGACGTGATAATGTTACGGTGCTCCTTATTCAAGCAGATGATGGGGTGACTAAATAGATGACACCTAATCAAACGCTTAATGGGAGATATCGCATTATTAGCTCACTTGGCGAAGGTGGGATGGCAGACGTTTATTTGGCTCACGATTTAATTTTGAACCGAAATGTAGCGGTTAAATTATTACGTTTTGATCTTCAAAATGATGATAAGACAATTCAACGGTTTCAGCGCGAAGCCCTATCAACAACAGAATTAGTGCATCCTAATATTGTCAGTGTTTATGACGTAGGGGAAGATAACGGCATCCATTATTTGGTAATGGAATATGTTGATGGAACGGATCTAAAACAATATATTAAGGAACACTTTCCAATTCCCTATCAGCAAGTGATTGATATCATGGAACAAATTTTAAGTGGTGTCGCAACGGCCCATGCTCATGATATTATTCATCGCGATTTAAAACCGCAAAATGTTTTAATGGATAAAAAAGGAAATGCTAAAATTTCTGATTTTGGAGTTGCCCTGGCTCAAGAAGAACAAACGCTTACCCAGACAAATGCCGTCGTGGGCTCGGTTCACTATTTATCACCAGAGCAGGCTCGTGGCCATTTAGCGACCAAACGGTCCGATATCTATTCATTGGGAATTATTCTTTATGAAATGTTAACGGGTCGTGTACCTTTTGAAGGGGAGAACGCGGTATCCATCGCAATTAAACATTATCAGAATCAAATTCCTTATGTTCGAGATTTTGATCCGCGAATACCGCAAGCTTTGGAAAATGTGGTTTTAAAAGCAACAGCTAAAAATCCGTTTGATCGCTATAATTCAGTTTCTGAGATGGCAGACGACCTTAGTACGGCACTGTCAGTAAGGCGAGCTGAAGACAGTCGTTTTATTGCACCGTCTCTAACGGATGAAACGATTATTGCGGATGCCTCTGATTTTCAACCAAATCCAAAAGATGTGGCTGAGGTGAAGGCTATTTCCCAAAATGGTTCAAAGGATCAGCAGTCAACTAAAAGCAAAAAAAGAAGAAATCGTCATCCGCTCCGGAAAAAAATAGCATTCTTTTTTGGATTGCTAATTTTATTTATTTTTGGCATTGGATTAGCATTTTATTTGAGTTTTCCCAAGATTGTGACGATTCCAAATGTTACTGGGTTAACACAGGCACAAGCAACGGCGGTATTAAAGAAACATGATCTTAAAGTAGGACAGATTACACGGACTGGAGATCAAAAAATTGACTATAAACGAGTGGTTGAAACACTTCCACGTAAGAAAAAGCAGGTTCAGGCGGGCGTGGCAGTGAATGTGGTGATTAGTCAGGGCCCAAATAGCTATGTGGTCGATAACTATATTGGCAATTCATATGCCAAAGTTGCCAAAAAATTACGAGCAAAAGGGTTCAAGGTCAAAAAACGATCTATTCAAACTACTCAATTTGATCGTGGAAAAATTATTTATCAAAGTGTGGTTCCTGATCAGGTTGTGGTGCCCAGAGCCACGACGATCAGCTTTTCGGTAACTAAATAGAGTTGGAGGGTTTTAATGCAAAAAGGACAGATTATTCAATCTTTAAGTGGTTTTTACGACGTTAAGAGTGAGGACAAAATTTTTCGTACAAGAGCGCGGGGAAATTTTCGTAAACAGAAAATTTCTCCTCTTGTGGGCGATTGGGTTGAATTTGAAGGCCATGCCAAAAACGAAGGGTACATTTTAAAAATTGAATCACGCCGAAATGAATTAGTTCGGCCACCTTTAGCGAACATTGATCAAGCGGTCGTCGTGACGGCTTGTGTGCAACCAGATTTTTCTGCGAACCTGCTGGATCGACAGTTAGTGACTTTGGAAGAAAAGGGAATTTCTCCAATTATTTATTTTACAAAGGGTGATTTGACTCCAGAAAACAAGCAAGCACATTTAGAACAAATGGCCGATGGTTATCGGAAAATTGGTTATGAGGTTTATCTAGCTTGGCAAGCTTTTGATTCTGAAGATCTAGCAAGTTTAAAGGCCTTGTTTGCCAATAAGCTAACTATTTTTATGGGTCAAACAGGTGCTGGCAAATCAACTCTTTTAAATCATATTGATTCGAGACTGGCTTTACAGGCGGGTGAGGTTTCACAAGCTCTCAATCGTGGGAAACATACAACTAGAAAAGTGGCTTTATTCCCAGTTGGTGATGGATTGGTAGCTGACACGCCAGGATTTTCAAGTTATACAGTTTTTGAAATGCGTTTGGAGGATCTTAAGGAGCTGTTTCCAGAAATTGCTCAAATTGGTTTAAACTGTCGATTCCGAGAATGTTTACACATTAACGAACCGAATTGTGCTGTCAAAAAAGCTTTAGAAGATGGCCAAATCATGCCAAGTCGGTATGAAAATTACGTTCAATTTTTTAACCTTATTAAAGACCAAAAACCAGATTATCAGCGCAAAGGCTATTCTAAGAAAAAGGGGAAATAAGTTATGATTAAAGTTTCGCCATCAATTTTAAGTGCTAATTTTGTAGACTTAAAACCGGATATTGAAATTGCTCAAAAAGGTGGGGCAGACCTTTTACATATTGATGTAATGGATGGTCAATTTGTCCCTAATTTAAGCTTTGGTCCAGGAATGGTTGAAGCAATTCGACCAATCACAAGTATGCCATTGGACTGTCATTTAATGATTGAAAATCCAGAAAGATTTGTCACTCAGTTTTGTCAGGCAGGTGCCGACATTGTGGGTGTCCACGTTGAAAGTACGCCACATATTTATCGGGCTTTAGAAATGATCAAACAACATGGTGTAAAAGCTGAAGTTGTGTTGAATCCGGGAACTCCTATCAGCTTGGTGGAAGATGTTTTGCCGATTGTGGATCAGGTACTTGTTATGACCGTGAACCCAGGTTTTGGAGGTCAGAAATTCATCTCTCAAATGTTGCCTAAAATTCAGCGTCTTAATCAGCTTCGTCAAACTGGTGAGAATAATTTTGCGATTGAAGTTGACGGGGGAATTAATGATGAAAATGTAGCTTCAGTTTATAAGGCGGGAGCAGACATTGCGGTGGCCGGATCGTATGTATTCAATAGTGAGGATCCAATCGCACAAATTAAAAAGCTTAAAACGAGGACGACAGATTAATGCAAGTAAATATATTAGCAGGTGGACCCCAACAGTTCTATCCAGAAAAGATCTTTAATCAAAAAGAAAACTGGATTGGCGTTGATCGGGGAAGCCTGTTTTTGTTACGTCAACACATTGTGCCTCAAATTGCAATTGGCGATTTTGACTCCATGAGCAAAACAGAATTCTCAGAAATAAAACGTCTTGTGCCGAAGATTATCCAAGTCAATCCTATTAAAGATGATACAGATACTGAATTGGCAGTATCCAAAGCTTTTACATTGCTGCATGCTGATGAAGTAAAAATTTATGGGGCGACGGGTGGCCGGCAAGATCATTTTTTGAGTAATTTTTTGATGTTTTTAAAGCCACAATTTAGAAAATATGCGCAACAAGTCCAATTGATAGATCGACAGAATGTTTTTTTGTTTTTTAATCCGGGAAAACATGTTTTGCTGAAACAGCCGCAATATAAGTATTTATCAATTGTCACTTTAGGTAACGTGGGGAATCTAACCTTACCAGATGAAAAATATCGATTACATAAACAATCTGATGAGAATCCGATTGTTTATGTCAGCAATGAGTTCATTAGTGAGAAAGCTACAATTAGTTTTTCAGCAGGAATGGTGGCGGCCATTTATAGTCGTGATTTACCTAAATAAAAAAATAAGTACAAATAAAAAAGATTGAAGCCTTTGATAGCTTCAATCTTTTTTATGCACGTTTAATTTTGCCTGATTTCAATGCTCGAGCAGAAACCCAAACACGTTTTGGTTTTCCATCCACAAGAATGCGGACCTTATGCAAATTTGGTTTCCAGCTTCGGCGACTGTGGTTCAAAGCATGTGAACGTGTGTTACCAAAGTGGGTACGACGACCGGTGACAAAGTCTTTTGCCATTTTAAAATCCTCCTTTGTCGCTTCTATATTTATCATAGAATTCTTTTTAACTCACCTAAATAACTTATCATATATGCCCCGCGATTGCAATACTTTTCTTTCAAGTAATTTTACTTGACAGTTCGTTTTAACGACCATAAGTAGAGATTTAAGTGGGTTTAATTAAGCGACTAATTGTTCTTGATGAGTTTAGCACAATTTTTCCGACGTGACGATAGCTAATTACTTGTAACCATATAAAAGTGAGCAGTTTTCCGGTTGAATACCAATGAAATAACCTTTTGGTGGAGATTAACAAATAATTGTCTAAAAGGTGGTTGCGTTTCTTGGTTTGTTGAAGTATGGTAAAATATCGTTGATATAAGAATCACGATTAAGGGAGGCTATTTTTGATGGCTGTAAAAATTCAAACAAAAAATGGAACTGTAGATGTATCCAATGATGTCATTGCCACAGTTGTTGGTGGCGCCGCAACAGATAATTATGGTGTTGTCGGTATGGCAAGTAAGAATCAGATTCGTGATAATTTAAATGAGATCTTACGTAAAGAAAATTATGCTAAGGGCGTTGTTGTCCGTCAACAAGATAATGGTGTGGCAATTGATGTGTACATTGTTGTCAGTTATGGCACAAAAATTTCTGAAGTTTCAAAAAATGTGCAATCGAAAGTAAAATATAATTTGGAATCAATGTTAGGTGTTTCGGCAAACTCTGTGAACGTTTTTGTCCAGGGTGTAAAGGTACTAGAAGCCTAGTTACGAAGGACTAAAACGAGGAGGAATTTAGAATTGAAAGTGGCAACTACTGAAATCACGAACCAAAAATTTGATCAAATGATTCAGGCAAGTGCGCGAAAGTTAAAACGTAATGCCGATTTTATTAACTCATTAAATGTTTTCCCAGTTCCCGATGGTGATACTGGGACAAACATGAGTTTATCAATGGAGAGCGGCGCAAAGTATGAAATGGATGAACCAAGCGAACATGTTGGTAAATTGGCTGGTGCACTTGCTAAAGGCCTCTTGATGGGTGCCCGGGGTAATTCTGGTGTGATTTTATCTCAGATTTTTCGTGGATTTTCTAAAAGTGTGGAAGATAAAGCAACTTTAAATGCTGATGATTTGGCGCAGGCGTTCGCTGACGGGGCTCAGACAGCCTATAAGGCCGTTATGAAACCAACCGAAGGAACTATTCTAACTGTCATCCGAGAAGCCGCTAAGGCAGGAAATGACGCTGCTGAAGAAAAAGATGATATTGTTTATGTTATGGATGCTGTCACAAAAGCTGGTAAAGAAGCTTTGAAAAAGACAACCGATCTTTTGCCAGTCTTAAAAGAAGTTGGGGTTGTGGATTCTGGTGGTCAAGGTTTGACGTTTGTTTTTGATGCTTTTGATGATGTTTTGAACGGTCGTACAGAAGCGGAAGTGGACCAACCTGATGAAGAACAGATGGATGAAATGGTCGATGCTAAACATCATCAAAGTGTTCAAGGTAAGATTGATCCCGCTGATATCAAATACGGTTACTGTACACAAATTATGGTTCGAATCGGCAAGGGATTACAAGTCGAACAAGATTTTGACTACGATACCTTTTATAATTATCTGGCTAAATTGGGTGATTCACTTTTAGTTGTTAATGATGATGATGTCGTTAAAGTGCATGTGCATACTGAACATCCTGGCAAAGTATTGGCTTGGGGACAGCAGTTTGGTGATCTTGCAACAGTTAAGGTCGATAACATGCGTCAGCAGCAAGAAGAAATCATTGAAAAAGACGATCCAGTTGAAGCAGAACAGACAGTTCCGGATACAAACGGAACGGCGATCATTGCAATTGCTTCTGGCGAAGGTGTTGATAAGTTGTTCCGAAGTCTTGGGGTGACCCACATTATTAGTGGCGGACAAACTATGAATCCAAGTACTGCGGATATTGTTTCGGCAATTAATGAGTCCCATGCGAAACGGGCAATTATTTTACCAAATAATAAAAATATCTTTTTAGCCGCTGAGCAGGCAATTGAAGTGGCGGACATTCCAGCTAAAATTGTGCATAGTCGTAATATTTCACAAGGAATGACAGCTTTAATGGGCTTTAATCCGGATAGCAAACTAGATGATAATGTCACTGCAATGGAAGATAATTTATCTTCTGTTAAAAATGGTGAAGTCACAACTGCTATTCGGGACACGACAGTGCAGGGCAAAACGATTAAAAAGGGCAATTTCATGGGTATCATTGATGGCACAATTGCCACTACAAAACCGACAATCCTTGAAGCGGCCAGTGAAATGGTTAAATTGATGCTGGATGAGGATAGTGAAATTGTGACTATCATTTATGGCAAAGATGCTAAAAGGGCCGATGCTGAAAAACTTGAGAGTACCGTTCAAGCATTAGACGATGAACTTGAAATTGAAGTTCATGAAGGCGATCAGCCGGTATATCCGTTTATTGTCTCAGTTGAATAAGTAATGTGAAGAGGTTGGAAATTTGTCAGCCTCTTTTTGTAGTTAGGGAGTCGATGTATGACTGAAAACACAATTTTCTCACCCATTTCAGTTCTTAGCGGCGTTGGGCTACAACGCGCAAAAGCACTAAATGAGTTAGGGATTTATACAATTGAAGATTTGTTACTTTATTTTCCGTTTCGTTATGAGGATTTACGACCTCAAAACATGGCGGACTTAGTGGATCAACAAAAAGTAACCTTAGAGGGTACTGTAGCTTCAGAGCCGGTTATTGCCCGTTATGGCAGAAAAAAGAATCGCCTGAATTTTCGTCTATTAACCGATCAAGAATCTGTTATGGTCACTTTTTTTAATCAACCCTGGATAAAAAAACAAGTCACAATTGATGAAAGGTTTGCCGTCTATGGCAAATGGGATGCACGACGTCGAAGTTTAACTGGAATGAAATTATTGCCATTTTCAAGCGGTGATTCTTCAGAAATTGATGCGGTGTACCCTGCTAGTCAACATATTCGCCAAAACACGATAAAAAAATTGGTTACGCAAACTTTTGAACAATTTCAAGATAAAATTGCTAATATTATTCCAGAAACGTTAATTGAGAAGTACCGATTAATTGATCGCAAAACAATGATTCATGATTTACATTTTCCTGACGATTTAAAATCGGCAAAAATTGCCCGGCGAACGGCAACTTTTGAAGAGTTTTTCGTTTTTCAAATGGAATTACAAGTACTCAAAAAACGAGATCAAACAGAAAATGGAACGGCTATTGAATACAATATTGATGAATTAAAAAAATTCATTGCGAGTTTGCCATATGAATTGACGGATGCCCAAAAACGCGTGGTTAATGAAATTTGTTATGACCTCAAACGGCCGATTAGAATGAACCGCCTGTTGCAAGGTGATGTTGGGAGCGGAAAAACAATTGTGGCAGCAATTGTCATGTTTGCAGCAATTACAGCGGGCTACCAAACGGCCTTAATGGCGCCCACAGAAATTTTGGCCGAGCAACATGCCAATAACCTCACCAAGATATTCGAAGGGATGGGTGTGAATATAGGTCTGTTGACCGGCGCATCTGGCTCAAAGTCCAAGCAACGACGGGCGTTATTGGCGGGAATTGAACAGGGTGATATCAATTTAGTGATTGGGACCCATGCGTTGATTCAAGATGATGTCAAGTTTAAAAAGCTCGGCTTAGTTATTATTGATGAACAGCACCGTTTTGGGGTTAAACAACGGGAAACCTTGCGCAAAAAGGGTGCTGATGTTGATGTTTTGGCAATGACAGCAACGCCAATTCCCCGAACTTTGGCAATCACAGCCTATGGGGAAATGGATGTTTCCACGATTAATCAAATGCCTAATGGTCGAAAACCAGTGCTAACTAGCTGGGTCAAAAATAGTAATGTGCGTGGTATGCTGGATTTTGTGAAAAAACAATTTAAAGCTGGTCACCAAGCGTTTGTGGTTACACCATTAATTGAAGAATCAGAATCTTTAGATTTGAAAAATGCGATGGCACTCTACGATCAATTGCAAACCGAATTTGAACCAACTTATAAAGTTGGGTTGCTTCATGGTAGAATGAAGCCTAATGAAAAAGATGAAATTATGCGTCAATTTAAGGACAATGAATTTCAGCTTTTAGTCTCAACCACTGTTATTGAAGTAGGGGTGGATGTCCCCAACGTAACAGTCATGATTATTTATGATGCCGATCGGTTTGGATTAGCACAATTGCATCAATTACGGGGACGCGTTGGACGTGGACAAGATCAGGCTTACTGTATCTTGGTGGCTGATCCTAAAAATGAGACTGGGATTAAACGCATGAAGATTATGACTCAATCGAACGATGGGTTTAAAATTTCCCAGGCTGATTTGCAACTTCGGGGTTCTGGTGACGTGTTTGGAAGTAAACAGTCAGGTATTCCTGAGTTTCGAGTTGGCGACCCCGTTGTGGATATTGGGGCGTTGCAAACGGCGCAACTAGAGGCTAGTAAAATTGTGAACGAAGAAGATTGGCAAATAGACAAGCAATTTAGAAAATTAAGTGATTATTTAACGATTGTTATGCAAAAAAATGCCAATTTTGATTAATTTGAAAATGAGGGATAAAAATGAAATTAGCAATTGATGCTATGGGTGGCGACTATGCACCAGAAAAAATTGTTCAAGGCGTTGAGCTGGCCAGGGACAAGTATTCAGATGTTAAATTTACCCTGTTTGGTAAAGAAGATCAGATAAAAAAATATCTTAACAATGGTGAACGGATTACCATTGTTCATACAGATTCAGAAATTGCGATGGGTGATGAACCGGTTCGGGCGGTACGTCAAAAAAAGACCTCTTCTTTGGTGTTAGCCGCTCAAGCTGTTAAAGAGGGAAAAGCTGATGCACTATTTTCAGCCGGTAATACGGGAGCATTATTAGCTGCGAGTTTATTTATTATTGGCAGAATTAAAGGGATTGATCGACCAGGAATGACCACGACGCTACCTGCATTAGAGGGTTCACCAGATTCATTTACGATGCTAGATGTTGGTGCAAATGCGGAAAGCAAAGTGAAGAATTTGCAGCAGTTTGCTGTCCTCGGTAACTTTTACAGTAGTAACGTAATGGGGGTCACGAATCCAAGGATTGCTTTATTAAATAACGGTGCTGAAGAAGACAAAGGTGATCCGCTGCATAAAGAGACCTACCAGGTACTCAAAGACGATCCTAACTTGAATTTCGTGGGTAATATTGAGTCTCGTGAGCTTTTAGCCGGTAAGGCAGATGTTGTGGTTACGGATGGTTTTACAGGCAATGCGGTTCTTAAAAATACAGAAGGAACCGCCTTATCGATGCTAAAATTAATCAAACATACTATTTTGGATTCTGGCGTGCAGGTCAAATTGGGTGGAATGCTGTTAAAGCCGGCTTTTAAAGTGATTCAAGATAAAATGGATTATTCAAAACATGGTGGTGCGGTTCTGTTAGGTGTAAAAGCGCCGGTTGTTAAAGCACATGGATCAAGTAATGAGATTCAGGTATCTAATGCTTTACGTCAACTCCGCTCGATGGTTAAATCAAATTTGACTCAGAATTTGGCAGACTATTTTGCAGCGCGGCCAACTGATAAAAAATAAAATCTTCTCATTTTGGGTGGACAATACCCAAGAAAAACATTAAACTTATCTGATGTAATTAAAAGATATAAGGAGTATCACATGACTAAAGAAGAGGTATTTACCAAGATTACCGATATCATTGTGGATCATTTTGATGTCGATAAAGCAAAAGTTACAAACGATTTGAACTTTAAAACTGATTTGAATGCAGATTCAATTGATATTGTTGAATTTGTTCTTGAATTGGAAGATACATTTGGCGCGGAAATTTCTGATGAGGATGCTGAAAAGCTTTCCACAGTCGGTGAAGCAGTTGATTTCATTACCGCCAATCAAAAGAAATAAAAAATGACCACTTTTGAGACTGGAATGTTTTGTTCCGGTCTCAATTTGTATCTGTAATGGCGATGTAGTAGGCAGTTTCGCTAAAAAAAGCTATAATGTTATAGTGAGTATTTAAGGAAGGATGAAACTTTTGAAAAAATCAATTGATGAAGCATTAAAGAAGAATTTTCAAATTGAATTTCATGACGAAAGTTTATTGGACGAAGCTTTAACTCAAGCGTCATATGTCAATGAACATCCCAATCAAGGGTTGAAATTTTATGAACGAATCGAATTTTTGGGGGATGCAGTTTTACAGTTAATTGTCTCCGAATATATTTTTAAACGTTATCCAGAAATGCCACAAGGAAAGCTAACTCGTTTGAGAGCAGCTATGGTTTGTGAAGCTAGTTTTAGTCAGTTTGCGCGTGAATGCCATTTTGATCAATACATCCGGCTTGGTAAGGGTGAAGAAAAGGCTGGCGCTCGGAATCGTGATTCACTTCTTTGTGATATTTTTGAATCTTTTGTTGGGGCAGTCTATATAGACCAGGGCCGACAAACTGTTGAAAAGTTTGTGCACCAAGTTATTTTTCCTAAATTGGATACTGGTGCTTTTGATCACGTGATTGATCACAAAACTAATTTACAGGAAATTTTGCAACGTGATGGCGACGTCTTGATTCATTATGAGTTGTTAAACGAAGCAGGTCCCGATAATGATCTAGATTTTGAAGTGGCTGTTTTTGCCGATGATCGAAAACTTGGTGTTGGCACGGGTAAGTCCAAGAAATTAGCGGAACAAGATGCTGCCAAAGATGCCTTGCAAAAGTTACGGGTAAAGAATGCTTAGATTAGGAGTTTGATGTTAATGAAACTTAAGTCCTTACAAATAAGTGGCTTTAAGTCCTTCGCCGATAAAACCACGATTAATTTTGAAGACGGAATTACCGGAGTTGTCGGGCCAAACGGAAGTGGCAAAAGTAACATTATTGAAGCTGTCCGTTGGGTCATGGGCGAGCAGTCAGCTAAAAGTTTACGTGGGGGAAAAATGCCCGACGTCATTTTTGCGGGCTCACAAAGCAGACAACCTCTTAATCGGGCGGCAGTGACCATTACATTTGATAATTCGGATCACTTTTTGAAGACTGATTTTACAGAAGTCAGTGTGACACGTAAATTGTTTCGTAATGGTGACAGTCAGTATTTGATTAATCAAAATGACTGTCGACTAAAAGATGTGTTGGATCTGTTTATTGACACTGGTTTAGGTCGCGATTCGTTTTCTGTAATCTCTCAGGGTCGGGTTGAAGCAATCTTTAATAGTAAACCAGAAGATCGACGGGTCATTATTGAAGAGGTCGCCGGCGTTTTGAGTTATAAACAAGATAAACAAAAAGCCGAATCAGAGCTAAGCAAAACGAACGATTATTTGGACCGAGTGAGTGATTTAATCGCCGAACTCCAGTCTCAACTGGAGCCTTTGGAAGAACAAAGTAGTCTGGCTCAAGATTACGTTGATCAAAAAAAGCAATTTGATAAGTTGGAGAAAACACGATTAGTTCAGTTAATTGAGGGTTTACAAGGCCAAAGCCAATCAATCACTGATAAAGTAACCGCTGCTGAAAAGTTAGTTGATCAATATCAGAAACAAAAAAAGACTTTGACGATCACGGTTGATCAATTAAAGCAACAACGCCAAGTTTTAGAATCAAAAAAAGATAATTTACAAACTGACTTATTGAATACCACTAAAAGGTATGAGAATTTGGCCGGTCAACAAAATGTCGGTTCAGAAAAAACTAAGTATCAAGATCAACAACTCAGTGAATTGGCGGAAACCATCAAGGCTAATTCGCAAAAACTAACTGATTACCAGGCACAAAAAGTAGAATTAGATCAACAGGTTGCTGCTAATCAACAGACCGTTGAAAAAATTAAGTCAGCACTAGCAGGTTTGTCTGAAAAAGAAATTCAAAAAAAGCAGACTGAGATTCAAGCTACGATTGATCAGTTGCAGACGACTTATATTGAGAAAATGCAACAGGTGGCACAAGTTCACAATGAACAGGTCAATCTAAAAAAAGGGTATGAACAAGATAGCCAACAGCAATTGCATGTCAATGCTGATCTGTGCAAATTAGAAGATCAACTTGATGAATTAACGGCTGGCTTTAAAGATCAAGAAAAGCGCGTAGAGACTTTAAAAAAGGACGCCCAAACTGCCGAAAACACATTAAAAGAGGCTTTAAGTGACTATCAAAAGTTATCTGAACAGCAAAAACAAAGTCAGGATAGTTGGCTAGATGCTTTACGGGTTTATCAACAAGCAAAGACTAGGTTAGAAACGCTCAGTAATTCAGATGTAGAACTTCGTAGCTATTATCAAGGTGTGCAAAACGTTTTAAAAAATAAGACACAATTTCCGGGTCTAATTGGCGTTGTTTCCGAATTACTGGAAGTTCCTGATAAATACACAAAAGCGATTGAAACTGTATTGGGTGGCCAGCTTCAGCAACTAGTTACTCAAAATGATCAGGATGCGCGCCAAATTATTCAGTATTTGACTAAGCAACGCGCCGGAAAAGTGACTTTATTGCCTCTTTCAAGAATTCATGCCAAACAAGTCTCAGCTAAAGTGCAACATGAATTAGAGAATTTAGAGGGTGTAGAGGGAATTGCCGCAGATCTGGTACAAACTTCTGATAAGTGGGGATTGGTTAAACAGTTTTTACTGGGTAACGTGTGTGTGGCAACGGATCTAAAGCAGGCTTCAAAGATTTCTAAGCAATTGTCAACTCGTTTGAAGATCGTAACCTTAGATGGCGAAATTATTAATCCGTCTGGTTCGATGACTGGTGGTGTGAATCGTCACCAAACTGCTGGATTATTGACCCAAAAGCAAGCACGGAGTAATTTGGCGAAACAGGTTAGCCAAATGAAAACACAATTGGCTAGTCGTGAAGCTTTAGTTCAGGATTTAAAGCAGCGACTAGCCGCCACCGAAACAAAGGGTAGCGAATTAAGGCAACAATTTAATGTCACTAATGATTTGTTTAAAGATGGTCAATCAAAACTAACCATTTCCAAAAATCAGATCACAGAGTTGGATCGTCGGATTGTTGCTGTTAAGTATGAGTCACAGCAAAATGGTGATTTACAATCTGATTTCACAACCCAATCGGCGGATCTAAGTCAACAGGAAAAACAATTGAACGCCGACTTGGAGAAGATTTCAACCGATACCAATTCATATAAACAGCGGCTCACTGAATTACATGAAAAACAGGATAAAAGTCAACAAGCACTCGCGCACTATCGGAATCAATTGACAGATGCTCAGGTCACATTGACCCAAGCAAAAACGAGATTGAATGCGCTTGAAGAAACAATTGAAAAAACGCAGCTGCTTGTGCAAAATTCTAAAAAACGCCAGGTAACGATACGCTCAGAAAAGGAATCGACTGGTTCTAAAAATGAGGCACAACAAAAAGAACTGGCTGAAAGTAAAAAAGCGATTGCTGAATTAAAAATGCAATTGGAAGACCAGAAAGCAAGTTTTACCAAGCTTGATCAATCCTTAACTGAAAAAGAGCAAGAATTGCAACGCGTTCAGGAGCTTGGTTCCGTTTCAAGTGACGAGTTGCAAACTATTAAAATCAAGCAAACTCGTTTGTCAGAGCAAGTTGATCACGCCTTGAATGATTTAAGTGAGAAATATCAATTAAGCTTGGAATTAGCCAAAGCACAAAGTATAGCTGTAGCTCCAGATGAGTTACAACGTGAACTTAAGTTAGCTAAAAAGGGTCTTGCCGAAATTGGTGAAGTAAACGTTGGTGCGATTGAAGAATTCCAACGGGTATCTGAACGTTATCAATTTTTAACCACTCAAAAAGATGATTTAATGACTTCGCAAAAGCAGTTACTTGAAACGATCAACGAAATTGATACTGAAGCGGCATTACGCTTTAAGAACACCTTTGATCAGATTTCAGCCTCATTTTCGAAAGTCTTTGTCAAAATGTTTGGTGGTGGCAAGGCGAAACTGGAATTAACAGATCCTGAGCATTTACTGACCACAGGGATGGAAATTAAGGCACAGCCACCTGGTAAAAAGTTTCAGCGACTAAGTTTACTTTCTGGTGGTGAACGGGCGCTAACGGCGATTACATTGCTTTTTTCAATTTTGGAAGTTAACCCAGTGCCATTTTGTATTTTGGATGAAGTTGAAGCTGCCTTTGATGACGCAAATGTGGCGCGTTTTGCAGATTATCTCCGCAATTTCCGTCACCAGACCCAATTTGTTGTGATTACCCATCGAAAGGGTACAATGGTAGAATGCGATGTCTTATATGGGGTCACGATGCAAGAATCCGGAGTTTCGAAGATGGCTTCTGTATCACTTGAAGATGTTTCACGAAAGGAGACCAGCACGCAATGAGTATATTTGGTCGAAGAAAGAAAAAGAAACTTGAAGAACAAGAAGCTTTGGCGCAACAAGCGTTAGAACAAAAAGCAAACGAAGAAAAAACAATAGAAAAGAAAACACCTGAAGAGCCTGAAATTTCACCAGCTGATACGCAAGTTAATCCACAAAATGTGACGAGCGAAGAAGCAGCAGAAATCGATCGTTATAACCGTGGTTTGGAAAAGTCACGCCGCACTTTTGGTCAAAAGCTGACCGCCCTATTTACAAATTTTAGTGGGGTTGATGATGATTTTTATGATGACTTAGAAGAAACTTTAATTGGCGCTGATGTCGGATTTGAAACAGCTGTTCAGATTAGTGATGAAGTGCGCGAAGAAATTGAAGCCAAGCACGAAAACGATCAAAAAGTTATCTCGAACTTGATCGTATCTAAATTGGTTTCACTCTATACACGCAACGGTACAAAAGAAGATAATCACTTGGTTTTTGCAACTGAAGGGCCCAGTGTGTTCTTGTTTGTCGGTGTAAATGGTGTTGGTAAAACTACTAGTATCGGTAAACTTGCCAATCGATTTAAGAAGCGCGGTAAAAAAGTGTTACTAGCTGCTTGTGATACATTCCGAGCAGGTGCCATCGAGCAATTACAAGAATGGGGTAAACGTGACGGGGTTCCGGTTGTTTCGGGACCAGAGAAAAGTGATCCAGCAGCAATTGTATTTGATGCTGTTAAAAAGGCTAAAGCCGAAAATTATGATCTGGTTTTGGTAGATACAGCCGGTAGATTGCAAAATAAAGTTAATTTGATGAAGGAACTTGATAAGATGCGACGGGTTATTACACGTGAAATTCCGCATGCGCCGCAAGAGATTCTTCTCGTTTTAGATGCAACAACTGGACAAAACGCAATGAGTCAGGCTAAGATTTTTAAGGAAACTACCAACGTAACTGGAATTATTTTGACGAAACTAGATGGAACTGCAAAAGGTGGGATTGTTTTGGCAATTCGCAATCAACTTCATCTTTCGGTTAAGTATGTCGGACTTGGCGAACAGGTGGACGATTTAAGCCCATTTTCACCTAAAGACTTTGTCGACGGTCTGTTTAGTGGCTTTCTGGAGCCGGCCAAATAGGAAGTAGTGTGATTAAATGGAGATTGAGAAAAATAACCGCATTAATTTTCTGTTTGAATTTTACGGGAGCTTATTAACCAAAAAACAGCGTAATTACATGGAACTTTATTATGCCGATGATTATTCACTAGGCGAAATTGCGGAAAATTATACTGTAAGTCGGCAAGCAGTGTATGATAATATTAAGAGAACAGTTCAAATTTTAGAAGATTACGAAGAAAAACTGCATACTTATGGCGATTTTTTGGCGCGCAATCACCAAACGGATCGTTTAATGGACTATGTTAAAAACAATTACGCACAAGATAAAACGCTTCTACAATTAGTAGATAACCTAGAATCAATTGAGGGAGAATGAAAGGTAGGGACTAATCCATGGCTTTTGAAAGTTTAACAGATCGACTTCAAAATGCTTTTAGTAAATTAAGAAAAAAAGGTAAAATTTCCGAAACGGATTTACGAGGAGCAATGCGTGAAATTCGGTTGGCCTTATTAGAGGCCGACGTTAACTTTACCGTTGTTAAAAACTTCGTTAAAACAGTTCGTGACAAAGCAATTGGTGCGGATGTCTTAAAGGGCTTAAATCCAACTCAACAGATTGTCAAAATCGTTAATGATGAGTTAGTTAAAATCATGGGTGATCAAGCTGTTGACTTAAACAAATCACCTAAAATACCAACAATTATCATGATGGTTGGTTTACAAGGGGCAGGTAAAACTACTACTGCTGGTAAATTAGCTTTAAAGCTAAAAAATGAACAAAAAGCGCGGCCATTGATGATTGCAGGGGATGTTTATCGGCCTGCCGCTATTGACCAGTTGGTCCAAGTTGGACAACAAATTGATGTGCCCGTTTTCCAGTTAGGTACTGATGTTGATCCCGTTGAGATTGTGCGTCAAGGTTTGCAAAAAGCGGATGAAGAAAATAATGATTATGTCATTATTGATACTGCCGGTCGTTTACAAATTGACGAAAAACTGATGGATGAACTTTCTCGAATCAAAGCATTAGCTCATCCAAATGAAATCCTGTTAGTTGTCGATGCCATGACTGGTCAAAATGCGGTCAATACAGCTGAAGGTTTTAATAATCAGTTGGATGTGACGGGCGTTGTCTTAACTAAGTTAGATGGTGACACCCGTGGTGGTGCTGCTCTTTCAATCCGCGCGGTGACTGGTAAACCAATTAAGTTTATTGGGCAAGGCGAAAAGATGACTGATCTCGATGTCTTCCATCCAGATCGAATGGCTTCCCGAATTTTGGGGATGGGCGATATGCTCACCTTGATTGAAAAGACTCAGAAAGAGTACGACGAAAAACAAGCCCAAGATGTGACCAAAAAGATCCGGGAAAATAGTTTTGACTTCAACGATTTCGTTGATCAAATGGATCAAATGCAAAATATGGGATCTATGGAAGATATCATGAAGATGATTCCAGGGATGGCCAATAACCCTGCTTTAAAGAACGCTAATATTGATCCTAAAGATATGGCTCATATGAAGGCGATCGTACTATCAATGACTCCTGCTGAACGGGAAGATCCAAACTTGTTGAACCCAAGCCGGCGTCGTCGGATTGCTGGTGGGTCTGGTCGACCAGTGGTTGAAGTTAACCGAATGATTAAACAGTTTGGTCAAATGAAAAAAATGATGAACCAAATGTCTAAAGGTAACTTCAACGGTATGGATGGTTTGTTGGGTAAGGGCGTAGGTGGTCGTCTCTCGAAGATGGCGATGAATTCCATGGTCCGTAAGGTCAAGAAAAATAAGAAAAAACGTATGAAGAAAAATCGGCGAAATAAGTAGGATTAGGCCAATAAATTCAAAGCTTTCTGTAAGAGCACTGCGATATTTGGTATAAAATGCTGATGATTTTGGAAAGTTTTTAGATGAAATTAGTGATTAAGGTTGCTAGTTGGAGTTTAAATAAAAAATAGAAAAAGGGTCTCTGTCAAATCGTATTGGTGGAGATTTTGAACGGCACATTCACTTCGGTGAATGTGCTTTTTGTTTACTCATGAATTAAACTAATCCGGATAAAGAAGTTGTCAATATTTCGAAAACCAAAACAGTTACGCTTTAATGCCTTGATTTTACGATTAAGTCCTTCAATTGGACCGTTGGAAAATGGATAACGACAACTGTTTAGAAGGGCTGAACCATTTTTGATAAACGTGTTGATCGTTATGTCCATTTGATTACTAGTGGGTTGGTAGTTAGTGAGTAAGGATTGGAACGCATTAGCATCCTTTTGGTGTATGGCACTTAAGATACCTTGATAGGTTTGATACACAGATCTAAATCTGGGAAAAGCGTCTAGAGCTAAATCAATGGCATTTTGTTGCGTCATATACTCGTTAATTCCGCGTAAATAAACAGTCTTAGAATCATTAACTTTTATTTCATCAAGATGAAATAAACGCCATTGAGATTTTAAAATATGATAAAGTCGTGAATGCTTATCTTGGATAGTACGAATGGCCTGCGTGCGTTCATTATCTAAGGCACGCCCAGCCAGTTGAATAATATGGAAACGATCGATAATCGTGGCCGCATTGGGAAATAAGCGATGAATGAAGCTGCCATATTCAGCATTCATGTCAATCGTCACTGATTGAACTTGGGCACGTTCTTGAACCGAAAAACGAGCTTCAAAGTAGTCAATGATATCTTTACTTAGCCGATCTTTTAAAGTGACAATTCGGCGATGACTAACGGCATCGCAACAATTAAAGGACATCCAGTGATTACAGGAACGAAATTCATCAAAGCAAAGATTCTCTGGGAGATGTTTAACACGATAGGCTAAGTGAATATTGGCATTTAGGATTCGTTGAACACTGCTTGGCGAAATTCCACAAAGTTTAGCAATTTCTTTACTCGTCAACATATCGCGTGCTAAAACGATCACTTGATGTTTGATATTATGTGTGAAAGTTTCGTTACGATTAACCAACTTAGTTTTAGCACCACAGGTTTTTGAACAATCTTTACATTGGTATCTTTGACGTTTTAAATGCATTTCGTAACGACCACCGGATAAGGTTCCTAAACGCAGGTGACTCATGTGAGTTCCGTTTTTAATTAAGCTTTTATGGCCACAATGTGGGCACTTTAAAAGTTGATAAGACAAAGTTGCATGAACGACATGAATACGTTGGTTTGTGGAACACCGTTCTTTAGAAATACCAGTGACAATTAGGTTTGGGTCTGTTATTTCGAATAAGCATAAGATAGAATTAGTTAGGGACATCTGAATTCCTCTTTTCGATTTGTTTTTGGCGATTAAATCGTAGCACAAAGAGGACAGATGTCCTTTTTTATTTTTCTGATTTTCAAAACAGACAAAAAACCGGTATTAGTTATTCACCAATACCAGAAAGTGTAGACCCATAAAGAACGTGTTCATCTAATTAGATGTTACATATTCCAAGAGATGAAGCACCCAGAAACGAGATGAGAAGTCGTTTCTGGGTGTTTTTTGATTTATTTGATAATTTTTAAGAAATTATATGGTTCAATAAACCATTAAGTATGGTACTTCTGATCAAAAGCACATGGGTGAAATTGTTTTGGTGATGTCTAAAATGTAATTATATTATTGCACAGATTTGATTGTTCTAAGACGATACTGAATTACTGAGCAGTGATATAAAGCTATTATCAAGACCTTGTACATTTGAAACATAAAGGTAGATTTTGGGCTCCATTTTTTGTGAATCATATTTGTTAAAGTAGAAAGTGCTATTTATTAATCCATCATTAGTTTACTTATAAAATAGCATATTATTGCGCATTTTTAATGCAATTTGACACTCTTATATTATATATAAACAATGAGTTCCACAATTAAATGACCCCAATTGTAATCGCTTACTAAAAACTTGTGTGCTAATCTACTAATTGAGGAGGAGGTAGTTATGAATCAAAGACAAGTCGACTTGCTTACAAACTTATGTGCTTCCAATACTCACACTGCAGTGAAAGAATTGGCAACCCAATATAGCGTATCAAAAAAAACCATTTATAAAGTGAAGTGAACCCTTAAAATTGGACAAATTGTTAAGCTGCTTTTTGAACGGCGAGTTCTCGGTATTTTACCGGGGGCTTGCCGTTTAATTTTGTTTTGATACGACGGTTGTTATAGAAGTCTATCCAATCTTTCATTGCTTGAATTAGGCTAGTTTTATCTTCAAAATGTTCATCCATCATTTCTGCTTTCATAATATGAAAGAATGACTCCATTACTGCATTATCAAGGCAAGTCGCTTTACGAGACATACTTTGGAATGCATGATGTTCTTTCAAGAGCGTTCGCCATTGGCGATGTTGATACTGAAAGCCTTGGTCAGTATGAACTGTTGTCCGATAATTTAGTGCCGGAAGTCCTTCTAAAGCTTCTTTGAGCGGTTTAATGGCGAATTCAACTGTTGGATGTTCACTTATATTAAATGCTAAAATTTCTCCAGAGAATAAATCTAGTACCGGTTCCAAATAAACGCGTTCATTTGTTCCCATAGATCCATATCGAAATTCACTGACGTCTGCTACAAGTTTTTGATAGGGTCTGTCGGTCTTAAAGCGACGCTTTAACCGATTAGGGGCAATCCTACCAACTAATCCTTTATACGAGTTATATTTACGAGTTTGGCGATTAAAGGCATGACATATCCAGGCATGTTCTTGCATAATACGTAAAACCCGCTTGTGATTTATCTGAAATCCTAAATCATGCAGAGCACTTGTAATTCGACGGTACCCGTACTTCTTTGTGTATTTTAAATCTTGTTGTCGAATTTCATCAATTGCTTGAATAACTTGATCGTCATTGAATTTTCGACCTTCATGATTTCGAGTGTAGTAATACGTGCTACGCGGTATTTTAATTACTTTGAGAATCAATTTAATTGATACTTGGAATATTTGCCTCAACTCAGTCGCTATTTTCGAGATTTCCTTTGTGCTGATTTTTTCCGAGCTAAGGCTTCTAATTTTTTTAAGTATTCATTCTCAATCTTCAACATTTGATTCTCTTTTTGGAGTTGCTTTAAAGTATCTTGAAGGTAGTATGAAATCATGGACACGATTTAGTATAATTCCATAATAGGAAGGATTGTGTTTTTATGACCAAGAAAAAGTACTCAGTAGATTTTAGAAAAATGATTGTCAAGCTGTACCAGGATGGCGCCCCGGTAGCTGATCTTACAGACGAATATGGTGTATCAAATGTAACTATTTACAAATGGATTAATCTATATAAAGAAGACAAAGGAAGTGGAATTTCCAAATCAGATGTTTTAGCGTTGCAAAAACGTTTGAAACAGCTAGAAAGTGAGAATGACATCTTAAAAAAAGCCTTAACCATATTCGCCAAAAAGTAAACCCAGATGACTGGCAGACAGCCGTTGATATTAATTTGAAGCACCATAGTATCAAAGAAACCTGTAAAGTACTCTCAGTTCCACGCTCAACTTACTATGAACATCAGCAGAATCATGTATCGCCACAAGCCAAGCGTCGTAAGACACTTAGCCAGTCGATTAAACGCATTTACTTTAATTCTAGACGTATCTACGGGGCACCTAAAATTCTAAAAGCGTTACAAAAAGAAGGTAAGACTGCCAGTATTAAGCTAGTTCAACGATTAATGCGCCAAATGGGGTTAAAATCAATCACGCGCAAGAAGTGGCATTATCAACAAACTAATGATATTGATGCGACTGATTATTCAAATATACTCGCGCAAGATTTTCGTACAACCAGTCCAAATCAAAAGTGGTGTGCAGACATAACTTATATTCACACCAAAGCCAATGGCTGGTGTTATTTATCAAGCATTCAGGATTTATATTCACGTAAAATCATTGCCCATAAAATCAGCCGTCATATGACTGCTGATCTTGTGATCAGCACTTTTCAACAAGCCTTTGAAACTAGAAAGACGACTAATAACTTAATTGTGCATACCGATCTGGGTAGCCAGTACCGCAGTGCTGGCTTTGAACAGATCTTAGTGCAACACCATATTCGCCATTCTTATAGCAAGCGTGGCTGTCCCTATGACAATTCATGTTTGGAATCATTTCACGCCAGTTTGAAAAAAGAAGAGGTTTACCAACACCATTATCAGGATTTTGAAGAAGCAAATGCTGCAATATTCAGCTACATTGAGAGCTTTTATAACAGTGCTCGAATTCACAGTAGCATTGATTATTTAACTCCAAATGAAAAGGAAAAATTAGTCGCTTAAATTATACATAAAATGTGTCCAGATTCTTGACCTAAATCCATATCTTTTGTTGTTGAGTTGTCCTTTTGGACAACTGGTTTAGCGTTCTCATTCTTGTGTTTTGCCATATTTTTCGAGTTGCCTCGCTTTCGCTCAAGCCCTTTAATTCCTAATGTCTCAAATCGCTTTTCCCATTGCCAAATTGTACTTGGCGAGGATAAATTAAAGTGTAAGGCGGTTACTGGAAGTGAGGCCTGATTTTGTTTCCTCCAGTTTAATACATCAACTTTAAACTGACTAGTGTATTCTAAGTCCATGGCTTTTGGCTGAAGTCCTTTAATACCAAATCTTTCAAATCGCTGAATCCAAATTGAAACGGTAGCCTTGCTGCCAATCCCATACTTTCTCGCTAGTGAATAAGCTGCCTGACCACTTAAATACTCGGTGACAATCTTAACTTTAAAATCGAAATTAAATTTACTCATAAATGAAACCCCCAAAATTGGATTTTTCTGTCCAACCTTGGGGGTTCACTTTAAAGATCTAAAAAGTTTGACAGTTTTTTTAAAAGAAACAGAAACAGATTTATTGCTTGAAAGAAAAAGTCACGCTGGTGTTCAATTAATTGGTTCAGATAAAGATAAAAAAATAATGGTAAAAAGTCTTTTAAATAAATCTAAATTTGTAGAACCCACGAACGAGATGGATCCGATGCATAGACGGATTGAAATGGTGAAAAGAATAATTCTTTGGATTTAGGTCAAGAATCTGGACACATTTTATGTATAATTTAAGCGACTAATTTTTCCTTTTCATTTGGAGTTAAATAATCAATGCTACTGTGAATTCGAGCACTGTTATAAAAGCTCTCAATGTAGCTGAATATTGCAGCATTTGCTTCTTCAAAATCCTGATAATGGTGTTGGTAAACCTCTTCTTTTTTCAAACTGGCGTGAAATGATTCCAAACATGAATTGTCATAGGGACAGCCACGCTTGCTATAAGAATGGCGAATATGGTGTTGCACTAAGATCTGTTCAAAGCCAGCACTGCGGTACTGGCTACCCAGATCGGTATGCACAATTAAGTTATTAGTCGTCTTTCTAGTTTCAAAGGCTTGTTGAAAAGTGCTGATCACAAGATCAGCAGTCATATGACGGCTGATTTTATGGGCAATGATTTTACGTGAATATAAATCCTGAATGCTTGATAAATAACACCAGCCATTGGCTTTGGTGTGAATATAAGTTATGTCTGCACACCACTTTTGATTTGGACTGGTTGTACGAAAATCTTGCGCGAGTATATTTGAATAATCAGTCGCATCAATATCATTAGTTTGTTGATAATGCCACTTCTTGCGCGTGATTGATTTTAACCCCATTTGGCGCATTAATCGTTGAACTAGCTTAATACTGGCAGTCTTACCTTCTTTTTGTAACGCTTTTAGAATTTTAGGTGCCCCGTAGATACGTCTAGAATTAAAGTAAATGCGTTTAATCGACTGGCTAAGTGTCTTACGACGCTTGGCTTGTGGCGATACATGATTCTGCTGATGTTCATAGTAAGTTGAGCGTGGAACTGAGAGTACTTTACAGGTTTCTTTGATACTATGGTGCTTCAAATTAATATCAACGGCTGTCTGCCAGTCATCTGGGTTTACTTTTTGGCGAATATGGTTAAGGCTTTTTTTAAGATGTCATTCTCACTTTCTAGCTGTTTCAAACGTTTTTGCAACGCTAAAACATCTGATTTGGAAATTCCACTTCCTTTGTCTTCTTTATATAGATTAATCCATTTGTAAATAGTTACATTTGATACACCATATTCGTCTGTAAGATCAGCTACCGGGCGCCATCCTGGTACAGCTTGACAATCATTTTTCTAAAATCTACTGAGTACTTTTTCTTGGTCATAAAAACACAATCCTTCCTATTATGGAATTATACTAAATCGTGTCCATGATTTCATACTACCTTCACTTAATAAAAATCAGGAAAGCCTTAAGCAACTTTCTGAAAGATGGATTGTTAGTAAAACTTCGATAATTAAAGACATTGAGGTAATAAATAAATCATTAAAAAGTACTTCTACTAATATTAGTTCAAATGGGACAACCATAGAGTTTGTGGGTACTGATCAACAACGTCAAATTGCTACTGAAACTTTTGTTTTGAGTTTTTCTGATGAAAAAAATTATTGGGATAACATTGTCTTACCTTTAATTTTCCCATCCAAATTGATTCAAAGTGTGGATGAGGTTTATTCAATATTAACTCGTAGATATTTTTCTGATTTACCAAGTTACTATTTAAATGCTTTAAGGGTTATTACAATGACACAAATTTATTGTTTGAGTATATTTGGTTGTGATAGAGAAACAAGATATTTAATTAACGCAGATACAGAAGTTGATGATATTGCAGAAAGGTTGTTTTCAATGATTAGTGAGAGATTTCCATTTCGGTATCGAAAAAGAGATATCAAATTATTGGCACAAAATCTTTCCGCTTATCGTCTTGGATATAAACCAGATCAATTAGATTCAAGCTGGGATGTAGTAGTTGATAGTTTACTTGAACGAATGGAAGCAATTCAAAGAATTGATTTTTTGGGGCGTGAGCAATTGAAAAATCAATTATTGTATCATGTACCAGCAATGGTGTTAAGGCTGAAGCAAGGGATGACGGTACAAAATTCTTTATTAGGTGATATTAAAAAACAGTATCCAGCACTATTTGGGATGACTTGGTATGCATTATCTTTTTTAGAGGAAAGATTTGGTATTTCACTAAACGATGATGAGGTATCTTTTATAACAATTTATTTTCATGTTGCCTTAAATAAGAATATTGCACGTAATAATGTCCTTATTGTATTTGGGAAGCACGGTCAGTTGCAGAAATATGTTGAATCACAGGTGGAACAATTACTGCCAGCTAATACACGAGTATTGACAACAACAATCGACGAATTTAATAATATCTCATTAACTACAATAGGTTTAATAATAGAAGTTGAACAGTTACCTTTTGTTGTACATGTTCCGCAAATTGTAATAACACCTTTGATGGATAGTAAGGATCAAGCAAACATTTTAAAATCCTTCGCGGAATTTGTAGTTTTACAAGGAGAAGAGAATATTCATTTTCCAATACTTAAAAGTGTTATTGATGAAAATTTGATTTTTTGGAAAGGTTCTATAAATGACAAACGTGAAGCATTAGATTTTTTGATAACAAAACTGGAAAAAAGAGAAATTGTGAAGTCTAATTTTCGGAATTCAATCTATCGCAGAGAGAGATTGGGGTCAACAGAAATTGAAGGTGGATCAGCATTGCCTCATGCGGCACCAGATACCGTTTTAAAAAAGGCAATTGCAATTTTAGTTTTAAAAAAACCAGTGTGGTGGAATACTGAAAAAGTGCAAATTATCATAATAATTTGTATGCCAAACAAACAAATAAAACATTACCGAGAATTAATATTGGATGTCTACAGACTTGTTAAAAATAAGCAAATGGTTCAGTTAATTTCAAGCATGAATAGTACAAGAAAGTTTTTAAAAATGATCAATGAGTAAGAGAGTGGTGAGGATTATATGTTTTTTGACGAAGAAGTTATGGAATTTAACGAGGATGCGAAAAGCTCTAAAGAAATTATTACAAAGTTGTCTAATGAATTAGAGACAAAAAGATTGGTGAATGATCAATTTTTAGAACATGTATTAAAAAGAGAAAAGAAATATCCGACTGGGTTGGGGATAAGAGATATTGGGGTTGCAATACCTCACACTGATTCAAAGTATGTAAATAAGTCACAAATTGCATTTGCCACTTTAAAAAAACCTGTAATTTTTAAAAATATGGTGAATTTAAATGAGGATATATCGGTGAGTTTAATTTTTATGATTGCAATGAATAAACCACATGAGCAAGTTGAACTACTTAGCAACCTTATGGGTTTATTTCAGAAAACAAAGGATATGAGTAAATTGAAAAATAGTAAAACGAAGCATGAGGTTATTGAAATATTAAGAGCAAATCAAATCTTTTAGGAGGAAAAAAGGATGATTACTTCTGCAATACAATGGTTTATAGGTTTAGGCTCAACAGTGTTTATTCCAATAATTATTTTTATTCTTGGATTATGTGTAAGACTAAAACCCTCAAAGGCCTTTATCTCTGGTATTACGATTGGTGTTGGGTTCATTGGATTAAACATGGTTGTTAACATGCTGCAAACTGCTTTAGGGCCTGCTATTAAGTTGATGGTATCTCGTTATGATTTATCGCTTAGTATTATTGACCTGGGTTCTGGCCCTGGTGGCCCTTTGGCATTTTCATCAACTATGGGTGTATTGATTATACCTATTGCATTTGGTTTGAATTTGTTACTGGTTTGGTTAGGTTGGACAAAAACTCTCAATATTGATGTTTGGAATTTATGGCAACCAACGTTTATTGGATTGTTGGTTTGGGGCGCTAGTCAAAGTTATATTTATGGGGTTGTAGCGATGATTGCTGCCTTTTTACTTGAACTATTATTATCAGATTTAACTCAACCAATGGTTAGTAAATATTTTAATTTGCCAGGTTTATCTGTAACACATCTAATGGCACTTTCGCCAGTGATTTTAGCTGTACCTTTGAATTGGGTATTCAATCGTATTCCTGGATTTAATAAAATTGATGCAAGTCCAGAAAAAATTGAAAAGCGTTTTGGGGTAATGGGGGATCCACTGGTAATTGGTTTGATCATTGGCATTGGCATTGGTATTTTAGCTGGCTATGATGTTTCAAGAACTGCACAACTTGGTATGGAAATGGCGGCTGTTTTGAAACTTTTACCAAAAATGATTTCAATGTTTATGGAAAGTTTAACGCCTATTGCGGAAGCTACACAAGCGTTTACTCAGAAGCATTTGCATGGAAAAATTGTTAATATCGGAATGGATGCGGCTCTCACAGTTGGGCAGCCAGCTGTTGCAGCAACAAGTATTTTAATGATTCCAATTGCTCTATTTCTGGCAGTTATCTTACCGGGTAACAAGGTATTGCCATTTGGTGATTTGACGTTATTTGTATATGTGTTCACCATCTTGGTATGCGCATTTAAAGGGAATATTATCCGATCGTTAATTGGTGGAGCAATATACACAATTCCAATGCTTTATTTATCAACTTGGCTTGCGCCCACAGTTACCAAAGCATTTGATTTAGGAAATTATAAACTTGGTAGTGAAGGCATTGTTTCGTTCGTTTCTGCTGGACTATGGCCAAATGCTATCTTTGTTTGGACGGCTAAGAACTTTAGTTTAGTTGGAATTGTCATTTTGATGCTTCTAATTTTAGTTGGGCTATACTATCTTAACGTTGTTAAAAAATTTAATTCTGGAGAAAAAGAGGTAAAGTAAAATGAAAAAAATGTTAATTATGTGTGGAGCAGGTCATGCTACATCAACTGTTGTTCGATCTAAGGTAGAAGAATGGCTTTCAGACAATGAATTTTCGGAAACAATCAAAATTAAACAATCTGCGGTTGGTGATGAAATTGAAAATATTGCCGGAGGAGCTTATGATATTGTGGTCAGCACAACTATTGTACCTGAAAGTATTAAAAATAAGGTAATCAATGGCGTCTCTTTGTTAACCGGCATTGGAGCTGATAAAGTCTATCAAGAAATAAAAAAACAAATTGAACGATAAAGGGGAGTATCACTAATGTCAGTTTACTTTGAAAATCTTGAAATAAAAACTGTTGCCGGAAGACCTTCCTATCATATGATTACTAATCAGGTTCAAGAAGTAGTAAAGAAAAGTAATATTAAAAATGGAATATGTTTAATTCAAACTACGCACACAACTTGTTCAATTTATTATGACGAATACATGCACGATAAGAATTTCTATGGCGATGATTTTTTACAAGTGGATCTCAATCAAATATTAGATAAAATGGTTCCTCGCCAAATGACGGAGAATAGTCCATATATAAGTCCTGGTCCGCAACATATTGCGTATGGAATGAAAAAAAAAGATCCTGATTATCCTGCAAAAGAGTGGACAATGTTAAATACAGATGGTCATTTACGGTCAGATTTGCTTGGGTCGAATGTAACTGTGGGTGTAAAAAATGGGGCTTTATTGACAGGAGCAGTTGGATCTATTTACTTCGTTGATTTTGATCAAACTCGAGAAAGAAATCGACAAGTAAATATTGTAATTATTGGAGAGAAGGAGTAAAAAAATTGGATAGAAAAATATTAGATCTCTTTCAAGTCGAGGGAGAAGAAATTAAAAATCTCTCAAATACTATTGATTATGATAATTTTACAACACTCAAAAAAAAGATTGATAAATGTAATGGAAATATATTTTTGACAGGTTGCGGTACATCAGCTATGGCGGCAAAAAAAATTGTGCATACTTTATGTGTGATTGGAGTTCGTGCCTTCTATTTAAATCCGTCTGATGCGGTTCACGGCGGTTTAGGGGCAGTTCAACGTGAAGATATGGTTATCTTTATTTCTAAAGGGGGCAGTACTAACGAATTGACGGCTTTTATTCCTAATCTTAAAGCAAAAGATGTGCAACTTGTCGCAATAACCGAGAACGAGAATTTAAAATTAGCAAAAGATTCAAATTTGGTTATTAAAGTGAAGATTGAAAAAGAATTAGATGCATTCAATATGTTAGCTACAACCAGTACAATTGCAGTCATTTCTTTTTTTGATGTTTTGGCCGTTAGTTTGATGAAGAGTAAAAAATTTACCGAAAATGAATTTCTAGTAAATCATCCTTCGGGGGCAGTTGGTGCTAGGTTGAGGGAGGATGCAAAATGACACATCATATATTTCCTTCGATTTTAGACGCTGATCCTAAAATCCTGAACGATTTATTAAGAATGTTTGAAATGCAACATTTGAAGGGAATACACATCGACATTATGGATGGCAACTATGTTCCGAGTTTTGGATTTAATGAAAGATTTGTTAAGTGGTTAAGTAGGGAAACAAATCTTTATCTTGATTTGCATTTAATGGTTTCCTCACCAGAAAAATACGTGGATAAGTTTGTAGAAGCTGGTGCAAGTGCAATTACGGTGCATAGTGATTGCAATGAAGATTTGTACTACTTAATAACTAAGATTAATAGCTTAGGTATTGATTCAGGTATTGCTTTGAATCCAGGTTTTTCTCCAGAGTCAATAAAATATTTATTGCCATTAATTCGTCGTGTTTTGGTGATGACTACGTGCCCAGGTCGAGTTGGTCAAAACATTTCTATAATGAGCCAAAAAGTTAACTGGCTCGATAAAAAACGAAAGAATGGTAATTTGAACTATAGAATTGCGGTTGATGGTGGAATTACAAGCAGTAACATTCAAACTTTCATGTGCGCAAATTGCGATGACTTTGTTTCTGGTAGCTATATAGTAAAATCGAAAACTCCCAGAGAAAATCTGAAGAAACTTTTGAGGGTGACTGATAATGGATAAAGTCAAAATTAATATTAAAAAAATTTTTGAGGAATTAAGAGATGTTACAATTATTGCTCCTCATAGTGATGAGTTGTTAAGTAGCTTAGTTTCTTCAAGAAGAATTTTTGCCGATGGTAATGGGCGCTCCGGAATTATTATCCAGTTATTTAGTAATCGGCTTATGCAACTAGGTAAAGATGTACACGTAATTGGGGAGATAACATGTCCTGCAGTAAAAAAATGATTTGTATATAGTAGTTTCGGGTTCGGGGGCTAATCCAGAAATAATTGACAGAGTTAAAAAAGCAAAAAAGGCTGGTTGTAAAGTAATGATAATTATTGCGAATATGTCGAGTCCTTTGCTCAAGCTATCTGATCACTATGTAGTTGTAAAAGCCGATAGTAAGAATACTAGTTCAAAAAGTTCCATTCAGCCGATGGGGTCTTTGTTCGAACAAATGAGCTTTCTTTATATGGAAGGACTGGTTCTTCAGTTAAAAGCGCAGTTACATCAAACTGAAAAGGATATGGAAAAGCGACACGCAAATATAGAGTGAAATGAAACTAAGTTATAAAGACGCAATCAAGCTTGTGAAAATGATTGCGCTTTTTTATGTATAAATATTAGTGTGTAATCGATTACGGCATTTCGGAATAAGAGGTGAATTTGATGACTATATTGAAAAAAATTTAAGTTTTAAAACTGAAGCGAACCCCCGTTATTGGACAAAAATCCAATAACGGGGGTTTTATTATGGCCTAGTTCCATATGTCGTTGCTATTTTTTAGTAATCCGAAAGTCAAAGTTGATTTTCCTGAATAGGGTGTGGTTTTTCATAAAAATATCCTTGACGAATATCAATGCCAAAAAGATCAATAAAAGCATCAATTTTTTCGTTTTCGATTCCTTCAAGAATAAAACGAACTTTGTGTTTCTTAGCAAAATCACGCCAATAAATGATCCGTTGTTGAATTTCTGGAAAGTAAACTGATTGGCCAAAATTTTGAAGGGCAAACTTTATTTCATTAGTATATGGAATGAGAGCTCTTACCTGATCTTCTGTATTAACCCCACAATCAACATCATCGATTGAGATGGTCATGCCTTCTTCAATGAATTGTTTTAACTGATTAATAATGTCACATTCCTTAAAATGATTTTTAGTCTCATCTTCAGTCAACTCAATTTGAATTTGTACAGGACGTAACAGTTTTTGAATTCCAATCAGTGCATCAACTATTTTTTGATTCATAAGTTGGGTTCGGTTGAGGTTGACGGACAAAAATGGTACTTTACTATAAAGTTGCTCAGCTATTTTGATGATTTCATCCGCCACTATTTCAGGGGGTAAACTTGTGAAGTTTGTAACTGGTCCCCAATTTGAACCAACTTGTTTGCGAAGTAATAGTTCATAGCCGACCACAGACTTATTATATTTATTAATGATTTGTTGAATAAAATATTGATACATTGTAAGGCTCCTATACAAAAATCATTGGTTAGTTACTTCTTTTAAAGAAAAAAGACCCGCAAGCTTGACTTTCTCAAGTACGGGTCGTCACTCTTAATGCACTTTGAGAAACTTAAATTATGTAAAATTGCATTTTTGAGTTGAGCAAATATAATTAACACTGTTAAAATACCATTTTTTGTTTAAAAATGCAATAAGAATCGGGAACTATCTATAGTTCGATTGTTTTAATTACTAAATTAATAACCTATTTTAATAATTCCAACCATGACATAATTGAGGTGTGACGTGGGAAAGAAAATGGCGTTTCTGGATTAACTAATTTTCAACAATAAAAATAAAGCACTTAGTTTGACTGGGATGATCCGGAACTATGAATTCCAAAGAAATTGTTTAATAAAAACTGCCTGTAAAGAAAAAAACCTTTACATCTAAATGAATAACTGGTATATTATTTAACGTGAAATAAAACAGGAGGTGTTGACATGTCTGTAAAAATTCGTTTGAAACGAATGGGTTCAAAAAAGCGTCCTTTCTACCGTGTGGTAGTTGCTGATTCTCGCTCTCCACGTGATGGTCGTTTTATCGCCCAAGTTGGTACTTACAATCCATTAGTTAATCCAGCTGTAGTAAAATTAAATGAGGAAGACATCTTAAGTTGGTTAAGCAATGGTGCTCAACCATCAGATACCGTTAAGAATATTCTTTCAAAAGCTGGAATTATGAAAAAGTATCATGAATCAAAGCTTGCTAAGTAATCGGCATTTTTAATTATGAAAAATGTAGAAACTTTAATCTTAACAATTGTTAAACCACTTGTTTCGTATCCGGAGCGAATTACAATTGAACGATCAGAATCCGATCGCTTTTATGAATTTCATTTAAGTGTGGCTGATGAAGATGTTGGCCGAATTATCGGTCGGCATGGTCGAGTTGCTCAAGCAATTCGGAACGTCGTTTATAGTTTTCGTTTCCATGGCGAAAAACGAGTTCGGTTAGTGATTGAGGATGGCAAATCAAAAAACTCTTAAACGAAATGTTGATTTTGTTTAAGAGTTTTTAGTATATTACGAGGTAAATTATGCAATATTATAAAGTGGGTACCATTGTCAATACACATGGCATTCAAGGCGAAGTAAAAGTGTTGCCAATTACTGATTTTCCTGAAGAACGTTTCAAAGCTGGCAAGCAACTATTCTTGTTTTCTCCCAAGGATGATGCCACTCCCGTACAAACTTTAAAAATTAAAAAGTCCCGTCAACAAAAACAGGTCTATTTACTTCAATTCGATGGCTTCGATTCAATTAATGATGTTGAAAAGTATAAACGATTTGAGTTGAAGGTTTCCGAAGATGACCGGAAGAAATTGGGCAGTGATGAGTTTTATTATGATGACATCATTGGTCTTAAGGTATACGACGCAGATGATCAGTTGCTTGGAACGGTTTCTGAAATTTTGTCTCCGGGAGCTAATGATGTTTGGGTCGTTAAACGCGCCGATAAGGACGATTTGTTGTTACCATATATTCATCAGGTAATTAAAAAGGTTGATTTGGATAATCAGCGAGTTACAGTTGAACTCCTGGAGGGGCTGGATTCATGAAAATTGATATTTTAAGCCTTTTTCCAGATATGTTTAGCGGTCCCTTACATCAATCGATTGTGGGAAAAGCCATTGAAGACCAGTTGCTTGATGTCAAGGTAACCAATTTCCGCGATTTTTCTAGTAACAAACACCATAATGTCGATGATTACCCGTATGGTGGTGGGGCGGGGATGCTCCTTCAACCTCAACCCATTTTTGATGCAATGGCCGCTGTAGAAAACGATAATGCTAACTTACCAAAGGGGCGAGTGGTCATTTTAGATCCCGGTGGTAAGCAGTTTGACCAAAAAATGGCGGAGTCTTTTGCGCAAGAAGCACACTTAACTTTTATTTGCGGTCATTATGAAGGCTATGACGAGCGGATTAAAACATTGGCTACGGATGAGGTTTCATTGGGTGACTATGTGCTTACAGGTGGGGAACTTGCTGCAATGGTAATGATTGATGCCACCGTGCGCTTACTACCTGGAGTTTTGGGGAATAAAGAGTCGGCACCTGGAGATTCTTTTTCAACTGGTTTGTTAGAATATCCGCAATACTCACGTCCGGCTGATTTTAGAGGGATGCAGGTTCCCGAGGTATTATTGAACGGGAATCATCAATTAATCGATCAATGGCGCCAAAAACAGGCTTTAAAGCGAACCTTATTAAAACGTCCGGACCTTTTGAAAAAAATAAGGCTGAGTAAAGAAGACTTAAATCTCCTCAATGATATAAAAGCAGAGTTGAGTGAACCTGAAGCAAAAAACTAGAACAGCTTTACAGCCAGTAAGTTTTATGATAAACTTTTGATTGGTCTGTTAAGACTAAAGAAAACAATATTCCGCTGTTCAACAAGGATAAGAATGTTGATGAAAGGAAGGTTTCTTAAATGAATCCATTAATTAACAAAATTACCGAATCACAATTGCGTGATGATATTCCTGATTTCCGTGCTGGAGATACAGTTCGTGTGCATGCCCGTGTTGTTGAAGGTACTCGTGAACGTATCCAGTTATTCGAAGGTGTTGTGATCAAACGCCATGGTGTCGGAATCAGTGCTACTTATACAGTTCGTAAGATTAGTAATGGTGTGGGTGTTGAGCGTACATTCCCATTACATTCACCACGAGTTGCTAAGATTGATGTTATTCGTCATGGACGTGTTCGTCGTTCTAAACTTTATTACTTACGTGCTTTACATGGTAAGGCTGCTCGTATTAAAGAAGACCGTCGTTAATATAGACAAAAATGCAAACCTTAAGGGTTTGTATTTTTTTATGACAATTTACTTAAATCATGATTAAGGTTTACCTATTTGGGTTGTCTACTGTTCCAAACTACACTAATATCAATAATTATCATGCAGATCGTAAATGAATCTGTTTAACTTGGCGTAGTTCGTAAAAAAATCGGGGGAACAAGAATGAAACACAGGGGTATTGCGTGGTTAGCGATGTTAGCTATGGTGTTATATTTATTACTTGGTAAAAATTACCAAGTAGCTGCCAAAAACATTGCGACCGATTTTAAACAACAAGTCACTCAAGTTTTTGCGGATATCAATCCAAAAAAAATCACTAAAAACTACGAGATTGCGACTGAAACAAGCAAAGTCACCATGAAATCAGTAAGTAAAACTGCAACTCCAATCGAAAGTGTCGCTCAGGGGCACTCGTTATCAAACGTGTATTACTATCGGTTTGCAACCACTATTCCTAGCAACGTAAAAAAAGTATTTGAAGAGGCAGTTAGTGAATACAACCAAACTGGTATTGTGAAGCTGGTGGCCCGAAAAGGGACCCAAAAACAAAATCAAATCCTTTTCTCCACCTACAATAAAAAAATGACCACTGCAAATCAAGGTACAATTGAATTGGGACACGGTGGTCCTGAAGTGATTCAGCAAACGGGGATGAATGCATACACAGTTAATCATGCAAAGGCAAGTTTGAATGTTCGTTACGCAGAGTCCGTTCAGCTATCAGTGGCAGTCCACGAATTGGGCCATGCCTTGGGACTTGATCATAGTAGTAACCGAAATTCTGTAATGTATCCAGTAGATCAAGGAGAAACTAGCTTATCTAGTGGTGACCTTGAAGGATTGAAAGCAATCTATAATAATTAAAGTATATTTAACATAGGGAAGGACTGACTAGTCATGACACATTTTATGCTGGCAACCACTGCATCAAATACCAATATTGCTTTCCTGATTGGTGGCATTATTTTTGTCATCCTCTTTTTTAAACTCATTATGAGTTTTTTGAGATTCTGTTTCCGGCATCCCTTTATTTTCATCATCTTATTATTATGTGGCGGGCTTGGGTTTGTTTTTAACTTTTTATTAGGCGGAATCATCATTTTAGCCGTCATTGTGGGCTTTATTGCATTTATGATTCTTAGCGAGTTTAATAGTTAGCAAGTGATCGCAAAATTATAATCAAACAGTGGTTTAGAATAAACGAATTGAAAACTTGGGGGAAATATTTTCCCTCAAGTTTTTTGTTTTCTCTAGATTTTTTATATTCGTATTTTATACCTCAAACTAACAGACTTTGCTTTCACTTTAAGCAAAGTTGAATTATAATAAGGGCAGTTAATGAAAACGCTTTCATTGTTAATCTTCTGTTTCGTAATTAATAAAGTCAGAAATTAATTATACAAGGAGGTAATATTATGAGTAGTCGCGATACTGCAAATGTTTTATGGTTTAACGAATTACATCGGGAAGACGTTAATCTGGTAGGAGGCAAATCTTCTTCACTGGGCGAAATGACTTCTTCGATGGATGTTCCAGTGCCGTATGGTTTTGCAACAACCGCTCGAGCTTATCGGTACTTCATGCACAAAACCAAATTGAATGATAAAGTGAACGACTTGCTTGAAAGCATTAAAGATTATGAAAATTCAGATGAACTGCACAAAACCTGTGAGCAGATTCGTAACTTAATCGTTGAGGCGCAGATGCCGGATGATCTGGCAAACGATATTAAGCAGGCTTATAGTGATTTGGCAAAAAAGATGGGTCAAGAGGATCCTTTTGTTGCCATCCGTTCTTCTGCAACAGCTGAAGATCTGCCTAATGCATCATTTGCAGGCCAACAAGAATCGTATTTGAACATTAAAGGGGCTGCAGATGTTGTGAATCGAGTCCAACAATGTTATGCCTCACTCTTCACTGATCGTGCGACCTATTACCGTCACAAACAACATTTCCCTCACGAGAAGGTTGCCCTATCAGCGGCAATTCAAATGATGGTCTTTTCCAAGGCATCGGGCATCATGTTCTCCGTGAACGTTGCGAATGGCGATGGCTCCAAGATTATGGTCGATGCAATCTATGGTTTGGGCGAATATATTGTCCTTGGTAAGGTAACACCAGATCATTTTGTCATTGATAAACAATCGATGAAGATTGTCGAAAAAGATATCCTTAAACAGACTGTTGAGCTAGTCCGTGTGGCAGATGGTGGGACCAAAGAACAAACCGTACCTACTGAATTACAGGAGCAGGCTGCACTGACAGATAGTCAGGTGATTGAATTGGCTGGTTACGCTAAGGAGATCGAGCGTCACTACGGGTGTTACATGGATATGGAATACGCCTTGGATACTAATACGAATCGGCTGTGGATTGTCCAGGCACGGCCAGAAACTGTTTGGTCACAACGTAAGAAAAATAAAGATAATGCTATTGATGGTAGTAGCAACGTGGTTACAGAAGCTGATGCTGAAATTGCGGTTCGGGGACTAGCAGCCAGTCCTGGGGTCGCCAGCGGCGTTGTGCATGTCATTGACAATCCGAAAGATATTGATCAATTTAAACAAGGCGAAGTTTTGGTAACCGTCATGACTTCACCTGATTGGGTTCCAGCCATGAAAAAAGCAGTGGCAATCATCACGAATAATGGCGGAATGACTTGTCACGCGGCCATTATTTCCCGTGAAATGCAGATTCCTTGTATTGTTGGGACAAGAAGTAAGAATACAGTTGCAACCGAAGTGCTTAAAACGGGTGATGTCGTGACTGTTGATGCTAAAAACGGGGTTGTTTATCGTGGTGAAGTAACCAGCATGCTCAAAAAGGCCACCCCAGAAACAACCACAACTGGTCAGGTCGTGGCGGCAGAATCGTTTGCACCAACTGCTACGGGTGTCATGATGAATTTAGGTGATCCAGGGCTAGTTGATAGGTACGCTTCGTTACCGGCTGACGGAATTGGACTGATGCGTGAGGAGTTCATCTGGACCTCATATATTCATGAACATCCTTTGTATTTAATTGAAAATGGTCAGGCAGACAAGGTTGTTAATATGCTTGCTGAAGGGATTGCTAAAGTAGTTCGCGCAATGGCACCTCGACCAGTTGTACTGCGATTCTCAGACTTCAAATCAAGTGAATACCGGAACCTAAAGGGTGGCGAGAAATATGAGCCACACGAATCTGCTGACTTATTAGGTTGGCGGGGGGCTTCAAGGTACTACGATCCTAAGTATATTGATGCCTTCAAACTTGAACTAGCAGCGGTTAAGAAGGTTCGGAATGAACTTGGGCTGAAGAACCTAAATGTAATGATTCCATTTGTCCGGACGGTGACTGAAGCTCAAAAAGTAACAGCCATTATGCGTGATGAAGGCCTGGTTCGCAGTGCTGATTTTAAGGTTTACATGATGGCAGAAATTCCATCAAACATCATTCTTGCGGATCAATTCAACCAGTTTGTAGATGGTTATTCGATCGGATCAAATGACTTAGCAATGCTAATTTTAGGTTGTGATCGGAATAATGATACGGTTGCCAGTCTTTTTGATGAACGTGACCTTGCTGTCAAGCGGGCGATTCGTCATCTGATTGTGACTGCGCATAAGGATGGCAAGACTGTCTCCATTTGTGGACAAGCTCCTTCAGAATATCCGGAGTTTACGAACTTCTTGATTCAAAGCGGGATTGATTATGTTTCAGTTAATCCTGATATGGTTAAGGAAACTAAACGCAATGTGGCTCATTTTGAACAGCGACTTATACTTGATAAAGCGACTGGACGTGGCCTACAGGATAAAACGGATTACAATTGGTAATAATTTTTGCTGATAATTGGCAATAAAATTATGAGATTGGGGAAAATTCCCTCAATCTCATTTTTGCTATCTATATTTAAAAAGCAGCGGAAAAAAGTTCTTCCTGCTGCTTGAGTTTAGTAATATTCAGTTTAATTTACACCCTAAGATGATCATAGTGGGCGATTAATTATAGATTCATATCTTGCTTGTAGTTTAACGGCGACATATCTGTCATTTTGGTAATCAATTGGGCAGTTAATTTCTGCATAGCTTGCAAGCCAATTGCTGCATTTTGATTACTTTGACTGGTTAAATAGTTTTCTAAGGCTTTGCCATCCAAAGTTAATGCCATTTTGTCACTGATGTGCAAGTTTTGAATCAGTTGCTGGTTGATTTTATCTTGCACATCTTCCAGTAAGGGCCCAAATTCTAAGTAGTGAGCGTCAACTAGAATGCCAGTTTGCTTGTAAATCCAATAGGCAGAGTCTACTTGATAGGTTTCGGAGCCTTTCTTGTAACTAGCCGGCGTATCCTTTATTCCGGCGTAAAACGGAATATACAGACTTTGAGCGGCAACCCCCATTGCAAGCCAATGAATCCCAGCAATTTCAGGAGGTAAATTAGGGCGCAGTTGGAGAATATGCGATTCTTGTGTTTTAGCAAGACTAATTGGTCGATATAAAGTTTGTTCATGTTTTGAACCGACGCCAATTGGATCAAACGGAGTTCCTTGGAAATGGGAACTTAAAATTTGCTCAGCATCATCAACTTGTATTAGTTTTTCTGCGCGGCGAATGAAAGGCAGACTTTGACTCTGAGGTTGTTGGTCAATACTTGGATTAAGAAGTTTTTGACCATACCAAACTCGTGGCGTGTTATAAATCTCGTCTGACAAGTCGTTCGTGCCAAAAATTTCACGAAAATTAAAGCCATTTCGATGCGGGTTTAAATGATTTTGATTCACGAAGTCTTTTAAACCTGAGACAGTCATGAAATTGTCTTGATCATCAAAATCGATTTCTTGAATAGATAATTGATTAGCCACCACAGCATATGCGTCATCAGGGATGCGTTGTGCCACCCATTGATGACCGGCTGCCGTTTCCATATACCAAACTTCAGTTTGATCTGAAAACAAAATTCCGTTTGTTTCGGAAGTCCCGTATCTTTCAACAATGTTACCCAGATAAGTGATTCCTTCACGAGCGGTTTTAATATAAGGAAGTGTGACGGTTACCATGGCCTCTTCGCCTATCCCGTTTTCAACTAGTGGATCGGCTCCTAAAGCTTGATTGTTGGTATAGGCACTCTCAGTTGCACTCATGGCCACGCCATACTCATTAATGCCATCTTCTTCAAACAAGCCAAACTTGTCAGTCCATTCAGGGGTGGCCGTGTATTTGGCAGCAACCTTAGGGAGATTGAGCGTAAAACCATTATCGGTTGATTTGAATGTTTGGGGTTCCGAGAATTCACGATGAGGATGGACCACAAAATGTTTTGGCCAAGCTGCCCGTGAATCTTCATTGCGACCGATCAAGGTGGAACCATCTGCGGTTGCTAGTCGGCCAGCTAAAAAACTTGTACAAGCAGAATATTTATTAGTTTGATTTATCATTAGAATTTCTCCTGTTCCGGTGATTATATATAGTTTACATTCTAGCATAAGTTGAGTTTGAAATTTTTGAGAATTCCTGCGATAATGGTAAACAACATTGAGGAGGAATTCAACATGCCATTAGTTCATATTGATCTTATTGAAGGACGTTCAACGGACCAGTTACGCCAATTAGTTAAAGATGTCACGTCTGCAGTTTCAAAGAATACCGGTGCACCAGCAGAACACATTCATATTGTCTTAAATGAAATGCGCCCTGACCGTTACAGCGATGGCGGGGTTTTAAGAAGTGATGAGAAATAGTTATCGATAAAAAAATGGAACTAATTTTACAAACAATCATTGAAATCTCAGGATTGTTTTGAATCAGTTCCATTTTTAGTTAGCCAATTTTAAGTAAGATTCCAGGTATTTGGCTAAACCATCATGATTATTATCAAATTCAGTGACATCATTTGCAATTGACTTAATCGTTGGGGTGGCATTTTGCATCGCCACACCACGACCAGCATAGGCTAACATTTCAGCATCATTGTGTTCATCACCAAAGGCCACAATATTTTGCCGATCAATATGATATTGTTTTGCAATGTAGGCCACAGCCTTTGCTTTTTGAATACCTTTAGAAACAACTTCTAGAACGCTATTTGGGCCTCCCCAAACACCCACATCAACTTGTTGACCATAATGATGTAAAACTGTATTTCGAACAACTTGTTCTTGGTTGGGTGTGACAAACAGAATCATTGAAGCGGGGTTGTGAATCAGTGAAGTTTTTGAGAGCAATTGATCTTCACTTAAAGTTGTTGGAAAGAAATTTAAATCTGAAGGTGGCAAGTGATTAGCCAGATACGTGTGTTTACCCTCAGCTGCGATCATCTCAAGTTGCAATTTTTGTTGATTCTCTAACATGTCAAGCACAATTGCCTTGCTGATGGTGCGTTTGTACTCGCCTTGCCAATGTTGGTGGGGAATGTGAGTGAGTGCTCCGTTAAAGTTAACCATCGGTGTTTTTAACTGCAATTGATCATAGATGGTTTCTGAAATACGGTAGGGACGGCCGGTGACAATGCTGACAATATGGCCGGCTTCAGTGGCGTTTTTGATAACTTCAATCGTTTTTGGTGAAACTTGATTTTGACTATTTAGGGTAGTTCCATCAAGATCAATGGTGATTAATTTTTGTGGCATGTCATTCACTCCAATAAGCTTTATAATAAAAGATAATGTGTCTTAATTTAAATTAACACAGTTTAAAGTCGGATGCTATTAAATTTAGAAATGAGTGAAAATATGCAGTTACCAGAGGCATTTATAAAAAAATATTCAAAATTATTAGGTGAGGAAGCGCCGGCCTTTTTGCAATCTTTCGATGAAGAGGCCACCAGAGGATTTCGCGTAAACCCGTTGAAAGCCCAGACCAAGCCCCTTGATCATTCAATTGAGGATGCTATTCCGTATTGTCCGTTTGGCTATTATGGTTCAGTCAGCGGTAAAACGCTTGATCACCAAAGTGGTCTAATATATAGTCAAGAGCCAAGTGCTATGTATGTAGGAGAAGTAGCTCATCCGCAACCCGGCGACAAGGTTTTAGACTTGTGCGCAGCTCCCGGTGGTAAAACGACGCATCTGGCCAGTTATATGAATCAAAGTGGTTTATTAGTTTCAAATGAAATTAATCGGAAACGGGCTGGAATTCTTGCTGAAAATGTAGAGCGTTTTGGCTTACAAAATACAATTGTAACTAATGAATCACCAGATACACTTGAAAAACATTTTCCTGAATACTTCGATGTTGTCGTGGTGGATGCTCCTTGTTCGGGTGAGGGGATGTTTCGAAAAGATCACGAAGCAGTACAATACTGGACGCCTGAATATCCATTATCCTGTGCAAATCGACAAAAAAAGATTTTGCAAAGTGCGTTAAAAATGTTGAAACCAGGTGGCAGATTAGTTTATTCTACCTGTACTTTTGCTCCTGAAGAAGATGAGCAAAATGTTGCCTGGTTGTTGCAAACCTATTCAGATTTGCGGGTTTTACCGATTAAGAAGTATCCAGGGATGGATGATGGGCGGCCAGAGTGGGCTGATAATAATCCAGAACTTGCTAAGACTTCAAGAATTTTCCCGCATAAAATGCGTGGAGAAGGTCATTTTATTGCCCAGTTGCAAAAACAACCCAGTGAGTCCACGGTAAAAGATTTAAAACCGCAAAAATCTAATGTGTCTAAGGCACAAAAACAGGATTGGCATAAAGTGGCAGATAAATTGTTGGTAAATCCGATTGAAGATGCCAGATTATTAGCATTTGGAGATTATTTATATGCGATGCCGGGCAACTTGCCAGATCTTACAAAACTTCAAGTCATTCGACCGGGTGTCAATTTAGGTGTTTTTAAGAAAAATCGCTTTGAACCGTCTTTACCATTGGCATTGGCTTTTAAACCCACTGATTTTCAAAAACCAGTTTTAATTACGCAAGAGCAGTGGCAAAATTACGTGCATGGGGATACTTTTTCTGTAGTAGATGTTGAAAATGGCTGGCATGTCTTAATCAGTCATGAGCTGACGGTTGGATTTGGTAAAGTAGTCAATGGGGTCGTTAAGAATTTCTATCCAAAAAAATTGCGGTTTGAGATTAAAAATTAAGTTTATGGCGTGATTAAAAAAGTTACGACAATTTTGTCGTAACTTTTTTAATTGATTTCAATTTTTCGTTGTCCACAATAATCACGTAACGCGGCATCAAAAACTAAATTTTGACAATTTAATTGTTTAATGTTTGAAGCACCTTGCAGGGTTAACAAATCTGCTAGCTGTTCTTGCCAATCCGTGATCATTTGAATAGTCTGTTCTTCACCTTCACGAAGGAGGGAATGTAAGATTTTTCCGGCAACTCCAACCATTTCGGCTCCTAAAGCAAAGCTCTTTGTCATGTCTAGAGGCGTTCGAATGCCACCGCAGGCCAAAATATGGAGCTTATTCTGCAAAGCCTGAGATTCCAACAAAGATTCCACGGTAGTAATGCCGTAATCTTGAAGGTAGCTGTATACTTTGTCATGCCGGCGTTCGTTTTCGATTTTTGCGAAATTAGTTCCACCATGACCGGCCACATTAATCGATTGAACCCCGATTGCTGCAAGTTTTTCCATAGTTTGTTTAGTCATGCCAAAGCCAACTTCTTTAACAATAACAGGAACGGAAACGGACTGAACAATTTCTTTAATGTTTGTTAACCAGTTAAATTGACGATCTCCTTCAGGCATCACAATTTCTTGGGCCGCGTTGATATGAACTTCCAACAAGTTGGCGTCAATCATGTCGATCGCCTTTTGTGCATCAACGGCAGAGTGATTGGCACCAATGTTTGCTGCAATAACGCCATCTGGGTTGATTTCGCGAACAGTTTCAAAGGTAGATTGTAAAGCGGGCTGTTTTAAGGCGACACTTTGAGAGCCAACGGCCATTGCCAAATGAGTAGCCTTAGCAATCCGTGCCAAACTTGCATTTAGTTTGCCGGTGTACGAACTGCCACCAGTCATTGCCTCAATATAAAAAGGGCAATCGGTCACGATTCCCCCAAATTGGCTTTTTAAATTAATTTGAGCTTTATCGATTTCAGGAAGACTATTCGGTAGTAAGCGAACTTGCTGGAAACCAGCCTTAGCTTGATCTTGGTAGAAATGTTCTGCTAGAGAAACATGTTCATCTTTTCGATGGGACTGAATATCTTTCATAGCTTGTTCTCCTTAAAGTTCAGTGACGTTATGAACGTTAAACTCTAATTGTTTGATACCCTTATCATGCCAAGTTTTTAGGAGATTTTCGATGGGACGATTTTTATTGATTAAGACGATTCCACAATCACCACCACCCGCACCGGAACTTTTTGCAGCCCCGCCGGCGTTTTCAGCATCCTTAATCATTTCTTTTAAAGTTGAGGTTTCAATTAATACCTGACTAAAATCAGCTAATTTTTTCAAAATGGCACGATTTACACGCAATTGGTGCTGAATAACGGCAATCGATTGGTCATGAAAACCGCGGATCATTTCTTTTAGACAAGCTTTACTTTCCTGCAAAAAGACCTGATATTCATGCTGATCTTTCACTTTACCCATGGCGACCTTGTCAACCAAATGAGAGGTTGAAGCAGGAGAACCAGTCCAACCAATCATCAGTTTTAGATCATCGGGTGGAGTCAGTAGTTCAACATCCAATCCTGGCCAAGGTTTTTCTAACAAGTCCATTAAAGAAGTTTGGCGACGTTGCGCAGATAACCAATCTCGGTTAAAGGAATGATACGCAATCCAGCCGCCATAAACACTAGCAGCTATGTCACCAAGGGATCCATTGCCTTGAACATCGAAATGAGCAATAGCTGCTAGCTTAAATAAACTGTCCTTGGTTAAAGGCAGGTGATAAAATTTGGCCAAAGCTTTGATGGTTGCCACAGTTACGGCAGCGGAACTGCCTAAACCATATTTTTTGCCATCTGCGCTATCAAGGTCACTGTTTATATATAAATTATAAAGTCCCAAGTCTTTGTGAAGGTTGCTGGCGTATTCTTCTGTCAAACTAATTGCAGAAAGGATGTAGTGAAACGGATTGTCACGATTATCAAAAATCATCTTAGAACCTTGTCGACGCCAAGAAATTGAGTTTTCATGATATTGTTCAGAAACGATCCGACCAACATTTTCTGTTTTTTCAATTGAAGCCGAAACAAATTGATTTAATGCCACAATAATGGCAGGGTACCCTGACTCTACAACTGCATATTCACCAGCGATGTAGAGCTTCCCAGGTGCTTTTACCGTAATCAATGGATCATGTCCCTTCAAAATTTTAATTAATGTTTATCGGTACGTCACGCCAGGTCCAGGCTTGCAAACTAATAACTGATTGTGACCCATGATTGGTTCTAATTTTTCCATAATCAAATCGTTATCAGATGAGGCGCAAATTATCTTAACATTAGGACCAGCATCAACGGTACTATAACATTCTACACCTTGTTTTCGGATGTTGCGAACAGCTTCAATAATTGCAAGCGTTTGAGGTTGGAAATAAGTAAAATTGGGAACGGCTCCAAACGTTGTCGCGTGCATGCGCATTGCATTGTTTTCGGCGATCACGCCCAACTTTGCTAAGTTTTTGTTAAGGATTGCTGATTTCATCGGTTCGACGTCTGCTTGCGCGCTTTTTACCCAGGCTGGAAAGAAAGGGGAAGTTTCAACAACCGCTTGCATCCCATTTGTACTACTGACTTTCTTTTGAGCTGTATCTACAAGAGCCGTAATTAAATTAATATCCCAGTCAACAGGTGATTGAATACTTTGTGCATATGAGCTTTGATCATCATGACCGGCATGCCACTGTACGAAACCACCAAAAATTGAACGGGATGCCGAACCGGAGCCGTGACGAGCCAAAATGGAGAGTTCTTTATCAGTGAGGTGTAAGTTTGCAGCTTTTGCACCAGCCGCAGCTAGGGCAGCAAATGCCGATGCAGATGAGGCAAGGCCAGCCGTTGTTGGAACATGATTGGTTGAATGAACCACCGCACTCGCTTTAATCCCGCTTTTTTGCCGAATCAACTCTAAAACGCGTTTAGCTCTTTTTAAACCCGATCCTGTCAAAGGCTGATTATCTACCAAAATTTCATCCTCTTTTATAGATGATGTAAATTCAACACTGGTATCCGTATAAAACTTATTTAGAGTTAAAGAAATGCTGTCGTTGTAAGGTAAAATCAAGTTTGAATCTTTTTTTCCCCAATATTTTAGGAACGCAATATTCGTATGTGCTCTAGCTGTGATCATGGTGATCTCCTTTGCGATTCAGCGTGACGAGAGGTTCAATCCAAGTATGAATTGCGCCGTGTTTTTCCAATACTGTGGCAATTTTTTCGGCCGAAGGTTTATCCGGTGTTAACGAAATCAAGCAACCACCCATGCCACCACCAGTGAGTTTGGCACCTAGTGCACCGTTAGAAAGAGATAAATTTGCAAACAGATCTAACGTAGGATGACTGACACCTAATTTGGATAAAATAGTTTGAGAACGGTTCATTAAAAGACCCAATTTTTTTGAATCGCCAATCGCTAGACAATGACGGGCTTGTTTGGCATATTTTCCAAGAGATTCAATAGCTGCTTCAGCCTGAGGATCGCTGGCCAATTGGGATTTTACATGTTGAACAGCCAGACCCGTTTGCCCCATAATGCCTGTATCCGCAATAACTAAGAATGTATTTTGTTTAATGGGAATGGCTTGAGGGCGGCGGCCCCGAACAAACCAAATTGGGGTTTGTGAACTCACGGTGGCAGCGTCTAAGCCACTGGGATTCCCATGGATGTATTGCTCAGAAACATCAGCAAGGCGCAATAATTCAGTATGAGATAACGGTTGTTTAAAAAAGTGAAAAAAAGCACGGACAATTGCGACAGCAGTGGCCGCCGAAGATCCCATTCCACGTTCGGCTGGAATTTCACTGGTTATTGTTAGTCCAAACGGCGTTTTTTCTTGATTTAATTCAGTTAAAACGGTTTTGATTAGTAATTGGATACCAGTTTGACTTTCAGGCATTTCTGATAAAAAGCCAGTAAAATACCGACTTGAAACTTGTTGGCCTTCACTAGAAGATTTAATCGACACAACGGTTTTTATTTTCGAAATTGGTAAACAAATTGCAGGTTGCCCGTAGACAACACTGTGTTCACCAAAAAAAATAATTTTAGCATGACTTTGACCAGTCGTTGATTTTTGCAAAGCGTTCGCTCACTTTCAAAAACACTTAATTTAAGATTTTATTTAGCAATAACTTTTTTCATTTTTAGTCTACCTGTTTTAGATTACATAAACCACAAACAAACTTACATTTTACCATATTTTTATATTTAGCAATCTTGTTGCTTTATAGATCAGAATTAGGTCAAAAAGGTGAGTTTAATTTTAATTTCTGGTAACAGAAGTCAGTAAGCATTTATGCACTGGCATGAATGTAGTATCATTAAAGATATGAAACAAACATCTTATGAGTTAACTGGTGAGAATATGGATTCTAATACAACTTATGCAGTCGTAGATATCGAAACCACAGGGACTAATTTGAATGATAACGAGCGGATAATCCAAATTAGCTGTGTTTTTGTTAAAAATCATAAAATTATTAATACTTTTGCAACGGACGTTAACCCAGAAATGGGGATTCCAAATGCCATTCAGCAACTGACAGGAATTACCAATCGGCGTGTTCGTAAAGCCCCTTTATTTGACGACATTGCGCCAACCTTGTTTGGGCTTCTTTCTGATACCGTTTTTGTGGCGCACAATGTCAATTTTGACTTTCCGTTTTTAAATTATGAATTTGAACGCGTAGGTTATCCAGCTTTAACCATTAAAGCGGTTGATACGGTTACGTTAAGTCAGATTCTATTGCCTAGTGTGAATGGTTATCGTTTGCGAGACTTATCGCGGTACTTTGGAATTAAACATGAACATCCACATTCTGCGGATAGTGACGCACTTGCGACAGCTAAACTATTTATTATGCTGATGAAACGATTGGCAGAATTGCCATTATTAACGTTACAACAGTTGAACATCCTGTCTGGAAGTTTACCTCGACAAACCGCAGAATTAATTAGTGATGCATTTGAACGGAAACAGAAGAATCCGGGGACTTTGCCCGATTACTTAATGGTTAAGGAAAACATTGTCATGCGGGTGCAACGAACAAGTTTTACTGACGCGACAACTGAGCAACTAGGGCGTTATCCGCAATCTAAGAAGGCCAAGTTAGCGCTATTTAAAGGTGATTTGGGTTGGCGGAGCGCCCAGTCACGAATCATGAATGCAATTTATGCAAACTACAAGAATCCCGATCCTAAAGCATTAGTTATTGAAGCTCCCACGGGAATTGGCAAAACAATTGCGTATTTGTTACCGTTTGCTTATTTGGCCATTCAAAATCAATTGCCAGTCGTTATTAGTTCAACAACGACCTTATTACAATCTCAGTTGATGGAAAAGGCCATTCCTATTTTGAGTAAAATTTTACAAATCCCGATGAATGCCACCCTAGTGAAGGGGAGTAGTCACTATATTGATTTGGCAAAATTTTCACAACAGCTTAACGAGAGTGACCCAGCCAATCAAAGTCGTTTGATTAAAATGAAACTGTTGGTTTGGTTGACCTATACAAAAACAGGTGATTTAGATGAACTACATATCAATAATCACAAAATTCCTCTATTAAATGAAATTCGTCACCAGGGAATTGCTAGTTTAGATGCGACTAACCCGTTTTATGAGCTTGATTTTTACCAGCGCGTCATTCGAAAAGCTCATATTTCACAGATTGTGGTGACTAATCACGCATTTCTTTTGCGGCACGCAGATTTACTTGGCAATAAAGCTCATAAACCCTACTTGGTTGTGGATGAGGCGCAGCGTTTTGTAAACACGATTTTACAAGAAAATCGGGTCACATTCGATATTAATCACTTGATGAGTATGGCACATAGTGAAGTTAGCCATCTTAAGATGAATCAAGGAATTAATCGATCACCAATTATTCAAAGTGATCCAATGGGAAGTTTTCATGTTTATCAAATGGCCGATCATTTAGAAACAATTAATCAATTAATTGCTAGTTTGCAAGAGCAATTGTTTAAACGTTTTTTGGCCCGTCAAATGCCAGCCGAAACTAACAATTTGCCATTTCAACATGTGATAACCTATCCGGAACTGCAAACTTTTTACGAAGCTAATAAACGAACTATTCAAAGTTTACAAGAAAAATTTACTTCTGAAATTCTGGAGTTTGAAGCCCTTAGCAAAATCATTGAAAAACAACAACAAAATTTACTTGAGTCTGAAGTACGGACGTGGATTAAATTGAATAATAGTCAACTTGAAGTTGAAGAACAATCTCAAATATTTTTACAAATTTTTGGATCGTTTTTTAAACCCAATCAACGTAATAAAGATGCAGATTTTTACTGGATTCAAGTTGGACCACAACATGATGCTGGTAGTGTGAGTTTATCGCAGGGAATTATTGAGAGTGCTAATTATATAAAGAATCAGGTTTATCCTTGGTTCCAAAAGCCAACTTTAATTGGGGCAACGTTGTTTTCTAACAGTCGCTCTAAGTATTTCTTGAATCAAGTTGGATTAGCAACGGCTTCAACCACTGTAAAAAAATATAGTAGTCCGTATAATTTTGCCGAGAATGCACTCTTGCAGGTTGCTAACGACGGTCCTGTGATCAATGAAATTGATGCAGACGAATATGCCCAGTATTTAACAGATGCGATTTATCAGTTAGCAAAAGTGACACCTGGAAAAATTCTAGTTTTGTTTAATTCTTTGGCAACAATTAGAGATGTTTTCAACCGTATTCAAAGAACTGACTTAGGACACAAACGCCGAATTTTGGCTCAAGGCGTGAATGGGACAAAATCAAAATTGACACGAGAATTTTTGTCTGGTTCCACTAGTGTGTTGTTTGGCGCCTCTAGTTTCTGGGAGGGGATGGACTTATCAAATGGTAAACTTGATTTATTAATTATAACGAGGTTACCGTTTGATTCTCCGGACGAAATTTTTACTAAGGCGGAGACCAAACTGCAAAAGCAAGCACATAAAAATCCATTCATATCGGCATTATTACCAAGAAGCATTCTCAGATTAAAACAAGGGATCGGGCGATTAATTCGTTCCGAAAAAGATTATGGGGCAGCTGTCATTTTAGATCGCCGAATTCTTGATAAGAGTTACGGAAAGACTATGCTTCACAGTTTGCCCAAGGACATGCCAGTACAGAAGTTGCCGCTAAATGAACTAAATGGCGAACTTGATAAATTCTTTAAGAAACATCACTAACTAGAGCCTGATATGTTTGCTATAATGGTGAAGTTTGAAACTTAAAAGAAAGTGAGCTGTAAATTTGAAACGTTCAAGAAAACACAATAGTCATTGGTTTCTGATATTTATTGCAGCCGTTATCATCTTGGTTGGTGGATCTTCTATTGTGTATCATGAAGTTCGTAAACCAATAGACTCAGCTAAAAGTCAGTCACTGAAAATTGCAAAAAAATATGCCCATTTGAAGACAGAAACCAACTTTTCGTGGGCTAACTCAGAACAGACCTTCTACACAGTAACGGGAGTGACCAAACAAAATATTCCCGTGTACGTCATTATTTCGAATAATGGAAAAAAGATCCGTATTTTTAAACAATCAGCAGGAATTGATCGCAATGATGCCCTTAAAAAGATTTGGAACAATTATAGTCCAAAAAAAGTAACCACCATTTCAATGGGAATTTACAAACAAAAGCCTGTTTGGGAGGTCGGATATATGAATGCCTCTGGACAATTATGTCTGAAAACTTTAAACTTTAAAAATGGTACGGTTGTTCGATCAGTGAATGACATTTAATGAAATTACTCAAGGAGGATATTTATCTTGGAACAAATAAGTATCGTAGATTCCAAAGATCATGTTGACGAACGTGTAAAAATTGGCGTTTGGTTAACGGACAAACGATCTAGCGGAAAAATTAGTTTTTTACAATTGCGGGATGGTACAGCCTTTTTTCAGGGTGTTGTAGTCAAAAGCGTTGTTGGCGAAGAAATTTTTGAAATTGCTAAAAAATTACGGCAAGAGACCAGTATGTGGATTACAGGGACTATTCATCAAGATGATCGTTCACATTTTGGATACGAAATTGAAGTTGATGGTATTGAAGTAATTGGGGAAAGTAACGACTATCCAATCACACCAAAAGAACACGGGATTGATTTCTTACTAGATCACCGTCACCTTTGGCTAAGATCTTCACGCCCACATGCCATTATGGAAATTCGAAATGAAGTAATTCGGGCTACCTATGAATTTTTCAATAACGAAGGCTTTATTAAACTTGATGCACCAATTTTGACAGGAAGTGCACCTGAGGGAACCACAGAGCTCTTTAAGACCAAGTATTTTGATCGTGAAGCCTACTTGTCACAAAGTGGTCAGTTATACGAAGAAGCTGGTGCAATGGCTTTTGACAAGGTGTTTTCATTTGGACCAACATTTCGGGCTGAAAAGTCGAAAACACGGCGGCATTTAATCGAATTTTGGATGATCGAACCCGAAATGGCTTTTATGCATCAAGAACAGAGTCTTGAATTACAGGAAAAATACGTTGCCTTTTTAGTACAAAATGTCATCGATCATTGTGCTTATGAATTGAAAATTTTGGGTCGTGATATTGAGGTCTTAAAGAAGTATACTAAATTACCATATGCTAGAATCACTTATGATAAAGCTATTGAAATGTTACAAGAATCAGGAAAATTCCCTGATTTACAATGGGGTGTAGATTTTGGCTCTCCTGAAGAAACATTTTTGGCCGATCAATTTGAACAACCAGTATTTGTTATGAACTATCCTAAGGCAATCAAAGCATTTTACATGAAGCCACATCCAACCCGGGATGATTTAGTAATTTGTGCTGATTTATTGGCTCCTGAAGGTTATGGAGAAATTATTGGCGGATCGGAACGGGCCACGGATTATGATTATTTGGTTAGTCAAATAAAAAAAGCTGGCCAAGATCCTAAAAACTATGACTGGTATTTAGATTTACGTAAATATGGATCAGTGCCGCATTCTGGGTTTGGGTTAGGCTTAGAGCGGACCTTAACTTGGATAACTGGTGAGGATCATGTGCGTGAAACAATTCCATTCCCAAGATTGCTTCATCGGCTTTATCCATAGTGAACTGAAAAAAGGAGGGGAAAGCTTTGGATGAGTTAACACGAAGGTTTTTGAAAGCTGGGAACACGGTCGTTTCCAACTATTTATTAAGTAACTTCCATCAACTTGGGTTAACTAATGATGAATTAGTTATTTACTTAATTATTGAAAAACAGCGCGGACAAGGCGATCTTTTTCCTAGTTCAAAGTTAATTTCTAAAGAAACGGGGTTAACGGAGAATAAAGTTTACGAGTTATTGCACGAAATGATTCAAAATAAATTAATGGAAATAAAAACTGTTAAGCACGCTGACGGGAAAAGTTATGATCAATATAGTTTTGAACGACTATTTGAAAAACTATTGCAGTCGGCAAGCAATGAGGTTCAGGCCCAAAAACAGGAGACTAATAAAGTAACCCGTGAAACTGTTTTTGCTCAAATCGAATCTGAATTTGGTCGACCATTGTCGCCGATTGAATATGAAACTATTAATCAATGGCTAACCGATGACCATTATGCTCCAGAAATGATTTCATTAGCCTTAAAAGAGGCCGTTTTAAGTCAGGCATATAGTTTAAGATATATGGATCGTATTTTGTTAAACTGGGAAAAGCGAAACTTAACCACAGTGAAACAAGTCCAAAAAGAAGAAAATCGCCAACGGAACGGTTCAATAAACAGTTCGGATTCAAATCGGCCAACTACAAAAGCTGACTTAACAGGTCCCAAAATTCCTATATATAAGATTTCAGACCAAGATTAAAAAGGGCTCAAAAAAACCTATATTCCATTTTCTAGTCGTTTTTCGGCTAGTTAGAGAATATAGGTTCTTTTTGTTTATTCTTTGTTGCTACTTGATGAAGATTCTTCACTGGATGAGCTCGAACTAGAACTTGCACTGCTTGAGCTGCTGGAACTAGAACTTGATGAGCTGGAGGAACTATTGTTAGAGCTACTGTTGTTACTATTACTGCTACTACTACTCTTTGAAGATGTATCACGACTGGTGGTAACAGTAGAAGAACTAGATCTTGAGGAACTAGAGTAACTTGATGAATTATTTGAAGAGTCTTCATCGCTAGCTCCTGAAGTACTATAGCTAGAGTTTGCCTTGAATAGTTCTTTCACACCATTTACGGTTTTTTCTGTCACACTGGCTGGTTTTACCCAGTCTTCATTGGTTACAGATGTGGCAAGATAGCCCATCATGCTCTTATAAACCTGTTGCGCAATAAGAGTTTCCTGTTCGCTTAGGAATCCGGAAGCAGTATTTTGCTCATCATAGCCGGTCCAGACTGACATGCTGTAATGACGCGTGTATCCCGTAAACCAAGAGTCCATTGAAGCAGTACTTGGATAGTTGCTAGCAATGTCGGATGGGTAAGCCGTTGTTCCAGTTTTACCAGCCTCATAAAGTCCTGAAATAGCAGCTGTTGATCCGGTACCATTTGAATCAGTTAGGACCCCCTTAAGCATGTCTGTGATCATATAGGCTGTAGCTTTACTCATTGCTCGTTTACCTTGGCTACTATAACGATAGGTTTTGCCGCTTTGGGTCACAATTTTATTGACATAATATGGTTTGTAGTAGGTTCCGCCATTGGCAAACGCCGCATAAGCAGCTGCTTCCTGAAGGGGTGAAATGTATAAGCCAATTCCGTTTTGAAGATTATAGGTTCCCTTTTGAGAAATACCAAGTTTTCCTAAGAAGGTGGTTGCCTTACTAATACCAACATCTTGTAAGGTTCGAATTGCCGGAATATTTCGGGATTGAACAAGTGCTTGACGCATTGTCATTTTTCCCTTGTATGCTTTATCAAAGTCATATAATTTTGTTTTTGATCCTGGGTAAGTAAAGGGCTCATCCTTTACCGTTCGACTGGTTGGCCAATTTAGATACTGAATGGCTGGTCCATAGTCCATCAACGGTTTAGCAGTAGAACCACTGCTACGATCCGTTTGAACAGCCCGGTTCAAACCAAAAGTGACATTTCCGTTTTGCCGACCACCCAGCATGGCGACCACTTTTCCGTTATTTGGATTGGTAATCGAAACACCAAGTTGAAACTTAGAATCAGGATATTGAACGTAGTTACTTGAATTTCCAATTTTATAAAGTCGTTTTTGAGCGGCTAAATCTAAGTTGGTATAAATTTTCATACCATCCGTATAAGGATTAAATCCCTTCGACTGAACACTTCTAATGACTTGCTTCAAGTAGGAGTCTACAATTTTACTACTTACCGTGGAAAGACCATTTGTACTGTGGGTTTTAACTAAACCAGTTTTAACGCTTGTCTTTTCGGCCTTGGCTGCTTGAGCCTTAGTGATTACTTTATTGCTTACCATGGCCTGTAAGACGGTGTTACGCCGTGATAATGCATACGTTGGGTACTTAGTGGGATCGTAAGAAGTAGGCGCTTGTGGCATACCAGCTAACAGGGCGATTTCACCGAGGCTTAGCTTAGAAAGTGATTTCCCATAATAATACTTGGCCGCGGTTCCCATTCCGTAAACGCCATTGCCCATGTAAACTTTATTGATGTAAAACTCCAGAATTTTATCTTTCGAATATTTTTTGTCAACTTTTAAGGCCAACCAAGCTTCCTGAGCCTTTACACGCAACGTTCGGTCTTTTGCAGAGGTTGAGAATACTGAAAGTTTAACCAATTGTTGAGTTAGTGTACTGGCACCTTGAAGGCCAAGTGAAGAGCCAGTTAAATTTGCGAATGCCGCGCCAACAATTCGAACGGGATCAACGCCATTATTTTTATAAAAACGTTTATCTTCAATTGAAACAACCGCACTTTTAAGAGATTTAGGGATTTCGTTTGCTTTGACATAGTCCCGATTTTGAGCACCTAAACGACTAATAACTTTACCGCTTTTGTCATAAACAACAGTTGCTTCATCACTAGATAATTGTTCTTCCGAAATACTTGGGGAATCCTTGGCATAATACATAAAAAGCCCTGCGCCACCAATTAGTGCTAAAACAAATAGTGCAATTAGCCACAAAAGAATTCGTTTAAAGATGGAGCGACGACGATGAGGTGGCTGAGTTAACTGCGAATGTTGGGTACGGTGAGGCTGATAATTATCAGAATTGTGATTATTAGTTTGCATGTTGTTCTCCTTCGTGTTTCTTAATTAACAATTTGTCCACAGCATTCAGATACGGAATAAGGGGATTTAACTGATAGTTAATTAAGTAGCCATTTTCTTTTATATAACTAAGTGGAATGGACTTTCTACCACCATTTTTTTGACGATCCCAAAAATAAAAGAGATCCGTTGCCGAAAGCAAAAAAATTTGATCGATTTCGACGAATTTAATAATTGTAAAACAAATACCTTTGGAAGCAATGCAAGCTTTCATGTGACGTATTTGGTGGTCATGAAAATTATCGAGTGGAAATGCAGTTTTCCTTTTAGTTTCCTTTGCATCAAAGTCAATGTAATAACCCTTGTAAACGCCATTATAATCAGTTGTAGACGCCTGACGGAAATAGGCCTCTTTAATAACTGCGGCACTTCGCTTAGGATAATCAACTTTAACAATTTGAATGGGAGTTGGTTTTTTATGAACCACTGCAATTCCGTGTGAAAGATAATATTGATTACTTTCGTTTAATTCATCTTCTAATGACATTCCCCGTTTTCCGAACTGCGTGGGGGCCTTCTTAATGCCAGAGTTGGAAGACGAGTCTGGATGCATATATTTCTTTCCTGATGGGTAATGAAAGTTCACTTGTTCATCACTTCCTATTTTCTATATTATACTATAGATGTAAAGTTAAAAACTATCTGAAATCTATTTTTAAAATTTGGAGGAATACTTTATGAGTCGTGTTTGGGTTACAGGATATCGAAGTTATGAATTAGAAATTTTTAATGATAAAGATCCAAAACTATTAATTATTCAAAAAGTTATAAAAGATGCGCTTAAAATTCGTCTTGAGTCAGGTGCTGATTGGCTAATAACTGGTGCTCAACTAGGAGTAGAACAGTGGGCAACGGAAATTGGCGTTCAACTAAAAACTGAGTATCCTGACTTTAAAGTTGCCGTAATGCTACCGTTTACGGAATTTGGTCAACAGCGGAACGAGAATAATCAAGCAAAACTTTCCCAAATTTTAACAAAAGCAGATTTTACAGATAGCGTTAGTCATAAACCGTATCAAGCGCCTCAACAGTTGAGGGCCTATCAACGCTTTATGTTAACCCATACAGACCAGGCAATTTTAATATACGATCCAGAGCATCCCGGAAAGACTAAGTATGACTATGATCTTATTCAGAAATGGCGAGAGAATCATCCTTATCCACTAGAAGTGATAGATTTTGATGATCTACAAGAAGCAGCGGATGAATATGCAGAAAATGAGAACAACAGTTTTAATTTGGATTAAAGTCTGATACAATGGAATACGTGTTACGCAGATATTACAATAATTATGAGGTGCTAAATATGGATAACATAAATCTTACTCCAAAAGATATTTTGCAAAAAGAATTTAAACCTAAGATGCGTGGCTACGATCCAGCAGACGTTGATACCTATTTGGATTCAGTTATCAAAGATTATGAGACTTTTTCAAAAAATATCCAACAGTTAAAGGATGAAAATGAAAGACTACTCGATAAAATTGATGAACTAACAAAACAAGTTTCCGTGGGCAAAACTACTTCTAGTACACAGCCTGTCAATAGCGCAACCAACATGGATATTCTTAAGCGGCTTTCAAACTTGGAGCGTCGGGTGTTCGGCTCACAACTTGACAATGGCGAAAATGAATCACATCGAATTTAATTATACTTTGTAAATCTCGGGTAATTGCGGTCTACTTATGTAGGCTGAGGAAAGTCCATGCCCGCACAAGCTGCGATGCTTGTAGTGTTCGTGCTCGGTGAAAAAATAAGCTGAGGTATCTCATTTGAGATAACGGCGGAATACAGAACTAAGGTTTCGGCTATGTTCTCATGTTCCCTAAGGTGCCACAGAAACGTATCAATATGAGAAATCATATTGTTGGAACGCGGTAAACCCCACGAGCGGGCAACCCAAACATTGGTAGGGGCGCTTCACATCTGGAATTGAACTAAATGTGGGGGCAAGCGGTGACGCTTGGAGATAGATGATTACCCAAATTTGAATTGAACCTGAGAATTCATTTTGGACAAAACATGGCTTATAGAGATTTACATTTCAGGAGACTAGGGTAGAAGTTCGCTTTTATCCTAGTTTTTTTTAGATTAAAAATATAAAAGGTGAAATTTATGCAAAAATTTGAATTAATGGCCACCTGTGCTAGTGGAATTGAGGCACTGGTAGGTAAGGAATTACGCGAACTTGGTTATGACGTTGAGGTTCAAAATGGCCGCGTCCGTTTTGAAGGTACAATTGAAGACATTCTTAAAACAAATCTTTGGTTAAGAACGGCAGATCGAATTAAAATTGTGGTCAGTGAGTTTGAAGCCAAGACATTTGATTCTCTTTTTGAGCAAACTAAACAAATAAACTGGGATAAATTATTGCCCATTGATGCTAATTTTCCTGTAGAGGGAAGATCAAGAAATTCACAATTGCACAGTGTGCCGGATGCACAGTCCATTGTCAAAAAAGCAATTGTGAACCAGCTTTCAGAAACTTATCATCGACGAACAAGATTACCCGAAACAGGTGCCGTTTATCCAATCGAAGTTGCAATTAACAAGGATCAGGTTCAGTTGACTTTGGATACCACTGGAGACAGTTTATTCAAACGAGGTTATCGAATTGACAAAGGTGGTGCTCCTTTAAAGGAGAACATGGCTGCTGCTTTAGTATTATTGACCAGTTGGAAACCAGATATGCCGTTTGTTGATCCTGTTTGTGGATCAGGAACGATTCCCATTGAAGCTGCATTGATTGGTCAAAATATTGCGCCCGGGTTTAACCGTAACTTCATTTGTGAAAAATGGGATTGGGTTCCTGATACAGTGAGTGAAAAATTACGTGATGAAGCAGACGCCCAGGCTAATTATGATGCTAAACTTGATATTACAGGTTACGATATTGATCAAAATATGATTAATATCTCTAAACGAAATGCACTCGAAGCGGGTTTGGAAGATCTTATTTCATTTAAGCAAATGGCTGTTAAAGATTTCAAAACAGATAAATTAAATGGTGTTATTGTAGCCAATCCTCCTTATGGACAACGGTTAAGTGATCAAGAAAGCGTGCGTAAACTTTATCGTGAAATGGGAGTCGTTTACAAGCCGTTAAAAACCTGGAGTAAATATATTTTAACAAGTGATTTGGAATTTGAACGATTTTATGGTGGTCAAGCCACTAAAAAAAGAAAACTATACAATGGTGCTTTAAGAACTGATTATTTCCAATATTGGGGAAAGCCAGTTTGGCATCATGAAGGAAAGCGTGAAACGAATTAGTATGGAAAAAGTTGCCATTATCGGTGGTGGCATTGTTGGTGCAACTGCTGCGTATTTAATAAGTAAAAACAATGATTACTCGGTTACCTTATATGATTCAGGAAAAGGTCAGGCTACTAAGGCTGCTGCCGGAATTATTTCGCCTTGGCTATCAAAACGCCGGAATAAGAAATGGTACACATTAGCTAAAGATGGTGCAACCTATATTGCTGAATTGGCTAAAGAAACTCAAATGAATTCCAAAACTTATCTGCAATCTGGGACAATTTTCACTAGAAAAGAAAGTGCCGATTTGGATGAGTTAGAATCATTGGCTAATCAAAGAAAAGTGAATGCTCTGGAAATGGGGGCAATTAAGCGTGTGGATGCACAAGAAATTCGGACGCTATTGCCACTTGTTACTGCAGATTTTCAAGGAATCTTTATTAGCGGTGGGGCGCGCATTGACGGAAATCGGTTTGTCAAACATCTCTTGGAAATTAGTGAACGAAATGGTGTTAACCTTGTGCATAGCAAGGTTGAGTTAGTTGATGATCAAACTATCAAAGATGAAAGCCAAGTTAAAAAATTTGATCTGATCCTGGTTTGTGCTGGAGCGGGCATTAACGAATTATTGGCCCCTCTAAATTATGAAGTACAAGTTCATCCACAAAAAGGGCAATTAATTGAATTGAATGTACCAGCTTATCAAAATGATGTAATGGCACCGGTATTAATGCCTGAAAGTGAAAAGGACTTTATGCCAATTGGTGATGGGCGCTTAATTATTGGAGCGACCCACGAAAATACACCGGGTTTTGACTTGAAATTCACTCAAGATGCTTTGGATGATCTTTTTGCAAGTGCTAAAAGAATTGATAATCGTTTATCTAAGAATGATTTAATCGCGACTAGGGTTGGCACCCGGTCGTTTACAGATGATTTTTCGCCATTCTTTGGCTGGTTACCAAATAATGACCATGTTTTAGTGGCTTCAGGACTGGGATCATCTGGGTTAACAACCGGACCGATAGTTGCCAAACTATTAGTTTCATTACTTGAATCTTCAAGAGATTACTCGAAGTATCAAAAAGAAATTTCTAATTATATTCATATGAAAGGTTAGTGATCACTGTGCAATCCTCAAAAACTAATTTTTATTATCAACCAGCGTTTTTAGCCAGTATTTCATCATGGTCGTGGACACTGTTAGTTTTAATTATGGGAGTTATTTTTTGGCTTGAGGTCACTCATTTTAATTGGATTACGGCGGCATTTTTTATTGGCTTTATCATTATTTGTGGTGTCCAGTATTTTACCCGTTCAATGTTAGTACAAGCTGATAAGTTAGTTGTTAATCGAAGTTTACAAAAGAGCTGGCTAGTGATGAATGTGGCAGACATTCAGACAATGAAACTGACTAAATTTGGAATTAGTTTTATGTTTAATTCTGATCAGTATTCTTTTTATCTTTCTAAAAAGAATCGAGAATATTTGTTTCAAACTTTAAAAGATAAACGAGCTGGAATTGCGGGGTAATTAAATGACAGACATAGAAATTGCACAAAATGTAAAAATGGACAAGATTGTAAAAGTTGCAGAAAAAATTGGTCTATCGGAAGATGATATCGAGCAATATGGTTCATATAAAGCCAAAATAAAATTGCCTCTGCAAACAGAAAAAAAGACTAAAAGAAAATTAATTTTGGTTACTTCAATCAATCCAACTCCTGCTGGCGAGGGAAAATCAACTGTTACGGTTGGCTTAGGAGATGCTTTTAGTTTATTACAAAAGAAGGTTATGATTGCGCTCCGGGAGCCCTCGCTGGGGCCAGTGATGGGTATGAAGGGTGGAGCCACTGGTGGCGGCTATGCTCAGGTTGTACCAATGGAAGATATTAATTTGCATTTTACTGGTGATATGCACGCGTTAACAACAGCCAATAATACGTTGGCTGCTCTCATTGATAATCATATGCAGCAAGGGAACACATTAGGAATTGATCAACGCAGAATTGTTTGGAAACGAACTTTAGATATCAACGATCGCGCACTTCGCAATATTGTCATTGGCTTGGGTGGCCCTGTTCAAGGTGTTCCCCGGGAGGATGGTTTTGATATTACGGTAGCCAGTGAACTAATGGCTATTCTATGTTTGTCTGAAGATTTGCACGATTTGAAAGCAAGAATTAATCGAATTGTGATTGGTTACACGCACGATAGGAAACCAGTGACCGTCCAAGATTTAAATGTTGGTGGGGCTATTGCAACTTTGCTAAAAGATGCAATTAAACCTAATCTAGTTCAAACTTTGGCTCATACACCAGCTATTATTCATGGTGGTCCGTTTGCAAATATTGCGCATGGCTGTAATAGTGTGCTTGCTACACAAACCGCATTGAATTTGGCTGACTATACGATTACCGAAGCAGGTTTTGGCGCTGATCTTGGCGCCGAAAAATTTCTTGATATCAAGACACCGGTATTAGGAAAAACGCCGGATACAATTGTGATTGTGGCGACTGTAAAGGCTTTGAAGCTTAATGGTGGTCAGGCGTTATCAGATTTGGCAACAGAAAATCTAGATGCATTAAAAAAGGGTATTGCAAACCTTGTTCATCATATTAAAAGTATGGCTCAATATGGAGTACCGGTTGTTGTAGCAATTAATCGTTTTACTCAAGACACCAATCATGAAATTGACTATGTCAAACAAATTTGTGCAGATATGGGAATTCAAGCTTTGGATACAGATGTTTGGGCAAAAGGCGGTCACGGCGCACTCGACCTTGCTAAAACGATAATTAAAACTGTTGAAAAACCGGCCACATTTAAGCCACTGTATGAACCAGATGCTGATCTTACGGTCAAGATTGAAACCATTGTGACTAAGATATACGGTGGTGTTCATGTTGAGTATTCTAAAAAAGCAATTAATCAGATCAAACGTTTTAAAAAGTATGGTTGGGATAAATTACCAGTTTGTATGGCAAAAACACAATATTCACTATCAGACGATCCTAAATTATTGGGGGCTCCTAAAGATTTTACTATTCATGTAAAATCATTTGTTCCTAAGCTGGGAGCCGGTTTTATTGTGGCAATGACAGGTAATATTCTAACAATGCCTGGATTACCCAAGCATCCTGCCGCGTTGGACATTGACATCAGTGATGATGGTAAGATCAGCGGATTATTCTGATAGGAAATGAGGTCATGACATGTTATTTGCCATAGATTTTTTAATTATTTTAGCAGTTGTCGTAGTTGATCAATTAGTAAAATTTTGGGTTGCAACCAATATTAGTATGGATGCTGTTCATCAGGTTATACCTGGAATTTTTTCACTAACTAATATTCGAAACAACGGGGCAGCCTGGAGTATTTTGGAAGGAAAAACCACTTTCTTCTATTTAATTACAGTAGTGGCTTTGGTCGTTTTACTTTATTTTTTGTATCAAACTCGTGGACATTGGTTATATCAAATTAGTTTAAGCTTAATTGTAGCCGGTGCATTTGGAAACTTTATTGATCGGGTTAGATTGAAATACGTTGTTGATATGTTTCAACTTGATTTTATCAATTTTCCCATTTTTAACGTGGCTGATTTTTCACTAACAATAGGTGTTATCGTACTTTTTATTGCAATTTTCAAGGAAGATAGATTGGAGAGTTAAATATGTTAACCCATGAACTTGTTATCCAGGATCAACAAGGCAGAATTGATAAAGTGTTGGCAGCGGCTTTTCCAGATTTAACTCGTTCACATATTCAAAATTTAATTAAAAATGACCATATTTTGGTTAATTCAAAGCAAATTAAGAATAAGTACAGCGTTAAACCTGGCGATAAGATCGAAATTCAAGATGAAGATATTCAACCCCTTGATCTTGAACCAGAAAATATTCCTTTGGATATTGTGTATGAGGATAACGATGTCATTGTTGTCAATAAACCACAAGGTATGGTTGTCCATCCGGCTGCAGGGCATCCAGATCACACATTGGTGAATGCGTTACTGTATCATAGTCCCTTATCTACAATTAACGGTACAAATCGACCAGGAATCGTTCACAGAATTGATAAGGACACATCAGGTTTATTAATGGTGGCCAAAAATGATCATGCGCAACAGAGTTTATCGGCACAGTTGAAAGCTAAAACAAATACGCGATTATATATTGCCCTGGTGCACGGAAATATCAAAGAAGATCAAGGGACGATTGATGCGCCAATTAGTCGATCACCCAAAGACAGAAAGAAACAGGCAATTGTGGCAGATGGCCGACCAGCAGTTACCCATTTTAAGGTTCTCAAGCGTTATGGAAACTACACTTTAATTCAGTGCAAATTGGAAACGGGTAGAACTCATCAGATTCGCGTTCATTTGAAATATATTGAACATCCCGTTGCTGGCGATCCGTTGTATGGACCCCGAAAAACTTTAAAAGGTAATGGTCAATTTTTACACGCCAGTGTCTTAGGGTTTAAGCAGCCAACAACCGGCAAGTATCTTGAATTTAAGGCACCATTGCCTGCAGTGTTTGAAAAGACACTTAAATGGCTTGACACACAATCTGAACATGGTTAAAGTTAATTCGTAATAGCGCTTTATAAATTAGTAGGTGCGTATATAGATTAGGTAGTTTTGCGAAGCAAATGTAAATTTGGTTCGCCTTTATTTTAGAAAGGAAGTTGGCTGCTTTGGAAAAAGAAATCATGGACACAATGGCGATGAAGCGTGCTTTGACACGAATTACATATGAAATTATTGAGCGTAATCGTGGTGTAGAGGATTTGGTCATTATTGGAATTAAAACACGGGGAGTTTTTTTGGCTCAGCGAATCGCGGAGAGACTAAAACAACTTGAAAATGTCGAAGTACCAGTTGGCGAGTTGAACGTCACAGCTTATCGCGACGATATTCATCAATTAGATAGTGACCCAAATTTACCTGGGAAACCACATTTTGAATTTAGTTTGGAAGGAAAAAAAGTTATCTTGGTAGATGACGTATTATATACTGGACGGACAATTCGAGCGGCAATGGATGCCATTATGGATATAGGTCGACCTAAACGAATTAATTTAGCGATTTTGGTAGACAGGGGACATCGGGAACTACCAATCCGAGCAGATTTTGTTGGCAAAAACATCCCGACTGCGCAGAATGAAAAAATTGAAGTTTCCGTTTCTGAAATTGATGAAGAAGATTCAGTTAAGATTGTTAATGGCAAATAGTTAAATGAGGTGAGGACCGTGAGTGAGCGATATTTAATTTTAGACGATGGCACGGTCTATCGTGGTCAGGCTTTTGGATCGCCAGCAACTACTTTTGGAGAAGTTGTTTTTAATACAAGTGCAACTGGGTATCAACAAATTATTACGAACCAAATCTATCACAATCAAATTATTGTTTTTTCTCAGCCTTCAATTGGGGGTTATGGGATTGATCGGGCTAGTTACGAATCAATTGAACCTACATGTAAAGGTGTTATTGTCCGCGATGTCGCTGATGTTTCAACTAATCGTCAACGAAGACTTTCATTAGATGAATTTTTAAAAATTCAAAACATCCCCGGTATTAGTGGCATTGATACACGAGCGTTGATTCACAAGTTGCGAGCCAAAGGGACCGTTAAGGGGAGCATTGTTGATCCGGTTAAGGACTTAGCTCATGCATTTGATCAATTGAATGCGATTGTGTTGACTAATCAACAAGTTAGCCAGGTTTCAACTCCAAAGGCGTACCCTAACCCAGGAACCGGGTTGAACGTGGTGGTAGTTGATTTAGGTCTAAAACATGGAATATTGCGGCAATTAAGTCAACGAAATTGCAATGTGACTGTACTACCATATTCTTGTACTGCTGAACAGATTTTTGATCTAGACCCTGATGGTGTTATTTTATCAACAGGTCCTGGTAGTCCGACTGACTTACCAAAATCATTGACAGATATGATTGCAGAGGTGGAACAGCGGATTCCGCTCTTTGCTATTGGGTTAGGACATGAACTATTTGCGATGGCCAACGGGGCAAAGGTTAAGCCATTACAATTTGAGCATCATGGCGATAATCATCCGATTTTATCAATCATTACAGATGAAATATTTTATGCATCACAAGGACAGGGGTATACAGTTGATCGTGAGTCGATTAATCGCGATAAAATGTTGACTACCCACATTGATTTAGTTGATCAATCTGTTCAAGGATTAAGGCATCGGGACTTTCCTGATTTTAGTGTGCAGTTTTTTCCTGATGGTGCGCCTGGGCCATTGGAAAGTTCAGAATTATTTGATGAATTCATCGAAATCATGACTACTCGAATGGAGCGGTAAAATGGCACGAACAAAGTTGCAAAAAATAGTAATTATTGGGTCTGGCCCAAATGAAATTGGTATGGATACTGAACTTGAAACAGCAACCTTACAAACTATTCAAGAACTTCACAAGGCTGGCAAGGAAGTTACGTTTGTCAGTAATAATGCTAATTCAGTTGCGGGAGACTATTTAGATCCGGAGCACTTTATAATTAGTAATTTGGATGCCAATTCTTTAATTACAATTCTTAGAAATAATGAATTTGATGGTTTAATACCAACACTAGGTGGAACGCCTATTTTTCAATTACTTCACCAACTTGATGAGGCTGGAATCTTTAATCAATTAAATATTCGTGTTTTGGGGGTTAGCTTAAAGACTATTGCAAATACGCAAAATCCAGAGGCATTGAATCGTATTTTACAGAATATTCATGAACCTTATATTCCAACTAATATTTTAAGTAATACAAATGAGGTTTTAAAATTTGTGCGACGAATTGGTTATCCTGTAATCGTTAAACCTGTCGCTGCCATAACCAATAACAACAGAATGAGATGCGAAAATGAGCATCAGCTGAAACAAATGCTTGCGTCCACATTTAGAATTTCAACCACTCATCAAGTTGCGGTTGAGAAAAGCATTGTCGGGTTTAAAGAAATTGAAATGACCGTTATTCGAGACAATGAAAATACAAGAATGCTTATTTGTGCTGCCGAAGATTTTAATCCAGTTGGTGTTCATGCAGGAGACTCAATTGTCTTCACGCCGACTCAGACTCTTACAGATCAAGAATTTCAGGCGATTCGATCCTCAGCTTTAAGGATTGTACAAGAATTCAAGATTCGCGGAATTTGTCATATTCAATTTGCTTTAAATCAGAGTACAGGTAATTATTATGTGATTCGGGTAAACCCTTATTTTGATCGCACAACGGCATTTGCTGCTCGGGCGACTGGATACCCGGTTGCGTTAGTTTGCACACAAATTAGTTTTGGTAGAAATTTAAGGAGTATCACAATTCCAGGCCTGAGGCAGCATGATTCCTTGGCTTTAATTGAGCCAACATTGGATCACATTGCAGTCCGTTTTCCAACTTTTTCTTTTGCTAGTTTTGCTAATGCTAATCAGGAGCTAAATACGCGAATGAAATCAACTGGATCGGTAATTGCTTTTGGGAGAAGTACTGAAGAAGCGACCTTGAAAGCGATTCGATCAGTTGATTCGACAACTACCTCTGAGCAAGCGGCTCTGGATGAATCAAGGCTAAACGAAGGTCAATTAATCAATGTTTTAGTACATCCCACAGCAGGAGAAGTTTTTTATTTACTGGAAGCCATTCGGCGGGGATATCAGGTAGAGGAATTGGCAGAACTCACAAAAATAGATGCTTTTTATTTCTACAAATTGATTCATATTGTTCAAATTGAAAAAAAGTTACGTAAACATCCTTTTGACGTTGATGTTTTGCGCAATGCTAAATATTATGGATATGGCGATTCTCAAATTGCACAATTGTGGAAATGTTCTGACAAAAAAGTGCGTGATTTCCGTGAGACAAATCAAATTCGACCAACGTTTAAGGGGATTGAGCCCACGGCGGGAGAATTTCCTTATAATAATCGTAGTTATTACACAACTTTTGAAACAGAAAATGAATCACAAATTAGTGAAAAGCCTAAAGTGTTTATTTTGGGTACGGCTAATAATCAAGTTGGTACGAATGCGGCAGCTGAATATGTGACGGTGCATACAATTCAAGCTTGCCAAAAATTAGGGTTTGAAACTATCTTGATTAATAATAATCCAAGTGCAATTTCAATTTTACCAAGGTTAGCTGACAAACTGTATTTAGAACCGTTAACTGTTGAAAACTGCTTAAATATTATGAATAGTGAACAACCGGATTTTGTAATTGCACAAGGAAAGTGGCAAATTGTTACGGACTTGGAAACAGCTGGTGTTAAAATTACCCAACTACCATTATCCCGAACTTCGCGGGCAGAGAATGTAGAATCAAATTATTTAGTTGTGGCTGAAAAGATGGAAGAAAAACAACGAAATTTAGGCTGTTTTGACACTGCGGAAGATGCAAGTTTGCATTTTCCTTCTTCAGCAAAGAAACAGATTTCTAATAAACTGCAACACATATCTCTAAGTGAGCTCAGCAAACAAGAGGATGGCATCTATTCAGTTATGTTTAAACAGGAGGGGAGTCACCTTATCGTTACAGGAACGATTCCGTTGGCAATTCAGGATATTCCCTTTATGACCTACGCTTTAAACTATGATATTGTGGCGGACATGGTTAAATTAATTCTGAAACGCTCAAATTGCGAATCACCACTTAAGTTAACTAGTCAAAATGTGCATCTAAAACTAGAACACGTTTTTCCGTACAATCAATTACAGATTCCCGAGCCACAGAATCCACCGTTTTCGTTGGCAATTGGAGCCAGAATTACAAGCACAAAGTTATAAATTCATACAAAAAAAGGATGCTACGACTCGTTTTGTCGTAGCATCCTTTTTGCTAATTAAACTTGTCTTAACTGATTGACTAACTGTTCATCAGGATCCACAATCAGGGTACTTTGGCCTTCATAAATAACTAGTCCAGGTTTGGCACCATTCGGCTTATGCACGCGTTTAACAGCCACATAGTCAACAGGAACGTGTGCGGACTGTTGTGCTTTGGAAAAGTAGGCAGCTAAAGTGGCGGCTTCAGTGAGTGTTTGGTCGGTCGGGTTAGCGTCATGAATAATCACGTGTGACCCTGGAATCTTCTGAGTATGCAACCAAATATCCGTTTTCTTAGCCGTTTTCAAAGTCAAACGATCATTTTGAGTATCATTTTTACCGACAGAAATTTGAGTGCCATCTGTAGCATGGAAGGTTTCTGGTTTACTAGCTCTTGATCGTTTTTGTTTTCGTTTCTTTTGATTAACCTTTAAATAACCCTCTTTTTCTAGTTCTTCTCGAATTTCATCTAGGTCTTGAGGATTTGCCAGTTCAATTTGCGTCATAATATTGTCCAAATAATCAATCTCTTGATGCGTTTTTGTGAGTTGTTCAGAAACATAATGAACAGCATTTTTTGCCTTTTGATATTTTTTGAAATACTTTTGCGCATTTTGTGAGGGTGAAATCTGGTTAGAAAGAGAAATCTTAATATCTTGATTGTTATCGTAATAGTTAGGAAGGGTGATTTCTGTCATTCCTCGTTTAACCTGATTAAGATAAGTGGTTAAAATTTCTCCCTTGATTTTGTAAACATCGGCTTGTTCAGAACTAGCCAAAGTTTGGTTAAGTTTTTTTAATTTAGTTCGATTCTTCTTTAAATCATTTTTGACAACATGCACTAAATTGCCAGCTTTTTGAATGACTCGATCATGTTGAGCCTTCGCTACGTAAAATGCATCCAGTAAGTCACTTAAGGTAGTAAAGTTTTGCTGCGTGCCTTCTAAAGTTGCATATGGAAAAGCAGTAAAACTAGATTTTTGCTTTTTAGTTGTCATAACAGGATTTGGTTGATCGAATTTTTCGAAAAAGTCATCAAACGCGCTTGATTCGTTGTGTTGATGCAAATAATTAGCTAATTCAAGGCTGGTATTTTTATCTAATCCTTGATAAATGCGATGCAGTTCAGTAGCCAAAACCTCCTGGTTAGGGAAGTCACTCAGCGCTTTAGCATATGCCTTTGTTTCATCAGTAAAGGGATTTAACTTGTCTTGACTGGGTGGTGTGATGTATGTGGCTCCTGGAAGTAACAAACGATAACGATTCTGGTCAGCATTAATGTGCTTAATTGTGTCTAAAATAACCTTTGTCGTGTTATTAAGTAAGACGATGTTACTTCTGCGGCCCATAATTTCGACTGCCAGCAGAAGTTCCTCAATATCACCTAATTCATTTCGTTTTGAAAATGAAAAATTGACAATCCGATCATTCTCAACCTGCTGAATACCATTTAAGATGGCACCATCCAAGTATTTTCTTAGCATCATAGCAAAATTAGTTGGGACAGCAGGGTTGGCATAAGGAATTTTTGTAATTTGCACTCGCGCATAATTTGGGTGAGCAGAGAGTAAAACGGGATAATTTTTTCGATTGGCCCGGAATGTAATAATTACTTCATTTTCGTAAGGTTGGTGTATTTTTGTAATTCGACCACTTTTTAATAAATCATTTAATTCATGAACCATTGCGTGTGTAAAAGAACCATCAAAGGACATAATGAAACCTACTTTCTTCTCGAATAGACTGTTAACTTCTAGTATACCAGTGTCTCCAGAAAATGTGATAAACTAAGTTTCAAACAGAGAGATCTAAAGTTCTTAAATCTAGAATTTTAAATAGAGCAAGACAATTTTTGAAAATTTATAAAAATATGCTATCATGGAAATATTAATTTTAAAAGTAGAAGTTGGTGTACACATGAAAACGGCCATTGTAACAGATAGTACCTGTTACTTATCAGCAAGAGAAATATCAGATAATAATATTACCATCGTACCAATTCCCGTAGTGATTGATGGGAAAAGTTATGATGAAGGCGTTGACATTACTAATGAAGAGTTTTATAAAAAACTAAAAACTTCGGGTTCTTTTCCAAGCACAACTCAGCCCCCACTAGGCAAAATGATTGAGTTGTATAAGCAGTTACGTGATGAAGGTTATGAAAATGTCATTAGTATTCACCTAGCAAGCACGATTTCAGGATTTGTAAGTAGTTTGGACTCTATTAAAAATGAGATAGAAGGCTTAAATGTTTACGTATATGATTCTGAAATCACGGTGCGTTTGATGGGATCACTCGTGTTAGAAGCTGCCAGGATGGCACGTGAGGGGCAAGAACCAGCCTCGATTTTAGAACGCCTCAATCAACTACGTTCCACTTTTGGGGAATATTTCATCGTTGATGATTTGCAGAACCTTGTTCGTGGGGGACGATTGTCAAATGCTTCAGCGTTTATCGGAGGATTGTTAAAAATTAAACCGATTTTGACTTTCAACGATGCTCACGAAATCGTAGCCTTTGAAAAAGTTCGTTCTACTAAAAAGGCCTTGGCCAGGGTAGAAGAATTATTTGCAAAGAGTAAAGAAAATCTAGATTACCCAATTCGAGCAATTATTATTCATGCAAACGATGAACCTGCCGCGTTAAAGTGGCAGGAAAAATTGCAAACCAAGTATCCAGACTTGCCAATTGATATTAGTTATTTTGGCCCAGTTATTGGAGCCCATTTAGGTGAAAAAGCACTTGCTTTGGCCTGGTTAGAGGATTATACAAAACAGTAAACTAAAATAAGACGCAAGCATATTGGCTTGCGTCTTATTTTATTACTATTCTATAAAAGGCTTGGTACTTTTGTTGTGAACTGAAGGGGAATGTGATAAGGTTAATTTAATACAATCGGAATGGTGAGAGTTGTTTGCCATGAAAAAAATTATTATGATCGTAAAAACACTGATGCCTTTCAAATGGGTTATTAGGGTTTATTAAAAGAAGGAGTTTTTTATGCGTAAATTAAAAGTTAAAAATAATGAAGTGGCTGTCTATGCCGTTGGTGGTTTAGGCGAAATTGGTAAAAATATGTATTGTGTGCAATATCAAGATGAAATCGTAATCATTGACTGTGGAATTAAGTTTCCCGAAGATGAACTTCTAGGTGTTGACTATATTATCCCTGATTATCAGTTTTTGATTGAAAATCAAAAGAAAATTAAAGCGTTGGTAATCACTCATGGACATGAGGATCATATCGGTGGAATTCCATTTTTCCTTCAAAAACTAAACGTGCCAATTTGGGCAGGTCCTTTTGCTTCGGAATTAATTAAGGGTAAGCTAAAAGAGCATAATTTGTTGCGGACAACTGAATTACATGAACTACAGGAAGATACCGTTTTAAAATTCAGAAAACTTTCCGTTTCATTTTTCCGGACAACGCACTCAATTCCTGACACTTTGGGAATTTCTGTTCATACCCCTCAAGGAACTATTGTGCAAACAGGAGACTTCAAATTTGATTTAACGCCAGTGGGGGATTTACCTTCACCAAATTTCCAGAAAATGGCTGCTATTGGCGTTAAAGATTCTTTGTTGTTAATGTCAGATAGTACTAATGCAGAACGACCAACTTTCACTAAATCTGAGCGTTTTGTAGAACAAAGTATTAAACGTATTTTTACTGAAATTCAAGGTCGAATTATTTTTGCAACGTTTGCTTCTAATGTTTATCGGGTTCGAGAAGCTTGCGAGGCTGCTTTGGCTCAGGGACGTAAAATTGCTATCTTTGGACGTAGTATGGAAAATGCGATTGAGGCCGGTCAAAAACTGGGTTATTTGAATATTCCAGAGGAATCATTAGTAGATGCACAAGAATTAAATAATTTACCGGCAAATAAATTAATGATTTTATGTACCGGATCCCAAGGAGAACCAATGGCTGCTTTGAGTCGAATTGCCAATGGAACTCATCGTCAAATTAGTTTGCAACCAGATGATACAGTTGTCTTTTCTAGTAATCCAATTCCAGGAAATACCGTTAGCGTCAATAATTTAATCAATAAATTAGACGAGGCGGGCGTTACCGTCATTCATGGTAAAGTTAATAATATTCATACTTCTGGACATGGTGGTCAAGAAGATCAGAAGTTGATGTTACGCTTGATTAAGCCCAAGTTCTTTATGCCTTGTCATGGAGAATATAGAATGCAAATGATTCATACGAAGCTTGCGGAACAGACTGGTATTCCAGAAGAAAATTGTTTCATTATGAAAAATGGTGATGTTTTGGCTTTAACCCGTGATAGCGCCAGAATTGCGGATCATTTCAGTGCTGGTGACGTTTACTTGAATGATGCTGATATTAATGATAATGTTAGTTCCCAAATTTTGAGTGATCGGACCATTTTAGCTAGTGAAGGGGTTGTCACTGCAGTTGCCACAATTAATATCAAAAAACATCGTATAACTGCAGGTCCAGATACAATATCTCGTGGATTTATTTACATGCGCGAATCAAACGAATTGATTCACGATACAAATAAGGCAGCTTTCCGTTCTTTACTAAATACAATGAAGGAAAAAGCGCATCCAACAGAAAAAGACTTTAGCACAAACATTATTGATGATCTTCAGGAGTTCTTATATCAAAAGACTGAACGAAGCCCAATGATTGTGCCAATGCTAATTTTTGAATAATATGTGTGTAACAGGCCATTGCCATTATGCGCCGGCAAACAAATCTTCAGATTTGAGCAATAAACTTACTCAGCATTGAAGTGAACCCTTAAAATTGGACAAATTGTTAAGCTGCTTTTTGAACGGCGAGTTCTCGGTATTTTACCGGGGGCTTGCCGTTTAATTTTGTTTTGATACGACGGTTGTTATAGAAGTCTATCCAATCTTTCATTGCTTGAATTAGGCTAGTTTTATCTTCAAAATGTTCATCCATCATTTCTGCTTTCATAATATGAAAGAATGACTCCATTACTGCATTATCAAGGCAAGTCGCTTTACGAGACATACTTTGGAATGCATGATGTTCTTTCAAGAGCGTTCGCCATTGGCGATGTTGATACTGAAAGCCTTGGTCAGTATGAACTGTTGTCCGATAATTTAGTGCCGGAAGTCCTTCTAAAGCTTCTTTGAGCGGTTTAATGGCGAATTCAACTGTTGGATGTTCACTTATATTAAATGCTAAAATTTCTCCAGAGAATAAATCTAGTACCGGTTCCAAATAAACGCGTTCATTTGTTCCCATAGATCCATATCGAAATTCACTGACGTCTGCTACAAGTTTTTGATAGGGTCTGTCGGTCTTAAAGCGACGCTTTAACCGATTAGGGGCAATCCTACCAACTAATCCTTTATACGAGTTATATTTACGAGTTTGGCGATTAAAGGCATGACATATCCAGGCATGTTCTTGCATAATACGTAAAACCCGCTTGTGATTTATCTGAAATCCTAAATCATGCAGAGCACTTGTAATTCGACGGTACCCGTACTTCTTTGTGTATTTTAAATCTTGTTGTCGAATTTCATCAATTGCTTGAATAACTTGATCGTCATTGAATTTTCGACCTTCATGATTTCGAGTGTAGTAATACGTGCTACGCGGTATTTTAATTACTTTGAGAATCAATTTAATTGATACTTGGAATATTTGCCTCAACTCAGTCGCTATTTTCGAGATTTCCTTTGTGCTGATTTTTTCCGAGCTAAGGCTTCTAATTTTTTTAAGTATTCATTCTCAATCTTCAACATTTGATTCTCTTTTTGGAGTTGCTTTAAAGTATCTTTTGTTGTTGAGTTGTCCTTTTGGACAACTGGTTTAGCGTTCTCATTCTTGTGTTTTGCCATATTTTTCGAGTTGCCTCGCTTTCGCTCAAGCCCTTTAATTCCTAATGTCTCAAATCGCTTTTCCCATTGCCAAATTGTACTTGGCGAGGATAAATTAAAGTGTAAGGCGGTTACTGGAAGTGAGGCCTGATTTTGTTTCCTCCAGTTTAATACATCAACTTTAAACTGACTAGTGTATTCTAAGTCCATGGCTTTTGGCTGAAGTCCTTTAATACCAAATCTTTCAAATCGCTGAATCCAAATTGAAACGGTAGCCTTGCTGCCAATCCCATACTTTCTCGCTAGTGAATAAGCTGCCTGACCACTTAAATACTCGGTGACAATCTTAACTTTAAAATCGAAATTAAATTTACTCATAAATGAAACCCCCAAAATTGGATTTTTCTGTCCAACCTTGGGGGTTCACTTTACATTTGGAGGTTTTTTGTTTGAACCGATTAATTGTATTTTTTATGAATAATTGAGGTTCATACTGGTTGTTCAATTCAAAAAATGTTAAATTGAAACTATAAGTTTAACTGCATATTTAATTTATTAAGTTAGGAAGATGATGACGATTAATAACAACAATAATAATGATTGGTCTGTTCCAACCTCAAGAATGGACCGTTTAAAAGCAAAAGAACAACAAAAAGAAGAAAAAAAACAAAAAAAACGTGCCCCCAAACCACCACGTGGACCGCAACCTAATAAACCAAAAAAACTTAAAAACAAGTCCGGAAAGTCAAAAAAATGGCTTTGGATAGTTGGTATTTTGATTGTATTAATAGGAGCAATTGTTTTCTTCGTCAGAAGATCTAGTGGGAATCAGGCTCAAGCTAACGCTGAAAAGATCGTTCAACAAAGCTTTAATAGTGATCGTGATAATATTACGGATACTGCTACGCGAGCTCAAATGGTTGAATTGGCAGCTGATGCTAAGCAGGTACGTAATAATACAGAGGCTAACCAGTATAGCCAATTGGCAAGTCTTGGGAAAAGTGCAGTTGCTTTTCGCCAGAGAGTTGAAAACTTGAAGAGTGGTAATACGTATAAAACTTCTACAACAGGAACCAAGGTTAGCAACTTATTACAGGATTTGAAATCATCTAGTTTTGAATCAGATTTTTCTGGGTTCTATAGTGAGTATAATAAGAAGTTAAGTGCACTCGAAACAAAGGCTAAGGCTGTTAGTAAGTTGCATAAACAGACCAATAATTTATTCAAAAATGGTAAAAGTGGTTCCTTAGCGGCTTCGGTCACAAATACTAAGTTGAATAATCTGTTAGACAAGTTAAATAAGTATCCCAACTTTGAATTAGCAAATAAAGATTTAACTAGAGTTGAAAAAGCTGTTAAAACTTATAAAAAGAAACAAGCTAGTGCTGCAGCGTCAATAGCATCTTCAGCTGCTGCAGTTAGCTCATCAAGTTACAGTAGCTATAGTTATAGTAGCTACAGTAGTAGTTATCCTGAAAGTAGTAGTTCGTATTCTAGTTATAGCAGTTCATCTAATGGTAACAGCAGTAGTTACAATAGTAGTTCAAAGGCAAGCTCAACTAATAGTTCTGCTTCTTCACATAGTAGTTCAACAACTAGTGCCAGCAAATCATCTTCTGCAAGTAGTAAGACATCTAGTTCAAGCAATCGATAAGCATCGTGTAATAAAAATGGATCTTCCTTTTGGAAGATCCATTTTTTGTGTAATTAAATTTAAGAAGTGGGATAGAGGAGGTTGCGGGTGAAAATCAGTTTATTTTTAATTTTACGTTCTAGTTTACATAATATATATTATTCAAAGTAGTCTTAAAACTATTCTTTGATCTATTTCAAACTAAGAAAGTAATTTTGTATATTCACCATAACCATTATCTTTCATTTGATCTTTTGGAATGAATTTAAGTGCGGCTGAATTAATACAATATCTTAAGCCACCTTTGTCATGTGGACCATCAGTAAAAACATGGCCCAAATGTGAACTAGCTTTTGCACTTTTAACTTCTGTACGTTCCATACCAAACGATGAATCTCGATGTTCTTTAGTCACAGATTTATCTATCGGTTTCGTAAATGACGGCCAACCACAACCAGCATCATATTTATCCGTTGATGAAAATAAGGGTTCGCCACTCACGATATCAACATAAATGCCTTCTTTGTAAAAATTATCGTATTTTCCACTAAATGGCGCTTCTGTGGCGGCGTGCTGTGTCACTTCGTATGCTTCCCTGGATAACTGTTGCTTCAAATCTTTTTCAGTCATGTGTGTTCCTCCTTGAACGTAAGTTAATTGGGCTAAATTAGTATAGTTTAAATTTTGTCACAAGGCAACTGAGAAGACTCGCAAAATAGTTAATGGCATGTATTATATGTGCAAAAATAAGACCTACTCAAGCTATTGCTAGCTACGAGCAGATCTTACAAACGATAAGTTTAATTAATCAAAAGCTTTAGTTAATGGTGGCACAACTTGCTTCTTACGGGAAACAACACCGGGTAGATTCATACGATGATTACTAAATTTAGTACCAAATGCTTGTTCAACGACGTCTGTACCCTCACCTAATGCCAGAAGTTCAGAGTCACTAGTAAGCACGTTTGTTGCAAGGAGTAAGAAGAGATCGTAAGACTTGTCAGCCATTAAATCAGTCATGGTGGTCTCTAACTCAGCTTGACGCTTGAAAACATCGTTTAAATCAACGGCATTTACCTGGCCAATACGAACAGTTTTTCCACCCATGTCAAAGGACTTAGCATCGCCTTCAAGAATATCAGTTGCACTACGATCGTTAACGTCACTACCAGCTTTTAGCATTTCGATACCATAAGCTTCATAGTCATCAATACCAGCAATTTTTGCTAGTGCAGGAACAGCATTCCGTTCGTCGTCCGTTGTTGTTGGTGACTTCAAGAGTAATGTATCAGAAATAATTGAAGAAAGCATTAAACCCGCGATGTTGCTAGGAATTTCGACATTATTTTCTAAATACATTTTGTAAATGATTGTACTGCAACAACCAATTGGTTCTGCTCGGTAAAATAATGGTTGTGCAGATGAGAAATTAATTTTGTGGTGGTCAATAACACTTGTTACCGTTACATCTGCCAAATCGTCAACACTTTGAATTGCCTCATTATGGTCAACAAGGACAACTGAATCAACTTCTGGTTTAGCTTTAGTAATCACACGTGGTGCTTTGACGTTAAAGCGATTCAAAACAAAGTTGGTTTCGTTGTTTGTTTTGCCGAGAGCAACAGCTTCGACTTCATCACCTAACTTGTTGGCAAGGTAAGCATATTCGATGGCACAACTGATGGCGTCTGTATCTGGATTTTTATGACCAAAAACTAATTCTTTACTCATGATTAAAAAGAACTCCTTTAAATTTTTTGTTTATTTTGATTACCAATCATTTTACGTAAACGTTCCGTGTAACTTTCTTCATTTAAATAGTCGTCAAATGCGGCCAAAAATGAACTGATTCGGGGAATTTCATCTTTATCTTTTCTAAATACAAAGCTTAAGTCAAAATTGATTGCCGGATCAAATCTTGCCATCCAAGTATTATCTGATACTGGATGAGAAATGACGTATGACGCTGGCAATGCTTTGTTAACCCCTGTAGTTTCAGCAAAGCGTCGAATCTGATCCGGCGTTGTGAAACGAGCAACACTCTTAGGCACGTCCACTAACTGATTCTTATAGGATTCACGTAAAACACCATCTAAATAGTAACCATCGGGATAAGTAACCCAATTAGCGTTCAAAGTATCTCTTAACTTGATTTTCTTTTGTTTTGCCAATTTTTCATCATGATGGATGAACAGTAAATCTTCGTTAAGAATTTTACGCGATTCGTAAGGTTTCCAATTCTTAATGCTATCATCCGGCAAATACATAATCGCCAAATCAATTCGGTTGTTTTCCAAACGTTCCCAAATTTCTTTTCGGGTTAACGTATAAAAAGTAATCATAACATCCGGTTGTTTTTCATAATATTTAGTGATGAAGTCTTCAAAAACACGGGATTCGATTGAAGCCGACATTCCAATATTAATTTCACCTTTTGTCGGTGAAGTAGATTGTTGAATTTCATCAGTTGCCTGATTCAAAACTTCATTGATATTATGAGTGGCCTTTAGCATTGTGTAGCCTGCATCGGATAAACGCAATTTTTTACCAACTGAGTAAAATAATGGTGCTCCAACCGTGTGTTCCAACTTCTTAATTTGTTGTGTTAAAGCAGGTTGAGTAATGCCTAAAATTTGAGCAGCTTGTGTGTAGTTCATAGTATCGGCCAGCTGAAGGAAATAAGTTAAAGTCTTAGATGAAAAAATAGTTTCTTGTTTTGATTTCATTCCGTTTCTCCTTTAGTTTTTATGATTATAACCAACTTTCAATAATAACTATAATTATTCTAATGGTTAAACGTGATTTTTTCAAGAATTTTGTCGTCTAAAACTGGTAAGTTAAGTGTAAATTAATATTTAATGTTCGGATGTTGGTGTTACGACGGGCATTTGTTTAAGGTTCATAGAAACTGGTTCTCCCTCTGATTCAGTGTCAATAACGAAGGAACCATTGGAATATCGTGCACTAAGCGGATGTTCGGCTGCAATAATATCGTGAATCGTGCCACGGGTTGTCAAAATTTCCAGTACAGCACTCTCATTTAGTTTTATAAAATCAACCACACGATGTGGATTGTTTTTCAGCTCTCGGAGAACCAAAACGCCACGCCGGGCCCGACTAGTAACTGGAATCTCTTTAACAGCCATTCTTTTGAATGCTCCGCGCTGCGTGATCAAGCCAACTTGATCGACGTCTGACACAAGTTGCACATTGGTAACTTCATCATCACGCAGATCCATTGATTTTACACCGGCCGCTCGTGCACCAATGCTTGGAATTTCGGCTAAATCATAACGTAGACCGTAACCTTTTTTAGAAATCAGCATAACAGTTTGCTCGATGGCTTTTGGAATAAATGAAATATTGATCACAATTGTTTCTGGTTGTTTTAATTTAATGAAAGCTGCCGCATGTTTTTTATAATTTCGACCTGGCGTCAGGTCAGAAAACTCTGTGCGTTTAATGTAGCCGTCACTGGTTGCAATAAGAAATTCACCAGTTTCTTTAAGTGAATGGAACGCAAAAGTTTTAATGATCCGTTCGTCATCACCCAGGCCAATGGTTTGTGAAATATGTTCACCAGTATCCTTCCACTTCGAATCGGTTAATTCATGTACGGGACGAGAAATCAGATTTCCTTTATTTGTAAACATCATTAGATGATCTAAAGTGCTTAATTGCTTTAAGAAGATTGGATAATCTTCATCTTTGAGACCATTATCGTCACCAGAAGCGTTGTAGGAACGCAGTGAACTTCGCTTTAAATATCCATCATGACTAACAAGGACCATAACTTGTTCTTCGGGCACAACGACCTTACGATCAATTTTAATTTCCTCAATTTCATTCTGAATTTCAGTTAGGCGTGGTGACCCATATTCTTTTTTTACACTGGTTAATTCAGAGCGCAAAACTTTAGCCAATGCGGCATCACTATTCAGAATTTCATTGTATTCGGCAATATGGTTATCCAGATCGGCTGATTCGGCCTCCAAAGCGGTCACATCTGTATTTGTTAATCGGTAAAGTTGTAAGGAAACAATTGCCTCTGCTTGTTCATCAGTAAAACGATATTTTTGAACTAAGTTATTCTTGGCGTCTTTCTTATCTTTACTACCACGAATTGTGGCAATAACTTTATCAAGAATGGAAAGAGCTTTGATCAGGCCAGCAACAATATGTTGCCGTTTTTGAGCTTTATTCAAACTAAACCGCGTGCGTTTGGTAATAACTTCTTTTTGAAAACTTAGGTAAGCCTGTAAAAATGCTTTTAACCCAAGTCTTTCTGGACGTTTATGGTTAATTGCAACCATGTTAAAGTTGTAAGAAATTTGCAAATCTGTATTTTTAAAAAGGTAATTTAAAATTCCGTTTGCGTCAGCCTCTCGTTTGAGTTCGATTGCAATTGATAATCCCTTTCGATCGGACTCATCACGAACTTCAACAATGCCATCTACTCTTTTTAAAATTCGAATTTCATCAATTTTTTTAACTAACTGAGCTTTATTAACCTCATAAGGAATCTCAGACACTTCAATTTGAGATTTACCGCCTCGAAGTGGTTTGATTTGGGCCCTAGAACGAACGACAATCCGTCCCTTACCAGTCTGATAAGCTTTTTTTATGCCATCCAATCCTTGAATAATACCAGCAGTTGGAAAATCAGGGCCCTTTACAAAGTCCATTAATTTTTCGAGTGAGGCATCAGGATGCTTTAATAGATACAATAAGGCGTCGATGACTTCGTTTAAATTGTGCGGGGGAATATCAGTTGCATAACCTGCAGAAATCCCTGTAGCCCCATTAACAAGCAAATTAGGGAAACGGCTTGGTAAAACAGTTGGTTCATATTCAGTATCATCAAAATTCAATACAAAATCAACGGTTTCTTTGTCAATATCCTTCAACATTTCACTTGAAATCTTACTTAAACGTGCTTCTGTATATCGCATAGCGGCTGGCGGATCATTATCAATTGAACCGTTATTTCCGTGCATTTCAATTAATGGAGCGCGGAGTTTCCAATTTTGACTCATTCGGACTAAGGCTTCATAGATAGAACTGTCTCCATGGGGATGAAAATTACCCATGACATTACCAACTGATTTTGCCGATTTTCGGAAACCCTTATCATAAGTATTGCCATCTTGATTCATGGCATATAAAATTCGACGTTGAACGGGTTTTAGACCATCTCGCACATCAGGCAACGCCCGTTCTTGAATGATGTACTTGGAATAACGACCAAATCGATCACCCATGACATCTTCTAAAGTAAGTTCTTGAATTTTATTGGTGTTTTCATTCTTTGAGTTAGGCACATTGTCCCCTCCTTTCATTATTTTTCATCGTCTTCATCAAATTCACCTTCATGAGCGACATTAACGGCCTCATTGTCTAAAATGCTTCCTTCTTCTTCAAGTGAGAACTCAACATTTTTTTCAATCCAATTTCTTCGCGGCTCAACCTTATCACCCATCAAAGTTGTCACACGACGCTCAGCTAAGGCAGCGTCATCAATTCTAACGCGGACCAGAGTCCTAGTTTCAGGATTCATAGTTGTTTCCCAAAGTTGATCGGCATTCATTTCACCAAGTCCCTTGTACCGTTGCAAAGCAAAACCACGACCAATTTCTTTGGAGGCCTTATCTAGTTCTTCATCAGTCCAAGCATAGACAGTTTGGAGCTTTTTCCCCTTTCCCTTTTGTAAGCGATAAAGAGGGGGTAAAGCAATATAAATATGACCCTGATCAATCATAGGACGCATATATTTATAGAAGAAAGTCAATAATAAGATTTGGATGTGGGCACCATCAGTATCAGCATCAGTCATAATAATGATTTTGTCATAGTTACGATCTTTAATATTAAACTCAGCTCCAACCCCAGCACCAATTGTGTATATCATGGTACTGATTTCCTCATTTTTCATCACATCGTCTAATTTAGCTTTTTCTGTATTCAAGACTTTTCCACGAAGCGGTAGAATCGCTTGAAATTTACGATCTCGGCCCTGTTTGGCACTACCACCGGCAGAATCACCTTCCACCAAGAAAAGCTCGTTACGGGCTGCATTTTTTGACTGTGCGGGAGTTAATTTACCTGATAGTAATCGATCAGTCTTTTTACGTTTCTTGCCACTACGCGTCGCATCACGTGCTTTTCGGGCGGCCTCTCTTGCTTCACGAGCTTTTAAAGATTTACGAACTAACATTTGTGCAAATTCGCCGTTTTCCATTAAGTAAAAAAGTAACTGTTCATTCACCACATTGTCCACGATGGTTCGCGCTTCGGGGGTTCCTAATTTTTCTTTTGTCTGACCTTCAAATTCGAGAATTTTTTCAGGAATTCTAAGTGAAATGACCGCAGACAATCCTTCACGAACATCACTACCCTCGAGATTTTTGTCTTTTTCTTTCAAAAGACCAACTTTTCGAGCATATTCGTTGAAAGCTTTGGTCCACCCAGAGCGCATACCAACTTCGTGAGTACCACCATCTTTAGTTCGCACATTATTAACGAATGACAACACGTTTTCTGAATAACCATCGTTATATTGGGCTGCAATTTCAACTTCTACGCCTTCTTTGGAACCGTCAAAATAAAGAACATCGCCTAAGGTATCCTTATCTTCATTTAGATAAGTTACAAATTCTTTGATCCCCTCTTCATATAAGAACGTTTGGGTTTGTTCTTGATTTTCACGCTCATCTGTTAAAGTAATTTTGACGCCTTTTAATAGAAAAGCAGATTCCCGCAAGCGTTCAGATAACGTGTTGAAATTAAACACGGTAGTTGTAAAAATTTGTTTGTCAGGCTTAAAAGTCACAACAGTTCCGTTAGCCTGTTTGGTTTTACCAATTTTCTTTAAAGAGCCAACCGGATGACCACCATTTTTAAATTCTTCACGGTATTTTTTGCCTTCACGTACAATTTCGACAGTGAGATATTCGGATAAGGCATTTACAACACTGGCACCCACACCATGGAGACCACCAGAGGTTTTATAACCGCCTTGTCCAAATTTACCACCGGCATGAAGGACTGTGAAGATAACTTCAACGGTAGGGATACCGGAAGAATGCATACCAACTGGCATTCCTCGGCCATTATCTGTAACAGTTAAACTATTATCTTTATGAATTGTGACATTGATTTCTTTTCCAAAACCAGCAAGCGCCTCATCTACGGCGTTATCAACGATTTCATAGACTAGATGGTGCAATCCCCTTGAATCGGTTGAACCGATATACATACCAGGACGCTTCCGCACGGCTTCTAACCCATGTAGAACTTGAATTGAGGAATCATTGTATTCTGCTGAACTACGTTTACTCATCTCAAATACCCTTTCTGCTTATAGTCCCTATTATCATACCTTATTTAAAAAAATCTGAAAATACTAACTTACTTAATATAACATACGCTAAAACAAACGTTGGAATTGAATTTCAAACATGCTAAAATTATACTTGATTCTCAATTGAAAAGAGGGCAAATTCTTGCTTAAAATTATTGCAATGTTAATCATCGCCTACCTGCTTGGATCGATTCCTTCCGGTGTGATGATTGGGAAAAAGTTTTTCAATGTTGATATTCGCCAATCGGGTAGCGGCAACATTGGTACAACTAATACCTTTCGGGTACTTGGTCCCAAAGCAGGGACTGTTGTCCTGTTGATGGACATTTTAAAAGGAACTTTGGCGGCTAGTCAACCTTATATTTTCCAGACCCCACATGTAAATCCGCTTCTAATTGGGCTGGCAGCAATTGTTGGTCATACATTTTCGATTTTTGATCGTTTCAAGGGTGGTAAAGCCGTTGCCACAAGTGCAGGAATTTTATTAGCTTATAATCCTCAATTTTTTATTATTGCTTGCGTAGTTTTTGCCAGCCTCGTCTACTTAACTAGTAGGGTGAGTGTTGCAAGCATGACGGCCATGATTATCATTAGTTTTTGGTCATTAGTTTATCACGATATTATATTAACATGTGTGGCCGTTGCCCTAACCTTCTTTATATTTTATCGGCATCGAGAAAATATTCAACGGTTAAAAAACGGAACTGAAAGTTTAATCCCATTTGGGTTTTGGTACAACTATACTAAAAAGAAAAATTCATAGAACGGAAAGAGGGTGTCACATTTGTGACACCCTCTTTCTTTTGACTCATCTAAAAGAAAGAAATTTCAAAACTTTGTGAAGCTTCACTTTGTGGTTTTAGATCATTCATTCCCATTTTTTCTTCTAACTTTCCGGTACTGTTAACACTGTCAGCAATGCCCCACCAAGGCTCGATACAGACAAAACTGCCTTCTGCAGGATAAGGAGACCACACCCCCACATAAGGCGCATTCTCGACCGTTAACGCGACGCCATGGTCATTCTTAGTGTTATCAAGCATAACTGTTGTTTCTGGATCATGGAGTTCAAGAATAATCGCATCTTCTTTGAAGGTTTCATGCGTTAATGGTAGTGACCTCGTAAAATCAATTGGAAATGCATTATCGGCATCATTTAAAGGTGCTTTTAATGGGATTTGCGAATAACTTTGTTTAGGTGCCACACTTAATTTCACATCTTCGAAAGTTTGGTCTGCACCAAGATTAGTATTAAAGCCTGGATGACCGCCAACTGAGAACAGCAGATGATTTTCGGCATCCGGATTGTAAACTCGGTAAGTTTCATGCAATTCATGATCCTTCAAATCAAAGCTAACAACTAACTCAAATTCAAATGGATACATTTTATGCGTTTTATCATTATCAATAAGCTTTAACGTAGCATGTGTGTCACTACTGTCAACCACCTCAAACACAGAATCACGAGCGAATCCATGCTGATGCATTTCATAGCTTGTGCCCTTATATTCGTAGTGATCGTCCTTTAAGCGACCAACGATTGGAAACAGAATTGGTGCATGTCTCCCCCAAATTTTTTTATCAGCGCGCCAAATGTACTCCAAATCATTTTCTAAAGATCTGACACTGGTTAACTCAGCGCCTAGTTCATTAATTTCCACCTGTAAATACTCATTCTTCAATGTAACCATATATTCAAACCCCGTTTACTTTATAAAATATATTGACTAAGATCCTTATTACCAGCAATATCACCAATTTTTTCTTCAACATAATGTTCAGTGATGGTGATATCACCCATTTCCATGTCAGCACCCTCATACAAGATATCTTCCAACAATTTTTCCAAAATTGTATGCAGACGGCGAGCACCGATGTTTTCGGTTTCATGGTTAACATTATAAGCGATTTCGGCAATTTTGTTAATGGCCTCAATGGTAAACGTCAATTTGATGTTGTCAGTTCCGATTAAAGCAATATACTGTTTGACTAAGGCATTATTGGGTTCGGTCAAGATTTTAACAAAATCTTCTTTAGTTAAATCATTTAATTCCACTCGAATTGGAAAACGTCCTTGGAGTTCGGCAATTAAATCACTTGGCTTGGAATCTTGAAAAGCTCCTGAACCAATAAACAAAATATGATCTGTGTTGATAACCCCGTACTTTGTGTTAATTTGTGAACCTTCAACAATTGGTAAAATATCTCTTTGAACGCCCTCCCGAGAAACTTCTCCAGAATTTTGTTGAGATTTCGCGATAATTTTATCAATTTCGTCAATAAAGACAATTCCTGTATTCTCTGCTCGTTTAATTGCATCATGATTAAGGTCACCATGGTTCACTAACTTGTCAGATTCTTCTTGAACTAAAATTTCCCGTGCTTCAGAGACTGGCATGGTTCGCTGAATGCGTTTCTTAGGCAACATCTGACCCAATGATTCACCAAGATCAATACCCATTTGTCCCATCATGTTATTCATGCCAGGGGTTTGTTGAGGATCATCCATTGCAATGGTGACTTCCTTATTTTCAAGCAACCCACGTTTTAGCTGTTCAGAAACAGAAAGACGCTGGTCACGTACTTCATCAGATATTTCTTCTGGTTGAGAAGTTAAATCTTCAGGAGTTTCACCACGCTGCATTTTTTCGACCATACTCATTAAATTTTGAAAATCAACGCCATTTTGCTTTTGATTTGTGTTTTGTTTTACAGCAGGAACCAAAAGTTTGACAAGGCGATTGTCAGCTTGTTTTTCAGCTTCGACGCGCACGTCTTTAAACTGGCTTTTTCGTTCCATGCGAACAGAAACGTCTACTAGATCTCGGATCATTGACTCCACATCACGGCCAACATAGCCCACTTCTGTGAACTTTGAAGCCTCAACTTTTACAAATGGGGCATCAACAATCTTTGCTAAACGTCGCGCAATTTCTGTTTTTCCGACACCAGTTGGTCCAATCATTAATAAGTTTTTCGGCGTAATATCTGTTTGCATTTCCGGAGAAAGCTGTAATCGGCGATATCGATTACGTAGTGCGATCGAAACAGCCTTTTTTGCTGCGTTTTGACCAATGACATACTCGTTAAGTTGACTGACAATTTGTTTCGGTGTTTTATCAATTTCGGCCATTTTTAAGTCCTCCTAAAATGATTCAGAAATAACATGATGGTTAGTGAAAATATCAATATCACCAGCCACATTAATTGAGGTTTCTGCAATTTCACGTGCTGATAACTGACTTGCATGCTTTTTGAGTGCTTTGGCAGAAGCGAGAGCAAAATTACCACCAGAACCGATGGCCAGAATTCCTTCATCTGGTTCAATAACTTCGCCACTTCCCGAAACAAGGTACATTTCGTCTTTGTTCATGACAATCAGCATTGCTTCCAGTTTTTGAAGGTTTTGGTCACTGCGCCAAGCTTGAGCAAGTTCCACAGAAGCACGTTGCAAGTTTCCAGAATATTCTGAAAGCTTTTTTTCAAATTTATCTTCTAGGTTAAAAGCATCTGCCACACTGCCGGCAAAACCAACAACAACCTCATTGTTGAAAATGCGCCGAATCTTTTTAGCAGTACCTTTCATAATGTATTTTTCACCCATTGTGACCTGACCATCACCGGCCATAGCATTCGTTCCATTATTATGAACAGCAATAATTGTTGTTGCTTCAAATTTTACTGGCATTGTTTTTCTTCCTTTCACTATTCATGTGTTGCTCGGGGAAAGTATTTACGGTAATTACTTTGTAAATTATCCGGTGTCACATGTGTGTAGATTTGAGTCGTTGATAAACTACTATGACCCAAAAGTTCTTGAACCGTACGTAAATCTGCCCCGTTATTTAACAGCTGCGTGGCAAATGTATGCCGCAACATATGGGGATGAATATGACTGGTTAAACTGCTTTGTTTAATGATTTGATTTAAAACATATTCGATTCCAGTTGAAGTAATGGGATCGCCATAATGATTCACGAAAACAAAATCATGTTGCTTGTGATACTTGACCATAAGCGGTTGACGACAGTTTTCTTGATAGGCCTTGAGCGCATTAAAACAGTACTGACCAAACGGGACGTAGCGTTCTTTATCACCTTTACCACGAATTAACATCATTTTTAAAACAAAATCGACATTTTTCCACTTAAGATTGGCACATTCGCTAACCCGAATTCCAGTCCCATACAAGACCTCTAATAAAGCACTATTTCGTAATGCCAAAGGTGATTCCGATTTGGCCGCCTTAAATAAAGCATCCATTTCTTTTTGATAGAAGAAACGGGGTAACTGATCCTGATGCTTTTTTAGCTTAATACCTGCAAACGGATTGTTAGTGACTAAATCATTTTTAGCCAAGAAATTATAAAAGGAACGCAAACTCGATAATTTTCGTGAAATGGTTGTGCGACTGTACTTACGATCAAATAAATCAGTCATAAAAACATTTACATCTAGATGATCAATTTCTTTGAATGGTTTCATACCGCCATTGTGTTCTAAAAACGAGCAGAATTCTTCCAAATCACTGTGATATGCCTTGATTGTGTCCTGTGAATATTGGCGTTCAACACGTAAATATTCTAAGAACAATTTGATGTCATCTTGCGCCATAATAAAACCTCCGTACACTTGCCACTTTAGCAAAATACGGAGGAAAACTCAATAACAAACCCTGCCGAACACTTAGAGTTTGCTAAATATTTATTTTTGAACTGCTTCTTCATAGTCGCCATTAGGACACACGATCTGCTTACCGCCCTTTACTTTCTTTTCAACTAAGAAATGACCATCTTTTGGACAGTCGCGTCCAATTGGTTTATCCCAAGAAACAAAGTCACAATCCGGATAACGAGAACAGCCATAGAAAATGCGTCCCCGCTTAGATTTTCGTTCAATGATTTGTCCCTTGTGGCATTTTGGACAAATAACACCGATTTCTTTAACAATTGCTTTTGTATTTCGACAGTCTGGAAATCGTGAGCAAGCAAAGAATTTACCGTAACGTCCCATCTTGACAACCATTGGTGAACCACAGACGTCACAATCAAATCCAGCTGGTTCATCTTTGATTTGAACAGACTCCATGTTTTCTTCAGCATGGGCAACTTCTTTAGAAAACGGCTTGTAAAATTCATCAACAACTTCAACCCAGTTTTCTTTACCTTCTTCAATACCATCAAGTTCACTTTCCAAATTTGCAGTAAACTTGATATTTACGATATCTGGGAAAAATTCAACAATAATCTTGTCAACAATTTCACCGAGTTCAGTTGGTTCAAAACGCCGGGCAACTAATTTTACATAATACCGCCGTTGAATTGTATCCAAGGTTGGTGCATAGGTTGAAGGACGACCAACACCGTTTTCTTCAAGCGCCTTGATTAAATTGGCTTCACTGTAACGAGCAGGTGGTTGCGTAAAATGTTGAGCAGGATCAGTTTTTGTTAATTTTACAGAGTCGCCTTCTTCTAAATCAGGAAGAATGTTATCTTTATCGGTTGCATTTTTATAAATCGTGGTAAAACCAGCAAACTTAGTTTTTGAACCATTAGCTCTAAAATTAACCTGATTTTGTTCTAAAGAAACGGACATGGTGTCCATAATTTCTGGCGTCATCTGACTGGCCATGAATCGGGACCAAATTAAACTATAGAGTCTGAATTGATCTTTGGAGAGATAAGATTTTAAATCCTCCGGGGTGCGCTTAACTGACGAAGGACGAATAGCTTCATGGGCATCTTGGGCCCCTTCTGGCATTTTCCCTTTACGAGGCTTTGTAGCCGCGTACTCAGCCCCATATTTTTCATGAATCAAAACAGAAGCTTCATGCTTCGCAATTGAAGAAATTCGAGTAGAGTCAGTACGCATATAGGTAATGAGTCCCACTGTGCCCTCTTTACCTATATTGATTCCTTCATACAGTTGTTGTGCTGCCATCATTGTTTTTCGAGTTCTAAAATTCAAACGGCGGTTAGCCTCTTGTTGCATAGAGGAAGTTGTAAATGGTGGTGCTGGGAATCGCTTCCGTTCTTTTTTAGTTACTTTAGTGATTTCAAATGGTTGTTTTTTATCAATCTTTTTTAAAACTTTTTGAACAGCATCATTGTCAGCCAAAGCTAATTTCTTATTTTTTTCACCATAAAAAGAAGCCTTAAACTTCTGCTTTCCCTTTTGGAATTCACTATCAATTGTCCAATATTCTTCTGGTTTGAAAGCTTTAATTTCATTTTCACGTTGAATGATTAAATTCAAAGCAATCGATTGAACACGACCAGCACTCAGACCCTTTTTCACTTTCTTCCATAGCAAGGGACTAATGGAATAGCCAACTAATCGATCTAAAACACGACGAGCTTGTTGAGCGTCAACTAAACTCATGTCAATTGATCGTGGTTCCTTAAATGCGTTTTTTACGGCGTCTTTTGTAATTTCATTAAAGACCACCCGGTTCTTATCTTTAGTATCCAATCCTAATAAATAGGATAGATGCCAAGCAATTGCCTCTCCTTCACGGTCAGGATCAGAAGCCAAATAAACTTTTTTTGCTTTTTTTGCTTCTGAACGCAAATTTTTGATCACGTCGCCTTTTCCGCGAATTGAAATGTAATGGGGCTCAAAGTCATTTTCAACATCGACACCCATTTTGCTTTTTGGTAAATCACGAATATGGCCTAAACTTGCGATAACTTTGTAGGTTCGACCTAAATATTTTTCAATCGTCTTTGCTTTTGAAGGAGATTCCACAATGACGAGTTTCTTTTTGGTTTTTGTAGCCATAACCAAACTCCTTTAACCTGATGTAGTTTGAAACTCTAAACGTTGCTAATTCCTAGTAATCGTATTTCATATTCTGTAATCTGTCAAATTAAACTCTTCTATTATATGCCCAGAATTTAGAACAGGTTTTGCTCCAGCAACGATTAATTCATTACAACCTACCGAAAGAACATCATCAATTTTGCCTGGAACCGCGAGTACATTTCGATTGTTCTGCAAGGCCAGGTTAGCCGTAATCAAGCTACCACTTCGCTGTTTGGCTTGAATAACGCATAATGTTTCGCAAAGGCCAGCGATAATTCGATTGCGTTCCACAAAGTGGTGTCTTTGCGGACCAGAGTCTAGTGGATACTCAGATAAAATTAATTGATTATTGGCCATATATTTTTGAAGTTTTATATTTTTCCTGGGGTAATAACGATTTAAACCCGTCCCAATAACACCAATTGTGTAACCGTGCTGGCGAAGAGCTTCTTTGTGTGACAAAGCATCAATACCATCAGCCAAACCGCTGATAACGGCAATATTTTGTTTGATGACATCTGGCAAAAGGATGTTTAAACTTTCCACACCATAATGATCAGCCAATCGAGCCCCCACGACACCTAATAATGGGAAGCGCAAAAGCTCCAATGTTCCCTGGTAGAAGAGAATCACTGGAGCCATATAAGATTCTTTTAATTGAATGGGATAATTATCGTCGCAAATTGCCAATATCTTGGTTTCAGTAAGATGCCGATTTATAGAATCTTGCAAACGATTTGAATTAAAATCGTTCATAAATTGCATGTGGTTTTGCTTACTAACAAATCCTAGTGCTGTGATATCGGTAGCCGATAATTCACAATTTTGGTCATTTTTATGATATAAATGCCACCAATTCCAAAACTTTGTTTCCCCATGACAGCCAATCCCTTTACATAAATGTAACTTTAATAAAAAATGCTTAATTTGCATATTTTTCACCTCACAGAAAAAGATACGCAAATAAATTAGTTTTTTATGAATTGATTCACTGGTGCAAAAGTTAATCGGTGAATAGGTGTCGTCCCGAAAGCTTGCAGTCCCTGAAGATGTTTGGCAGTCCCATAACCCATATTATCGGCAAAATCATATCCTGGATAAAGGTGGTCATAAATAGCCATCAAATGATCTCGATAGACTTTAGCTACAATACTTGCTGCCGCAATGGTAGCACTTTTGGCATCTCCTTTAAACATTCGTTGTTTAGGAATATCAACCGGAACATCAACTGCATCTACTAAAAGTTTATCCGGGGAGATGGATAAGCCCAACACAGCTTTTTTCATTGCTTGCCGAGTAGCTTGTAAAATATTAATTTGGTCAATGACACTTGGTGAAGAAACGCCAATCGAGACGGCGAGTGCTTGTTCAATAATTTGTGGGTAAAGCCGTTCCCTAGTATGTCGAGATAATTGTTTGGAATCATTTACTTCAATTACTGAAAAATTGTGTGGCAAAATCACGGCGGCAGTAATAACCGGTCCAGCAAGGCATCCCCGGCCAACTTCGTCTATACCAGCAACAAAATTCAATCCGTGACTCCAAGCCACTTTTTCAAGGGCTAACCGTTGTTGAAATTTGGCAACTAAAAGTTGATGTTGTTGAATTTTCTTGTAAGTCTGTTTTAATAATTTTTGAACACCAACTCGACGATCATCTTTGTAAAGAATAAGCAGGGGATCATTTTCTTGACTGATTGCAGCCAATTGACTTTTAATGCCTTTAATTGTTAGTTGTTTTTCCATTTGTGAGGTCCTCAACCCGTTCTAAAGTAAAACGGCCTAATTTTCCTTTACGCGCATCTAGCATGATGCGGTTACTTGCCCGGTCATAATCTTCGCCCATTCCAAGAAACTTTGTGATTTTAAGTAACAAATCAGGAGTAGCTAGCTCCAAATCTTGATCAGTGAGTTTATAACGATCTTTCAACATTTTGGCATAATAAGTTTTAAAAACTTCAAGGCCAAATAAAGCGACATCATCGCTGGCATAAAGACTTTCCTTAATTGCTCCTGTGAATGCCAAGCGCTTGCCTACACTTTGATCCTCAAACTTAGGCCATAAAATTCCTGGTGTATCTAAAAGTGCCAATCCATTTTTTGATTTAAGCCACTGTTGATTCTTGGTTACTCCAGGGCGATCGGCAGTTTTAGCAATTTTTTTATTCACCAAATGGTTGAGTAAGGTTGACTTTCCTACGTTAGGAATGCCCACGCAAACAGCCCGAATTGTCTGTTGTTGTAAACCACGATCGGTTTGATTCTTTAATTGTCGTGCTAAGATCTCTTGCGCGGGTTTTTGAATATTTCTTTCAATTGTTCGCACCCGTGAATCCACTGCAATTGCCTGCTGTCCTTGTTCATGATAGTAGTCTAACCATTGCTTAGTCACTAGAGGATCAGCCAAATCACTTTTAGTCAAAATCAATAAATGAGGTTTTTGTTGAATAATTTCTTTAACCTTTGGATTTCTTGAAGATTCAGGAAGTCGGGCATCAACCAATTCAAAAATAATATCAACCAGATGTAATTTTTCCTGAATTTCTCGAATTGCTTTGGCCATATGGCCTGGAAACCATTGTATGTTTGCCATTATATTCTCCGTTATTTCTTTACTTGTCTAAAATACTTTCAGCCTTTTTTAAGGCATTATCATTCTTAGCAACTTTACTTTGAACTTTGGTTTCAATACTTAAAACAGTTTTTTCATTGGCTGTTCCAGTTACTTTTAAGTTTTCCTTCTTTTGATATGCCTGAACAGCATTTTCCGTTGATGAACCAAAGTATCCATTAACTTTACCATTAAAGTAACCAAGCGCTTTTAATTCTTTTTGTAATGTCTTGATTTCACTAGAAACGTCTCCGTTTTTATAAGTTTTCTTTGTATTGATCAACTGAAGGTAAGCGTATTTTGGATAATCTGCCTTATAAGTTGGCGTTAATCCCTTTTTATTAATCCAATCCCCATTTGGTGTTAACCATTTGGCAATTGTAATCTTCATTTCACTCTTGTCTTTGAAGTCGCTAACTGTTTGAACGGTTCCCTTTCCATACGATTGTGTCCCAATTAGAGGTGCATCTGCTGATTGGTGAAGTGCGCCGGCAAATATTTCCGCGGCACTAGCACTTCCGCCATTCATTAGGACAGCGACTGGTTTAGTCACCTTGTAGCCACCATCATATTTCTTCCCAGCTTTATAAACTTGTTGCTGACCATTTTTGGTCTGTACGCGCATGATAATTTTGCCATTTTTTAGAAACATGGATGACATCTTTAAAGCTTGGTCCATTAAACCGCCGGGATTGTCCCTCACGTCCAATACATATGAAGTGACACCCTTCTTATCTAGTCGCTTCAACGCCTTCTTTAGCTCGGCCGCAGTGCGCTCTGACACGGAGGTGATCTGAATGTACCCAATTTTTTTATTAATAACCTTTGAATTGACCGTACTTACTGGAATTTTTGCCCTTGTCAGCGTTTGTTTAAAACTCTTCCCAGCCCGTTTAATTGTCAGTGTAACTTTAGTCCCAATCTTGCCACGCATCAGTTTCACGGCATCCGTGACTGATTTTCCGGCAAGTGATTTACCATTAACCGCTGTAATTAAATCGCCTGGTTGTAAACCGACCTTTTTAGCTGGCGTTCCTTTGATTGGTGAAATAATTTTTATATACTGATCTGACTTCTGCACTTCTGCGCCAATTCCTGAAAAACTTGACGAAATCTGATCGTTTAGACTGGATGCTTCCGTTTTATCCATATACTCGGAGAATGGATCATCAAGTGACGAAATCATCCCTTTTATAGCACCATTTGTGACCTTCTTTGCACTCACAGATTTATAATAATTACCTTCTATAGTTTCATAAACTGCTTGAATTTTTTGCATTGACGCAGTGGTTGTTTGCGCCTGAGAAACTAAGGTTCTAGTCTGAAAGTATGCAACCCCATAAGCGAGGGCGCCACCAACGACTAAGGCAACTAAAATGGACCAAACTAGAGTAGATCGTTTCACTGTTTTGGATTGTTTTTTATTCATTTGAAAGCTTCCCGTCTATTAATGATTATTTAGGTCTAAATATTTTTGCCAGGCATCATCAAAAACGGTCATGGAAGGTAAATAATTCCCATTTAGCTCTAAATATTTTGAAATTTCGTTAAAGTTTGTTGATTGTTTTGGAAATGATTGATCAAAAAATGCATTATTAGCAAACTCGGCGATTGGTTCGTAACTTTCTGGATTCCTCTGAGTCATTAAAAATTGATAAAATGTTTTACTCATAATTAAGCCTCTAATTTGATTGTTTAGGGATATTTACTGAAAATACAAATTTATTGTTCTGAATGTCTAATTTTTTAGCTTTAAAATAAACACCATTGGTTGTCTTAATCTTCTGTAAATTTAAAGTGATCTTTGTCCCGCTCATCGTAATCCACTTTGGGAGTTTATAATTTGAACCAATATACGCAAGAACCATTTTTGGGGAGATACTTAAAGCACCAACTGACAAGTGTTTAGCTGTTAAAACTATGTTTCCTGCATTGGTAACTTGAGGTGTTAATGATAAAGCATAGTTTACGTCGCTCCCTAATACTTTTACTTTGCCAATTAAAAGGACTTGTTTATTGACTTTCAATTGATAGGTGAAACTTTTATTCGTTTGGTATGGCTTTAAATACGCCGCCATCAACGCATTCAATTGTTTTTTGTTGAGATTAACATCAAATGAAGCTGCTGCTGTCTGAGTTGCTGTATTTTTGGTTTCTGGGACAGGAGTATTGGCAATTCTCGTCCTAAAAAAGATTCCAAAGGCAACTAGGCAAGCCAATAAAATAATAAATGCCCATTTCCATAAATTGGGACGTTTTTTTGTAAGTTGATTAGGTTTTTGCATTTTTTTCAGTCCTTATAGAGCCATTGCTCATGAGTTTTCATACTTCTTAATAATAGTCTGGTCATTTGGTCGTAACCTTTAGGATTAGGATGGAAATGATCGCTACTGGAAAGGTAAATATTCTTTTCTTTTGTATTTTCAAGATTTTTTTCAATTTTACTAATTTGCATTTCGTTAATTGATTTTGCAGTTGAACTTTGTTTCAATTCTGAAAGTGCCTTGGTGCTTTGATACTGTCCTTGCGATAACAATTTGTTTACCGAAATAAAGTATGCAGAATTTGATTGTGAAACCGCAGCTTTAGTGGTTTCATCAAAATTAGTCACTGCGCGATTAATCTGTGTGATGTTAGGAAAATAAACAAAAAACGGATTATAAATTCCAAAAACATAAATTGGTGCAGAATGATTATAACGCCTAATTTGTTTTAACAGATCCTGGACTTGCGTTGCATATTTGATATTAAGGCGCTCCAACGAAAGCGTGAACTTGCCTTCGGAGGCAGTTGAGTATTTTTGTAGAGCTTGAAACAGATCATTTCCGCCGACAGTTACCGTAATTGCATCTGAATTTTTAAGTGATTTCTGCAATTTTGTGTTTTGCTTAACCCGTTTTAAAATTTGATCGCTCCGTTCACCCGAAATCCCATAGTTTGAAACAGAGGCTTTCAAATGATAGGTTGACTTAAGATCTTTTTTCAAACGTTTGGTATACCCACCCTCATTTTTGGTATCTCCAACACCATAAGTGAGCGAGTCACCAACTGCGGTTATGTTAACATGTTTTTTTTGAACTTTTGTGACTTTGTGGACTGTTCTAGTAGGGGTTGAAGATTGGTTATTTGTAGAATTTTTTGGAAAATAATAATTTAATCCAAGCACAACCATCGCCACGATCACCGCAAAAACGATAAGCATAATTACCCAGTCGATGAATTTTTTCATTAAATTTACTCCCTGATTCCTAAAATTCTTGACTTATATAAACACGGGACAAATGGTAGTTTTTTAAATTTCTACCAGTTGTCCCGCTAATTTTGATAACACCTAATCACCAGTATAATACATTAAAGCAAAGGCGCCTGGACCACCATGAGTTGCAATAATTGGAACGGTTTCCCGAACCAAAATATTGATATCAGGAAACATTTCATGAATTTTTGCTTTGATTGGTGCAATTGTTTTTAAAGCGCCAACATGAGAAATACCAATTGATTTAATGTTTGGTGATTTCGCCATTTTTTCATAAACATCATCGAAGAAATGACTGATTGTTTTCATACCACGGCCTTTAGCCACAACTTTGAGTTCACCACCAGTTACCTGTAACACAATCTTTATGTTTAACAGACCACTAATCATCCCGGTCATTCGGTTAATTCGACCACCCTTAACCAAATTATCGAGTGTCATGACACCCATAAATAATTTAGTATGATCTCGAATATCCTCAGCAGCTTTTAAAATTTCATCGCGACTTTTTCCTTGTTGAGCTAGCTTAGCAGCCTCGATTACTTGAAAAGCAAGTGCTCGATCGGTTGTTTGACTATCCACTACCGTGACATCTGCTTTAGAAAGTTGTGCCGCTTGTTCAGCTGCATGGACCGTACCGCTGATAGCTTCTAACATATTGAAACAAATAATTTGGCTACCATCTTCGCCCAACTTATCAAAGACTTCCACAAACTTACCAATTGGTGGTTGGCTAGTTTTAGGTAGTGCTTTTGAAGTTTGCATTTTGTTTAAGAATTCTTCGTTTGTAATCGTTTCGCGTTCAACATAGATTGTATCATCAATCATAACGGTCAAGGGTACAATTGTGATGTTGTAATCGGCAACCTCTTGATCAGTTACACCACATGATGAATCGGTCACAATTTTGATTTTTGACATTAAAGTTCACTCTTTCTACACAGATATAGTTATGAATTGATTATAACAGAGAATTCTCATATTTTCATTATTCGTTGGTACCATTAGGTTCAATTCGCTTATAAATTTCAAAAACATGCGGAATTGGCATCGTTTGGGGACCCTGGCCAGGAATAGATTGCATAAGTTGCCACTGAGAATAATCAATTGGAATCATCTGTGTATCACCTTCAAAGTCCTGTTCAATCCGGGTGCGGTAGAGCATTTGAACGTATGGATATAGTTGCTGATAAATCTCTTTTCCGCCGATTACAAAAACCAACTCATCATTAGAATTATAGGTTTTTAATAAATCAGTAATTGAATGAGACACTTTTAGTTCTTCCGTCTCTTCTAGAGTGGTTTTGCGTGTTAATACAACATTTAAACGATGCGGTAGTGGTTTTGCTCCAAAAGACTCAAACGTTTTGCGCCCCATGATTACTGTATGCCCTGTCGTTATTTTCTTAAAATACTGAGTATCATCCGGGATGCGCCAAGGAAGTTTATTTTGTTTGCCAATAACGCCATTTTGAGACTCGGCCCAAATAAATGCTAACATTTAATCAACTCCCTTGTTTATACAGCGACAGGCGCCTTAATTGCAGGATAAGGATCATAGCCTTCTAGGCGAATATCCTTCACATTGTAGTCAAAGATACTTTTTGCCTGACTATCAATAATCAGTTTTGGGGCTGGCCTTGGTGTTCTAGAAAGTTGAGTTTTGACTTGTTCAACATGGTTACTGTAAATATGAGCATCACCTAAAGTATGAATAAACTCCCCTGGCTGTAAGCCCGTTTCTTTGGCAATCAAACAGGTTAATAAGGCATAACTCGCAATGTTAAACGGCACACCGAGAAAGATATCACCGCTTCGTTGATAAAGTTGACAACTTAACTTGCCTTCAGAAACATAAAACTGAAACATAGTATGGCAAGGTGGCAATGCCATTGAAGGAATATCTTCAGGATTCCAAGCCGAAACGATCATGCGTCGTGAATCTGGATTAGTTTTAATCGTTTGAATGACGTCACTAATTTGGTCGATACTGTCACCGGTAGAAGTTTTCCAAGCACGCCACTGACTTCCGTAAACGTTACCCAGATCACCAAATCGAGCTGAAAAAGCATCATCCGTTAAGATTTTATTGTCAAAAATCTTTTTCTGTTCCTGATAAGTTTTTGCAAAATCTGCATCCTTCAATGACCGGCGACCAAAATCTGTCATATCTGGACCAGTATAAACGTCACTTTGTACCCACTTTTTAAAGGCCCATTCATCCCAAATATGATTGTGATGCTGGAGGAGATACCGAATATTAGTATCGCCACGTAAAAACCACATTAATTCGCTTTTAATCAATCCAAAAGGTACTTTTTTTGTGGTTAACAAAGGAAATCCTTCTGCTAAATTAAAGCGCATTTGATAGCCAAATGTACTGTAGGTGCCAGTTCCGGTCCGGTCATTTTTGTAATTACCATTTTTCAAAACATAGGCTGCTAAGTCTAAATAAGCTTGTTCTAACATTTTGAAACCTCCTTGTGATCAATCATCTACATATTGACTTAAATATTCCCAGCGATTCATCTTTTTATCAATTTTTACATCTAATTCATCAATCTTTTTTTGAAGATCGGCTAGTTTTCCATAGTCGTCAGAATTATCATTCATCTGGTTTTGAAGGTCCGCCTTCTTATTTTCCAAACCATCAATGTCAGACTCAATTGTTTGCCACTCTAACTGTTCGGCATAGGTTAATTTTATTTTTTTCTGGTGATCAGTTGGCTCGGCCTTTGATTCAACCTTTTTCCGTCAGTAACAGTCGGTGTTTCTGGTTGATCCTGTTGTTGTAGATAATCAGTAAAGCGTCCGGTAAAGCGATTGATTTTTCCTTGACCTTCAAATATTAATAAATGTTCGGCTACCTTATTCAAAAAGTAACGATCATGAGAAACTGTAATGACAGTGCCTCGAAAATGCGTTAAGTAATCTTCCAATACGGTTAACGTACCAATATCTAAATCATTTGTAGGTTCGTCTAACAATAAGACATTTGGCTGCTGCATTAAAATTTTCAATAAGTATAAGCGCCGTTTTTCACCACCCGATAACTTTCTAATCAAAGTCCCATGCATAGATCTTGGAAACAGAAACTGTTCTAATAAGTTGGTAACACTAATATGTTCACCGTTCGCATTCAAAACACCTGAACCAACATCACTAAGATAGCTAATGATACGTTTATCTTCTGGGATTGGTTCAATCTTTTGCGTGTAGTACCCTAGTTTAACTGTTTCGCCAATATCAATAATGCCATCGTCTATCGGTTGTAACTGCGCAATAACATTTAATAATGTGGACTTTCCAGTTCCGTTATTACCAGTAATTCCGACGCGCTCATCTGCTTGAATGAGTTCAGAAAAATCCTTTAATATGATGTGAGAACCTAAATTTAGAGACGCATGTTTAAACTCGATTACCTTTTTACCCAAACGTTGTTGTCCCAGTTGAACGGCAATATTATCCGCTGATTGCTCGGGTGCATTTACGGAACTGCTAAGGGTTTCAAACCGGTTAATTCGCGCTTGTTGCTTAGTACCGCGAGCCTGCGGTCCCCGTCGCATCCAAGCCAATTCCTGTTTATAAAGCCGTCTTTCTTTTTGTGATTGAACAGCTTCTTGTTCTTCTTGTTCAGCTTTTTTAGCAACGTAAGCTTGATAGTTGCCCGGATACTGACGGAGATTTCCAAAAGAAAGCTCCCAAATTTGATTAGCAACTCGATCCAGAAAATAACGATCATGCGTCACAATTAATAGTGCACCCTTATAAGATGTCAGGTATTGTTCTAGCCAGGCGATAGAATCGAAATCCAAATGATTCGTTGGTTCGTCCAGCATGAGGAGGTCAGGTGCTTGAATTAAGGTTTGAGCCAAATCAACTCTTTTTTGTTGACCTCCAGATAATGTACCAATTTTTTGATTAAGATCCATGATGTGAAGCTGGGTTAGAATAGTTTTAACGTCACTTTCAGCAGTCCACGCATCCTCTTGGTTCATGCGCTGTTCGGCAGATTCAAATTGCCGTTGGTTTTCAGCATCTTCGGGATCTTGGGAATATTTAGCCAAAGCTTGTTCATAAAAACGAATCGTTTTAAAAACGGTCTGTGAACCCGCAAAAACAGCATCGATAATTGTCAGGCTTTCATCTAACGCGGGTGTTTGGCGTAAATAACCGATTGTATAATTTTTGGGTGTTTCAATTTGACCAGAGTCTTGTGGATCAATATTGGCAAGGACGTTTAAAAGACTAGTTTTTCCTGTTCCATTCGTTCCGATTAAACCGATCCGGTCTTGTTCGTTAATCAAAAAATTTATTTTATTAAAAAGAGTTTTTGTGCCATACGTTTCAGTTAAATCTTCTGCTTTTAAAGTTTGCATAATTTGTCATCTTTCTAGTTTTTAGAAGCAATTCGCTTTGCTTCTAAAAGTAATTCTGATTTGCTGTTTTTAACCTTGCCTGTTAACACGTCATTTAATAATTTGGCCAGAATCTTTCCTAATTTGGGGCCAGGCGTGGTAATTCTTCTCTGAAGGAGATCCCCTCCATTGAGCCGTAATTCATGGCTATCCTTAATAGGTAAGGCCTCATACCGAGCCAAAAGTTCGCTCGTATTGACGTGAGCTGAAATGGCATTTAATACTGCCATAGCATCCGTTAAAACCGTTTTACCAGTTTGAAAAAGAATTTTTTCTGAAACTGTTCCTTGATCAATAGCTTCAAATAATTTTAAGCCATTATTGACTGCCGCAATTAATTCGTTAGAGGTTTTCCAAGCCTTTAAAAAACTGTGACTTTTGACCGCCGATAGTTTTAAGGACCGACACAGAAGTAACCAAACTTGAGTTTCGTTGATTAGTCGCACATCGGGGTGTAAGTTCAATAATTCAGATAGTGCCTTTGATTGACCCTGCAATTGTGGACAATACGCATATAAGCCGGTGTCAATGAAATAGTGAATGCCCTTCACCGGATTTTGGCCCATCATCATTTTTTCAAACTCAACCAGAATCCGTTCCACCGCAATTTTTTCTAACAATTCTGCATGATGTTTAATCGCAGTTTCTGTTGTAGCTTCAATGGCAAAATCCAGTTTGCTAGCAAAACGAATCGCGCGCATCATGCGTAAAGCATCTTCATGAAATCGTTCTTCCGGTTTGCCTACTGCTCGAAGAATGTGGTCTTGAAGATCTTGCAAACCATTAAAAAGGTCCACGACCGTTCCGTCTTCCTTAAGTGCTAAAGCATTGACAGTGAAATCCCGTCGTTTCAGATCCTCTGTTAAAGAGCGCACAAAAGTAACTTTATCAGGTCTTCGAAAATCCTGATAACCACTTTCGGTTCGAAAAGTGGTTACCTCATACTGATTGGATCCACTTAAAATCATGACCGTTCCATGCTTAATTCCTGTATCAACTGTCCGGGGAAACAATGCTTTAACTTCTGATGGATAAGCACTAGTCGCGATATCCACATCATGAATTTCATCGTTCAAAATTGTGTCGCGCACACTGCCACCCACAAAGTAGGCTTCATATCCAGCATTTTCAATTGTTTGCAAAATGGGACGTGCAGTAAGAAATTCAATCGGTAATTTTTTTATTTGCATACAAAGTTCGCCAACCTAAGTTTAAATATTTCGAGATAATGTTATCAGATTTAATCTTAACAGAAACCAGGTTTTTTTAAAATGGATACGGCCGGTTCGTCTGACGAATATGTTATGATATTGAAGTGAAGTAGGTGAAAAACATGATAAAAAAAGAACCCGTTCGATTTAAGGATTTATTCATGATTATGTTAGGATGCTGTCTATATGGTTTAGGTTTAGCAGCGGTTAACATTCCCAACCATTTAGCTGAAGGTGGCGCTACTGGAATCACTTTGATTTTTCGTGCCCTTTTTCATATTGATCCGGCGTATACAACGATTTTAATTAATATTCCGCTTCTCGTTATTGGTTATCGTTTTTTAGGCAAACGTGCTCTGTACTACACAATTTTCGGGACTTTAATGTTATCTATGTGGTTGTGGATTTGGCAAAGGGTCCCCATAAACATTGATATTAGCCATGACATGTTTATTGCTGGAATTCTTGCCGGGCTTGCTGGTGGCTTTGGGAGTGGACTTGTCTATCGGTTTGGTGGTACAACTGGAGGAACAGACGTAATTGCTCGTATTATCGAGCAAAAACGTGGAATTCCAATGGGACAAACCTTATTTGCATTAGATGCGGTGGTTTTAACGATTTCACTTTGCTACATTGATATCCGTCAAATGATGTATACTCTGTTGGCAGCATTTGTATTCTCTCGAATTGTGACCTTCACGCAAGTTGGTTCATATGCAGCGCGGGGAATTTTGGTCATTAGCGAAAGTTACCAACTGATCGCTGATCAATTAATGATTGAACTGCAGCGGGGTGCAAGTTTTGTTCATGTTCAGGGTGCTTATTCAAAAGATGAGAAAAAGATGGTTTTTTGTGTCCTCTCACCAAATGAATTGAGTGAAGCCAAACGAATTGTTGATAAAATTGATCCACACGCTTTTATTTCAGTTATTGATGTTCATGAAGTTATTGGTGAGGGCTTTACTTATGATTCGCCAACTGGCCAAAAAGTTAACTAATTTTGTTAAAAAATAAAATGTCACATGTTTATCATCGTTTGAATGATAAACATGTGACATTTTTGATTGTTCTAAAATACTTTAACATCACTAAAAATTGTGGGTAAATCATTAAAATTATAGGTTTCAAGTTGCTTAATCTCATTTTCGCCATTAAAGAAAGCTGTGTAACTTCTAGAAAGCATAAGATTTAATTCTTGATCATGCGCAAACTGAACCATAATAACAGGAATATTAGCATCAAACGCAGCGCCAATTTCAAAAATTGTCCCGCTATCCGGTTGGTTAATGCCATCTGTATCCAGTTTGTAATCTAAAATGGCAACCACAGCAGTTGCGCGATGAACCTGGCGCATATCACTATTAAAAACTCCCGTTTGCCAACGAAAAGAACCAAATTCTTCACTTTCCATTTGGTGTTCCATTGGAATGAAAATATTCTTGGCATCTAAGGTAGGATTCTTAGCCAATAAATTTTGCACGGTCCGAACATGTTCCTTTTGCTTAGGACTAAAAAATGGTGCGGCAAGATAAATTTGATTACTCATTTAAAATTCTCCTGTTCTCAATTGTTTTGATTCCAAACAAAATGATTAGTTGACACGTTCTTAAAACCATTTTGCATTAAAATTGTTGATAATTGGCGACTTTTCGTATCACATTGCAAAGAACCTTTGCTTAGCTTTTTCACAATAGTTATTAATGTGTCAGAAATACCAAGTCCCTTTTGGGTAGGATCAATTAGAAGATCTAGAATCTGATTTTGATCAAATATGACAACACCATAGATAGTGCGCTCGTTAAAACTTGTCACAATTCGCATATCGTATTTTTTGGCTAGCACATTTTTAAAATGCTCAACCTGGTCATCAAAACTGGCGTTATCAAGACTCCCGAAAATTCTTTGATTGACTTTTCGCATAACCGTAACTGTTTTTTTTGCAAATTTTGGCGAATAACTTTTAATTTTGTATTGTTCAGCACTCATTACTTTTCCTCGATCTTGACTTTTATAAAATTTAAACACGAATTCTATCTTATCACAAAATGATTAAGAATCTCAAAATCCGTTAGTTTCGTAATCTTCTAACATCAGACTAAATTCTGAATCGTCAGGAACTAGGTTCAAATAGGCTTTCAAACTTTTTATCGCCCAATCAGTGTTCCCAATTTGTCTAAAGAAATAAACGGCCGCATGTAAGAAATCTGCATTATTTGTGAAAAACGGAAATGCATTTTGATAGGCTTCTTTAGCTTCAGGAATGTGTTCGAGTTTTTCATCAGAAACAGCAATATTCCAGTATATTTGTGGATCCAAATCATTTTCTTCAATGTATGGTTGCAATAAATCATAGTTATCCTGATAGCGCTGCTGAGAAATATACAGGTTACTTAATTGCACAACTGTCCGCATTTGTTCGGGATTAATTTTCAAGGCCTTTTTTAAATAACTTTCAACATCATCGTATTTTTGGAGTTGATTAGCCAGTTCCGCCGCTTGTGAGAATAAATCTTCGTTAAATTCATCAAAACCAATTCCCTCTTGCGCTGTTTTATAAGCCGCTTCAATATCACCATTTTTTTCTTGAGCCGTTGCTAAAATTGAATATAAGGACACGTAGTCTGGATTCGTTTCCCGCAGTTGGGTTAATAAATCGATTGCATTTGTGTAATCCTTTAGTTGCAAGTAAACAAATCCTTGCTGGAATAAAATATCGGGTGTTTTATTTACAGTTTTAATTTGTTCAAAGTAAGCCATACTAGTTTCGAATTTTCCCATCCCGGCATAGGCAGTCGCTAAGCGTGCCACCAAATCGACAGAAGAAAGGGTTAAAATGCCCCGCTTAATTAAAGTTAAATAATAATCGGCCGCTTTTTTATAATTTTGCATCATATTATAAAATTCACCTAGTGCAAATAACACTACTTGTTCATCAGGTGCAATTCTTTCGGCCTCTAACAGCTTTTGTTCACTTACTTCGTATAATTCCTCAGTTTGATAGAGATCGGCTGCTACGAGCAAGGATTGAAGATAAGCATCAGAGTCAGGCTTGACGGTGGCCAAATGTTGTAAAGCTTCATCTGTGTGACCTTGGCCAATTTCAATGTCCGCCAGATTAACTTGCAAAGAGTCTTCATCAGGATATTTTTCTAAGAGTTTTTCATATATTCGTTTGGCCTTGTTATCAAAGCCAAGCCCATAAAGTTCTTCAGCAAAACTGTTCAGAGTGTCATCATCATCTTTTCGAAGGGCCCAAGCATATAACCGGTTGGCTTCCTTAATGTCACCGTCTTCAATTTTTTGTAACGCTTGTTCTGAATAACTCATGTTGTCCACCTTTCATCAAAAAATAGTATCTCTATACTAAGTGTTTTGAATTTAAAAATCCAGCATAACAGTTGTTATGCTGGATCTCAAATGGAAAATTTGAAAGACTATTTAACTGCATCCTTCAATGCTTTTCCTGGTTTAAATGCAGGTACCTTGCTAGCCGGAATTTGAATTTCCTTACCAGTTTGAGGGTTACGTCCCTTACGTGCAGCACGTTGACGTACTTCAAAGTTACCGAAACCGATCAATTGAACCTTCTCACCTTTTGCTAAAGTGGATTGAACTGAGCCAAATACAGCATCTACAGCTGCGGCAGCATCCTTTTTAGTTAAACCAGTTTTTGATGCAACATCATCTACTAATTGAGCTTTGTTTGCCATGTGATTCACCTCCTAGGAAAAATTGAGTTGATGACTTAATCATCAACTTTATCAATCTTGAGTGGTCCAAGATTGACGAAACAATAACCCTGAACGGTATTATTTCAATTTCAAAGATATCACAGGAAGACTGTTATGACAAGGCTTTTCATCTTAATTATCAAAAAAATAAGCGTTTTCTTTAAAAAACAAGCAAATCATTGACAATTACTTACGATGACGCTCAATTAAGTGAATTGGTGTTCCAGAAAAATCAAACACTTCCCGAATCCGATTTTCCAAAAATCTTTCGTATGAAAAGTGCATCATATCTGGGTCATTCACAAAGATGACAAAGGTCGGCGGCTCTGTACTTACCTGTGTGCCGTAATAGACACGAAGCCGTTTGCCATTATCACTTGGTGTTGGATTAATAGCAATCGCATCCATAAGCACATCATTAAGTGTTGATGATTGCACACGGCGCCGATGGTTCTCATCAACTCGTTTAATTAATTCTGGTAACTGACCTAGTCGTTGTTTAGTAACGGCAGAAACGAAGATAATTGGTGCGTAGCTTAAGTAAGCAAATTGATCACGAATTCCAGCTTCAAATTCATGAAGCGTATGATTATCCTTTTTTAAAGTATCCCATTTGTTAACAACGATGATGATTCCCCGACCGGCCTCATGCGCATAACCGGCAATTCGTTTGTCTTGTTCGCGAATTCCTTCTTCAGCATTTAGAACTACTAACACCACATTACTGTTATCAATAGCTTTCATTGCACGCATGACACTATATCTTTCAGTATTTTCGTAAACTTTACCCTTTTTTCGCATACCAGCGGTGTCAACCATGGTAAAGTCGTTTCCTTCAGGCGTTGTAAACTTCGTATCAATTGCGTCACGAGTCGTGCCTGCAATATCAGATACGATGACCCGGTCTTCCCCTAACAATGCATTGACAATAGACGATTTCCCCACATTAGGACGGCCAATTAAACTAAAACGGATGGAGTCATCTTTTTCATCAGTATCTGAATCAGGAAATTCTTTAACGATAGCATCCAATAAGTCACCTAAACCAAGACCATGACTCCCAGAAATTGGATAGGGATCACCAAATCCTAGACTATAGAAGTCATAAATTTCTTGACGTAACTCCGCATTATCCACTTTATTAACAGCTAGAATAACAGGTTTATCGGCTTTATATAAAATACGAGCTACTTTTTCGTCAGCATCAGTAATGCCCTCTTTAACGCTTACAAGAAAAACGATGACATCAGCCTCATCGATTGCAATCTCTGCTTGGTCTTGAATTTGATTCACAAATGGTTCATCGCTAATATCGATACCACCAGTATCAATCACACTGAATTCATGTCCGACCCATTCACTATGTGCGTAAATACGGTCACGAGTTACACCAGGAGTGTCTTCAACGATCGAAATACGATCTCCCACTACCCGGTTAAAAATTGTTGATTTTCCCACATTGGGACGGCCAACAATGGCAACAATAGGATTTGCCATAGTAGAACCTCACTTTCTAGTTTATAAAAAAGGCTGTGAAATAATCACAGCCCCAGTAATTGTTATTTTAAATTACTTTTCGTCATTATCCTGGCTACCTTTAAGTTCATTACCAATTAAATCGCCTAATGTAAATCCAGTACTTTCCTCAGGTGCATCGTTCTTGTAGTTATTAGCTGCAGGACGGCTGCTGCGAGAATTACGTTGTTTAGGTTCTGACTTAGGTGCTTCTTCCAAAGCTTTGATTGAGAGTGCCAATCGATGAGCATCTGGATGAACTTCCAAAACCTTAACCTTGATCTTGTCACCAGTCTTTAAGACATCACTAGGACTATCAATGTGTTTGTGAGAGATTTGTGAAATGTGAACTAATCCTTCAACACCAGGGAATACTTCAACAAAAGCACCGAAATCAGTCAAACGTTTAACAGTACCATCCAAAACAGAACCAGCAGCTGCCTTTTCTTCGATATCATCCCAAGGTCCAGGCAATGTCTGTTTCAATGACAATGAAATACGGCCACGGTCTTCATCAATTGCAAGAACCTTCACATTGATTTTTTGACCAACTTTTAATTTATCTGAAGGTTTATTAACATGCTCATAAGCAATTTCAGAAACATGGACTAATCCATCAACACCACCAAGGTCTACGAAAGCACCAAAGTTTGTTAAACGAGCTACAGTTCCTTCAACAATGTCGCCAGCTTGAAGATGTGACATTAATTCTTCACGTTTAGCAGCATTCTCTTCTTGAACAATTGCCTTATGAGACAAGATCAAACGGTTGTCAGCTGGATTAACTTCAATAATCTTTAACTTCAATGTTTGATCTTTGTATACATTAAGATCTTCAACATAACGATCTTCAATCATCGAAGCTGGAATAAATCCACGAACACCAGCATCAACAACTAAACCGCCCTTAACAACTTGGGTAACAGGTGCTTCAATTTCAACACCACCGTCAGCCTTTTTCTGAATTTCGTCCCAAACTTTGCGGGCTTCAATACGACGATGAGAAAGTAAGTAACTGCCGCCCTCTTTGTCATTCCCAATTTTTGAAACAACAACAAGATCCAACTTGTCACCAACTTTAACGGCGTCGTTGATATCATCAATGTGAGCAGTTGAGAGCTCACGTAATGGAACTACGCCTTCAACACCGGTACCTTCAATACCCACAATAACTTGTTTGTCATCGTCAATGTCCAAAACTTCACCTTTTACGACATCACCGATTTTTACTTCTTCCACACTATTAAGTGCGTTTAATAAATCATTATTTTGACCTGATTCGTTTTCGCTCATTACGAATTTCCTCCTTAACAACACTATACTATTCTATCATAGCTGAATTTGCTGATAAAAGCTAGTTAAATAAATCAGAAATCTTATTTTATTTTTTCATTAATGATTTTTGTAATCTCATCAACAACTTGTTCAACGCTCATTGAGGTTGTATCAACTTCGATTGCATCACTTGCCTTGGTTAGCGGCGACACTTTTCGGGTTGAATCTTTATGATCCCGAATTTCAATTTCCTTTTTTAATTGCTCTAAAGGCGTCTCAATTCCCTTACCCATATTTTCTTTGTAACGCCGTTCAGCACGCTCAGAGACACTGGCAATCAGAAATATTTTGACTGGTGCGTTTGGTAAAACAGCTGTACCAATGTCACGGCCGTCCATTACAATGCTGCTTTGTTTAGCGATATCTCTTTGACGATTAACTAGCTCTGCCCGAACACCACCTAAACTAGCAATTGTTGAAACAGAATTCGTAATTTTTGGCTGGCGAATAGCCTCTGTTATTTCATTACCGTCAATGAACACATGCTGAACTGGATCACCTGGTTGAAAAGAGATCTGTGTCTGCTTTAACATGGCCACAACTGCAGACTCATCTGTCAATTCGATTTGGCTTTGAATGGCTTTTAATGTGACAGCCCGATACATCGCACCCGTGTCACAATAAATATAGCCAAATTTTTTTGCTACTAATTTGGCAACTGTGCTTTTTCCAGCAGATGCTGGTCCGTCAATTGCAACCTGTATCTTCTGATTTTCCATGAATAAACAACCCCTAATTTAATTATTTAACCCGTAAACGTTGTCCAGGCTTTAACTCAGAGCTACTTGTTAAACCATTAAGCTCCATTAATTTTTGTTGTGAAATACCATTATTTACAGCAATTCTATATAGTCCTTCTCCAGCAGGAACAGTCACATATTTTTTGGTTGTGCTACTTGATGAACTAGAGCTAGAGCTAGAACTACTACTAGAACTTGAACTAGACGAACTGGAACTGCTAGATGCTTTTGAAGCAGAGATAGCCGCAGCTTTGGAACTTGACACAGCTAAAGAGCTGCTTTTAGCTTTCTCACTTGATGCCTTTTCTGCTTTAGATTTGCTTTTGCTTTCAGAACTAGCTAACTTCTTAGAAGATTTTGCAGCAGCCTTATCAGCAATTGCTTTACTGGAAGCGCTAGCCTTTCTTTTTGACGAAGCAATTTGAGCATTTGTTTGTGGTCGATTAAAATTGTTTTGATTATACTTATAAAACACAATTGGTGAAATGAATAATAAAACCACCACAATTCCGACTACCGTGACAATTAATTTAGTGTAGCGGTATGATTTACGATTTGCCCTTCTTGAAGGCGAACCCATAGGATTATCAGTGCTAGATCGTTGTTTTTCCGTTTGCTTATCATCAGAATTGGTATTTTTATTTTGACTCATTTTCATTCCTCCTAGAAAAAACTACCAGAACAATTGTAACATATCGACTAATTTTCGTGTTTAATTTTTCTGTGAAAATAATTGGTTCAAACGTGTTTGCCACGGAATTAAAGATGATCCATAGGCTATTTTTCCCCCAGGGATATCCTTAGTATCTAAATGAAGTGTTGAAATTGCATCTAATGCACAATCGATCCCACAACATTGTTCATCATGCTTAGGCTCTTCCTCATCAAAATGTGCCAATAAATTTTGACGTAAACAACCATTTTCGTTTACAAAAGCCAACATTTTCATCAAATTAGTTTGTTTAGCTAACTGACGATTCTCAAAAATTTTGCTGACCTCTTGTGCTGATTTATTCTGATTACGATAATAATCCAATAATTGTTTTTGGTCAGGTTCAAATGATGCGCGACTTTCTGGTTTCATAAAGAACGTTTGGACATTTGTTGCACTCGGGAAACTGGCCATGTTGAGCGTACTGGGAATATATTCATCGCCAGCAGTGTACAGTAAAATTGCAATACTTTCCTGCTGATCTCGACCTGCCCGACCAATTTCTTGAAGATAATCTTCTAAATTTCCGGGCATGTGATAATGAATCACGAAGCGAATATTATTTTTATCAATCCCCATTCCAAATGCACTAGTGGCACAAATCACGTCTAATTTACCTTGCATAAATTGTTGCTGGATACGATAACGATCTTGTAAGTCAATATCTGCGTGATAAGCAGCAACTGATCGACCACTTTGCTGGCCGATTAGTTCCGTCATTTGATTGGCAATTTTCTTACTTGAAAAGTAAACGATACCAGATCCACCAAGTGTTTGTAATAATTTTATTAATTTTTCTTTTTTCTCAGCTGATGTTTGACAATGTTCAACTTCCAAATAGATGTTCGGACGATCAACTGAATAAACAACCTGTTCAACTTGATCACTTGCAAGCGCCATTTTTTGGATAATATCTTGGCGTACTGCTTCAGTAGCTGTTGCGGTTAACATTAAAGTCGTAGGCGTCCCTAGTTGTTTACGAAGATCCTTTAGTTTTAAATAATCCGGGCGAAAATCCGGCCCCCATTGGGAAAGACAGTGGGCCTCATCAATAACAAACAACCCAAAAGTCAATCGTCGTAAAGCGTTCAAAACTTCCGGTTGGTTTGCCATTTCGGGAGAAAGATAAATAAATCGATAATCTTGAAGATGATTGAGTGCAAACTGGCGTTGATTATGATCCAACTTGGAGGTTAAGCCAATAACATGTTTTTCACCAAGACGGTTGAGCCGGGCAACCTGATCGTCAATTAATGAAATTAGTGGAGAAATGACAAGAATGGGTTGTCTCAATAGATACCCCAAAAGTTGATAAACTAAAGATTTTCCGGTTCCTGTTGGAAGGACAGCTAAAACATTTTCTTTCAAGCAAAGCCGATGTATTATATCAAGTTGGCCCGGTTTAAACTCGGAAAAACCAAATTTGCTCTGTAATATTTTGTATAACTGTTTATCATCAATTTGCATATTGAATGTGCCCTCTTTCAATCTGAAGTAAACGAAATTCAAAAAAAGAAAACTGCGAGTCTAATTTTGAAACTTCGTCAAATTGCCACTGATTGATAGTATGCGCACCCAAATAAGTTTCTAAATCTGAAGAAAACTTATTTGGAAGAATCAACTGAAAGGGAAAACTCGGTGTTAGAATGGCAGCTTCTAGTAAATGCTCCTTGATTGTATTTAGCTTCACCCGCCGACAATTTGCAACTGCTTGAAGATTAGTGTTTTTTAAATAAAGTTGATAAGACAATGCACTACTAGTTGAAAGTGCAGATGTTGTGAGCCATGGGGACACTATTTGTTGGCATAAAAAATGGGTATCTGAGTCTGCAGAAGCCCACTTCACAAATGCAGCAACGAGCGAAAGACTTCGTAATTTCCAGTTAAATGGCGTTACGTTTAACGCTGTTTTAATTTGCTGATCCGTTAAGCCGAAATCGTCATGACCAATCATGCTATTGGTAAAAGCATTCGCTTCATCAGCAGGAATTGTCAACAAAAAATCTGTCAATTCGGCGTGCAACTTTCTAGGCAGTTCTATTGATTTGTTTTTAACAAACCACTGTTTAGCTCGAGCCATGGTCTGTCCAGAATATTGTAACGGATAATAACGGTTATTTTGATAAGAAAATTCAGATGTGATTTGAATAACTAAATTTAAACATTGCTGAATATTATTGAGATTTGTATGTAAGCCAATTCCACGGAAGTGAAATTGAGAAATATAATCTATAACCGATTTTTGTTCTTGTTTTCCAGTCTTTGTGAGTAAAACTTTACCATCCTGCTGACTTTCAATTAGACCTCTTTTGTGTAGCCTTTTAAGTGCCAACTCAAAATCGTCAGCAGATAACTTGGAAAACAAATTAAAAAAAGGCAGAAGACCATATTGTGCTCCCCAAAAAAGGTTGGACACGGTTCTTCTCCCAATTAGATTATTCAAGAGTACCTTGGGCCGCCGCCATTCTTCAGTACTCAAAAACTGTAATAAAAAATCTGAAAATGTTAAATCCTTTTTCATGATTACCTACCGTCGTGTTAATCGATTAACTTCGTCAGGTTTTAAAGAACGCCATTCGCCCGATTGCAATCCATCTAATGTTAAGAAGCCATACTTCTCACGTTTTAACTTGGTAACAGGATGACCAATTTTTTCGAACATTTTTTTCACCTGATGATTACGCCCTTCATGAATCGTGATTTCAACAATGGCCGTTTTTTTGTCCAAATCTGAACTCATGATTTTGGTTTTTGCAGGAGCTGTCACCTTTTTATCGATGCGCACACCGTGTCTAAGCTTCTCTAATTGATCATTAGTTGGAATACCTTCGACTTTGGCAACATATGTTTTTTCAAACTTATATTTTGGATGAGTTAGTTTGTTTGCTAAATTGCCATCATTGGTCATCAATAAAATACCTGAAGTATCATAATCCAAACGACCTACTGGATAAATTCTTTGTCGGACATCTGGAAAATAACTCATAACCGTTTTACGATTTTTCTCATCTTTAACGCTGGAAATCACACCACGTGGCTTGTAAAAAAGAAGATAAACAAGTTTTTCACGTTGCAAAGGAACCCCATCAACTTCAATGTGATCGTCATCGTCAACTTTAGTTCCTAATACTTTAGTTGTCTGACCGTTAACCTTCACATGACCTGTCGTAATCAAGGTCTCTGACTTCCGTCGAGAGGCGACCCCCGCTTCTGCCATTACTTTTTGTAATCTTTCACTTGCCATCTATTTTGCCTCATTTTCATGTAATTTTTCGTTAAACTGTTTTAAATACAGATCACCGTTATCATCCAGATTATCTGGCTGAATGTCTGGTAACTTTGGTAAATTCTGCAGATTATCTAATCCAAAATAATCCAGAAAATAATCTGTTGTTTGATAAAGAATGGGTCTGCCAGGTTCATCTAGTCTACCAGCCTCATTAATTAAATTACGAATCGTCAACTTCTGGAGCATCGATCCACTTTGAACGCCACGAATATCATCAATTTCAAGTCTCGTAATGGGCTGTTTATAAGCAATTATCGCAAGCACCTCAAGAGAGGCTGGTGATAATTTTGTTAGCTGCGGTGCATCAAAATAATTTTTAATTACTGAGGACATTTCAGCCTTAGTTGCTAGTCGATAAACTTGGCCAAAATTCAAAACAGTTAAAGCAGAGTCTGGATCTTTTTGGTACTTTTTGGCTAATTTATCTAACATTGCTGTTACAGCTGGCTTCATAAAACCAGTCATTTCTGAAAGATCAGCAACGCTTAGCCCATCTTCACCACTGACAAATAAAAGGGCTTCTACTTTTTGTAAATTACTTACCATCTTCTACTTCACCCAAATTAAATAATTTAATGGTTCCCAATTGATCATCTTGTTGGAAAGTTAATTGCCGTTTTTTGACCATTTCTAGCATCGCCATGAACGTCACTACAACACCTGACACACTCACACTGGTTTCAAAAAGAGAGTCAAATATAATTCCATCTGGATGGCCTTGTAACGACCTTTTAATATAATGTGTCCTTTCAACAATGGAAATTGAATCCTCTGCAACAGTTCGATGAATAGGTTGCGCATTTTCTTGTCTGATTAAAACCTTTTGAAATGCTTGTTGCAGCACTTTTAACGTGAGGCCAGGTGCCAAATGAGCTAATTTCATACCTTGGGGAACTGCTGATTCTTCCCTTGTATAATATTGATCACGTTTTCTTTCTTGATCCTGAAGTTCTTTTGCTGCTTGCTGATATTTTTGATACTCCACTAACTGAGTTACTAAATCCAAACGAGGATCAGAATTTTCCTCAGAATCATCTTCTGAATTGAACTCAGTCGGTAAAAGTAGTTTACTTTTGATTTTCATCAAAGTTGCCGCCATGATTAAGTATTCACCTGCAATGTCCAACTGCAACTGTTGATTACGATGCAGATAGGCCAAATATTGTGAAGTGATTTCAGAAATTTGGATATCATAAATATCCATTTTTGCCTGTTTAATCAAATGCAATAACAAATCAAGTGGGCCTTCAAAATCATTAATCTTTACGTTTGGTAAAGTCTCTAAATGATCAGTGTTCTTGTTTTTCATTTTTTGCTTTTTCCCACCTTGCTAATGCAGGCGTTGTTTCAATCATTCCCATCATTTGCAGGTCTGGATAATAGTTAGCTAACGAATCAAAAATATCACTTTCGTTGGCCTCCGTTTGCTGTTGAGGAATGAATGCCAAATGATGAATCATCAGATAGTGATCTTGTTTTTCAACGCCTACTAATCCGATAAAATCGCCACTTTCATTCTTTTGCAGATATAAATTACGATCATCATTAGTGGCATACCACTCTAGTTCGTGGTTAATGCGATCAATATCTTTAAGCCCTGGAATGAACGACAACAATCCCATAACTATTTTTTGGAAAGAATCTCTATATTTTACTAACAAGTTGAACTCAGCCTCCTAGGGGTCTGTTCAATTAAAAACATAAGTGTTACTAATAACTTTACCATATTTTAAAGATACCCACAATTTTGCTCATGCTCGTGGATGGTATTTGTTGTATACATCGGTCAAATGTTTTTTTGTTACATGAGTATAAATTTGGGTAGTCGAAATATCAGCGTGACCAAGCAATTCTTGAACAGTTCTTAAATCTGCACCATTTTCTAGTAAAGTAGTCGCAAAAGAGTGGCGTAGTGTATGAGGGGTAACATCTTTTTCGATACCTGCTTTTTTGACTATGACTTTTAGATTTTTCCATATTCCCTGTCTGGTCAATTGTCTACCGTGATTGTTCAAAAAAACATAGGGGCTTTCTCGGCCATGTAATAACTGAATTCGTGCATCTGTTAAATAACTTTCTAGCCATTGAATAGCGACATCGCCAATGGGAATAATTCGTTGCTTATTTCCTTTCCCAATTGTTGAAATTAGACCCATTTCTAAACGTAAATCATCTAGTTTGAGGTTCGCAGCCTCACTCACCCGTAAACCGGTGGCATACATAACTTCTAACAGTGTTCGATCACGTACACCCAACTTCTTATGAGTGTCTGGGACTTTTAAAAGTGATTCAACTTCGGCAGCACTCAATACTTGAGGTAAATGATGAGCTGATTTTGGTGTGTCAATTTTTAACATTGGATCCATTGTGATTTTATTTTGAGCCATTAAATAATTAAAGAACTGGCGTAAACTTGTCACAGTATGAATCACTGAATTTCTTGATTTATTTTGATCATCACAAAATTTTAAGTAGTTCAAAATAGTGTACCGATCAATTTGATTAAATTCTGAAATTTTTTGAATTTTCAAAAAATCAAAAAATTCTGTCAATTCCTGACGGTAGGAAATAATGGTATTTTTAGTTAATCCCTGTTCCACCAGGAGGGCATGTAAATAATCTTGAAGTTCATTGTCCATTAATATCTCACTGCACTTCTTCTTTTAATTTTAATTGACCATCTTCTTGTGTCACAGCCCCTGCCTTTAGTAAATGGCCAACGGCTCGTTTGAATTGTCCCTTACTGATTCCAAATTCAGTTTTGATTTCAGCTGGACTACTTTTATCAGTAAAAGGTAAGGCATGGGTTTCATCATGTTGGAGCATTGCTAAAAGCATTGCAGCATCATCACCAATTGCTTCATAGCTACGCGGTTTTAAAGAAAGGTTTAAAGTCCCGTCGGGGTGAATACCAATTACGCGTGCAGAGACTTCTTCTCCTAACCGTGGTTCTTGATCCCGCTCATTAGGATGAATAAAACCTAAGTAGTAGTCACTGGTGATAACCAGTGTGCCCACTAATTTCAGACGATAAACAGTTGCTTTCAAATTTTTATTTTTCAATGTTTTGGGGGCCTTTTGCGAAATTTCTTGGAAAGTTGTTTCATCTGCCAAGGTTCCCCACATTCGATTTTTTCGATCAATCCGAAGACTAATCATCAGATGATCACCTTGTTGTGGCCATAGACTTTTAATGGTCGGCAATTCATCAAGTGAAACCACCATATCCTTGTTGGGCAACCCAATGTCCACAAATACACCCAAATCACGGCGACTTTGAACGACCGTTCCAAATCCCATTCTGCCGACTTGGATTTTGGGTACATTTGAAGTGATTTGTAGTTTATGATCTTCATTTTCATAAGCAAAGCCTTGAAAATGCCCGCCAATATGCAATGGTTTGATTGATTCCGTTTTATCTAGTTGAAAAACAACGCCTTCATTTTGAAGAAAGTAATATTTTTCGTTTTCATCAGTCATCTTTACATCAATGACTCGTCCTAATAAATTGTTCATGATAACTCCTTAAAATTAAATTTTTACGTTAAGTATTTGAAGGATGCAGAATGCAATTCCTGAAGCAATAATGGGTCCCGCCGCGATGCCCTTTAAAAAGACAACACCAAGAATAGTCCCAAAAACCAAAGCAACTGTCACCTCTGGTGAGACCGCAAGAAAACTAACACCTCGTGCCGAAAGAATTGATACTAATATACCACAAAATACTGCAATCCACCCGACCGGAGATTTAAAAGCATTTATCAGATCTTGAAAACCAATTCGACCGGTTGCAATGGGAATCAAAATAGCAATAGAAATAATAGTAACACCCCAGTTAATTCCTTGTTTTTCAACCAATTGTAATATTCTTTGCGAATTAGGAATTGCCATTATTATCAAAACTACGGCTGCCGCGACAATTAGCGACTGATTCTTTCCCCAAATGGCAATAGCTAAAATACCAATTAAAAATAGCCAGCTTCCCATGTAATTCTTCACCCTTTCACTTCAACTATGTATTAAAAAGACCGCTGTCCAAAAACAGCGGTCTTTCCAGTAGTATAAACTACTTTATAACTAACTTTAGATAGCGTTTGAAGCACCGTGATAGATAACACCACGACGTGAATCAACTGTAATCAATTCATCATCTGAAAGGATTGAAGTTGCATTCTGAACGCCAACAATAACTGGGATTCCCATTGAAATTCCAACAACTGCGGCATGTGAAGTCAAACCGCCATTTTCAACAACTAAAGCGCTAGATTTCTCAATAGCAGGCAAGTAGTCTTTATCGGTTGTCTTTGTAACAAGAATTCCGCCTTCAACTGCTTTATCGTTTGCTTCTTTTGCAGAAGATGCAATAACTGCTTTGCCAATAACTGTTTCATCGCCAACACCTTGACCAGATGCTAACTTAGAACCAATTAATTGGAGTTTCATCATGTTAGTTGTTCCACGTTCACCAACTGGAACACCAGCAGTGATAAGGATTAAGTCGCCTTCTTTAGCAAAGCCTAAATCAACAGCTTTGTTAGCAGCTAAGTCAAACATATCATCTGTTGTTGATGGTTTTTCAGTAACGATTGGGTGAACGCCCCATTCAACTGTTAAACCACGACGAGTACGTTCGTCAAATGTGATAGCTAAAATATCAGCATTTGGACGGTATTTAGAAATCATTTTTGCAGTGTAACCAGATTCAGTTGCAGCAACAATTGTTTTAACGCCTAAGTTCTTTGCAGCACGTGCAACAGCGGCACCAATTGTTTCAGTAACATCACTTTGGTCAAACTTGTTGATTTGTAAGTTACCATCTTCGGCCATAGCATTTTCAGCTTTTTCATCAATTTTAGCCATAGTTGCAACAGCTTCAACAGGGTAAGCACCGTTAGCACTTTCACCTGAAAGCATTGTTGCATCAGTTCCATCCCAAACAGCGTTAGCAACATCAGATGCTTCGGCACGTGTAGGACGTGGGTTTTCAATCATTGAATCCAACATTTGGGTAGCTGTAATAACAGGCATACCAAGTGCATTACATTTCTTGATTAATGATTTTTGAACCAAAGGTACATTTTCTGCAGGAATTTCAACACCCATGTCGCCACGAGCAACCATAATTCCATCAGCAACCTTTAAGATCTCGTCAGCGTTGTCGATACCTTCTTGTGATTCAATCTTAGGGAAGATTTGAACATCAGTCATGTTCTTTTCTTCCAAAAGTTGACGAATATCTAAAACGTCTTGAGGTTTACGAACAAAACTTGCAGCAATAAAGTTAATGTTCATGTTGTCACAACCAAAACGAATATCGCTTGAGTCTTTTTCAGTAATACCAGGAAGATTAATTGAAACACCAGGTGCATTTGTTCCCTTACGAGAGCCAAGAACACCATTATTCATAGCATGAACAACTAATTCTTTGTTTTCTTCATCTTTTTCGTCGATCTTAAAGTCAAGTAAACCATCATCAAACAACACATGGCCACCAACATGTACATCATCATACAAACCAGCATAAGTAACAGCAATCTTATCCTTAGTTGTGTCTAATGAGTCATCCATTGAGATACGTGCTTTATCACCAGTGTGATATTCTTGATTACCATCTTTTTGAACTGTAGTACGGATTTCTGCACCCTTTGTATCTAATAAGATACCAACAGTTTTTCCAGTAATCTTTTCTGCTTCCATAACTTTGTTATAGCGGTCTAAATGTTCTGCATGATCACCATGTGAAAAGTTGAAACGGAAAATATTTGCACCAGCTTCAATTAATTTAACAATTGTATCTACTGATGTACTTGCAGGACCAAGTGTTGAAACAATCTTGGTTTTCTTCATAACTATATCTCTCCCTTGATTAGTTTATAAAAAGACTTTAATGTCGTTTTTACCAGAATTTAAAATCTTATCTTTACTTAAATGATAAATCTTGATTCAAATCATATAACGATGAATCAGGTTGATGCTTTGCGTTGAACAAATCAGTGATGTCATGAGCCTGAACCTTATTATCTAAGATTCCAACTGCTAAACCACCCTTGCCTTGTAACAACAATTCAACAGCATAAGCACCCATTTTGCTAGCCAATACACGATCACGAGCTGTTGGTCGGCCACCACGTTGAACGTGACCCAAAACAACGGCACGTGCATCGAAATCACCATATTGTTTAAGCTTTTCTAAGAATTCTGGTGCAGCATCAGAATTAGCATCGCCTTCAGCGATAACAATAATTCCGTAATCCTTACCATCAACTCGGTTACGCTTAAGCTTTTCAGCAATTTCTTTGACATCGTAATCATGACCAGGAGCCACAATTGCATCTGCGCCGGTAGCAACACCAGCCCAAAGTGCGATATCGGCTGCTTCACGGCCCATTACCTGAACTGCAAAAACTCGTTGATGACTCTTTGCAGTATCACGAATCTTATCAATTGCGTCAACTGCTGTGTTTAAAGCAGTATCAAAACCAATTGTAAAATCAGTGTATGGAATATCATTATCAATTGTTCCCGGAAGACCAATTGTGTTATATCCATGTTCAGTAAGTCGTAAGGCACCGTGATAAGAACCATCACCGCCAATAACGACTAAAGCATCGATACCGAACTTCTTAAGCTGTTCAATACCTTTTAACTGTCCTTCTACTTGGGCAAACTCAGGATAACGAGCAGAATATAATAATGTTCCACCTTCATCAATTGAGTCGTCCAAATCAGCAGCAGCAAACTTATGAATATCTCCAGCAACCAAGCCGGCAAAACCATAGTTGATTCCGTAAGCTTCGAGGCCAGCGCTGACTGCTTTCCGTGCAACTGCACGAATTGCAGCGTTCATAGCTGGTGCATCGCCACCACTGGTTAAAATACCAATGCGTTTCATTTCTTCACCTCAAGTAAAAAATTATTGAGTTTCACAAACTTCAAGTATAATTTTAACACTTTTACATTTGAATGTCTGTATTCTTATCGAAAAACATCACTTACAAATCCCTAGATACCAGTACTTTTCATAGATTGCAAAACAGCATTTCCTTTACCTAACAGGTTTGTAAGCGCTGAATTTGTTTCATCAGAATTGCTTACCCAAAGTTGTTTTTCTAACAAAATTTTTCTATCCGTTTTCGGATAGAACAATAGGACAGGAATTGAACCGGGATTATCCCTTAAAATTTGTTCCAAGCGTTTCCGAATCAGCGGTGTTTCTTCTTGAATTCTTAATACCCACCGTTGTTTAAGCGAATCTTCGTTTTTCTCAATGCGATTGGCCAATTGAATGCGATTGGCAATAATTTGAAGCCCATTGCGTTCGTCTACTTTGCCTTGCACCAAAATTACATGTCCTTTTTCTAAAAGATCCGCAGTAATCTTATATTGGTCAGGAAAAACGGTTATATCAATTTCACCAGTAAGATCACTACCGGTTACAAAGGCCATTTGCTCGCCACGTTTGGTGCGAATAACCCGTGTTTTATTGATATAAAGCAAACAAATTGCTGATTGATTTACATTTAAGCTTAAAACATCTGTTATTTTGAATCGTTTGCGTAATTGATCAAATTGTTCAACAGGATGCCCCGACAAATAGGCCCCCAAAAATTCGTTTTCCTTTTCTAACTTAATATCTAAAGCTAAATCTGGCATTTTGGAAATCTTTGGAGTCAGTTTTTCAAATAAGCTCATGCTACTGCCACTCAAGGAAACACCATTTAAAAGATCCGGTAAAACATTCAAGAGTTCTGCCCGATTGTAACCAAATGAATCAAAAGTTCCGGCATAAATAAGAGCTTCCATTAGATCTTGTTTCAGCCATTTAACGGGTATGCGTTGTAAAAATGCTTGCAAATCGAGAAAATTGCCATTTTTCTTTCGTTCCGTCAAGATATCAGAAACGAAATCACGACGGACACCTTTAATACAAGAAAGTCCGAAAACAATGTGATCATTTTTTAAAATAAATGTCGATTGACTAATATTAATATTGGGCGCCAAAACCTGAATGTCATGTTGTTTGGCTTCTGATAGATAAAGCTTAATTTTGCCGGGATTGTTAATAACTGAATTCATCAAGGCTGCAAAGAATGCTGCAGGATAATGTGCTTTTAAGTAAGCTAATTCAAAAGCCATTTTCGAATATGCCACAGCATGTGATTTATTGAATCCATAATTTGCAAACCGTTCGATATAATCATAAACTTGTTTAGCTGTTTGCTTGGAATAACCTTTTTTTAATGCTCCAGAAACAAATTTTGCCTTCATTTCATCAATAACTGAACGTTTTTTCTTACTCATCGCTCGTCTTAATAAATCGGCTTCTCCAAGGGAAAAACCACCCATAACTGAGGCAACTCGCATAACTTGTTCTTGATAAACCAGAATACCAAATGTACTTTTTAAAATTGGTTCAAGTGTTGGATCTGGATATCGTACTGGTTCTTGCCCTTTTTTACGCTTAATAAAGGTTTCAATATTTTCCATTGGTCCAGGCCGATACAAGGCATCCACTGCCGCCACTAGATCAAATGTTTCTGGATGCAACTGACGTAAAACATTTCGGATCCCCGCTGATTCAAATTGAAAAACACCAGTCGTATCAGCAGTTTGAAAAAGTTGTAATGTTTTTTTGTCATCCAGGGGGACATCTGAAATTTTAAACTGTGGATTTTTTGTCTTGGTAATGATGCGAATTGCGTTTGCCATAATGCTGAGATTCCGAAGACCTAGAAAATCCATTTTTAACAAACCAAGGGCTTCAACAGTATCTTTAGGATATTGGGTTAGTAAAAGTTCATCACTCCCTGATTGCAAAGGCACCACATCACTCAGGTTTTGGGCACTTAAAACCACGCCGGCTGCATGCGTTGAATAGTGCCGTGGTAATCCCTCAATTTGATGGGCAATTTCAAATAATAACTTATTTTTAGAACTGTCGGCTATCCAATTTTGTAGCTTTTGCGACTGTTTAACCGCATCGTCTAAAGTAATTTTCAAAACGCTGGGAACCAGTTTGCTTAGTGAGTTAATTTCATAAGGAGCCATTCCAAATACACGCCCCACATCCCTTAAGGCCTGTTTAGCAGCCAAAGTCCCGAAAGTGATGATCTGCGAAACATGAGTGTGGCCGTATTTATCATGTACATATGCTAGTACCTCGTCCCGTTTATTATCTGGAATATCCAGATCAATATCCGGCATCTGTGCGCGTTCAGGATTCAAAAACCTTTCAAACAAAAGATCATACTCTAAGGGGTCAACATCGGTGATTTGCAAGCAGTAGGCCACTAAAGAACCAGCTGCAGATCCTCGTCCTGGTCCTGTTGTAATATCATTATGATGCGCAAAATTCATGACATCCCACACGATTAAGAAATAATCATCAAACCCCATTTGATCGATCACGTTCAGCTCGTGGCTTAACCGCTGTTGATAAGCATCTGAATCTAGTTTTTTTCCTTGAAGGCGCTCTGTTAATCCTCTTTGTGTTAATTGTTGCAAATAAGTTTTTGAATCTAGCCCCTCAGGAACTGTAAATTCAGGAAGTTCTGGTTTCTTAAATTTCAAGGTCACATTACAATTTTCGGCAATTGTAGCCGTTAATTCCATGGCTGCCGTTAATTGATTTTCTTGATAAATTGCCTCATAATCTTTTTCTGGGTGTAACCAGTTATTTCCTTGATAGTTTTCAAATTGTTCCGGATTTCGAATAACTTCGCCCTTATCAATGTCACGCAAGACTTGGGTAGCAAAGTGATCCGTGGAATTAAGATAGTTAACTTCTGGAAGTGCGACAGTGGCAGTTTGCGTCAACTTTGCCATTTGTTGAAGCGTATTTTGAAGCACTGCAGACTGCTGCACATTTACCCCGATTAAAACACTTTGCTCATCAGCAAAAGTTTGAATTTGTTCCAGCAAATTTTGTGCAGCCTGCGTATCACCACGTTCAACTAATGTCACTAGTTCAGAGCTGTTGGCAGGAAAAATGATGTAAAGATGTGATAGTAGGTCCGTAATTTGTTTGTAAAAAAGATCTGATTCACTAGTTTGTGTATTCTTGAGAGTACTAATTTTCATGAGGTGCTGATAACCAATTTGGTCCTTAGCTAAAAGAATCACCGGAAAACGATTGGTTGCGTCGAGTGCGCCAAATAACTCCAGTTTTAATCCAAGAATAGGCTTAATGCCTTCTTTTCGGCATGCATTATAGAAATCAACCAGCCCATACATAATATTCGTATCCGTAAGAGCAAGTGAAGAAAATCCCCTTTGCTTAGCCGCTTTTGCTAATTCACTAATTCGTGTTGTACTTTGTAATAAACTATAACTGCTTGTGACTTGTAACGGCACAAAAGCCATAATGTCACCTCTCTTCCCAATAAGTTTCATTACTTTCATTATACAAAAATATCATCAATAATGAACTAGCAACGCTTTAAATCGGTTGATTTTTGTTGAAATTGTGCTAAACTATTTCTGATTGCGAGGTGTCCTGTAATGAAACAAATTGTCGTTATTTTCTGGTCATTTATTTTTGGTGAAGTTATTGGAGCTGTCGGGGGTGCCCTTGAAGTCATGACGTATAAACCTTTGACTATTGGTATTATTGCTGCCGTTGCAGCTTTGATTACTTCCAATGGTATTAGCTTATTATCTAAAAGTGATTCAGTTAAATAAATCTTTTTAAAGAAAAACGAAGATGAACTATCATCTTCGTTTTTTTGTCCTTATTTTTCTTCTAATGTATTATTTTTGAAAACTAAATGATCAGAATCCAAATCAATTTCAACCTTGGTGTGAGGTTTAATTCGTTGTGAAATAATCTCTTTGGCCAGTGGTGTTTCTACCTCTGTTGAAATGTAGCGCCGTAACGGCCGCGCCCCGTAAGCCGGATCGTAACCCTGTTTAGCAATCCATTCCTCAGCAGCCGTAGAAATTTCCAACTGAATAGCCTGATCTGCTAATCTTGTTGATAGTTGGTTAATCAGCTTACCAACAATTTTTTCAATATCCTTTATATTTAGTGGGGCAAACATAATAATATCATCAATTCGGTTTAAAAACTCTGGCTTAAATTTAGTTTTGGTGAGTTGCTGAACGGCTTGTTTAGCAGATTCAGAAATATCTCCGTTTTCATCAACTCCATGCAAGAGAATGTCGGAACCTAAGTTTGATGTCAAAATTAAAATCGTATTCTTAAAATCAACGGTTCTCCCTTGCCCATCAGTTAAACGACCATCATCCAAAACTTGAAGCAAAATATTAAACACGTCTGGATGAGCTTTCTCAATTTCATCAAACAAAACAATGGTATACGGATTACGGCGAACCGCTTCCGTTAGTTGGCCGCCCTCTTCATAACCAACATATCCAGGAGCAGCACCCACTAAACGAGAGACTGATTCTTTTTCCATATATTCTGACATATCAATTCGAACCATATGCTGTTCGGAATCAAAAAGGTTTTCTGCAAGTGCTTTTGCGAGTTCCGTTTTTCCTACTCCTGTGGGCCCTAAAAACATAAAGGATCCCAACGGTCGGTTAGGATCTTGAAGTCCAGCCCGTGAACGTAAAACGGCATCCGCAACAGCATCAACTGCTTCATTTTGACCAATGACGCGTTCATGTAAACTATCTGCCAAATGCAGTAGTTTTTCACGTTCCCCTTTTACCAATTTGTTGACTGGAATCCCGGTCATTTTGCTAACAACAGTGGCAATTTCATTTTCTGTGACAGATTGTTCAACCAACCAATGGTCAGAATCTTTTTGTTCTTTGTTTTGTAAACTAGTAAGTTCAGCTTGTAATTTTGGGATAACCCCGTGTTGAAGTTTGGCAGCCTGTTCCAAATCATAACTATTTTCGGCTTCTTCAAGTTTATGTTTGGCTTCGTCCAATTCGGTTCGTTTATTACTAACGGTCTGAATAGCTTTTTTTTCTGATTCCCACTGTTTTTGAAGACTGTTTTTCTTTTCTCGTGTGTTAGCTAATTCTGAATTTAATTCCCCTAAACGTTTTTTAGAAGCCTCATCAGTTTCATTTTTAAGCGCCGTTTCTTCAACTTCCATCCGCATTAATTGACGATTAGTTTGATCAAGTTCGGTTGGGCTTGAATTCATCTCTACCCGAATGGTTGCCGATGCCTCATCAATTAGATCAATAGCTTTATCTGGCAAATAACGGTCAGTAATGTAACGATTTGACAGATTTGCAGCAGCCACAATTGCATTATCATGAATTTTAACGCCATGATGAATTTCAAAGCTTTCTTTCAATCCACGGAGGATACTGATTGTGTCTTCGATAGAAGGCTCTTTCACTAAAACACGTTGGAAGCGTCGTTCTAGCGCTTTATCTTTTTCCATATATTCGCGGTATTCATCAAGTGTAGTTGCCCCGATGAGATGCAATTCACCACGAGCTAACATGGGTTTTAATAAATTTCCGGCATCCATACTACCTTCTGTTTTACCAGCGCCAACAATATTATGAATTTCATCAATAAATAGGATGATTTTACCATCCGATTTCTTAACGGCCTTTAAAACAGCCTTCAAACGTTCTTCAAACTCACCACGATATTTAGCCCCCGCAATCAAAGACCCCATATCTAACGAAAAAATAGTTTTATCCTTTAAATTGTCTGGCACATCTTTCCGTGCAATTCGTTGCGCTAATCCTTCAACAATGGCCGTTTTTCCAACTCCCGGCTCACCAATTAGAACCGGATTATTCTTAGTTTTACGTGATAAGATACGGATAACATCCATAATTTCTTCATCCCGACCAATGATGGGGTCTTGATGTCCGGCATGAACAAGTTTTACCATATCGACCCCATATTTTTCTAACGCCTTGTACTGTGTTTCTTGATCTTTGGATGTCACGTGATCTCCTCCTCTCATTTTTTTAATTTCTTTTGCTAACTCTTTAGGTTTAACGCCGTTTTTCTTAAGAAAAATGGACAGTGGATCATCTATTTGTAGTAATGCCTGCACAACGATTTCAGAGGAAATGTATTCATCACCCAATTTTTTGCTTAAACGTTCAGCTTCTTGAAAGAGTTTAAATAGGCTACTACTCAATGTTTGTCCATACTGAACATTTTCTCCTTCGACTACAGACGTGGCATCTAATTCTCGGTCAATTTCAGCTTGCAAATCTTGATTGGCTAACCCAAGTTCACCAAATAAGGTCCCTGCCATTTGATCTGGCTGAGCCAAAAACTTAAAAAGTTCCGGAATCCCAATTGTTTGGTGTTTTCGATTAACGGCGACTTTTTGTGCCTCTGCAAGTGCTTCTTGAACTGCATTGGTCAGATTATCTGGATTCAAATTTAATTCCTCCATTCTAATTGTTTAAATAAAAATAAACGGGTTTGTATTTACTCTGGATTCAACAATTTCAATACCATTAGTTTTTACACTGTTCCACGAACGAAATAAGCTTGCTAACTGGGGAATGCAAATTTTTTCAATGTTATGGCCTGGATCAATAGCATTTAACCCTGTGGCCAACATATCATGACCCGTATGGTAGTATATGTCACCAGTTACAAAGACTTCAGCTTTTTTGCTCAAAGCTTGTGGATAAAATTTGCCACCATCACCGCCAAGAACGGCAACTCGTGAAATCATCTGGCCCGGATTTTGGGATACAATTCGTAAACCTTGTAAGTCAAAAACTTGTTTAATCTTTGTTGCAAATTCTAATACCGACATTTTTTTAGATAAATCGCCGACTCTGCCCATACCAAATCGGTTGCCTTGATTATCTGTATAACCATTAAGCAAACGGTTGACGTTGTTTAAGTTCAATTTCTCAGCTAACCAGTCATTCATCCCATTTTCTGCAGCGTCTAAATTTGAATGCGCCGCATAAACTGTAATATTATGTTTGATGATATTGGCATACATCTTATTTTGTGGATTAGCCAGGTCCAAATTATGTGCCGGTCGAAACATGACCGGATGGTGGGCAATAATCAAGTCACAATGTTTGGCAATAGCCTCTTCAACCACTTCCGGACGGACATCTAACGTGACAAGAACTTTTGTGAATTCATTATCTAGATTACCAATTTGCAAGCCAATTGGATCACCAGATTCAGCAAGTTCTTTGGGTGCAAATTTTTCGAGTTGTGCAATAAAATCTCTAATTTTCAAGTTTCAGTACCTTCTTAATCATTTCCGTTTTGTGATTTAGCTTGTCGATGCGATCTTGCGGAACCTTTTTTGCATGTTCCATTTGTTGTACGGCTGTCCGTTCTCTAGCAAGTTCCGCTTCCCATTTTTCTCGGAAAATTTGATTGGGTAAAATTTGCAACAGTTTTGGTCCAAACAAAAGCTGTTCTGCCGAATAAGTAATACGTTCCGTTGTTTTTTTTGCGACAATAACTTCATAAATATGATGATCTTCTTTTAAAATTTGCTCTTTTGTAATTTCGTACTGATGAATCATTAGCCAATTACGAACTCGATTCTCCCCTACATTTGGTTGCAAAACTAAAGTTGTCACCCCTTGAAGCTTTTCTTTGCCAGCTTCTAGAATTTGAGCAATTAAAGTGCCACCCATTCCAGCGATAACAATGGTGTCAATGTGGTCTTCAGGAGAAACGACTTCTAATCCATCACCAAGCCTAGAATTAACTACCCCTTGCACACCTTGTTCGTTAATTTCATTGGTCGCATTTTCATGCGGCCCTTTGACAACTTCACCCGCAATTGCAAACTCAATTTGCTTATTTTTAGCTAAAAATACTGGCAAATAGGCATGATCAGAACCAATATCTGCAATTCGAGAGCCGGACTCGATAAAATTGGCAACGGTTTGAAGACGATTTGAAAGTTTATCTGCATTCATAAAAAGTACCCTTTTTCTTTTTTAAATTATTATATCACGCCTAAATAATTGTCCTAAAAAAAGAATCCAAAGTAAAAAGCGTACTTTTACTTTGGATTCTAAAATTAATAAGCCAAATAAATATTATTCCAAGAAATCTTTCAACTGTTTTGATCTTGAAGGATGACGTAATTTTCTTAAAGCCTTTGCTTCAATCTGACGAATACGTTCACGCGTAACACCAAACACTTTACCAACTTCTTCAAGTGTTCGCGTCCGACCATCGTCTAACCCAAAGCGCAGTCGCAAGACATTTTCTTCTCGATCAGTCAAAGTATCCAAAACGCCTTCTAGTTGTTCTTTTAACAATTCATAAGCTGCATGATCGGCAGGACTAGTTGCATCCTGATCTTCGATGAAGTCGCCTAAATGAGAATCATCTTCTTCACCAATTGGTGTTTCCAATGAAACTGGTTCTTGAGCAATCTTTAGAATTTCGCGAACCTTTTCAGTAGGCATATCCATTTCAGCACCAATTTCTTCAGGTGTGGGTTCCCGACCAAGATCTTGAAGTAACTGTCGTTGAATTCGAATTAACTTATTAATGGTTTCAACCATGTGAACTGGAATTCGAATTGTTCGTGCCTGGTCAGCAATGGCACGCGTAATTGCCTGACGAATCCACCAAGTCGCGTAAGTGGAAAACTTGAATCCCTTACGATAATCAAACTTTTCGACCGCCTTCATCAGGCCCATGTTACCTTCTTGGATTAAGTCCAAAAACTGCATACCACGACCGACATAGCGTTTTGCGATTGACACAACAAGTCGTAAGTTTGCTTCTGCTAGTTCCTGTTTAGCACTCTCTTCACCTTTTTCGATTCTTAAAGCAAGTTCAACTTCTTGCTTAGCCGTCAACAAAGGTACGCGACCGATTTCTTTGAGGTACATCCGAACTGGATCATTGATCTTAACGCCAGCTGGAGCTTTAGTATCATCTAATTCTTTTTTTGTAATTTTTTGAGCTTTTAAGGCACGTGTACTGGGATCACCATTCTCGTCTACAACGCTAATACCAGCATCTTCAACCTTTTGAATGAGATCATCAATTTGACGTGCATCTAATTTAAAAGGAATTGCAATTTTATCAGAGAGTTCGTCATACTTAAGCTGCTTACCAGCTTTATTTGCCTTAATCAGCGCATTAACTTCTTTTTTGTAGGCCTTAGTATTAAATACATTATCCGGACTTTTTGCAGATACTGATTTCTTAGCTGCTGTTTTTCTTGTCGTTTTCTTTGTAACTGCTTTCTTTGGTGCAGTCTTTTTAGTGGTGGTTGCCTTTTTTTCAGTTGTTGTTTTGCTTGTAACTTTTTTTGCCATAGTTAAGTCCTCCCATGAACGTGTTAAGCATCTTGGCGCTGGCGATATAAATCAATTAGCTCAATTGCTAGTTTTTGTTGTAGTTCCGTGTTACCCATTTTCTTTGCTTCATCGAGTGATTTTTTCTTGGAGGTGATTTGTTGACTAAGTGGTGCCTCTGCCATGATTACTTTAACATAGTCGTTAACAGCTTGATCAATGTTTTCAACATCCAAATCTTGTAAATCTAATTCTGCAATCACATTTTGAAGCTCATTGTCGTGCACAAAGTCCATGAAAGCAGCTGAATCGTAAGAATCATGATTCTCGAAGTAGCCGGTTGCCAACATATAGATAGTTTGATATTTTTCATGCACAAAATGAAAATCTGGCAATCCAGAAAGCTTCAGCCAAACGTTATGATCATAAAGTAAATAGTTCAGTAATCGTTCTTCCGCAATCTCAACTTTTCCTAGCTTTACTTGTTGTCGATGATATTCTCGACTGATGGGTGGTGCCGGAGTTTGAGTAACTTGCTGCTGATGATTATTGACACTTTGCTGTGATCGCATTTGTCGCAATTGATGCGTCAGATCTTGCGCCTGAACCCCGAAATCTTTAGCTAATTGGTTGAGATATAAATCTTGTTCTACTGTAGAACCTAATTGACTGATTTCCTTTAGCGCTCGCTCAATGTAAGTTAATTGATCAGCTTCATTATTTAAATTAAAATCTCGTTTTAAATAGACCAGCTTGAAAGCGGTTGGTGTTAAACGAGCCGAATGGACAATTTCTTTAAACTGCTCAAATCCATGTTGACGAACGTACTCATCTGGGTCCAGTTTATCGGGAATTTCAATGACACTCAGTTTTAGTCTGCTATTTTGGCCAAAAGCATCAAGAGCACGATTAATCGCCGCTTGTCCAGGATCATCGCCATCATAACAAATGTCAAGTTGTGGCGTTGTTCGCTGAAGCAAATAAATTTGGTCATTGGTAAAGCTTGTTCCCATGGAAGCAATGCCATTCGTTACTCCTGATTGATAAGCCGCAATAACATCCATAAAACCTTCAAATAAAATTGCTCGCTTTTCTTGACGAATAGCCGATCTAGCAATATCAAAATTATAAAGGACATTACCTTTACTAAAAATTTTAGTTTCTGGGCTGTTAATGTACTTAGCCTGAGAATCCGCTTTGTTTAAAATTCTCCCAGAAAAAGCAATGACGTGACCTTGAGGATTTTTGATGGCATACATCACTCTTCCCCTGAAACGATCACGTAAATTTCCTTGTTGATCTTCAATAAATAAACCAGATTGACGCAATAACTGATAATCAATCTTTTTTTCATCAAAGAATTCTTTTAATAGTTGCTCACCAGGCGCAAAACCCAGTTGAAATTTAGTGATGACTTCATCAGTTAAACCTCGCCCATGCAAATAATCTAATGCTGGTTGTCCCATTTCAGTATTCAATAAGACATGTGTATACAGCTTTGCAGTTTGATCATATAAACTAATCAGCTGGTTTTGCTCACTATTTTGAGCGGCATTATTAGTTGTCGCCGTGTACTCAGTTGGAATTTTGATGCTCGCAAAATCTGCAATTTGTTTAACGGCCGCTGGAAACTCAATGTGATTAAGTTCCATTAAGAACTTAAACACATTTCCTCCTCGACCACAACTAAAGCAGTGAAAAATTTGTTTCGATTCCGAAACCGAAAATGACGCTGTCTTTTCTTCATGAAATGGACAAAGTCCAAAAAAGTTCTTTCCTTGTTTTTTTAATTGAACATATTGACCAATCACATCAACAATGTTCACAGAGGTTCGAATTTGATCAATAAGATCTTCTGGAATTGCCTTTGCCAAAAACGATTTCCTCCTCTCGAGCGCACACTAAGCCACGATATCGATACATATAAAATAATACCGCCCTGCAATAAAAAAAGCAATTAAAACGATTTAATAAAACTTAGCCAGTTTTCTAATCAATATTATAGGACAGCATACAGTGCAAGCCTTAATTTATTATCAAAAATAATCTTCATTTAAACTACAAAACGTAATCAGAATGAAGATTATTTAATTAACTAAAGGTTGAAAGTATCAAAATTATTATATCAGTGTGTTGATTGCAAAGATTAGACTTAGTCTGGAAGCAAATGGGCTCAGTAGTGTCTTTTATCTTAGCGGGTTTCGCTTAGATAAAGGCCGAGCTTGGAGACGTGGCTTGCGGCTCCAAGTCGTGCCCACTATTCCGCCTAGTAATGATGATTTTCGTTCCGAAAATCTTTCTTGCTCCTGTCGATGTCGATTCTTGTGGCAAGCTCGGCCGCAAGAACTCGCACTATTCCGTCTAGTAATGATGATTTTCGTTCCGAAAATCTTTCTTGCTCCTGTCGATGTCGATTCTTGTGGCAAGCCCGGCCGCAAGAACTCGCACTATTCCGTCTAGTAATGATGATTTTCGTTCCGAAAATCTTTCTTGCTCCTGTCGATGTCGATTCTTGTGGCAAGCTCGGCCGCAAGAACTCGCACTACGTTCCAGCCCAAATTTGCTAGAAGACGGCATTTTATCTAATTTTGTTACTATGAACATTTTCGTATTAAGAAACAAGATAAGTTTTTGTGGTTTCAACCTATAGTAATTGACAATTACTATTTCACAATCAATTCTTTTAAATTACCAATTGAGAAAATTAATCTAGCTAAAATTGTGAGTTGATTTAACCGATTTTTGCGAATTTTTTTGTCGTCAACCATAATCATGGTTTGATCAAAGTAAGTTTCAATTAATGGACGCAGTTTCTGTAAGGCTTGAAAGTTCTCATTCAGGGTCCGGTTTTTAGCCTCTTTACGAACGCCTTCAACCGCGTCAAACAAGTGACGCTCTGAATCATTTTCAAACAGTGCAGGATCAACAACCAAATCACGATTTGAAAGATTGGCCTTTTCAGAAATCCGTAAAACTCGTGTCAAGGCTTCGATATTTCCCTTGAAATCAGCATCATTTTTATGAGCTTCCAGCACTTTAGCCGCATCCAACATATTTAAAATATCGGAGTTAGTTCCCTTTGTAACAGCTTCGACAATGTCATAACGCGCATTCTTATTTGAGAACCATTGACGAACACGATCCTTTATAAATTCTCGAACATCAGAAGCATGTTGGTCAAAGTCTAAATCAAAGGTTGCTTTATGGTTGCGCAAATCTTGAAGGAATTGCTTTTGCAAACTTTGCATTGGAAAATGCCAGTTTTGATCACGCGTAATGCGAACAATGCCCAGTGCCTGTCGACGTAAAGCATAAGGGTCATTTGAGCCAGTTGGAATTAGATCAACAGCGAAGAAACTTCCAATATCATCAAACTTATCAGCAATTGCTAAAACGGCACCTACTTTTGTAGCAGGTAGAGCACCATCAGCGCTTACTGGCATATAATGTTCCCGAATGGCTGTAGCAACCGCGGGAGTTTCATTTCCAAGCAGTGCATACTTTTCACCCATAACGCCTTGTAATTCAGGAAACTCGCCTACCATTCCAGTAACAAGATCAAATTTATAGATCTCACTTGCTCGTTTAACATCAGCCAGTTCTTGGTCAGTCAAACCAACATTTTTTCCAAGTTCTTGGGCAATAACTTGAACTCGTTGCATCTTTTCATACATAGAACCAATTTTATCGTGAAAACTAACTTTTTTAAGTTTTTCAACGTAGTAATCAATACTGTGCTTTTGATCTTCATGATAGAAGAACGCTGCATCTTCCAAACGTGCGGTAAGTACTTTTTCATTCCCGCGAACAACATTTTCTAGATAATTCTTGTTGCCGTTACGAACTGAAATGAAATTAGGTAGAAGTTGACCTGATTTATTTCGGGCATAGAAGAAGCGTTGATGATCCCGCATTGAAGTAATTAAAACTTCTTCAGGAATTTCAAGATATTTTTCGTCAAAATGACCCGCAAAAGCAGTTGGCCATTCAACCAAATTATTAACTTCTTCCAACAAGTCCGGATCAACCTCAATATTCCAGCTCTTTTCATTGGCAATTTCGTCAATTTGGTCTTTAATTAATTGTTTTCTTTTTGTTGCATCCGCAATAACAAAAACTGATTTTAACTGATCTTCATAATTCTGAGCCTTTGCAATCGTCACTGGCTTACCAAGGAAACGATGCCCCTGAGAAACGTTACTTGCCTGAACATCTAAAATTGAAAATGGCACAACTTGATCATCTAGAAGAGACACCATCCATCGAATGGGACGAATATATTTGAAACTATAATTTGCCCATTTCATCATGGTTGGGAATGTCATTTTTTCAACAACCGTTTTTAATTTTGGTAGTACATCGGCCACATCTTGACCAATCGTCTTCTTAGTGACGTAAACATATTCGGTTCCTTTAAGCTCTTTAAACGTAATGTCGTCAGTTGTGACCCCTTGGCCTCTTGTGAAGCCCATTGCAGCCTTTGACCAATTGCCATCTTTATCCATTGCAATTTTTTTTGCTGGGCCTTTAACTTCTTCTTCTTCATCCGCCTGGCGATCGGCTAATCCATTAACTAAAACTGCCAACCTTCGTGGTGTAGAAAAAGTTTTGATGGTTTCAAATGTGATTCTTTCGTCATCAAAAAAATCAGTCACCCGTTTTTGTAGCTGTTCAATACTTGGGGTCACAACATGGGCCGGAATTTCTTCTAAACCAATTTCAAGTAAATAGGAATGTGTCATTATTTTTCTGCCTCCTCTTTACGATCCGAATCTTTTAAAAGTGGGAATCCAAGCGATTCGCGCTCTTGAACAAAAGCCTTAGCAACCGACTTTGCCATATTACGAATTCGTGATAGATAGCCAGCCCGCTCTGTTACAGAAACTGCGCCACGAGCATCCAACAAATTGAATGTATGACTACACTTTAAGATATAATCATAGGCAGGATGAACCAGACCGTTTTTAATCTGGGCTTTAGCTTCACGTTCATAGTCATCAAACAGTTGTAACAACATGTCCTGATTACTTTCTTCAAAGGAATATTTTGAGTGCTCATATTCGGGTTCTTTGAAAATTTCACCATATTTAACGCCATGACCCCATTCCAAATCAAATACTGAGTCCACATTTTGAATATATGAAGCTAATCGTTCCAATCCATAGGTGACCTCACTAGTAACTGGTGAAACTTCTAAACCACCAACTTGTTGGAAATACGTAAATTGAGTAACTTCCATGCCATCAAGCCAAACTTCCCAACCAACACCGGCACAGCCCATTGATGGGTTTTCCCAGTTATCTTCAACGAAGCGAATATCATGTTCCAGTGGCTCAATTCCTAAGGCCTTTAAACTGCCCAAATAGAGTTCTTGAATATTTTCCGGTGAAGGCTTCATCACTACTTGAAATTGGTGATGTTGATAAAGACGATTAGGATTTTCTCCGTAACGACCATCAGCGGGGCGACGTGAGGGCTCTACATATGCCGCATTCCATGGCTCCGGGCCAATGGCTCTTAAGAAAGTATAAGGACTCATTGTTCCTGCTCCTTTTTCAGTATCATAAGCTTCCATTAACATACAACCCTGGTCGGACCAATAATGTTGTAAGGTCAGGATAATATCTTGAACAGCTAATTTGTTTACCATTATGTGTCTCCTTTTTTATTTTGAACACAAAAAAACCTACGCAGAAATAATCTACGTAGGGACGATTTATTCGCGGTTCCACCCTACTTCTGACAAAAGTCAGCAGCTTAATTTGCGAACTCCGAAACGCCAATTATTTAAACACACTGCTTAGTTCCACCAGCCTAAGCTCTCTTGAAGTCTATTTAAAAATCCTTTTCATCATTGTTCAGTATTAAATTCATTTCTATACTAGAATAATTACGCGCTAAAGTCAATGTTCAACGGCCTAATTCCATGAATTCATGGTGTCAATAAAATGTTTGCTTTTTAAGCTCAAACCAACCTCATCTTGATAGATAGTATCGATCAGCGCTTTTAATCTCAACTTGGTTTCCGTTCGAACTTTGATTGAACGAATATTTTTAAGTTGCACAGAACTTAATCGCTGCAAATAAAAGATTGTGCGCCGGTCAAGATGGGATCGCCTAGGATCAATGTGCCAATGATTCTGACAAAGCATCCCACCTGAAGCTTCAGAATAATCTAGCGGTAAATCCGTTCGATGACAAACAATACATTGTTGCCACTCTTGCTGAACTCCAAAAGTTGGTAAAAGTTGTAGTTCAAATATATGGCTAATGATTTCTGGATCAAAACCATTATTGATCATATCTAATGCATCTGATGCCATATCAAACCAGACTGGAATGGCTTGATTATCTGAGAACGCCGAATCAATTAAATTTAAAATATACGTGATATAAGCATTACGTTCAATATCTTGATTAATTTGCTCAAATTGGGTGAGCTTTTTTTCTGCATTTAAATAACAAAGGCCTTTTTCTCTAATTAAGCCCACATACGTGCCTCTTGTGAAGGGAAGAATGGCAGCTGCTAATTTAAAACCTCTTTTTCTGGCCCCACGAATGTAAAACATTTTTTTGCCAAATTCGCGAGTAAAAAACTTTACCAACTGGTCACGTTCTCGATAATCTTTGCGAAACATGACAATGCCTTCAAACTGTGCTGTTGTTTGTACTGCCATTAAAACTTACCCTTAATAGTTATCTTTCCGATACCCATATGATTGCAAAAGTGATTGTTTATCACGCCAACCTTCGGAAACCTTTACCCAAAGTTCAAGATAAACTTTGTCACCAAGAAGTCTTTCAATATCTTCACGAGCTAAAGTACCGATTTTCTTTAGCATTTGCCCACCATGTCCAATGATAATCCCTTTTTGGGTGGGACGATCAACAATAATTGTAGCCTGAATATGAATTTTTCGTTTGTCTTGCCGTTTCAAACTTTCAATGACTACTGCTACAGAATGTGGAACTTCTTGTCTAGTTAACATGAGGACTTTTTCCCGGATTAATTCCGCCGCTATGAAGCGTTCCGGATGATCAGTTACTTGGTCATCTGGATAGTATTGAGGGCCTTCAGGTAATTCTGCTGCCAAAGTATCAATAAATTCGGAGACATTGTTACCTTGGATAGCCGAAATTGGGACCACTTCTTTCCAATCCACAGCATCTTTATAGTCGTCCATAATCTCAAGTAATTTGTTTGGATTAATGAGATCAATCTTGTTGATAACCAAATAAACCGGCTTTTTAATCTGTTTCAGATGTTCAATGATGAAGTTATCACCCGCACCCCGTTCTTCATTAGCACTAATCATGAACATTACGGCATCCACTTCATTTAACGTGGATAAAGAAGATTGCACCATAAAGTCACCCAATTTATTGTGAGCCTTATGGATTCCAGGTGTATCAATGAAAATAATCTGTTCTTTATCAGTGGTATAAATACCCTGAATCTTATTTCGTGTCGTTTGAGGGACGTTACTCATGATTGCAATTTTTTGACCAATTACGTAATTCATGAATGTCGATTTTCCGACGTTAGGTCGCCCAACAATTGCAACAAAACCAGAATGAAACTTTTTGTTCTTGTTTGAATTTTCCAAAGTATTTCTCCTATTCTAATGGATTAAAAGCATCCAAATCTTGGGAACAAAAATACATAATCCAATAATTCCCGAAAAACAAGCTGCAATCAAAACTGCACCTGCAGCCATATCCTTAATGTGTTTACCTAACTCACTATAAGTCTTTTCAGTCACTAAATCTACCAAGTTTTCAGCAACAGTATTAAAAGTCTCTGTCACCAACATGGATCCAATACAAGCAATAATCCAGTACCATTCAGGACCTGTCAACCGCAATCCCCAAGCAAACAAAATAACGATAACCGCCCAAATACTATGAATACGCATGTTACGTTCTTCACGAAAAATACGAATAACGCCACTCCAAGCATGGACAAACGATTGCTTAAAAGTATGATTTTTTTCAGTTTGCTTTTTATCTTTTAAGGCCATAAGCATTCAAAATTTCTTTCTGAAGAGGAAACATAATTTTTTGATCTTCGGGCTTAATGTGATCATAACCATTTAAATGTAAAAAACCGTGTACACATAGAAAACCAAGTTCTCGTTGATAAGAATGACCCAAGTACTCTGCCTGTTCTTTAACTTTATCAACCGAAACCATGAGATCACCAATGTTGGGGGTTATCTCTTCTGCTAACTCGTCATCTAAAATAATCGGGTCTTCATCAGAATCATCTTCAATCGCAAAACTGATAACATCGGTTGCCCGATCAACTTGACGATAAGTTTTATTAATTTCATGAATTTCATCATTATGCATTAAAGTCACAGACATTTCAGTATTTTCTGCTAATTTCAGATAATTACCAGCAAATTCTAAAACGTTTTGAATTAATTCAATGTTTTCCTTAGGTTCTTCTTTTGTATGGTCATAAATTTGAATATCCATAATCTAAATCGACTCCATTTTTAATTTGATTTATGTCCCTCATAAGCGTTTATAATTTCTGCTACCACTGGATGACGCACAACATCTTCTGAATCAAAACCGACAAATCCAATGTGCCGAACGTTTTGCAGAATTCGTTGTACCTCAACTAATCCACTACGAACACCATGGGGTAAGTCAATTTGTGTGATATCCCCATTTACAATCATTTTTGAGCCAAATCCTAAGCGAGTTAAAAACATTTTCATTTGTGCACTGGTTGTATTTTGTGCTTCATCAAGAATAACAAAAGCATTATCCAATGTTCGACCCCGCATGTATGCTAATGGTGCAATTTCAATGACACCTCTATCAATCAATCGAGTAGTATGTTCAGCACCAATGATTTGATAAAGAGCATCGTAAACCGGACGTAAATAAGGATCGACTTTTTCTTTGAGATCACCAGGAAGAAAACCAAGGCTTTCACCAGCTTCAACGGCTGGGCGGGTCAAAATTAATTTATCAACTTCGCCCCGTTTTAAAGCAGCAATTGCCATCACAACTGCTAAATATGTTTTCCCAGTTCCTGCCGGGCCAATTCCGAAAGTGACGTCGTTTCGTTTAACAGAATCAACGTACTGTCTTTGACCATAGTTTTTAACCCTTACTGCTTTGCCCTTATTATCCTTAATTAGGGTTTCCTTATACATATCTTGAAAATAGTTCAAAGTACCTTTATCAGCCATTTTCATTGCACTGACAACGTCTGCACTGTTCAACTGAATGCCTTGTTTAACAAGTGACAAAAGATTTTTGAACACGTTTACTGTTCGTTTAACTGGCTCCTCTTCACCTGAAATGGTGATTTTTTCTCCAAACGGATGGATTGAGACCTGCATGCCTTCTTCAAGAATTTGCACAAATTTATCTTGGTTACCAAGAAGCGACATTTCTTCGCTTGGATTTGATAACAGAAATTCCTTTTCAACTGTTTTTTGTTCAGCCAAGTGGTATTTGCTCCTTAATTAATGTTTATTTTGCTACGGTTCTAGCTAAGTTGACTCTTTACTGCCTGATTAACCAACTTACCATCTGCTTTGCCTTTAACCTTAGGCATTACAGCACCCATTACTTTACCAAAATCAGAGGTGCTGCTTGCCCCAACCGAAGCAATCGTATCTGCAACAATTTTTTCAATTTCTTCTTTGCTTAATTGCTGAGGCATATATTTCCCAACAATTTTGAGTTCGGCTTCCGTGCCTTTAACTAAATCGTCACGGTTACCTTTTTTAAACTCTTCAATAGATTCTTTACGCTGTTTATATTCACGAGCAATAACCGTTTGAGCTTCTTCGTCACTCAATTCGTGGTTTACCTTAACCTTTTCATTCATCAACGCCGCTTTAATCATTCGAATAACACTTAAAGTATCCTTGTCTCTGGCTTTCATTGCTGTTTTCATATCGTCTGTAATTGTTTGTACTAGGCTCATCAGTATATCCCCTTATCAAAGTTTATGATACAAAAAAAGCTCCTGATTTTTCAGGAGCATTAAAAATTAGAAGCGTTTCTTGTTCTTGCGTTTTCTTGCAGCTTCTGATTTTAACTTGCGTTTTACACTTGGCTTTTCGTAGAATTCACGTTTACGATATTCTTGTAAAGTACCTGATTTAGAAACTGTACGTTTAAAGCGGCGAAGAGCGTCATCAAGTGACTCGTTTTTACGAACGAATGTTTTTGACATTTTGAATCCCTCCCTCCGAGCTCTAAAGTAACGACAAACTTATTGAATTAAATCTGTGTTCTTTATTATTATACATAACATAGATTTTTACGTCAACAAAACAATTGCGGTTTTTTAAAATTCATTTGAAAGTTCATAAAACCGTTTTCATTCCCGTCCCTGTATGGTAGACTTAACTTAAAAGGATGAGGGTGATTGATTATGTCAACAAAAGTATTTATAATTTCTGATTCAGTTGGAGAAACTGCAGATTCTGTAGCCAAGGCTGCTTCTGCTCAATTTCCAAATGAAAAATTTGAATTTGATCGTTATCCGTTTACACAGACAACGTCTTTACTCGATGGCATTTTGAAACGTGCAAAACGTCAAAAAGCCATGGTATTTTCTACATTTGTTAATCCAGAACTAAATAAGTTTGCAAAAGATCAATGTGAGCAAGCCAAAATCTTGTATTATGATGTTTTAACCCCTGCAATTTCGCTTTTTAAACAACAAACAGGTCAAAAAGCAGGTAATAAACCTGGGACTGTGCATAGTTTAGATGAAGGCTACTTTGACAAAATTGCTGCAATGGAATTTGCCGTAACCTATGATGATGGTAAAGATCCGACTGGCTTCTTAAAGGCTGATATTGTGCTTCTTGGTGTTTCTCGGACTTCAAAAACACCACTTTCTCTTTACTTAGCTAATAAAGGATTTAAAGTTGCCAATCTACCACTTGTACCACAAGCTGCAATTCCTGATGAAATTTGGAAAGTTGATCCTAAAAAAATCTTCGGTTTAACTACAACGCCAGAAGTTTTAAATGATATTCGACGGCAACGAATGATTTCTTATGGTTTAAATCCAGATTCTTCATACTCTAACACGGAAGGAATCAAACTCGAGTTAGATTACGCTGATGAAATCTTCAAACGTTTGGGATGTTTAGTCATCAAAACTTCTAATAAATCCATTGAGGAAACTGCAACATTAATTATGGAAAGTCTCGATGTGGATGTAAGCGAAGAATAAGAATTTTACAAAAAGAGTGAATAAAACAAGACAAAGTCGGCAAAAACTGTACTAGGCCCTGTCAAGTTGACAAATGAAATAATATAAATTTTAACATGTATCTAAATGGCTTCATTCCAGTATTCATCTGGGGTGAGGCCATTTCTTTGTGCTGAACGGTTGTGGTGATTAAAGTAGATGATTCCTTCTTCAACTAAGCTCACAAGTTCTGGATAGGTTTTCGCCATTGGGTGACGATCCATCCAGCGTAGCTTAAATTCATTCCACCAACGCTCCATTGGTGCGTTATCATAGGGCGTGCCAGGCCGTGACATACTACGTCTGACCTGGAATTGATCCATAAATTGGTTAAACGATTTCGAGGTATATGCCGTGCCTCGGTCTGTATGCACCATTGGATGCACATCGCCTGCTTGAGTAAAAGCCCGTTGAAAAACTTGAATTTCTGCGGCACTTGTTTCCGTAATGCTGAGATTATAGGCCAAAAGTCGCCGACCATAAAGATCCAAAACGCCGCTCAGGCGCACCTTGTATTCACCGTTAATACCATATGACAACTCTGTTGAGTCAGAAAGCCAGACTTGATTGGGCGCTGTCACTTTAAATTTTCGATTCAATACGTTGTCCTGAATATACTGTTCCGATTGCTTTACACGGTTATGTTTTTTCTTGCGAATCTGACAATGAATATCTAGTTCACGCATTACTCGACGGACCTGCTTAAATGTAACTGGGAAGTTAATTTGTTCATCTTGGCGTAAATTTTCCAATAAATTACCAGCTCCAATTCCTTGATGATGAAAATCAAACCAGTATTGTGCTCGTTCTTTAAGTCGTTGATCCCGTAATTCCCAAACAGTTTCTTGGCGTTTGAGTCCTTTGTTGTATGCTTGTCGGCTGACGCCGATAATTACCAGTAGCTTTGTGATTGCTCCATGATGACCTTTACTGACGTCCTTAATTGCCTGGTAAGCCAGTTGATGCTGTTTTTTCACCCCTTGTACCGTAGTTCCTGAAATTTTTTTATGAAGGCCTCATAAAGTTCTTTGTCTTTTAATTGCGATTCTAACTCACGAATTCGTAAATTAGCCTTATCCAAATCTGTAAGTGCTGCTTGTTTTTTGTGATGACCACGATTATCTACGAGGAATTCATAGCCTCTTTCATGAGCCTTAAGCACCCAAGAACGTGCTTGTTGATAGGAAACCTGAAAATGAGTGGCAGCTTCGCTATAACTATGTTTATCTTTGGTTACATACTCTACAACTGCAATTCGTTCTTCAACAGTAGTTTTTCTACCCATAGTGAGGACCAACTTTCTAGATGGTGACATCGTCACCGTTTTGTCCTCATTATACCTGGAAATCCAGTTTACTAATTGACTTGTTGAACGTAAACCAAATTTAAGAGCCACTTCTGCAAGCGAATAGTCACCATTTGAATACGTGTGAATTGCCTCTAACTTTAATTTCTGTGAATAATGTTTATTCTGACGTGCTTCTTTTAATCCCTCAAAACCATCACGCTCATAACGTTTTAACCACGTTCTAAAAACATTACCATTAACATTATGTTCTCTCGAAAAGGCCTCACTAGACATTTTTGATTGCCTGAATTGCTCAAGCAAGGTTAACTTTTCAAGTTCTGTATACTTAGCTCTGGGCATACAAATATCCCTCCATAGTTATTAGATGAATTATATTATTTCATCTGACAACCATAAAGGGATTATTACAAACTATGTTTTTGCCGACTTTGTTTTGTTTTTTTAATTTACTTTAAAAACGCATCAAATTCAGTTTGTTCAAGTACATCGGAAACTAAATCAGGATTAAACTTTTCTGCTCTCAGCATGGCAATTTCATAACCATACGGCGCATATTTTTGTTTAACATCATTAGGATCTGGAATCCACGGAGTTTCCATAATCTTTGGAACCGCCGTGAGTTGAGGATGGTGGACTATTTTATTCAGCGTTTTAAATCCAATTGTGCCCAGACCAATATCTGCATGCCGATCTTTATGACTCCCCTGCGGATTTTTGGAATCATTCAAATGGATAACCTTTAAATAGTTCAAACCAACTTTTTGGTCGAACTCTTCAAGAACGTCGTCAAAGTGATCTCGAATCCCATAACCTGCATCACTCGTATGACAGGTATCAAAACAGACAGCAATCTTATCCTGCAACTTTACTCTTTTAACGATTTCAGCAATCTCTTCAAAAGTTTTCCCGACCTCAGTCCCTTTTCCGGCCATCGTTTCGATTGCAATCTGAACATGTTGATCTTCAGACAGGATTTCATTTAATCCCTGCACAATCTGATCAATTGCAGCCTGTGGCCCAGCTCCCACATGGGCTCCTGGATGTAAAACAATTTCACTCGCACCCAAGGCATCCGCCCGTTTGATTTCATTCTTTAAAAAATTGACCCCAAACTCGAAACTTTCCGGCTTTTTTGTGTTTCCTAAATTCACAATATAAGGTGCATGAATGATCAAGTTGCTTAGCGAGTTTTGCTGCATGAGCTTTTGACCCTCAGAGATCCGAAGCTCTTCAATCGGTTTGCGCCTCGTATTCTGCGGAGCACCTGTATAAATCATAAACGTATTCGCTTTATAAGCAATTGCATTTTCTACTGAACCCAAAAACATTTTAGGTGCTTTCATACTTACGTGAGATCCTAATAACATGCCTTATTCCTCCTCGTAAATTCCAATCGCTTTAATAACTTGTTTTGCAGCGGTTCCTTTTTCCCAACTTGTAAATTTCTTCTGAAACTCATTAAACTGACGGTCATAGTTGGCAAACGTCCCCTCAAAGTCAAACACCGAGAGTTGTTTATAAAATTCCGTTGACGTGGTCACAATTGGGCCAGGACATTCTTCTAAATAATTAAAATAAAAACCTCGTAGTTTACCTGCATAGTGATCTAAATCATAAGGGAAAAAGAGCATTGGTCGATGCAAGTTGGCAAAATCAAACATAACTGATGAGTAATCGGTAATAAGCAAATCACTAATCAAATAAAGTTGATTAATGTCAGTATCAGCTAAAATTCTCACACGTTTTTCAAATCCACGAATATCAATATGATCTTTAACCAAATAATGAGGTCGAATAATCAGAATTGTATCACGTGAAACTAGCGAAAAAAACTTTTTTAAATCAAACGGTAAATCAAAACGATAGCGTCCCTTATAAATAAACTCATCATCCCGCCAAGTTGGCGCGTACAAAACTACTTTAGCATCACTATCACCAAGAATTTTAAGTTTTAAATGACGAATAGTGTCTAAATTATTATCTAAATACAACACATCATTACGCGGGTACCCCGATCGGATAAATTTATTATTAAAGCCAAATGCACGTTTGAAAATGGCTTCTGAATAAGAATTAGGAGCAATCAAATAATCCCAACGTGCTGATTCTTTTTTAAAGGCTGCATGATATTCTGTTGTGGTTGTCCCAGGAATCTCCACATTTTCAATATCCACACCTAATTTTTTTAACGGTGTTCCGTGCCAGGTTTGCACATATGTAGTTCCCCGATTCTTATGCCACCACAATGGCATGCGTGAATTAAACACCCAGTATTCCGCACGTGCAACAGTCCATATCCATTTAAACGACCAACGTTTTAGTATCTGAATTTCTGGATATGTTCTTTTTACTTCTTCAAAACGTCGACCCTTAATGCCAAAAAACAAGGAAGGTGCATACTCTGGATGGGTCAAAACTAATTCTTGATAGATTGCTGCAGGATTATCACTAACATCTTGCCCATTAAAACTTTCAAAAATAATTAAGTGGCGTTTAATAGGCAAACAAATAAGACAGTCATTGATTAATATCAAAAAGTAGCGGATTAGAACTTTGATGAGTTGTCCAATCATATGAAACATTTAAAAGCCACTCCGTTTCATCAAAAAATCAATTATTCGTTCCGTACCCTTACCATCATTATATTGATTCCACGTTTCATTAATTGCCATAATAATACTTTTTTGGTCTTCTGGATTTGCAAAAAAACGTGAAAGTTGATCAACACTAGTAATCATAATGGCATGAAAGTCATCAGAAAAATCCCTTTGTAAACCAACTTTCTTTTCAAAATCGTTTTGGTCAAAGGTAAACAACCCAATATTATGCGCATTATCAAGCAAAGTATAATCAAATAAAATAGACGAGTAATCCGTGACAAGTGTATCGGTAACCGTTAATAACTCATCTGTTGAGATTTTTGGATCAATTGAAGTAATAAAAGATTCTTTTTGCTCCCATTGCTTTTCCAAATCCTGTAAATGAGGATGCAACCGTAAAATTAAAACGGTATTTTTTGGTAATTTCAGATTTTCAAATCCCGGAGCAAAAGAAAATTTGACTCCCTTCCGATAGGTCGGCGCATATAAAATCAAACGCTTGTCCTTTAGTTCAGGGTAACGGGTAAAAAATTTATCTCTTGCTTGAGTAACCCAATTTTTATCACTAAATTTATCTGATCTTGGGTAACCCAATTTGCGCATTTGATGACCATCTAGACGATAATTTATTTGAAAAATATCAGCCATTTTTTGAGAACCAACGAAAATATCATCCATCACATCGTAAACCCGTTGAAATCGGACTTGCGCTGATGGACGTCGTCGTTCAGTTGAGGGATCACTGAATCCGAATTCTTTAATAGCCCCATTTGCATGCCATAACTGTGACACTCGCATCCGTTTTGTTTTGATAATTCCTCCCATAAAAGGATAGTAATTATCAATTAAAATTAACTTACTACGCATTAATTGAGGGATTAACTTAAAAAATACAAAAGAGCCATTATCGAATTCCGTTAATTGAATGGTTTTAATAGTTTTTAATTCTTGAACATCGTTTTCAACCTCATGCTGATAATAGACATTCAGTTTTAGTGGTGCAATTCGTTCTGCTAAACGGCTAACAAACTCATTATTATTTCCAAAACTCATTAAATAAGTGACTTGTGTTTTTCTTTGCCCAGCAAATAATAGCGAACATAGTCGAACGAGAAACATATAAATATTCTTCATTTCGCTTGCTCCTTGATTTATAGTGACGGCTCATAGAAATGCCCTAAAATTTTGACACTCCCAGAAATGCTTACAAACGCTTTCGGGTCTGACTCCTTCATCGCCATTTCCAGTTCACTCATTTCATACCGTGAAATAATAGTAAACAGGATGGTTTTTTGATGATGATTGTAGGCACCTTCAGCTCCGTGAACAATTGTAATACCTCGCCGAATATGGTTTTGCACACTATCAATCACGCTCTTCGGCCTATCCGTGACAATCATCACTTGCATGCGTTGTTGCCTAGTATACGTCATGTCCATAATTTTGGCATTTACAATTAAACCAATGGCGGAATAAAATGCGTATGGCCAACCATAAACGTATCCTGCTGCACAAACAATAAATGCATTAAACACCATATTAATGGTCCCAATACTTTTTCCTGTTCGTTTTCGTAAAACCATTCCTAAAATATCTAGACCACCAGTTGACAGTCCGTTTTTTAAGGCTAGCCCTGTACCATAACCGTTTACTGCTCCACCAAAAATAGCGCAAATGATTGGATCCGTAGTCAACGTCATGGGATGCAACACTTTAATCATAATACTTGCAAGACCAACCGATAAAATCGTAAATAAAGTGAATCGATGACCAATCTGAGCCCATGCTAAGAAAAACAGCGGAACGTTTAAGACAAAAAGCATAAGCGCTGTCGATAGACTAAAAGGCAGATAGCGACCACTTAGTGTCGAAACTAACTGCGCAAAACCGGTAATTCCTGAAGCATAGATCTTACCTGGGGTCCAAAAGAAGTTCATCGCGATTGAAACTAAAATTGCATAAATAAAAGCAGTTCCAGCTAAGGCAGTGTATTGATGTCGTTTGGCAATCTTTTTAAACTGTTTATCCATGAAAAGTCATTAATTCTCCTTTTCCCAATGAGCTTTTTTGAAAGTGTCTCGGCCACCAGCCTCTTCCTGTGCGTATCTTTCAGGATTTTTTCGATAGAAATCCTGATGATAATCTTCTGCAGGATAAAATGGAGCCACATCTTCAATTTTGGTCACAATTGGATCGTCAAACTGTTCACTTACTGCAAGTGCATCCCGTGATTGTTCTGCAATTCGGCGTTGCTCTGGACTATTCACAAAGATAACTGGTCGATAATTATCTCCCCGATCTTGAAATTGGCCCATAGCATCGGTTGGATCTGTTTGTTGCCAGTAAATTTGAACTAACTGTTGATAAGACATAATTTCAGGATCAAATGTAATCTTAACTGCCTCAGTATGGCCAGTTGTATGCGAACTAACCTCTTCATAGGTGGGATTCACAGTGTGACCACCTGTATAACCAGAAACTACCTTTTTAATGCCTAGCAACGAGTCAAATGGTTGAACCATGCACCAAAAACATCCACCCGCAAAAATTGCTGTTTCTTCTTTACTCATTATTCAACATCTCCATTTTTACAAAATTAACTTCAAGCTACATTCAGCTTATATAGTATCATAACCCACTTTTGTTTTCTGATTTTTTGATTAAATAATTAAAATCAGCTGGTAATCTTAAGCATTACTCAGCTGATCAAAATTTATAATCTATTTATTTTCGTTATTTTCATCATTTTCATTTACTGAAAATAGATGTAATTCTTGTAGTTGTTTCTCAGCTACTGGTCGTGGTGCAGAAGTCATTGGCTCAACGGCTTTTGAATTCTTAGGAAAGGCAATAACATCGCGAATATTATCACGTTTAGCTAGCAAACGTGCAAAACGATCCAAACCAATTGCAAGGCCACCATGTGGTGGAAAACCAGTATCCAACGCATCCAAGAGATAACCAAAACTCTTTTCAGCCCGCTCTTTGGTAAATCCTAAGGCTTTCAGCATGCGGCCTTGAAGTTTGCGATCATGAATACGAATTGATCCACCACCAAGTTCCAAACCATTTAAAATAATGTCATAGCTTTGTGCATGCGCTTTATGAGGATCTTCATCATCGTTCATTAGATAGTGTACATCTTCTTCATTTGGCATCGTGAATGGATGGTGCGCAGGAACCCAACGTCCATCCCCTTCGTCATATTCAAACAATGGCCAGTCTACGACCCACAGATAGGCAAATTTGTCGTCTGGAATCATATTCTGCTCTTTTGCAATTGTAACCCGCAAATATGCCAAAGTATCTGCCACAACTTTGATACGGTCAGCAACAAATAATAGTAAATCACCATTCTTAGCTTCGGTGGCATTTAAAATCTGTTCCCGAATCGCATCATTTTTAAAGAATTTAGCAATGGGGCCTGAAAAACTATCATCTGTAACTTTCAGCCAAGCTAACCCCTTTGCGCCAAACCGTTTAATATATTCGGTGTACTTGTCAATTGCCTTGCGAGAATATAAGTCAGCGCCACCAGGAACCGCAATTGCTTTAACTTGTCCACCATTCGCAACAGCCCCTGAAAAGACTTTGAATTCGGAATCTTTCATAATGTCAGAAAGATCCTTTAATTCCATTCCAAAACGAACGTCAGGTTGATCCGTTCCAAAGCGGGCCATAGATTCATTCCAACTAATTCGGTCAAAAGGTAATTTAACGTCAATATCTAAGGTGTCTTTCATGACTTTAGCAATTAAGCCTTCGGTCAAATCTTGAATCTCTTCTGCATCTAGAAAACTAGTTTCCATATCGATTTGGGTAAACTCAGGTTGACGGTCCCCGCGTAAATCTTCATCACGGAAACAACGTGCAATTTGATAATAGCGATCAAAACCTGCCCCCATTAACAACTGCTTAAATAATTGTGGTGACTGTGGCAAAGCATAGAAATGCCCAGGATAAAGTCTTGAAGGAACTAAATAATCACGGGCTCCTTCAGGCGTTGATTTCGTTAAATCTGGCGTTTCAATGTCAATAAACCCGTTTTCATCAAAGTAGCTATGAACAGCTTGGGTGATACGATTACGAATCATCAGGCCCTTTTGCATTTCAGGGCGTCGTAAGTCAAGGTATCGATATTTAAGACGTAATTCATCAGAAACGTTGATATTGTCTTGAATGTAAAATGGTGGTGTTTTCGCCTTATTTAAAATCTTTGCTTCATGGACCTCAACTTCGACTTCCCCAGTTTTCATGTTCGGATTAATTTCTTTTTCTGATCTTGGAACAACTTTCCCGTTAATTTCAATGACGTATTCGCTACGTAGCTCATCAGCGACATCTAAAGCCGTTTTAGAAAATTCCTTACTGAAAACTAACTGAACGATTCCTTCACGATCACGTAAATCAATAAAAATTAAATTACCCAGATCACGTCGCTTCTGAACCCAACCTTTTAAAACAACGGCTTGGTTCAAATATTGTTTATTCACTAAACCAGCATATGTTGTGCGTTTCATATTACCTATCTCCTATTTCTCTAAGAATTTGCCAAATAGTTTTGGAAAATTTTTATACACATCTTCAAGTTTGACTTGGTGCTCATCACCCGTGGCCATGACCTTTAAATTTACCACTTGATTAGCCAACTCGTCGTTTCCAATTGTCATCACAATTTTGGCATTCAGCCGATTAGCTGTTTTAAACTGTGCTTTAGGTTTTCGATCGAGATAATCTTGATCAGCACTAAAGCCATTTTCACGAACAGCCTCAACTATTTTTAAGGTTTCAGCCTTTGTCTCATCACCAATTCCCACAACATAAACATCTAATGAGTTAGTTTCCGGCAATGCTGCCTTTTGAGCCTGCATCAATAATAAAAGTCGCTCAACACCTAGCCCAAAACCAATTCCTGGCGTCTCTGGGCCTCCCAATTCTTCAACTAGGCCATTATACCGGCCACCAGCACAAACTGTAACGTCGCCATCTCCTAGCGCCTTATCATGCGCCATAATTTCAAAAATCGTGTGATTATAATAATCTAGTCCGCGCACCATGGATGCATCTACTTCATAGGGCATATCTAAGTCATCTAAAAGTTGTTTAACAGTTTCAAAATGTTTTTTTGAATCTTCACTCAAATAATCCAAAATGGAAGGCGCATCAGCAACTAATTTTTGGTCATTCTTATCCTTGCTATCTAGTACTCGTAAAGGATTCCGGTGCAAACGTTCCTTGGAATCATCACTTAATTCATCAAAATGAGGTTCTAGATAAGCAATCAATGCTGCTCGATAAGCTTTCCTAGTTTCTTGATCACCCAAAGTATTAATCACAAGTTTGAGATTTTTAATTCCCAATTTTTTCAATAAATGCATGCCCATCGAAATGACTTCAACATCTAAATTAGGACTTTCACTACCAAATGCCTCTACACCAATTTGATGAAATTCACGAAGTCGACCTGATTGTGGTCGCTCATATCGAAACATTGGTCCCATGTAGTAAAGTTTAACTGGCTTAATTTGTTCCGGACCATAAAGCTTATTTTCAACAAAAGCTCGCACAACACCAGCAGTTCCTTCAGGACGAAGGGTGATGTGTCGATCCCCTTTATCGTGAAAATCATACATTTCCTTTGTCACAATATCAGATGTATCACCAGCACTTCGAGAAAAAACTTCAAAATTTTCAAACATTGGGGTACGAATTTCGTTAAATCGATAATTTGCAAACAATTTTTTTGCAACATCTTCAATGTAACTCCAAGCAACAGCCTCTTCAGGTAAAATGTCGGCCGTCCCTTTTGGACGTTGATATTTCATAGTAAACCCTCCTATAGATCTTAAAAAATTCTAAAAACAATAAAAAACGCCCTTGTTTTTATACAAGGGCGCTTAGGCGCGGTACCACCTTAATTAAATACTCATCTAGATAACGTCTTACAACGGAGTCTGAATATCAGACTCACCTCGAAAGTGTCTTTAGCAGATCCAAATACCCACTCACAGCAATTCTGGGTTCTCTGAAAAAGGAGACTGCTTACTATTCTTTGTCTCTGGTTTTAATATTAAACTACCATTAAAATTACTAAACTATCGGTTCGCTGTCAAGGGTTCAAAGAGAAATATCGCAATTTTCGCGTCATCTGGTATATAATAATGAAAAGAATCTGAAATACGGAGTATAAATTATGACCACTAAGTTTCGCAATCTAATCAAGCAAAATCGACTTCAACTAAGCATCATTTTAATTTTTTTAATTGCCACATTTTTTCTGACATATACGCTCTTTTCTGATAAAACAGTGCGTGTTAGTTTAGATAATGTGGTGGTTCGCACCGGACCAGCCCTTTCATATTCCAAATCTGGAATAGTTAATTCAGGAAAACGGGTCACTGTTTTAAAGAAGAAAAGTGGTTGGCTACGTGTTCGCTATAATGACGATCATTTCGGCTGGATTCCCAGCTGGCTGACCAACCGCAAATTTAATTTCAGTAAGGCCACCAATCTTTCCGAAGCAACTATTGTGTTAGATCCTGGTCACGGTGGCAATGACTCTGGTGCTCTAGGAATTAATCAAAAACATGAAGAAAAGACTTACACTTTAAAAACAGCCAAACTTGTACAAAAATCACTTGAGGCAAAAGGCGCACGTGTTTTGATGACAAGATCAACCGATGAATACGTAAGTCTGGCAGCTCGAGCAACTATGGCCAATAAACACAAAGCAAATGCCTTTATCAGCTTTCATTATGATTCTGCACCAGAAAACAACTCTGGTTCCGGTGATACCACTTACTACTACCACAAAAAAACGTCATTAAGGCTCGCCGAATTAGTGAATAGCCAGCTAAAATCAAAAATCAGTTTAAATAATCGAGGTGTCCAATTTGGGGACTTCGAAGTGATTCGTGACAATACGCAACCCGCATTGTTAATTGAGGGCGGCTATATCAACACCAGCAACGATTTTAAACAAATTAGTAGCTATCACTACCGAAAGCAAGTTGCTTCTGCAGTCACAGTTGCACTTACCCAGTTTTTTGAATAGGACTTTTTAGTTAAAAATAACCAATAATTCGGCTAGGTCTTTAATTTGTTTTTCAGGTGAACTTGTCACTTGAATAGTATGATCCGGGTCAAATAGAATTCCTTTAATACCCGCGTTATGAGCTGCCAAAATGTCGAGATTACGATCTCCAATCATGATGGCAGTTTTTTTGTTGACTTTAAACTGTTTAATTAAATAATTTAAAGAAGCTGGATTCGGTTTCCTAGGAAACTGATTGGCTCCTGTCACATACCCTGTAAACAATTCTCCGAAACCATGCATTGCTAATAATTTCTTAGCTTGATCATCTCGATGGGTAAGCAAAAAGTTACGGCCGTTCCAAAGGACGTTTTTCTGGCAGACTTCATAGGCATTTGAAAATGGTATTGCCCTGCCCAAAATTTCCGATTCATATTTCGCATAATCTTGTTTAAGATTTGCGAGATCCAAACCATTTTTATGCGCATATTTTGCTAGCGTTTTCCCTAATGACCCTCGCCGCATGGCCTGATATAAATCAACTGCCGTCGTGTGAAGTACCTGATTTGCGGTTAAAGCCGCTTCGAAACTTTCGACCATAATTGGATAAGTATCAAACAAAGTCCCATCAAAATCCCAAAATAAATCCATGTGAAAACTCCTAACTTAAAGTTGATCCGTGTCATAAATAATGGTTACTGGCCCGTCATTTTGCAAATCAACTTGCATGTCAGCCCCAAATTCGCCAGTTTCAACTATGACACCAGCTTCTCTTAGTTTCTGATTAAATTGGTCATAACATTTCTTTGCATGTTTCGGATCCCCGGCATCCGTAAAACCAGGACGGTTACCATGCTTCGTATCTGCATAAAGTGTGAATTGAGAAACAGACAAAATGCTACCATTCACTTTTGCTAAATTTAAATTCATTTTGTGCTTTTCATCTTCGAACACACGAAGGTTAACAATTTTATGAACTAAATAATCAATTTGTTCAGTGCCATCCTTATCTTCAAAACCAACCAATAATAAATAACCAGTGTTAATTTTACCGACTGATTCTTGTTTTATGGAAACTTGTGCATGTTTAACTCGCTGTAAAACTACTCTCATTATCAATTACTCCTTTTATAAAAATTAAAACAAAAACCCTGAAGTCTAAACTAAAATCCTTAAACATAAGATTAAAGTTAAATTTCAAGGTCAGTTTGTAAGCTTAATGTGTAGGTCGCTTGACCACGTATACATCCTTCACAGTTTTTAAACTATCCATAATATGATTAAGATGATTCAAATTGCGCACACCAACTGTCAAACTGATTGTCACCATGCGATTATGATCAACTTTTCCATTTACAGAATTTAAGTAGCGTGTTGTGTTATTGACTTTTTTTAATATATCGTTCAACATGCCATTACGATTATAGCCTTCAACTTCAAGATCGGCCGCATAATTGTTATGTGCATCAGCCGTATCTTCCCATTCAACACCAATCAACCGTTCGTCCTGGGACTCAGCATGTGTCACATTTGGACAATCTTCACGATGAACCGAAACACCACGCCCTTTGGTAATATAACCCACAATCGGATCCCCTGGAACTGGATTACAGCAATGACTTAACCGAACCAAAAGGTTATCGGCCCCTTCAATAATAATACCGCTCGAGGAACTCTTCTTTTTGCGTTCCTTTTCTGAATCATGATCATTTGAAATTGTCTGGTGCTCTTCAAGGAGTTCATGTTCTTCTTGCCGTTTTCGATCTTCCTCTTGTTTAGCGCGGACATCATCAGTTAATCGATTAGCTACCCCAACCGGAGCGAGATCTCCAAAACCAACTGCAGCATATAGATCATCGACAGAACTATAGTGTAGTTTATTAGTAACTTTTTCGAGCTTCTCCGACTCTAGGACAATTAATGGATCAAAACCTGTTTGCCTAAGTTGGTGTTCAATAGCTTCGCGGCCTTTTTCGATATTTTCAGAACGGTCTTGCTGTCTAAAAAATTGCTTAATTTTATTACGTGCTCTACGAGTAGAGACTAAATTAATCCAATCGCGACTTGGTCCCGCAGAACTAGAAGAAGTTAAAATATCGACAATGTCGCCATTTTTAATTTTATAATCCAATGGCACAATCTTTCCATTGACCTTGGCACCCGTCGTATGGTTTCCAACTTCTGTATGAATCGTGTAAGCCATATCCAATGGACCGGATCCTTTGGCAAGTTCAAAGACGTCTCCCTTGGGTGTAAATGCATAAACGCGATCGCCAAAAAGATCGCCCTTTACAGAATCCATAAAATCAGCGGCATCTTTACTTTCATCCTGTAGCTCAACAATTTCTTTAAACCAATTCAGCTTTTTGCCAGTATCACTGGTTTGAACTTTATCTGTTTTACCTTCTTTATACGCCCAATGAGCTGCAACACCATATTCAGCAACTCGGTGCATTTCCTCAGTTCGAATTTGAGCCTCTAGAGGTTTGCCTTCTGGACCAACAACCGTTGTGTGTAATGACTGATACATATTAGCCTTGGGCATCGCGATATAATCTTTAAAACGGCCAGGCATCGGTTTCCAGCGAGTGTGAATGGCTCCTAAAACTGCGTAGCAATCCTTAATAGAAGGAGTGATAACTCGAATAGCCAGCAGATCATAAATCTGACTAAATTGTTTGTGTTGGTCAACCATTTTTCGGTAAATAGAATAGATATGCTTAGGACGACCATAAATATCAATTTCATGTAAATTTAAAGCATCTAACGCGTCTTTAATGTCCTTAATTGCTAAAGCAATATACTCTTCGCGTTGATCGCGGCGAGAATTCATCAAATGCGCAATTCGATAATATTGTTGTGGATTTAAATACCGTAACGAAATATCCTCTAATTCCCATTTAATGGTACTAATTCCTAATCGATCGGCAAGCGGTGCATAAATTTCCAACGTTTCATTTGCAATTCGGCGTTGTTTGTCCGGGCGCAGGTGCTCCAAAGTTCGCATATTATGCAATCGATCAGCTAATTTTACAATAATGACCCGAATATCTTTTGACATCGCAAGTAGTAACTTACGATGATTTTCAGCAAGTTGTTCTTGGTTAGATTTATAGCGAATTTTACTAATCTTGGAAACGCCATCCACAATAACGGCGACATCAGAGCCAAATAACTCCTTGATGTCTCCCAAAGTAATAAGTGTATCCTCGACCGTGTCATGCAAAAAACCCGCACAAATTGTTGCCGGATCCATTTTTAGTTCAGCTAAGATCCCCGCAACTTGAATAGGATGCATAATATAAGCTTCACCAGATTGACGATATTGATCCTGATGAACATAGGTGGCAAAATCACAAGCTTTCTGAACAATCGCCACGTGATCGGCATTCATATATTTTCGACACATATTTAAAACATCTTGAGCAGAAAGAACCGGCTCTTGTGACATAAGTAAGCCCCCTTTATAATTTTTAAAACTTTAGAGATTAACTCGTTAACCCATATGCAATATAACTTGTGCTCAAATAAACAATTACAAAATAGTAAGCGTATCTTGGTAAAAACAAATACACACCTAGTAAAAAGAAAATTGGAAATAACCACAATAACGCCCAGTGCACACGATTAGCCTTAATTAAAGATCCCAAAATTATGGCAGCTAGTGTATTAATGATCATTAAAAACCACAGATCAATAAAAACATGGGAAGCACTTGTAATATGTAAAACAAACGGTAATAAGACGCCTAAAACCACCCCGGCAACCCAATATCGCCATTTTATTTGGACAAAAAATTTTAAAGTTTTATTCAAATTCATCCCTCCACTGCTGACTTTCAAAGTATATTTCCTAATTCTACCTCATTTCCTTTAAAACGGAAATAGCAGAAAGTAAATATAATGGTGCCGTTTCTGCACGTAAAATTCGGGGTCCGAGGCCAACACTTACAAACCCCACGTCTCTTAAGGATTCGACCTCACTATTAGCTAATCCACCTTCTGGACCGAACAACACTAATGCAGTGTCATTCGGTTGCATTTTTCCAATTTGGGCGTGTAATTGTGTGTGCTCGCCATGCTTGGCAGATTCTTCATAAGCCACAATTTTAAACTTTCCCGGCCATTTAGATAAAGTTTGCAAATCATTATAATAGGTCACAGTTGGAATATAATTGCGATGTGATTGCTCTGCAGCCGACTTTGCAACTTTTTGGAGACGCTCAACTTTTCGCGTGACCTTTTTTTCTGGCCATCTAGCTACAGAAAATTCGGTTGGCAAAAAAATAAAAGTTCTTGCGCCCATTTCCGTGCCCTTTTGCACAATATATTCACTTTTATCACCCTTAGAAATGCCACATGCAATCGTCACTTCTACTGGCAGTTCCGCCGATTTTTCAAGTTGATAGATAGGCATTATATGAGCCTCTTGGGGATCAATTCTTTCAATTTTCCCAATAAAAACTTCATGCTTTTTTGAAACAAATTCAGCCTGATCATTCACTTTAGCACGCATCACTCGTACCAAATGGTGAAAATTATCACCGGCTATTGAAAAAGAAACTTTTGTTTGAATCATCTGATCAGTAAAATAACGTTGCATGCCTTTACTCCTATCCCATCTTATCTATATTGATCAAAATTTTGATTAGGTTTCACTAATTTAACATCACTGATCTTCCGCCGGCTTTTTTGCTACGATTGCCCGCCAATCTTTCATTTGTAAAACTTCAATAATTTCGAAATTATCTTTTTGCAAATCATCAAGGATTAAATTTAATTTATCTTTGATAATTCCAGAAGTAATAAATAAACCACCCGGCTTCAAACATTTTTTTGCTTGTGGTACTAAAGGCTCAATGATTTCAGCCAAAATATTTGCCACAACAACATCTGCTTGTACTTGAATTCCCTCAAGTAAATCATTTGGTTTGATTTCAATATTTTTTACATCTGGATTTAGCTTTAGATTCTCCACAGCCGAATCAACCGCCACCTGATCCAAATCAAAGGCCCTAATTTTTCCTGCCCCCATTTTGCTGGCCGCAATACTTAAAACACCTGAACCAGTACCAACATCAATGAGTTCTTCGCCACCACGTAAATACATTTCCAATGCCTGCAAACACAATTGTGTTGTGGGATGGGTTCCCGTCCCGAAGGCCATACCAGGATCTAACTTTAAAATCTTTTCCTCATCGGCCGTTTTTTTGTAAGTTTCCCAATCGGGAACTACCGTTAAATAACGGGTAATTCGAACTGGATGATAATACTTTTTCCAAGCAGTTTGCCATTCCGTTTCTTCTAATGGCTTTTGCAAGACGTTTGCAGGCACTGGGTCTAAACCAAAGCTTATAAGTTGGTCAACTTGATGTTTAATTTGTGGTAACAAGTCGTCAACTTTTATTGATTCAGGATAATACCCGGTCACTGACGCACCACTTTTGATATGAGGAATATCCGCCAAATTTAAGATTTCCCCAAATCGACCAGCGCGTAATTTTTTATAATCTTCAGCGTCTTCGATCTTAACCCCCTTGGATCCAGCCGTTTCCAAAATATTAGTAACTGCTTCTACTGCCTCATTTGAGGTTTGTACAATTATTTCTGTCCATTTCAAAGTTATCAATCTCCTTAAATGTTATTGCCAACCGTACGTTTTAAACTCAATATCACGTTTCCTCATTTTTGATACATAAGGATTCCCCGCTACGAAGTATCGTAACGGTTCAGACGTCCAAACACCTTTATTTGGAACCCCAATCCGGCCACTCTTAATAATATGCGTCGCCGTTTTAAAGTCTTCAAGATCTAAGCTTAAGGAACCCTCATTCAAACGAGTCCCCTTTAAAGACTTAGGGATGCCAAAGGCTTGCATTAATTTTCCAGGTCCACTGGTGAGTTCAAATGGCTGTTGCACTTTTCGATTCTTACGAAATTGAGATAATCCCTCCGCAGGTTGTACGGCACGAATTAAAACACCCTGAGGATCGTCAACTTTTTTAGTAATCAAATTCAAGAGCAATTGCGTTCTCATTTGGTAAATATAAATGGTACCAGCTTCATGATAAAGTGGTTCATTTTTAGGTGTCCGGTGTCCTTGAAAAGCGTGCGCTGCTTGATCTTTAGGACCGATATATGCCTCATCTTCAACAATGTAGGCACTCAACATCCCAAGCTCGGTTTCAAAACAAATTTTTTTGCCTAATAATTTCTTAGCAATATCTGCTGTGTTTCCGCTAAGGAGAAAATGTTGAACCTGTTCAAAACTTGTTGTCATCTAAAACTCACCAATCTATACGATTAATTTATGCTACTTGTATTTTACAGCTTTAACTTCATAGAAAGCAAAAAAGAATTTAATCCTAGTAAAGGACCAAACTCTTTAGTTTTAAATTTGAATTAAAGCATCATTATTTAGCTTTTCGATCATCAAATTCTTTTTCACTAGCAGCCTTTTGTGGTAAGACCAAATTTAGTACAATTCCTAAAACTGTTGCAACGGCTAAACCTGAAAACTGATACTGTCCCAACTGCAGATAAGCATTTCCAATCCCAATAACCAAGATAGCTGAAGCAATCATGAGGTTACGTTTAATATTGAAATCTACTTTCTCATCAATTAATACCCGTAGTCCATTGGAAGCAATTGTTCCGAACAAAAGAAAACTTATTCCGCCAATTACAGGTGAAGGAATGCTTTGAATTAGGGCACTCAGTTTACCAATAAAACTAAATATAATTGCAAACATTCCGGCACCAGCCAAAACATAAACACTGTGGACTTTGGTGATTGCCAAAACACCAATATTTTCACCATAACTTGTAACAGGTGGGCCACCAACAAATCCAGCAATAAGAGATGCGGTCCCGTCACCAGCCAAAGTATGGTTTAATCCAGGATCTTCAAAGAAGTTCCGTTTAGTCAGTTTGTTGAGGACCATAATATGTCCAGTATGTTCAGTCATTGTCACAAACGCAATCGGCGCCAAACTCAAAACCGCGCCCCAATAAAAATGAAAACGATAAGTTAAGAATGGGACTTGAAATTTTGGTAATGAAAACCAAGAAGCTGCCATAACACCGCTGAAGTCTACAATCCCGAACAAAACAGCAACCACGTAGCCTACAACAATTCCCAAAAGAATTGGAATTAAACTAATAAATCCTTTCAGGTACATGTTAAATCCAATCGTAACTAATAGTGTAATCATCGCAACCGCGAAATATCGCCAATCGTAAGTGGTTGAACCAGAAGTAAGTGTGCGCATGGTAGCGTCAGTCGCAGCCGTTCCGGCTAATGATAAGCCAATCACCATTACGATCGGGCCGACAACAATGGGTGGCAAAATTTTGTTGATCCATTCAGAACCTACAAAACTTACGATTAAGGCAACAATCAAGTATACTAACCCGACAGCCACCGTTCCTTGTGCAATACCGGGATATCCCGTTGTTTTCATTAAAGCAACCATTGGGACAATAAATGAAAAACTTGAACCCATATAAGCTGGAATCTTACCCTTTGTAATAAGTATGTATATTAGGGTGCCGACACCAGAACTAAAAAGCGCAATCCCAGGATTCAAGCCCACCAAAATAGGAACTAGAACAGTTGAGCCAAACATTGCAAACATATGTTGAATTGATAAACCAATCCAGTGTCCTAATGTTGGTCGATCATGAATATCCAAAACGACATCATCATTGTGAAACTCATTTGTTTTCGCCATTTAAAATCCTCCTAATATATTAAAACCCCTTTGAGTTGTTCGACTCAAAGGGGTTCAGAATAATAGTTAGACTTAATTTATTCTAGACTACCTTCGAAGTCTCACAGGACATCTTTAAAGGTTTCATTACAGCTAAGATACTCTTTAATTTATCGAACGTCAACTAAATTGGACAATAATCCTGCTCCACAAAAAAACGAATGACTGGCAACGTCTGCCATCACTCGTTTGTTTTGCTTACTTTGATTCTTTTTTCTCGTCAGGTTCGATTTTATTAGTCTTCAATCGACCTTTTGTCTTTTGGTTCACGTGCTGCTTCAAATACTTAATTAGATCAGATTCACGTTTAAAGATTCGAGGATGCTGCTGTTTATGCAGGCGCAAATCAATTTCGTTAATCTTAATTCGTCCTGTCCAGGTATGGGAATACTTGATAATCAAGCGATTATTCAAATCTTCTTTTCCAAACTTAAAAACATAAACACTTTCAGGAGTCATTAATGGTCTGATATAATGTTTTTCATACTTATATTTATTGGAGTTCATGAACTGTTTCGTTCGCTTTAAAATAAATAACACCTCCAAAAAATTTGCTTAAAGCCCCTTGACTCAATTCTAGTTAATCATTATATTAAGCTATTCTTCAAAAAAAGTAAACCAATTTGATGAACTTATTTAATACCCGTTGTAAGTGAATTTAATGAATTATACTTAATGACCACTCACTATTTATCTTTTAATTATTATCATTTTGTTCGGTATCTGTCTTCAAAACGGCCATGAAAGCTTCTTGCGGAATTTCCACAGTCCCTACAGCTTTCATGCGTTTTTTCCCGCGTTTCTGTTTGTCCAAAAGTTTAGCACGCCGATCAGGATCACCTGTATGAATTTTAGATGTGACATCTTTTCGATATGCCTTTATATTCGTTCGTGAAATAATTTTTACACCAATGGCAGCCTGAATTGGAATCTCAAAGTTTTGACGTGGAATAATTTTCTTCAACCGACCAGTAATTTCAATTGCGCGCTGTTGGGCAAAATCACGATGAGCAATAAAACTCAACGCATCAACCTTTTTACTGTTCAAGAGAATATCGATTTTTACCAAATCACTTGGCCGATAATCTTCCAATTCGTAATCCAACGAAGCATAGCCATGTGTCCCTGACTTTAACTTATCAAAAAAGTCAAAAATAATTTCAGATAGTGGCAGGTAGTACACCACGTTTACCCGGTAGGTGTCCAAATAATCCATGGTGTCGAACACCCCTCGACGATGTTGGCATAATTCCATTACTGGACCTACATAGTCGTTAGGCACCATTATTGACGCTTTGACAAACGGTTCCTTCACATCTTTAATACTTGACGCATCAGGCATCTCAGAAGGATTTTCAACGACCAGTTCACTACCATCTGTTAATTCTACATGATAGGTAACAGATGGCGCCGTCGTAATAAGATCTAAGTTAAATTCACGTTCTAAACGCTCCTGAACAACGTCCATGTGCAGGAGACCTAAAAAACCACAACGGAAACCAAATCCTAAGGCTTGTGACGATTCAGGCTCAAACTCCAACGCTGCATCATTTAATTGTAATTTTTCAAGAGCTTCCCGTAATTCGTTAAACTTCGCATTATCGGTTGGATACAAGCCGGCATAGACCATCGGGTTCATTTCCCGGTAACCATGTAAAGCTTCCTTAGCCGGTTGTTTCACTCCTGTCACTGTGTCACCAACACGGGTATCTTTAATATCTTTGATACTAGCCGTTAAATAACCAACATCACCGGCCATCAAATAATTGCGTTTGATCGGTTTGGGTGAGTTCACCCCTACTTCCGTCACTTCGTACTCGCTACCACTATTCATTAAGCGAATATGGTCACCAGGTTTCACCATACCTTCAAACAAACGAATACTCAACACAACCCCACGGTAGTCATCGTACTTCGAATCAAAAATTAAGGCCTTCAGAGGACCATCTAATTCACCTTCAGGGGCCGGTACTTTGTCCACAATTTGTTCCAATAATTCTGAAATACCGATACCTTTCTTGGCACTCGCAAGAACAGCATCAGACGCATCTAATCCAATGACATCTTCAATTTCAGTTCGAACCCGTTCTGGATCAGCCGATGGCAAATCAATTTTATTGATAACCGGAACAATTTCCAAATCATCATCCAAGGCTAAATAGACGTTGGCTAAAGTTTGTGCTTCCACACCTTGAGCAGCGTCAACAACTAAAATGGCACCTTCACAAGCTGCCAAACTTCGTGAAACTTCGTAGGAAAAATCAACATGACCAGGAGTATCAATTAAATGAAAAATGTATGTTTCCCCATCTTTGGCTTTGTAATGCAATTCGACCGCATTTAATTTAATTGTAATTCCTCGTTCACGCTCCAAATCCATTGAATCGAGTAATTGATCTTGCATATCACGTTTTGCAACTGTATCCGTCAATTCCAGGATTCTGTCTGCCAGAGTGGATTTCCCATGATCAATGTGGGCAACAATCGAAAAGTTTCGAATATGTTGCTGGTGATCCTTCAAATCTTTGTATTCAGGCATTTTAAATCCCACTTTCATATAACTTCATTCATCCTATTATAGCAACGTTTGAAGCCAATCTCAATTATTTCATTTTCAAACCTGTTTGCCAAAAAGTAAAAACACGAAACTAAATGGCAGACAAGCGTCATTAAGAAAATTAATTTGCTTGTCAAAGTTCACCATCTTGTTCGTGTTTAAGATACTACTTAAATTTATCAAAAAATCCATTCTTACCTGAACCAGAAACCTTTTCGCCGCCAGCTTTAGCGAATGCTCGCATAGCTTCTCTTTGTTCTGCATTCATATTCTTTGGTGTTTCAACAATGACCGTAACCTGCTGATCACCATTACCGTTACCTCTTAAACGAGGGGCACCTTTTCCGCGCAAACGGAAGGTCGTCCCGGTTTGAGTTCCAGCCGGTACTTTCATCTTAACATCACCATGAACCGTTTTAACTTGGATTTCGTCACCCAAAGCTGCCTGGACAAAACTAATTCGTTTATCCAGATAGATTTCAGCACCTTCACGCTTGAACACTTTACTTGGTGCTACACGGAAGATAATGAACAGATCACCATAGCCACCACGGTTTGTACCTGCTTCACCCTGACCTTGTAATCGCATTTGTTGACCATCTTCAACGCCTGCAGGAACTGTCACTTTGACTTCATGACGTTCATTTACATGACCAGTTCCTTGGCAAGTTGGACATTTTTCTTTGATTTCTTTACCAGTTCCATGACAAACGTCACAAACTTGTTGTGAAACCATCCGACCTAAAGGTGTATTTTGAGTTACTTGAATATAACCGGCACCATGACATTTTGCACAAGTAACTGGTGAAGTTCCAGGTTTTGCACCAGAGCCATCACATGTCTTACAAAGTGCTTCTCGATTATACTTAATTGTAGTTTTTTTGCCAAACACACCCTCTTCAAAAGTAAGGTCCATTTGATACTGTAGATCTTCACCTTGTTGAGGTTGATTTGGCTGTGCACTACGACCTCGACCACCGCCACCAAAAAACTGGCTAAAAATGTCATCGAACCCGCCGCCACTGCCACCAAATCCGCCAAAATCAGCAGAATTAAAACCACCGTTACCACCAAATCCAGCATTTGCATCAGCTGAACCATACTGATCATAACGAGCTCGTTTTTGATCGTCGCTTAAAACTTCATAAGCTTCATTTACTTCTTTGAATTTCTGTTCAGCTCCAGGAGCCTTATTCAAATCAGGATGATACTTTTTTGATAATTTTCGGTATGCCTTTTTAATTTCATCGGCAGATGCATCTTTGGATACCCCTAAGGTTTCATAGTAATCTTTATTCTCCGCCATTATGATCCTCCATTTTTATCGATAAACTTAGAATATCATAGACCAAATGTAATAAAAAGCCAAAGTCGATATGACTTTGACTTTTTATTAACAATCAAGCAATTCAATCACTTATTTTTTGTCTTTGTCAGGATCTACTTCTTCAAAGTCACCATCGACAGTTCCTTTATCATCTTTCTTATCAGATGAAGCTGAACCATCTTTTTGATCACCCTTAGCTTGTTCCTGTTGTTGTGCTTGTTGATATAATTTTACCGAAAGGTCTTGAACAATCTTATTCAAGTCGTCCTTCTTGGTCTTCATATCCTCAACATTATTATCTTTTTGAGCCTTCTTCAAAGCATCTTCAGCATCTTTTGCCTTCTTGATCTCATCCTCAGATACTTTGCCTTTAAGCTCTTTCAAAGTCTTGTCAGTTGTAAAGATTAATTGTTCTACTTCGTTCTTAAGATCAACTTCTTCTTTACGTTTCTCATCAGCAGCTTCGTTTTCTTTAGCTTCTTTCATCATTCGATCAATTTCCTCGTCAGAAAGACCTGAAGAACTCTTGATAGTAATCTTTTGATTTTTACCAGTGCCCTTGTCAGTTGCCGAAACATTAACAATCCCGTTTTTATCAATATCGAATTTAACTTCGATTTGGGGAACACCACGTGGTGCCGGTGGAATATCCGTCAATTGGAATCTTCCAAGCGTCTTGTCATCAGCAGCCATTGGACGTTCACCTTGTAACACATGAATATCAACGGCTGGTTGACTATCGGCAGCAGTAGAGAACACTTGTGATTTGCTAGTTGGAATGGTTGTATTACGATCGATCAACTTAGTGAATACACCACCCATAGTTTCAATACCTAAAGAAAGTGGTGTGACATCAAGTAAAACAACATCTTTAACGTCACCAGTTAGGACACCACCTTGAACGGCAGCGCCAATGGCAACCGCTTCATCAGGGTTGATTGAATGGTTAGGTTCCTTTCCAGTCCAGTTTTTAACAGCTTCTTGAACTGCAGGAATACGAGTAGAACCACCATTAAGGATGATTTCATCAAGATCACTTGCAGAAAGATCAGCGTCACGTAAGGCATTATCAACAGGGGTCTTTGTTCGAGCAATTAAGTCAGAAGTCATTTGATCAAATTGAGCACGCGTCAAAGTTTTTTCCAAATGTAAGGGACCATTAGCTCCAGCTGAGATAAATGGTAAACTGATTTGAGCTTCAGTTACACCAGAAAGGTCCTTCTTAGCCTTTTCAGCAGCATCCTTCAAACGTTGTAAAGCCATCTTGTCTTGAGAAAGGTCAACACCGTTTTCTTTCTTAAAGTCATCAACTAACCAATCAATGATCTTTTGATCAAAATCGTCACCACCAAGATGTGTATCACCATTTGTAGAAAGTACTTGGAAAACACCATCCCCTAATTCAAGGATAGAAACATCAAAAGTACCACCACCAAGATCATAAACTAAGACTTTTTCATCTTTATCTTGCTTGTCGAGTCCATATGCTAAAGCAGATGCCGTAGGTTCATTGATAATTCGTTCAACGTCTAAACCGGCAATTTTACCCGCATCTTTAGTTGCTTGTCGTTGTGAATCATCAAAATAAGCTGGTACAGTGATAACTGCTTTTTCAACAGTATCACCAAGATAATCTTCAGCATAATGTTTCAGATATTCCAAAATCATTGCTGAAATCTCTTGTGGTGTATAAGACTTGCCACCAGCACTAACTGTATAACCCTTTTCACCAATATGACGTTTGATGGAAACGATTGTATCCGGGTTAGTAATTGCTTGTCGTTTAGCTACTTCTCCAACCTGAGTTTCGCCATTTTTAAATGAAACCACTGAAGGTGTTGTTCGACTACCTTCTGGGTTAGTAATAATCTTTGGTTTGTCTCCTTCGAGGACTGCAACCGCGGAATTTGTTGTTCCTAAATCAATACCAATAATTTTATTGCTTGCCATTTTATTATCCCTCTTTTTAATTTATTGTGACACAACAACCATTGCAGGCCGTAAAACACGATCTTTTAGCATGTATCCCTTTTGCAGGACACTCACTACTTGATCAGCTTTGCCGCCTTCTTCAACAGCCACCGTTTGAACGGCTTGATGAATGTGTGGATCAAATGGTTGACCAACTGCTTCAATCTCAGTTACATGATTGTCTTTTAAGGCCTTATTCATGTGATCAAAAACCATCTGAATACCCTTTTTCAGTTGCTTTCCATTTTCGTCAGACACCTCAATCGCCAAAGCACGCTCAAGATTATCAATCACTGGTAAAATGTCTTTGGCTAAGTGTTGACCGTCATACTTAACCAAGTTTGCCTGCTCTTTTTCATTTCGTTTTTGAATATTGGCCGTTTCAGCCTTAGCACGAATGTATTGATCAGTTATAGCATCAACTTTACCATTCAATTCGGTAATTTGTTTTTTTAACTCTTCAATCTGGGTAGCCGTTTTTGATTGTTTCTTGGACTTTTTTTCGCCCTTTACTTTTTTATCAGGTTTAACTTTAGTTTTTTTTGTTTCTTTTGTTTGTTTTTCGACCGTTTCATCGATCTTTTCAGTCTTCTTGTCTTCTGCCACTACGTTCACACCTCTCAACTATCATCAATATCGTGGTAATAATCTATCAATCTTCTTGCTAGCTCTGTTCGGAACGCACCAACCAACCCAATCATTTTGGAATATGGCATACTCGTTGGTCCCAAAACTGCAATAACACCTTTACCATGTTGATCAACATCGTAAGTTGCTGTAATCAAACTATAATTTTTTAACAGATTATTAGTAATTTCATTACCGATTTGAACCTTAATATTTTGATCTGGCGAACCCAAAACGCTGGCAAGATCCGTCGAATGGTTCATCAAACGATATAAAGATCGAATTGCACCCAAATCATGCTGCTTGGAAAAATCCAGTAAATTTAGCTGCCCACCAACAAAGAATCGTTCAGTTGCTGATTTTTTCAAAACATCTTCGAAAACATCCAAGAAACCCTCTGGCGTTTCAATGTACTTTCCGATTTGATTCGGAATATCCGTTGCTAATCTTTTGAAAACTTCTGACAACGTTAAACCAACTAATTCATCATTAATGATCCGAATAACTGCTTCTAAAGCTTCAGGATCAACGTTTGAAGGCACCTTAAAAGTTCTATTCTGAACGTCACCATTGTCAGTTACCAAAATAGCCATAACACGATGATTTCCTAATGGAACCAATCTGAACCCTTCAAGCTTTGCATCTTTCAATTCAGGCTTTACTGTAAAGGCAGTGTAGCTAGTTAACTTAGAAAGCATATCCGCCGATTCGGCAACGATATCATCAATTTCTTGAAACTGATGATTAAACGAAGAACGTATCTGTCGCAAATCACTCGATTGAACTTTATCAGGTTTCAACAAATGGTCAACATAATAGCGATAGCCTTGGATCGAAGGAATTCGACCGGACGAAGAGTGAGTTTTCTTAAGCAACCCAATTTCTTCCAGCGTCGCCATCTCATTACGAATTGTTGCCGAACTCACATGCATCGGTAATTGGCTAACTAAAGCTTTTGAACCTACTGGCTGACCATCACTCGTATAGATCTGAACGATTGCTTGTAAAATCAATAACTCCCTATCTGTCAGCAAAACCATCACCTCTTTTAGCACTTAGCACATTGGAGTGCTAAGACACTATTAAAGATAACAAATGTTCTTTCAAATGTCAACATTAGTCAAACATTTTTTGATATTTGTACTATTCTTTTTTTAAAAGCCTAGCTTTTTGCTTGTATTAAGAGATTTCGTCCAAGGTGCTACAGCATTTTTTGATACTTTACGTTCTGATTTAAATCAGATTTCAATGGCAAGGTATTAACTGAAAAATGCATCTACATTAATTTGATTTTCCATTATTTAAATTCGCAAAATATTGCCGGATGTTTTTTTCATCGGCCTTTAATTGTTCAATTAATTTGTCAGCATTCGCAAACTTTATTTCACCACGCACATAGTGATACCATTCTACGGAAACTACTTCACCATATATTTCCTGATCAAAATCAAAAATATTGATTTCTAACGTGATCGGACGATTTTCTCCAAACGTGACATTACGGCCAACAGAAGCCATCGCTGGCCACCATTTTGTGCCAATTTTGATTCGAACAGCATAAATTCCAATCCCCGGAATTCGTACCCATGGATCTGACAATACATTTGCCGTAGGAAATCCAAGTGTTCGTCCCCGAGCTTCACCATGAACTACTAATCCATTAGTTTGGTAAACATATCCTAAGAACTTGTTGGCATGATCCACATCACTTTTCTTTAAATCATCACGAATTTTGGTTGAACTAACTTTTTGACCGTCTAATAAAAATTCGTTTACTGTCACGATATCAAAACGATCTTTGGCATAACTTGGTAAATGAGTCATATCCGCAATTTCACGTGGCCCGTAAGTATAGTCAAAACCTGCAACGATTGCTTTTGCATGCAGATTAACCATATATTGATCCACAAATTCTTGAGGAGTTAAATGCGCAAAAGTGGATGTGAAACTGACCACATATAAAAAATCAACACCCAAACTAGTCATTAACTCAGCTTTTCGTTTAACTGAGGTCAAATAATGTAAACCATTTAGACCTGGTTTCGGAAAAACAACAGACGGGTGGTGGTCAAAAGTCATTGCTGCAAGCGGTAATTTTCTTTGATCGGCTTCCTTGCGAGCACACTTGATAACTGCCTGATGGCCAAGATGAACGCCACCAAAAAATCCCATTGCCAAAACAACATCTCCATGAGGAATTTCTTGAGTCTCATATGGATGATGTAAATAAATAATTCTCATAAAATCCTCCCAATAATTCTAAATATCACGTTCTCAAAACTCTCTTAGTTAGTTGGTTAATAACATGGTCATCGGCCGATAAGCTACCCGTTTTTCATCATATTGGTATAGTGCTTGGACCCGATCGTGAAAAGTCAATGCCAATACAGGGGCTGCATTTTTCGGCTGATCAAAATTACTTCTCTGTAAAATAGCACCGTTTTGAACTCTCCGCCAAAGATCGGCATTCAGTTCAAAATGCGGATAATTTTTTAACGCATGATCAAGGGGCCGAATCAAAGTATCGATCGTATTAGTTTCAACAGCCGACTCCAACTGAGCAAAAGTCACCGTTTCATCTAATTTAAACCCGCCACTACTTAGCCTAGTTAATTTTGACATAACTGCCGGCACACCTAAAATCTCACCCAGATCCACCGCCAGCGTCCGAACGTAAGTCCCTTTACTGCACACAACTTTGAAATTAACAGTTTGGGTACCATTGATCTTATCGAAAACGGACCGGGCTTGTCGTTCAAACGTATGAACTGTTATTTGACGTTTTGGTCGTTCAACTTCAATACCCTGGCGTGCATATTCATATAACTTCTTGCCATTAACTTTAATTGCAGAATAAATTGGTGGTATTTGAGTAATCTCACCAGTTAACCGAAGCATAGCCATATCAATTTCAGTATCAGAAAAAGCCTGACTAAGAATTCGTTTCTTGATAACTTCACCATCTAAATCTTCAGTAGTTGTAGAAAAACCAAAAGTTACAGCCCCTTCGTAAACCTTACCTGATGCCATTAGGTAGTTTACGACTTTAGTGGCTTTTCCCACACAGATTGGCAAAACCCCGTCTACATTAGGATCTAATGTACCACTATGGCCAACTTTTTTTTGATGAAGAATACCGCGAATTTTGGCGACACAATCAAAACTTGTCATGCCCCGCGGTTTATACAAAGGAATTATGCCATCCATATAAAACGACCTCCATTTTTTACTGCTTTAAATTATAGCATAGCTTCGCCGTTTCCTTTGAATTTTGGCATCAAAAAAAGAATGGCCATTAAATTCCAGACCATTCTTTTGCGTATTTATAAACGAAATCGATTAATCTTCTGAATTAAGTTTATTGATCAACTTATCAATACGATCGCCATATTGAACTGAGGCATCACGTTCAAAAATTAATTCAGGAGTTTTATAAATTGACAGACGAGAACCCAATTCGCTGCGAATCAGGCCTTTAGCTTTTTGCAAACCGGTGGCAACTCTTTCACCATCGGAAGCCTTATCTGACAAAATACTATAGTAAACAGTTGCTTGCTGAAGATCACCAGTCACATTAACACCAGTGATGGTGATACCCTGCACGCGTGGATCACGAACACGTTTACGAATAATATCACTAATTTCTTTCTCTATTTCCTGACCAAGACGATCAGCTCGATATAATCTTGCCATGTGGATCCTCCTATTCTACAGGAACCTCTTTCATGATATAGGCTTCGATGACATCATCAACTTTAATATCATTATAGCCATCAATTGTAAGACCTAATTCAAAGCCTTGTTTGACTTGTTTAGCATCATCTTTAAATCGTTTCAAGCTGGCTAATTTCCCTTCGTAAATTACAACACTGTCCCGGATTAAACGAACACCACTATCCTTTTGAATATAGCCCTCCGTCACATAACCACCAACAACAGTTCCAACATGGGAAACTTTATAGATCTGACGAACTTCAACTTGCCCAGTAATGACTTCCTTGTAAGTTGGTTCAAGCATCCCTTTCATAGCGGATTCTACTTCGTCAATTGCGTTGTAGATAACTCGATGTAAACGGATATCCACATTTGAAGAATCCGCCAACTGCTTAGCCTGATTAGTTGGACGAACATTGAAACCAATGATAATGGCATTGCTGGCTTCAGCTAACGCCACATCACTTTCATTAATTGCACCAACAGCGGTATGAATAATGTTTACCCGGACGCCTTTGACATCGATCTTCTTTAGACTGCCAGACAGAGCTTCAACCGAACCCTGAACATCAGCCTTAATGATAAGGTCAACTTCCTTCATTTCTCCTTCTTTAAGAGAATCAAACAAGTTATCCAAAGTGACATGATTATTTGCACGGCGTTCTTCCATCAATGATTCTTTGGCACGTTCTTCACCAGCTGCACGAGCCGATTTTTCATCATCAAAGATCACAAAACGGTCACCAGCTTCAGGGACATCATTCAAACCTGTAATTTCAACTGGGGTTGATGGCGTAGCTTCTTTTACACGACGGCCTAATTCATTTGTCATTGTTCGAACGCGACCAAAGGTACTACCAACCACAATTGGATCACCAACACGCATAGTTCCTTGCTGAACTAAAACAGTTGCGATTGAACCCTTACCAGGATCAAGACTGGCTTCAATTACAGAGCCAGCTCCATTTTGTTCTGGATTTGCTTTCAATTCCATAACTTCGGCTTGAAGTAAGATCATGTCTAGTAATTCGTCCAAATTCTTACCAAATTTAGCCGAAATTTCAACGAAAATCGTATCACCACCCCAGTCTTCAGAAACCAATCCATATTCAGTCAACTGTTCCATAACGTGTTTTGGATTAGCACCAGGTTTATCAATTTTGTTAACAGCGACAATAATGGGTACATTGGCAGCCTTCGCATGATTGATAGCTTCAATAGTTTGTGGCATAACACCATCATCGGCTGCCACGACTAAAATGGTAATATCTGTGATATCAGCACCACGAGCACGCATTTCAGTGAATGCAGCATGTCCTGGTGTATCCAAGAAGGTAATCAACTTACCATCATGCTTCAACTGATAGGCACCAATAGCCTGAGTAATCCCGCCAGCTTCACCAGCAGTAATATGACTATGACGTAACTTATCCAGCAAAGTTGTCTTACCATGATCAACGTGTCCCATAATTGTAACAACGGGAGGACGGCTTTCAAGGTGGTCAGTATTTTCAGCTTCTTCTTCAAACATCTTGTCAATATCAGAAACATTAACAACTTCTTTTTTCTCAGCCTTGATTCCGTAATCTGCGGCTAAAATTTCAATCGTATCCTTATCAAGGGTTTGATTTTGATTAACCATCACGCCAAGCATAAATAACTTCTTGATGATTTCTGCTGGCTCACGATGAATTTTTTTAGCAATTTCGGCTACGTTCGTTCCATCGTTGTATTCAAAAACTTCTGGTAATGGCTTATTTTTTCTTGTTGGTGCTGGTTTGTTATCTACTTGACGTAAACGACCATTCTTCTTACTCTTCTTATTGTATCGACCACGGTTATTATACCGGTTATTATTACGGCCAAAACTTGAATTGCGATTCCCCTGTGAATTTCCACGACGACTATCTCTTGAAGTTGAAGAACCCTGCGAATTACTATTTGACCGGTTGTTTGTATTTGACCGGTTGTTTGTATTTGATCGATTATTATTATTTGATGAACGATTCCCCGCATTTGAAGAATTGCTCTGCGTGGACCGTTGTTGTGAATTACGATTCTGAGTACTATTTTGATTATTTCTTGAGTTAGTCCGCGATTGATTTTGTTGACTAGAGCGATTTTGGCTATGTGAGCCGTTATTAGCACTCTGATTTTGGTGTTGCGGGCGATTAGAACCTGTTTGACTAGCCGGACGATTGTGTGTTTGTTCAGTCGTCTTATGGTTATTATTTACAGATTTTGTTTCTTGAGGTCTTTGTGATGTCTGAGTAGTTTTATGTTGCACACTAGTCTCCTGTTTGTGGCCAGATGCACGTTCAACGACTGTTTTACCAGTTTTTGCTGACCGATACATAGTTGGCTTCTTCTTTGGTGTTTCAGATTTTTGGTTATTTTTTGTAGCGAATGATTGTCGAATTTGGCGTTCTTCATTCTCTCCAAGGGTAGACATGTGGTTTTTAACATCAAAACCAGACGCTTTAGCTTTGGCAATAATATCCTTACTAGATACATTAATTTCCTTAGCTAATTCATATATGCGTTTTTTCCCCATATCTTCACGCTCCTTCTTCAATATTTAATTTCAATAAAGCTTTTGCAAATCCCTGATCTTCAATTGCAACAGCTGACCTTGACTGGCCAATAGCCTGGCTTAATGTTTCACGAGTCATAAAAGCTAATAATGGGATTTGATAAGTTGTGCATTTATCAGAGATTTTTTTCTGGGTCGCTGCACCTAAATCTGTGCTAACGACAATCAATTTAGCTTTTTGGCTTCGAATTGATTGTAACACTTGTTGTTCCCCAGAAATCAATTTTCCCGCTCTTCGTGCCAGTCCGAGCAAATTGGAAAACCGATCTTTATCATTCATCTTTGAAAAGTTCCTTTCGAGCTTGTTGATGATCTACATAAGCAATAAGTTCATCGTAAAACTCATCAGCAACCTTAATCTTAAATGTTTTATCAAAAGTTCTCTCATCTTTTGCCTTTTTGGCAATTTTCACATCTAACCCAATGTAAGCTCCACGACCTGGCTTTTTCCCAGTTGGGTCTAAAGAAACTTCATCTTGTTTATTTTTAACAACTCGAACTAATTCCCTTTTGGGGAACATCTCACCCGTTACAATATCTTTACGTAACGGAATTTTTCTTTTCTTCATAGTTATCGAGCCTCCTAATCAACTATTATTGATTATCTTCACTTTCTGAATCTGATTCTGTGACGTCGTCCTCTTCAGGTTCTTCCATTAAATCTTTGGCATCAGTTTCTGATTTTATATCAATCTTATAACCAGTCAACTTAGCAGCCAAACGGGCATTTTGTCCGCGTTTACCAATTGCTAATGAAAGTTGATAATCTGGAACAATCACCATGCAGGTCCGTTCATTTTCTTCGTCAAACAAGACATCGACAACTTCAGCCGGGTTCAACGCATTGGAAATGTACTTAGCAGCATCATCTTCCCATTCAACAATATCCATGTTTTCACCGTTTAACTCATTAACGATGGTCTGAACACGTTGACCTCTGGGACCCACACAGGTTCCAACAGCATCAATATCTGGATCGGTTGAACGGACAGCAACTTTCGCACGGTCGCCGGCTTCACGAGCCACTGAAACAATTTCAACTGTGCCATCAAAAATTTCCGGAACTTCTTGTTCAAACAACCGCTTCAACAAATCTGGTGTGCTTCGGCTTACAAATACTTGTGCACCCTTGCCACTATTTTCAACTTTTGTCACATAAACCTTAATATGATCATGCGGTTCATATCTTTCAGTTGGGATTTGATCTTGTTTAGACATCACAGCTTCAACACCACCAAGATCAACATAGACAAAACGATTATCGCGACGAGCAACTTCACCAGTCACGATTTCATTTTCATATTCACTGTACTTATTATAAATGATTTCCCGTTCTGCTTCGCGAACCCGTTGCAAAATAACTTGTTTGGCTGTTTGAGCAGCAATCCGACCAAAGTTTTTAGGAGTCACTTCAAACTTAATGTGATCACCTAGTTCATAAGCTTTGTTAATGCTTAACGCATCACTTAGGCTTACCTGTTGTTGATCGTCCAAAACCTCATCGAAAACTTCTTTAACTGCATATACATGAATATCGCCTTTTTTGTCATCAAACTCTACATCCACATTTTGAGCCTGTCCATAGTTTCGTTTATAAGCCGAAACCAAGGCAGCTTCTAAGGCCTCAATGACAACTTCCTTCTTAATCCCCTTCTCCTCTTCCAAAGTATTGAGGGCACTAATCATTTCTTTACTCATTTTAAATTCTCCTTTTTAAAACTTGATTGCAAAACGCGCAAATCCAATTTGTTTAACCTCAAATTGTTTAGTAATTTTTCTTGTTTTATTCATGTAAGTTAGTTTTATTGTTGTGCCTGAATAATCATCTAAAGTTCCTTCAAAAACTTTTTGGCCATCAATTGGGGCATACAACGAAATATGCACATACTGTCCCACTGCTCGTTGCCAATCATTCGAAGTTTTAATGGGCCGTTCAGCTCCGGGAGAAGAAACTTCAAGAAAATAGGCCTGAGGAAATGGATCCGGCTCTAAACTATCTAGCTTTTCACTGATCTGATCGCTAGCCTCAGCGCAATCTTCAATTGTAATCCCACCTGGTTTATCGATATAAACACGAAGATACCAGCTTTTACCTTCCTTAACAAACTCTATATCCACCAACTCAAACTGGTGGGATTCAATAAGGGGTTCTACTTCCTTTTGTACTGTTTCTACAACACTCGCCAAACTTAAACCTCCAATAAAATTCAAATATTTTCAAGAAAAAGAGTGAGCATTTTCTGCTCACTCACTTGCCGCAATTAGATTCACTATAAGTATAACATATCGCTTAATAACGTACAAATAAGCTACATATCAAACAACGATAATTGATTTTCATCTGGTAAATCCGACAAAACACCATTTTCTGTCATAAAATCAATCAAGGTCTTTGAAACCTTGCCTCGTTTAGACAGATCTTCTTTTGAAAGAAATGGTTTATCTTCACGAGCCGCCACGATCTGTTTAGCCACGTTCAATCCCAGTCCCGGAACCGCGTTGAATGGAGCTAATAGGGAGTTTCCATCAATTAACCACTGTGAGGCATCTGAATTATTGACGTCCACCATTTTAAACGTATACCCGCGCTCTATCATCTCATTAGCCAATTCCAAAACAGTCAAAAGATTTTTTTCTTTAGTAGACGCATCCATCCCTTTATCATTAATAGCCTTCATTGCACTTTTAACAGCATCTTTGCCATGAGACATAGAAACTAAATCAAAATCGTCTGCCCGCACACTAAAATATGCACTGTAATATAAAATTGGAAAGTAAACTTTGAAATAGGCAATTCTTAAAGCCATCAAAACATATGCAGAAGCATGTGCACGTGGAAACATATATTTGATCTTCCCGCAGGAATCAATATACCAGTCTGGCACATTTGATTGTTTCATCTTTTCTTCATCACCATCAGGAATTCCGCGGCCATGTCGCACACTCTCCATGATCTGGAATGAAGTTTGGGAATCCATACCATAATGAATTAAATCGGTCATGATATTATCACGACACCCAATCACATCTTTCAAGGTTGCCGTCCCTGCTTTAATTAATTCTTCAGCATTTCCTAACCACACATCGGTTCCATGAGAAAGTCCAGAAATTTGAAGTAATTCGGCATAGGTGGTTGGATGGGTTTCTTCCAACATTCCCCGCACAAATCGAGTCCCAAATTCCGGAACGCCGAAAGTCCCCGTTTTCGACTGAATTTGTTCAGGAGTAACACCTAAAACTTCTGGCCCAGAAAACAGTTTCATAACACCGGGATCGTCCGTCGGAATCGTTTTAGGATCAATCCCTGATAAATCTTGCAAGGCACGAATCATGGTAGGATCATCATGACCCAGAATATCCATTTTTAAAATATTGTCGTGAATTGAATGGAAATCAAAATGCGTCGTTTCCCACGCTGCAGTTTGATCATCAGCTGGATATTGAATCGGTGTAAAGTCATAAATATCCATGTAATCAGGGACAATCAAAATTCCCGCTGGATGTTGACCAGTGGTTCTTTTTACGCCGGTAGCCCCCTTTGACAACCGATCAATTTCTGCATTTCGGAAAGTTTTCCCAGAATCACGTTCATAAGCTTTTACATAACCATAGGCTGTTTTATCAGCAACAGTTCCAATTGTTCCCGCACGGAATACATTTTTCTTACCGAACAAAACCTGCATATAGTTATGGGCAATTGGCTGGTAGTCTCCAGAAAAATTCAAATCAATATCAGGAACTTTATCCCCTTTGAACCCTAAGAAAGTTTCAAATGGAATATCTTGCCCATCCCCAACCAATGGTGTTTGACATTTAGGACAAACTTTATCAGGCAAATCGAATCCAGATCCATATTCACCTTTAGTAAAGAATTCTGTGTATTGGCAGTTAGGGCATCGATAATGTGGTGGTAATGGATTAACCTCCGTAATACCAGACATCGTCGCCACTAAACTGGAGCCAACTGATCCCCGAGAACCAACTAAGTAACCATCTTTATTACTTTTGTGTACAAGCCGTTGTGCAATTAAATAAATAACAGAGAATCCATTCCCAATGATACTCTTTAGTTCCTTATCCAAACGTTCCTTTACAATCTGTGGCAATGGATCACCATAAAGTTCATGAGCTTTATCCATTGTCAGTTGTTCAATTCTATTTTCAGCACCAGGCATTTTGGGAGTATATAGTTTATCTTTAACTGGCTTGATTTCGTCAACCATGTCTGCAATTTTAGCAGGATTAGTGACAACAATTTCCTCGGCCTTTTGTTTCCCCAAGAAGGCAAATTCCTCAAGCATTTCATCTGTCGTCCGGAAATGCACATCTGGCAATGTTGAACGATTAAGTGGATTAGCACCACCCTGAGAATTAATTAAGATTTTTCGATAAATGTAATCTTCAGGATTCAAGTAATGCACATCACCAGTCGCTACAACCGGTTTGTGCAGTTCAGTACCGAGAGCGACAATATTTGATAAAATCTCTTCCAAATGACGATTATCTTGAATGAGACCCTGCTCAATCTCTGGTTGATAAACTGGCTTTGCCATCACTTCCAAATAATCATAAAACTTAGCCTTTTGTTTGGCCTCTTCTTTACCTTTTTGCATCATGGCCGTAAAAACTTCGCCACTACTGCATGCAGATCCCACGATTATACCATCACGAAGTCGTGATAGTTCAGACTTAGGAATTCTAGGTACCCTGTAGTAATATTGCACATTAGAAAGTGATACTAAGCGGAACAAGTTTTTCAAACCTGCCTGAGTGGTTGCAAGAAGCACAGCATGTGAAGGCCGGGCATGTTTGTAAGCATCGTTTTCCGTCATATGGTCGTTCAACTGACTGTGGTACTTAATATGATACCGATCTTCAGCATCTTTTAAAAACAAATGACAAAGGTGGCCAGTAGATTCAGCATCATAGATTGCTCGATGATGGTGTTCCAAACTGACGCCAAATTTTTTAGCCAGTGTATTTAAACGATAACTTTTAAGTGTTGGATACAAAAAACGAGCCAAGGTTAAGGTATCAATAATCGGATTTGTTACTGGAGGCATGTTATAACGAGCATACCCAGTATTCATGAAACCAATATCGAAGGTCACATTATGACCCACAATGATGGCATCCCCATAAAACTCTCTAAATAACGTAAAGACGTCTTTTTCAGATTTCGATCCACGGACCATCTCATTTGTAATACTTGTTAAATTCGTAGTTAATTCAGATAATGGAAAGCCAGGATCAATAAACTCTTCAAACTGGTCAATCACATTACCATCCTGCATTTTCACGGCCGACAACTCAATCACTTTATCGTAAATGGCTGATAGGCCAGTTGTTTCCACATCAAATACAACGTAGGTGGTTCCTTTTAACGGGATTTTTTTATCATTGTAACCAATTGGCACGCCGTCATCTACCAAATTGGCTTCAACCCCATACAAAACTTTAACGCCATTCTTCTTACCTGCGGCATATGCTTCAGGAAATGCTTGCAGGCCAGCATGGTCAGTAACGGCAATCGCTTTTTGTCCCCATTTTGCTGCCTGTTGAACAAAGTCCGTGATATTGTTGGTCGCATCCATCTGACTCATGTTAGTATGCAAATGAAGTTCCACTCGTTTTTTACCTTCAGGTGCTTTGTCCTGCCGGGTTGCATGACTAATCTCCATTACATCATAAGCATTCAAAGTTAAGTCGCGCATAAAAGTATCTTCTTGAACTGTTCCACGCACTTTAACCCAAAGTCCCTTTTGAATAGTAGAAAAGAGTTGTTCTTCAGCTTCATTCTTTGAAAACTTTTTGACTGTAATGGAAGAACTATAGTCTGTGATCTTAAATATTAACAACTGTCGCTTAGAACGCAGGGTTCGGACCTCAGCATCAAATATATAGCCTTCCGCAACAACTGACCGTTCTTCTTGGGTAATATCTTCTAATCGGGTGATAGCTTCATCAGGATTAATTTGTTTACCAATGCGAACAGGCCCCCCATCTGGAATACCACTAGCCTGTTTTTTTTGTCGTTTTTCATCTTGTTTCAGAATTGCCTGCGATGCTTTTTGTGCCAAAATTGCATCGTTTTTCTCTTTTTTCGCCTTTAATTCTTCAATCATACTTTGTGAATCGGACTCATCGACAATTGTGTGGATTGAAAACTCAGGAAATCCATATTGTTGATAAGAACTTTCAATTGGTCCCAAAGCTGTGGTGGTTAAAAAATTTTGAACCACTTCATTTTGCGCCGCAAACAAAATTCTACCGTCATTCAGGCTTGGTAAATTATGTCCACATAATTCTTGTGTGAGCGGAGATGAAATATGACTATTTTTCACAATCCATTCCCAATAATTATCAATTAAACGAATATCCAACTTGGCATTTGAAGTCTGAATATTAAAAGCAACTCGTGCAATCGATTTAAAGGCGATTTGTAAATGATTATCAAGTTGTTGAAAAACTGCAAAGGGTAAACAATCCTCAAATTTAAAAGAGAATTCCCATACCTTCGATTTTTGATGAACAACAACTTTCTTAACCTCCGCATTTACAAAACTCGGATCATTTGGTTCCGGATAATTAATTTGTTCGAGAAGTTTTTTAAATTGTTCATTAGAATTTAGACTCAAGATTTGATTCCTTCCCTTTTTTACAAAAACTAATAATCATGAAGATAACGGCAAATTGATATATATACTGAATCCTTCATCAACTTGCCGTTATATTAACTCATTTGTTGGTAACGTTTCCTAGTTTTCATCCTTCAGAAGAATGCCAACTGAATTTTTCAATTCCTCAATTTTAACTTCCAAGGTTTCACCTGTTTTACGTAATTTCACTTCAACAATACCTTCTGAAGATTTTTTACCAACCGTAATCCGAACAGGAATACCAATTAAATCAGAATCAGCAAACTTCACGCCAGCACGTTCTTTCCGATCATCAACCAAAACTTCATAACCTGCTTCAGTCATTGTTTCTTCAATTTGCTTGGCTAAGGCCATCTGCTCGTCATTCTTAGCATTAACTGGAACAACATGAACATCAAATGGTGCAATATTCTTTGGCCAAACTAAACCATGGTCATCTGCTTTTTGTTCTGCAATTGCAGATAACAATCGACTAACACCAATTCCATAGCAACCCATAATAACTGACTTAGCACGTCCGTTTTCATCCAAAACGGTGGCACCCAAAGCATCTGAGTAACGCGTTCCCAATTTGAAAATATGACCAATTTCGATTCCCTTGGTAAACTGCAGCTTACCTTTCCCATCTGGTGCAAGTTCTCCTTCTTGAACTGTTCTGAAATCACCAAATTGATTAACCTTCAAATCACGATCGATATTTACATTCTTATAGTGGTATCCATTTTCATTAGCTCCAGTAACTGCATTTACCATGTTTTTGACATAAAAATCAGCCAAAATTGTGATATTTTCAGCATCCACATTAACGGCACCTAAGGAACCAAAATCAGCATTTAAATACTTTTCAGCTTGATCATCATTTGCAGGTACTAACTCACCAGCATTCAAAAAGTTTTTAACTTTAACTTCATTAACTTGGTCGTTACCACGAACTAAGACAAGAACTGGTTTTTCATCGGCAATGTACAATAACGTCTTAATGAGCTTCTTTGAGTCAACGTCCAGAAATTTGGCAACTTCCTCAATTGTCTTAGCATTTGGTGTCGCAACCTTTTCCAATGTCATTGGTTCTTCACCTGCAGAAACATCATCTACATATTTACTGCTTGCCATTTCTAAATTAGCGGCATAATCACTTTCTTTTGAATAGGCAATCGTATCTTCACCAACAGGAGCTATTGCAGAGAACTCTTTTGAATCATTACCACCCATTGCACCAGCATCACCAACAATTTCTCGGTAATCTAAACCACAAGCATCAAAAATATTTTGATAAGCCTTTTCCATGTCACGGAATGTTTTGTCCAAACTATCCGTCTCAGCATGGAACGAATAAGCATCTTTCATCAAAAACTCACGGCCACGAAGCAATCCATAACGAGGGCGATCTTCATCCCGATATTTCATTTGAATTTGATACAAAGTAAGGGGTAATTTTTTATAAGATTTAACTTCATCCCGAATCAAAGTTGTAAAGGTTTCTTCATGTGTTGGGCCAAGAATAAAATCACGATCATGACGATTCTTAAATTTATACAACTCTGGCCCGTATGTTTCTAATCGTCCTGACTTCTCCCAAAGTTCAGCGGGTAAAACAGCAGGCACTAGCATTTCTACCGCATCGATTTTTTCCATTTCAGAACGTATGATTTTTTTTATTTTTTCAATTGTTCGAAATGCGAGTGGTAGATACGCATACATCCCGGCAGATACCTGACGAATATACCCAGCCCGTAACATCATTTGATGGCTTTTAGCTTCAGCATCATTTGGAACTTCTTTCAAAGTCGGAATTAACATTTTTGATTGTTTCATATTTTCCTCCGTTAGTAGTTATTATTTAAAGAAATACCGTTGAATATCGTTCCAGGTTACAGCAACCATTAAAAGCATCAAAAGTCCGAAACCGATGAGGGTAATTATACCTTCCGTTTCTGGCTTTAATGGTTTACGACGGATCCCTTCGATAAAGTTCAATAAAATTTTCCCGCCATCTAATGCGGGAATTGGAATCAAATTAACAATTCCAAGGTTTAGTGACAGATAAGCCAACATGGTCAGCACCGAAACAAAGCCAAGTTTGGCTGCCTCAGAAGTTTGTGCATAAATAGCAACTGGTCCACCAAAATCGTTCACACTAAATCCATGCGTTATCATGTGTCCAAGAAGTGTGAAAATCATAGTTGTCAATTTCCAAGTTTCAGTAAAACCGTACATAATGCGTGCGCCAAGATTGCGTGTCATCGAACTTTCAATCCCTATCTGGCCAACTTGTCCTTCATTTCCCTTAACCGACTTCGGAACTAAAGTATAAGTTAATTTCTTTCCATTTCGGTTAACTTCAATTTTTGTTTTTTTCTTTGGTCGACTAGAAATTGTGTCCTGCAAATCTGTCCACGAATTTGTGGATTGCCCTGCAACTGACACAATTTGATCATTAGTTTCCAAACCAGCTTTTGCAGCGATTGAGTCTGAGACAACAGAAACCTGATTGGAGTTGGTTGGGACTGCTCCTTGGAGAATACCAACAAGGGCAAAAACAATGATTGCTAAAATGAAGTTATTCATTGGCCCAGCAAAATTTGTAAGAATTCGTTGCCATAACTTTGCAGATTGAAACTGAACATCTTTAGGTGCAATTCGAACTTTGGTTCCATCACTTTCAATTATGGATGCATCATGGTCAACTTCATAGCGCTTTAAGTTTTGTTCGTCACCATTTTCGTAGCCTTCAATCCAAAGCTCAGTCTCCAAATCGCTATTCGTCACTTCAACAGGAATGCCGTTTAAAAGAGTTGTATCGTGACTAGTATTAATTGTCTCGATTTTTCCATTTTTACCAGTAATTAAGCTGACTGGCATCCCCGGTTTCAGCTCCTCACCAGAATCTTCTAATCCTGCCATGCGCACATAACCACCAACCGGCAAAATTCTAAGGGTATATGTGGTCGCATTCTTAGAATAAGAATAGATTTTAGGACCCATTCCAATCGAAAATTCACGCACTAAAATCCCAGACTTTTTGGCAAAATAAAAATGACCAAATTCATGAACAATCACTAAAATACCAAATACAATTATGAATGTAATAATCGTTTGTATCAATGGCAAACCTCACTTAATTAGATTAATCCGAATAAATGAATAATCGGTAAGACAAGTAACATGCTATCAAAACGATCGAGAATTCCACCGTGACCTGGCAAAATATTACCAGAGTCTTTCACGGAGAAGTAACGTTTTAAGGCCGATTCAACTAGGTCACCAAATTGACCGGTTATAGAGAATATCAACGTTAACAAGACCATTAAAATGAAATTATATTGGGTTGGATAAAAAATTAAAAATACGGAACCGATAATTGTAGCCACAACAGTCCCCCCAATAGAACCTTCCCAAGTCTTGTTTGGGCTGATATGGGGAGCCAGTTTATTTTTTCCAAACCGCTTACCAATCATATAAGCTCCACTGTCGGTTGACCAAATGACAAACAAAATATATAACAACATGGACAACCCAACACCTCTAGCCGCTATAAAGTAGTAAAAACCAAACCCAATGTACAACATCGCTAAAGTGACCGCACCTGCATCGTCAAAAGAAAAACGATTGCGACTAACAACTGTTCGAATCAATAACGCAAGTACACACAAGAAGAAAACAAAAACACGATCAATTTGGGGTGGCAACCAGCCAAACCAACTAAGTGGTGCAATTAATAAAAAGACACCTATGTCTGCAATAATTGCTTCCGGAGAAACCAAAAGTAACTTTTTCATCATTAAAACTTCATTAACAGCAATCAATCCAAGCACTATGCCGGCGATGTCGATGAGCCAACCTCCGTAAACAATAACCGGAATAAAGATAATCAAGGCAATAACTGCTGTTGTCACACGTTGTTTCATATTATAAACTCCCTTATTTTAAACCGCCAAAACGACGATTCCTTTGTTGATACTCATAAATACAATCTCTTAATGTCGCATCAGAAAAATCTGGCCACAATTGATCCGTAAATACTAATTCGCTATAAGCAATTTGCCAAAGTAAAAAATTAGAAATTCTTTCTTCCCCGCTTGTTCGAATTAACAAATCCGGATCGGAATAAGGTTTTAATTCCGCAGTCATTAACATCGAATCAATTGTCTTATCCGTAATTTCTTCAGGGCTAATTTTATTCTGATCCACTTGGGCTGCAATCTTTTGAACAGCGGTAACAATTTCCGCTCTACCACCATAGTTAAGCGCAAAGTTTAACACCATTCCAGTACATTTTTCCGTATCTGCAATTGCATTTTTCACGGCTTTTTGTGTATAGTCTGGTAGCTGATCAATATATCCCATTACATTCACGCGAACATTATGTTTAATTAAATCTGGTACAAAAGTATCGAAAAAGTCGGTTGGCAAATGCATTAAAAAACTTACTTCTGCAGATGGCCGTTTCCAATTTTCCGTAGAAAAAGCGTACAAAGTCAAAATTTTCACGCCTAACTTACTAGCACTAATCGTAATTTTCTTCACGGTGTTCATGCCTTCCCGATGTCCCGCAATTCTCGGCAAATGCCGTTTCTGTGCCCATCTTCCGTTACCATCCATAATAATAGCTACGTGACTGGGAATATTATGATCATCTAAGGTATTAAAAGAAAGCTTTTCGTCTTTACCCTTTTGAGTATTTTTAGAGAACACTTTACCACTCCATCTCATATTCATGCATAATGTCTATTTTAGCAGAATTCTTCAGAAGTTAACATTCCTAGCAAAAAAAAGCTACTAGTTCTTCAATTTTAAATTAAAATTGATAATAAAAAAACACAAACAGCACTGATAATTCAGGCTCTTTGTGTCAATTAGTCATTAAAATTACTCAGATAAAACTTCTTTTTCTTTATCTGCTACAATTCCATCAACAGCTTTAATTGCGGCATCCGTAACTTTTTGTGTTTGAGTTTCTAAATCATGCAACTGATCTTCTGTAAAGGTACTATCTTTTTCGCCTTTTTTAAGCTCATCCATTGCATCGCGACGCACATTACGGACTGCTACTTTAGCGCGTTCACCTTCAGCTTTAACGTCTTTAGCTAATTCTTTACGTCTATCTTCAGTTAACTGAGGAATAACTAATCGAATTGCACTACCATCATTTGATGGATTAATACCTAAATCTGACATTAAAATTGCTTGTTCTAAGTTCTTTAAAGCTGATTTGTCATAAGGTGTCACCATAATTACTCGAGCCTCTGGAATGCTGATTGAAGCCATTTGATTAACAGGTGTCGGTGTTCCGTAATAATCAACCTTAATTCGATCTAACAAACTAGCATTAGCGCGTCCTGCTCGAATATTTCCTAGCTCACGTTGCAATGCCTGTTCAGCCTTTGCCATTTTGTCTTGTGCTTTTTTAATAATTTCATTTTGTGCCATATTATTTTCCCCTTACTGTAGTTCCAATTTTCTGACCTTCAACAACTTTTTTAATATTTCCAGGTTGATTTAAATTGAAAACAACCAACGGAATATTGTTTTCCATAGATAGGGAACTTGCAGTTGTATCCATAACATTAAGTCCCTTATCTATAATATCCATATGTGTCAACTCTTCATATTTGGTAGCTGAAGCGTCTTTGTTAGGATCTGCAGAGTAAATTCCGTCAACACCATTCTTAGCCATTAAAATAGCGTCCGCATTTATTTCTGCACCTCTTAATGCAGCGGTCGTATCAGTAGAAAAGTATGGGCTACCAGTACCAGCTGCAAAAATGACAATCCGATCTTTTTCTAAGTGACGAACTGCCTTCCGACGAATGTATGGTTCAGCAATTTGACGCATTTCAATTGCCGTCTGAACACGAGTGGGAACACCTAACGATTCCAAGCTGTCTTGCAAGGCCAACGCGTTCATTACTGTAGCTAACATACCGATATAGTCAGCTTGAACGCGTTCCATACCCATTTGTTCACCAGTTTCACCACGCCACATATTACCGCCACCGCAAACAATTGCAATTTGAACGCCCATATCATGAACATCTTTTAACTCTTGAGCTACTGTTTTAATAACAGGTGGATTAATTCCTGATCCTTTATCGCCTGCAAGTGCTTCGCCACTAAGCTTCATGATTACCCGTTTATATTTAACTTCTGTCATGGTGTTTCCTCCTCGTTTCTTCCGTTCTAGTTTATCATAAAATTAGCCAATAGAGCCATCTATTCGCTAATTTAGTAAATAGTTCGTTTCTATGTAGCAAAAAAGGTGTCTTGTTTTCACAAAACACCTAAAACTGTAAGTAAGGACTAAGAACTAGCCTATTTACCCATTTCTTTTTTAACTTCTTCAGCAAAGTTAGCAGATTTCTTTTCGATACCTTCACCAACTTCATAACGGATAAATGATTTAACCTTTCCACCCTTTGAAGCCACATATTTAGCAACTGTTTGGTCTGGATCTTTAACAAAATCTTGATCATCAAGACTAATTTCTGCTAAGAATTTGTTAAGTCGGCCTTCTACCATCTTATCGATAATTTTTGCTGGCTTTCCTTCTTCTTCAGCTTCCTTGGTCAAAACTTCACGTTCATGATCCAAGACTTCAGCGGGAACCTGACTACGATTTACATACTTAGGATTAATTGCAGCAACGTGCATAGCAATGTCCTTAGCAGTATCATCATCAGCACCGTCCAATACAACTAAGGTAGCAATCTTACCACCCATGTGTAAATAAGCACCAAAATGTTCGTTTTCAGATTTTTTAACAACATCAAAACGACGTAAAGTGATTTTTTCACCAGTCACCTGAGTGGTTTCAATAATGTCATCATTAACTGTTCCCTTAGCGGTTTCAAGCTTCAAAGCATCCTCGATAGATGCAGGAGCACTCAAAGCAAGTTGAGAAGTAACTGCTTTTACTAAGTCAATAAATTGATCATTGGAAGCGACAAAGTCAGTTTCTGAGTTAACCTCAGCAATAGCTGCTTGATCATTATGAATTTCAACATCGGCTAAGCCTTCAGCAGCGATTCGATCACTTTTCTTTTCAGCTTTGGCAATCCCTTTTTCACGAAGAAAATCAATTGCCTTATCCATATCACCATCAGTTGCGACTAATGCTTTTTTAGCATCCATCATACCAACACCAATTTTGTCACGTAACTCTTTAACTTGTGATGCAGAAATACTTGCCATAATTATGGCCTCCTTTTAGTAAATTCTAAATTCCATTAAAAAGGCCATCTCAATCTCAGGCCAAAAAGGTCGAGACTTACGACAGCCTAATAATTAACTATTTTGCAGAGTCTGATCCGCCCTCAACAGTTTTTTTGAGATTCTCAAGAGAATCTGTCGAAACGTCACTTGCTGCTTCTTTAACAGGAACTGCACTTTCAGTTGCTGCTGGTTGAGCATCGTCTTGATCTTCACCTTGACGGCCCTCAATAACGGCATCAGCCATTTTTGAAGTAATCAAACGAACAGCACGAATAGCATCATCATTTGATGGGATAATAACATCAATTTGATCAGGATCTGTATTCGTATCTACCATAGCAATAATTGGAATGTTCAACTTACGAGCTTCTTTTACCGCGATTTGTTCCTTACGAGGATCAACGATAAAAATAGCATCTGGAACATGTGGCATATCTTCAATACCACCCAAGAACTTCTCCAACTTGTCTTTTTGTTTGTTAAGAAGAGAAACTTCTTTCTTTGGCAAACGTTCAAATGTACCGTCTTCATTCATTTTTTTGAGATCTTTAAGACGTTTGATACGAGTTTGAATTGTGTTCCAGTTAGTTAAAGTTCCACCTAACCAACGATGGTTAACATAAAACTGACCTGCACGTGTAGCTTCTTCTTCGATTGCAGTTTGTGCTTGTTTCTTCGTACCAACAAATAAAACAACACCATTGTTTGCTGCAATATCTTTTACAAAGTTGTATGCAGAATCAATCATTTTAACTGTTTTTTGTAAGTCAATGATGTAAATTCCGTTACGTTCTGTAAAAATGTATGGCTTCATCTTTGGATTCCAACGACGTGTTTGGTGACCAAAGTGAACACCGGCTTCAAGCAATTGCTTCATAGAAATTACTGCCATAATAAAAATACCTCCAATAGTTTTTTCCTTCCCAATTTTCCTTTGATTTGAGAACTCAATGAGCACTGGTCAAATCATCCAACTGGGTGTGAATTTGGTTTAACACCAGCAATAAGTATACCGAAAATGCGCATCTAACGCAAGTAATACTTTCATTTTTATGCCGTTCAGAGCAAAAAAAAGTTTACACACCTTAATAATGTGTAAACTCTTTGAATCAATTGTACTTAATCAAATTAGTCAAAGCTAACTTCGTTGTCAGCCTTACCATTTTCGATGAAGCTCTTGTTGTTGTTTAATGAAATTTGAACCATGTTCTTAACAGCTTTTGTTGTATAGAATGCTGCATGTGGTGTAATCAAAACATTGTCACGAGCAAACAAATTATTGAAAACATCATCAGTAATCTTTTCACCTTTATGGTCAACATCAAAGATACCGACTTCATTTTCGTAGGTATCAAGGCCAGCACCAGCAACCTTACCATTATCAAGGGCACGAATCAATGCATCAGTATCAATTAGTGAGCCACGAGCATAGTTGAGGATATAAACGCCATCTTTCATCTTGCTGAAGGCATCATCGTTCAACATATGATAGTTATCCTTCAAAGCAGGAACATGCAATGTAATGACATCAGCTTGAGCGTAGATTTCGTCCAAGGTGTCAACATAAATTCCTTCTTTTTCCAATTCAGGATTACGGAAAACATCATAGCCAATAACCTTAGCACCGAAGCCTTTGAAGATGTCCATTGCAGCACGACCAATACGGCCAGTACCAACGACACCAACAGTTAATTCGTTGAGTTCTTGAGCAATGTCTGGAGCCCAACGGAAGTCACCCTTAGACATCTTATCTTCAAATGTTGGGATACGACGTAATAAGGACATCAAACCAGTAACAGATAATTCTGCGATTGCGCTTGGTGAGTATGCAGGTACGTTAGAAACTTTGATATTGTATTTCTTAACGGATTCAACTGGTACATTATCAACACCAACATTACGTAAGGAGAATGCATGGATTCCAAATTCATCCATCTTCTTAAAGATGCCATCAGTATAAGGTTTTTGCTGATAAGCAACAACCCCATCATAACCCTTGGCTAAATCAATATTGTCTTCAGTTAAAAGCTCTGGAACAGCCTTTACTTCAACACTGTTGTCTTTAACCCATTCATCCAAATATGGTTTTTCATCATCACGAATACCATAAGCAATAATTTTCATTACAAAAATTCCTCCTTAACAAATGTATCTTTAGTATAGCACATCGATAAAAATTAAAGTTAACTTTCCTAATCAATGTACTTGAACACCATGTTCATGTAAAAATTCTAGTTTGTTTTCTCTAGCTTGATGTTTAAAATGGTACTCGGCACTCAAAGCGTCATGTTTGTTGTCAAAAGTTTCATAGTATATCAAACGCACTGGTCTGCGTTTTTTCATGCGCGTGTACTTGGCGCCCTTTCCTGCATTGTGAGTTGCCACACGGGCTTTTACATCCACAGTAAATCCTCCATACAAAGTGCCATCCGCACATAACAAAACATAAAAGAAATACTGACGATTTTTATTTTTTTCCATATAAAAATCCTTTAACCTCTTGCGAGTATTCTTCACCCTCATATTCATACAACGGATCCATGAATCGGATTCCATCTGGCCGTCCATCTTTAATCGCTTCAATCAAAACCATATTGGCTTCATTATGCGGACGTGGATAGACTAATCGAATCCTTTTGGGTGCTAGTCGATTTCGTTTTAAGGTTTCTAAAATTTCTAAAAAACGGTCCGGGCGATGAACTAAAAATAACTTGCCGTTCATTTTTAATAGACCTGAAGATACCTTCAAAACTTGATTAAGGGTTGTTTTCACCTCGTGTCGTGCAATTGCCAGATAAGGATTAGGATTTTTCTTACTGGTAGTCTGATTGCGAAAATATGGTGGATTACAAAGCACATAATCATAAGAATCTTTATTAAACTTTTGGAAGGTGTCTGCAAGATCTAAGTTATACATTTTGACACGATTTCCTAGCTGATTTAATTGAATACTTCGGTCACCCATGTCTGCAAGCCTATGTTGTAATTCAAGCTGGTCAATTGATCCCTTTGTCTTTTGACTCGCAAACAATCCCACGGCGCCATTACCCGCGCATAAGTCCATCACTTTAGTTTTTGGCGAGTTTTTTAATTCAGCGAAACTCGCCAACAAAACAGCGTCTAATGAAAACGAGAAAACATCCGGGCTTTGAATTATTTTAATATCCTGACTGTAAAGCTGATCAATTCTTTCGTTTTTCTTTAAAATATCGGTATCTTTCATTTTTTCCTCTTATTCATTACTTGCAACAATTTTGGTTTTTGTTCATACTTAAGCTATTAATTCAGCATGACAGGAGAATCATATAGTGGTTTATTCATTTTTAAGAGTTTTAATACGAGTATTATTATACATTATCAATGGACGTCCCCATTACTTAAATCGCAAAAATCTTCCAAAAGGGTCTTACATTTTAGTTGGACCCCATCGCACCTGGTTTGATCCAATTTATTACGCCCTGGCAGCCAGTCCAAAGAAATTTTCGTTCATGGCTAAAGAAGAACTATTCAAAAACCCAATTATTCGTTGGATACTGGTTCACTGCTATGCTTTTTCAGTGAACCGAACAAATCCAGGTCCTTCAGCAATCAAAACACCCGTTAATATTCTTCGGCAAGGAAAATTATCCATGATTATCTTTCCGTCTGGATCACGTCATACGCAGCATTTAAAGGGTGGTGCTGTAGTCATTGCCAAGATGGCAAATGTGCCACTTATCCCCACTGTGTATCAAGGTCCCCTAACATTTAAAACACTTTTTTCTAGAAAAAGGGCAACGGTAGATTTTGGAGAACCCATTCAAATCGATCGCAAACAACGGATGGATGAAGCTGGTCGTAATGCACTTGATGCACAACTTCAAAATGCATTCAATAAGCTTGATAAAGAGATCAATCCAGACTTTAAATATGTGGATGTTTCTAAAAAATAAAAAATCTGTAAACAGTTAAATCTAGCACTGTTTAAGATTTTTTATTAGGCATCTAAAGGTTGAAAGTATCAAAATTATTATATCAGTGTGTTGCTTGCAGAGATTAGATTTAGTCTGGAAACAAATGGGATCAGCAGTGTCGTTTATCTTAGCGGGTTTAGGCCGAGCTTGAAGACGTGGCTTTCGGCTCCAAGTCGTGCCCACTACGTTCCAGGCCAAATTTGCTGGAAGACGGCATTTCATCTAACTTTGCTGCCATGAACGTTTTCGTATCAAGCAACTAGATAAATTTTTGTAGTTTCAACCTTTAGTTAGCCGTCAAATTGCGTATTTCCTTGCAACTCGTACATATCATAATACATACCGTGTTTAGCCAACAATTCATCATGAGTGCCTCGTTCAATAATTTTGCCATGCTTTAGAACTAAGATTTGGTTAGCATCCTGAATTGTTGATAATCGATGCGCAATCACCAGCGAAGTTCGACTCTGACTCATCTTTCTTAAACTACCTTGAATCATGTCTTCAGTTTCTGTATCAATATGAGCAGTTGCCTCATCCAAAATGAGAATCTTAGGATCACTCACAATGGTACGAGCAAATGAAATCAACTGGCGTTGACCACCCGAATATTCAGCACCACGTTCAATCACCTTGTTATGATACCCCCTAGGCAACTCTTCAATAAACTTGTCAGCTTGGACAAATCGTGCTGCTTGCCGGATATCATCATCGCTAATCTCATCATTATACATTCGAATATTTGAAGCAATATCGCCATAAAACAAAAACGGCTCTTGTAAAACTAGCCCAATTTTCTTGCGTAATTCCTCTGGTGCATACTCGCGAATGTCGTGTCCATCAACTAATATTTGACCCGATTGAAATTCGTAAAAACGCATCAACAAATTAATCGTGGAACTCTTGCCACTTCTAGTAGAACCAACTAACGCTACTGTCTCCCCTGGATTCACAGTGAAATTAATATCATTCAAAACATCGTTTTCACCATCGTAGGAAAAAGTGACATGCTTAAACTCAATTTTTCCTTCAGTAATTTTCAAATCTGATTTTACATTTTGTTTAGGTTCAAAACTCTGATTGTCCAATATTCTTAAAATTCGGGTGCTGGCAACCAGACCATCTTGGAAAGTAGACAAATAGTCCATCATGGATGACATAGGATTATAAAAGCTATCGATGTAACTTACAAACGCATAAATCACACCAGCAGCCACAGGATTTTTGAACGCATCAATTCCAAACAGCCCAAGTGCAATAACAACTCCCAACGCATACATCAAATTGATAATCGGATTAAGCAGCAACGAGTTCATGCGAATCATTGAAAAACGTGCGAATAAATAGTCATTATTTGTTTTTTCAAATTCTGATTCAATTCGTTTTTCTTGGCGAAACTGTTGAATAACACCAATTCCCACAAGCGATTCACTGATCTTAGTATTCAATTGACTTAGGTTTTCGCGCATTCGACGATACACTGTTGAACTATATTTTTGATAAAACCAGATAATAAATACTAAAAACGGTAGCAAGGCTAATGTTGCCCATGTGATTTTCACACTAGTCGTAAACATGGCAACCAATGCTGAAGCCATACCAAAAACGCCAACAATCAACGTTAAAAATAAAGTCCAAAAGTCTTGCAAACTCATCGTATCATTAGTAACTCGCGATACAATTGAACCTGCTGGAGTTGCATCAAAATAGCTCATACCTAATTTGTGTAGTTTCTGAAAAAGCAACATGCGGACACGCTCCAAAGTTCTTTCAGCTCCCATTGCATAAAGAAACGTTTGGCCAAATTGAAAAACAGCCTGCAAAACTGCACCTAAAAAGTAAAGTCCAGCAAACAAAAACATAATTGAAAGCGGTGTCGATGTGTGAACCAAGTAATGATCCATATAAAACTGAATTAAGCGAGGTAACAAAATGTTAATCACACTCACAATACCCGCAAAAACAATTGCAACGAGAAATTGCTTCAAAAAAGGCTTTGTGAACGGCATCATCCGTTTGATCGTGTGAAACTGCTCTTTGGTAGTCATTGTGTGCGACCAAATTGATTCTTTTTTATTCTGCACTTAAGTCACCTTCTTTTTCGATTTTTGTTTCCATTTGTTGACGATGGAACATGTCTTGATACCAACCAGGTTGACTAACCAATTGTGAATGGGTTCCTCTTTGGATAATTCTTCCATTATCTAGAACCAAAATTTCATTCGCATTCATTACACTGCTTAACCGATGAGCCGCAATAATAGTAGTTTTATCTTTCCTTTCTTGGCGAAGTTCCTGTAAAATGGCATGCTCAGTTTCTCCATCAACTGCAGATAAAGCGTCATCTAAAAGAAGGACTTCGGGATTAATAATTAAAGCGCGAGCAATTGCCAAACGTTGCCGTTGGCCTCCTGATAGTGATACTCCTTGTTCCCCAACTTCAGTATCAAATTGATTTGGCTGATCTAAAATATCCGCGTACAGATCACTCTTTTTTGCGGCCGCAACAACTTCATCATCCGTCGCATCAAAATCACCAAATCGAATATTGTTTTTGATTGTATCCGAAAATAAAAAGCTTTCTTCTGGCACATAACCTAAAGAAGGTAAGTATGAATTCAAGGCATAGTCCTTGATATTAATTCCGCCAACGGTGATAGCTCCTTTATAATCATCAAACTCGCGTAAGATCAATTTCATCAATGTTGATTTTCCAGTTCCAACTTTCCCAACTAGACCAATTGTATTTCCAGCGGGAAGTTTAAAGTGCACATCATTTAAACTGCTATTTTCATCTCCCGGGTATGTGAAAGACTGAATATTAAAGTCCAGATCACCAGTTGCCCGTTTTTGAACCGCATGTTTATCATCAATAATGCTTGACTTAGCGTGGAGTAATAAATTAACCCGGTCATAACTTGCATTTCCACGTTCCATGATGTTGAACAAGTTACCAATCGCAAACATTGGCCAAATCAACATCGTAATGTAGGAAATGAAAGAAACCAATTGACCAATATTAATCACATTGTGAACAACAAATGAACCACCAAGAACCAAAGTAATCATGTAAGAAATCCCGATTAAAACAGTTGTCATTGGATTAAAAAGTGCGTCCAACATATTAACTTTTCGATTAATTTGAATTGTTTGGTCAACTAACTTTTTGAAATCATCAATATCTTCTTGGTCTTGTCCAAGGGATTTGATGACCTTAATCCCCATGATGCTCTCCTGGGTTTTATTATTTAATCGTGAAAATGCTGCCTGTGACTTTCGGAAAGCAATATGGATCTTGGTTCCCAAGTAACCGGCACTAATCGCTAACAAAGGAAATGGAATCATAGCTAATAGGGTTAAGCGCCAATCAACCAATGCCATCATTGCAATAATGGTTGTAATCCCAGTAATAATTGAATCCGCAAACGACAAAATTCCAGACCCTGCTACTTGCTGAATGGCCTGTAAATCGTTGGTTGCGTGGGCCATTAAATCACCAGTTCGGTGCTCCTGATAAAAAGTTTGATCCATTTGCATATAATGGTTAAATAACCGACTTCTTAGCGTTTTTTCAAGGCGTGCAGCTCCGCCAAAAATCCGTGACCGCCATGTGTACCGGAAAATATATTGTAAAAAGCCCACAGCAGCAAGAATTAGTAGTGAAATTGTTAAAGAAAAACCTGTTAAACCTCTGGTACTGATTTCTTGAACTAAATTACCAATGATTTTTGGCGGAATAACATTTAAAACCGCGACAAGCAAGAGAAAAATAACGCCAATTAAATAATTCCATTTTTCTATTTTAAAAAACCAACCCAATTTTCGAAAAATTGACACGACTGCCCCTCCTATTTATAACTAGCTAAAAGTCATATTCCCCAATTTTTGGCAACAAAAAAAGGACAAAAATAATCTTTGTCCTTTATCTGTACTAGGCCCTGTCAAGTTGACAAATGAAATAATATAAATTTTAACATGTATCTAAATGGCTTCATTCCAGTATTCATCTGGGGTGAGGCCATTTCTTTGTGCTGAACGGTTGTGGTGATTAAAGTAGATGATTCCTTCTTCAACTAAGCTCACAAGTTCTGGATAGGTTTTCGCCATTGGGTGACGATCCATCCAGCGTAGCTTAAATTCATTCCACCAACGCTCCATTGGTGCGTTATCATAGGGCGTGCCAGGCCGTGACATACTACGTCTGACCTGGAATTGATCCATAAATTGGTTAAACGATTTCGAGGTATATGCCGTGCCTCGGTCTGTATGCACCATTGGATGCACATCGCCTGCTTGAGTAAAAGCCCGTTGAAAAACTTGAATTTCTGCGGCACTTGTTTCCGTAATGCTGAGATTATAGGCCAAAAGTCGCCGACCATAAAGATCCAAAACGCCGCTCAGGCGCACCTTGTATTCACCGTTAATACCATATGACAACTCTGTTGAGTCAGAAAGCCAGACTTGATTGGGCGCTGTCACTTTAAATTTTCGATTCAATACGTTGTCCTGAATATACTGTTCCGATTGCTTTACACGGTTATGTTTTTTCTTGCGAATCTGACAATGAATATCTAGTTCACGCATTACTCGACGGACCTGCTTAAATGTAACTGGGAAGTTAATTTGTTCATCTTGGCGTAAATTTTCCAATAAATTACCAGCTCCAATTCCTTGATGATGAAAATCAAACCAGTATTGTGCTCGTTCTTTAAGTCGTTGATCCCGTAATTCCCAAACAGTTTCTTGGCGTTTGAGTCCTTTGTTGTATGCTTGTCGGCTGACGCCGATAATTACCAGTAGCTTTGTGATTGCTCCATGATGACCTTTACTGACGTCCTTAATTGCCTGGTAAGCCAGTTGATGCTGTTTTTTCACCCCTTGTACCGTAGTTCCTGAAATTTTTTTATGAAGGCCTCATAAAGTTCTTTGTCTTTTAATTGCGATTCTAACTCACGAATTCGTAAATTAGCCTTATCCAAATCTGTAAGTGCTGCTTGTTTTTTGTGATGACCACGATTATCTACGAGGAATTCATAGCCTCTTTCATGAGCCTTAAGCACCCAAGAACGTGCTTGTTGATAGGAAACCTGAAAATGAGTGGCAGCTTCGCTATAACTATGTTTATCTTTGGTTACATACTCTACAACTGCAATTCGTTCTTCAACAGTAGTTTTTCTACCCATAGTGAGGACCAACTTTCTAGATGGTGACATCGTCACCGTTTTGTCCTCATTATACCTGGAAATCCAGTTTACTAATTGACTTGTTGAACGTAAACCAAATTTAAGAGCCACTTCTGCAAGCGAATAGTCACCATTTGAATACGTGTGAATTGCCTCTAACTTTAATTTCTGTGAATAATGTTTATTCTGACGTGCTTCTTTTAATCCCTCAAAACCATCACGCTCATAACGTTTTAACCACGTTCTAAAAACATTACCATTAACATTATGTTCTCTCGAAAAGGCCTCACTAGACATTTTTGATTGCCTGAATTGCTCAAGCAAGGTTAACTTTTCAAGTTCTGTATACTTAGCTCTGGGCATACAAATATCCCTCCATAGTTATTAGATGAATTATATTATTTCATCTGACAACCATAAAGGGATTATTACAATCATTAATAAAATTGTTTAAAACTACTTTTGATGTTTAGCTTGGTTCTGCATTGAATTCATCATTTGATGCAATTTCTTTTGCGATGGTTTTTGTCCCATTTGCAACATCATAGTCCGCAACATTTCTTCATTGATCGGAGGATTATTTTTAAGATAACTTTCCATATATTTACGAGCAGCAAAAAAACCACCGACTGCCCCAAGTAATAACGCGATAATAACAATTACAATCCAAATTCCAGTTGACAAAGTCCTAACCTCCTAACAAATATGTATACTAATTCATAGTACACAAAATATCCACAAAATAAAAGAGGTAGTATCGATTTATTTCTCCATACCTCTCATTTTAGCATTAATTTTAAATAAGAAAAGATTAAAATGACATTATAAAACAGAAAAATTAAATTTAATCATCTCTTAAACCCTTTTTACGTTGAACTTTTTTTACTTTTTCTGGCGTAACTTCTTTACCGCTCTTGTCAAAGATACGCATCATTTCGACTTGGCTCTTAAATCCAGCTCGGAACCGTTTTAAATATTTTTGTCGCAACTCTTTACGTTCGATAATTTCTAAATCCGTTAATCCTTCAGCTTTAGCCTTGTGTGCTAACTCATTAATCCGTTTGATTAATTTTTGAAACTCTTCATCCTCTGCCAATACAATCACTCCCGATTTCTTTAAACATAATTCTACACTGTTGCATTAATTTTTTCAAAAAATTAAACCGAACATTTGTTTGAATACACTAAGGTCATATGGTAAAATGAAAACAAGAAAATGCGAGGTGCGCAATTATGTCAAAAACATCTGAAAGCAAGCAAGAGGCTGTACTGCGATACATATATGACAACGTAAATGAGAAAGGCTACCCACCAACTGTGCGTGAAATTGGTGAGGCAGTTTCACTTTCCTCGACATCTACAGTTCACGGCCACATTGAACGGCTGCAAAAAAAAGGATTTTTACAAAAAGATCCAACAAAACCACGTGCGTTAGAAATTACTCCTCTTGGTCTCGAAGAACTTGGAGTTAGTGCCACACCACATAAGATTCCCGTTCTTGGAACAGTTACTGCAGGTGTGCCAATTCTAGCAGTTGAAGAAGCAACAGATTTTTTCCCGTTGCCACCAGAGTTTGAACATGAAGATGGTGAATTGTTCATGTTAACAATTCGCGGGGAAAGTATGATTCAAGCTGGCATTTTAAATGGTGATCAAGTTATTGTGCGCAAACAGACTTCAGCCGACAATGGTGATATCGTCATTGCAATGACCGATGAAAATGAAGCAACCTGCAAGCGGTTCTTCAAGGAATCTGATCACATCCGTTTGCAACCTGAAAACGATACAATGGCTCCAATAATTCTTCAAAATGTCAGCATTCTTGGCCGTGTCGTTGGCCTCTATCGTGATCAAATCTATTAAAAGATAAAAAAGCTCGAGAATTAATGATTCTCGCGCTTTTTATTTTTCAGGAAGATAATCTGTGGCTAACCAACGAGCAGTTTCTTGAATATTTACTGAGCCGTTTTGTAACGTTCGTTTATCAATTGGTACCTCATCATTAATGTTTTTAACCAGTTGAATATTTTTAGGTAAATTCGTCAGATTTGGTGCAATCTTACCCGCCAACACAATTACCTGACAAGATGGATTCCATTTCAAACAAGCACTTGCAACACCAAACGGAACTTTCCCATTTCTGGACTGTGTATCAAAAGACCCCTCTCCAGTTATGACATAATTAGCATCCTGACAAAGTTTCTCGAATTGACTAATTTCTAATACTTTATCAATGCCAGAATCCAGTTCAGCGTTAAAAAAAGATTTTAACCCATAACTTAATCCACCAGCTCCACCGGTTCCCCAGTCATTAGCATAATTTGTATGCAATTTTTTTTGGACAATTTTAGATAAATGTTTTAAATTGTTTTCGAGTTCAATGACATTTTCGGGTGTAGCCCCTTTTTGAGGGCCAAAAATTTTAGAAGCTCCTTTTTCCCCAAAAAGCGGATTGCCAACATCATTCAAAACAAAAATCGGTGGGATTGAGGACATATTTCGTGGCTTAACTATCTTTTCAAGATCCTTCAACCCAACGTTTCCTAATTGAATAGACTCACCTTGCCCATCTAAAAATTGATAGCCAAGTGCCATTGCAGCACCAACCCCACCATCATTGGTTGCACTACCGCCAACACCTATAAAAATCTTTTCAGGACCATACTGCAAACAAGCTTTAATTAGTTGACCTGTACCAAAAGTAGAAGTCTTCATGGCATCAAGTTCAGCAGTTTTTAAGTGTTCAATTCCACTCGCTGATGCCATATCGATGACAGCAGTTTTTTGATCCTTAGTCATCCCAAATTGAGCCTTAATTGATCTTCCAAGCGCATCCTCAACCTCTAATGTATGCGTTGAACCACCCAGATGACTCATAAGTGCCACCATTGTTCCCTCACCACCATCAGCAATTGGCAATGGAACACAATCTAAATTTGGTCGAGCTTTTGTTAATCCTGCCACAATATGCTCCGTGGCCACTTTGGCAGTCATACTATTTTTGAAAGAATCCGGCGCCACAATAATCTTCATGATAAGCCTCATTTGTAATTTTCTTTGTTAATATTGACTCGGAGTAACCGAATTGGTATGCAATTCTTTGCTTCAACAACTGTATTATACTGAATTAATGCAGCTTTGTAACGCTCACGGTAATTAACTTGCAGAATTTCAATTACCAACTTTGTCCTTAAAATATTCATAATTTTGCCAATGAATGGATAATCTAAATCATCACACTTTTTACATTTTACCAACATCCCAATCTTGAATCTAGTTAGCATATTAATCGCCACCATTTATTAGTATATCCTCATGATAACAATAAGTATTGTCGTCAATCAATTGACAAGCCTCGTTTATACGATTGTACTTTGGTATGGTTTGCGCGATAATATAAGAAAATGACCTGTGAGGGGGATATTTATGTTATTTTTGTTCATTATGGCAATATTTGCACTCATTTTGTCCATTCTAAGACTAAGTATGGTTATCCAAAATGGCGAACGCTTATTTTCACCGATTCTTTTTATTGTGGTCTGTCTAGGCCTAATTATTTTCAGTGGCTTTAATTTACCTTTCTGGCAAAAATCAAAGTCATCAACGCAGTCCACTGCAACTTCAAGTTCAGTTCAGACTACTTCAAAATCTACAAAGAAGTTTGCAAGCACATTTTCAAGTGCAGGTGCTAATGCGTTTCCTGACGAGACTAACAAGCAAAAAAAAGCAGCTCAATCCGTCAAAGAAAACAATATTCTAGCCTCACTACAAAAAAATTATTCTGGAACTGGAACTGTCACTTTCAGTAGAACGGCCAAAGCGTTTTATGTAAAACCAACAAATAAAGATTTTGTGAGCTCGTTGAAATCTTTAATCAAAACACCGTCTAACGCAAAGGACGCAAACTTTGATCAAGTTGTGACCAACTTTAAAAAGCTCTCCTTATCAATCAAAAAGAATTTAGGAAGTAACTATCAAGTTTCACTAATGAATCCAAATAATACTTCAAAACCTATTTTGACTGCTAAAGACGGAACAATCACTTATAATTATTTTCAATAAAAGTAATGTCATCAAAAAAGATCGCCCGATAAAATATCAGGCGACTTTTTTTAACGTTTTTGATATTGACGCTGTTGATCTTTTTGCCCAGCCAGATAAAACTTTGCAGAGTCTTTTTCATAATCTGTCACAAAGTCAGCATCTGACAATGGCATTTGAGACTTAAACATTTTTTCGTAATCTGGAATTGATAATTCTTCGCGGTTACTTAAAACATTGGTGATTGTGGATTCATGCAGGGCTTGCTTATAGTTTGATTGCACCGTAGCTACATAAAACTCACCCTCTGCACCAGATCCGTAACTGAATAATCCAATTTTTTGAGTTTCATTTAAGCTCTCACTATTCACTAGTAATGATAACAAACTCAAGTATAAAGAGCCCGTATACAGATTGCCTACTTGGCGATTAAAAACGCGAGAATACTCAAATTCACGTAACAACTGATTGGCATGGCTCTCATCCGTTTCTGGCAAGATCGCCCTTAAGGCCTTCAACCCCATTTTCGTATAAGGTAAATGAAAAACTAAGGCTTGTAAATCAGAAATCTCTAGACCGTGTTGTTTTTGGTACTGTGCGAATGTCTGTTGGAAAAACTCGATGTACTGTTTTGAAGAATACTTACCATCCACTAATGCTTCTGTTGCATAAAGTGGTCGCCAAAAATCCATGATGTCTGCTACATAATGGGCAGAACCGTTCTCAATTGCTAAAATGCGCGGATTAGCACTGATAACAACGGCCATTGCCCCACCACCTTGAGTAGGTTCACCGGCATTGTGCAGTCCATATCGAGCAATATCTGCCCCCACTACCAAAACTTGGCTATCAGGATGAGCCAAAACATGGTCTTTAGCTAGTTGGATCCCCGCCGTCATGGCATAACAGGCCTGTTTCAACTCCACGCTCTGAATTGTGTTGGGTAACCCTAATAAACGTTGCAGATAAATTGCCGCTGACTTGGAATTATCAATCCCAGATTCAGTCCCGAATAAAATAAGATCAATTTTTTTACGATTATCATCGTTTACAATTTGATCGGCCGCATTTGCTGCCATCGTAACGGCATCTTGAGAATTTGGAATAACCGCTTGTTTAGTCTGACCAATCCCAATTAAATATTTGTCGGGCTCTTCATTTCGTGCTCGCGCTAATTTTGCCATGTCGACATACCATTTGGGTGTGTAGAATCCAATTTTATCTATTCCAACCTTCATCATCGTTATCCTCCATTTTCCGTATCCATAAATCGTTGTTACCTATTTTAGCATAGATAATTCTCTTAGCTCCAACTTATCGCAAGCGCGTTTAGGAAACCTTAAAATGTCAAAAGTCACTTGTAAAACGCTTACTTACAGTTTTTTGGCGTAAAAAACTTACGTGAAGAAAAAAACTATGATAGTGTAATCAATTGTCTGGTAAAAAGAGAAAAGGAGTTTTTAGTTATGTCAGAAAGTTCGGAAAATAAACAAGTTGCACCGTCAGCAACTGTACCTGTTAAACATCCTATGCTTGCCATGATGGGTATGTTAATTGGAGGGTTTGTCGGCATGTTAAGTGAAACATCCCTTAACATTGCATTGCCAAGCCTGATGACGAAGTTAAACGTTAGTGTTGGGACAATTCAATGGTTGGTCACAGGTTACATGTTGATCATTGGGATTGTGCTCCCACTTTCAAGTTTACTGACCAAATGGTTTTCAACCCGTCAGTTAATCATTTTCGGGTTAATTGATTTCATTGTTGGTTCCATCATTTCGGCTGTCGCACCCACTTTTGCGATATTGTTAATCGGCCGAATGATTCAAGGAATTGCTACTGGTTTGGTCTTACCATTAATGTTTACAGTTGCCACCTTGATCTTCCCACCGTATAAGTTGGGAACTGCAATGGGTTTGATTGGTTTAGTTATTATGTTTGCCCCAGCCATTGGTCCTACATTGTCAGGAATCATTTTAGGTGTTCTTTCATGGCGGTGGATCTTTTGGTTGTTTGTTCCATTTTTACTCATTGGAACATTTTTTGCCATTAAATATTTACCAAATGTAAACAACTTAACTAAGCCAAAAATTGATATCTTCTCAATTTTATTGTCAACAATTGGTTTCGGTGGACTTGTAACTGCTGTAAGTATGGCAAGTAATTATGGATGGGGATCAGCAACTGTTTTAATTACATTAGTTGTGTCACTATTAGTCCTTGCCGCTTACATCTACCGACAATTACATTCAGATGCCCCAATTTTAAATTTTCACGTTTTCCAACGGCCAAACTTTAGAATTGGTGCCATCCTGGTTATGCTAGATTTCGGGATTATTTTATCTTCAATGTACTTACTTCCTATGTTCTGGCAAAATGGATTAGCCATCGCAGTCGCATTGACTGGGATCGTTATGCTGCCAGGTGGTGTCGCAAATGCGATATTCTCTGCGGTTTCTGGCCGTCTTTACGATCGTTTCGGTGCCCGTTTGCTAGCCTTACTTGGTTTCTTCATCGTCATTATTGGTGTTGTGATGTTGTTACTAGCAAATTCAAATTCTGCCGTTTGGTATGTCATCCTTGCTCACATTGTCATTATGATTGGTGCCCCTGTTGCGATGTCACCAACTCAAACATTTGGATTAAATGCATTGGACGCCCGTACTGCTGGTGATGGCAGTACCATTATGAATACTTTCCAACAAATTATCGGTGCTATCTCAACAGCCGTTGCGACAAGTTTATTAGGACTTGGCCAACACGCTTCATCTGCGCCTTTAAATTCACAAAACGCATTTACTAACGGTGTACACTATGGTCTTATTTTCCCATTGGCACTCGCTGTAATTGCATTCTTACTTTCATTTACAATCAATGATAAATCAGAAAGCAAATAAATTTTATAGGTCCAAACTCAAAACGCTTATTCAGTGAAAATTCTGAATAAGCGTTTTAATTTTTTATTATATCTCGTAACTAAAAAAGAAACGCGGTTAAATTCAGCGTTTCTTTATCTTACTCATAAGGAGAGTACAGGATTTGAACCTGCGCGCCGGTATTAGCCGGTTCGCCGGATTTCGAGTCCGGTGCATTACCACTCTGCCAACTCTCCAGAACTACTGAATAAGTATACCAAAAAATCGAGAAATTGGCAAAAATGGTTATTTTACGATTTAAGCAGAAAACATACGAAATATGCAAAGCAATCATCCCTACTTCGTAAATTGAAAACCAAATACTCCTAAATCTTTAATCTTATTAAACATTGACTCAGGTAATTTGATTGACTCAATTTCACTGGCTGATAAATTCAAAGACAGGTTTTTCTGCTCAAATAAATCAGGATTGGCAACCAAAGCAGAACCCACCGCAACTAAATCTAAACCATCGGCCAGTCCAACTGCCATCCTTTCCAATGAATTAAACGAACCAGCTGCAATCAAAGGAACCCGATGATTCACTAGTTTTGAAATTCGTTGAATAAACGGTTCAGTATTTGTACTATTATGCTCATGGTCACTTAATGCATCCCCTAATGAAAGATGTAAATAACTAACTTGTTTAGCAACCAAATTTTCAATAAGGGGTTCAGTATCATTTAAACTCAACCCATCATTTTCTCGTTCTTCGAGGCTAATTCGATAGCCAATGATGAAGGAATCGTCCGCATACTTCGCAGCAACTTTTTTGACTTCATCAACTACAGCCATTGCGAAACGTAACCGATTTTTTAAACTACCGCCCCACTTGTCATCACGGCGATTATAATGCGGTGACAAAAAATTTTGGATCAAAAACCCATGTGCACCGTGAATTTCAACACCGTTAAACCCAGCGTCAATTGCACGTTTGGTGGCAGAGCCAAAATCTCTGATAACCTGTAGTATTTCTGATTCTTCCAAAGCTCGTGGCGTTTGCTCAGGTGCAAAAGCAGTTTTGTATGCCAAAACTGCACTAGCACTGACCACATCCTGATTTGAAATAAATTCTGGTAGAGCTTTATTGCCAGAATGATTTAATTGCAAAACAGCTTTAGCACCACCAGCCTTGATTGCTGTGGCTAACTTGGTCAATCCAGGAATAAACCGATCTGCATACACGGCCAACTCGTTTGCAAAACCAACACCATTTTCTTGAACGTGACTTGACCCTGTAATTACCATGCCAACACTTTTGGCACGAGCACCATAATAGGCAACTTCTTTTTCAGAAACTGTTTGATCATCATGACTGGACCACGTTGTCATTGGTGACATCACAATATGATTTTTTAAAGTTACCTGATTATTTAAGGAAAATGCTTCTTGTAATTTTAAATTATTCATTTCTATATCCTCTTTTCTGTATTCCAACATAGAAAAGAATAAACCTTCAAGTCGTCTTGAAGGCAAGTGTTTTATTTCAATTTTTCGGATATCCGTTCCATTTGTTTAGCATGTTGCTCATAAGTTGCAATTTTTGTATCGAGAAAATCATGCGTATTTTGTAGTGCCTGCATCTTTTGCTCTAACACGTGCTGTTGCTCAATCAAAATTTGTTTGCGTTGCTCCTCAGTTTGTTCACCCTGTTGAGCTAAAAGCGCATACTCTTTTAATACGTCAATTGAAATGTCTGTTTCACGCATGCATTTTGCAAAATTTACCCACTCTAAATCAATCGCATCATAATCCCGATAACCACTAGAATTTCGATGAACGGGCGGAATTAGTCCCACTTCCTCATAGTACCTTAATGTTGGTGCGGGTAAATCAAATTTTTCACTAACTGTTCGAATATTCACATTAATCGACCTCCATTTATTAAAACAAAAAAGCCAACAAAATTGTCAGCTTTAACTTAATTGCTGTCATCATAATAAAACAAGATCAGAGAGATTCCTAATTATTGAAATAACATTTTACGTTTTATAACAAACAAGCTGGAGAAAAGCAACTTTTTCCCAGCTTGTTCAAAAATTAATCAGAAACAACTACCATTGCCTTAATTGTTTTACGATTTTGCATGTCTTGATAGGCTTGGTTAATATCATCCAAACCGTATGTCTTAGTGAAGACTCGACCAGGGTTAATATTACCATCAAGAACGGCCTTAAGCAGAAATTGTTTATCGTAAGTCGTTACTGAAGCCGAACCACCGGCAACTAAGATATTTTGCGCAAATGTTGAACCTAAAGCATGGTTATTATAATGTGGAACACCCACGTAACCAATTCGACCACCATTATGCAGCACTCCGAGTGCTTGTTCAATAGCAGCTTGCGTGCCAACACATTCAAGAGCAGCATCCGCACCGCCACCAAGAATCTCACGAACTTTGGCAATACCTACCTCGCCACGCTCAGCAACAACAGCAGTAGCTCCGGATTGGAGTGCTATTTGTTGACGATCTTCGTGACGACTCATCAAAACAATTTGTGAAGCACCACGCAATTTTGCCGCAATCACCGCACATTGACCAACGGCGCCGTCACCGATGACGACCACTTTATCGCCCTTTTGGACATTGGCACAACGCGCCGCATGATAACCAGTTGGCATCACATCAGCTAAAGTTGTAAGCGATTTGATCATTCCTTCTGTGTAATCAGATGGTTGTCCAGGAATTTTGATCAAAGCCCAGTTGCCATACTGGAAGCGAATATATTCTGATTGAAAACCATTAGACCAGTTCGTCCCACCTTGGTGACGATCACAAGTCCCATCAAAGCCAGCCAGACAAGCATCACATTCTCCACAACCATGGGTGAAAGGTGCAATCACAAAGTCACCTGGTTTCACAGTTGTAATTGCCGAGCCAATTTCTTCAACAATACCAATGGCTTCATGACCATCATTAATCGAATGTGCTTCTTTGTTGTCACCATGCGCATAAGCCCATAGATCAGAACCACAAACACAAGCTCGAACGACTTTGATGATCACGTCATCATCAGCCTGAAGACTTGGTTTGTCAACATTTTGTACTGTCACTAAACCGGCCTTTTCAAAAATTGCAGATTTCATAAGTATCACACTCTGAACAATCGAACATTCGTAAGTACCGAATTGCTCGATGCTCAATTCCTTTCAAATTTAATATACTTCTTTAATAACATTAATTTTTACACCTGTCAAAATTTTAAAAAGTTACTCATAAACAAGAGACTAAACTTTCAAATTAATACCAAAATGTTCAACAAGTCTCTTAGCATATTTCATATGATCAAAACTCATTCTTATTTTAATTTAAGATATGTGTTTAACCTTGACCATCCTTAAATGCTGGATATAAAGTCATCCCACCATCAATAAATAATGTAATGCCTGTCACATAACTTGATTCGTCAGAGGCCAGCCAAGCTGCGCCGGCGGCAACCTCTTCCGGTGTACCAATGCGATTCATTGGCACCATTGAAACCGTTTGATCATATTGTGCTTTATCAGCGAATTTTTTAGCATTAATTGGCGTGTTGATGGCACCAGGACCAATGGCATTGACGCGGATACCATCCTTGGCGTATTCCATAGCAATTGTTTGCGTGAATAACTTTACGCCACCTTTTGCAGCTGCGTAACTAGCAAATGTTGGCCAAGGAATTCGTTCATGAACCGATGACATATTGATGATATTACCTTTTTTATTGTGAGCTTTGAAATAAGCTAACGCTGTCTTCGATCCCAAGAAGACACCAGTTTGGTCAATGGAAACGACTTTGTTCCAAGCATCTAATGAAAGTTCGTGGGTTGCTGATTTGATTTCCATACCGGCGTTGTTGACCCAGACATCTAGGTCGCCGAAGTTATCTAGAGCAGCTTGTAATAATGCTTGATTACCTTCTTCAGTAGAAACATTTGCTTGCACGATAACAGCTTTACCACCATTTGCAATTACCTGGTCAGCAGCCTTTTGTGCCCCAACCGGATCGCTATTATAATTAACGACGACAGCCATTTTTTCTTGACCAAAACGGGTAGCAATCGCATTCCCAATGCCTTTAGATCCGCCAGTAATAACCGCGACTTTTCTCTCTAAATCTGTATACATTTTAAGTACCCCCTTAAATAACTGTTGTAATAATTGCACCAACGACAATTAATACTAACCCAATAACAGTAAATCTCAGTTCACGCCGACTCTTCCTTTCATGTAAGAACACCATACCGCCAACGGTCGAAATAACAACAGACAATTGTGAAACAACAAAAGCTGTATTTACACCATTATCATGAACAGACAGAATATAAGTGATCGCTGCAAAAGAAAAAATGATGCCAGCTAGTAAGCTTTGCCAACTAGCCTTTTCCCGTAACACTTGCGGTTGTCGCGTAAAAACGATATAAATCAACACCGCCAACACCATACCAACCGACTTTGGCAAGAAAATTGCTAAACCAGAGGCCACCATTGCTTTAGGAATTGAGTTATATACCAGAAAACCAATCGTTGTCAAAATTAACATAATCAAAGTACTAGTTTGACTTTTTTGTTGGTCAATTTGAACACCATGATCATGAATAGCCGTCATGAAAATACCGATAATTAACAGTACAATTCCAACAACACCAAGAATTTTAGCGTTAACTGCGCCCCATTCACCAAACAATAACACGCCAATCAATGATGTGCCGATCAACTGTAATCCGGTAGAAATTGGCATTGTCTGAGAAACTCCAATTGCCCGATAAGCGTTGTATTGGCCTAACTGACCGATAATCCAAAACGCACCGGCTAATGCTGCCAATACAAAATTACTGACTGAGATTTGTGGACGCAAAATAAAGTAGACAATAACACTCATAAGTAACGTACCAAGCGCAGTTCCAAAAATTTGATTCACTGGTCGCCCGTTGACCTTAGCAACTGCTAGAGGCAAGATTCCCCAAGCAATAGCTGGTAGCAACATCATAAGAAGACTCACAGCCGCACCTCCATTTATTAATTACTCAACTTTCTAAGTTCATACTAATACCTTACAGTAACTTTAAGTCAAGTATTAAATTAATCATTACTCAATTTGACAGTCAATTCAGACTGGGCGTCCCGCAATAATCTGACAAAAGTTGACTCTAATTCACCTAAGTAAATCATCTTAAAGGGCGTAATATCAGCGTCCTGCAACTGAAAAGAGAGGACATTCCAATCCTCATAATAATATAATCCACCAGCATGAATTTGTGCCGTTGTTGTTACGCCAACAGTTACCGGCTGAAATGCTAGTTTAGCATAGTACTCAATGTCTCCCCGACGCTGCAACGTTAACGTTTGTGGAAACTTTTTTTGAATTGCTGCAGCTGTATGATTCTTCTCGGGTTCTAATGGATATGCGGATTCATTAAATGTGATTTTCATTGTCAACTGACCTTTCTGGTTAAAACTTATTTAATTGCTTGATTATCTTAGCAGGTGTAACTACTACAATACTAGTCGCCAGGATTTTTTGTTTAACAACACCACCAGTAGTAACACCTTGTACCGTACTTACCTTAATTTTTTCAGTTTAAGCTTGCTTTTCCGGTAAAACTTCATTTAACAGACTCAAAGCCGTCAAACTACGTGGATAACCAATAAATGGTAACAACACAATGGTAACAACACAGTGACGACTGAAAGCAGCGTTTCCTTGCTATTACCTACGTTGGCATTAGCCGCAATATGACCTTTAGCTTGAGGATCAGCGCCACCCATGGAAATCAGCATGGCAAAGGTCAATAATTCCCGTGTTTTTACGTCCAAACCGTTACGGGTATAAAAATCACCAAAACAGTTATCAGCTAAAAATGTAGCGAAATGTTTTTGACTGGCTGGTGCGGTTTTTAACATATTATCAACCGTATCCCCAACTATTCCTCTGACCGTTGCCAAACCTTTTTCATAACGATTATCTGGATCTGTTGTTGCTTGACCTTCAAGTGGCAATTTGATCCCGCGTTCCGTCAATACTTCATTGGTTGCTTGCAAGAAATCAAAGACTTTACCTAAACCAGCATAAGGTACTGCCTGATAAACAATTTCCTTAGCTTCAATCGGTGTTACGCCAATATTTAAAGCTCCATTCAACATGGCCTTATATTCATTGACACATTGCATAGCGATCAATGAGGCTAGGGTCACCTGCATGCGTAATTTTAAATCTAGATCCTGATACTTTAAAATTTCATCAAAAGTGAAATTATCGAAAACTTCAATAAATTCCGGATCGGTTTGTTTCAGTGTTGAAACCAAGCCAGGAAATAAGTGTTCATGATTTTGTTGTGCCGTTTTGCTAATTGCCATAATTTTGACCTCCAAAAATTAATTTGTTTTTAATTCAAAGCTAGCTTATACCCTTGCAGTTACTGTAAGGCAACCTTTAATTATCTTTTTTTAAATAAACATTCATCCGCAAAATTATTTAGCCACATTGGCTGACCGTCGCCAACTAATAAAGGCAAAGACCACCGCTAAAATGACAAATACCAGCGTATTGAGCCAGAACAAGTTTTGGATACTGGCAATGTGCAAACTATTTTGTAACAACAAAGCGGTATAAGGCGATAAAGAGCCAGCTAAGTTGTAGGCAATCAAGATCAGTGACGTTGCTAAAGTATTGCCGCTACCTTCTAAATTGACGGCGTTTAGAACCCAAGGGAAGAATAAGCGTGCGCCGATTCCAGTCAAAAAGCCACCAATTACTGTTAACCAAGTCGCATTGGAAACTGCAATGGCCACCATTGCCAGCGTTAATGCGGTAAAGGCAACAATCAAAATACGATCCTTTAACCAAGTGAATAAACGGCCAAATAGTAGCCCACCAAGCATGGCACCAAGACTTAAGGCTAAAATTACGTAGCTCGCTGAAGTCGCAGTACCGTAACCTGCACTGACCATCAACGTTGGAACCTTGATCCCCATGATCATGTAAAAAGTGATCACAATAAAGGTCAAAATGAGATAACCAAAAATTGCTTTCGGTAAATGAGAAGACTGCTGCGCCGTTTTTTGTTGTGGCTGCGCCTTAGGAATACGTGGCACAAACAGTGCAAACATTACAAATGCTGGTACCGTGATCACATAGGCCCAAAACGACATATGCCAATTAAAACGGACTAATTGGCCCGCGATAAAGGTGACTAAAACGCCACCTAACCCTTCAAAAGTACTTTGAAAGCCTAAAGTTTGTGACCGTTCTGACCCTTGGAAAAAGTAGCTGATGATACTGACCAATAAAGAATTGAACAGCCCCACCCCAAAACCAAATGCCGCCCGTGATAACATCAATAAGGGAAAGCTGGTGATCATAATTGGCGCCAAACCAGCAATCACTGTAATAGCAACCCCGACTAAAACCGTCTGTTTCAAACCAATTTTACGAGCGACCCAGTTACTTAATAAAATTGCGATCAATAAAAATAATGATGGAATCGTCGTCAATAATTCAATTTGAGCTAAAGGTACGCTGGGAAAAGCTTTCGCTAATACCGGAATATTCGCATTGATTGCCGGTGCCGAAGCTGTAATCACCGACACCAATAAAATCGATAATTTAGTTAATACTTGTTGTTGCTTAGTCATTTGTAACCACTCCTAACCATTTTTTAATTGCGTTTGTTGCGGCTGTATAACAATATCGTGTACCGTATAATTAGCGTATATGGCTGTACTACCCACTACCTCATAACCATACCTATTTGTGAATATTGAGCTTACGCTTCGGTATTATCTGCTACGAAAAACATAATCAATGTCTGTGCACTACGCCATGGTGCTACATGAGCATTAATATTTGTGACATTGCAAATGAGGCACGACCTTTCAATAAACTCATCAGTAATTCTAACAAAAAATGACTAATGGTCATATTTAGACATTAAGTTAACCGCCAATTTCTGGCGGTTATTTTCACTTTTTAACTAAATACGGTCCTAATAAACTGGGTAATTGTAGCGCGCAAAAGCGTTTAACCGTAGCAACTGGATCAAGTGTTTCCGACGTAATACACCAGGTTAAAATTACGCCATATAATTGAGTCAACAATAATTGAGCTAACTGATGAACCGGTGTCGCGATTTTCAATTGGTTAAGATCAATTAGTTTCATCAACAGGCGCTCAAAGGATTGGACATCAAATTGCCACTTTGCATTGTTAGCAGATGAAGCGCTGATATAACGTACCCACTGGCGAGCCAACCCGATTTTAGAATCTGCAATCACGGTCATAAAATCAACTAGATACCGCTGGATATTAGACAGTGGATCATCATTTGTTAACTCGGTTGTCCGAGCTGTAATCGGGGCAAAACGCTGCTTACTCAGTTCAAAAATCAGGTCTTCCTTACGGTCAAAATAATTGTAAAAGGTGCCCTTTGCAATACCACTGGCCTTAACGATCGTATCAACCGAAATATTCTCGTAACCATGTTGCACGATCAACTGATTAGCCGTACTGATCAACTTTTTCCGTGTCGCGATCGCATTATCTTCACGTTTTCCCACTTCACTCACCTCAAAAATTAGTATACAATAGTTTAGTTTAAAAAACAATGACTAATAGTCATCTATTATAATTGAATTTTTTCCCATTGATAACGTTTATAATCAAATTTTGCACAGCTTATTGCAACGGTGAGTTACAATTAAGTTATAAAAATTTAGGACGAGGTGTAAAAATGAATATTAAAGAAGCTAGCAAACAAACTGGCGTTTCTTCTGCTGCCATTCGCTACTATGAAAAAGAACTATTAATTCCTGCAATTGATCGTAGTGACACTGGTAATCGTGAAATTGATGCCCGAATTATTCGCCGTATCAATTTCGTTAAAAAGATGCGGGCAGCCGGGATGACCATCGAAAATTTACGGCGTTTCATTGAATTGTTTGATTCAAAGAATGATACCAATAAGGAACAAACTGCATTGTTGAAAGAACAATTAAATGACATGGAAAAAAAGCGCGATGATCTACAATTGGCCATTGACCATTTACACTACAAACTGGATCATTACTATGATCACGTAGTTGCGTCAGAAAAAGAATTACAGGACTTAGATCGGCAACACGAAGAACAGGTTGCCAATTCTACTAAAATTAAATCAAATTTTTAGCATTTACGACCTAGGAAAACGACCAGCAAGACATCTCAATTTTGCTGGTCGTTTCCTTGGTCTACAGTATCCTTTAGTAACTCTAAACTATATACTTTTACAGTCTTTCAACTTCATTACAATTGATTGCAATTGCCTTTACCTACACAATGAGCGTACAATGTGACGGTAACTATAAGCAAGGGAGAACATCATGTATCAGTTATTAACAGATTCAGCCGTCGATTTACCTTATCAACTTCTGGCTGATAATAATGTAAAGTTTGTGTCCATGCACGTCACGATTGGTAGCTCCGAATATACGGATGATTTAGAACACCATTTCAATTTAACTAACTTTTATCAAAAAATTAGTCAGGGTATCATGCCATCAACAACTCAAATTAATATCGGTCAATTTATTGAATTTTTTAAACCTTATGTAAAGGCCAATATACCTATCTTGTACCTTGGCTTTTCGTCAGGCCTAAGTGGTACGTTTAATAACGCCCAACAGGCAAAGAAAATGTTAGTGCACGCCTATCCAAATGCACAAATCTATCTAGTTGATTCTCTGGCAGCATGTTGTGGTGAAGGCTTGATGCTTCTTGACGCGATTGATCGGCAAAATTCAGGCATGAAAATTGATGAGCTAGCTAACTGGCTGATTAATAACCGGTTGCATTACCGTCAGTGGTTTACCGTGGATGATCTTAATTATCTATATCATGGTGGTCGAGTTTCGCGAACCTCAGTAGCTGTGGGATCACTTTTACAGATCAAACCAGTGATGGATGTTGACACGCGTGGTCATTTACGACCAGTTAAAAAGGTTCGGTCTCGACGGCGGTCTCTAGAAGCCCTTGCTGCAAATACCGTCAAGGAACTTGAAAACAAATACGACCCCAGAATTCTTATTGCAACAAGTGCTGATGATAAGGCTGCCAGAATTGTTCGGAATCATATTTATAAGCTTGTCCCAAATGCACAGATTTTGTTAGAACATATTGGGCCTACAATTGCCAGTCACACTGGTTTGGGCTGTGTTGCAGTTTTTTCATTTGCAAAAACAAAACGTCAATAATAGGAAAAAAGACTGTGAAAGTTTTACAACTTTTCAGTCTTTTTTTAACTTTATAAATCAATCAGATCATGAATATCAGAAGTTTCTCGCAATTTCTCTTTGTACTGATCGTGAGTCGTTGGATCCACAAAATTGGTTCCGGGTGTAAAATGAATGGCTTCCGTGCCGGCTTCCACAGACGTTTTATAATACCATTTTTTAAATCGCAAAAAATCCAATCGAGCTTGCATTTCTTGAACCTTTTTTTCTAAAACTTGTTCCTCATTATCAAGATAATCATAACGTTTTTTTAAAGTTCCATCACCTTGCAAACACATATTAATAAACTTAGCAATGTCTTTAACAGGTACCCCACTCTTCTTCAAGCACTGTATAACTTCCAAAAAATTGAAATCATTATCCTTAAATTTTCGTCTTCCAGCTTCATCACGATCCACAAACGGTAAAAGCCCCTTTTTATCGTAAAACCGTAATGTTGACGGATTAGTACCAATTTTTTCGGCAGCTTCTCCAATTGAATATCTCAAAATATTATCTCACTTTCATTTGACCTAAACCTCTGTTTAAGTCGTATTCTAACCTAGAATCAAGAAATAAAAAAGAGGAGATTTTATTTATGACTAACAAAACTTGGCTTATTACCGGAACTTCAAGTGGGTTTGGTAAAGCTCTAGCAACTTTACTAGCAAAAAAAGGTACTGTGAATTTAGTCGCGACTGCACGTAATATTGAAAAATTACACTACTTAGATGAATTTAATCATGGTCAGATTCAAAAACTAACATTGGATGTGACAAATCAGCATGAAATTCAAGCCGTTGTTGAAAAAACAAACACCATATTTGGCAAAATTGACATTCTGGTAAACAATGCTGGAATTGGTCGTACGCTTTCAATCACCGATACCACAATGGCGGATTACGATTTAGTCATGGATACCAACGTAAGAAGCGCCTTTGCCTTCACAAAACAAACCGTCCCTACAATGGTAAAACAACATGATGGTCAAATCATTATGGTCTCATCTGTAACTGGAGTTGTGGGTCATGCTGATGAAACTGCCTACACTTGTAGCAAGTTTGTCCTGCGAGGCCTAGGACAAGCATTAGACAAAGAATTATTAGATAAAGGTATCAGAACCTGTGTTTTCTGTCCTCATGCTGGTGCCACCGAATTTGAGGTTGGCTTTGGTAGAACCAAAGAAGGTGTTGCTAAATCTGGCTTTTTGACACCAGAAGATGTTGGCCAGGCTTTATTAAGTGTTTGCACACAAACTAAAAACTCACGCATCGTTGAATTACGATTAGCATCAAATAACGTCAAGTATTAAAGCAGAATGAACTATTGGGTACAGCGTTCTGTCCGCTGGTTTCAACCCTTGCTAATAGGGTTTACAAATTAAATAAGGAGAGGAAAGCTTTTTTGAATTCTTTCTTCTCCTTATTTTTTTAGCCTTTTCGATTCTGCTGAGAACGCACACTATAACCCCGTTTCATGTTACTAACATCCATCCCGCTATCCTTAAAAAGAACTCGCATTTCATGCGCCATTTCTTCTTGCCAGTTGGGATTAGTTCGCCTTTGATGCGCATACTTTTGCCCAATTTCACGTTGTTTTTTCCGAAATTCACGTAAATCACCACTTGAAAACTGCAAATACTTATCCTGATTTGTTGGTGAAAGTTGCGTAACTTCTTCCAAATCTGAATGATCATCCCGATTAAACACAAATGAAATCAAAGGTAAGGTTAAATAACACCACAAAGCCCACTCAGGCTTAAAATACGCCAAGACTAAGACGATAACATTGATTAATCCTAAGAAATTGCTATGATTCAAATAGATTTTATCAAATATTTTTCGGATGTCATTCATATCACTGTATTTTTGATGAATGACCGCATAACTAACTAGCATAAATAATCCATTTACAATAAACGTCAAAATTCCATAAGCCATGACCGTGTGTCGATTAGTATCCACCGTAATTAATTTAGTGAACGTTGGTGTCAGAGATAGAAAAGCTAAGAAAATAAATTCTAAGATAAAAACATGATTGTTCATAGTCTGTGCATCATTAAATAAAACGGAATGCTGATACCAGATATTTGCGACAAAACAAAAGCTAATGAAAAAAATTCCGATGGCTTTACCAAATTGCAGATATTCCGTTAAAGAATCATGTTGAGGCATTGGTAATTCCAATACCATAATTGTAATGATAATTGCAATAACTGCATCGCTGAACGCATCAAGTCGTTCCTTCAGTTTTTCCATAACAAAAACTCCTCGTATTAATCCAATAAAATGATACATCAAACCTATCCAGAAAACTAGTTGTTACATAAGTCAATTTTTTTGTAGAGGCCGGGTCAAAAATTATATTTTTATTGCGTTTCATTATATCTTCCGAATATTATTTCTAAACCAAAAAAAAGCAGATTCTTTCGCCTAGTTACGACTAACAAACCAAAGTACGGATCATTTGTTAGTCTAAGCTATGCTCAGAATCTAACCGCCTTTTTCCCCACTCTCTAATAAAATTAGAGTGATTTAATCTTTTTGGCTGGCACACCACCAACTAAAACATTATCAGGAATATTCTTGGTCACAACTGCTCCAGCAGCAATAATCACATTATTACCAATTGTCACTCCTGGCATAATTGAAACTTTGCCACCAATCCAAACATCATTACCAATCGACACGGGAGAGGCTTTTGCAAGATACATACGGCGGCCTTCCGCTGTCATAGGATGATTAACCGTGTAAATATCAACATTTGGTCCAATCATAACATTATGGCCCATATTAACTGGCGCAATATCAAGGATTGTCAAATTGTAATTGCTTAGAAAATCTTCACCAACATGAATATTTTTTCCATAATCACAATTAAAATTGGCTTGAACCGAGACTCTTTTTCCTGTGGATCCAAAAATCTCTTTGATTTTATTTGTTTGCGCCTGTGGATCGGTTGCTGAAATTTCATTAAATTCTTGGCACAGTTTTGCCGCCCTGGCCTTTCGTTTGGCAACATCCTCGTCTAAAAAATAGTATTCTTCTCCAGCCATTAATTTTTCTAATTCAGTCATATCTTTCACCTCACAGATCAGAATACCACTTAAACTAAGGTTTAAGTCTAGCCTATTTTGAAAAGTCGTTTCTATCCTTTCAAGCTTGTTTAAAATAAAACAATTTTGAGTTTTTAACTTTATTTTTGCAACAAGAAATTGTTAAACTTAAGTTGTTCCATAAAGATCAATGCTAAAAAACAGAAAGGAGAGACTTCGTTATGAAAACTATTGATAGCATCGCACTGGGATTATTGATTGTTGGTGGTCTAAATTGGTTATTAGTTGGACTATTCAACTTTGACTTAGTGGCAACTATTTTTGGTGGTCAAACCGCCATCCTCTCTAAAATTATCTACATTGTCGTTGGAATTTGTGCATTATATGCATTGAAATTCTTCCCGCTGATTATGAATACTGTTAAGCGTGAAGGCTAAAAAGGGCTAGATTAGTGAAGTGCAAAAATTAGACGTTTGCATAAATTTTAAGTAACTACGGCTTGTTTCCGATAATGAATCGGCGATAAGCCTTTTGTTTTTAAAGAAATCCTTTCATAATTGGCCACAAATTAGTCCTTGGGTACGTTAAACTAAATATCGTTTGATAGTGATAAAGATTTTTCTTAGTTCTATATCTAAAATACATAAATTGATTACCTTCAAAAACTCGGCAGTTAGATAGCTCAGATCCTCCAATTATAACCTATTTTGTCTAATCTCAATCCCAGTTGAAATCTTTTCTTTACGGCTTCAATTCCTGGATTTAAATTAGTTAGCGATTCAGATTGTTGTGGCATGACTCAGCCTCCCCATCTTCAATAAGTTTGTTTTGAACCTAATTTAACCTGTAAACTGATTTTCTACATATTCGTGATATAACGGCAATGTTTTAATCAATTCTTGGTGGGTACCATGTCCAGTAACTTCGCCATTTTCAATAAAATAGATCTGGTTAGCATCTACAATCGTACTCAATCGATGTGCAATCACAAGCGTGGTTCGATTATGCATAAGTTTTTCTAATGCTTTTTGAACCATCATTTCCGATTCTGAATCTAAACTTGCCGTTGCTTCATCAAGCATTAAAATCTTTGGATCTCGAAGAAATGCCCGTGCAATGGCAATCCGTTGCCGTTGACCACCAGAGATTTTAATACCCCGTTCGCCAACTTGGGTATCCAACCCCTTTTCCATTTGAGAGACAAATTCCTTGGCATACGCCATTTCAAGGACATGCCAAAGCTGATCATCGGAATATTTTCCGTTAAGCCCATAAGTCAGATTGTATCGAATGCTGACACTCATTAATTCTGCATTTTGACTAACTAAGCCAATTTGATTTCGCCAATCGGTTAAATTGATATCTGCAATTGAAACGTCACCAATCTTCATTTCACCTGAAGTTGGTCGATAATAACGCTCTAGCAAGCTAAAGATAGTCGATTTACCACCTCCAGAAGGTCCCGCAAATGCAACGACCGTGTTTGGTCTTGCCACAAACGATACATCTTGAATAGCCGCCTTCCCTTTTTTATAGGCAAAATTCAGGTGACTCACCCTTAAAGATTTCCCCTGCGCATCTAGTGGCTGTCCTTCATTTTGAACCTCCTCATCAACGGTTAAGAGCTCTTGAATACGGGCCGTCGAGCCACTGGCTTTAGCCATACTGGTGAAAAATTGTCCCATAGTCGCAAATGGACCAACCATTTGAACCAGATACATAAAAAATGAAATCAAAGTCCCAAAACTCATCGTTCCCTGGGCAACCCGACTAGCTCCATATACGAGAATCCCAATCATCATTCCCATCATCACCATTTGCATCACTGGTCCAGAAATAGAATCATAAATAGCTTCTTTCAACCCAATATTATAAAGTTTCTGGATTTTTTGATTTCCAGCGTTTTGCTCAACCGATTCGGCAGTGGAAGCTTTGACTAACCGAATCTCACCTAGTGTTTCGCTAACTTCACCATTAAAATCTGCCAAAGTGTCTTGACGCGCATGGGAAATTTTTCGTGCTTGATTCGCAATTGGCATAACGCACAAAATAACCAAAGGCACACCAATAAACATAATTAAAGTCATTTTCCAGTCCATTATTAGCATTAAAACTAATGCTCCAACTAATTGAAGAATTGAGGTCACCATGTTGGGAACCGAATTAGCAAGTAAATCCTTAACCTGTGAAGTATCATTTACCACCCTAGAAGAAATCTCACCAGATTTGGTTTCGTCAAAATAGTTTACTGGTAGCACCAGAATTTTACGCCATAAAAACTGCCGCAGGTTGTTCACAACATTTTCGCCGAAGAATCCTAAAACAGCACCTGATCCAGAACTAACGAGTGCACTCAAAACAAACAGGACAATCGTCCAAACAACTAATTGCATGTTAATTCCACTTTGCAACTGATTGATCAATCGTTGGGCAACTTTTGGCACAATCAATTGCATCCCAGTTGCAATTAGGCCAAGAAATAGCCCTAGCCCTAGTTGCCAAAACCGTGGTTTGATTTTAGCAATTAATTGCACAAAATTTTTAAAATTAAATTTTTGAGAGTGTCCCACAAGGTTTGTATTCATGTTTCGCATTTTGTTATATCTCCATTTATATAGTAATTTTAATCGTGATTGTAAAAATCAAAACCGTGCGGAAATCTAGGATGACCCATTCCCTTAAAGCTTCGTCTCGTGTTAAGAAAATCATTACGACGTTCTTCCCACTTTGGTTCCTTACTTTTTAAGTCACTAACTAATTTTTTTAAAGAATCACTTAGCTGTTGCTGGTCATTGTCTGACAATGATTCAAATAATGAATCAAAGAAATCGTTTTTAAGTTGCCGCGACTTGATGATCGATTCACGACCTTCATCAGTGAGTGAAATAAAAGTAACCCGTTTATCATCAGGTGACTCCGCTTTTTTGACCATGCCACTTTCTTCCAACTTGCTGACTAGCACACTGGCAGAACTAGGACGAATATCTAATTCCTCTACAATCTGTGAGTTCGTTAATTGATCTTTCTCCAACAAGAGCCGCATGACACGCTGTTGTCCTCGTTGATTAAATTGTGGATTATTCTCTTCTTGTGTGCTTCTAATTGCCGCTGCAACAAATACTTTTTGTTGAAATAAATGGCCAAATAAATTTAATAACTCTTGTGTATTTTTTTTCATGTTCAATACCTTCTTTTTTATTTAGTTAGTTTGTGTTACCAATTAACTAACAAAATACAGTCTAACTACTTAGTTAGTACATGTCAACAATAAACTAACTAATAAAAATTTTTTTTCATATTAAACGATCGCCAATTGGATTTGCTGTACACAACATATTAGGATACACTAATATGTAGGAGATGATCCCATGACTATTACCCAACAGAAATTGATTCATGCCTTAAATAATGAAGTTAGATTAGCAATTCTAGAAACTTTAAAATCGGGTTCCAAAAACGTAACTGAGTTGACGGAAAAAATTAATTCTAGTCAATCTAATATTTCTCAACATTTAGCCTGCCTTCGTGACTGCAAACTAATTACCCAGAATCGACGCGGAAAATATTACTATTATCAATTAGCTACTCCAGAAATCACCCATCTTTTAGCCGAAATGGATTTGGTTATTAAAAGTTTAAACTGGAAAAACAACGAGGTTTCGGTGGCTTGCAAAAGTGACATGCCCTAGTCCACATGAAAGGAATTTTGAATGTTAACATTAATTTTTTCTGGAGCGACTGCATACATTTCAACCAGCATTGATTATTTAGTTATTTTAATGCTCATTTTTTGCCGAGCAAGTTCAAAAAATGAACGGTTAACTGTGTATCTCGGTGATTTACTTGGAACCTCCGTTTTAGTAATAATTTCTCTTATTCTAGCCTTTGTCCTGCATTTTATTCCCGCTACTTGGCTGCTTGGAATTTTGGGACTTATTCCAATAATTATGGGCATGAAATTAATAGTAAATGGCGAAGAAAATACAGATACAGTTGTGAATCAAAAACTGAACGCACGGCGAGGTTTTCTCTTAAATGTAGCCATGATCACCATTGCCACATGCGGTGCTGATAACATTGATATTTATGTGCCTTTCTTTGTGACGTTGTCAGTTTCAGGTATACTGATCGTATTACTCACATTTACTGTAATGCTAACTATTTTTTGTTATCTTGGCTATTTGCTGGTAAAAGTTCCCGTTATTGCCAAAAGTTTAGAAAAGTATGGCCGATGGATTACTGCAGCTGTATATATTCTGCTTGGTCTTTACATCATGTTTGAAAGCGGTACTTTTAATAAACTGTTCTCAATTTTGTAACTATTTTTAGTGAGATTAAAACGGTCACCTAGGTATGTACAAAACTGCCTTGATGGCTTTTTTGATGTCAATTCGCACATTGAATTTTTAAGCGTACCTAAAAGTGATAAGGCTCTTTACTTATTTTTTGTATGAATGAATACTTGCTTCATCAAATTAATAATTAATTTACCTGCCAAGGAGGTAAACATTATGAATAAAAACTTAATTGGACTACATCATATAACAGCAATTACTTCCAGCGCACCAAAAATATGAAATTTCATGATCGAAATTTTAGGGTTACATTTAATTAAGAAAACAGTAAACCAAGACGATATTCGCACCTATCATTTATATTTTACAGATGACATGGTCAAAGCCGGCACTGATATAACGTTCTTTGATTTTCTTGGAATTCCTAAAGGTAAACAGGGTAAAAATGGAATTACCCGGCTCGGTTTCCGCGTTCCTAACGATAAAGCATCGGAGTGGTGGCAAGACCGTCTCGATAAATTTGAAATTAGCCATGATGAAAGTAAAACGCGTTTTGGTGCCAAATATTTTTATTTTTACGATTTTGATGATCAACAATACCAATTAGTTTCCGAAGAAAAACCATGGTGTTGCTGGGGGAGATCCTTATCGACACAGCCCAGTGCCCGGAGAGTACGCAATTCGTGGTGGTTTAGGACCTTCGTTTGGCACCATAGACTATCCCGAAAAACTAAATCAAGTTCTTACCGAAGTTATGAGCTTTACTAAAATAGCCGAAGAAATAGGTAAAACTTTGTATGAGTTACACGACGGAGGTCACGGTTCGCAAATCATCACTGAGACAAGTGTCGTGCTCCCCGATCAATTCCAAGGGTTTGGTACCGTTCATCATCTGGATTTGTTGATCGCTTTTACTTTAAATCAGAATATTTTCGTCCTGGCCGAGGCATCCTTATTAGAAAGATCTTGTGTATGAATATGGAGCATATTTGCCAACTCTCTTATATAATGAAAGTAAACTTACACTATTCTCTTACCTAGATGGCAAGTAACTCATTTCTTACGCACTAGTAATTTTGATACCAATAATGCTGACAACTAGCAACCCAACAAATAGCCAAGTTAATGGTGTTAAACTATCATGAAATAAAATAACTCCTATCACAATACTACCAACCGCACCAATCCCCGTCCAAATTGGATATGCCAAACTGAGCGGTAATATTTTCGTGACTCTAGCGAGAAAGTAAAAACTTAATAACATTCTAATTACGGTTGAAATGGTAAAACCAACTTTAGTGAATCCCTGACTAAATTTCATGGTTGTCGCCCAGACCGTTTCAAAAAGTCCAGCAATTAATAATTCTATTCAAATCATATTTCCCCTCCAAAAAACGCAACCCTAAACTTCTTCAATTGACCTTACGAAGTTTAAAATTGCGTTTCTGCACCCGGTGGCACTTTTATTTTATTTGTGTATTCAGTGTAACATGTCAGCCGCCTAATCAAAAATAAATTGTTACGCTAAAATTTGTTTGTAGAGCCAAAAACCAATTCCAAAGGTCAAAATGTCGGCAACTGGTTGAGCCGCAATCACACCATTATAACCAAATATCCCTGCTAACAAGATAATGACTACTGCAAAAACGATTCCTTGACGTGAAATGGACATCACTAACGCTCCCATCGCTTTGCCGGCTGATTGAAAGATCGTTGTAAACACCAAAACGGCCCCAATAAATGGGGAAGTAATCAAAAGTAAACGCAACATGACCGTCCCCATTTTGATAATTGTAGTATTATGCATGAACAGCGCCATCAACTGTGGTGCAAAAATCATCAAAATAGCCGCACAGATTAAAGCGTACACAACTTCAACCATAAAATCGAATCTTACCACTGCTTTAAAACGAGCCTGATCACCAGAACCATAATTGTAACCAATTAATGGCTGAGCACCAAAAGCAAATCCCACCATAATTAGCATCACAACCATGTATATTTTTAAAACAATTCCCATGGCCGCAATTGCAGTTGCCCCATAAGGCGCTAAGTAATTGTTTAACAGCATCACTCCAAAACTCTGCATAAAATTAGTTAAAGAGGCTGGAATCCCAATACTTAAAACATCCTGAACTGCTTTTTGGGGAATATGAATCTTTTTAATTGAAAGGGAAAGAATCTGACAATCTTTTACCATGAAATATACCAATAGCGAGGTATTCAGAATATACCCAATTACGTTGGCTAGCCCAACACCTAGTGCTCCCCAATGAAAGACAAAAAGAAAAAGAGGATCCAAAACAATTGTCAAAATGGTCCCAGAAAGTGTAGCCACCATTGATTTGGTGGCTAACCCTTCCGTTCGGATAATGTTACCTGGAACTAATGAAACAATGATGAAAACTGATCCTAACGCAAGCATTCGGTAAAAATCGGCCGCATATTGATAAGTTTGGGAGGTCACACCCATTAAACCAAGGATAGGACGTTCAAAAATCAGCATTAGAATTGTTAACACAAGACTAAACAGGATAGAGCTGTAAAAACAAAAGCTGCTTAGATGAGCACTATCTTCGTGCTGTTTTTTACCAAGCATTCTGGAAATTGCCGCACTCCCACCTAAACCGAAAATATCGCCAATGGCAAGCATAAACGAAAATAAAGGCGTTCCTAAAGCAATTCCCGCAACTAAATTTGCATTACCAGTTTGAGCCACAAAGAAAGTATCGACTAAATTATATATCATGCTTGCAACCATCCCTAAAACAACTGGAAGTGCAAGTTTCATATAAACCTTAGGTATTGGTGCATGCGCAAATAAATAGTCTAAATTCATAAATTCTTCCCCAGTTTCATAAAAAAATCCCCAGCCAAATTGGCTCAGTACCTTGCCAACTGTCTTGGGGTCACTTATTTTATTGTCTTTTTCAGGTTAACACCTCATTTTTCGTTTGTCCATTATTTTTGAAACCGTTTCAAATGCAGTTAATGCTGGAATATGTTAAATTTAGAGTGCCAAATTTGCAGACCCAGAGGGAGGTTTAACATGAACAATAACCGCTTATTTCAAATGCCGTTTAGTAAAATTTATGCTTTGTATAGTCAGAAAATCGGAAAAAAGGGACGTCAACAATCTGAACTTGATGCCGTTATTTTTTGGCTAACTGGTTATAATCCCAATACGCTCCAGCATGTCCTTGATTCCGACATTCCTTTAAAAAGCTTTTTTGAAGACTCACCAAATTTCAATCAAAATGCTAAGTTAATTACTGGATTAATTTGTGGGTATCGTGTGGAAAATATTGAAGATCCCTTGCTTCAAAAAATTCGTTATCTTGATAAGCTTGTCGATGAACTTGCCAAAGGTAGAAAGCTAGACACTGTTTTGCGGAAATGATTTTCAAATTTGAATTTGGTGAAATTTAATTGGATAATCGGATTCAAATATTGTAGCATGGGAACGGAGCCTTAAAAGCAAAATCACAGGAATTGAGTTGAATGACATGAACACAAATGTTTTTTCGAATTATCGCAACTGGCTGGACGCACAAAAAATACCTAAAGGGAAGAAAGCCGTTTTACTTTCTGCTTTAACCCTCTTCGCAGAATTTGGCTTTAATGGCACTTCAACTGCTAAGATTGCTCAAACTGCAGGCGTTAGTCAGGCTACAATTTTTAAATATTTCAAAACCAAACAAGATCTACTAATCGCAATTTTGCAACCAATCATCCAAAACTTCTTTCCGGTTTATCGCGATGATTTTTTGGCCGAATGGCAGAATTTTAATACTCTGCGTGAATTAGTTCATTTTATCATTCATGATCGCTATCGTTTCCTAAAAGAAAATTCAGATGCATTTACAATTCTTTTGTCCGAAATGTTGACCAACCAAACGATTCGTCGGTTATTTCAAAAAATTCTTCAGTCTTCTAAACCAATCTTCGTCAAGCAATTTCAAAAAAAACTCCTTCAAAATGGTGTGCGCAAGGATCTAGACAGTTTGGCCGTCTTTCGAACCCTTTTGGGTCAACTGCTCACCTACTTTTTACAGCAGAAATTTGCCCCCCAGATTAAGGTTAATGAAGAAAACGATCTAAAAGAGATTGAAGATCAAATTATTCGCGCAATCAGCGACCAAAAAAGAGAAGCCAATTGACTTCTCTTTTCATTTTGTATTTTTTATTTTCCTAAATACTTGATGACAGATTTTCCTGCCAAACGTCCCGAATTCCAGGCAAACGCACAACTAATACCTTCCAATGTTGGATAAGAAGTGTCATACATACCACTTGCATCATTACCAGCAACGTAAGCACCCTTAATTGGCTGCTTATTTACTTTTAAGGCCTCCATTTTGGCATTTGTTTCAATTCCACCAATTGTACCTAAGGAAGTTGAACGGGCTTTAAGGGCATAAAACGGACCCTTTCGAATCGAGAAACGCAGATAATCAGATGATTTATAAAAATCAGGATCTTCTTTTTTGTCGACATGCTCATTGTACTGTTTAATCGTGTTTTCAAAATCCAGTTCCGACACGTGCAATTGCTGCGCCAAATCTTGTAACGATTCCGCACGCCACCCGGCTTCTTTTTGAATCGCTTCTTCCAAATCAGCATCAATTTGTGGAAATGGGCCGACTTTATGGGTCATCACTTGATGATCTAAGCTCTTAAAAGTGCGTTCAAACGAATCTGTCCAATCAAGTGATTGCGCTGAAATATAGTCAACAAACTGTTGATCTAGAATAATGTAATAGTAGCCGCCTGCCGTATAGGTTGCGTTGCCCCATAAAGCAAAATCGTAGCAGACACTTTCATCTACAAATCGGTTAACAGCGCTATCAACCCACAAAAATGGTAAATTTGTTAGTGAAAAAATTGTCCCGTTGTGCCATTTATGATTTTGTGGTGAAATCACCGAAGCCGCATGATTTTCAAACACCCCCATATGGCGAGTGTCTGCCCCTAACTCGGCCAGCATTTTGATACCATCACCAGTTGCCTTACGTTCTCCCATGCTATATAGATTATCAGGATTTATGGCTAAATATTCTTTGACGAGATCCGGATTGCCAATAAAACCACCATCAGCCACGACCACTGCGGAACAATCAATCACAAAATCGTGTTTATCTTGGTGAACCTGAACACCTACTATGTTGCCATCCTTTTGAATAATCTTAGTACCTGCTGTTTTAAGAAAGAGTTGCCCACCATGATCCTTAAACCTGTGGATGAGGCGATCAAACGCAACAAATTTATCAATGTATTGGTGGTAAACCTTTGGATGTTGTTGATGGACCTCTTGTGTATTATTTACAAGTTCAGTTTTTAATCCTCGCTCATCAAGCCAGTCAATGGTAGATGCTGATTCCTTTAGGATAGCTTTTGTTAAATTCAAATTACTGCGATAATGGGTGTAGCTCACCAGCTCTTGATAGGCTTGTTTGAGGGAATATTGCACACCCGCTGCCCTTTGTTGACTACTTTCAACTGCAAACAGTCCCTGAGCACCAAACATCCCAGCCCCACCAAATTTATCACCTTTTTCAAGCATGATAACTTGTTTTCCTGCTTCCGCTAACGTTACACCAGCAGCAATCCCAGCAGCACCAGCGCCAACAACCACAACATCCGCTTCCATGATTTAAAAATCTCCTTTTCAAAAGCAATTCAGCAATTTCTTTTTCGATACATCTAATTAAGTTTACCAAAGTTCAATGATGAAAGCGATTAATTACAACCCACCTGGTCTTGAAGCAGTTGATAAAGTCAGAAAATCAGGGCAAACCGACACTAAAAAAGCCTTAATCTAGAGAGTGAATGAACAGCTTCACTCCCAAACTATCAAGACTTTTTTAAATCTAGTTTTAATACATGGCTGCATCAATATTCATGATTTTCCAGTCATCAGCAAATTTTTCTACGTGCAAGGTCAACTGAAGTGGCTATATATTTCGCCCACCATGAATACTAGCATCGACTTGTCTTTGACCAATTAGATCTGCCTGATGATCATTTTTCATCTGAACTTTTACATTTTCTTCAGTTGAAGAAAAATAGTTCATTTGTTTTGTATCAATGTCTTGTAACCATTTTTGTTTACTCTGGACCATTCCCGTCATATGGACTAAATGGAAATTAGCATCTAGTAATGCGCCTAATTTCTTAGTATCTCCGGCCACCATATAACGATTATGGTCTCGGTATAATTGGACAATTCGTGCTTCTTCATCATTACCCATCTATTCTGCCCCCTGAAATATCCTTATTGACAAGGTCCGCCATGCAAAGTCTATAAAATAGTTCAATTGATTTTGACTTTCCGTTTCAAAAAATTAGAAACTTTCTGACCAGTCCACAACCGCTTTTTCAGCTGTATCCCAATCGCTGCCGGTCAAGCCCAAACCCTTTACCACCTGAGACGTTCCAACAAGATGCTTGAAATCTTTTTCATAGGAATCAGCCGAGCCTGTATCCGTATAAAAAGGCGCTAATTTGGTTTTTGAAGGTGTAATTTGTTGCAAGAAACTACGAACTGGCGTTGAAACTTCACCAGACCAAACTGGCCCACCAACCAAAACTAAATCATAATTACTTACATCTGGCAACTCGCCAACCAGTTTTGGTAATTGGTTTGTTTCCAACTGCTTTTTTGCCCGATCTGAAGTATCAAACATATCAGTCGAAAATGTACCATCTGCTACCTTCATTGCAAACACTTTTCCATTTGTCACTCTTTGAATAATTTTTGCCAGTCTCTCAGTATTACCAGACCAAGAATAATAGGCAATTAATATCTTTTTTGCCATCTTTTGTCTCCTAAATGTTTTTAACACTCTAACCGAGTTATCAATATCCTAAACTTGTTACTTACGATTAATCCCCAAACTATCTCGTGAGCCTAATTTTTCATCATGAGCTAAACGCACAACCAAGTCCGCAATACTCTTTCTTGATACATCGTGGCCACCAAATGGCTCACCTTTTTTTGTCACTTCATAACTTGTATCATTACCATTATCGAACCATCCTGGTCGAATAATTGTGTAGTTTAAATCAGAAGCCTCGATCACATCTGCTGCATCTCGATAATTCTGTAATACCGGATTAGAAGCCAAATTGCCACTAGCACCCACGGAAGCGGGAATTTCATTATAAATTCCCATCGAAGTAATAAACAAAAGGCGTTTTACGTCCGAATGATCCATTGCATTCACCAAGGAAGAGGCCATTGAACGTAAGTTACCACTTAAAGCAGCAAATACGGCATCTTGTCCCTTCAAAGCCTCAAGTAAAGTGCTTGTATCTGCCACACTGCCAGTTAACGCCGTTTCGCGCTCCTCATTTATGTGTCCTAAACGACGAGTATTTCTCGCCATTAAAGTTAATTTATCGGTTGTATTCTCTAAAAAGTAATTTCTTGTGACACTACCAACTGAACCAGTTGCACCAATAATTAAAATATTTGCCATTTTAAATTTCTCCTCTTTACTTTATAAAAACTAAATAACCTGATTTTGTGGATCTAATACCAACGATTCAGATAACAAAATTTCACTAAATAAATCATAAATATATTCGGAATTAACCATGTGATTTTTAGCAAGATCATAAAGAAAATTACGTTCTTCATCAAATGCTTGCATCAAGGCCCGTCGTTGTTCCACACTTTGGATACTTGTCAAAGTGGACTTGTCAGTGGTCACAGAACGCCATTGATTGAAAAATGCTTTTAACGTATTTTTTTGCACCTGATCACGCAAATCATAAATCACGATTTCGCGTACTTTGTTACTCAAAGTCATCGTTTCCACATGCTGAACGCCAACAATTACCATTTCATTTCGTAAGATCTTTAACTGAGTTGTCTTATTTAAAGTATCTGCATCTAAAGGAAGAATTACTTTAAAAACGATCGTCGGAATTAACATGCTCAAAATAATCACAACCGTTTCAATAAGAACTATTTCGTTAAAAAGAGATCGCGAAACCCCATTACTTAACACAGAAAATGTCATGGCTAACGTCACTGTCCCATGAACCCCGCCAAGGGCAAATAACAGTGCAGATCTGTTTGTCCGATCCGAAATAAAAAAACGACCATAGATAAAACGCACAATCAATAATAAAACGTAAACCAGAACGCCTATCGCCAACCAACGCAAGGAAATCCCAATACTGCGGCGCTGTTCAAAAATAATTCTCTCCAAACTAAGTCCCAACACTACAAAGACAAAACTGTTTAACACACTATTGGAAAAATTAACCAGCTGTAAACCCAGATGCATCTGGCGTGGTGATGAAAATCGACTCCGCGTTGTTTCGCTATTATGAATCAATCCAGCAGTCACGACCGCAATAATTCCAGAAACGCCTACTTCTTCTGCAATGAAATAGATACAAAATGGCGTTAATAGGTAAATTAGGGTTTGCGATGAAATCACATTGACTGATGATCGAACTAAAAATTGACGAAAGGCCATCACAATCAAGCTTAGAATTCCGCCCAAAATAATTCCACCGCCTGCTGAAAATAAAAACAATAACACATTTTTTCCAAACGCGACCTGACCGGTTTGTAACCAGAGGAAGGCAGCTTGCAAGAGAATTATTCCGGTCGCATCATTAAATAAAGATTCTAACTTTAAACTTTTTCTTATCCCACTTTGAATGGTTCGTCCCTCAATCACTGAATCAAAAGCTGTGGCATCAGTTGGAGTACTGATGGCAGTCACGATCAATGCCAACGGAATCGCCAAAGCAAACACTTGATGAACCACAATTGCCACTATAATTGCCGAAACGGCTGCTAAACCTACAGCCGTTCCCAAAATATTATTAATCTTTTTTCTTACCAACAAAGCCGGTGTGGCCTGGCCTTCGAAAAACAATAATGGTGCAATAATAAAAATCATAAAAATTTTATCATCAAAGCTCAAAATCAAATGATTTGTAAATGGAATTATTCCCAAAATAATTCCCATGACCAAATTAATATACGTACTTGACACATGACTGACAGTTTTGGCAATAATATCACTAATTGCAACAGCAATCAGAACAACAAAAGACGACAACATTAATGACATTCAACAAACTTCCTTTCGGTTCTCAAACCAGGCTAAATTCCACCTTCAGTATATCAAGTTTTAAACTATTTTAGAAAAATTTGCCAAAAATCATCAATTTAATCCAAATCGTTATTCAAATTTAGCAGTTGTCTACTCGCCATCTGGAAAATCAGTTGATGCTGCCAAATCCTTTTGTTTTTTGTAATCATCCAATCGCTTTGTTAGCACATCAATTGTGTTTTGTACGGCCGCTGATCCAAGCATCATCCGTAAAGGAGCAGGATTTTGATCTACACTCTCAATAATTCGAGTTGCCATTCGTGCTGGATCTCCAGGTGCTAAACCATTAGCAGGGGCCAACATTTTTTCAAATGAACGAGCCGGATTTCCCTTATATGCTGGCATTGCTTTGGCTACTTGAGCACTTCCATATCTAAATTCCGTACGAGCACCACCCGGCTCTACGATTGTGACACCAATATTGAAAGGTGCTACCTCTTGGGCCACTGATTCTGCAAATCCTTCAATCCCAAATTTTGATGCATGATACATTGAGTTTCCTGGAAAAGCAACTTGACCACCATATGAAGAAATTTGAATAATTCTTCCATGTTTTTGCTCGCGCATTTTTGGTAAAATTGAACGAATCATTTGAATCGATCCCAATAAATCTGTTGAAAGGATTTTATTGACTTCTTCATCACTAAGCTCTTCTGCTGCACCAAACAATCCATACCCAGCATTATTAACTAACACATCAATTGTGGCATGTTCTTTAGAAACTTTGCTGACCACATTATGAATGGCGGTTACATCAGTAACATCCAACTTTTCATAAGAAAATGTCTCAGGATACTGAGCAATTAAATCCTTAATTTTTGCCGCATTTCTAACCGTCCCAATGACTGTATTTCCAGCTGCTAACAATTGTTTTGTTAATTCTAATCCAAATCCGCTACTTACGCCTGTAATTAACCATGTTTTACTCATCATAAATTTCCACCTATCTTTTAATATTTTTTACTTATCCTGATCCAATTTTTCCTGATGCTGCCGTTCAAGGGTGCGCAATTCTTCTTCACTTGCTTGTACATGATCATAAAAATGATTCAATTTAAAATGCAAATGATCAATAGCAGCCTGAAGATCATCACGTTTTTCTTCCATTTCGGCCATTTGCTCGTTTAATAAAGCAATTTGTTCTTTTGTATTGTCTTCTTGATTATCAAATAATTGAATGTACCGGCGGAGATTTTCAATACTCATCCCTGCCGCTCGCATTTGTTTCACAAAATTAATGCGGCGAATAATTCGTTCATCAATTTCACGATTACCAGCCTCGCTTCGATCAATCGCCGGAATTAAAGTTTCCTTTTCGTAATACCTAATTGTGGCCGAAGAAACACCTGTTTTTTCACTGGCTTCTTTAATGGTCATTTTAATCCTCCTTTTAAATTGATTCTCATGTTCTTAAGAACTGTCTAAAGCATAACTCTTAAAGTGCACTTGAAGACAAGCCGCAAAACTTGATTTTTTGAATTTTTTTTAAACAACTGCGCTTTAGTTCAATTGTTTAATGACCTTTGCTGGAGTTCCTACCGCAATACAATTATCAGGAATATCTTTAGTTGCAACTGCTCCAGTCCCAATAATTGAGTTTTCTCCAATTTTTACCCCAGGTAAAATGCTCACACGGGCACCAATCCAAGCATTTTTCTTAATATGAATTTCACCAGTTTTAATCACTCGAATATTTTTAGGCTCATGGTTGACCGTATAAAAACCAACACCCGGTCCCATCATGACACCATCATCAATGGTAATAGTGCCAACTGACATCATAGTTAAACTATGATTAGCATAAACATTTTTACCCAAGTTTACTCGATTAGCACAATCTACATGAAATGGTGGCGTAAAATAAGTGCCATCTTTCATTTGACCATGAAACATTTCGTTCTCTAGATCTTTTAAATTCTGCTTTTTAGCAGGATCTGTCATATTAATTAAATGACAATAATGATCATCACGATCAATTTCACCATGAACTTCCTTTTGATACTGTTCGTTTCGAATATCGAAAGATTTTCCGTTTCTTAATTCTTCAAAAACACTCATAATAACGCTTCTTTCTATTTTAAAATCAATTTATTGTTAATTTAATTTTTATTCTTCTTTGGCACAATCATAATAAACGTAAGGATTAAAGCAATCACAGGAAAAGCAACGCCTCCTCGTAGTGCCCAGTCTGTTCGGATTACCAAGCTGTTGGAGTTTGCAACCACAGAACTCAAAACGACTAAAAGTGCTAAGCCCAATGAGCCACCTACTTGATGGGCCACATTCACAACTCCTGATGCTGCACCAGCATCTCTTGCATTAATCTGAGCAATTCCTGCAGTTGTTAAAGGACTCAAAACTGCCCCTTGACCTGCCCCAATTAAGATCATCGGTAAAGCAATTGCAAGCACATAATTACTGCCATTGCCGGCAAAACTCAGCCAAAACATGCCAATAATTGTTAACACTAAGCCTCCAACAAGTGTCATCCCATTACCAAATTTAGCGGTTAGTTTTGAAACCTGCAGTGCACTAATAAAGTTAGCAATTGTCATTGGGAAGAAACCTAGACCAGCCATCAAGGGTGAAAAGCCATAAACTTCTTGTAAAAATTGAGTGATGAAGAACCAAAAGGCCATCATGGCACCGAGGAATAACATTCGGGCTAAATAAGCACCAGCCCGTTCAGAATTCTTAAAAACTCTTAATGGCATGATTGGTTGAGCAACTTTGGCTTCTCGCCAAATAAACAGACCCAATAAAATAACGGCCGCAATAATCCAATCCCAAGCTGTAGAACTTTCAGAAACTAACAAAATCCCATAAACTAAACTAATCATACCGAGCAGTGACAGCAAAGACCCAATACCATCAAAAGATCCTTTTTGTGACCTGCTTGACCGAACTGCTTTTGTCGCCCAGATAAACATTACAATGGCAATTGGCACATTTACGAAAAATGCATATCGCCAACTTAATAAACTTGCGAACAAACCGCCGATTACTAATCCAAGACTTGCACCAATTCCAGCAACGGCCCCGTAGTCGGCAACTGCTCTGATTCGTTTTTCCCCTGCAGGAATACTATCCATCAATAAGGCTAAAGTTGATGGTGCCAAGGCTGCAGCACCAGCGCCCTGAAAGCCACGAGCAATGATTAACCACATTGGACTATTTGCTAAGCCTACTAGTAAAGAACCTAATCCAAAGATGACTAGTCCAAAATTAAAAACATGTTTTCGCCCAATAATGTCACCTAAACGACCACCTAGGAGTAATAAGCCACCGAAAATAATTGTGTACGCATTTTGTACCCAGGTTAAATTGGCGGTTGATAAATTCAAATCAGTCTGGATTTTTGGTAATGCCGTAATCACAACTGAAACATCCAGAACCGTCATAAAATAACTCACCAAGACGATCGATAAAATTGAAAATTCGTATTTTGTAAATTTACTTTGCATGTTTGCATCTCCTCATATTCTTGTTTGACTACAATTAAGAAGTATAGAGGGTTGTAGTAACTGCAAGGCAAGCCTTTTTTCAAAAAAGTTTCATTTTTTCTGAAAGAAACCGAAGCTCAGGATTTTAGACAATAAAAAAAGCCGAATAATGATTATTATTCGGCCATTTTATACACAATTTTCAAGTTTTATCTAAAATGCCATGTAACAGAAGTATCTTTCATTTTTCGCATTGCATCCATATCAGCATCAGATATCTCAAAGTTCAGTTTTGTATTGCTTTCAATATGCGTCTTACGAGTGGCTTTGGGAAGCGGCACAATCCCATTTTGAATACAGAATTGAATTGCGAGTTGAGGTAAGTCAACGTCATACTTTTTCGCCATTGTCTTTAGACCTTTATTGTTTAATAAAGCTCCCGTGGCTAGTGGAGAATAGGCTTCAACTAAAATATTATGACTCTGGGCATACTTGGTAATGGCGTCTTCCGTATATCCCACATAGTACTGAATTTGATCAACCATTGGTTTAATCTCTGAATGATTAAGAATATTACTTAAATCATTCGCGTCAAAATTTGAAACGCCAATAGCTTTAGCTCTACCAGATTTGTAAATTTCTTCCATTGCCTTCCAAACATCACGGTTTTCCAAATCATAATTGCCGCCTGTCTGACTCCAAGGTTGAGGAGCATGAACAAGATACAGATCAACGTACTCTAAATCAAGATTACTTAATGAAGTGTTAAAATCATTTAAAGTCCCTTGGTAAGACTTAGTTTCAGCCGGTAACTTCGTTGTGACAAAGACATCATCACGCTTCATACCAGACTCCTTAACTGCTTCACCTACTTGTTTTTCGTTTCCATAAACAAGTGCAGTATCAATGTGCCGATAGCCTACACTTAAAGCATCTAAAACTGCTTGTTTTGTTTGAGAAGCTGGGATTTGCCATGTCCCAAATCCCACTTTTGGAATCGTTGTGCCATTAGTTAAGTTAAAAGTATCTGTTAATTTTGTCATTTTTTACCTTCTTTATATAACATAGAGTGCTTACTGTTTGTCAGTATTGTTTACTAAATAACGTAGCCAAACAGTATTGCCTTTTGTTTCTACACCTTTTAAAGTAAATGAAACGGGTGTTGCTTTGGACAATCCTTCACGAGCTTCGAATAAACTTGGCGTTTTGCTCGATCCATCTGCTGCCGGTGTCAAAACCAAACTTATCTCATCACACAATCCCTGCTGAATGAAAGACCAATTTAAAACGCCCCCACCACCTAACATGACGGTTTCCATATGAAATAAATTCTTCAACTTGTCGAGAGCTAGTTTAGCATCCAGTTTATCCTTACCTGAAATAATATACGGTATATTTTTATGCCTTAAAAACGCTTTATAGGCATTACTAGCTTGACCCGTAAGAACTTCTAAGACTTGTGCATGGGTCGTTTGATAAACTAATTCATTTGACTGCCAAGCTAAGCGGCCATGAGGATCAATAGAAATATAATACTTGTCAAACTTAGTCGGAATAACAAAGTCCCCAGCCGGAACCTGAGGCGCATTTTGATCAAGGTCCGGTTTTTTATAAAATGTAAAATTATCATCTGTAGTGGTTCGCCCTGAAAGCCAGCCCTGATGTTGATAATAGCCATTTTTTTCAAATGCTAAATGATAAAATAGTTGACCAGGTTCTGGTCCTGCTGCCCCATGATAAGGCCCACTAATCTTTCCATTTAACGAAGTTGCCATATGACAAAAAATATAAGGTCGGTCCATTTTTATTTTTCTCCTTTTATATTAAAGCTTTGAAAACTACTAATTGCTATTTTGAAAACACTTAATAAAACGAGGGCTTATCCCATTCTGTATCTGGTTCTACAACACCAATATTTTGCTTACTATATTTAGTTGGCTCCTGAATAATTTCGGTAACTAGTTTAGCAATTGCCTGTCGTGTAACTTGAGTACCTTTTAGTGGCTCGCCCTTGGGAACAATTTCAAATGCTTCGTTACCATCCTGATCATACAACCAAGTCATCCGCAAAAAAGTATAGTTCAACCCACTGTTATCAATCACGGCAGCAGCATTCTTGTAAATTGTATAGTCTCCCATCATGTTGGCATTCCATTCACCAAATTTACCGGCAACTTCATCATAAATACCAAGCCCACCCGCAACAATTAGCCGCTCTCCGCCAACTTTTTTCATGATTTTTACGACCAATCGATTGGTCTTCTCAAACTGAGAAGTTGCCAAATAGACAATGTCTTGCCCAGTAATTGCGCGCACAAGCTCATCACTATTACGCCAGTTACCTTTGATAATTGTGACGTTGTTAGTCTTCTGATATTTTTTCAAGACTTGTACATGACTTGAAAATAACGTTAATTGAATTTCAGGAAAAGACAATAATCTTGGAATCAAATACTGACTTATTTGGCTGGAAGCTCCTAATAAAACGACTTTTTTCATGATGTATCCTCCATATTTACAATTTAAGCTTTACAAATCCAGTTTAAATGCAACTTTGTTATACGTCTAATGCTTAATCTGAATCAATCTATGCTCATAAGGCTGATCTGTCGTTCAATTAGTACGTAAATCCAATAAAAAACTTTTCACAAATAAGAAAAGTTTTCGTCTATACCTTCATTTTATTTATTAATTTTTGCTATCCATTGTGCAACTTGTAACTTAGACCGATCAACTTTATTTCCATCAACAACCAACGCTTGGGTAAAAGTGTTTTGGCTGGCGCCTTATTCGCGCAAAATTTCTTGAATTTGTTGAACACTGTCGCCTTGGCCATACCCACCTTCACTCATGAATGGCGCAATTCTTTTACCCGAAAGCAGTTGACCAAAAGTTGTTAAAAATGAGTTCATTGGGTGTGATAAATGCATTGCCCAAATCTGATAACCTAAAAAAATTGTGTCATACTGACTTAAATCCGGTAGTTGCATATTCAGCTCTGGATAATTATTATTTTCTCGTTCCAGATTTGCGCGTTCCAGTGTTTTCTGATAAACACCAGGGTAGGGATTTTTTACGACAACCTCTAAAATATCAGCTGAAGTTTTTTCATCGATCATACCGGCAAGCAATTCAGTACTTCCCGACCGTGAAAAATAAATAATAAGTTGTTTTGCATCCTTAGTTAGTTTCCGAACTGGTTGATTTTTGTTGTTTGTATCTTGACCATCAGATGGTGTCCCATAACCATTTTGCCATTCACCGTTTGTTCTTCCTAATTGCGGTGCATATATTGGCTGGCCGTCAATTTTACCAACAACTTTTTGCGTCGATCCTTGTTTTTTTATTTGCAAATTTTATTCCTCCATTTTCTGAAATTCATGTCCACTAAACCCACACATTATCAAACTAACTTTTTATTATGGACCTTATATCTCACTCCAAGGCAATATCTATTAGTTACATATTTGTGCAGAAACAAGAAAAGAGCAACAAATTTTCCCTAGAGAAATTTACTACTCTTTAAAAGAACTTCTTCTATTTAATAAACCGGACGATCTGAACCCTGAGTTGCTGGATCGGCAATTCCCAAACTATCTTTTGATCCAAAAGTTGGATCAGCCACAATCTTCAAGACCACATCAGCAATACTTTGCCGTGATCCTGAGACACCATTGTACTGGTCATTTTTGTGTGTCACCACATACTTCACTTCATCACGATCATTCAACCATGGTAAGCGCAACGTTGTGTAATCTAACCCTGATTCGTCAAGAAGTTTATCTGAATTAATTGCGGCCGGTAATCCACTCATGACACTTTGACGATTCCAGCGACCAAACTCACCAGGAACTTCATCATATAATCCCAAAATATTTGTAAAGACAACTCGTTGCACATTATTGGCCTTCATTGCTGCAATCACATTTTTAGTCCACGCATTGTTGCTAGTATGATCAACAACTGCTACAAAGACCATATCTTGTCCAGAAACTGCCTTGTTCACATCATTTTCGTTATCAAGACTACCTTCAACCACAGTCACACGTGAATCATTTGCCAAATTACTCAACCGAGAACTATTCCTTAAAAATAAGGTTAGTTCGACATCTTTAAAAGCCGATTCACTTAATACACGGTCTTCAACGATTCGGGCAATCTGTCCATTTGCTGCCATAATTAATAATTTCATTTTTGTTTTCTCCTCGTATTTTATTTATTGAATGTTTCCGTCATATGCTAATTTTTCTCTTTCATAATTAAGTGTATGATCTTCAAAATGATCAATCTTATAATCAAGATACTTAATCGTCTTTTCAATTTTCTTACGTTGATCTTCTAAATCTTGCCGTTGATCAACCAACAATGACTTACGTGATCCGGCCGTTTGTTTCCCTTCACGATACAACTTCACAAACTCAATTAGGGCTTCAATCGACATGCCAGCATTTCGTAAAGCTTTGATATAGAAAACCCAGTTCATGTCGCGTTCACTATACTCACGGTAACCACTGTCATTTCGTTTAATTTCTGGTAACAATCCTAACCGCTCCCAATAACGGAGCGTATCTTTGGTTAAATCAAACTGTTTACTGACACCATTGATATTCATATTTTCTCCTCTTCCCTCATTCTTTTCTTCATCTCTTTGTTATTCTAAACCTTCGTGTGAACTCTAAGGCAAGAGAAAAACGAAAAGTTTCCCACAAATTTGTAAGAAACTTTTTTTCGAACACAATATAAGTTTTAATTATTCAGGATCAGTTGCAACCAATCCACCGGCCAAATTATCCATATTTGGTTTATCAGCCGTTACAATCAACTGTTCATTAACAAAGGCATTTAATCCTAAGCTACTCATTTCTCGGCCATAGCCAGAATTTTTTACACCGCCAAACGGTAAGTCGGGTAGAGAAGTCATGAAGTTATTCACGAAAACCATCCCTGTTTCAATCCGACTAGCTACTTTTGTTCCACGTTTAGGATCACCACTGAAAACAATCCCGCCTAAACCTAAATCGGAATCATTAGCTAAATCAATTGCTTCTTGCTCACTATTAACTTTATAAACCTGAGCTACTGGTCCAAACATTTCTTCAGAATATGCCGGATTATCTTTTTTAATGTCAGTTAAAATAGTAGGTTGGAAAAATTGACCGGGCAAATCAATTTTTTTATTACCATAGTAAAGCGTTGCCCCGGCTTCAATAGCCTCATCAACTTGACTTTGTAACTTATCTTTTGCCCGTTTAGAATTCATTGGTGCTAAAGTTGTTTGACTATCCATTGGATCTCCAGGTTTCACATTAGCAAAATTTTCCTTCAACTTTGCTAAAAATTGGTCATACAAATTGGCCGCCACGATAAATCGTTTTGACGATGTACATACCTGACCTGCGTTGTAAAGACGAGCTCGCCAAGCAATATCCGCTACACTATCTATATCAGCATCATCTAATACCACAAATGCATCAGTACCGCCCAGTTCCATGGTGTTTTTCTTCAAGTTTTCACCAGCTGCTTTGGCAACGCTACGACCACCACGTTCAGATCCTGTCAAAGCAACACCTTGGACCCGCGAATCCGCAATGATTTCACTAACTTGATCATAACTTAAAAATAGATTTTGCAGGCTAGCATCTGGGGCTGATGACTCCTTAATTACATCTTCAAACGCAACCGCAGATCCTGGTGTGTTTGACGCATGTTTCAAGATCATCGGATTACCAACCATAAAGTTTGGTGCAAACACCCGCATAATCTGATACATTGGAAAATTCCAAGGCTCCACCATCATTAAAATACCAAGTGGGTGCTTTTTTATCTGTGCATCCCCAGTAGCGACAGTTTCAATTTTTGTTGGTGCTAATAATTGAGCCCCATGATCAGCAAAATAATCTGCAATCAATGCACAAAGTTCAACTTCTCCTTGGGCCTCTCGATATAGTTTTCCCATATCAGTCACCATAGCTTTAGCTAACTGGTCACTGTGCTTGCGAAACAATTTGGCAATTTCATGTAATTGTCCTGACCGATTCTCGGGTTTATCTGCTTCCCACTGTTTGAATAACTGATGTCCCACTGTCAACGCCTTTTGAATGTCATCGGTCGTTGCATTTGGGTATTCTTTCACAACCTCATTTGTATATGGGTTAATTGTTTTATACGCCATAAGTTTCCTCCATCTTTCGATACTTTCTATTTTTTCCTAAATCACTATTAATTCCTAGTAACCTGTTTACTCAACTACAAATGTAGCACCATTTTCCTTGGCCAACTTTTGAATCACATCAACCGTATCTGCTAAAGGTGTTGATGCACTGGTTGAAAAAGGCCACAACTTCTTTACCCGTAAAATTACCCTGTTCAAATAAACTATGAATAATCATTGGCGGTTGTGACCACCAAGTTGGATAACCCACGTAAATTTTACTATATTGATTAAAATCTGGTAAATTACCACCCAATTTGGGGTGAATTTGATTATCCTTTTCCTTTTCACCAGCAGCTACTATCCCATTGTAGTCGGTTGGATACGGCTTTTCTGGTTGTAGTTGATAAATTGCAGCTCCAGTCTTTTTTTGCAATTTTTCAGCTGCAGATTTTGTATTACCTGTTAATGAAAAATAAATAATTAATGAGCCTTCATCAGCAATAATCGACACCTCCAATATAAAAATCTTTATTTTTTTGTATTATTGTTTTGGCTGGTATGCACTAAAACTTAACCTGGTGAAGTTTCTCTGTCACCATTCATTTTAGATGTTGTCATAAATATCGTTAAACCTGCCTTTCATATTCAACAAGGTCATCATAAACCTTCGTGTGTACTCTAAGGCAAGAAAAAGATTCGTTTTTTTGAAATAAGATTTCTTCAGAACATGTTATACTAAAAAAATATGCAAGAAAATATGAGATAAAGAAGGTTTTACTTTGAATAAAGAACGCTTGGCAGCTTTTACAGATGCTGTTCTCGCCATTATTATGACTATTTTAGTTTTGGAACTGGAAAAGCCAAAAACTGTTAATTTAGCTGGCCTATGGGCGTTACGCGCTAACTTTTTTGCTTACACACTATCGTTTTTTTGGATTGGTTTAATGTGGACCACGCACCACAATAATTGGCACAAAGTAAAGAGTGTTTCTAACGCAACCGTTTCTTATTCCTTAGTCATGTTATTTTTAGCTTCATTCTTTCCATATACCACAAGCTTAGTAGCATCCAATTTTAACAACGTCACCGCCCAAGCACTTTATGGCGTTATCGTATTAGCTGTTTCGTTTAGTAACATGGCCATTTCTTATTCTTTAAAAAAAGTAAATCCTGCTGCTCGTTTTGGCTGGTTGTATGCCTTACCCAACTCTTCAATTATTTTGGACGTTGCAATTAAATTAGTTGGGCTGATAATCACATTAACATTTTATGCACCGGCAATGATTTACGCTATTTTCATTGATATATTTATCGTGGGTTATGCAACTAGACAATCTAGTAAAAATCAGTTTCACTTAAATAAAATTTAATGGTACTAATGATTGCAAAAAGCGATTAGTTTTATAAAAATAATAAAACTAATCGCTTTTTCACTCATCATGTTTTGCATTCATACAAATTTAACTATAGTTCAATCTCACTGAATCCCGAAAAAGCACAACTTCAAGGAAAGTTTAGGCAAGGCATATTTACTATGTTAAACCCTTCAGACTCTGGACAATCAATTATGTATCCTAAACGTTCAATTAAAAAATTATGAAATATACTCATAATCAATATTTATTGAAAGTAAAGCTTTTGTTTATCTTTTCTCCAAACACAGTGGTAAATTTAAAGTATCAAGTCAAACTCTTATGAAAGGCATTTATTTTGAAACAAGAATCTTTATTTGCGTCAGAAAACAATCAAAATAGCCCACTAGCCAACCGCGTACGGCCACAAACTCTTGAAGAGTTTACAGGTCAAACTCATTTATTAGGCAAAGGAAAAGTATTACGTGAAATTATTGCTCAAGATCAATTACCTTCAATTATTTTTTGGGGCCCGCCTGGCGTTGGAAAAACAACATTGGCACAAATTATTGCCAACCAAACTAAATCTCATTTTGTTACTTTTAGTGCTGTCACAAGTGGGATTAAAGACATTCGCAAAATTATGGAAGAAGCCGAAGAAAATCGGGAACTCGGTGAGAAAACAATTGTTTTTGTTGATGAAATTCACCGGTTCAATAAGGCCCAACAAGACGCCTTTCTTCCATTTGTGGAACGAGGAAGTATTACTTTAATTGGAGCCACAACCGAAAACCCATCGTTTGAAATTAATTCCGCTTTATTATCGCGTTGTAAAGTTTTCGTACTTAAAGAATTGAGTACTGCCGAAATCAGCAGTTTACTTCGCAAAGCTTTAAATAATGCGAATGCTTTTCCAAACTTAAAGGTACAAGTTGACGAGAATACTTTGACTCTTATTGCTCAATTTGCAAACGGTGATGCCCGTATTGCTCTCAATACTTTAGAAATGGCAGTTCTTAACGCCGATCATCAGAATAAGTTGGTCATAATTACTGAAAACAACTTGAATCAGTTTATTAACACAAAATCACTGCGTTATGACAAGCATGGTGAAGAGCATTACAATATTATCTCAGCTCTTCATAAATCGATGCGAAACAGTGATGTAAATGCAGCAATTTACTGGCTATCACGCATGTTAGATGGTGGTGAAGATCCGCTTTACATTGCTCGACGCTTAGTTCGATTTGCGAGTGAAGATATTGGTGTTGCCGATACCAAGGCACTTGAACTGACCATTAACGTTTTTCAAGCCTGTCAATTTTTAGGAATGCCAGAATGTGATGTTCATTTAACTGAAGCAGTTGTTTACCTATCGTTAGCTCCGAAATCCAGTGCCATTTATAAGGCTCGCTTGACTTCTAAAAAAGATGTCAAAAAAACCGGCAATGAGCCAGTCCCTCTTCAAATTAGAAATGCACCCACCAAGTTAATGGACAACCTTGGATATGGCAAGGGTTACCAGTATGCCCATTCAGAAAAAGACAAATTGACCAATATGAAGACCATGCCCCCGGATCTGGAAGGCCATGAATACTATTTGCCAACTGAAGAAGGTAATGAAAAACGATTTAAACAGCGCTTAGAATATATAAAAAATTGGCATGCTACTCATGACAATTAATTAAAAAAGGATTTGCAACATCGAAAACCAATGTTGCAGATCCTTTTTCAACCGCTTAATATTGCATAAGTGAAAGCATATCATAATTTTTAATTTTATCACGCCCATGTAAATCTGTTAATTCGATTATGAAAGCTGTCCCTACGACAATTCCACCGAGTTTTTCAACTAGATCAATCGTCGCTGAAATTGTTCCACCCGTTGCAAGCAAATCATCCGTAACTAGAACCCGTTGGCCTGGCTTAACAGCATCTTTATGAAGATAAAGAGATGAGGTCCCATACTCCAAAGAATAAGTTGCCTTAACTGTTTCGCGAGGCAACTTGCCCTTCTTTCGAGCTGGTGCAAAACCAACGCCTAATTCGTATGCAACCGGACAACCCACGATAAAGCCTCGGGCTTCAGGACCCACAATCATCTCAACGCCCTTATTACGAGCATAATCAACGATTTGATTGGTCGCTTGCTTATAAGCTTTTCCGTCACCCATTAAAGGTGAGATATCACGGAAAACGACACCCTTTTCTGGATAATCTGGAATACTTGCTACATAATCATGTAAATCTATTGCCATTTATTCAGCAACTCCTTTGTTTTTATCTGCCAAACACGCTTGCATCCAAGCAGTCAGAGTAGCAGACTTGCTGTACAATAATTTTTCTTGTGTTTCAATTTGTTGTTTTCTCAATTGATAGGTCGGAGCCACACTCAACTTCTGCGGCTTGGGATTCGGAATAGACGAAACACGACCGCTTTCTATTTTAACAAATTTCAACTCAAAAAACACCTGAATTAGAAAAACTATCATGTTTTGATCAATATGCAAGTGCTTAACTACATCCGGCAATTGTTTCTTCAAGTCTATGTCTTGATGATTGGCAAAAAACTTGAACACCTTAGCACTCTGTTCTCGGGTTGGCATCCCATCCAAATAGGCATTATTTTGCTGATAGAAATAAACCGTCAAGGCATCTGGACTTTGTTTTGAAAGCCAATCTGCAAACTTTGTGATTGAGTCTGGGCAATCAACCAATGTCAAGTTGCCCTTCAGGCGCAAGTCAAAATTTTCTTGATCTTCTAAAACTGCTACTTGAACTTCTGGTTTCAAATAGGTTTGCACTTTTTCATAACTTTTTTTGTGGAAGAAAACATAGGTGGTCTGAGTTGCAAACATCTTAACACTCAAACGAGTTGTTCGTTTATCAACAATCGGTACAGCGTTAATCAATAAATCTTTTATCATGATTTGGGGCTTAGTTTGATTTCGCCAGGTATTTAACTCCAAAGTTCCCACAACTCGCACATCTTCAGGCAGTGCCTGTAAATATGGCATGAGCTTACCTTCTTTAAAATCAATTGCGTCTATTTTTTGTTTGACCCCTGCTAATTGAAATTTCAAATGATCCTGATTAGCACCAATTTGCTTTACATCAGTAACCTTTTCAGAATCAATTTCAAATTCTGGAATTGGATTATCGGTTCCAAATGGTCCTAACTTAGCCAAATCTTTAATCGCTGGAACAGTGATTTGGTCAACTTTAACCACACCATCAATGGGCAATGGCGAAACCTGATTTTTATCTAGATCGGCTACTGTTGCTGCCTCTTCTAAAGTGGTTTGTAGAGCCGCCACATTCTCTTTAGCTATCGTTAAGCCAACTGCCATATGATGACCACCAAAATTAACATATAACTCACGATTTGTATTCAAAGCCTCAAACAAGTTCAGAGCTTCCACGCTGCGACCGGAACCCTTTAAATTTGTGTCGGTTTCACTGCCACTTAAAACTAAAGTTGGTTTACCAGTAGCTTCTACTAATCGACTCGCCACAATTCCTAAAACTCCCTGATGCCAGCCAATTCCGGTAATCACCAAAGTCTTACGCGCAAGATTTTCTGGAGATTTCGCTTGCAAAATGGCTTCATTGTACACCATATCAACTAATTGTTTCCGTTGATCATTTACAGAATCAATGTGTTTGGCAATCAACTCCGCCTTTTCGTCATCGAATGTCGTCAGCAATTCAACTGCTTCTCCTGCGTTACCAATTCGACCAACCGCATTTAAACGCGGAGCCAGTGTGAAGCCAATATCTTGTTCATTGATTTGTCGGTTTTCTAACCCACTCACCTTGAGTAACGCACTGAGACCAACACGTTGACCTTCACTTAAAACTTTTAAACCACTAGCTACTAAGAAACGGTTTTCATCAGTAAGTGATACCAGATCCCCAACTGTCCCAATGGCAACTAAATCTAGAAATTCTTCTGGCACCTCATCCAACAAAGCTGAGGCCACCTTAAACGCAACTCCAACTCCAGAAAGATCTGAAAATGGATAGTGTGCGCCAGGATAGCGTGGATGCACAATGGCAGTTGCGTTGGGTAATTTTTCAGGCAACTCATGATGGTCAGTCACCACAACATCCATCCCGTGTGTCACTGCGTATTCAATCGGTTCGTTCCGCGCAATACCATTATCGACAGTCACCATTAAGTTCACGCCATTTTCAACAAATTGTTGATATTCAGCCATGTTGGGACCGTAGCCATCCTTAAAGCGATCTGGAACGAAATAATCAACGTTTGCACCCAATTCATTTAACGTTTCAAACATAATCGTGGTACTGGTTACCCCATCAGCGTCATAATCGCCGTACACCACAATTTTTTCATTCTTTACAATGGCAGACTGAATGCGATCCACGGCTTTTTGCATGTCATGCAACAAAAATGGATCATGGATAGCTTCCGGATCCAGTGTTAAAAACTTTGTTGCCTTCTCGGGCGTATCATAGCCCCGATTAATTAAAACCTTTGCCGCAATTTCACTTAACTGGCAGACATCCATAATTTCTTTAATTTTGTCTGATGACACATCGCTTTTCGGCAATTGCCATTTGAACTTTGATTTCAGCACGATTCCACTTCCTAATCAATAAAAACAGAGTGGACGAAAGTTGATCCCTACAGAGATACTTGCTTTCGCCCAATTTTTAGTATTCAATTCTCACAATCTCACAGAAACTAAAGCTCTTCAAGATTATGATTTTTTTGCCCATTTTCGTTACTAACATTGTTTACACGTCGTTTTAATGATTCATTTTCTTCACGGAGGTCATCAATCTTTTTGGTAGCAACATCCATTTCCACTCGTTGTTGTTTTTTTTGTGCCATCACTGTACCCATTGACACTAAAAAAGTGATCAATGCTCCGGCAACTAAGGAAACTAAAATAACCAAAACAAGTGGCCAGTGCACCGTGGTAAATAATAAACTCAAAGGAACTTCATTCACATTGACGACAGCGAAAAGCGCCACCAACAAAACTAAAATTAAAATGATAATAACTCGCCATTGATTCTTCATATCTATATTCCTTACTTTCGATTAAAAAAAGAACTACTTGCCAACAAATCACCAAAGTTTGGGAAAAGCTCGTACCCACGATGAATAATTTCCATGTAGGTCGGTGCATTGATTTCACGGCGTCGATAGCCAACTGCCTCAACAATTTGATGAGCAACTTTTTCTGGCGACAAGGCAAGTAACTTAACAGCGTCAAAATAATGACCACTTGGATCCGCACGCTTAAAGAAGTTTGTATCCATTGGTCCTGGATTAACGGTTGTCACCTGAACACCTAATGGCCGTAATTCAAGGCGCAAAGCATTTGAGAAACCAATTTCTGCAAACTTAGTAGCAGAATAAGCAGTCGATTTTGGTGTTGCAATCTTTCCCGCAACGGAAGCAATGTTAAAGATTTGTCCCCGGCCCATTTTAATCATTTGTTGCGCAATTTTTTGAGTCACATACATTAGCCCTAAAACATTCACTCGAAACATTTTCTCAACTGGTTGCATCTCAATATCTTTGAAAGGTTCAAACAAGCCAAAACCTGCGCTATTAATCAAAACATCAATTGATCCAATGTCTTGCAAAACGTGCTCTAGTTGGTGATCAATAGCTTCAGAATCTGAAACGTCAAGCTTGACCACAAACGCGTCAGCTTGCGAAATTTCCTTACATCTCTCAGCCACTTTGCGAAGTTCTTCCACATTACGTGCACACAAAACGACACTAGCCCCACGTTCTGCCATTTCATAAGCAACTAATTTACCCAAACCACTTGAAGCACCGGTAATCAAAACCAACTTACCTTCGAGATTACGCAGCTCTTTTAACCGCGCTAACATATGATCACTCCTCAATTATCTAAGTGGAATATTAATAACATCAAAATCGTGAACAACTTTTGTCGCTTTAAACACTGTTTGAGCTTGCTTTTGCAGTTCATTGGCCATTTTACCAGTATATCGCGCCGAAATATGTGTCAAAATGAGCCGATGAACATTAGCTTGTTTGGCAATTCCTGCCGCCTGCACATTTGTTGAATGATAGTAATTACGCGCCAGTTTGCTCTCATTTTTAGCGAAGGTACTTTCATGAACTAATACGTCAGCATCCTTTGCAAGGACCAAGCTATTCTTGGTTTTTCGAGTATCACCCAAAATGGCAACGATTCTTCCCCGTTGCGGTTTGCCAAGAAATTCTTTGCCATCAATCTCTCGACCATCTTCAAGTGTGACTTTTTCGCCACACTTTAGTTGCCCATAAACTGGCCCTGATGGTATGTGAAGCTGTTTAAGTTTTTCAACCTGCAATTGTCCTGGATGTGATTTTTCAACAATTCGATAACCGACACTTTCAATACGGTGGTCCAACCGCAAAAAAGAAACTTTAAATTTATTATCTTCAAAAATCACGCCCTCGTCTCCTAGCTCAACAAAGCGAATTGGATAGGAGAGATGTGAATCTGAAATGCGCATTGCCGTTTGAACGAACTGACGAATGCCTTTGGGTCCGTAAATAATTAATTCTGATTCGCCGCCTTGAAAAGAACGACTACTTAACAATCCTGGTAGGCCAAATAAATGGTCGCCATGTAAATGCGTAATGAAAATTTTGTCAATTTTTCGAGGTTTAATATTGGTGCGCAAAATTTGTTGTTGCGTGCCCTCACCCACGTCAAAAAGCCAGATCGAATTACGCTCATCTAAAAGCTTCAAAGCCACACTTGTCACATTTCTAAATTTACCGGGAACACCTGCTCCGGTTCCTAAAAATTCTAATTCCATAACACGTCGTTCCCCATTTACTCTTGTTTATAAATCCTACCTAAATACCATACCACAAAACTGCCCTGATTTGCTATGGCAACCCTCTTAGTTTACACTTCATATGGTATCTGTAATCAATTATAATTAATTTTGTAACAAATAAACCAAATTCAAACGATATAATGGAGAATACAAATGCGATTAGTCGATTTTAATTTATCAGTGGCCGAACTTGATCCACATTTACAAGTGTATTTTGTTCAGGATAAACGTAATTTTCCGGTCGAATCTTTAAGAATTGAAGACAACTGGTTAATTATGGTCGCCGGTAAAAAAGCCTTAACGTTGGATCAATTTAAGGCTAGAGCTCAAACAATTAGTGGTGCTGCCCAACTTGCGTTTTCAAAAAATGGCCCCCATAAGTTATTTGGCTATCATTTACGTAGTGGTAAGTTAATTTTAGGATAAAGGATGAAACCAACATGAAAAAAATTGTCATATTTTTACTACTCAGCACAACATTTTTAACCGGGTGTGGAAATTCAACTCACGAAACACGCTATCAGGACAAAGGAAAAGTTACTTTCAAAAATCAAAATAAAAATGTCCATAAAAACAGCGGTTCAATTAGTAAAGAAAGTAGTGCCTCAGCTTCCAGTGCATCTGCTTCTTCGACAAACAATTCCACAAATACCAAAGAATCATCAAGTTACACAGTTCCAAAAAACATTAAAAAAAGCGCCAGATATGTTGCCCATGGTGATTTAAACTTGCCTAAGCAGTTTTCTTATGATTCTTTTGGGACAAAGTTAACCCTTGATAAGATCAAAAAAGTTGATCAAACCATCATCAACCGGCCGCTCCAATTTCAAATCAAACAGGCTCGTTTGATTAAAAACGAAGCCAAAACGGCAAAGGCTAAAAAAATGGTTTCCACGGCGTTTAGCAATACAGGTATTGGTTCTACCTATTACACTTTACAAATTAAATACACGATCAAAAACGAAAGTAACTCTACAATAATTGTTGGCGGTCTTAATTATGTCAAGCTTTCTGCTAATTATGCTGGTACACCGATTAGCAATATGGTTGATAGTTCTGCTGGCAAACAGATTAGGGCAGGAAAAACAATTAACACGACGGTAGTTACTTTGGTTCCAAATAATCTCGCAAACAGACTACACAGTTGTTCCATTCAATTTTCAAGCACCTATAGTATCAGTGGCAAATCCCTTTCTAAAGATTCACTGGTTACAAAAATTCCATTTTAAATAAAAAAGTTGCAGAATCTCTGCAACTTTTTTTGTGTATACGTATTAATTTTTGAAACATGTTCAAGCATGATAGTAATTAAGCCTGGAGTTTAGCGAAGCCCAAAAAACTCAATATTTTACTTTTCCAAACTCTCGAATTTAGTCTTCACTACCGTACTTAACAATTGCTTTTGTCACAAGCGTTGTATATTCTTTGCTACCTTCAATATTAGGATGGACATGATCTCCATAAAACCATCCGGTTTGTTTCAGGCTTGCATCATACCAATCAATCACATGAATATTTTTGTAACGCTTTGCGGAATTGGCAATCGTCTTATTAACCGTCGATTCCCAATTCTGAGTAGGAACATGCACATTTACCCAGAATATTTCCCGTTTACTGCCAACCACGGACACAATTGTCTTTAACTGCTGAGTTGTAAAGGCACCATTAGTGCCCAAATTTATTAGAACATTACTACTCAAGTTACCTTGGGCGGCCAACTGTTTTAATAAACTTGTTGCTTGCCAAACTTGTCTACCAACCTTTGCCGAAATATAGGCATTAGGAAATACCTCCTGCAAATCATCAGAAGTATCAGCCATGATGGAATCACCGACCCCGGTCACTGACATTTTTTGAGCCAATTTTACTTCAGAAGGCTCCAACTTGTACTTTGTTTTGATTTTTCTTTCCGCATCGGTTAGCTTGATGGCTTTTTCTTTTTTAATACTGGCCAACTGTGCCTCTCGCTGCTTTTTCTTTAATTTAGCTAGTTTTTGTGCTTCTAAAGCTTTTGCATTTTGTTTTGATGACTTTTTCTTATTTTTTGTAATATTCAATTGTAAGGCACTGTGGTGATTGCCATTTTTGCCAGAACCACTAACAACTCCAACACTAGCAACTATCAAAATCAGAATCACAGGAATTGCAATGTACCGTTTGTTGCCAAATTTTGAGTCTCGTCTAACCAAATTTCTCAAGAAAATAAAAGGATTCCCGAAATTGAAATGAGCTAATGGCACTTCAACAAAGCGATAGGAAAAGTCACTTATGATCACAATGATCACGGCTTCCATCAACGGATGAACAGCAATATTTACTACTGCTTTTTCATAAAAAATCATGACAGGAAACTGATATAAATAGATTCCGTAACTTCGTTTACCAATCCAAGCAAACAATGGATTACTAAACCAATTACCAAATTTGGTTCCCGGATGTGCAATTACAGCAATTAAAATCACAGAGAATATCGAAAATAACAACATCCCACCATGATAGGCAAAATTTCCGGTTCCACTTAATGTCAAACCCATCCAAATGATTACTGCTAGTGACCCAAGTCCTAAAACATTGAGTACACAGCGACCATTTTTATTAAGCTTTGGATTCAAATGAGTCGATGGCCAGAGAAAAGCCAATGCAGCTCCCAATAAATAGGGAGTCATCCGTGTGTCCGATCCGTAATAAACGCGATTAGTATTGGACGGATCATAGAGAATAAACATCAGAATCGCTGAAACAATTGCCAAACCGTTTAAAATACCCAAAATATGGCCCCGATTTTTAAAGGTAATTAACAAACCGATAAGCACAATGGGCCAAATAAAATAATACTGGCCAATTACTGATAGATACCAAAGATGGGTAAATGGTGATTCACCGTTATATCTATCAAAGTAGGATTGACCATTACCAATTTGCCACCAATTATAAACGAAAAGTAAATTAGTCCACACAATACTACGAATATTTTCCAGTAGGTTGCGAGCAAACAAAGTCATATAAGCTGTAGTTGCGATTAAAACAACCACCAAAGTTGGGTAAAGCCGTTTAACCCGTCGTTTATAAAATGATAGTACCTTAATTGAACCATTTTGATCCCACTCTTGTACAAACAAATCAGTAATTAAATAACCAGATATGGCAAAAAAGATGGATACACCTAAATACCCACCCTTAACGTCATACGGTAAAAGATGGTAAAGAATAACACCCAATAATGCTAAGGTTCTAAGCCCATCAAAACCACTAATATAACGACTATTCTTCAGTCTTTTCCCCTGTTCTTTTTTTACTGATTGATTATTTTCATGGGTTGAACCACTGCTTCTCCCGTTTTTGCCAAGAGAATTTTGTTTTTCATAATCCATACACAATTCCTCTATAAATAAGTTAACCTACTCAACAAATTCAAACGTAAAATCAAGAATTCGGACAGTATCCCCATTCTTAATACCGGCCTTGCGAAGAGCATCGTCAACTCCCATACCACGCATTTGACGCGCAAAACGAATTAAACTGTCATCATGTTCGGTATTCGTCATCTTGAATAACCGCTCAAGCTTTTCACCAGATAATACCCAAGTGCCATCCTCATCTTGTTCAATTTTAAATGCCTTTTTAGGTGTATAAGCATACGTGACGTCATCGTCTGAAACAACTGGCGTTTCAATTGGATCTGGTGTTGTTTCAAGAACATCAGCTGTATGTTGCATTAATGGCTGAAGACCTTTATGTGTGACAGATGAAATCGGAAAAATATCTGGAACTTCATTTGGACCAACAGATTTTTGTAATTTTTCACGGAACTTCTTTAAATTTTCTTCTGCATCTGGCATGTCCATTTTAGTAGGCACAATAATTTGCCGACGCTTGATTAAATCGGGATCATATTTGCTTAATTCTTGATTAATCTTTTCATAACTTTCAAACGGATTTTCTTCCTCTACGCCACTCATATCAACCAAATGTAGTAAAACTTTTGTTCGCTCTACATGACGAAGAAATTCAAAGCCTAGGCCAACTCCTTGTGAAGCACCTTCGATTAATCCCGGGATATCAGCAATGACAAAGTCGCGTCCGTCATCAAGTTGAACCATCCCTAAATTTGGAACCAACGTTGTAAAGTGGTATTCAGCAATCTTTGGTTTGGCACTTGTAACAACTGAAAGTAACGTTGATTTCCCTACTGAAGGAAATCCTAACAAGCCAACATCAGCTAACAAACGTAATTCAAGTTGCACACTGATTTCTTGACCAGGTTCCCCATTTTCAGCAATTTCAGGTGCGGGATTTTTTGGACTTGCAAAATGCATATTTCCGCGACCGCCGCGACCACCTTTGGCAATAACCAAAGTATCATCGTTATCCACTAAATCACCAATCACGGCGCCAGTTTCTGTATTTTTAACAATGGTTCCCCCTGGAACACGAATGACCAAATTTTCTGCACTCCGGCCAGTCATTTGTTTATTCATACCATTACTACCAGATGCAGCTTTGAATTTACGCTGATAACGAAAATCCATCAAAGTTCTTAATCCGGAATCCACTTTAAAAACTACGTCGCCACCGCGGCCACCATCGCCACCAGCAGGCCCGCCGTTGGGAACAAATTTTTCGCGACGAAAAGCAACTACTCCATTACCACCGTTGCCGGCTTTGATATTAATTTTAACTTGATCAACAAACATATTTTTCTCCAATACTGTTTAGCGTGACTTTTTCTAATCTAATAGTCCTATTTTAGCAGATATCAGTCTTATTTTATAATGATTCTGAATTCTTTTTGTTTCAGATTAATCTATGCGGCTATTTCCATCTATACTTTGCTTTTAATGGATCCACTTAGGGAAATTTTAATCGTTTTTGCCACATTCTCCGGAATGCCCAACTCACGCATGTCATCCACACTTGCTTCTGCAATTCGTCGCATCGATCCAAATTTCCGTAAAAGTTTATTTCGCGTTTTTGGTCCGACCCCAGCAATATCATCTAGCCGTGAACTCAAGGAGTGCTTCGTGTGCACCTGTCGATGAAAAGTAATAGCAAACCGGTGCACTTCATCTTGAATGCGTTGAACCAAATAGAAGCCTTGGCTCTTTGGATCTAACAATACATGCTTGTCTTGTGGACCAAAAAGCAAATCAGCCGTTTTATGTTTATCATTTTTAACCATTCCAGCAACTGGAATCTGAAGATTTAATTCATTTACCAGCACATCTTTGACTGCATTTAACTGGATATCCCCACCATCCATTAATATCAAGTCAGGCATGCTCTGATGTTCCTTTAAAAGCCTTGTGTAGCGTCTTCGTATCACTTCACGGGTACTTGCTGCTTCATCCGCATGATCCACCGTGGTGAGCTTGTACTTACGATACATCTTCTTATCCGGTTGACCGTCTGTAAAAACAACCATTGCTGAAACAAGATCTGCTCCTTGAATATGAGAATGATCAAAAGCTTCAATTCGATGTCCAGTCGGAATTCCAAGAGCATCCGTAATTTCTTTCATTGCCCCCACTGTCTTAGAATCATCAAGTTCAAGCAACCGAAACTTCTCTTCCAAAGTGATTTTGGCATTTTCCTGAGCCAAATTCATTAAATCACGTTTTTGGCCTCTCTGAGGTGTGCGAACAGGAATCTTCAAGATATCACTGATAACCTGGTTTTCAATGCCGGCTGGCACAAGAACTTCGTTTGGAAGCAAATTATTCTTTTGATTATAAAATTGCAGAATAAAAGTGGTCAATTCCTCGGTTGCCGTACTAACAACTGGAAAAAGTCGTTTTTCACGCTTCATTAAACGTGCTTGTCGAATAAAAAACACCTGAATCGAGAGCCATCCCTTATCCATGTAAAAGTTGAAGAGATCTCTTGGTGTATGATCATTGGAAATGATTTTTTGCTTTTCAACCGTTACTTCAATATAGTGAATCTGATCACGAATATCAGCCGCCCGTTCAAACTCTAAATTTTGAGAAGCCTCATCCATTTGAGTAACAAGATGCTTTTTCACAGTCTTCACATTTCCATTCAAAAACGATTTAATGCGGGTAATTTGTTTTGCATATTCTTCTTGCGGAACTGTTTTAAAACAAACACCCAAACACTGCCCCATGTGATAATACAAACATGGTCGGTGCTGAAATCCTGTACACCGGCGTAAAGGATACACTTTTTGCAAAAAGTGTAATGTTTCTTCTGCCGCATAAACATTAGGATACGGGCCAAAATAATAAGCACCGTCTTTTTTTACATCCCCAGAAATCAACATCTGTGGGTCTCTTTCATTGGTAATCTTAATGTACGGATAACCTGTTCCCCGTTTTAGCTTGATATTAAAGTACGGTTGGTACTTTTTAATTAACGTAATCTCTAGTAAGAAAGCTTCCTTATCACTAGATGTGACAATATAGTCGAAATCGGCGATCTCAGAAACTAAACGGGCCGTTTTTCCGTCATGAGAGCTTTTAAAATATGAACGGACACGATTTTTTAAATTTTTTGCTTTTCCTACGTAAATAATCTGGCTATTAATATTTTTCATTTGATAACAACCAGGTAAATCTGGTAGCAAAGCTAACTTATGCTCAATGTGCTCTGATGCCATCCGATTTCACCTCCTAGTGTAAAGAACTTGTAATATTATAACGCCTTTCATGGCTTAGGGCAACAATAAAGCCAAACGTACATTCGCTTGTAAAAAAACAAAAACATACCATAAGATTTTACTCTTATCGTATGCTTTAAACCGACAATTTTATTGAACCAATACCTTTGACAAAAAATCTTGAGCACGTTCACTTTTTGGATGATCAAAAAATTCTTCAGGGGTTCCCTTTTCTTGAATGTACCCACCGTCCATAAACCAAATCTGATCGGCTACTGACCGTGCAAACCCCATTTCATGGGTAACAACAACCATCGTCATACCAGTTTTAGCCAGCTCTTGCATAACCTTCAAAACATCACCAACCATTTCTGGATCTAAAGCAGATGTCGGTTCGTCGAACAACATTACTTCAGGTTCCATTGCAAGTGCTCGGGCGATTGCAACCCGTTGCTGCTGACCACCTGATAAGCTACTTGGATAAACAGCGCCCTTATCAGACAAACCTACTTGAGCCAGTAATTTCTCGGCTGTTTTTGTGGCATCTTCATCTGATAAATTCTTAACCTTCATAGGAGCCAATTTAATATTGTCAATTACTGTCATATTAGGGAAGAGATTGAAACTTTGAAAAACCATCCCCATTTTTTCACGGAGTTCATCTAGTTGCTTTTCTTTAAGATTAGTAAGATCCGTGCCTTCAAATAGCACATGACCATCACTTGGCTGTTCTAATAAAGTTAAACAACGGAGAAACGTACTTTTACCTGCTCCAGATGGTCCAATGACACAAATAACTTGCCCTTTTTCAACAGTTTCAGAAATATTTTTTAACACTTCGGTTTCATGATATTTTTTATTTAATTTTTGAATGTCTAGAATTTTAGTTGGCATGTTTCATTCTCCCTTCAAAATAACCCAAAAGTTTCGAAAGACCAAACGTAACAACAAAGTATAACAGCATTGCCACAACAATAGGCGCAACTCCACGATAAGTATCAGACTGAACGATCTTCAATTGATAAATCAAATCGGTAACACCAATAATTGAAACAATTGAGCTTTCCTTGATTAATGAAATGAATTCATTTCCAAGTGCTGGCCAAATATTTTTTATGGCCTGTGGTAAAACAACATAACGCATCGTACCTTGTTTGGAAAGCCCTAGGCTCCTAGCCGCTTCCGTTTGCCCTTTATCAACGGAATTAATTCCTCCACGAATAACTTCGGCAACGTACGCACCACTATTAAGAGATACGGCAATAATCCCTGAAGTTAAAGCTGGCAAATTAACGATTAATCCAATTCCAAAATAAACAAACATAATTTGAACCATCAAAGGTGTGCCTCGCACAAATTCAATGTATGCTGTTGACACTAGTTTTAATAATTTGTTTCTGCTTAAACGCATAAATGCTAAGATAGTTCCTAAGATAAAACCAAAGAACACAGAAAACGCGGAAATAAGTAAGGTATAACCAATCCCTTTAGCAAAGTATTTCCAATAGTGAGTCATTGATGTATCGACTGTATTGGTCTTCATATGGGTTCCGGCTTCTTTTAAGTAAACTTTGTTGATTAAATCTTTCTTATTAATCTTGGCCAAGCTTTTATTTACGGCTGCAGCAAGGGTAAATGAACCCTTTTGGAAGGCCACTGCTGAACTACTTTCGTTAGAGCTCAAATTAAAATTACCATTAATCAAACTGAGTTGTGGATTGTTTTTGACGTATGCTTCAGCACTTGGTTTTTCCATCACAATTCCGTCAATTTTATTGGTTTGCAGGGCTAAAATTAAATCAGCACCTTTATCGAATCCTTTTACAGTCACATTAGAAATTTGTTTTTTTGCCATGTTGTACTGCATGGTTCCGGTTTGTGCGCCGACGGTTTTACCAACAAATGACTTTTTGCTCTTGTAGATACCGGCATCCTTTTTATTAATAACGATATCTTGACCACCCTTATAATAAATATGCGAGAAGGTCACGTTCTTTCGACGAGCAGCGGTTGGATTCATCCCAGCCATAACCATATCAACCTTACCCGTTTGGAGGGCAACAAGTAAGGAATCGAAATCCATGTTTTTGATCTTAAGTTTTACGCCGAGATCTTTTGCCACCTGCTTGGCAATGCTGATATCCATTCCCACATCAATACTCTTGCCATTTTTAGTGGCTTGAAATTCATAAGGAGCATAATCAGGACTGGTTCCTAAAACCAAAACGCCTTTCTTCTGAATCTTTGCCAATGATTGATCGTTTGAACTCGTCTCAGAGCTAGCAGCGTTGATACTTCCAAATGGCAATAGGGTAAACAACAATCCAACAATTGTAATAATTTCTAAAAACTTTTTTTTCATAATCGCAACTCCCTGCATCAAATAGAATATATGAAGTATAGCTTCTTTTGATTATTTATGCAAGCTTTATTAGAAATAAATTTGTTTTATGCACGTTTTGAACGCTATATTCGCTTTTAAATGTATATTTCTTAATTTGCTGACAGATGATATAAAATCTGTTATGATAGGCGCAAGGAGTGATGAGAATGGGTTTGAAAATTAAACAAGAGATTAACCTTGAAAAGATGTTAGATAAATTTGTTGCACCTGTAGAAGACAAAACTACAGCAGACAAGAAGAATAAGTTTCTGAAACGCAACACCGAAACAAAGAAACCTAAAAAGCAAAAAAAATGAGCGAATTTTCGACAACTTGCCGAAATTCACTCATTTTTTGTTTACTCATCTAAAGGTCGAAAGTATCAAAATTATTATATCAGTGTGTTGATCGCAAAAATTAGACTTAGTCTGGAAGCAAATGGGCTCAGTAGTGTCGTTTATCTTAGCGGGTTTCGCTTAGATAAAGGCCGAGCTTGGAGACGTGGTTTGCGGCTCCAAGTCGTGCCCACTATTCCGCCTAGTAATGATGATTTTCGTTCCGAAAATCTTTCTTGCTCCTGTCGATGTCGATTCTTGTGGCAAGCTCGGCCGCAAGAACTCGCACTACGTTCCAGCCCAAATTTGCTGGAAGACGGTACTTTATCTAATTTTGCTACCATGAACTTTTCGTATCAACTAACAAGATAAGTTTTTGTGGTTTCAACCCTTAGTTACTCATTTGCTGGATAACGTTGATTTAAGGTTTCGATATTTTCTTGTGCCACTTGTTCAAAAGGAATGTCAGCCCATTCTGCAACCTGTGATAAATACCACAAAACATCGCCCATTTCTTTTGTTAATTCGTCGCGATCCAAATCCTTACCATGAAAAGTATAGTTTTTAACTAAATCAACAACCTGACCACTCTCACTAGCTAAACCTAAGGCACAATTTGTTAAAACCTGTTCATTGCCAAACAAAGTTCTGTTTGCTTTTTTTTGATAATCATTAAATTCCATTGTTAGTCCTCCTCGATACGCTTCTCAATCCATTGCCAAACCTGATCCTTACCCATTTTTGTTTGAGCTGAAAAAAGTTGAAATTCATCGAGTTCGCTAAAATGGAGTGTCTTCTTGATCAAACTTTCACTCTTGTTCCACTTACCTCGGACAACTTTGTCACTTTTAGTCGCCACAATTAAAATAGGAATTTCATAATAATGAAGCCAATCATACATCGTGACATCGTCCTCACTTGGCGCATGCCGAGCATCAACTAAAGAGATGACTCCCTTAAGCTGTGGACGCGTGGAAAGATAGGTTTCAATCATTTTCCCCCATTTTTCTCGCTCTGTTTTGGACACTTTTGCATAACCATATCCAGGGACATCAACGAAGTAAAGTTGATCTTCAACATTATAGAAATTCAAGGTTTGCGTTTTTCCCGGTTGCGAGGAGGTTCGCGCATAGCTATTACGGTTAATTAAAACATTTGTTAATGAGGACTTGCCGACATTAGAACGACCGACAAGCGCAATTTCTGGATAACCAGTTGTTGGATACTGAGCTGGAGCCACTGCACTCATGACTAACTCGACATTATGAACTTCCATTTCTTGTACCACCTTTTTAATCTTGTCTAATTTTACCACATAAAGATTGCAATTTTTAATCAAAAAAATAATGGTTTCCAAATTAGAAACCATCATTCTTTTATTTCCAGCTATTTAAGAAGCTTTCTTATCTTTCAAAATTAATTCTGGTTCTGCATGATCAACAACTGTGCGTTTTGTCACCGTTACTTGTTCAACATCATCACGAGATGGAATATCGTACATTATATCACGCATAACTTCTTCAATGATAGAACGTAATCCACGAGCCCCAGTATTGCGCTCAATCGCCTCTTCAGCAATTGCTCGTAAAGCTTGGGGTGTGAAATGTAGTTTAACATCATCCAGTGATAATAGCGTCTTATATTGTTTAACCAATGCATTTTTGGGTTCAGTTAAAATACGAACCAAGTCATCAGTAGTTAATTTTTCTAAAGCGGTAAGAATAGGCAAACGACCAATGAATTCAGGAATCAACCCAAACCGCAATAAATCTTCTGGGATCACTTGTTGCATAAGACTCTTGGACTCATCAATAACCTTATCAGTATCAGTTCCAAATCCGATAACCTTGTCACCCAAACGGCTCTTCACAATATCTTCAATACCATCAAAAGCTCCACCAACAATAAATAAAATGTTAGTAGTATCAATCTGAATGAACTCCTGTTGCGGATGCTTGCGTCCGCCTTGGGGTGGAACATTAGCAATCGTGCCTTCCAAGATCTTAAGCAAAGCTTGTTGAACACCCTCACCAGAAACATCACGCGTAATGGAAACATTTTCGCTCTTTTTAGCAATTTTGTCGATTTCATCAATGTAAATAATCCCCTTTTCGGCCTTATCTACATCATAATCAGCATTTTGCAAAAGTTTTAAAAGAATATTTTCAACGTCTTCACCCACGTAGCCAGCTTCAGTCAAAGTTGTCGCATCTGCAATTGCAAATGGTACATTCAAAATTCTTGCTAAACTCTGCGCCAAAAAAGTCTTACCAGATCCTGTTGGCCCAATAATACTGATATTACTCTTTTGTAATTCAACATCGCCTTCATCAGCACTTTCCATCTGATTAATTCGCTTGTAGTGGTTATATACAGCCACAGACAATGTGCGTTTAGCTTCTGTCTGACCAATGACATACTCATTTAATTTATTGACAATTTCAGCTGGTGTTGGAATATCAGAAAATTCTTCTGCACTCTCACGTGAAACTTCTTCGTCAATAATCTCTTTACATAAATCAATACATTCGTTACAAATATAAACTCCGGGACCAGCAACAATTTTCTTTACTTGATCCTGAGTCTTTCCACAAAATGAACAAGTAATTGTCCCTGTGTTATCGGTGTTATCTAACAACCAACTCACCTCTCTAATGTTTATAAGAACATCATAACAAAAACCTTGGTTTTAAGCTAACAACTCGTTTTAAAAAAGAATCCATCAAGGAACTCAATGGATTCTTTTTAAATTCAAAATTTGATTTGAACTATTTAGCATCTTTTGCTGTATCGTCTTTTTTAGCAGCTTTTGCTTTACTTTCTTCTACAGCAGAATCAGTAATGACAGCAACAGCCTTCTTTACAGCGATATCATGCTTCAACATGTCTTCAGAAAGAGCCTTCTGAACAGCACTTTCTTCCATACCATATTGTGAAGCCAAGTCTTTGATTTCAGAAGCAACTTCATCATCAGTAGGAACAATTTTTTCAGCTTCAACGATAGCTTCCAAAACTAAGTTAGTTTTAACTCGGTTTTCAGCACCATCTGCCAATTGTTTCTTCAAATCATCTTCAGAAGTACCAGTGATCTTGTAGTAAGTCTTAGGATCAATTCCTTGTTGTTGCATGTTTGCCAAGTATTGGTCGAGTTGACGTTGAACGTCTTCATCGATCATTGCTTGAGGAACTTCTTTGACTTCGGCATTATCAACAGCCTTTTGAATTGCTTCGTCTTCCTTAGCTTGGGCAGCAGCATCATCTTTTTGTTTCTTCAACTCATCATGAGTCTTAGCCTTTAATTCATCTAAAGAATCAACTTCCTCATCAACATCTTTAGCAAACTCATTGTCTAATTCAGGTAATTCTTTTGTTTTAATTTCATGAATTGTAACAGCAAATACAGCTTCTTTACCTTGAAGATCTTCAGCATTGTAATCGTCAGGGAAAGTTACCTTAACGTCTACTTTATCATCAGTATTGTGGCCAACTAACTGTTCTTCAAAGCCGGGAATAAATGAATTAGAACCAAGTTCCAAGTCATAGTTTTCAGCTTTACCACCATCAAATGCCTTACCATCAACTTTTCCTTCAAAGTCAATTGTAACTGTATCACCATTTTCAGCAGGTTTGCCCTCTTTTAAAACAAGTTCTGCTTGTTGCTCACGTTTCTTTTCAATCTCAGCGTCAACTTCTTTAGAAGTTACACGATGACCTTGTTTAGCAACGGTTAGGCCTTTGTAATCACCTAGTTTAACGTCTGGTTTAACTGTCACAACAGCCTTCAAAACCCATGCCTTGCCTTTTTCCATGCTATCAACATCGATTTTAGGTTGGTCTACTGGTTCGATTTTTGTTTCTTCAATAGCAGCTTCATAAGCTTCTGGAAGCACAATGTTCAAAGCATCCTCATAGAGTGCTTCTTCACCATACATTTGATTAAAAATTTGGCGTGGGACACGTCCTTTTCGGAATCCAGGTACATTTAATTGTTTCCGAGTCTTTTGGAAGGCTTTATCTAAACCTTCTTGAATTTTATCGGTGCTAATTTCGAAAGTTAATTCGCCATTACTAGCACTCTTTTTTTCCCATTTTGCAGTCATTATTTTCCCTCCGACAATAAAAAAGTGGTTTTACAATTTGTATTGCATACGGATACTAGTTTACCGTATACGACTAGAATTGTAAATGCTTATGTTCTCAATGTATGTGTCAAGTTTTAGTAGGTAGTGTCTCTAATTAGATTTTATTTATGTTTTTAACTACTTTTTGTTTCGTTCCGGCGTTGATGCGGGGCCGTGTGGGTCGCTTACGAGCTAACTTCTTGCCCTTCAGGCCAAAAGTGGATCTCTCCAGTCTCCCATGTCTCTAAGCGATAAATCGCTAAGTGACATCGACACACTCTTTCACCAACGCCTCCGCTCCACCTGTTATTCAAATCCTATGAAATAGCCTTCACCAAATTACCCATAGCACTGCTAGTTGCTGCGTCTAATGAAATACTGCCGTGCCTAATTCCTTGATGTTGCGTAAAAGGCTGTTTAAGAAAATAACTAGCGGCCACTTTAACTGGCATGATGCTTATTGGCAAGGTATTGGGCATCTTTATCATTGCTGTTTCTAATTGCCCGTTAATTTCACTGGTAATCACCGCAATCATCGCCTTCAATCCAGCTTTACTCCAAGAGCGACCTTGATGTTTTAACCGATAGGTAAAGCGTCGATGATTACTTTCACAGCCACCTAAACACACGGTTTCGGTAGCTAAGCTTCGCTTGTCAGCTGGCTTTAAATAATTCCAGTTACGTTTCAAGTAACTCCGTAAAAGCTGAATTGCTTCCAGACTATCCGCATAATTGGCTTGGAACTCACACGTATCAAGGACAATTTGAACTTGATCATTATCCCAATTATGCACACCCTGAAATAGTTTACTTTGCAGAATTTTAGGCATCTTGCTTAATCGACTACGAATTTTTCGGTTCAAGTGATAACGATCTAAAAAGTGCTCATGTTTTTTGGCCCCAACCGCTAATTCATCAAAGCAGGATGGTTCATAGCCACTCCCATTATCGCTACCGGTAATCATTGTAGTTGCTCGTAAATCATAATTCTGATCGAGATAATCTTGTACTTGATTAAAAACTGCTTGCCGGTTTAATCCCGTAAATACATGTCGGTTTAACGTCTGTCGGCGCTGGCCATTTTGGCTAATACCTTCCGTTAGTTGCAGTCGATGAATAAAGACATTTTTATGGTGTTGCTTAGCCTTTAAGGCCACACAAAAGGCATCGCCTTCCAAATACAGATAAGGAACTCGCCGTTTCTTTTCGATGTTCACTAATGTGGTTTCTTCACGCTGCTTTTCACATTGCGTACCGGCTGCTTGATAAAGTTGACCAACTTTTTGATGACTGATAGAAAGTGGGGTTAAAAGGTTAACAGCCAAAGCTGTTGTCCGTAAAACACTATGTGAAGCTAGCTTGGCAACCTTTTCGACCATTAAGGGTGAAAATCTACTTCGTGGAATTAACTGCAAATAACGATCCAAAGGAAAGACATACTTTTTATCAGCTAGCTTCACTAACCGGCGTTTGAAAGTTACGGCCCCACACATGAAATTCAAAGTTCTTTCGCGTTTACCAACAATTTCTTGGTATTTTGTTTCACCAATTAAAAGATCATCCAACTCTTCTAGTGCTTGACCTAAAGCAGTGGCAATCAACGCTTGACACCGAATCATTAAATCTTGTTCCGCATTAAATAAACTATTACTATCCTTTAAAACTGTCATGATTTCTGTTAAGATTTGAGACATGAAGACCGTTACCTCCTAATTTTTGGCTACCAACCTAATTAGAAGATTAACGGTCTTCTCGTGTTTTGAAAAGGCTTTTTTTCACTTTCCTACTAAAACTTTACACTAACGTTCTCAATATCGGGCATAACACCACATTTTCAACGTTTTCACCATTTAAAAGCATAAAAAAGACCCGAAATTTTCATTCCGAGTCTTTTTAGTGTGTTTTGAAAACTAATTAGTCATCAATTTCAGAAACAACACCGGCACCAACAGTATGGCCACCTTCACGAACAGTGAACTTAGTACCTTTTTCAATGGCAACTGGTTCGATAAGTTCTACAGTAAATGTAACGTTATCACCAGGCATTACCATTTCAACGTTATCTGGTAATTCAATGACACCAGTAACATCAGTTGTATGGAAGTAGAATTGAGGACGATAGTTTGAGAAGAATGGTGTATGACGACCACCTTCCTCTTTCGTCAAGATATATACTTCTGACTTGAATTTCTTGTGAGTCTGGATTGAACCAGGTGCAGCAAGAACTTGTCCACGGACAACTTGGTCACGGTTAATACCACGGAGCAATACACCAACGTTATCGCCAGCTTCTCCTAAATCAAGAGTCTTACGGAACATTTCAAGACCAGTAACAGTTGACTTCAATGGTTCGTCTTTCAAACCAACAATTTCAACTTCATCACCGATTTTAACTTCACCACGATCAATACGACCAGAAGCAACAGTACCACGACCAGTGATAGTGAAGACATCTTCAACAGGCATCAAGAAAGGCTTGTCATTGTCACGTTGTGGTGTTGGGATATATTCATCGATAACATCCATTAAGTGAAGAATAACTTTTTCTTGTTCTGGGTCGCCTTCAAGTGCCTTCAAAGCTGAACCACGGATTACAGGAACATCGTCACCAGGATAATCGTATTCTGATAACAACTCACGAACTTCCATCTCAACTAAGTCAACCAATTCGTCATCATCAACTAAATCAGTCTTGTTTAAGAAGACAACGATATAGTCAACACCAACTTGATGAGCAAGTAAGATATGTTCACGTGTTTGTGGCATAGGACCATCAGTTGCAGCAACAACTAAGATGGCACCATCCATTTGAGCAGCACCAGTGATCATGTTCTTGATGTAATCAGCATGTCCTGGAGCATCAATATGAGCATAATGACGTTTCTCTGTCTCGTATTCAACATGGGCAGTATTGATTGTAATACCACGTTCACGTTCCTCTGGAGCAGCATCAATATCAGCATAATCTTCAGCTTTAGCTAAACCTTTGCTAGCTAAAACCTTTGTAATTGCTGCTGTTAAAGTAGTTTTTCCATGATCAATATGGCCAATTGTACCAATATTTACATGGGGTTTTGTTCTTTCGTAATGTTCTTTTGCCATTAATACGAACCTCCTGTATTTTTCGTAAGAATTACTCAGCCCTTGGCGTGGCTGGATTCTTTAAAAACTATTATACTACATCCTCATGAAAAGGCAAAGGTCTCGCCTAAGAGAATCCTTAAACATTATATAAAGAACACTGAAGTTTGTAAACCAATTAAGCCAAAAAAATTGCAATATTTATAGCTTTTTACTTATTTATATCGTTATTTTCCAAAAGTTCAGTCGTATATTTCCGAAACTTTCCCTGCCATTTAGTCATAAAACGCGTATCTTCTGTATCCGGATGCATTCGACCATAGTAGTCATCTAGCCAATAGTTCACCCACTCTTCAGGCTTTTTAAAAACTTGTTTTGCATAAGGATAAACATAACTTAGATAGAGATTTTTATCTTTCGAAATTCCTTCGAGTAAAATTGGATCACTGTCAGCTAATTTTTCTTGTAAAAATTTATTTAATTTTATTTGAACCGGGTTATCCAAAATCCCAGTTAATCGGGTTAAATCGATTTCATGATTTTGTTGGTCTAACCAATAATACTTAATTTTTCCCTTCAATTTTAACGAAACAACATTTTCAAGGACCGTGGCTCGAATCAAAGGATGGACGAAAGGATCCACAAAAATAAACTGCGCCGCTTGAAAATATTCAGTTGCGGGTAATTGCTTTGCTTCTTGCAATGTTGAATTGGCTTCCCTCACTGATAAATCACCCAAATGGTAAAACTTCTTTAATTTTTGATTTAAAGTCACTTTTTGCTGGCGAACTTCGATTTCTTTATTAGTCAAACTCGTCACATAATCGGAAATATTGTCAACATGATCTTGTTTTAAAATTTCCAAAAATTGATGGGCACCTAAAAAGTCCTGGCAAGCTAACAGAAGCGAAAAATAAAGGTTTTGGCCTTTTGAATCATTGGCATAAAAGTCGTAGTAATCATTGGCATATTTTAGGCCTTCCAAATAGTGTTTAGTTTTAAACAAACTCAAAACGAATAAATAGTGTAGTTGCTGATTATTTGCTGTTTCAGAAATAATAGGTTCAATTAGGTTAAGCACTTTATTCCACTGTTCATCCGCAACAGCCCGCTTGATTTTTAATAATTGGTCATCTTGCATGATAAACCTCCACTGAAAAACTGGTAATGTCAATCAACTCAACATTACCAGTTTCTAATTTACTTTTCTTCAACTTTTTTTGATGCCTTACTTGGTGCTTTATGATGATGTTGATTAACTTCCATAATTACTGGAAGAATTACTGGATGACGTTTTGTTTGATCAAACAGATATCGACTAATTTTCTCCCGAATATCCTGTTTCAAATGGCCCCAATCAAATTCCTTGTTATCAAGATTGTTTTGAACCACTTCTGTCACAATCGAAGCACTTTCCTTAAGTAGATCGTGCTCTCCATTGACATAAACAAACCCTCGTGAGGTTACTTTAGGCTGCCCAATAATCAACTTTTTTTTGCGGTCAATCGTCACAACAGCAATAAAAATCCCGTCATCCGACAAAATTTTTCGGTCCCGCAACACAATGTTTCCAATATCACCAACACCGATTCCATCAATCATGGTATCACCAACTTCAATGCCCTGGCCTAAATGCATCTCGCCATTTTTGTACTCCAAAACATCGCCCTTTTGGGTTAAGAAGATGTGATCATCTGCCATGCCTACCTCACGAGCAAGTTGCGCATGTGTATTTAACAAACGATATTCACCTTGAATTGGAATCAAGTAATTTGGCTTCAAAAGATTAATCATTAGTTGTAAATCATTTTTGCTGGCATGACCTGAAGCATTCAAATCATCAGAAATAGCTTTAACTTCACCACCGGCACGATAAATCATGTTCTTTGTTTTAGCAACGGTAGTTTCCATTGCGTGTGACGGGGTCGTAGTAATAAAGACTAAATCACCAGGATCTATATGAATTCCTTTACCAGGATCGCTAGCCATCTTTTGTAAAGCTTTAATAGGTTCTCCCATTTTGCCAGTTTCCAAAACAACAGTGCGTTCTTTGTCTAAACTCTCTAATTTGTTAAATGGCACAATCACATCATCTGCAGGTAAATGTAATTTATTCAACCGTAAAGCAGTATTGACAATTTTTTCTAAATCATGACCTGTAAGGACCACTTTCCGATCAGATTGGGCGGCCGCATCCAGAACTTGTTGAATTCGTAAGATATTAGATGCCACGGAAGCAACTACAATTCGGCCTTCATGATACTTGAACGTTTCCAAGATATAGTTAGCAATATCACGTTCATTGGTTGATGGTTTAGGATTTTCGTCATTTGCCGATTCACTAAGAAGCGCTAATACACCATTCTCACCAATCTGGCCCAAACGTCCAAAATCAGTTGCATAGTCACTTGATGCAGTTTGGTCAAACTTGAAATCACCAGTATAAACAATTTGCCCTTCACTAGTTTTTAAAACAATTCCCAATGATTCCGGAATAGAATGTGTTGTTCTGAAGAACGAAACTGTCACATCCCCAAAATCAATTTCCATTTTTTCATTCACAATATGAAAATCAGTAAACTGTTTTAATTTGGCGTCTTTTTCAACATTGAGTTTGGCTAATGCAATGGTCATTTCTGAACCAAATACTGGAACTGGAAATTGATCCAAAAAGTATGGTAAAGCCCCAATAGCATCTGCATGCCCATGTGTTAAGAACACCCCTACAATTTTGTCACTATGCTTTTCTAGATAAGAAAAATCAGGAATGACCACATCAATTCCCAGTAATTCATTTTCCGGATATTTCAATCCACAGTCTAAAATATAAATTGAATCATTCACCTCAACGGCATACATATTTTTGCCGTTTTCACGTACCCCACTAAATGGGATAATTTTGATACTATTACTCATTCATTCCACCTCAAAAATTTTTAGTTACTTTCATTTTCTGCTTGTTTATCTATCAAATATATGTGAGCTTTAAAACGACACTAGATCAATGTTCGCCACTTAGAAGCTCTCAAATATAAAACTTCGGTTGAATTTTCTGGTCCACAATTCTAAATAGTCCATATTTAGAATTATTTAATCCAAAAATTCTTTTAACCCTACTACAGCACATTTTAATGCGTTATTACAAAATCTATTCTGTCTCGACGTATAAACTGCTTTAAGTTTACCACATTTTAATACGAGAGTTGTGTTCCAAGTATTTGAAAGTTTATAAGTTTTCTTTAAAAGTGAACTAAACCTATTTTTAAGACCGTTATTTAATCGAGAGCACAAAAAAAAGCGGAGACCGAAGTCTTCGCTTTTGAAAATCTTAACGACGTAAACCTAATGATTCAATTAAATCACGGTAACGTTGGATGTCAGTACGACGTAAGTATGCTAATAAATTACGACGATGACCAATTTTCTTCATTAATCCACGTTGTGAATGGAAATCTTTTTTATGAACGCTTAAATGCTTATTAATTTCATTAATATCTGCAGTTAAAACAGCGACCTGAACTTCTGTAGAACCAGTATCGCCATCATGACGCGCATATTTAGTGATGATTTCGTTTTTCTTTGCTTGTGAAATTGCCATTATTTTCACCCCTTTTATTTATTGCCCGAAACTGGGTTAATCGTTGGTGATTCGATAAACCAAGTATGGGTTCGTGCTTAACACACAAGATATATCATACCTAACTTTCACATAAAACACAAGTTTAGTTTCCCTCGTCATGGATAATCTAAGTGTTTTTGCCTATCAAGTAATGTTACTTGACAATTTCTTATTGCATTCAATACTTGTCTTCTGTATAATAACACTTGTTGTAGTATTGATTTCAGATCAGTGGAGGTGAATCAAATGCCAGTTATTAAATCCGCAATGAAGCGAGTAAAAACTAACGAAAAAGCAGCTTTACGTAACCAATCACAAGTAAGTAAGCTACGGACTGCAGTTAAAAAATTCGAATCAGCAGCTGTTAAGGGCTCTGACGACAAACAAGACTTATATCTTACAGCTATCAGTAAACTTGACCAAGCTAAAACAAAGGGCTTAATCAAAGCTAACAAGGCTGCTCGTACAAAGTCACGTTTAACAAAACAACTTGCTAAATAATTTATGAAACGAATAAAAGCCCTGAGGCATCTGTCTCAGGGCTTTTATTATCGAAACTTTTAAGCAATCTTTTGATCAATAAATTGTAGCAAAAACAGTTCAAACAGAAGTTCAGGATCTTTTTGAGTTGATTTTAGCTGTAAATCTAAATCAATCAATCCTGTATATCCCTTTGTAAGATCGGTCATCGAAAAATGCCGACTACTTTGCATTGCCAACTTTACTCGATAAGGATGAACCTTTAAGGTTCCCGCAATATCACCTTGTGAAAAACCCTGATTTTGTAAAATTTTCACTTGTAACAATAATCTGATCTGCCCAACTAAAACGGCGTTAATTCGCAAAGGCTGTTCTTGCTGCGTAATTAAACTTTGATAAATATCGATAGCTTGTTTAGACTTTTTTTGCAAGACTGCATTACTCAAATCAAAAACATTTTGATCAAGACTTTTCGAAACCAAAGCATCTACAGATTCCACCGTAATCTCTTTTTTTCCAATATTATAAAGCATTAATTTTGGTAACTCATTCATCATGGTACTCAGTTTTGAGTCTGTGCGAAATAACAACTGATTCAAAGCCTCTGGTGAAATAGTGTAATTTTTTGTAGTAAGGCGTGTTTTAACCAATTGACTAATTTGACCTTGATTTAAATTACCAATTTGGATGGTTATTGCTTGTTTATTCAGAGTTTTAACAATCTTCTTGCGCCCGTCCAACTTTTCATAAGCGGCAAATATTACTAACACTGTGGAATCAACCGGATGTTCCAAATAAGTTTGCAAACCATCAACATCATGGTTTGGTCCCCCTTTATGTCGTTCTCCAGTTAAAAAATAAGGATCCCTCACAAAAACAACACGCCGTTCACCAAAAAAAGGGGCCGATGTGGCATCATCTAAGGCTGCTCCCAAGGAAGTCGATTCCATATCATAATTGCCAATATTCATTTCCTGCTCTTCTTTTGGAACTAAATTCTGAAAAGCCCGTTGAATTTGTTGTTCCAAATAATCCTCTTGACCCAAAATTAAATAAACCGGATCGGTTTGATCTGCATTCAGTTTTTTAAGTAAGTCAGTGTACTGTATCTTTTTCATAATTCCTCCGTACAAAACGCCAATTTGTAAATCCATGAGAGGTGAAGCGATAACTGATCATTCCCTCATCAATCGTTGATACCGATTGAATCTTTAACTGTTTCAAAGTTTGAAGAGTTTCTGGATTTGGATGACCATAATGATTATTCTTTCCAGCTGAGATAACTCCAATTTTAGCACGAATTTGGCTCAAGTAATCTTTAGCAGATGCTGTTTTGCTTCCATGATGCCCCAGTTTAACAACCGAAGCCTGTAATTGCGGATAACGGGCAATAATATCTCGTTCTCCTGCTTGATCTAAATCTCCCGAAAAAATAAAATTATCATCGCCAAACTTGGCCCATAAAGTCAAAGAGTCATGATTTTCACCTTTACCTTCTACAAACGGATGCACGATTTCAAATGGCAAATTGGCTACCTTTTGATCTGCCAATACTGGTAAGAGCGCTGATTTTTGCAGAAAAGGTTTAACTTTGGACTGAAAACCACGAGAATTTTCCATCCCTTTAGGAATTACCACTTGTTTAACTTTAATGCCAGCCAACAGCACTCCGGCATCCCCAATATGATCTGCATCCTGATGAGACAAACATAGCGTGTTTACTTTTGAAATTCCTAAACTATGTAAATAATCTAGAACTGGTGGGGTATGCTTTTTCTCTGGACCTTTTGCCCATGCCGGTTTCAAGAAACCAACTTTACCTCCAGTATCAATTACTGTCACGGACCGATTGAATGGCATTCTAATTAGGATGCTATCCCCCTGTCCCACATCCACAAAAGTTACCTCACCATGAAGCGGGAAATGAATCCATATGAATCCCATTAAATAACAGCTTAACAAAAGCCAACTAATTCGTCTCTTGTATCTGGGAAATGCAATCCAGGCGAGAGAAATGATTACTAAAACGGCCGTAAATGCTAAAGGAGGTTTTCCAAAAATAATTTGTCCAGGCAACTTACTCAACAAGGTTACCAATTGATGGAATAACTGCAAGCCCACCGTGAACCAGCTACTCAGTTGTGGAATTAACCAAAACGTTGCTGCACTCATGATCACCAATGGCATCACAAAATTTGAAAAAATTGGAATAATCAAAAAGTTCGCAAATGAAGTTAACAGATGCCACTGATAGGTATGAAACAAAATAATTGGTAAACTCACAATATTTAGAACCCAGGCCCGTCTAAACGACGAATAATTGCCAACAAAAATAAGTAAAAATGACAGTAAGTAACTCAACTGACCACCCATACTAAAAATAACATACGGATCAAAGACTAGATTCACCAGCATTGTTATACTCCACACATTCAATTGTGTGTGGCGTCTTTTTAAAGTCGTGCCTAACATGCCTAATTCTGCCATCATAATTGACCGAAAAAGACTCCCCGAGCCACCACCAATAATCAAAAAGGCAGGTAGAAAGCAAATCAGCAAGATACTTGTCGTTTCCTTAGTTACACGTAATCTCAGGAATAACTGGCGCAATAACCAACAAAAATAAAAAACATGTAATCCTGATAGACTAAAAAGATGAAGCAAACCCAGAGTTGTGACACCCTCCATATCTTCATCAAACGCCTCATCTTTGAAACCAATCAGCAAACTTAGCGCATATGTTTGCATTAGTTTAGGCAATTGCTGACAATAAAGTCGCATATTATTTCGCCAAGTATGCAAAAGCCCAAAAATTCCTACAATTGGATTACTTGCCTGAATTGGTTGCCAACTCACTACGGTTGTTTTACTTAATAGATTAGTAATTCCCTTTGAAAAACAATAAGTTCGATAATTAAATTGATTCAAATTTCCTGGTTGATCAATGGTTTGAATTTGCCCGCGAACTAGTATTTTTACTGGTCGCCGAATTTTTTCTAATTGTTGCTTTTCATGCGCTGCTTTTAGATACCCGGAAACTCTCAGTCGATGCCCTTTCTCGTCCACACCAGTAAACTGAAAATAATCTCCCTGGCATTTTAGTTCATCAGGCTGAACTATCAGACTTCCCTGCCAATTGGGCTGACTAGCCATCGTTTGCTGATTCAAAGTCGTACTATGCCACCAAAACAACATGGCAAAAATAAACCCAGCAAAAAACGTCCAATAGATCATCGTTTTGTCGCGTAAAAAGCAGACCCGAATCATCCAATAAACAACTAACAGAGTTAATACCCAAACGTGAGATGTGATTACAGCATCGAGAAGAACGCTTAAAATTGCAATAAAAAACCATGGAAAAGCTTCAAAGCTAGTCTTGATTTAAAATTTTATCCATTGAAACAGCTGCAATTTCTTCATCAGTAAATTCAACGTGCTGCACCTCAATATTCATACGTTTTAAAAGCCCCATTGCGTATGAATCATTGTGATAATTTCGTAAATAATGAATTTTTTTAATGCCTGCCTGTAAAATCATTTTGGTACATTGCAAACATGGAAAGTCAGTCACATAAATTTCGGCACCATCAGTTGCAGCACCAAACTTCGCACATTGTAAAATTGCATTCATTTCGGCGTGGATCGTTCTAACACAGTGCCCATCAACTAGATAACATCCCTCGTCAATACAATGTACATCACCGGAAACCGAACCATTATATCCGCCGGCAATAATGCGCTTGTCACGAACGATGGTGGCACCTACTGAGAGCCGTGTACAGGTGCTTCGCAGCGATAGTAAAACAGCTTGTGTCATAAAATACTGATCCCATGGGATTCTTTTATCACTCATAAAAATGCCTTCCTTCTTTAAGTTAAAGTATACCAAATATTTACCGCTAGGTTACACACTTAATTGTGGCTTTAGGGCTTCAAATGTTTTATCACCAATTCCTTGGACTTCCTTTAATTCATCAATACTTTTGAATTTACCGTGCGCTTCTCGATACTGAATAATTTGATCTGCCTTTTTATCTCCAATGCTGGTCAGCGTTTGTAATTGTTCTTTTGTGGCAGAATTCAAATTAACTGTTCCACCTGTAGATTCACTTCCACCTGTCGTCTCACTTGAAGAGCTACTGTCATTAGATGCACTGGTTGTAGTAGAATCGGACGAAACTGGTGCGGCTACTTCTGCATCCACGGTACCCGTTGCAGCACCTTTAATTTCACCACGAATGGGCACATAAACAACTTGTTGATCCGTTAATCGCTGTGCCAAATTAATATGCTTACGGTCCGCCGTTTTGAGCATCCCACCAGCCAAATTAATCGCATCGTCCACACGCATCGAATTTTTAACTTTAAAAATTCCTGGATGTTTAACTGCGCCTTTAACGTCCACATAAACATATTCACTTGTAGTTTCACTAGTAGTCATTGTAGGACCACTTGCCGTTCCAGAAACGGTGGCAGGTGAACTCGTTTGATTACTAGAACTAAATTGTTCAGACGAATTTTCACCACTATTCATCGTTAATGCATCTGAGTTTGTATTTGAGTTGTGTTTTCCCATCAAAAGAAAGACAATTAACACTACCAAAACACTCCCACCACCTATTAAAATGTATTTTTTATAGTTTTCCCATAATTCTTCAATCACACTCCTCACATCCCTTCACCTATTAAATACGCACATAAAAAGAGATATTTTTAATTATTATCAATTTTCGATAACTTTTTAAAAATATCTCTTGGTGTTCTATAAAACTATTTGGTTTTTTGCAAATACTTTATGGCATTCTCAAAATTCTTTACCGGAACCACTTTCAGCTTCGGATCAATTCGTTTAGCCGTTTTTATTGCCAACTGATAATTAGTCAAATGATTTGGCTCATATTTCTCAACAAGTTTCGTTGGTTTGAGATAAGGCGCAAAGAAAATTGTGGCACCCGCTTTTTTGGCAGCAACAATTTTTTTGTCAATCCCACCAATTTCACCGACTGACCCATCCGTAGCAATTGTGCCAGTTCCGGCAATATTACGACCCTTACGCAGATTCTGATTAGTTAACTGACTATAAATTTGTAATGTAAACATTAATCCTGCAGACGGCCCCTCTGTCCCATGCGCATCAATGGAAACGGGAATCTTAGTTGTCACAGAATTATTGTCTGTTAATCCAATACCAATACCAGGTTTACCAGTGGATAAACGGACTAGCTTACCAGAAGCTGTCTTAGTTTTACCATTATGCTGATAAGTAATTGTGATGGAATTGCCTACGTTATGTGATCTAATCTTCTTCATGGCATCTTCGGCACTAACTAATCGCTGATTATTGACTTTGGTGATGGTGTCACCAACATGCAAAACGTGTTTAAATTGTGAATTTTTCTCAATCTCAAGGATATAGATGCCCTTGAAATGAACCTTCACAGCCTTATCAGCCTTATGATAGGCCACATAAATGGCTTGATTAATTGCACTATTCATATAAAATGTCTGTACTTTATTATACGTGGCATTATCTTGATTACCAGTAATATCACTAACAGATTCGACTTCATAATTGGGCATGATTTTCGCAAACACATACATCGCTGGCGTCCCTTTGATCACCGAAACTGTGGTCATCCGGAAACTTCCCTTTTTGTGATCGCGTTTATGATTCACTTTAACGTACTGACTCAATTGATCCGCCGTTCCGGGACCTTCTACATAAAATGGTAAAGGTAAAAACACGAAAACAAGCGCAACGATCATTGCAACTAGTAATAACCAATATTTTTTGAAAAACTTTCGGATTCGTGCCAAAATGTATCTCCTTTACTTAAATTTATCTTTTAAAGGTTGCACGACATTTGCAGGCACAAAACTGGATACGTCGCCGCCCATTTTGGCAATTTCTTTAATAATACTTGAAGCAACATAAGTATTCCGAGGATTCGCCATTAAAAAGATTGTTTCAACTGCGTGATCGAGTTGATGATTCATCTCTGCAATTTGACGCTCATAGCGATAATCAGCCTCATCCCGCAACCCTCGGACTAACGTGGTTGCCTCTAATTGTTTAAACAAGTCAATGGTAAGCCCCTTAGTCGGGATCACTCGTACGTTGGGCAAATCACTAACAGCATTTTGAATAAGCCGTACTTTTTCTTCAGTACTAAATAATGCTGATTTACTGGTGTTAATTGCGACAGCCACTACCAGTTCGTCAAATAACAAACTTGCCCGTTTAATTATATTAAGGTGCCCATTAGTCAATGGGTCGAAACTCCCCGGAAAAATTGCAACTTTCATCTAATCACCTGTTTCAAATTGATAAATGCTGACTTCCGTGATGCCATAATCTTGTCGTTTCCAAAGCTTAAAGTTGGGCATAGATTCCGGTAATTTTGCAAATTGATCCGTTTCGCAGACCACAATTGCACCGGCATTTAATAATCCTAAACTAACCATTTTTGCCATTTCTTTGACAATCTTCTGGAGTTTATACGGTGGATCCAAAAAGATCAGATCAAATTTTATGTCTTGATCAGCCAGAATTGTTAGTGCTCGATTGGCATCTTGACGCATAATTTCAAATTGATCTTGTGCCTTAGTAACCGCCACATTTTGTTCAATCGTTTGAATGGATTGCCGTTGCTTATCTACTAAAACAGCCTTATCAATCCCTCGCGAAACGGCCTCAATACTCAATCCGCCACTTCCAGCAAACAAGTCCAAGGACCGACCACCATCAAAATAAGGGCCAATCATATTAAACATCGATTCTTTTACTTTATCTGTGGTTGGTCGCGTTTTTACACCAGGAACTGCCTTTAACCGACGACCACCAAAATCTCCAGAAACCACTCGCATTTATCATTCACCTAGTCTTCATTTGTACGTTTAAATTCCGCCGTTTCGTCATCATCAAAGTTCATCTTCAAGTCTGCACGCGGGGAAATTTCAGCGCTTTTAACGCTTGATAATTTGCCAATTGCAACACAAGCTTTTTGGGCCAGTTCACGATCAGTATACAAAACAGCATATTTCATGCTTTTTGAAACGTAATACAAAATGCCAAACTTTTTCAATTGCTTAACTTGTCTTAAATTAGATAAATTAATAATGATACTTTGTCGAGATTGAAGTGTAAATTCCATAATTGCCTCCTATGTGCGTCTCACAAGCCTATTTAAGCTTTTGAGGTGCAATCTCAATCAATAAGTCATTCGTGTCCACAACATCACCAGCAGCTACATAAACATGTTTAATGACACAATCAAACGGAGCTTGAATTGTTGTTTCCATCTTCATAGCTTCCGTAACCAACAGGTTTGTGCCCTTGCCAATTTTATCACCCGCGTGAACACTCACACTCAACACAGAACCACTCATTGTTGCCCCAATTTCATTACTATTTGTGGGTTCAGCCTTACGCTTAGTTGTTGCAGTTTCGTGAATACTTAGATCACGCACCACAATATCTTGTTTACGACCATTAACTTCGTAGTAAAGAGTTCGTTGCCCTTGCTCATCAACTTGGCCAATTTGATTTAACTTAATAATCAGATGGTACCCATGCCGCACTTCAACATTCACGGTTTCTCCTCGACGGATACCCTGAAAGAAGGTTGGCGTATCTAATTTGGTCACCGGCCCGGCCGAATCGATAAATGTATTATAATCATCAAATACTTTTGGATACAAGACAGCACTGATGACTTCTTCGGGGGTAACATCTCGTTGTAACTGTTTAATCAACTTTTTTTCAACTACGGCAAAATCGACTGCTTTGGCTAAACTACCAGGACGAACCGTAGTAGCCGTTTTATTTTTTAAAACCAATTTTTGAAGTTGTTTTGGAAAACCATTAACCGGCTGTCCCAAATTTCCAGCAAAAAAGTCAACAACGGACTTGGGAAAGTCAAGGTGCTCACCTTCAGAAAGGATTTCTTCAGGGCTTAAATCATTTTCAATCATAAACAAAGCCATATCCCCAACGACTTTTGAGCTGGGGGTAACTTTGATAATATCACCGAATAACGTGTTAACCTGGCGATAAGCCTGTTTCACGTCCTCAAAACGGCCTTTTAAGCCAAGTGCTTGGGCTTGTTGTTGCAAATTAGAATACTGTCCCCCTGGCATTTGCGTTTGGTAAATATCAGTTTGGGAACCGGTCATGCCATTCTCAAAATCTTGATAGAACGGCCGAACACCTTTCCAATAACGGTTAATTTCTTCTGCATTTTGAATATTAATTGTGGGTTGCCGGTTGTCACCCGTCATTGCATAGTACAAAGTGCTTAAACTGGGTTGACTGGTGGTCCCGGACATACTGCTGGCAGCAACATCCACAATATCCACACCAGCCTTTGCAGCACTCAAATAAGTTGCAATACCATTGCCCGTTGTATCATGGGTATGCAAATGAATCGGAATTGAAATATTATCTTTAAGTACATTAATCAGTCGATAAGCCGCTGCCGGTTTCAAAACACCAGCCATATCCTTAATCGCCAAGATTTGGGCACCAGCTTGTTCAAGCTCTTTAGCTAGATTCTTGTAATACTCAAGCGTGTAAGTCTTTTGACCTGCATCCAAAATATCACCTGTATAGCACATTGTTGCTTCGGCAATTTTACCGGTATCACGAACTGCTTGAATACTGGTTTCTAATTGTGGCACCCAGTTCAAACTGTCAAAAATTCGAAAAACATCGATGCCATTTTTAGCTGCTAATCTGATAAATTCCTGAATAACATTGTCGGGATAATTTTGATACCCAACAGCATTGCTCCCACGAAAAAGCATTTGTAGTAACGTATGTGGCATCTTTTTGCGTAGCTCACTTAACCGTACCCAAGGATCTTCGTGTAAGAAACGGTACGCCACGTCAAACGTTGCACCGCCCCATGCTTCGGCGGAAAACAATTGTGGCAATCCTTGATCGATTTTACCTGCAATTGGCAACATATCATGGGTACGCATTCGGGTTGCAAATAAACTTTGATGGGCGTCTCGCAAAGTGGTATCTGTCAACAATAATTGTGATTGATTGCTAATCCATTCTTGTAATCCAGACACACCTTGAGTCACTAATATATCTTTTGCAGTTTGCTCTTTTTGAGGAATAATTTGTAACTTTTCTAAGGCTTCTGGGTAATATTTTTTCTCGTGACTTGGTACCCCATCAGTACCATTAACTGTGATCTTACTCATGTAAGTTAATAATTTATTGGTCGGGTTAGCATCATTTTGAACTGTAAAAAGCTCTGGCGTTTCGTCAATAAAGGTCGTTGTGGCCTCTCCTGATTGAAATACCGGATGACTAATTACATTCTTCAAAAAGCCTATATTAGTGTGAATACCGCTAATCATAAATTCGTTTAATACTCGTAACATTTTCTTGGCAGTATTTTTAAAATTACTGTCATGCACGCAAACTTTTACCAACAAAGAATCAAAAAATGGTGTGATAACAGCTCCCGTATAAGCATTGCCGACATCCAAACGGACCCCATTACCACCTGGAGAACGATAGGTTTCAATAGTTCCTGTGTCTGGCATAAAGTTTTTTGAAGGATCTTCAGTTGTAATTCGACACTGAATTGCAGCTCCTTGATAAGTTAAATCTTTTTGTTGTGGAAAATGTAAATCTGTAAATAAATTTTTACCTTGTGCAATTAAAATTTGTGATTGCACAATATCACGATCCGTAATTAATTCAGTAACGGTATGCTCAACTTGCACTCGGGGGTTAACTTCCACAAAGTAAAATTGGTTTTTTTCTACCAAGAACTCAACCGTAGCAGCATTCACATAATGTACTGATTGCATTAAGCGCACGGCAGCATCACAAATCCGTTTTCGTAAATCAATAGGCAGAGTTACACTAGGGGCGATTTCAACCACCTTTTGATTACGTCGCTGCACAGAACAATCCCGCTCAAACAAATGTAAAACATTGCCAAATGAATCCGCTAGTATCTGGACTTCAATATGTTTAGGCGATTTTAAATATTTTTCCAAGTATAATTCATCACTACCAAATGATTGCATAGCTTCACTTTTAGCACGATCATAGCTTTCTTTTAATTGTGATTCTTTTTGAACAATTCGCATCCCACGGCCGCCACCGCCCATTGCCGCTTTTAGCATGATGGGATAACCATGTTTGTCCGCAAAAGCCTTCACCTGCGCAAAACTAGTGACTGGATCTTTGGTCCCCGGAATTGTTGCAATCCCAGCCTTGTTGGCAACGGCTTTAGCTTCCAGTTTGTCACCAAACATATGTAGATGAGCCACTTTTGGTCCAATAAAGGTGATACCCTCTTCTTCACAACGTTTGGCAAACTGCTCATTTTCGGACAAGAAACCATAGCCTGGGTGGATCGCATCCACGCTATTTTCTTTAGCAATTCGAATGATATCTTCAATATCTAAATAAGCTTCAACTGGTTTTTTACCAGCACCAACTAAATAAGCTTCATCTGCCTTAAAACGATGAACTGACAGTGCGTCTTCTTTAGCAAAAATAGCAACTGTTTGTAAGGAAAGCTCCTTGCAAGCCCGAAAAATTCGTGTGGCAATCTCGCCACGATTTGCGACTAATACTTTTTTCACAAATACCCCTCCAAACTCTTTATTCGCGAACCAGTGTTAAATTTTTAGTTCGCTCACGTTGTACGTTTGCACTCACATTTAGCAAGATGCCCATGGCAACTGATAACACTAACATACTTGAACCACCATAACTGATGAACGGAAAAGTTACTCCTGTAATAGGCAGTAAACCCGTTACACCACCAATATTGAAAAATGTTTGGATTGAAAGATAAGTCGCTAACCCGTAGCAAACTAAAGTTTCGTACATGTTATGGGCATGAATACCTAACCAAATTGCGCGACCCACAATAACTAATAACAAAATTAAAATTAAGCTTACCGTAACTAAACCTAATTCTTCCGAAACAACTGCCATGATAAAATCAGTATTTGCCTCTGGTAAATACCCTTTTTTCTGAATACTGTTTCCCAAACCAACACCAAACACACCCCCATTTCCGAGAGCATAGTAAGAATTAACTAATTGGTTCCCCGAACTTTTGGCAAGTTCGAACGGATGCGCAAATCCTACAATTCGTTGAAGCATATAATTTTTTGTGTTTACATTAATTCTTGATGCAAGTGGTAGCAAGACAAACATGAAGGCTGAAACACCTAATAAAATAATGCCAATGCCCTTTCGATAGTCAATACCACTGGCAAAAAAGATGATCAGGGCGATTGTAAAGTTGATTGTAGCGCCCCCCAAATCACGCTGAAGAAAAATAGCCAAGACGAACACTAATGTCATAATTAAAGGTGCGCGATAATAACTCTTAGGATCTCTTTCAAGTCGATCATTATGTTTAGAAAGCATATCTGCAAGATAAAGTGTTAAAAACAATTTAGCAACTTCCGCAGGTTGAATATTAATCGGCCCTAATTCAATCCACCCTTTTGCACCATTCACAACCGAACCCCAAAACAGGAGATAAACAAACGAGAAAATCATCCCAATGGCAAAAATTTTTAAAAATGTTGAGCTTCTAAATTTTTTTAGTTTAAGTTCAAAAACAAGTGCTGCAACCAAGAATCCAACCATGACATATGCCATTTGGCGAAAAAGATAGCTCGTTGCACGGATTCCATTAATAATATAATAATCAGCACTTGACGAGTACACCATGATAATTCCAAATACGCATAAAATTACGTATGGTACCACAATAAAATAATCTAAATACTTAAATTTCTTCATTAAAGATGAACCCACCTTGATTGTAAATATTTTCGTGCTAACTCTGAACATTATAGCATACGTAACCGCTGGCAAAAATGAGGAAAACACGCAGAACTTCTAAATATATTACGCAATACCACTAACATTCACGGTAAAAGTTACGATTACGTGAAGATTTTTCTTGCCTTTTTGTCCACACAAAAATGGGATTGAACGATTCAGCCTAACACTGAAGTTCAATCCCATTTTTAATTTTTGAGTAACTTACTCATCGTCGTGCTTTCTGCGTTTAATTCCAAATAACGCCATCATTGCACTCAAAATCGTAACTCCCATCACAGCTACAACATTTTCATTCTTCTCATCAGTCTGTGGAAGCGTGCTGGCTTTATTAGTCATTTCCCGTTTTGCATTCTGATTTGTTGATTGATTTGCTGTTAACTGTGCATTGCCATGGTTTCCAAACGCTGCCGTGTTATCAACAGAATTGTCAGAATGGTTACCAACTTCTGGATTCTCGATATTATCAGAATTTCCGTTACTACCAGAATTGCCAGTGCCACTACCGTCTGATTCTCCCGGACTTGGCGTTCCAGGATTTTCAGGCTTCTCAGGCTTCGTACCACCATTGCCATTGCCTGAGTTACCAGAATCCGAAACCTTCTTGTAATGAACCACAACCAAACTATTTGAAGGTTCAATTGTTGTTTCAACAGGGACAAGTTCTGCAACATCACCATCATTTGTATAACCGACAATATTAGGTGTCTCAACCTTGGCATACACATTCTGTGGTGAGTATGTCACCACACCAGTGCTCAAATTAGTGCCAACTTTGTAAATGACCTTTTCAATCACATCAACAGGTGTCTTTGATCCAGCCCCTACATAATGAATTGTCCGAGTAACAGTCATTTCTGTGTACACAATCTCATTAGTTGGCGTATAAGTTACCAAGACATCATCAGAACCAGCCACAAAGTTTGCAACTTCATCATCATTTAAGGTAACAGATGGTGCATTCTTGTCTGCTGTGTAACCAGTAACCTTTGGACTTGTGACGCCGGCAAAACCGTCATTGTTGTTATTGCCATCATCACTTGTGACCAAGGTCCAATCGCTATAACCAAGGAGCTCGCCTGTCTTCGCGTCAACAAAGGCCGTCCGGGTATAAGTTGCTGTTTGAGCAACACTTGCCGGATTCTTGTTTGCACCGGTATAAGTGATGGTTCGACTAATGGTCTTATCCAAATCAGTCTCACTAACTCCGTCTGGATATTTTGGTCCATCTGGATTAGTTGGATCAATGGGATTCGTTGGATCTTTCGGATCAGTTGGATCAACAGTTACCGTTTCATCTTTCGTATAGGTCACCGTTTCATCATCAGAGCCAGCCACAAAGTTTGTCACAGCATCGTTATCTAAGGTAACATCTGCCACATTCTTATCCGCTGTATAACCAGTAACCTTTGGACTTATGACTGCTGTAAAGCCATCATTGTTGTTATTGCCATCGTCACTTGTGACCAAAACCCAATCACTATAACCAAGTACTTCACCAGTCTTCGCATCTACCGTTGCTGTTCGTGTATAACTCCCAGTTTGGGTTACACTTGCCGGATTCTTGTTTGCACCGGTATAAGTGATGGTTCGACTAATGGTCTTATTCAAATCAGTCTCACTAACTCCGTCTGGATATTTTGGTCCATCTGGATTAGTTGGATCAATGGGATTCGTTGGATCTTTCGGATCAGTTGGATCAACAGTTACCGTTTCATCTTTCGTATAGGTCACAGTTACAGTCGTGTCCTCAGGTTTAATAGTCGTCTCAGTAGGTGTCAAAGCACTAATATCACCACTATTGCTATATCCTGTAACCGATGGCGTCTTAACTGCTGAATAGCTACCTTCTGGAGTATAAGTAGAATTACCAGTTGCCTTACTAGTAGCCACGTCATAGTTAAGTGTTTGCACAACATCTACAGGTGTCTTAGATCCAGCACCAGTATAATGAACCGTTCTTGTGACGGTGATCTCCCTGTGGGTAATGACATCATTAATTGTATAGGTTCCACTGATAAAATCATCAGAGTTAAAGTTATAGTTTGGATTGGCCGCTTCAACTTTTGCCTGTCCACTTGTATTTAAGACTACCTCGTAATGACCAACAGCCGTTGGAACTCCGCCAATTGTTTGACCAGTATCAAGATTGATAAACGTATAATCGTCATTTGTGAGATTTCCTGGGTCTGTAACTAATTTGCCAGGTGTAATCGTAAACTCAGGTGTACTGTCCCCATAATCAGAAGTTTCGTCATTTACTTTAACCGATGTATCTGTATCCCCAGTAGATGCAGGCGTAATTGTAAAGCGCCCAGCTACCGGAACAACAACATAATTAGCATTGTTACCCGCATTAACGTTCTCAAAGTAACTGCCAACATCTTCGCCTGCTTCACGTGTCACGGTGTAGTTAACCGTATCGGTACCTAACACTCCAGTGCCAACTTCTCCAGTTAAAGCTGGATCATTAGTTCCATAAACTTTCGTTTGACTATCAGCGGTAACCGTAATTGGCTTTGGTTTAACGACTAACGTCGTTTCCAATACTGACTCACCACTAATCGTGTAGTTTGGATTGGCCGCTTGAAGCTTCTTCAAACCATCTGCATTCAAGGTAACTGCATAATTGCCTGCAGCGAGATACTTGCCATCATTCGTGTATTTAGCGCCGGTAATTGTATAATCGCTGGCTGTGAGTTCAACCCCAGTAGTAGTTAAATTCTTACCAACCGTAATACTCAAACTTGGCGTCTCACCATAGGTGATTTCTGGAGCCATCGTTTGAACTTGTGTAGTTTCATCTGCTGGATCAGTTGTTGCTGGCGTAATCGTAAAGCGCCCAGCTACCGGAACAACGACATAATTAGCATTGTTACCCACATTAACCTTCTCAAAGTAGCTACCAACATCTTCGCCCGCTTCACGTATTATCGTGTAACTTAATTTATCACTCTCCACGATATCGGCACCAATGATATCGGCACCAATTTGACCCGTTAATTCTGGATCGCCATCACCATAAACTTTGCCTTGGCTATCGGCGGTCACAGTGATCTGCTTTGGGTCAACAACCAGTGTTGCCCCCTTCACAGAATCTAAAATCATCGTGTAGTCTAAGTTAGCCTTCTTTAACTTATCTAAGCCACTCTCGTTTAAGCTAATATGATAACTGCCAGCAGCCAAGTAAGTCCCATCATTAGTAGTTTCAGCAGCCAAACCAGTTTGTGCATCAGTCACATCAATATCCGCCGCAGTCAACGAAACACTAGTTAACCCTTCTGGAAGATTTAACGTGTAGCTTGGCTGATCACCATAAGTTATCTCAACTTGATTAAGCCCAACTGAACTGTAAGTAACCATCTCTTCCTGATCTTTAGTTGTGTCTGCATCAGCTGTAATTGTTGCATGTTTAAATACAAAGCCAGACTGATTACTTGGCGTAATTTTGATAACATCACCAGTGACAATATCGGGAAGTTCAGTACCATAAGTGCCGACTAAAGCCTTGCCACCATTAACGGTATAACTAAATGTAGTGTTATTAGTATCGTTATTAACAGCGTTAACCGTAACTTTCTGATTTTGTGCTGTAACCACAAAATAAGGATTAAAAGTCTCTGCAGCTGGGAATGTTGCTGTAGCTTGATTATCATCAGCAACCCTAAGTTTTACATCGTCAACATCAATCACGCCGGCAGCAGCACTACCCAATGGCACAAAAACATCATCATCCGTATATAAAATAACCGAGTCAACTGGTGGATTATCATAACCATTTGGTACTGTATACGTTGTAGTATTATGTTCTGCATCGTAAGTCACAGTTCCTGGTCCAACATCAGTGTAAGTGCTACCATCGGCACTCCTAACATAAAATTCGGTATCCAAAGTATAGGACTGCATTTGATAATAAATATCAATCGTTGGAATCCCATCGCCAGCTTGGAAAGTACCCTCAAGTGCAGGTAACTTATCCGAAACTAATTGCAGGACAGCCGCATTATTCATTACGTTGACCAGTTGACCTTGATCATTCATTCCCTGCATAAATTGAACATTAAAACTTTCTGGCGGATTGGCAATAGTATAGGTGCCATCCGTTTTCCCCTTTAAGGTCGCCGTACCGATCACTTTACCTGTATTCTCTTCAACAAAATTGACATAAACTTCTTGATCATTCGCTTTATAGGTAACCGTTACTGTGTTGTTCGTTGTATCATCAGTCACATTAACAGTTGTCTTATCAGCTGAAATATCGTATCCAGTCTGAGTGTCTGGTGTGATCACCACAACATCATCATAATGAATGCCGGATAATGCAGTCCCGTAAGTCCCAGTTTGACTGGCGCCACCATTGACTGTATAGGTAAATGCTGTTCCGGTTTTATTACCGACCGCCGTAACCGTTACCGACTCTTCATTGGCCGCGTAACTAACCGCAATATCACTAATTGTAGGCACGGTGGTTCCACCTGTCGGTGCACCGCTCGTCTGATCCAGTACATACGCCGTTTTGTCGGTATTAAACCCTAATTCCTGCCCATTTATTGATGGTGTATAACCGGTTATTATCGGAACGACATAACTAGAGTTAGTGTCCAATTTGTATTCCGTAGTTCCATTTTCAGTTGTTACTTTATAGCTGAACGTTTGCTTAACAGTCTGTGGTGTGTTCTTACCACCACCAGTAAAGGTCACATCCCGCGTAACCACTTTATAAGCATCACCAATAATAGTCAGTGTACCTGTAATTACTGAGATCGTGTAATTTTTATTGATCTCATAATTCGGATCAAACGTCGCCGTTACTGTCTTAGTTCCAGGATAAGTAAAGCCACCACTCAATTTGTAGTTCAGTACTTCACCGTTAGCAGTTTCGCTCACCGTTGCAGTTGGATTATGCGCAGCACCATCATACTCATAGGTTCCACCAGTTACGGTAATTGTGACCGGCTTCGCAGTGATCATATAATTTGCCATTTCACTATCATCTATCGTTATATCAAAATTAGTAAAAGCCGCTTTTATCGCTGCGACGCCTTGATCAGTCAACGTAATTTTGTACGTACCTACATCCTTCAACCCCGTTGATCCAGTAATGGTGTAATCACCAGTTTTCAAAGTAATTGCCGCTGGCGCAGTAATGGCAGTATTTGTTGGTACCACGCTGATCGTTGGTACATAATCAATTTCCTGACCATCGTATACTTTGTTACTGCCATTAATTGTAATTGATGCCGTAGCAGCTGTAATCGTATAGGTTCCTGCTGGCGTTGGCGCCCCAATACCACCTAAGTAATAGTTACCATTGGCCGCAATCAAATTATCCATACCTGCTGTACTCAATGTGGTTTCATACGTCCCGACACCGGTTAAATCTTCTGAACCAGTCTCTGGTGTATAAACAAAATCGCTATTTGCTGCTTTAGTTGACCATTTTAGAACAATATCTGTTCCATCGTTAAAAACAGCATGTACAACCGGCCAGTAATCAACCGCCTTCCCGTCATAAACCTTTGATCCGTCTTCCAAGTAAACGTTTTTAGTTAGCTTTCGTATAATAGTCAGGATGCCTGCTTTAGTAGTAGTAATAATATAATTAGCGTTAGTTCCTGGAGTTACATTAATACCATATGTTCCAACTGACTCACCTGCTACACGACTAACAGTGTAGTTAAGCGTGTCACCTGAAATTAATCCAGTGTTTCCGGCTGCTTTAGGAATTGTGACAGTCAACGTTGGATCATCAGAACCATAAACTTTGGTTTGATCATCAGCTGTAATAATTTCAATCTCTCGTTTATCAATCGTGTACTCGGCAGTTAGGCTGCTTAAATCATTGAGCTTGTAATTACTATTAGTACTAGTAATCTTATCAATACCCGCTTGAGTAAGTGCATACTTATAGGTCCCAGCACCCGTTAAATCAGTCGTTCCAGAAACTGAGGTAACTGTGTAATCTTCACTGGTTAACGTCACCCCATTGGGTGCTGAAATCGTTGGTGCACCAACTACTTTACCATCATAAGTCTTGGAACCACCTGTTACCGTAACTGTGGCGTTCTTTTTGTTAATTGTATAAGTTGCATTTAATTTACTTAAATCATTCAGCGTGTAATTACTATTAGCACTTGTAATCTTATCAATGCCAGCCTGGGTCAAGACAATTGTGTAATCTCCGGCGTCCTTTAAATCAGTGGATCCAGTCGAATTCGTAGTAGGCGTAATTGTATAATCATCAGCTGTCAAAGTAACACTCACTGGAGCTGTCACCGTTGGAACATAACTAATGGCCGTGCCATCGTATACCTTGCTGGAACCAGTTAAACTGACAGTTCCAGATACTTGATTGATCGTAATTTTGCCAGTCGTCACACCATTTGCTGAAAGTATTGCGTTGCCACCAAGTTTACTATTAATTGCCTCAATTCCTGCAGCAGACAACGTGTAACTATATGGTCCAGCATTCGTACCATCATCTGTCACCGTTATATCATCACTAGTCAAATCAATGGTTTCTCCGTTTACAGTTGCCGTTAACCCACTAGCTTCACTAGCTTTCGTTGTACCATCATAATCAAATGATGTCGAATTAAGCGTGGCAGTTGCAGCTGCCGTCGTAATCGTGAACGCTCCTGTCGCAGGTGTAATCGTGTAATTAGCGTTAGCTGGGGTCACACCTGTGCCATCAGTAGTTGAATCACTCGCTGCAGCTAACTTTGCCAAACCAGCCGCAGAAAATTGCACTGTGTAGGTCCCAGCATCAGTCACTGAACTAGAAACAGTACGGTCAGCACTCACGTACTCAAAATCGTCGGCCGTCCAAGATGGCATATCTGGTAAAGGTGTGTCACTAGGTGTACCATCGTCCCGCGTATAGGTAACGGTCGGTACGGTGGTATGACTGCTACCATCATAGGTCACTGAAGTTGGATTAGAGATGGTTGCAGTAATTGGAGCCGCTGTAATTGTCAAATCACCAGCTCCGCTGTTGGCAATCGTAGCGTTATATTTAGTCAACGAACTAATAATTTTAGCTCTAGCAGCGCCAAAACCAATAGCATCCGGATAAGTTCCCACGTTTGGACTATCGTAGTAAAATACATCTTCAGTGGACACGACATTTAGGCTGGCTAAATCAACCGGAATCACATTGCCATTTTGATCCGTGAACACGATATTATTAAGATCATTAGGATCATCAGCGGCACTATCCATACCTCCATCATTGTCCATGCCGTTATAAACTTTAGATCCCGAAATAGTCAAAGTAACATCTGTCCGGTAATAGAGCGTAATTGAGGTTACGGCTGTGCCATTAGCGTCAGTAGTAATACCGTTTCCATCGGCATCTAATCCAATCGTTACAGCAGTGGCTGGTTTATTAGAAGCATCAGCAACGTTCAACTTATAACCAGAAACCGAAAGCGCACCGGTGGTCAAATTTTTAACTGCATCGCCATAAGTTCCAGTGTATTGAGTACTCGTGGCGATCGTATTACCAAAGTAATCTTCGTAATTGACGTTAATCGTTGCAGTTGCAGTTGCAGCCGTATAAGTGACCTCATCCCCATTGGCAACGGGGTTGCTAGCTGCAGTAAAAGTACCATTTGATTGTGTATATGTGTAACCTTTAATATTTCCAGGTGTAATAACCACGGCATCTCCAACCTTGATGTCAGTAAGTGCGTTGCCATAGGTTCCAGTTTCTGGCGTACCACCATTAACCGTGTATGTGAAAGTACCGGTTTGATTAGAAGAAACTGTTACCGAAGCTGTTTCAGCAGAGGGAACAATTGCACCATCCTCAATACTATAATCAAAATAAGATGCACTTCCAGTCGTTTTAATTCCAAGTGCAAACGTGCTTAAGCCACCAGATGGAACCGTTGTCTTAACTGGTATATCATAACCGCCATATTGATTTAATTCAGTAGTACTAGAAATTGTTGCTTGAAAGTAAATTTTCGTTGGCATGTTTGAACCATTCATAGATGAAACAATATATAACGCGGTAACATCTGAGCGGTCATCTAAATAGGCAATTGCACTCGTTACGCCTGTTACTGCTGTGCCACTGATTGTCCCGTTAACTGCCATAATGATGCCATCTTGATTGTAAACAACAGTATAACCATCCGGAATAGTGTGCCCATTAACAGTTGAAGCCGCATCAACGGCGGCTAAAGTTTGAGCCACCTTAGTCTCTTCATACGTGGTTAGTGCAATTTGTTTTGCCTGATCCAGTTCTTCAGAAGTCGGATTAACTAAGGTAGTTGAACTATCCGCAACAGAAGTTACTGCTGCCGCACTACTAGAAATCTCGCTAGTGGCCGTAGAATCCGTCATACTTTCAGAACTTTGTTGCTCATCCTCACTACCACTACTCGTAGATGAACTATCGCTATTACTAAGCGCTACACTTGAATCTACAGCACTTGCTGTACTTGAAGATGTAGCGCTTGAAGCATTAGAACTTGTACTACTTGTCGTTGTCGCCGAACTAGTTGCACTGCCAGCTGAAGCCGATGTACTCGAAGCCGTTTCAGAACTTGAGCTAGCGGAAACACTTGAAGAAACATTTGAACTAGTTGCACTTGAAGCAGCGGAACTTATACTTTTAGCCACCGAACTCGTAACAGTTGCTGAAGTACTAGATGTTGCCGTCGTACTTGAAGCGGCCGAACTTGTGTTACTAGTTGTTGTGGAACTCTCCGCGGAAGACGTACTTTCAGAACTTGCCACTGAAGATGAAGCACTGTTGCTAGAAGCCTAAATTGTCGGTTCATTTGTCACTGTGTCCGCATATGCAGAAGGATGTCCAAAGAAAATACCCGTTCCAAAGAAAAGTACAGTAATTCCGGCAAACAACCAAGTTTTACGTACTTTGTACATCTTGAAATGTTCTTTACTTTGACTCGTGTCTCTTAATAATTTCAATCTTTTTAATTTTCTTTGACGATTTTCCAAGGTTAAGCATCTCCTACCTGTAAAATAATACTAAAAATCTCCCAAATGTAACCAGTTTCATTATACCACCATAAAAGTAAAGAGGTATATATTGCATGTACTCTTTCTAAAAAGAATTCATAATTAACCTAAAATTAGCTCACATCCCATATTTGACACCCTTTTCAAAACAATGCAATGAGTTTTCTCCCTAACAAACCACGTAAGTAACTAAAAATTAATATATTTTTGTTTAAACGCGGCCTGTCTTAGTAAATAATTTAACACATTATTCATAATTGGTCATTTATCTGATAGAGTACACTCCTCAAAAAATAGGATGATTAATTACACTATAATATACATCATTTTAAATTTTCCGAAAAATGGAATTTCCCCATTTCTTTTTTCAACTTAAACAATAACAGTGTTAGCACCGTCAAATCACCTTGAGACCTTTACAGTACAAATAAGTTTTAAATTAAATCTGACTCCAAATTTAAATACTTAATTTTCGCAAATCAAATGCTTATACATTTTCTTACCATTTATCAATTAATTTTTTGCGTCACCTTTTTGTTGAAACTGTTTAAGAATACCAGCCAAAAAAAGAACCAAACGTCTGCTCAGCCTTATGCTAACGTTTGGTTCTTTTTTATTCAATTAATCACGTTCGTGTTTTCGCCATTTAATACCGACTAAGCTCAAAATCATCCCTAACAATGACATTCCAATTATTGCATCCGTTTCATTGGTTTGTTCATCAGTTTGAGGTAAATTCTTTGTATTAGTTTTTTGGTATTAGTTGCGGACCTCTTTGTAGAAGTTATCGCAACCGCATTAGTTGTTACATTTGGAATCTTTTGAACAGAAATCTGTTTACTGGTATTTCCAGTATTGTCGGTTGTGTCCTTAGCATAGCTATAACTAGTAGAACCATCCTTGTTAACAACTGTGACAAACGATCCCTTATCATTACCGGAATCATGGGTCAAAGTGACAACACCTTTAGGTTCATCATTGTGAACTGTTGTTTGACCAACTGTAACGGTCTGACCAGGATCCACAGTAACTTCTGGTAACGAACCTTTATCCTTAGGAGTCTCCGTAACTGTTTCCCTACCAGTATTAATATCGACATGAACATGTGTCTTGTCGCCATCTGGCCAAGTCTTGTTAACATCGGTAACATCTCCATTTGGATTCTTAGTAACGGTCGTGGTGCCACCATCAGGATCCTTAGTTGTGGTTACTGTGCCAACAAAATTATAAGAAACAGTTTGGTTAAAGTGACTGGTCTTTTCGCCTAAGTGAATTGAGTTAATTTCATTATTACTTAATGTAATTTCTGAAACACAAGCCGGATCGGCTTGATAATTCTCAACAACAGGACTATCAACCGCAACAAATTTATTAATACCATTCACAATCCAATCAGTGTATCGTAGAATCTCACCAGTTTTTAAATCAATTATCGCACTACGCTTGTAACTAGTTGTTTGAGTAACGGTTGCTGGAGCTGCTGGTGTATTCGGATCATTACTTGCATTGACTTTGTAAGTAATAGTTCGAGTAACTGTTTGCACCAAATCGTCCGCAGTAATTTCAGGCATCTTTGGTCCATCTGGATTGCTTGGATCAACTGGTTGGGTTGGATCAGTTGGTGTTGTTACTTCAACTGTTCCATCCTTGGTGTAAGTTACCGTGACATCAGCGGAACCAGCTTTAAAGTTTGTCACAGCATCATTACCTAAGGTAACGGCTGTCGCATTCTTGTCAGCTGTGTAGCCTAAGACCTTTGGACTTGTGACGGCAGTAAAGCCATCATTCGTGTTATTACCATCAGCACTTGTGACCAAGATCCAATCGCCATAACCAAGTAATTCTCCAGTTTTCGCATCTACCGTTGCTGTTCGTGTATAAGTTCCAGTTTGGGTTACACTTGCTGGATTCTTATCTGCGCCAGTGTATGTGATGGTCCGACTAACTGTCTTATTCAAGTCTTTTTCAGATACACCATTTGGATACTTAGGACCATCTGGATTAGTTGGATCGACTGGATCGGTTGGATTCTTTGGATCAGTTGGCCTAACAATGACTGTCTTATCTTTAACGTAAGTTACATTCACTTTTGAGTCTAACGGTCTGGAGCCTTCAGTTAAAACTATCGCTTTCAGAAGGGTACCTACTACCAGCTGTATATCCAGTAACTGTTGGGCTCGTAACTTCAGCATAACTACCTTGAGGTGTCCAAGCTGTCTCACCTGTTGTTTTATTGGTCATAGCCTTATAAATAACGTTTTGTATCACGTCTTTGGGAGTGCTAATCCCAGCTCCAATATAATGAATGACCCGATGAATAGTAACTTCATTTACTGGATTCGTTTCATTCCCATTATTTGGAACAAGCGTATCGGCACTATACTTTACAGTCACGTTGATATCTGCTGGTTGTGTCCCTTCAGACATAATTATGGCTTTAGGAATCACATCCAACACTGTTTCTTTATCAGCAGTATATCCCGCAACATGTGGGCTTGTAATAGCTGTGTAAAACCCTTGTGGCGTCCAGACGGTTTTACCTACTGTTTTATCAGTAACGGCTTTATAAATTACATCTTGTACGATATTAGTCGGAGTTTTCGCACCCGCTCCGGTGTAATGAATTGTTCGATGTACCGTGACTTCACTCACCGAATTAGTCTTATCCCCATTATTTTCCACAATCGTATCTTTACTGTAGTTAACTGTTACTATTGCTTCGTTTTTTGGTGTTTCACCCTTCTTTAACACAAAAACTCCAGGTTTCACCATAGGTACTGTAACTTGATCAACGTGATATCCAGCAAGATTCGGGCTAACTACGGCACTATATACGTTCTGCGGTGCCCATGACGTTACACCAGTCGTCTCATCAGTCATTAACTTATAAATCACGTCTTGAACAACATCGGCTGGCGTCATAACTCCAGCTCCTTTATACTGGATCGTTCGATGAACTAGAACCTCACTTATTGGATTTGCATCATCACCGTTATTTGGGACAAACGTATCAGGTGTGTATTCAACTTGAATATCAATCTGAGTCCCATTTGCTTTATTTGGAACTACGAGATCTTGTCCAGGAGACGCTGTGTAACCAGGATAATCTGGGATGTTTACATTTGAACCAATGTCTGCAGTAATTGGATCACTAGGTGTTAAGCAATTAATTGGCTTACCGTTTTTATCTACCGGTGTCACTGTATACGTAACTTGATCCTTAGCATATACAAATGTAACCTCTCCATCAGTTGGTGCAACAACCGAAACGGAACCATTTTTAATATCTGTATTAACATTGGTTAAGGATTCAGTAGTCTTTATATTTTGCACATGATACCCAGAAACAGTTGTTGCTGTTAACTGATTTTTGGTGTGAAAATCGGTTTCGATTTCAGTATCCGGGGACAATGAATCTCCCTTTTCATCCACATAGTGGGTTGTAACATTAATGATGCCCAAATTCAGTTGGATTACCATTAAATTTTTTATTGACACAACACCATTTGTACTAAAAGTTAGATTTGAGACATCTGTAATATTCTTTGCTTCTATTGGACCATCGCTATCAGATTCTGGTGACGATTCAAATACTGTACTTGGTAATTGCTTAAATATCGCACTTGTATCAGGTATACCCTCTGGATACAATGACTCAAGCTTTGCGTTCCAAGTTTCAACCATAATTTTAATTGTAAACGACCCATCAGACACAGATTCATTCAAGATATTAGCAATTAGGCTTTTTAAAGTGTCCGAATAAGTATATTCGTTTAAATTATCAAATTCGTGCTTATAATATGCCGTTCCTAAAAATGTATCTAGCTTGCCCAGCAATGGCAGGTCATATAAAATCATTTCCTTTGCAACAAACGACTGATATTGACTACTGACTGAATCAGTCATATCGGAATTAAAGTTCTTAGTAGTCAAATAATCATTTTTCAATAATTCTGAGAAACCTTCTTGTATATTAGTAACAATTTCTATCACATTTGCCTGTGATAAATTTGATAAATTCAAATTTTGAAAATATAATGCATTTCCCAAATTATCTACAAAAACAGGTATGGTTTAAATTGTCGCATTAATAATTGTGTCAACTGGGAGTGAAATCACGTCTGAAACTGGCGATAAAGTTATTGTCTGCGGAGCATCTGCTGTGGGTCGAGCTAAATAATTTGTCGCATTCGTTGCTTTTAGAATAAGTGTTAAACCATAATCAGCTGTAGTATTAATAGTTGAACCAGGTTTACCATCTACTGATAGTTTAGAATCGGATGAATTAATCACTTTTCCAGTGGTTTGATCAACATATTGTATTTGATAAGTTTGATTTGCTAACTGCAAATGGATTAATAAGTTGTCACTATCATCTGCAGTAAGGGTATATTTCACCGTTCCACTTTGACCAGTTGCTAATACATATTTCTTTTTACTGCTGTTGACTTCGGACATAATATTAGTCCACGATAAATCATTTGCCACATTATAAGTATTGGTATCGCCAACCTGACCGTTTATTTTTTTGTTGTAATTACGTTTTCCGCGTTGTCATCATCTACATAACTAATTGTTAAACTCGCGTTTCTTTCATTTTCATTGGTAGCTAAACTTGAAGTAGCTGTTGAAGAAACTGCAACCTTTGAGGCTTCACTTGTCGGACTAGTCGTAGAATCTTCTTTTTTTAAATCTCGATTAGCAACGGTTGATTCAGTAGAACTACTGCTTGCTAATTTGTTAGTTGCCAAATTTTTATCTTTACTTGCCACAACTATTGCTGCAGAACTCTGACCAATACTTTCCGAATTATTAGAACTACTTACACTCTGAGTAACAGTATTCTGTACTTCTTTTCTATTGTTTACAGAATCACTAGTTTTGACCTTATCAGCACTGGTGCTTTGCTCTGCAATACTTGAGCTAGATGCCGCTTTACTTGTAGTTTGAGTGCTATCTTTACTTACCGTTGAAGTTTTAGCCACTACAGAACTAGATTCAGAACTAGTATCAGCCTGAATACTTATCTGATTAAAGAAAATTCCACTTCCAAAAAAAAGGACAGTAACTCCCGCAAATAACCACGTTCGTCCTGCCTTAAACATTTTAAAATGTTCTTTTCTTTCTGCTAAATCCCTTTGTAAGCTCCAATTTAGCTTACTATAGTTACTTTTTTTCATGACATTTCGTCCCCCCTTTGATAATACTATCTGCAGCCTGCTAAACGCTTACATTATAGCATTATAAGAAATGATTAGCACCTTAAAAGAAATAAATATTACGGTTCAACTAATTTAGTAATAATATACTTTTGCAAACAATTTATTTTGTCTGTTACACACAATCTAAAGAAAGTTGTATGATTCGTTTTTCAATCTCATCGCGTACCTGCCGAAACACATTTAAAACCTCTTCTTCGTTACCAATTGCTTGTGCTGGATCTCGCAAAGGCCAATGAAGTTTCTTAATAGTGGCTGGGGTTACTGGGCAACGATCACGGGCATCTCCGCATAGGGTTACTATATAATCACAGTTTGCCAAATAGTCTGCATCAATTAACTTAGAAGTTTGCTTTGAAATATCAATTTGTTTCTCTGCCATAACTTTCACAGCAAGAGGATTTAATCCATGTACTTCAATTCCGACACTTGCAATTTGCCAGTCATTTCCCAAAATTTGTTTTGCAAGACCTTCTGCCATTTGGCTACGACAAGAATTACCAGTACATAAAAAATAGATTTGTGGCATTTCTAAATTCCTCCTAAAATACAAAAAAGGAAACTCAACTAATGAGTTTCCTTTTATTATAACTTATTTATTTTTTTGAAGCAGTCTTACGACGTTTGGCTTCTTTTTCACGTTCATTTGTATTTAAAATCTGTTTACGCAAACGTACATGTTCAGGAGTAATTTCACAATATTCATCTTCATTGATGAATTCAAGTGACTCTTCAAGAGTTAAATGAGTTGGTGTCTTGATTTTAGCCATATCATCAGATCCAGCAGCACGAACGTTAGTCTGGTTCTTACCACGAGTGATATTAACTGAAATATCATTTTCACGGCTGTTTTGACCAACAATCATTCCTTCATAAACTTCCAAACCTGGGTCAACAAAAATTGTGCCTCGGCCTTCAATACCCATGATTGCATAAGTAGTCACTTTACCAGAGTTAATTGAAACCAAGGTTCCGTTACGACGACCAGGGTTCCAGTTTTTAATAACTGGCATGTACTTTGAAAAGGTATGGTTCATAATTCCGTAACCACGAGTCATTGATAAAAATCCAGTGGAATAACCAATCAAGCCACGAGTTGGTGCCAAGAATGTTAAACGTGTTTGACCATTGTCAGTGGTTTCCATGTTCTGCATTTCACCCTTACGTTGTGACAAGCTATCGATAATCGAGCCTGTATATTCGTCAGGGGTATCAATTTGAACAGTTTCAAATGGTTCGCAAAGCTTGCCATCAATTTCCTTGTAGATAACTTCTGGACGTGAAGCCTGTAATTCATAACCTTCACGACGTAAAGTTTCAATCAAAATTGACAAATGCAATTCACCACGACCAGAAACAATCCAAGCACCTGGATCGTCAGTGTCTTCAACACGTAGTGAAACATCAGTATGCAATTCCAACTTCAAACGTTGTTCCAGTTGACGTGAAGTGACAAACTTACCTTCACGACCGGCAAATGGCGAATCATTAGTTCTGAATGTCATCTGCAAAGTAGGCTCATCAATCCGAAGCAATGGTAAAGCTTCCTGGTGGGCAGGATCTGTAACCGTTTCACCAACGAAAATATCTTCCATTCCAGAAACAGCAATTAAATCTCCAGCCTTAGCTTCATTAATTTCCAAGCGTTTCAAACCAAAGAATCCAAACAACTTGGTAACTCGAAAGTTCTTAGTTGAACCGTCAAGCTTCATAACAGTAACGTTATCGCCAACTTTAATTTTACCGCGGAAAATGCGACCAATTCCTACACGGCCAACAAAGTCGTTGTAATCTAACAGTGCAACTTGGAATTGTAAGGGTTCTTCACTATTATCAACTGGTGCTGGAATTGTTTTGATAATTGTGTCAAACAATGGCTTCATTGTATGCTTTTGCTCAGCAGGATCACTAGAATAACTAGATGTTCCGTTTAACGCACTAGCGTAAACAATTGGAAAATCTAATTGATCTTCATCAGCACCAAGTTCAATAAACAGATCTAAGACCTCGTCGACAACTTCTTCAGGACGAGCGCCTGGTCGGTCAATTTTATTGATAACTACAATTGGTGTTAAATGTTGTTCCAAAGCCTTCTTAAGCACAAAACGTGTTTGTGGCATTGTACCTTCAAAAGCATCGACAACTAACAAGACACCATCAACCATGCGCATAATTCGTTCAACTTCACCACCGAAGTCCGCATGTCCTGGGGTATCCAAAATATTAATTTGTTTGTCGCCATACCGAACGGCTGTATTCTTAGAAAGAATCGTAATGCCTCGCTCACGTTCGATCGCATTGGTATCCATTGCCCGATCCTCAATATGGGTGTGTTCGTCCAATGTATCTGATTGCTTTAGCATTTCGTTCACCAAAGTTGTCTTACCGTGGTCAACATGGGCAATAATTGCGATGTTTCGAATATCATCTCGTCGTTTCAAAAGTGTTTCTCCTTTTCCTGGGTATCTCCATAAAAAAACTGCGACTAGTTTGTCACAGTCAGACTACCTAATCATATTTAGTATATCTTTGTGTGTATCTCTTGTTGATACTAATACATCATTTAATGATAGCATATCAACAGGTGTTCCGTCAACCTTTGTCACCGAAAGATCAAGGGTTTCTGCTAAAATCTTTCCTGCAGCAAAATCCCAAGGCATTAAATGAGAAATGTAACCGTTTTGCTTTCCCGTTAAGACCTGAATAAATTCAATTCCCGCACTACCAATAATGCGAACACCGGAACTTGCCTCATCAATTGCTTGCAAATGATATTTATCGTGAATCAGCATTGGCCCGCTGACTCCCAATAGACCATCTTTTAAACTAATATTTGCTGGTTTAGGTAATTGGCCACTCTGGTTAAACACACCCAGTTGCGGACCACCCCCATAAATAATGTCACGCATGACATCCATAATGTATCCAAGCACGCCCGTGCCATCTATATACAAAGCGATCATCACTGCAAAATTATCGCGTTGTTTGACAAAATTTAAAGTACCATCTAACGGATCAATGATCCAAACGTGTCCTTGCATGTCGGTAACGCGATCTCCTTGTCCTTCTTCACCCAAAATTTTTGCTTCTGGATCAAGCTCTCGAATATATTTAATTATCTTTTTTTCATTTGCTTTATCGACATTTGTTACAAGATCTTTGCGACTACTTTTTTCTGCAACTGACAAGGGATCATGTAGTTCACCCAACACATCCTTGCGAATTTCTTTCAACCAGCCGCGAATAACTTGATCGGTTTGTCTTAAATTTTCCATATTGTTCATAACTCACCTATTTGCTTAATGGTCCAATTCTCTTTCTATTTGAGGTTTGAGCAGCTTTCACAGCCACATACATATCAAATCCGGAAGCTTGTAAAAACCTTTTGGTTAATTGTTTTTCTTCAGATTTACTCTTCACAATTTGTTTGAAATCACGATATTGATTTAAAAACAATTGACGATCAATTCCATTTAAGAATGCTGTTTCCACCGCGGTGTATAAAGCAACCACAGTTGTAATTTCTTCTATCTCCCACTCTGGCTCTAACGGGTACGCGTAATTTTCACTCATCACTGTATCCTTTCTCATAAAATCAGTTAGCTACATTCTACCCCTTTTATCACAGTTTTAAAAATGTTCTTACCCGTTTTTATTAATTATAAGTATGGTAAAATAATTTTGAAGAAACATTTGGAGGTTTTGAAAGTGATAAAAATGAATGACATCACCCGTGATGGTGATCCAGTATTACGAAAACGCGCAGAAAAAGCAACATTTCCATTAACAGCTGATCAAAAGAAATTAGCTGATACCATGATGGAATACTTGGTAAATAGTCAAAACCCAGAGATTGCAGAAAAATACAAACTACGGGCTGGTGTTGGCTTAGCAGCTCCCCAAGTTGGCGTTTCTTTGCAAATGGCCGCCGTTTTGGTTCCCGGTGGTAAGGATAAGCCAGTTTTATTTAAAGATGTTCTTGTTAACCCGGTGATCGTTAGTGAGTCTGTTCAAGTTGCTGCTCTCGAAGAAGGAGAAGGTTGCTTATCGGTTGATAAAGACATCCCTGGTTACGTACCTCGCCATGATCGTATTACACTCAAATATCAAACTGTTGATGGTGAAAATAAGAAGATTCGTTTGAAGGATTATCCGGCAATTGTTTGTCAACACGAAATTGATCATTTGAAAGGCACCCTTTTCTATGATCACATTAATAAAAAAGAGCCGCTTAAGATTGATGATGATGCCGTCATCATTGGCTAATAAAAATAGAGATGGGAGTTTTCCCAATCTCTATTTTTTATTCCACTTTATGCAGATCTTCAATATACTCTCTTGTAGGTTCATTAATGACATTCGCGACATCCACGTGTAACTCTTCATGATATAGCCAAATATCAGTCACGCAGAAGACAGGATATTCATACTTACTAGGAATTTGATTATCCTTCGCATATTTTTCTACGACTTCATTAATCCAGTGCCGTAAAGGCTCCAATTCACTTTTTTTCAAATCTGTTTTTCCAAATGAAAATTCGAAAGCTAACACACCACGTCCCCAGATATCCGAAACTAATTCAGGTTCAGTACCGACCTTATCAGAAAGGGTAATTTTTTGTTCATCCAATGCATAAGAAACTTTCTTCATGGCCAAGGCCACATCCTTGCGACTAGCCTCCTGCACAACTAATAAAGCCTGCTTGCGTTTGCGCCGCCGAATAGCATAGCTACCTATCAAACCAATTACGATAAGCACAATCAAAATATCTAGTATGATCATAGTTTAGCTCCTTTACTTATTAACCCCATTTTAGCATAAATCCCCCGTTTTCAATGGTTTATAGCGTTCCAATTCTATACTTAAAGAAGTTGGTATGCTAAAATAAGTATGTTAATCTTTAGCGTTACTTGCTTTTTAACAGCTAAGCTTAGATATCTTAAATTTTCTTAAAAGGAGCACATGTCATGATTTTTAAAGTTTTATTCCAAACATCTGCAGAAACAACCCCTAAACGGGAAGCTACCAAATCTATTTATCTGGAAGCACCAACAAAAGAAGATGCTATTCAGTTGGTTGAGGATAATACAGATTACAACATTGAATTTGTTGAACCACTTGAAGGCAAAGCTTTAGAATATGAGCAAAATAGTGATAACTACAAATTAACGACGTTTTAAATTACAATATATAAAATCAGGAAACTCACCTTGCAATGTTAGATGGGTTTCCTGATTTTTTTGGATCAAAAAAGCCGGAAATCAATTACTCTCCAGCTTTTTGTTTTTTTAAAATTTATTTAACACGTCCTGCAAAGCTTGGTGCAAAGTAACTGCTGATTGTTTCAACATCAACATTTTGACCAGGTTGTGGAGCAGCAACATATTGGTTATTACCAATGTAGATAGCTACATGGTAAGTTGAACCTTTAGAACCCCAGAAAATCAAATCTCCTGGTTGAGCCGCAGAAACAGATTCTGTTGTGACATAGCTTTCAAGGGCAATAGTATTATGAGGTAAGCTAATCCCTTCAGCATTCTTATATACATAATCAACTAAGCCAGAGCAATCCATTCCACTTAAAGTAGAACCGCCCCATACGTAAGGAATATTGGCATTAGCCAACTTGACAGCAAGACTTACCACTGAACCAGAAGTTAAAGCAGAACTGCTTGATGTGGTTGTAGTTTTGGTTGAAGCACTGCTTGCAGTTGTTTTAGAACTTGATGAAGCTGCTGAAGTAACTGTTGTCTTAGCTGCACTAGAAGCTTTCGTTGCTGTGCTACTTTGAGTTGAACTTGTTGAATAAGCTGTCTTCACGGCTGCAGCACTTGATTTAGGTGTTGCACTAGAAGCAACACTCGAACTAACTGTTGAAGCTACAGATTTAGCTGCGCTAGAACTCTGTGCTGCACTGGAACTTGGAGTTGTACTTGAAGCTGCACTACTTGAGCTTTCAGATACCACACTAGGCGTTGAAGCAGATGAAACTGCACTACTTGCAGATACAGTGCTACTTGCTGAGGTCGTTTCAGAAGAAGCCGCGCTACTTGAAGCCACACTCGAGCTTTCAGAAGTTACAGAACTTGCGTCTGTTGAAGAACTTGACACACTCGAAACTGAAGAACTTGTTGACGCAGCTTCAGCCTTGCTTGAACTGGAAACTGACGCTGATGAAACTGAACTTTCACCTGCAGCTGAGGTTGATGAACTTTGAGCAGCTGAAGAAGCAGCCTTATATTCAACCTTTGGTGCAGTGCTTTTAGCAGCATTGCTACCAGAAACAGGAACCTTTAAGGATTGACCAACCAAAATTAAATTACTGCTAAGTCCATTAGCTTCTTTAATCGAAGCAACAGAGACACCCTTATCTTGAGCAATTTGCCATAAACTATCGCCCGCTTTAACAGTGACTTTTATGTATTCTTTTGAACTTGCTTCGCTTTGTTTTTGATCTGTTGTTCCAGGAATTTCAACTTTTTGACCAACCAAAATTAAATGTGACTTTTGATTGATTTTATTTAAAGTCTCAATACTCTTAATGGAAACATTATACTTTTGAGAAATGCCCCAAACTGTGTCATTTTTGGCAACTTTTACTGAATCAGCATTAACAGTTTGTGTAGCTCCAGCGATAAACAATCCAGCCGCACCTGCAACTCCTGCGAGTACTACCTTTGTTGTTTTAGAATTACTGTGTGATTTAACCATATACCCCACTCCTTTAATTCAATTTCTAAAGCTATAAATAATCATTTTTAAACAATTAGTATAAACCTAATAAATTTACTAGGTGTATTGTAGCACGAAATTTCGTAAAAAAATAGCCTGTTTATGCATATATTTCCGAATAAGCTTTTGGAAAAGCATATGAAAGCTTGCTACTAAAGTTGTTAAGGTATCCGTTTTCCTTTAAACTTTCTTAAACTTTTTTTTGTTTCTTTTCTAAAGCGAACGCCTGTTTCAAGCACTGTTACAAACATGTTACAGTATTTGGCGATTGTTACATAGTCTTGTAACATTAGGCCTTTACACTTTGATTATCAGTCGTTTCCATAATGTATAAAAATTTCGTTTTGACGAATTTTATACATTTTCAAGTACCTAAATTTAGTCATTTTTTCATAATATTCAGACTGAAAATATTTACAAAAAACGAGGCTGCAACAAAACATAGTTTTGCTGGCCTCGTTTATATATTTTCCCATAAATTATTTCTAAAAAGTGAAAAAAGTCAGATTCTTCCGCTTAGTCTAGATTGTGCTCAGAATCTAACCGCCTTTTCCTCACTCTTTTTTAAACTTATTTATTTTGTTGATTGAACTTTAACCGGTCGCCAGATTCCTAATATGATCCCAGCTACAATCGCACCAACAACAACGGCCAAAACATAAAATAATCCGTTTGAAGCCAAAGGTAATACCCAAAGACCACCATGCGGTGCAGGAACACTAACCCGCCATAGCTGAGTCAAACCGCCTCCAATTGCTGAGCCGATTACACTAGAAACAATCACATGCAGTGGATCAGCAGTGGCAAATGGAATTGCACCTTCCGTGATAAAAGAAATACCTAATACCCAATTAGAAATACCAGCTTGGCGTTCCTGTTCCGTAAATTTCTTGGGCCAAACAGTTGTGGCAATCGCAGTAGCAAGTGGTGGAATCATCCCACCAACCATAACAGCAGCCATCAGTTTGCCGTCGCCAGTTGATGTATAGGCGGCAATTGCAAATGTGTAAGCAGCCTTATTGAATGGACCTCCCATATCCAATGCCATCATGCCGCCAAGAATCGTCCCTAGCAAGACTGCATTCCCGGTCCCCATTCCGTTTAAGACATGGGTAATCCATGCATTTACAGCTGCAAAAATTGGATTAATGATAAAGAACATTGACACACCAACAATTAGCAAACTCAAAATTGGGTAAAGTAGCATTGGCTTCAGACCTTCTAAACTTCTTGGAACCCCTTTAAAGACCTTTTTAAGCCAGTTCACTACAATTCCGGCTAAGAAACCAGCTAACAAACCACCAATAAATCCAGAAACACTAGTAGTTTTCATGATATTGGCAGCCGCCGTATTGGCCATAAAACCGCCAACAACACCTGGCATTAAAGCAGGCAAATCACCAATTGATTCCGCAATATAGCCGGCCAAAATTGGAACTAAAAACGCAAACGCATAGTTACCTAAATGATTAAAAAACAAGAAGTACATACTATGCGAACCCACATAACGTTCTAGAATAAATGATAACGCCATGATAATTCCGCCACCCACAACGAAAGGCAGCATATGCGAAACACCATTCATCAAATCTTTATAGATTTCATTCCAAAGACCGCCATTTTGGCCCTCTTCAGAATCACTTGGTTCATCACCGTCAACAGCCTGATAAATCGGTGCGTTGCCAGCTTCAATTTGATCTAATAATTCGTCAGATTTATTAATGCCATCAATTACTGGTCGGTTTAATAATTTTTTACCATTAAAACGCGCCATTTCCACCTTTTTATCTGCGGTAATCACGACGCCATCAGCTCTGGCAATGTCCTCAGCGGTCAAACGATGTAAAACGCCTTCAGAACCATTTGTTTCAACTTTAATATCAATATTTTTTTCTTTAGCGGACTTTTTTAAAGCAGCTTCTGCCATATACGTATGAGCAATCCCGTTTGGACAAGCAGAAACAGCCACAACATAAGGGCGTTTACCATTATCTTGAGGGACATCGCTTGTCTTAGATTCTTTTTCAGCATCTGCTTTTTCCTGAGCCTCTTTTGCCGACTGGGCATCAGAAAAGAGCTGTTGCACCTCATCAGGAGTCTTAGCTTGTTTCAGTTTAGCAACTAAATCTGGATTAATTAATAAGCTAGATAAGGAAGCTAAAGCCTGTAAATGAGTATTATTAGCACCTTCTGGAGCGGCAATCATAAAGAATAACTGAACTAGTTGCCCATCTAACGCATCAAAGTCGACCCCGGCTTCACTTTTAGCGAAAAGAACTGTGGCTCGTTTTACGGCCTTGTCTTTAGCATGAGGCATCGCAATCCCATCACCAATTCCGGTTGTGGATTCTTGTTCCCGTTTGATGATGTCGGCCTTATACAACTTCTCATCATCAATCACACCCTGTTCAAAATACTTATGAACCATTTCATCAATAACTTCGTCTTTTGACTTAGCTTTTAAATCCATGATCATGACATCCTTAAGTAATAATTCACGAATATCCATGAGATTCTCGCCTCCTAAAATTCTTCTATTTTAATTTGTGGTAATATTTCATCAATTTTTGCCTTGGTCGCAATATCTGCAGAAAAGGCTGTGGCACTTCCACAGGCCAATCCGTAACGGAAACTTTCCACTGGATCGTGAGTAGCATCAAAAGTCCCGGTAAAACCAGCTAACATTGAATCTCCGGCGCCGACAGAATTTTGAACGGTCCCCTTTGGCGCGGCACTGCGATAACAATGATCCTTGGTAACTAACATCCCACCATCACCTGCCATTGAAATCATGACGTTTTGCGCACCCATGGCGATTAATTTTTGTCCATACTTTTTAATTTCAGCTAGGCTATTGAGTTCAACTCCAAATAAATCAGCCAACTCATGATTATTAGGCTTAACAACCACTGGATGCGTTGGCAAAGTTTTCTTGAGCGCCTCACCAGTCGTATCCACTGCATATTCCGCATGTCGTTCCTTAACCTTTTGAATTAGGTCAAAATAAAAGGTTTCGGGTAAACTACTTGGCACACTTCCAGAAAAAATGACTACATCATTTTCTTTCAACTCATCAAATTGGGAAACAAACACTTGCTTTTCGGCCTTTGTAATTTTTGGACCCGCTGCATTTAATTCAGTTTCTTGATCAGCTTTGAGTTTGACATTAATTCGAGTATCATCTGCAATCTTAGTAAAATGACTATCCAAGTTTAGCTGATTAAGTTTGTCACTGACAAATTCACCTGTAAACCCACCTAAAAATCCCCAGGCTTGATTGGCATAGCCAAGTTCACGTAAAATTCGTGAAACATTAATTCCTTTACCACCTGGGAATTTATAACTGGTTTCAAGTCGATTGACTTCACCCAAATTTAATTTTGGAAGTTGAACCACATAGTCTATCGATGGATTCAAAGTTACCGTATAAATCATTTTTCAGCCTCCATTATTCTTTTTGTCTGATCAAATTCTTGTAAAACTTCTTTATCGTGCTCATCAGTAAGTAAAACACCAGCACCTAGTTCAGCAACTTTCGCAAACGACACTTCGTTTAATTTACTTTTATCTGCAAGAAAATATCCTAACTCACTTTGAGCTAGAACGGCCCGCTTCACAGCCGCTTCATTTGGGTCCGGAGTTGTAAACCCGTATTTAGGATGAACCCCGTTCACGCCCATGAATGCCCGGTTAAACCGAAAGTTTTTGATCGTTTCGACTACATCCGCACCAATGATGGCCTTAGTGGTGTTTTTAAGTTCACCACCTAATAAATAAGTTTTCACATTAATGTCTGCTAACTTTGAAGCCAATTGCACACCATTTGTGACTACCAGAACAGAGCTTAAAGTTGTCATAAACGGAATCATCGCTTCAGTCGACGTCCCTGCATCCAAATAGATAACTTCATCAGCCCTAATCTGTTGAACAGCCAATTTAGCGATTTTTTGCTTCGCCTGAACGTTTTTGGAAGACTTTTCTAAAACACCTGGTTCGCTTTGCAAAGTAGTAATTTGGGTTGCCCCACCATGAACACGCACAAGTTTTCCCTGATCTTCTAACTCTTGCAAATCACGGCGCACCGTAGAAATTGAGCAGTCTAACGTTTGCACCAGTTCTTGAAGTTTGACGATGCCATCTCGATTAAGCTGTTTGATTATTGCTTGTTGTCTTTCTTCTGTAAACACTTTCATTTCACCTGCCTATAGTAATATAGCACCAATTTCGTTCAAAATCAATCATAAAAGTTCATTTTTTACTAGTCAATTATCAAATTAATTATATAAAACGTTTTCAAAGCTTAATTATCAATTTCTGAATGAATACTTTGCTTTATGTTTTTGGGTTGCTGTTTGCGAATATTAACCCCTAAGACATCGATAAAGAAAGCCACAATTGGAATGCCCACAATCAACCCCCAGGTTCCAAACAATTCATCACTTACGATTAAAGTGATGAAAGTCACAAATATTGGCAGTGCCGTAGCATTTGCCATAAGCCGTGGGTGTAAGAAGTACGATTCAAAAGCATGCACAAGGACAACCAAGATTAATACTTCTAGGACCGTAATTAGACCGTTAACGGAAAAGCCAATTACCGCAAGTGGAATAAGTGAAATTAACACACCAGCAACCGGAATAAGGCCCAAAACAAAAACAACTAAGGCCAGAACTAGTAAACTCGGCATCCCAATGATCCACAATCCGATAGTCATGAGAATGGTATTAATGGAACAAATAATCAGCTGAGTTTCAATAACCGTTCCGAAAATCGAAATAAATTTATCAGCCAGCGTATAAACATTAATAAACAAACGATTATAGCGACTATGCAAAAAAGCATGGCCAAAATTACGTAAATGAGTGTAGGTTAAATTGAAAATAAAGCTTAAAAAAATAGCCATTAATACATGTTCTAAGCCACGACCGACATGACCCAGTTTTACTAACCCAGTCAAAGCTAAATCTGAACTATGTTTCAGAATAGAAGAGTTATGAATGGCCTTTTGAGCCCAAGTATAAATTTGTTTGTCAAAAACGGGATGTTTGTCGATTGTCGCTTCAACTAGTTTAGGCAAGCCGCTAAACTGATCGACCAACAGCGGGGTTGCAATGCTAACAATCATTACAAAAAGACCGATTGTCACCACATACAAAATAACGGTAGCAAAGGGTTGATTCAGAGGTAAAATTTTTCGTAAATTTTTAGTTCCCACGTGCCCAAGAAAAGAAAAAATCACGACAAATAAAATCAATGACAAAAATGGTTTCAATAAAAATAAAATAAGAATAATCACAAATAACGTTGTATACAATTCAACGTCATCGCGTTTCATAAAACTTAGAATACGATCCAAAAGACATCCCTCCAACGCATGTTTAATATTAACATAGCATTAAATTACCCATATTAAAACCACGGCATCAGCAAAAAAGCATTCCTTTAGACATTCATCGAAAAAGATGAACTGCTCCAGAAATGCTTTCAAAACGAATGTTTAGTTTTTAATTGAGCTTCTAAAAAGTGGTTCTAATGGCTCATTGTTGTGAATCATCTTAATCGCATTACCCACTAATGGGCCAACTGACATTTGAACCAGTTTATCAAATTGTTTTTCTTTGTCAATGCGAATAGAATCGGTCACAACAACTTTCTCTAACTGAGAGTTTTGGAGAATTTCAGGTGCGTTTTTAGAGAAAATAGCATGCGTTGCGCAACCATAAACTTTTGTAGCACCGGCATTTTTCAAAGCCGTCGCCGAAATAGTAATTCGGGTTCCCGTATCAATCATATCATCCACGACAATACAGGTTTTCCCCTTTACATCACCAATTATTTCAGTAGGAATTTCATCAAGTGACTCACTAGATTCCACATTCCGATTATCAATGATGGCAATCGGGGTTCCTAATAACTCCGCCATGGTTCGTGCACGAGAAACACCCGCATGATCAGGTGATACAACTACCAAATTATCTGTAATCTGATGATCCGTAAAATAACTGGCCAATAATGGAGCTGCCACTAAATGATCAACTGGAACATCAAAGAAGCCTTGAATTTGAGCTGCGTGTAAGTCAATTGTTACAACCCGAGTAATCTTATCCATTTCCAGCAAATCAGCAATTAGCTTTGCAGTAATGGGTTCACGTGACCGTGCCTTACGATCCTGACGCGAATAGCCATAGTAAGGAATAACCACATTGATTTGACTCGCGCTTGCTCGGCGAAGCGCATCAACCATAATCATAAGCTCCATTAACATATCATTTACTGGTTCTGAAATTGATTGGATTACATAAACTTCAGCCCCACGGATACTTTCATCAATATTAACCTGAATTTCACCATCACTAAAACGATTGACAGTCGCTTTACCAAGTGGAACTCCGGCTTCTCTAGCAATTTTTTCAGCTAACGGTTGATTCGAATTTAGCGTAAAAAGTTTCATGCGTTGCTTAGCGCTATCTGATGTCATGACATCCTCCATTAAAACTCTCAAATTTATCCCGACACCATTATCGCAGTCCTGGCAAAAAAGCGCAACACCTTTAAGCCTTCATAAAACTTTGCGGCGTAATTCCTGCCATCCCAATCATGGGATCGATTATTTGACCTTGGACTTTACTGATGGTTAAAACAGTGTCGGGTACCGCAGATTCCCCTGATTTTTTTTCTACTTTAGCAGTGACTGGCGCTTTTATTTCTGTTTCGACTTGTGGCACAACTTTTTTTGTCGCAACTAAAAGATCGGATTTTGTTTTTGCAACCTGTTTTCCATCAAAAACAGTTAACAAACGCTGTTTCAAGGTAGTCCGTCGATTAACGGCTAAATTGTTAACGCACTTTTCGAAGGCTGTTTTATCCCCCAAGAGAATTAACAAAGATTCTGCCCGGGAAACTGCAGTATACAACAAATTTCGTTGTAACATCCGTGAATATTGCTGAACCATTGGCAAAATTACCATCTTGAATTCACTACCCTGTGATTTGTGAATCGACGTACAGTATGCCAAGGTAATTTGAATCCAATCCTTGCGTCCATACGTCACTTCAGTCTCGTCAAAATCAATCACTAATTTATCTTGTTTATCAGTATTATCTTTGTCCTTAGCTGAAATAATCCCCTTAATGATCCCCATATCACCATTAAAAACGTTATTTTCTGGGACATTAACTAATTGAAGGACTTTGTCACCAATCCGAAAGTGTTGGCCACGAAATTCAACTTCTTTGGTCCGCGCGTTTTTTTTAGGATTTAAGATCTTCTGCAATGATTCATTCAATCGATCGATACCGGCCATCCCCCGATACATCGGTGCTAAAACCTGAATATCTTGGGCGGTAAATCCTTTTTGCTCAGCCTTATGGACGACCTGTGAAATGACACTATCTACTTGACTAGTTGAACAGGCAATAAATGAACGATCTTTTTGGTTTTTGGTAAAGTCATCAGGCAGCCGTCCTTCTTTAATCGCATGGGCAAGGGGCACAATGCTTGAACCATTATCTTGTCGATAGATTTTGGTTAACTCAATCTTAGGAATAACTTCACTCTTCAACAAATCATTGAAAATCTGACCAGCACCAACAGATGGGAGCTGATCCTTATCGCCCACCAAAATAACTTTCATGTTATTGGAAATTGCCCGCATCAAGGTTTTAAACAAAAAGGTGTCTACCATCGACATTTCGTCCACAATTAACAAACTGCCTTCAAGATCTTTCGTTTCTTGGTCAGGATTTGTTTCACGACCGGTTAGTCCCAGCATCCGATGAATCGTACTTGCTGGTAAACCTGTCACTTCACTCATCCGTTTAGCTGCCCGTCCAGTTGGTGCCGCTAATAAAACCGGAAACGGATTATCATGATACTCATTGACGTCTAAAGAAAAATCATTTAACGTGGCAAAAGTTTTGACAATCCCATTAATAATGGTTGTTTTACCAGTTCCAGGACCCCCGGTTAGTAAAAACAACTTTGACTGCATTGCCTTTAAAAGAGCTTGGCGTTGAGAATCATCATAGGTAATGTGAAACTGTTTTTGTGCTAAATCAATCGCACCTTGAATTTCATCAGTTTTAAACGTGTGCGTTTCTTTGGCATCATGCAACCGTTTGACGTGCTCAGCAATTTGCCATTCTGCTTCAAATAAATTGCGTAGATAAATTCGATTCTCTTCCCCAACAACCTTGCCATCCTTAGCCAAACTAACTAATTCATCGGCTACTTTTTGCGGATCAACGGCCTGATTGCGACTATTTTCCAATAGCCCTAACGTCGTTTTTAAAAGTGAACGGGCATCAGTATAGGTATCACCATTAGAATTACTGATGTCACTCGAGGCCGTTAAAATAGCGCCATCAATCCGTGCCGGTGCATCAAACGAAATATCTAAAGCTTCCGCAATTTGATCAGCTCGCTTAAAACCAATTCCATCAATATCTTCGATCAATTGATACGGATTCTTGTGCAGAATATCGAGGGTTTCTTCACGGTATTTATTATAAATACTAGCTGCTAGCTGACTTCCGAACCCATAACCGTTCAAGTCAATGATGATTTGTTCCATTCCATTATTAGCTTTAAGGACGGCAACTAAATTTGCTTGCATTTCTTTTTTAAAATTTAAAGGTGTTAAAACGTCTGGATCTTGAATAATTTTATCAATTGCGCCGGTTCCAAGTAACGCCACAATCTTTTCAGCCGTCTTTTTACCGATTCCTTTGAACTCGTCACCGGATAAATAAGCAACTAGCCCCTCTTTCGTTGTTGGTGTGGCACTCTCGTAATTAGTTGCCTGAAACTGAGTTCCATACTTCGGATGGGTAACCGTGGCACCCACAAAACGATAGGCTTGTTCTTCTTTAATATCACCAAAGCTACCGGTTACCACGATTTCATCTTCATGCCACTCCAAATTAGTTTCACTGATTTTTACCAGTAAAACTTTATAAAAACTATCCGGACTAGCAAAAAAAATCGCAGAAACTTTGCCCACCACAAACTGAGGTTCCGTTTTAATTGATTCAGTATTTTGCGAATCTTCATCAAATAAATTAAGCGATTCGTTTGGCATTACTTATCATCCTTTGTTTTAGCATCTTGATCACGCGTTTGGATAAATTTCTCGATATCTTCAAGGCGCTGTTGACCTTTTTTAAAATAAGCTGGATCTAATTGTTTTGCTTTTTTAAAGTACTCAGTTTCTTTTTCACCCTGTACCAAAGCAATTAATCCGCGTTCAAATTGATACTTGCCATTTTTTTCGTTGGCATGAAGAGCCTGATCATAGTAACTCTCGGCATGAGCAAAATCTCCCAATGCTAAGAAAATCTCACCAATTAACCCATTGATCGTTGGATCTTGTTGATGTTTGGCCTGTGCAGTTAGCGCAAATGCCAAAGCAGTTTTATAATCATCTTGTGCGACATAAGTTTGAGCAATCATCAAATAAGCATCACTTTTAAGCGATGAATCTTTGACCAACTGAAACTGAACTAAGGCTTTTTTGAACTCGCCAGCCTCGTAATACGTATTCCCTAAACCATAGTGCAACGTATTTTGTGCTTGACTGTTCTTTTGAAAACGTCCTAAAGCTTTCATATACAATTCTTCTGCTTGCTCAAAACTGTTTGCTTGGGTCAAAAAAACGCCTAAATTATAATAGCGATGAAAATCATCTGGTTTTGCGTCAATTGCTTGAACTAACAATGATGCTGCTTTTTGAGCTTTTTGTTTGGATGCTTCGCGTTTTAAATCTTTTTTTTCTGTCATGTTTACCTCAAATCATATCAGTCGGGTCAGCCTTGCGGGCAATATAACTTGTATCATTCCATTTAATTAATGAAAATGTTTGGCCAGCATCAAAAGTCTCTAAAATTGTCGTACTTGTATTTGATAGGCCGCCCCGTTTACGCAAATCCTGCAAATCAGTACCTAGCAGTGTATTCACCAACGCGTTCAAGGCTGCTCCGTGACTGACAATCAACACATTATCCGTAGGTTGGCGATAGATATCTGTAATTCGATGAATAGACGGTTTCATTCGTTGGATAAGTTGTGGAAATGACTCCCCTTGAATGGCCCGTGGATCATATTGATCGGGATGATTCTGAAAATCATCAAATTCGCGTGGATATTTCTTTTTAACATCCGTAAACTTCATACCTTCCATTTTGCCCAAATTAAACTCACGCAACCGACTTGCAATTGTCAGCGGCGTTGGATGACCCTGAAGTTCATCCAAATCATGTTGTAAAGTATTACCCGTAACACGAGCACGTCGAACTGGGCTCACATATATATGACGAAAAGCAGTTAAACTTAGATGCTTAGCCAAGGCATCAATCTCCTTGTAACTTTCCTTCAGGAGTGGTGAATCTCCTCGTGCACCCTGATAACGGCCTTCCTGATTCCATTCAGTTTTTCCGTGGCGAATAAAATATAATTTAGTCAACTTAATCTTCCTTTTCATCTATTGCTAAAACTATTATGCCAGTCTAGCGCAGAAAATTCAAAGTAAACAAAAGCCGTTCACGCTTCCCCATGGAATTGCAAACGGCCTTTTATTTTAATTTTTAGATGTATTGTAAAACTTTATCATTACTGTAAGCAGCATCAATAATCCCGCCACCTAAACACTCCTCACCGTCATATAAAACAACGGCTTGGCCTGGTGTAATGGCACGCGCAGGGTCATCAAAATCAACTGTCATCTGAGTACGATCCTCGTTGAAGTGAACAGTGACGTCAACATCCATTGCACGATAACGGAACTTTGCTGTACAACGGAATGAATCACCACGATCAACAATATCATTTACAAAATGAAGATCAGATGCAACCAATTGATCGGCATATAAATGCTCATTATGGTAGCCTTGACCAACATACAAAATATTCTTCTTCAAATCCTTACCAATAACAAACCAAGGATCATTATTTTGCCTACCGCCGCCGATGCCAAGACCGCGACGCTGACCAATTGTATAATACATCAAACCAGCATGCTCGCCCTTAACTTCGCCGTCAACTGTCATCATCTTGCCAGCCTTAGCAGGTAAATAATTGCCCAAAAACTCTTTAAAATTCTTCTCGCCAATAAAGCAGATCCCAACTGAATCCTTCTTATTAGCAACTGCTAAACCGGCCTTCTCAGCGATCTTACGAACCTTAGCTTTAACCATGCCCCCTAATGGAAACATGACGTGATCTAATTGTTCATGAGTTAGCTGATTCAAGAAGTAAGTTTGGTCCTTATTCATATCCTCTGAACGCAGTAAATGCTGATTGCCCTGTGCATCACGCTCAAGTTTTGCATAATGGCCAGTAGCAACGTAATCCGCACCTAAACTAATGGCATAATCCAAAAAGGCTTTGAATTTAATCTCATTATTACAAATCACATCTGGATTTGGCGTTCGGCCCTTTTTATACTCATCCAAGAAGTATGTGAACACACGGTCCCAATACTCCTTTTCAAAGTTAACCGAATAGTAAGGAATTCCAATTTTTGCAGCGACTTTCGCTACATCCTTGTAATCCTCAGTTGCAGTACAAAAACCATTCTCGTCGGTGTCATCCCAATTTTTCATGAAAACACCAACGACATCGTAGCCCTGTTGCTTGAGCAAATAAGCTACGACTGATGAATCAACACCACCACTCATGCCGACAACGACACGAGTTTTGCTATTGTCTGTCATCAAAATCACCATCATTTCTATCAGATTCTGGAGAATCTACGATTGAAGGTCGCAACATCCAGTAACGACCATTATAACAAAGTAAGCAAATCCTGAAAAGCATTTACTATTTATTAGTTAGTTTTATCTGAAACGTTGAACAACAATCGCAATTTAATGACATAAAAAAGATTATACCAACTCAAACTATGGCATAATCCTTCGAACTAAGCTTTGACAAAAACTTCACGGGTAACCATATCATCTAAAATGTAGTGATACTGTTCCACAAGTGGTTGGTCATTTTCTTTGTTAAAAATATTGACCCGCTTCAAACCATTAGCCGTCGTTACTGACATTTTAAAGCCACTTAAATCTTTAGCAAAGATAATGCGTAATTTGTTTCCTTGTTTGTATGGAGAAGTCGGATCCAAAGATCGTTCAAACACAAAGTTACCTCCATTAGAAACGATGAAGCCCAAGTCTCTTAACGTGTACTTCTTTACTTCCGGACTTATCTTATACGTATCGTGATCACCATCAACTTTTACTTCTGTTGTAAATGCCATTATTTCACAGCCTCCTTAGTTTTTAAACGCTGAATAATTTGAACTAAATTATCAACTAAATAATCTACATCTTCACTTGTATTATATTTTCCAAAACTAATTCGAATGGATTCCCCAATGCGTGGTGACTCTTTTCCATACATTGCAATTAACACGTGGGATGGCTCTAAACTACCCGCGGTACATGCAGAACCACCAGACACTGCAATTCCATTCAGATCCAAGTTAGTTTGCATCACGTAGGTTGAAACACCCTTAATCCAAAGATTAAATACATGCTGTAAATTGTTGGGATTCAATGTACCATTTATCTCAAAATCAATGTCAGCTTGTTTCAGACCATCAATAATTTGTTGTTTGAAACCTTGATACTTCGTCTGCATCTCAGATTTTACTTCTGGAGTTAATAAAGAAACTGCTTTTGCAAATCCAGCTATGCCTGGCACATTCTCGGTACCTGCTCGGCGCTTATCTTCTTGTTCGCCACCCTTTAGGAAACTTGGGAAGTTGACACCATCCCTTTTGTATAAGAAACCTAAGAACTTAGGACCATTCAATTTATGTGCAGAGGTTGACATTAAATCAATGTGGTCGCGTTTAACATCAATATCCAACAAACCATAAGCCTGTACCGCATCGGTATGAAACCAAGCTTGATGATCCTTTAAGATCTCCCCAATTTCATGAATTGGCATGTGACTGCCCACTTCATTATTCCCCGTCATGATAGAAACTAGGATCGTATCATCACGTAACGCAGCCTTTAAATCATCCAAACTAATTAGACCTTGCTGGTCAACTGGTAAATAAGTCACTTCATAACCGATTGATTCTAAATAAGCTAAAGGTTTCAGAACTGCAGGATGTTCAATCGCTGTCGTGATGATATGTTTACCAAGCGATTGACGAGCAATTGCAGTTTGCATAATCGCCGTATTATCACTTTCAGTTCCGCCACTTGTAAAGATAATTTCATCTTCATTGGCATTAATACTGTCTGCAATCACCTGACGACTCTGATCTAATACCATTCGTGCCTTCCGTCCAAACGCATGTGTACTGGAAGCATTACCAAAGTCTTGACTCATTTCTGAAGTGATTTTTTTAACCACTTCTGGTGCCATGGGCGTGGTTGCTGCATTATCAAAATAAACTTGCTTCATTTCAATTCTCCTACTCATTTTTCAAAAATTCTTTTAATTCTCAAATAACGCTAACAGCATCTTAGCTGAGCGTTTGCCAGCATCAATAATAAAATCATCAAAAGACACGCCAGCATTTTCATCGCCAACATCTGACATTGCGCGAATGACCACGAATGGCACATTGAATTGGTGGGCAACCTGCCCGATTGCACAGCCTTCCATTTCACAACAAAGTGCATCAGGAAAGTTATTCAAAATAGTTTGAATTTTGTCTGAACTACTAATAAATTGATCACCAGTAACGATTAGACCTTTTTTTACCGTTAATCCTGTTTTATGACCAGCGTCCACAATTTCAGCTACTAACTTAGGATCTGCATCAAAACGAGCAGGTTGACCTGGTAATTGTCCTAGTTTATAACCAAATGCAGTCGCATCAACATCATGATAGAGGGTCTGGGTAGAAACAACCACATCACCCACAGACAATTCTTTACCAATCCCACCCGCAGAACCGGAATGGATTAAAGCATCCACTTTGAAATTTGTGACTAATAAAGCCGCCGTGATCCCAGCCTCAACTTTACCAATTCCAGAACGCACCAAAACAACCTCGGTATTTTGAATTGTTCCTTCATAAAAAGTAATCCCATTAATGTCAGTCTCGTTTGTTACTGTTAATGCACTGTGTAAACTTTTAATTTCTTCTTCCATCGCACAAATTACGCCATACTTCATTTTCTATTCCTCATTCCACAAAAAATAATATTAAATAAACAATCACAATTGCCACAAGTAATCCAAAAATAATCCAGTTTAAACGTTTACCTAAATTGCGGCTTTTACGTTCTGCTGTACTTCGAATTGTGGGCTCTTCTTCTGGAGACGCGTCTTCAGCATGTGTTCGAGCATAATCTCGTTCAACTTGAACCCGTTTCCGATCTCGCTTTTCAAACTGCTCATTTTCTGCCTGTTTGCGTTTTTGATAGTCTTCACGAGTCAGACCGTCTTGTTGTTCGTCATCCTTCACAGTTTTCACCTACTTATTTAAAGTTTGCCAGTAGTAAATAGCCAGAACTGTTTTTGAATCTTCAATTGTGCCATCAGTAACCCCTGCTAACGCCTCTGTCAAAGAAAGGGACATTAATTGAATGTTTTCATCAGCATCCTGTGGCAACTTGGTTATTACCTGTTTGAGCCCCGTGGCTACATAAAGAGTCATATACTCGTTTGTAAAACCAGGACTTGTATAAAAGCCAGCAACCCGTTTTAAATTATCTGCTTGATAGCGAGTTTCTTCGTTAAGTTCACGAATCGCAGTCGTCTCATCAGATTCACCAGCCTCAACTTTTCCAGCAGGAATTTCAAGCGTCGTTTTCTTTATGGGTGCGCGCCATTGTTTTTCAAAAATGGCTTTGTTGTCATCTGTAATTGCTAAAACAGCAATGGCATCTTGATGCAAAACCACATCCCGATTAGCTAACTCACCATTTGGTAATTTTACTGTTTGTTGGTAAACGTCAATAATAGCTCCGTTGTAACGGGGTTCACTTTTGACAATTTTTTCTTCAAAATTCATTAATTATTCCTCGAACTTTTTTAAATTTACTTTGTAGATTCATCTTTAGCTTGATCTGGTGTTTCAGACGGCGTGTTGTCAGTCACTAAACTCACTTTGACTGCCTGAAGGCCCTTTGCACCTTGGACGACTAATAAATTAACTTCAGCGCCCTCATGTAATATCCGAAAACCCTCGCCTTCGATTGCAGAATAATGTACAAAAACCTCTGTACCATCATCCAAAATAATAAATCCAAATCCTTTATCTTTATCAAAACTTTTGACTACCCCATGTTCCATGAAACTCACTCCTCGCTAGTCTAGCTATTATCTCATTTTAGACTGCTCCTTTAAACATCATACTGATAATTAAGAAAAAAGTAAATTAATTACCGTCTAGTTTGCATACATCTTAACGGATAATAAAAAAATCTCATCAATCATTGTCAAAAATTAGATTCGACAAAATTTTGATGAGATTATTTTTTTGAATTAAGCTTCTAATCCTTCTTCAACCGTTTCTGGATAATTTTCGCGAACAATTTTGGCACAACGCGCACATAATTCAGGATATGCTGTATCTGAACCAACATCCGTTTTAGTCATTCGACAACGGGCACAAACAGAACCTTGCGCAGGTGAAACCTTAACGGCCATTCCCTTAAACTGATCGGCATCTGCAGGAGCTTGATCCAAATCTTCAACTTCTAATTTAGAAATGATCAACAACAAACGTACATTTGTGTTCAAATCATTTAAAAGTTGGTTGGTATCTTTGTCAACATATAAGTTAACTTGAGCTTCCATAGATTTACCAATCATTTTAGCATCGCGGGCCTCTTCCAAAGTCTTCAACACATTAGAACGAATTCCCTTGAATTTTTCCCAGTTGGTAAAAATGGTTTCTTCATCGTCAAAATGTTGTACTTCTGGCATTTCTGCCAATTGAACAAATTCTTCCGGCTCTTTCAAGTACTCCCAAATCTCTTCAGTAGTATGAGGCAAAATTGGCGTAAGCAATTTTGTTAAGCCAACTAAGATTTCGTAGAAGACGGTTTGCATTGAACGACGACTTTGACTCTTTTCAGGATCAATATAAACCACGTCTTTAGCAAAATCGAGATAGAAGGCAGACAAGTCGGTGATCACAAAATTCATAACCCGTTTGTAAATATTTAGAAAATCATATTTTTCATAATCATCGCGTAAAGTTTGAACCAACTTGTTATATTTAATCAACATATATTTGTCTGCTGATTCCAAATTTTGATAGGCCACTTTATCAGTTTTCGGATCATAATCCGTTGTGTTTGCTAGCAAATAACGCAGCGTATTTCGGAGCTTCTTGTAACTATCAGAAATCTTCACAAAGTTTTCCATTGAGACACGAACATCAGATGAAGAATCGACTGAAGCAACCCATAACCGAACAATTTCAGCACCCATTTTCTTGATTACCTCACTTGGCACAATCGTATTACCAAGTGACTTACTCATTTTATGACCTTGGCCATCCAGTGTAAATCCTTGGGAAACCACCTGTTTATATGGTGATTTGCCAGAAACAGCTACACTGGTAATTAGACTGGAGTTAAACCAACCACGATACTGGTCAGATCCTTCAAGATAAAGATCAGCAGGATAGGTGAGATAGTCGCGTTCCGCCAAGACACCTTGATGTGACGAGCCAGAATCAAACCAAACATCCATAATGTCAGTCTCTTTCGTGAATTTACCATTTGGTGAATGCTCACTAGTAAAGCCTTCCGGAAGTAAGTCCTTAGCTTCACGATCAAACCAAACATCGGAACCATATTTTTCAAACAAGTCAGCAACATGACCAATCGTTTCTTTGGTCATGATTGCTTCACCATCTTCACCATAAAAGATTGGCAATGGCACACCCCAAACACGTTGACGAGAAATTACCCAGTCACCACGATCACGAATCATGTTGTAAAGACGTTTTTGACCCCATGATGGTGTGAACTTAACATCATCAATCGCCTTAAGGATTTTATCTCGAATTTTATCCACTGAAGCAAACCACTGAGGAGTTGCTCGGAAGATAACGGGTTTCTTGGTCCGCCAATCAAATGGATAACTATGTTTGTAAGGCATGTAGTCTAATAACAAGTTAGCTGCCTTTAATTTATCTAAGGCAATTTTATTTGCATCATCATAGAAGACACCTGCAAAATCTTTACCAGCTTCATCTGTCATATAGCCTTGATCATTTACAGGTACTAAAATATCTAAACCATACTGCTGACCAACACGGAAGTCATCTTCACCAAAACCAGGAGCAGTATGAACTAAACCAGTTCCGGCATCTAATGTCACAAAATCGCCCAACATGACAACTAATTTACGCTCTGGATAGAATGGATGTTGCGTTAAGACACGATCCATGTCAGCACCTTTAACTGTTTTAAGAACTTTCACATTTTCCCAGCCAAATTTCTCGGTCACATTGTCAACTAATTCTGTGGCAATCACGAATTTGCGGGTTTCACCTTCAGGCTGCACAACTGAATAATCAAAATCAGCATCAATTGTAACCCCTTCAGAAGCAGGGATTGTCCAAGGAGTAGTTGTCCAAACCACCAAATAGGTATCAGTATCCAAGACCCCTTTGCCATCTACAACTTGTTCCGCAAAGAAAGCTGATGGTGAAGTGACATCATGATATTCGACTTCTGCTTCTGCCATGGCAGATTCAGATGACCAAGACCAGAACACAGGATGTTTTCCTTTATAAATCAAACCTTGTTCCGCCATTTTACCAAATGTACGAATTTCTTGAGCTTCAAATTCTGGTTTCAAAGTCAGATATGGATTATCCCACTCACCAGCAACTCCCAAACGCTTGAAGTCTGCTTTTTGCATTTCAACTTGCTTCAACGCATAATCTCGGCAAAGTTTACGGAACTCTGTGGTTGTCATTTTTTTTCGATCATAGCCGGCTTTTTTTAATTGCTGTTCAATTGGTAAACCATGGGTATCCCAACCAGGGACATAGGGAGAACGATAACCTGCCATAGATTTGTAGCGCACAATAATATCTTTGGAAACCTTATTCATGGCATGACCCATGTGGATATTGCCGTTTGCGTATGGAGGTCCATCATGCAAAATAAAGGTTGGTTTACCCTCATTTAACTTTTGTCGTTGTTCATACAGTTTATTTTCTTCCCAAACCTGTTCGCGTTTTAGCTCATTAACAGGTAAATTACCGCGCATCTTAAATTTTGTCTTTCCTAAATTCAATGTGTCTTTTACACGCATTAACTCTCACTCCTTAAATTATTTTTTGATATAAAAAAAGACCTCGTCATAAGGGACGAAGTCTTCGTGGTACCACCCAATTTTGAAAACACTAGTAATGTTTTCCTTAATTCAATAACGGCTTTTAAACCGATCAAATCTACCTGAAGTCAATTTGATGTCTCAGAGATGATATCTCAAATGGATTCTGATTAGCCTCTCATCAATTCGCTAACTCGCTGACAGTTTGCCATTTTTAATGTATTCTCTTCAAAGAAAATCTATTCATTTTTAGCATTAACATGAAGTCCAGAATTTTCATGACCTTCTGAATCTGATTTGTCATTTGGAAAGACAACTACCGTTTCTGGAGCTGTATTCTTTGAATCATCTTCGTCCTCATTATGAGAGTCCCCATCCTGTTTAACCGATGTTTCGGTTGAATTCTCAGCTGGTTTCTCTTTTTCCTGAAGAAATTCATCATCTTTTTTCTCTGGTTCAACAGCCGGCGTAATATCGCGAGCGTCTTCTTCATCAACTGAGTTTACTCTTGACTCTTTGATCTTGTCAAGGGTTCCAGTATGCAACATTGCATCCTTCAGGTCGCTCACCTGCACATCTTGATCTTCTTTTAAAATACTATCCCATTCGCTGCCATTAATCATCTGCAATTGAGAATCAACCAAAACTTGAACCCGTTGGCGATAAAGGCGCGCATTTTTACGTAACTCGTTGGTTGCTAAGATAAGTCGCTTTGCTTTTTCAGCCTGCTCATCAATCACAGCCTCCGCACTAACCCGCGCTTTTTGAACCATTCCATCGGCCTGCTTTTGAGCTTCTTCAGCAGTCAACTCTGCTTCCCGCTTAGAACTACTCTTAACCTTGTCTGCCGCATCTTGTGCAACCAAAATTGATTTATTAAGTGCTTCTTTCATATCATCGAAATATTCAATTTTAGTTTCAGCATTTTCTACTTCTTTTTGTAAAGAAGAGATTTTGTCTAATGCCCGTCGATATTCAATTGCAACTTGTTGTAAAAACTCATCAACTTCATTAGGGTTATAGCCGCGCATTTTATTTGAAAATTGTTTGTTCTGAATATCTACTGGATCTAAAGACATACTGATTCCTCCATCATTTTTTCTTTTTACTACTAATAATTGAAATTAAAATTCGAATTTTATTTTTTTTGGTTTTGCCTTCAATACTGTCAAGCCGAATACGCCCATATCCACGAACTGATAACAAATCATTTGCTACCAATTCAAAATCAGGTCGTTGATGAGGTTTCCAGTTCAAAGTAACCTTCCGTTCTTCTAATAATTCCTTGGCGTGGTTACGAGACAAATGAAAACCCTCTGCAATCACAGAATCAACTCGAACTGACGCTACTGTTGTACTACCCGATTCCCAGTCATTTTCAGGTTCAACTGCATCACTTAACTCTTTTTCAGCCAATCGGACCTTGACATTGCCAATTTTACTAACCTGTGACAAAAAGAAATCTACCATTTCAGATTTTACAAAAAACTGCCACTCATCGCCATTAGAAATGATATCCCCAAACGTGTCTCTTTCCACGCCCATATTAGCAAGCGTCCCTAAAACATTGCGATGATGAATTTTGGCAAACTTTACCGGATAGCCAATGTTCATTAAACTGACATTGAAATCCTTTCGTTCTGGCACAAAATAATCCGGAAAAATAATTGCCCGTTGCATTTCTGCTCTGGAATATCCACCAAAGCTTTGAACTTTGATATCATCCAAACGATTGACTAACGTTATCAAAATGAAAATTTCCCGTGGATTAAGAAAATTTGTTAACACAAATCGGTTTTGATCACGTACTTCTTGAATCCAGCCCGTTGCTTCATCTACAAACGGTGCTTCCTCAGGACGAAAATGTTGCATAATATTGTCCATTTTTAGTTATTCCCCTTATAAAGAACCTAATATAATAAACAAATATTGAATTCCGTACTGTGCCATTTCTAAAACCAAGATAGCTATGATGGGTGAAAAGTCCAACCCAAAAATAGGTGGAATAAATTGAAACACCTTTAGATAGGGCATACAGATTTTAGCAAGCCATTGTCCAAGCTTAGTTTGGTAAGCACCTGGAAACCAGGACATCAAAACGAATACGAAAATCAATAACATGTACAATTGAATAAGTTTACTAATAATATTAAATAAAAAGACCAAATGTTTACTCCTTATTTATATTGTCGTGACTCAAATCTCCATTTTGAATATTTGAGTACAGACTGCCATTAATTTCAAAGCTCTTGGGCGTACACAAAAATATATGTGTGCCCACTTCTTCAATTGAACCATCAATGGCAAACAACGTTCCAGATAAAAAGTCAACGATCCGTTTGGTTTGCTCATCATCAATACGTTCAAAATTTAAAATAACAGCCTGTCCAGCGATTAATTGTTTTGCAGCCTCTTTAGCATCACTAAATATCCTTGGTTCAAATAATGCAATTTGGCTTTTTGAATCCGAAATATTATCATTATCCATCGCAGTCACCTTGTCATCAACATCTGTTCGCTGATTGAAGTCAGTATCAGGTTGCCCTTGTTCATCATCCAACCCAAACAGTTTATTAAATCGATCATTTAATGCCATACAGATCGCCTCCTAATAATGACGCTGTATCAAAGAACTGGGACAAAACAGTTGTCTTGTTCCCAGTCCTTGTAAAATGATGTTCAATTACTTACGACGACGTTTGAAAAATGGTGGAGTATCAACACCCTTGTCGCCATCATTATCTGAATCATTAAAAACATTAAAATCTTTCTTTTCAATATCTTTAAATTCATCATCATCCTCAACAGAAGTTGGCCGAACACCATTTGAATTTGATTGACGCAATTGCCAATCACCAAATGGATCATCTTTTTTAGCGCTTTTTTCTTCTGATTTTGGAGCAGCACTACTTGTATTCGACGTGTTAAATGCAGGAGTTGAATTTGTGGAACTCTTTGTAGCTGCCGGAGTATCAAAACTTGTCCGTGCAGTTGCTCGATGCATTGGACGGTCGTTTTTCTTGTCAATACCAGTTGCAATGACAGTGACACGTACTTCATCCTTCATGTTTTCGTCGATCGATGTACCAAAGATGATATTAACATCATCAGTAGCTGCTTTAGCAACAATTTCTGAAGCAGCTTGAGCTTCAAACAATGAAAGGTCCGGACCACCAGTAATGTTTAACAGGACTTGCTCTGCGCCATCAATTGAAACTTCAAGTAATGGTGAAGAAATGGCCTTCTTAGTTGCTTCTTCGGTACGGTTTTCACCGTTTGCAGAACCAATTCCCATTAAAGCAGACCCTTGATTAGACATAACAGTTTTAACATCAGCAAAGTCCAAGTTAACGTAACCGGGTGAAGTGATCAAATCAGAAATACCCTGAACACCTTGACGTAATACGTTATCAGCTTCACTGAATGCTTCCATCATAGGGGTTTTTTTGTCAACCATTTCTAACAAGCGGTTGTTAGCAATGATAATCAAAGTATCAACTTGCTCTTTCATTTGAGCAACACCTTCAGCAGCAAAACGTGCGCGCTTTGGTCCTTCAAAACTGAAAGGCCGAGTCACAACACCTACCGTTAAGGCTCCTGTTTCTTTAGCAATCTTAGATACTAATGGTGCAGCACCTGTACCGGTACCACCACCCATTCCAGCAGTAACAAAGACCATATCTGCACCTTCAAGAGCTGAAGATATTGTTTGTTCACTTTCTTGAGCAGCTTTGGTACCAACTTCAGGAGTTGAGCCAGCGCCTAATCCCTTTGTTAATTTAGGTCCTAATTGAATTTTTGTTTCAGCTTTTGATTGTTTTAAAGCTTGAACATCTGTATTGGCAACAATAAATTCAACGCCTTTGACACCTTCAGCAATCATTCGATTAACGGCATTGTTCCCGCCGCCACCGACACCAATAACTTTGATGTTTGCACCAGCATTTTGTTTATCATCCATTGTAAATTCCATCCCTTTTTCCTCCATAATTTTAAAGTTAGTCAAAGAATTCGCTAAACCAGCGCTTGATACTTGCAACTAAGCCGCTAAATGAGAAAGAATTCTCTTTCTTTTGTTTTGGTTTCTTAGGTGCACTCTTCGTCGTTTGACGTACATCTTCACTATTTGTTTGTGGTGCAGGATCTGTATCGTCAGACGCAAATGTCTGTTGTTCTGGAATTGTCCGCGTTCCCGCTACCATCGCGCTCTTTGCCAAAACATCAACCTCACTTAGTGAAGCTTCATAGTTTAGTATAGCGTAAGCTTGTGAAAATGCTGGATGTCTTAAGCCCATTGGTTCAGGCACATACAATTTGACGTTTGTTCCAAAAATATCTGCAGCCAAACTTTGAATTCCCGGAATTGCCGCAGCGCCGCCAGTAATGACGACCCCACCTGGCATATCCAATGCATCAATGTTCTCAAGATGATTATAAGCGTTGTTTAAGATTTGTTCTAGTCTCGCTTCAATAATCTCAGCCAAATATTTCTCAGTGATTTGGGCTGGTGCAGATTGCCCAACAACCTCGACTGGAAAACCATCATCACTAGCGCCATCGGCAAATGCATAGCCATATTCGCGTTTTAGCTTTTCGGCGTTACTCAAAGATGTATTCAAAACAACTGAAATATCTTTGGTAACGAATTGGCCACCCTCTTGATCAACATATGTATACTTCAAATGATGATCATGAATAATTGCTGTTGTTGTCTGTCCTGCGCCCATATCGATGAGAATGGTACCAAAATCTTGTTCCCCATCATTTAAAACAGTTTTTCCAAGCGCTAAAGGATTTAGAACTAGATCTGTTAAATGTAATCCAGCCTGTTGAATTGCGCGTTTTGTATTGTGAATGATCGTCTTGGGACCAGTTAGCACAGTTCCGTTCATTTCTAAACGAACACCAACCATTCCCCGTGGATCTTTGATACCATCAAATCCATCAACAACAAATTCATCAGGTAAAACATCAATTACTTCTTGTTCTGGTGGCAAGCTGTGTACAGAAGCTGCATTAGCAACATTAATCACGTCTTGGTTAGTAATTTCACGTGATGTTTCTGCGATTGCAATCATACCACGACAAGGCTCGATTTTTAACAAATTCGCCGGAATCCCAGCAACTACTTCATGAATCTTTAAATTTGCTTTATTTTCTGCAACTGAAATTGCTCTTTTAATCGCTGCTGATGCCTTGTCAATATCGACAATCACGCCACGATTCATTCCATCAGAGCGTTCACTTCCCACTCCAATAACACTCATTTGCTCATTTACGTTCTCAGCAACAATGACTTTTATTGAGGTGGTTCCTATATCAAGTCCAACATAAATTCCTGAATTATCCATAATAAAGGAACCTCCTAAACATACCCTATTTTAGACCTTTGTATATACTCTCAAGTTTACCATAACTTCAATGTATTTAAATAGTCAATTCTTTTAAAAAAATGAGTAAAAAACCTAAAAATTCAAAAAATACTGCTAATCCACACATTATTTTTCATTTTGGGTCATTACTCGTTTAATTTGTACTTGCAACACTACTGGAAGTGCTTACTGAACTTGTCGTACTCGTTGCAGAATAAGTTTGTCCCGACGAGCTTGAACTAGAGGTGGTCGAATAACTACTACCACTACCGACTGAGCTTGAACTAGAAGACGACGAACTAGTTGCCGTTTCCTTACTCTTATTCTTGAAAGGATAAGAGTAAGCCCCCACCTCTAAATCGATAACTCCTTTTTGTTTCATATCTGCTGCCATTTGTGGATAATACTTCATTTTTTCTGCGAAGGTTGGTAAAACCGCATAAACCTCATTGCCGTCATTCATATAAAGATGCAGTTTATTGGGATTATCCTTGCTTGGCACATAATCAATTTCAGAAATACCAGTGCGAACCACTGAAGGTAATTCTTGGAACTGTGTAAGTAACGTTTTTAATACACTCGCTGAGTGAAAGTTTTTAAAAACGGGATAATCACTGGACGGTTGCTTTTTTGACTTTTTGATTACCTTTCCATTATCTAAAATGGTGTAGTAATACTTATTTCGCAAAACTAGACCAGCAATTGAATTTTCCTTCACTGTTACCTTTAAATGATTGAATCCTTGGCGTTTTATTTTGTAACTTACAAGTTTAGGTTGTTTCTTATAAACTGACGTCGATTTGTTTCGTTGTCCAAAAAGATAGGGAAAAATCCAATCATCTTTTTTCACATTGCCGATCTTCATGATTTGCGTCTTAGAAAATTCTTTATTTCCTGTCACTTTTATCGACTGTATATGACTAAGAGGTGAAAGTAAGTACCCTGCAATAATTAAGATCAAAATTAAAACACAGCTAAACCAAATCCAAAATTTTTGTGGTGCCTTTAATTTTGGCACAAAAGTTTGCAATCTTTTCTTTTCTTTTTCTGCTTTCTTTTTCTCAATTGCCTGGTTACGTTGTACCTTTTCCCAGGGAGTCAATTCCCGTTTTGGCTGAGGAGTTTTCGTTTTCTTTTTTCTAAACACGATCGCCACCCCATTTTCTATTTTTTAATCACCGATTCCAAAACATTCAAAAGATCTTCTGCTGCTCGTGGGCGACCCATTTTTTTAGCTGCTTCACCCATTTTTTTACGTTTGTTTTCATCGGTCATGAGTTCATCGGTAGCTTTTACTAATGAATCTGCATCTAAGTGAACCTCAGGTAATAATTCAGCAGCACCCTTTTTCACCAAACTTCGCGCATTTTTTGTTTGATGATCATTGGTTACATAAGGACTTGGCACCAAAATTGAAGGAATTCCTAACGCTGTGATTTCAGCGATACTAGTTGCTCCCGCCCGACCTAAAATTGCCTCAAAGTTTGGTAGCAATTCAGGCATTTTACTAATGTATGGTCGAACCACTACATTACTTCCTAAATCGGATGGCTTGATGGCAGCCATAATTTTTTGGTAGTGTACCTGACCCGTGACAAGCAAAACCTGATAGTCTTTTTGCTTAAGCTGTGGGAGTGCTTCGACTGTTGCTGAATTAATTCTTTCTGCACCTCGACTACCACCAAAAATTAGTAACGTAGGAAGATTGCTTCTTAATCCATACTCACTAAGTGCATCGTTTGGTTGCATTAACGCGACTTGAGTTGCTCGTGGGTTACCAGTGAAAACAACTTTTTTAATTGGAAATTGCGAACGGGCATCCTCAAACGAAATTCCAATTTTTGTTACAAAATGGCTTAAGAATTTGTTGGTAACACCTACCACACTATTTTGTTCATGAATCACCGTTGGAATTCTTTGGAGACTCGCAGCAAAAACTACCGCCCCACTAACATAGCCACCAGTTCCCACAACAACATCAGGCCTAAATTCTTTAATCATTTTATGGGCATCACCGACACTTTTCAAAAACAGACCAATCGTTTTAAAGTTTTCTAAGGACAACGATCGTTTGAAACCTTGAATTTTAATCGTTTTAAACGCAATACCCTGAGCGGGTACAATTTTGCTTTCCAATCCTTTTTCAGTTCCCACATACAAGATTTCAGAATTTGGTTCGCGTTTTTTTAAGGCTTCTATTAAGGCCAATGCTGGATAAATGTGACCTCCAGTACCGCCGCCCGAAATCATTAATCGCATTGTTTAAGCCTTCTTTCCGTTTTGAAGGGTTTGAACAGCGTTAATGAATTCATCCCCACGAACTTCAAACGTTTTGTATTGATCCCAACTTGCATTGGCAGGAGATAACAAAACCACGTCCCCAGCATCACTTGCTTTGTATGCAAGCGGAACAGCATCCAACACTTTATGAGCGAACTCAATTACGGGAACCCCAGCATTTTTTGCAGTCTCAGCCAGCAAGCTACTTGTTTGGCCAACTAAAATAATGGCTTTAACATGGGCTTTAAAATCAGCTTCCAACTTTTCAAACGTATAGCCACGATCTAATCCACCAGCAATTAAAACGATTGGTTTTGTAAATGAACGTAGCGCAACTTGAGTAGCTTCAATGTCGGTGGCTTTTGAATCATTGTAGAAATCTCGGTCATTCCAAGTGGTGACGTACTGAACGCGATGTTTAACGCCACCAAAGCTTTCTAATACGTGGACAATTGACTCATTCGACTGCCCTTCAATTTTAGCCACTGCAATTGCCGCCAACGCATTTTCAACATTTTGTACACCAGGTACTTTTATGTCTGAAGCCGCAATAATCTTTTCACCTTTAAAGTAAAGATCTTCGCCTTTCTGGTAGGCGCCATCTTCAGTTAAATCCTGTCGAGAAAACGGGACAACCTGAGCTTTAGTTTGTTTGCTTAAGTGTTGCCATTCTGGATTATCCCAGTTAATCACCAAATAATCTTTTTCGGTTTGATTTTTAGTAATGTGCATTTTATCACGCACATAGTTTTCACGGGTACCATGCCAATCCAAATGATTAGAAAAGATATTAGTAATTACAGCAATATGGGGTTTGAGTGTCGTGACACTGGCCAACATAAAGCTTGATAACTCAGTCACCATCGTATCTTGAGACTGAATTTTTTGCACAACTGTAGTTGCAGGAATACCAATATTTCCGGCCAGATAAGCATGTCCAGCAGGACGTTTTTCATCAAGCATCAGCTGAATCATAGTTGTGGTTGTTGTTTTACCATTACTTCCGGTAATTCCGATCATTTCACCACTTAAAACTTGATACGCAAGTTCGGGCTCTGAAATAATTGGAATTTTTTTGCTGAGTGCGCCTTTAATGATTGGGTTTGTATATGGGATTCCTGGGTTTTTAACGATGAGTTCAAAACCTTCGTCCAATAAAGTTAGGGGATGACCACCTGTAACCACTTTGATACCATCTTCTAACAATTCCTGGGCATCTGGATTCTCGTCAAATGGTTTGGCATCATTCACCGTAACTAATGCTCCCAATTTCTGTAATAATCGGGCTGCACTCACCCCACTTTTTGCCAATCCTAATACCAATATCTTTTTATCTTGATAGTCTGTAATATCCTTCATAACTCTTTCCCTTCAAATCAAACTTTATTATTTTGAGGACGTAGCAGAATGCGTTCAAAAATCTAAACTAGTTAAGAATGCCAATCAATGCAATCATCGCACCAATTAAGCCAACACACCAAAACACGATATCCACTTTCCACTCACTCCAACCCAACATTTCAAAATGATGGTGGATTGGACTCATTTTAAAAATACGATGACCGGTAAGTTTAAACGAAGCAACTTGTAAGATGACACTAGCTGTTTCACAAACAAAGACAACCCCAATTAACAGCAAGGCAGCTTCGTGATGCACTAAGATGGAGACGGCAGCTAAAGCACCACCTAAGGCTAAAGATCCCATATCACCCATGAATATTTTAGCTGGTTTATGGTTAAAGATGAAGAACCCAAGCAATGCCCCAATGATGGCTAAACAAAAGATAAGCACATCAAATTGATTTTGCACCGCCGCAATAATGGCATACGCGCCAAAGGCAATGATTGCTAGTCCACTCACCAAACCATCAAGACCATCCGATAAATTGACCGCATTTGAAAAACCGACCAACCAAAAGATGACAAAAAATGCAAACCAAGCACCAAGATGCCAGCCACCTACCCAAGGTAAATTAAGTACTTGGGCAAAACCTTCGTGAACATACACAAAATAAAAGATAACAGCACCCACAACCTGGCCTAAAAATTTCTGCCAAGCTTTCAATCCTTCATTTTGTTTTTTCATTAGTTTGATACTGTCATCCCAGAAACCAAGAAAACCATACATAATCAAAATTACAATCAAAATTACGCCTGTTGCATTAATTTGATGACTTACAATTTCAAAAAGCAAACTGCTCAGACTGATGGCTACTATAAAAATCAATCCGCCCATTGTGGGGGTTCCAGATTTTTTTTCGTGCCATTTGGGACCTTCTTCACGAATCATTTGGCCCTCATTGCGACTACGGAAATAATTGATAAACGACGGCATGGCTGCCACCGTTATTAAGAAACTGACAAGTATCGTTCCAATCTGCTCTATCGAATTCATAGTAAACTCCATTCTCTCTTACTTTTGCTTAAGTTTTACCGTCAAAGTTTGTCCGCTTTGAATAGTCGCACCGGCTTTTATCGATTGTGACTTGACAAAACCGGTTCCGGAAAAGTCTGCCTGTAAACCAACTAACTTAGTTAGCTTAAGCACATCGTTACGTGACCATCCCGACATGTTTGGCATCTGCATCTGACCACTTGTCACAAGAATAACGCGCTGACCGGCCAGCATTTCAGTATTGGCAGCTACTGATTGTCGAGTCACAGTATTACCCGTTCCCAAAACCGTGGCCGCGATGCTTTCTTTGCCAAGTTGTTTGGTAGCTGTATCAGCAGTTTCGCCAACCATATTTGCAATTTTTGCTTTTCCGGTTAATTGGTTCTTAGCCGTAGTTGAATTTTCTCCTAAGGCTTGTTTCATAACTGGACTGAAGATTTCATCCAAAAGCTGAGTTGCCGTTTTTGTAGCAGGCAACGTTGGCTGTTTCATTGTGATATACATGATGTACTTTGGATTACTTGCAGGAACCATGCCAACAACTGAATATAGATAACTATCATCTGTATTCAAGTATGTCCCATTTGATCCCACGACTTGAGCAGTTCCAGTCTTAGCCGCAACACGGTACCCAGATAGCTTAAAATCGGAGCCAATGCCATAACTCTTATAAACAACATCTTGCATCAATTTACGAACTTCTTTAGCTGTTGAACTACTAATTGGATGTGCCACAGTTTTCGTCTTCATTCGGTAAGTAACCTTGCCTGTGTTACTGTTAACTATTTTTTTGATATATTGTGGTTTTACCATTTTACCATTATTCGCAATTGCCGTGAATCCTTGTAGCATTTGCATCGTGGTGACATCTATTCCTTGACCAAAAGCAGTATCAGCCTGATCAATTGGGTAAGAGAACTGCATACTTCCCTTCGCTTCACCACTCAAGCCAGAATTTGTGCTTTGCAAGAATTTGAACTTTTTAATGTACTTCTTCCAAGTCTTTGCACCCATTTTACGTTCCAAATGGGCCATCGCAACGTTACTTGATCGGGCAAAGCCCTCTTCATAGGTAATTAATCCCCAACCTGAGGTTTGCCAATCTGGCACGACTTGACCATCTATTTTATAAGTTCCAGATTTATACTTTTCCTTAGCATTAAAATGGCCACTATCAATGGCCGCAGCAGCCGTAAATACCTTCATGGTCGATCCTGGCTCAAAAGTGTCTTGAACAATTGAATTGCTCCATGCTTTACTAATGCCACTTTTAGTTGTGGGATTAAATGTTGGCCGTTGTGATGTAGCTAAAATAGCACCGGTTTTGGCATTCATAATAGTTGCCGTCATAGACTTAGCATGGACCTGTGCTTGGACCTTTGTCATTTCAGACTCAAGTAAAGTTTGTAAACGGGTATCCAACGTTGTGTAAATGTTTTCGCCATCAACTGCAGCTTTCTTTTCTTGAGAGGAAGGCAACTGATATCCAAATTTATCCTTTTGAATGGATCGTTCCCCATCAGTTCCCGTTAATTTTTTGTTAAAGGCACTTTCAATACCCATAACACCTTTTAATTGGGTAATATCCGAACTCTTCTTCTGAACCGACGCCGTAATTCCAATCAAATTTGAAGCAAAAGTACCGTTTGGATAAAGTCGAGCTTCAGATTGAATAAAATTGATACCAGTCAGTTTATAAGATTCAATTTTTTCTTTCGTAGCTACCGAAATATTTTTTCCTGCCGTTCCAAATTCTACTTGAAACGAGTTCTTATTAGTTGGATTTAACGCTTTAAGGGCTTCTTTTTTTGAAATTGGTAAATATTTTGCCAAAATCTTAGCAGTTTTAGCCTTATTAGTGACATAGAGTGGCTTCTTATTGGCACCCACCTGGGATTTATTCAAAACTGCATAAATCGAGTATGTGCTAGTATCCTCCGCAATTGGCTGACCAGATGCGTCGAGGATGGATCCACGCTGTGCTTTGAGCACTTTATTATCTGTATATAAACGACGGGCCTGTGAACTCAAATTGATGTGTTCTACAGTCCCGCCAATTGCAATGTAGGAAAAACGTAGAATTAAGATCACGAAGAGGGCAATGGCTATGAAAAAAAGCCATTGACCGAACGCTCTTCGATTGTGGCTTGATTTGTTATTATCGTCCTTTTTTGAACGCTTTTCGTTATTGTTCATTTATTAACATTCCTTATATTTGAAGTTGTCAGGCTTAATCCATACTGTTTCGCAATTTTGTTTAAGCGAGTACGACTGGAAAGCTGGTTCACTTCCTGTTTCAAATTGCTGTTATCAGAAGTAACTTTCGTAACTTGCTCTTGCGAACTAGATAAATTATGTTCAGCGCTTGATAATGCAATTTTACCAGAAACTACAAAAATCATTAAGCCTGTCAAAATTATACCGCAGAATGTCATTAAAATTTTCTCGAATTTTGAAAATGGCAAAGACTTTGGAATGACGACAGCTTTTGCCTTATGTAGAGTCCCTTCTTTAAGATCCGGTATACTTCGTTTTACGGGTTTACTCGCCGGAAATGCTTCTGCTAAATTATTTTGTGCCATTATAAATCAGTCCCTATTTTATTTTTTCAATAACTCGGAGTCTTGCGCTATGAGCGCGATGATTATGTGCCAATTCGTCCTCACTAGGTAAAATGGGTTTTCGGGTAGCCAATTTAAAATGGGGTTCAAGCTCTTTGGGAATAACTGGCAAACCCTGAGGAAGTTCAGGTAAATTTGCTTGTTCTTTAAAAATATTTTTAACCAATCGATCCTCTAATGATTGAAATGTGATCACACTAATTCTTCCGCCAACCTTTAACAGATCCAAGGCCTGCTCTAAAGAAGTCTCCAAAACACCTAATTCATTGTTAACCGCAATTCGAATAGCTTGGAAAACCCGCTTTGCAGGATGTCCTCCTGTACGACGTGCAGCTGCCGGAATTGCTTTTTTTATAAGTTCAACTAGTTCGCCAGTTGTTTGAATTGGTGCAATTTCTCGTTGTCGTTCAATTTCACGAGCAACTTGTTTAGAATAGCGTTCTTCACCATATCGAAAGAAAATCTTCACTAATGATTCATATGACCATTGATTAACCACAATTTGAGCGGTTAATTCAGCAGATTGATCCATGCGCATATCAAGTGGTGCGTCGTGTTGATAACTGAAACCACGACTAGCGTCATCCAATTGGGGTGATGAAACTCCTAAATCATAGACAATGCCATCCACGTGTTGAACGCCATACTCTGCCAAATCTTTTGTAATATTTTTAAAATTATCTTCAATAAAAGTAACTTGATTACGATCTAAATAATCTTTCAAATGACTTTGATTATATTCAATCGCTGCAACATCCTGATCGAAAGCATACAAATGACCCTTTTGACTTAATTGGCTTAAAATCAACTGACTGTGACCCCCACCACCAAGTGTGCAATCCACATAAATACCATCTGGATTGAGATTTAATTCGTCAATTGCTTGGTTTAGTAAAACAGTTGTATGTTGAAACTCACTCATTTTTCTTACTCCTACAAGCCAAAATCAATTAAATTTTCAGCAATATCGTCAAAATTTTCTTCTGTATCTGCAGTTACTTCATTCCATTGGGCTTCATCCCAAATTTCAAATCGATTTGATACACCGACTAAAACACATTTCTTAGTAAGTTTTGCATGTTCACGTAATTGTTTCGGAATATTAATTCTGCCTTGCTTATCAAAATTACATTGTGTTGCATCTGCAAACAAAAAACGTACAAAAGCACGATTATTTCGTTTGTTCAACGGTAATTTTTTTAGATTATCTTGAATGTGTTGCCATTCTGCCAGCGGATAGCCAAACAAACAGCCATCTAAACCACGTGTGATAACAAAATCAGTTCCAAGATCTTCCCTAAACTTGGCAGGAACAATTAGTCGTCCCTTGGTATCAAGTGAATGTTGATATTCGCCCATGAACATACTAATTGCCCCTTTCCTCTCGATTACAAATTTAGTTTACCACTTTGTACCACTACCTACCACCAATTTCGAAAACTATTTTAAAATGCTTAATTTTTATTATATTTATGATAAAAAAGCGTTTTTATATTTATCAAAATATTCTTTGTAATTACTAGTATAACAGCATTCATAAATAAAAATAAACTTTGGTTGATGATTGGTGGGGATTTTTTTAAAATTTTAAAGTAAAACCAATCAAAAATGGTGATCTTTTGATATTTTTGAAAAAAATTTGAAAAGTTAAAATGAACACGTTAGAATAGTGAGTAACATTTCGGAAAGTGGTGCCTTATGAAAAAAAAGAAGAGTACATTTCAAAGAGTTACGATGATTGTGGTTTGGATTATGATTATTAGTATGGTTGGTTCAGTCGTTTTAACAGCTATATCTTCACTTGGATTATTAGGATAAAAAATGAGGAACACCATTTAATTGGTATTCCTCATTTTTTATTTTTCGCTAATCTCAGGACAGCTCGATAAAACGATAAGCCACAAAATATAGCGCCACACCTACCGCGGGAATTCTCCCGCCTTCGGTGCAACGCTATATTTTGTGGCTTATCGTTTTATCTCGCTCACTCTTTTTTATTAAACACCTGCCGTGGCTTGCTACCATCCTGCGGACCAATGACACCATTTGCCTCTAGCTGATCTATAATTCTTGCCGCTCGGTTATAACCAATTCTAAACCTCCGCTGCAACATCGAGGTACTTGCCTTTTGCATTTCCGTCACCAAAGCAACTGCCTCATCGTACAACTCGTCCTTTTCATTACTTGTTGACTGCTCATCCATCCTGGCTTCCTCGTCTGTCACAATCAACGCATCATCATACGAAACCTTCTGCTGTTTTTTCACAAATTCAACAACGGCCTTCACATCTTTATCCGACACAAATGCACCTTGGACCCGCTCAGGCTTGCTCTTTCCCATTGGATAATAAAGCATATCGCCACGCCCCAGCAGCTTTTCAGCGCCATTTGAATCAATAATCGTCCGAGAATCTGTGCCACTCGCAACAGCAAATGCAATTCTAGATGGAACATTTGCCTTAATCAGTCCAGTCACAACATCAACTGATGGCCTCTGAGTCGCAATAATCATATGGATTCCTGCCGCTCGTGCAAGTTGTGCTAATCGAATGATGGCATCTTCTACCGCATTTTGTGCCACCATCATCAAATCTGCTAATTCGTCAACCACAACCACAATGTATGGCAAATGTGGCCGATTTTTTCCATCTTTTTTATTTTCTTCGGAAATATATTGATTATAAGTCTTAATATTCTTTTGGCCACTCTCGGCAAACAGATCATAACGATGCTGCATTTCGGCCACCACCTTATGCAAGGCTCGTGCTGCTTTTTTCGGATCTGTCACAACGGGTGTCAATAAATGTGGAATATCCTTATAAATTCCCAACTCCACTTTTTTAGGATCAATCAAAATAAATTTCACTTGATCTGGTCGAGCATTCATCAAAAGACTTGTAATGATCACATTAATCATGACTGATTTACCACTACCAGTTGCTCCAGCAATTAACAAATGCTGCATACGAACCAAATCCGCCAAAACTAAATTTCCGGAGACATCACGACCAATTGGCACTTGCAGGATTGCGTCCGGGTGCGCCGGTTGAGATTCAATAATATCCCTGAAAGAAACCGTTGAAATCTCTGTATTAGGAACTTCGATTCCAATTAGTGATTTACCTGGAATTGGTGCCTCAATTCGAATGTCTTTAGCTGCTAGTGCCAATGCAATATCATCCGCCAACCCGACAATCTTGCTCACCTTAACACCAATATCTGGGTGTAACTCATATTCAGTAACCGAAGGACCCAAACTAACACTTTTAACCGTAGCCTTCACTCCAAAACTGGTTAAGGTTTGTTGCAAAATCTTTGTATTTTTTTGAATCGTTTTATATTCCTGACTTTGATCGGTCTTAGGAATTGTTGTCAAAAGTTCTGGACTGGGCAATTTATAATTGGGATTAGCTAATTCCTCAGTATTTTGAAAAGCTGTTTCGTCCTTAACTTCCGACACAGGTTCTTTTTTAGCCCTTGGTTGTTCATGCTCAGACGCAATGCGAATATCCGGTTGTTTGATTTCCTTAACAACAGGTGTTTGTTCTGCCATTAACTCTTTACCAGTCATCGTATTGCCCGTTCCGTGAGCCTTTGGTAATGATTTAGGGGTGTCACTAACTTGTTTTGATCTTTTTTCTCGATGGTTCCACCAACTTTGAATAGCTTCCCCACCATGCATTAAACCAGCTTTAAGAGTAACTACTGATTTCTTTACTGCCACAGCAATTGTTTGCAACACTTTATCCATTGGAATACCGAAGAAAATTGCAACACCCAGTATCACTAAGAGACCGCCTAGAAACAAACTACCAATTTCGGAAAAACAAAAATCAGTTATGGTATACAGGACGCTACCTATGATTCCACCACCAACCGGTTCACCAATTGAAGCGTATTTAAATGCGTCCTCTAAAGCATGCCATGTCGTCACAATGAAGTGATTATGCTGATTAGTTTGTTCAAAGAAACGAGTTGTCATAATCAGAATTACTCCCAGATAGGCCAGGCCAAGACCCGTCAAATAATGAACGTGTCCCTTCAATTTCGGTTCTTTGCCGGTAAATAATAGGATAAGTCCATAGAGTCCAAATACCACAATTAAAAATTGAAAAGTATCTCCCACAAATAACCGAAAAATATTGGTAACCAAAATGCCCACATAACCCAGAGAGAAATAGCCAATTAAAGATAGTAAAACAAAGACACCGCCTAAAAAATATTTAGACTCAAAAAAATTTTGCCACTTTTTTTTGCTTGATCGTCTTCTTTTTCGACGATTCGTTGATTTTTTCTTTGCAGCCACTAGTGATCCTCCTTTCTAGTAAATTTTAAGGCTAACTCAACGTTTTATTTGAGTTTATCATTTTCATACTGGTGAACCCGTTGTAAATTTGGAAACGACTGTTGTCGCAATGCTTCATAGATCACGATGGCAACACTATTGGACAAGTTTAAAGCACGGATATGGTCATCATCTTGCGGAATTCTAATGGCTTTTTCTGGATACTTAAGCATAAAAGGTTCAGGTAGTCCTGTCGTTTCTTTGCCAAACAAGAAATAATGATCTTGTTGACTATCGGAATAATCAACATCGGTATAATCATGATCTGCAAATTTAGAAACCAAATATAAATTATTTAAATCTGGTACTGATTCAATAAATTCTGGAAGATTTTCATGGTATACCAGATCAACATCTTTCCAATAATCTAATCCTGCGCGTTTCAGATGCTTATCATCTACTGAAAAACCAAGCGGTTTTATTAAGTGAAGCACAGAATCTGTCCCTGCACAGGTTCTGGCAATGTTACCAGTGTTTGAAGGCATTAATGGTTCAAAAAGCACAATATGATTTGTCATTTTTATCTCACTCTCATTAATTATTAGCTACTCAAAAGCTATCATACAGCTATGAATTTCTCTAAACAACAAAAAAAGCGTAGACACTCGGTGTAGGCACGGCGAGCTTCTACGTTAAATGAAGTACAACTTGCGGCTTGCCAACGATCTCTCGATGTCAAACAGCAACCGATTTCTTAAGTAAATATTAACACCAACAAATGGATAATGCAAACTCACAAATCCCTTTAACTTAGGCTGTGACTCCCTTTAGTAATGTCACATCCACTGTAATATGATCGAGTTTTGAATTTTTGGCCTTTTTAATTGTTTCTGGAGTAGCACCCCAATGTAAAGGTGTCATTTGAATCAAATCAGAAAGTAAATCCGCGTCAAATTCAAAAGTATAAGTGAGCCGTTTGCTTTGCGCATTAGGAAAGTGCTTTTCAAATAAGTCAACAACCTGATCATTTTGATAAACTGCATGTTGACTAGATTTATCATACAACAACTGGCGCAACTCACCTAAATAATTGGCATTTGGCACAATTTTCAAAACTTGACCACCAGGTCTTAACACGCGGTGAAATTCAGAATAGGCAGAGGGTGAAAAAAGATCCAGAATCGTCGTAAATTGCGCACGATTAAACGGTAAGTTTGCCAAATCAGCAATACAGAAAAACGCCTCACTATTCAGTTGGGTGGCTAAATTAATTCCCGCAGTTGAAATATCAAAACCAATTGCTGTTGCATTTTTAAGTAAGGACAAGGTTCTTTTTAATGGCGTTCCCTCCCCAGAACCAATGTCCAAAATCATTTCATTTTCTCCCATATACCGAGAAAATTCCTCGCAAATTGGATCAAATAAACCAGCAGTTAAAATGCGCCGTCGAGACGCCAACATTTCGGAATCATATTCACTGGTTACGGCATGATTAAGAAAATATAAAGTACCTTTTTTTGAAACATCAATGCTATGGCCATTTGGACAAATAATACTTCCAGATTCTACCCGTTCATATCCGCATTGACACACGGGACACTGAAACAAATCCAGATGCTGTTCGATAAATTGCAATCCTTTTTCTCTTTTTTTCAAAACGATTTCCTCTCAAATTCATGGTCTGGTTAAAATCTGCCCCTTAAATATACCACGCCTCGTGACCGAGGTCCGATCCGAATAAAAAGACTTAAACAAGTTTTTGGTCAAACCCGTTTAAGTCTACAAATTAAGTCTTTTCTTCATATCCACCATTTTGACGTTTATACCAGCGAAACAAATGCGTTAAAACAACTTTACCCACTGCATAGACGGGAATTCCAAAAATGACTCCTAAAACCCCAAACATCCGTCCAGAAGCTAGTAAAACGATTAAGATAGTGACTGGATGAATAGCCAAGTTGGTACCCAAAATCAACGGTGAAATCAACCGCCCCTCAATTGTTTGTTCAATGGCAAACACAATCAAGACTTTAACTAACATCCATGGAGAAATAAATGCTGCCAATACAATTGAGGGAACCATTGCAAGGAAGGATCCCAGGTACGGAATCAAATTCAAGACTCCTGCAGCAATTCCTAGCGTTAGCGCAAATCTTAGTCCAATGATCGCGTATCCCACGAAAAACATGACTGCAACACAAAACGCCACAATTAGCTGACCACGGATATAACCACTCAATTTTCCATTAATCTCATCAAGAAGCTCGATAAATCCTTTCCTCTTTTGGATGGGCAGAAAATGTGCTAAATATTTGGGTAATCGATGACCGTCTTTCAATAAATAAAATAAAATAAACGGCATTGTAATTAACCCAACGATAATTTTTGTAACCGAACTAATTACACCACTAACTGACGTAAAAGTGTGATTAGCAATCGAACTGGCCCATTTAGAAAACGAACTGGTAGTGGACTTAGTTAATTGATCAAATTCTTTTTGAAATTGTCCCATTCGTGGATCATTCAACCAAATTTCTAACTGATTAACCAAATGATTCCAATAGTCCGGCCAATTTTTTAGAAAGTCCGTTGCCTGATCGCGAACCACCGGAATTAACGCCACAACTCCCCAGACTAGAAGTAAAATGATAACCACAAACAACCCACTAATCGTCCAGACACGATTAATACGAAACTTTTTTTCCACCCAATCAATTAGTGGATTAAATAAATAAAACAGCACCCCAGCTAAAACAATTGGTAATCCCACAATATCAGCAAAATCACTTATCGGTTGGAAGAACCAAGTCACTTTAGAAAAAACCTGGATAATCAACAGCAACAGTAAAATAATCATGAGATTAACCACAATTTGATTATTTAAAACTAATTTGGTAAACCAAGTACGCCAATTATCTTTCGTTGTTTTCAAAAAAATCACCACGCGATCCTTAAGAGATATAGGTTATTTTGTCACCTACGGAAAATCCTGGGAACTTTTCCGGTGACAAATATATGGCACTTTCTAATGGTGTATCAGGTACAGGTTCAAAACAAAGGGTGGCATGCCCAACCCCTTGAAGATTAGCATTAACCAACTTCCCACAAAAAGTAACTTTGTAAGTATGATCACGAATCTTAATTTGTGATCCTCGTCTTAAATTGAGCTCTAAAGGCTGTTTTGCAAATTTTTGAATCACAGCCACATCCTTCAAATTGCTTGTCGCCTCTGGTCCAAATAAAATGACTAACGGATCGTTTTCCACAATCGCATTAGGTCCAATTTCAATAACTTCAGACGTAATCATATTTACCCTCTCCTCATAATCAATTGTTGCTTACATTGTAGCATAGTCCCAATCGTGATATAAAGAAAATGGAAGCGCACGCAGTCATTTTTCAAAATGTGCTATAATTTTGTATTAGAGCATATAAGGAGGCCTTTATTTTGAAAAAATCATTTTTCATCGGAACATATACAAAAAAATCAAGTCAAGGTGTCTATAAAATGACCCTCGATACAGAATCTAAATCACTTAAAGATTTGCAACTTGTTGCCAAACTTGGTAACCCAACCTACGTCGCAAAATCTAATCGTAATTTTCTTTACACAGTTGATCAAAAACAAACAGATGGTGGTTTGGCAGCTATTGATCTTAACCATGAACCTGCTGAAGTTGTGCAACATGCGGTTACCCCAGGAAATTCTCCTGCATACGTGTCGGTTGATGAGAAACGTCAACTTGTATACAGTTCCAATTACCATTTGGCTACTATAACCGTTTACAAGATCCAAGCGGATGGCACTTTGCAGCAAACTGATGTGGTCACTCATACCGGTAAAGGTCCTAAACCTGAACAAGCTGATGGCGCTCATGTCCATTTTAGCGACTTAACTCCGGATAATCGTTTAGTCGTTTGTGATTTGGGAACTGATGAAGTTTATACTTATGATGTTTCTGATGATGGTAAGCTATCAGAAATTGCTCGTTACAAAACAAAGGCGGGATTTGGCCCTCGGCACATTGTCTTCGCTCATCATGGTTCAAAAGCCTATTTAGCTGGTGAACTTGGCAGTGCAGTGGAAGTCTTAGACTACGATCAACAAACAGGTAAATTCAGTCACGTTCAAACAATCAGTACCATTCCAGCAACCTGGGACGCTCATAACGGTGCTGCAGCTATTAAAATTAGTTCTGATGACCATTTTGTCTATGTTTCAAATCGTGGTTATGACTCGTTAGCTGTTTTCAAAATTAGTTCTGATGGTTCCCTTTCCTTAATTCAAAACATTTCGGTCGAAGGTAGTTTTCCACGCGATTTTTCTTTAGACCCAAGTGAAAGCTTTGTGGTTTGTGTCAACCAAAATACTGACAATGCAACCCTCTTTTCACGATCAAAAGAAACTGGAAAACTTAGTCTATTAGAAAAAGATGTTGCGGTTCCAGAAGGCGTTTGCGTTTTATTTAACTAAAACCAATTCAAGGAGTTTAACAATGATCATTAAAGAAGTTGCTTTAGAAAATTTCACCAAAGTGCCATCTGCAATTCGATCTGGCGCCAACCGATTAGAACTATGCGACAACTTAGCAGTTGGTGGAACGACCGTCAGCAAGGGCGTTATGGCAGAAACTCAAAAGTATGCCAGTGAACACCATGTACCCGTAATGGCCATGATTCGTCCCCGCGGCGGTAACTTTATTTATACAGACACAGAACTCAAAATTATGGAAGCTGATGTGTTTCAGGCTCAAGAATTAGGTGTTGACGGTGTTGTTTTTGGTGCTTTAGACAAAGACGGCAGCCTAGACACCGATGCCTTAGAAATGTTAATTGCGGCAGCAGGTGGCATGCAGATTACCTTTCATATGGCTTTTGATGCGATCCCAGCGGATAAGCAATCAGCGGCCATTGATTGGCTTGCAGATGCCGGAATTGATCGAATTTTAACCCACGGTGGAGCATTAGACACGGCAATTACTGATAACTATACAAATTTAAAACAAACAATCAAGCAAGCTAATGGCCGCTTAATTATTCTTCCTGGTGGCGGAATTACAGCACAAAATGTAAGAGATGTCACACAAGAATTAAGCGTTAATGAAGCTCATGGTACACGCATCGTTGGCGTTCTTTAAAATTAAGCGAACTAAAAAAATGTGGACAATCCATTGAGAAATCGATGAACTGTCCACATTTTTTTAGTTAACAAACATTTGCAAAAAATATTGTGCAATATTGAAGTAAATTAATACACTGGTCAAATCACTAAGAGTCGAAATAAATGGTCCACTTGCGACAGCTGGATCCACACCCAGCTTTTCCATCCCAATTGGAATCAAACTTCCTGCTAGATTGGCAACAAAAATTGCGCTTGCCATTGCAGCTCCAACAACGCCACCCAACAAAAGATTCTGTTTCCAAAGACCAACCATTATCCAAACGCAAATGCCTGTGATCACACCAATGATAATACCAGTTGCAACTTCATTTAGAATTAGCCGCCAAATTTTCAAATGGTTATTAGTTGCTAACCGGCGCACAGCGACCGCTAAACTTTGAGTACCTGCATTTCCTGCCGTTCCAGTAATTAACGAAATGAAGATTGCCAAAACGCTCACTTCCGATAACAGTCCTTCAAAGTGATTGATTAAAGTTGCAGTCAACATCCCCAAAAACAAAAGTGTGATTAGCCATGGTAATCGTTTTAATGCGGTCTGGAACGGATTATGGGAGATACTCTCGGTATCCACACCAGCTAGACGAGAATAGTCTTCGGCAGATTCTTCATCAATAACATCAATAATATCATCAACCGTAATAATTCCGACCATTTTTTCGGCCGCATTGACAACTGGTATCGCTACAAAGTTATAATCACGAACTTGCTCAGCAATGGTCTCTTGGTCCTCGTTAACATCAACCGCCAAAACACGCGTGATCATAATATCAGCAATTTTTTCATCGTCTTGATGAGTTATTAAATCACGAACCGAGAGAACCCCCACTAGAATTCCTTGATCATCAATCACATAAATATAAGTAATCAGCTCAGCATCCTGAGCCTCCTGTTTAACTTGTTGCATTGCGCTACCGATTGTTTGCTGATCAGTAACGGCAATGTACTCAGTCGTCATCAATGATCCCGCAGTTTCATCTTCATAATGAATCAAATCACGAACCTGTTTTGCCTCATCACCACGTAGCAAATTTAAGTATTTACGTCGTTGAATTGGGCTCATTTCGGCTAAAATATCAACCACATTATCGGTATACATTTCGCCCAATAAACGTGCAACGTAAGGTAAAGGCATTTCTGCCAAATACTTACTAGCTTCAACGGGATCTTCTTCAGTATCATCAAAAACATTTGCCAATTCTTCAGGTGTTAAAAACGTATAAATTAACTTTCTTTGCATGACATCAAATTCGGCAAAAACTTGACTTTGTTCGTAGCCATGTAAACTCAAAAATAGTCTACGAAACTTTTTTCGACTCCGTTTATTTAAGGTAGCCTCTAAAGCCACTTTAATTTGTTCGAGTTCTTCCGTCATAATTCGTCCTCCTCGACACTATTGTCTACGAGATTCTTGTTCCAAATAGGCGACTACGTCCCTTGGCAATGGTGCTGAAACTGTAATTTGCCGATTTAAAAAGGGATTGAAAAATGAAACTGAGGCACAATGGAGCGCCTGACGTTGCATATAACCACTACAACTTCCACCATACAAAACATCCCCCACCAAAGGGTGATGCAGGGCAGAAAAGTGAACCCTAATCTGATGCGTTCTACCAGTATGTAACCTAACACGAAGCAGTGTCGCATCTCTCAATGATTTGGTTACCCAATATTCAGTTACCGAACGGCGCCCCGTTCCTAACATAGCAACCTGCCGACGAATAAACGACCCTTCTTCACGTGCAATTGGTAAATCAATGAGGCCATGTGTTTGCTGCATGTGGCCCTGTACAATCGCAATATAAATTTTTTTAATTTGATGCTTTTTGAGTTCTTTATCTAACACAGAATGTGCAAAATGATGTTTTGCAAAAATGACCAATCCAGAAGTATCTCGATCAAGCCGTGTCACTACATGAGTAACCAAGCTTTCATACTTTTGTCGTTTATAATAACCTTTTACACGATTTACCAAAGTGTCGTTGGCATATAGATGCGAAGGCACCGTCGCCAGATACGCTGGTTTATTAACCACCAAAAAATGATCATCCTCATAGCAAATCTCAATCGGCTCATTTGAAATTGAGACATGCTCATTTGAAATCTCTGGAGGAAGGAATAAAGTGAGCAAATCTCCATTGTCAACCTTTTCAATCACTCGGGCTGGTTTATGATTCAGTTCGATACTGCCGCCATGAAATTTAATTCCTTTTAACAAAGTCCGTGAAATGCCTTTTTGATATAAAAAAGTTCGGATCTTCTCCGGACTTTCTACGTTTACTTGCCAATTAAACTTCATTGCCATCTCCAATAAAAGCGTTTCGAACGCGACCCCAAAAATCAGTATGCCGGTATTTGGCGAAATTAATTTTTTGTTCTCCAATTCGGTATTTGATTTGTTCAATTGGTGCATCAAATATATTAACTTGATCAGCTGTGAAGTTAAAGTCCCCACCATGTGCCGGACGTAATGTAATCCATTCGTCAGGTGCTAAAATAATAGAAGCGCCTAAAGTTCTAAAAACGCGATTATTGATGGATGCAATTTCAGCCATTTGAAGCACTTCTAGTTGCGGATGAACAACTGCACCGCCCACTGACCTATTATAGGCCGTTGATCCAGTTGGTGTTGAAATACAAAGGCCGTCACCTCGAAAGCGTTCAAAAAAACGATCTTTAAAGTAAACATCTGCTACTAGCGTTGACGAAACTTTTTTGATTGTAGACTCATTGACCGCATGATAACGAATTGGTATTGTTTCACCAACCATAGTGACATCAATATCTAGGATTGGATAACCCACACATTCCCCGTTATCAGCTTTAATCGCCGAAATTAGGTCATCAAGCTCGTAGTCACGCCAATCAGTATAAAAGCCTAAATGCCCAGTATGAACACCAATAAAGCGAACATTTTCCAACTGAGTTTGATAGTACTGAAATGCGGATAACAACGTCCCGTCACCGCCTACAGTAACCACAATATCTGGTCGTTCACGATCAATAGGAATATGGTTTTTTTTTAATTTTTCAATTAGTTTATCTGCTACATCTTGTGCATTATTTGCTTGTTTACTATAAACAGCTACTTTCATTTTTATCAGTCCTTATGTGATCCATACATATTATGGTCTGAACGTTCACGAGAGAATAGTTTCTGTGCTTCCTGAATCTCTTCTCTAATTTCAGACATTTCTTCGTCTAACGAAAATGCTGCTTCTGATGCTCTTTGTAAACGATCACTCAATTCCTTGGGAAACTCTCCTTGATATTTATAATTCAAAGAATGTTCAATTGTTGCCCAAAAATTCATGGCTAAAGTTCTGATTTGAATTTCTGCTAAAATTTTCTTTTCCCCAGAAATCAATTGAACTGGATATTCCACCACAATATGGTATGAGCGATAACCACTTGGTTTTTCGTTATTGATATAATCGCGTTCTTCAATAATGGTCATGTCAGTCCTTTTTCGAAGTAAATCCACCACTTGATAGATATCTTCCACAAATTGACACATGACACGAACACCGGCAATATCCTGCATATCCTGTTCTAATCGATCTTCTCTAACCTGACGGCGCACCATTTTTTCTTTAATACTAGAAACTGGCTTAACACGTCCTGTTACAAATTCAATGGGACTTTGTTGGTCATCATTTTGAAATTGTTTGCGAATACCGCGTAATTTAATTTTCAGTTCATCAACGGTTTGTTTATATGGTAATAAGAACTGTTCCCAATTATCAATCACGTATCTTGCCTCACTTTTTAAAACACTACTATTAATTTTAGCATAAAAGTCATTGTTAATCTGCTCAAACGCTGTTCTTCATTTCTAATCTATTATTAAGGGCAGATTTCTTTACCTTTCCAGTTAAAATGCGCTAAGATACAGCTGAATTTAGATTACTGAAAACAATTTGTTTGATATTTTTTCAAAATTTGGTAAAGTTTATATTGTTGTCTTTTATAAATACTTAAACAAAAAATTAAAAACTGAAATTAGTTTTGATGGAGGAAAACTCAATGCTTGACGTCTATTTGTTCGTGACACCATGGGGTGAACAGTGTATGCAATCTGAAAAAGTTATGATGGACTTTGTTCATAACGTGGATCAAAAGGTTAGTTTCCAGATTATTCCCATGTTAAATATGCAAATTGTGCAAAACTATCTTCACAGTGAAGCTAACACAAGTTATCAGTCTTACAACGAATTATCCGAGGATATGTATCATGTAATCCTTGATTATAAGGCAGCTTTATTCCAATGTAAGCGTCATGGACGTAATTTCTTAAAATTAATTCAAAAAGAAATCACCACAAAAAATATTTGCTACTCTAAAAATTTGGGTACAAAAATTGGTCAAATTGCCAACCTTGACATGGAGATGTTTGAAGCCGACCGGCGTTCACAATTAGCACAGGATTCTTTCAAAGCTGATCAACAAACGGCTTCAGAAATGAATGTTTTAGTTTCTCCTTCCGCCGTTATTTTCAATGACGATGGTGATGATTGTGGGATTTTGGTTGAGGACTTCAATGACAGTATCCTACAACAAATTTGTCAAGATACCGAATGTCCCCTGGCGGATTCCATTAGTTTTTCCCATGCATCCATCGCATTTCCCCATGTTCTATAACTTATATCAGGTACTTATTAAATAAAGAGTCTTCCAACAATTACGGCTATAAAATCGCTATTGTTGGAAAACTCTTTATTTTTATAACAAACTTTCAAACTCGTTTAAACGCTTCTCAAAAACCGCAAAGGCGTCTTCTAAATAGGCCTTTCGAGTCATATCTACGCCAGCTTTTTTCATAACATTCAGTGGAAAATCAGAACTACCAGATTTTAAATAGTTTAAATAATTTTCCCGCGCATGAGCCTGATGTGTTGTGATCCCGTTTGCCAGTGAGGAAGCCGCTGCAAACCCTGTTGCATACTGATAAACATAAAAATTATAATAAAAATGCGGGATTCGTGTCCATTCAGATTTAATTTGATCATCGTTAATCACTGCATCCCCATAATAACGATGATTTAGATCACCATAGTAATTTGACATCATTTCGGCCGTTAATGGCTCTCCCTTTGCATCCGCTTCATGAATAAATTGTTCAAACTCAGCAAATTGAGTCTGACGATAAACAGTCCCCTTGAAGTCATCTAAATAATGGTTCAAAACATAGAGTTTAATTTGTGGATCATCATACTTATCCAATAAATATGATGTCAAAATGTTCTCGTTTGTAGTGGAGGCTATCTCAGCCACAAAAATTGCATAATCGCCATATTGATAAGGCTGATTGTGGGTAGTGTAATACGTATGCATACTATGACCCATTTCATGAACCAAAGTAAACAAATTTTCTAAATCATCTTGCCAATTTAACAACATGAACGGATTTGTACCATAGACACCTGAAGAATATGCCCCGCTGCGCTTTCCTTGATTTTCAACTACATCAATCCAGCGATTTTTGAAGGCTTCATCAACATGACTCACATAATCATCACCCATGATCTGCAAAGCTTCTTTAGCTTCAGTTTGGGCCTTTTGATAAGTGTAGCTTAATGGCGATTTCCCAGTAATCGGCGTATACAGATCGTACATATGCATTTCTTTTAAATTAAGAATTTTCTTTCTCAAACCAACATACCGATGCAACAAATCTAGATGTGAATTCACTTCAGTGACTAGGTTAGTATACACGGCGTCTGGGATGGCATTTTCACTCATGGCAGCCTGCCGGGCATCTTTAAAACCGCGAATTTGTGCATTAAAATTATGCACCTTAACTTCACCTGATAAGGTTGCGGCAAATGTATTTCTAAATTGCTCATAGACAGCGTATAACTGCTCAAAAGCTTGCTTTCGAACTACTTGGTTTGTTGATTGAAGCAAAGTTGAATACATCCCTTGTGAAAGCTGTACCGTTTGACCAGCCGAATTTTTCACAAATGGAAATTTCAAATCCGAATTATCCAAAATTCCAAACACTTTTTCAGAGGAATCAAAAATGGAGCTCGCACCTGCTAATATGGCTTCTTCTTTTGCGGATAACACATGATCCTTCTTTAACCGCAAAACAGCTAAGAAATGTTCATATGGTTTTAACTCTGATTCATTATTTTGAAACTCAGTCAGTTTTTGATTTGGAATTGCCAAAATTTCAGGTTCAATCCAAGCTAATTGAGCAGAAACTTTTGCTACTAGTCCCGTGATTTGGTCTTTTAAGCCCTGATTTGTGTTGTCCCCAGTATCTTGATCATTTTTTAACTCTGCATAAACAAATAAATGTTCCAATTGGTTTTGAACATTTAGTTCGTCTTGAATCACTTTTAGTAAATTTTGGGCACTATCTTGTAGCTTTCCTTGTTGGGTTAGTACAGCTTGTACCCCTACTTTCAATTGTGTCATTGCCGTTTTCACGGCTCGATCGTCCTTAAAAATTGTGGTTAAATCCCACGTTAACTCAACTGGCACATCACTACGTTTCGGTAACTGTTTTATCTCTGCCATTCAAATTTCCTCCTAGTTTAAATTAAACCTACTTTAGCACATTAATCCGGAAAATGACGAAGTTTTTGAGTAATGTCAGTGTACCAGCGTGGCAGCACCATAATTTGATATTGTTTTTGAACCGTTTTTAAAACGTGGTCGGAAAGTAAGTTTTGCAAAAATTGTTGGAAGTTTAATTCAATATTGAGTTGCGGCCGCGTCACATTAGCAAGTTGGAATGGATTCCCTTCAGTCACCTCCCGATACCAGGTTGCTAACAAAGAATACGAAACAAACTGTTTTTGCCAGAGCTGAAGTTTTAATAAGAATTCAATTTTCACTTCCAATGGAATCTTTTTCCCAGTTGGTAATATAAAATTTTGATCATGAACGATCCAAGGGCAACCTGCTAAATTCAAATGATGTGTATAACAAATAAACTGAACTCGTTTTAACCGTGCATCTGAATATCTCCCCAACAACTGATGTTGTAAAAGAACTGCTTCACGGTAGCTATCTTGTTTAAAATTTGGTTTCTGCTTTCCACCTTGATGGAATAACTCAGTAAATGCTTTTTTAGAGGGATTAAAAACATAATCTTGCCATTTTAGTTTTCCAAATAAATCTTGAGTAAGATGATGGCGAATCAAAAATTGATCATTTTGCGGATCGTAGAACGAAACAAATAACGAAAGGCTTTTTTGAAAATACGCAAATTTTGAAACTTTTTCTAACGTCAATTTGTGTGCTAAATAGGTTGGCCCTAGGATCCACCAAACCTTGTATCCATGTGATCGATAGCCTTGTGTTCGTTCTACTAACTTTTCAAACGAAATTGGACTGCATTGAAACTCGATTGCAGTCCAGTGATGGTGCCAGTAGACCAAAATATCAGGTCGTTGTTTCAGTCTTGGTAAATAAGCCTCTAGCTTAACTGCTAGGTGATTTTGACGGCACCAATTAAAGATTCGTGTTTTCCCGGCTAAATGAGCCTTTGTCTCCCCTTCACTAAATAGATGACAATCGGCACCTGCATGATGAGCAAAGTGAGAAAGCCGCATTTGTCCTTGTCTTAAAATGACAGATTGACCACATCCTGGACAGGTATACGTTATTTTATGATGGGCATCGGCTGCCAAAACACTTTTATCTTGATCGTTTGCAACAAACATCAGCATCCCCCTCTAAAAAGAAGATACGTCAAAAAAGGCCTAATTTTCCTTCAAAATAAAAAAAATGACACCAACTTTTAAGTTAGCATCATTCTATTTGATTATTTGAAATAGTGTCTGGTCAATTCCAAAGCGCTTTGACTCATTATCTCTTGACCATGTTCATGCAAAACATCAGCAGTAACATCTGAAGCATCAGCATATTCATAGGCAATTGCTAACTCGTTCTTTACGGTTTCCGGACTTGATTCATCGACAAAGAAAATTAGATCCAAATAGTAATCACCTTTATATTTAAATAAATTAGATGCCGCACTATCCAAACGGAGCACGCGCGCAATTTCCGGCATACTTTCAAAACTTGGTAACTTCAAAACAAACTCTTGCGTATGTGTATCTGGGTCATTCAGATATGGGTCCAAATCAGCCGGACTAGAATCCTCAGTCTGTGCTTGTTTTCTGTTATCATCACTATCATGCTGAATCAACTGATGCTTTAAGAACTCTGAAACATCATCTTCATTACTTATATTAAACGTATTATTATCAGAACTTACTTTTGAATTCCCCTTCATATCAGCGTTTTTACTGATAAAGAGCTCTAATCCATTTCGGTTAGGTAATACTTGGAAAGTAACGGCATCATTTTCTTGAAATTGATGATCCGTATCTACCTCTTGTAAAATACTATAGAAAAAATCTTCTATTTGTTTGTGACTTCCTAATAAATCAAGGACCGTAATTCCACGTTCAGTCAAATCATCGTTACCGATTAAGACTCGAATCGTATCATCATTTATTCGTTCCATTTCCATCGTTCGCACCCCCAACCTCTCGTTACATTTATCTGTTGTGCGTCACAACAGGACCCAATAAAAAATTAGATTCATGGATATTATCCCACAAATCTAACTTTTTGCAATTAACCTGTCTTTTATTTTACAAATCCGCTAAACGTTGTGCTTCACGAAGTTCATAAGCCCGAACATCACGAGGTAAGAAACGACGAATTTCATCTTCGTTATAGCCTACCTGAAGCCGCTTTTCATCCAAAATAATTGGTCGACGAAGCAGACCTGGATTTTTTTGAATTAAATCAAATAGTTTTTGTAATGGTAATTCATCAAGATTAATATTAAGTTTTTGAAATACTTTAGAACGTTTTGAAATGATTTCTTCCGTTCCATTTTCAGTCATTCTCAGGATTGATTTAATCTCATCCATTGTCAATGGTTCGGAAAAAATATTACGTTCCTTAAAAGGAATGTTGTTTTCTTTTAACCAAGCCCGCGCTTTTCTGCAAGATGTGCAACTCGGTGAAGTATATAAAGTAACCATATTTTTTCCTCCTTAGCAATCGAACCAAATTGTGCTAAATATTAAGCAAGTTCAATTTCTTTACAATGACTATTATAACCTGATTCTAAAATTAAAGCTATAGTTTTTTCGAAAAAGTTCTTACTTTTTGTAAACTGTTAATTAACATAATGATTATTTTTGTTCAACTAGTCAGAGTAATATAGCAAAAACACGCATATAGTTAATTTGTTCACGAACTCTTCTTAATTATTTTCTAATTGATTTCAATAATATTTAATAATGATAAAATGTTAAAATCATGATAATTTTCTGCCTTTTTATCACCTATACCAATTTTAAATTTGTGGTGCTAAACCGTGTATTCAAAGAGTTTTGAAGCACGCATCACTTGAACATCTGTTCCCACTTTTCTTTTGGCCTCTGTCACCAAATTATCCAAATTACCCGATTGTGGTAAATGGGTTAACAAAAGATTTTTCACATTTGCATTCTTAGCAACTTCACCAGATTCAGTTGAAGTCATATGCCACTTCTTACCTTCTTTATCCGCATAAAAGTTTGTATCAGTCATTAATAAATCGGCTTTTTCTGCAAAGTCTGCTAACTCTGGAAAATAGGCGGTGTCAGAAGTAAAGACAAGTACTTTGTGAGTTGCAACTTCTTCTATCCGTACTGCAAACGCTGCCACCGGATGATGGGTTTGTAAAAATGTGATCTTAAAGGGACCTATATTCAAAGCTTGATCTGCACTGTAACTTTTTCCAATTGTTGCCCCTGGCCAAGTCAATGCACCAAAATTTAAGGGATCTTGCGTATGTCCGTAAATTGGCAAAATGGGAACCTTTTTGGATCCCGTTTTTAATTGCCAAAAGTACTGTAAAACACCAACATCTGCGGTATGATCATGATGATAATGCGAGAGCAAAACCGCGTCTAACTGCAAGGGATCTAACACTTTTTCCAAAGTTAATAAAGCCCCACTCCCACAGTCTAAAAGTAAATTAAAACCGTTTGATTGCACTAAGTAAGCACTAGTTCCGTCACCATTCCATGGAAAACCACCATAATAACCTAATACTGTTAATTTCATTTTCATAGTCTCCTTCGCTTAAGCTTAGCATTCCATTCCGGGATACCCTCCTCTCTAATCTAACATATTCTGTTTGAAAGAGAAAACCTTTTCATAATTTGGGTGGAACAAGGTATAATAAAGACGTAAACATATTGGAGGGATTACTATGGTCGATAAAATTTCATCAACATTTGGCAGTTGGCCAGTTTTAAAACAAATTGAAAAAAACAATCCGGACCGACAATTTATTACACTTTCCAGCACTTCAATCCACAATGACTTACAGTTACTAGATGTTTCAGGCGATCCTTCTGTTTTTGCCAACCCGTTAATTTATCGGGTGAAATTTCACACCGGTAATTTCAGTTGGAACGGATTCTATCGTTTTTCCTTTATGACGCTTTCTAAAGAAGAAATTAAGGTCTTGGATGCCAAAATTTCACAACTTGCAACACCTGAACGTCTACCACTGGGCCTAAACGATTTATTTGTCCTGCAACCTCAAAAAAGGCCGAATGAGCGAGTACTTTTAACTATTTGGCAATTGGACTCTGACTACTCAATTTGGCGGCGTTCTGAAAGTTATGAACCGTTCAAAATATACAGTGATAGTGGTGCATATAATTATCACGACTCTAATTACACTGCCTATCAACTTCATAGTTTGGAATCTTAACAAAAACTGCGTAAACTTCAGGACTTTCATCCTTAATTTACGCAGTTTTTAATTTTGAACTTTTAAAGTCATTGCATTAATTGCCACGATAATTGTACTCATGGACATGATTGCAGCCCCAACCATTGGATCCAACATAAATCCTAGTGAAGCTAAGACCCCTGCTGCTAATGGAATAGCGATCAGGTTATATCCAGCCCCCCACCAAAGATTTTGCATCATTTTACTGTGTGTATTCTTGGCTAGTTTAATGAAACTGACAATATCCATTGGATCACTTTTGACTAGAATAATATCGGCTGAATCAATTGCAACATCCGTTCCAGAGCCAATTGCAATACCAATATCAGCCTTGGCTAAACTTGGTGCATCGTTGACCCCATCGCCAACCATCATAACGTAATTTCTCTTTTTCTGGTATTCAGTAATGATTTTTTGCTTATCTTCAGGATGTAGTTGAGCACGATAGTTTGAAATACCAAGCTCGTGAGCCACCACTGAAGCCACTTGTTCGTTATCACCAGTCAACATAACCGGTTGAATTTGCATGTCCTTAAACGCCTGAATTGCGTGTTTGGCAGTCGCCTTAATCTGATCTCCTTCAGCAATCATCCCAATTATTTCTCGATTTTGAATGAGGTAAGCAACCGAATTGCCTTCCTTAGCCCATTTTTCAAACCCTTGTTCGTTAAAGTCAATGTTTTGCTCAGTTAAATAAGTTGCTGAAACCAGTTTATATTCTTTTCCATCAATTGTTCCCTTTAACCCAGCACCTGTAATTTGACTTGTTTTTTTGACACTTGGTAACGAAATTTTTTTATGTTTAGCCTCGTTTAAAATTCCAATAGCCATTGGATGACTCGAATCTGCTTCCAATGCCGCCATTAGCCGTAAAACTTCATCATTACTTAAATTTGATTGGTAACTTTCCACATGATGAACTTTGAATTGTCCTTCCGTCAAAGTTCCTGTTTTATCCATTAAAACATAGTTAATTTTTTTAATAGACTCCATCGCATCACGATTACGAATTAGAAGACCATGATTGGCCGCCAATGCGGTACTACGTGCAGTTACGAGTGGAATAGCAAGACCTAAAGCATGTGGGCAAGCAATAATCAACACTGTTACTGCAATGGAAAGTCCCATTGAAAGACCACTAATTGTTGTCCATGTTATAAATGCAATAATACCAATAGCCAAGGCAGCATAGAATAACCATCCAGCCACCCGATCAGCCATATTTTCAACCTTTGATTTGTTTTCTTGGGCATTTGAAACTAGCTTTTGGACCTGCGCTAAATAACCCGTTTTCCCTGTTCCAGTCACTCTAAATTCAAACGTGCCATCCCCATTAATTGAACCACCAATCACATTGTTACCAACTTTTTTTGTGACTTGCTGAGCTTCACCAGTAACCATAGCTTCGTTTACACTAGATTCACCCGAAACTAAGACTCCATCGGCCGGAATTTTTTCACCGGCGCGTACTTGTATGATTTGGGTTTCCTTTATTTCAGAGCTCTTAATTTCTTGAACTCTGTCATCTAATACAAGATGTGCCTCATCTGGTAAGAGCTTTCCTAATGCATCAACGGCACTTCCAGCATGCATGACTGCATTCATTTCAATCCAGTGTCCAAGTAACATAATCACAATCAGCGTTGATAGTTCCCAGAAAAAGCTTTCTTTTTGGGGTTGAATTTTAAGAATGTCGTTAGCAACAAACGCATAGATGCTATAAATATAAGAAACTGAAATCCCCATCGCAATCAACATCATCATGGCAGGTTGACGGGCTTGTAATTCTCCTTTTGCGCCGCTAAAAAATGGTTTCCCACCATAGAAAAACAGTACCGTAGCTAAAATTGCAACAATCCAATCAGATCCGTTAAACGTAAATTGAAATGGCAAGTTCATCCCCATCATTGGACTCATTAGAATAATGGGAATTGTCAAAATTAAAGATATCCAGAATTTTTGCTTTAAGTTTCCCATATGCATCATATGACCACCATGATTCATCATATCTTGATCCATATCCATGTCCATTTCACCATTGTTCATTTCCATTTTCATTTTTGAATGATTCATTCTCTAGTTTCCTCCTTTGGCAGACAGTTACATGCAACCTCGTCTGGTGCATCTTTAATTTTATCCGCTAACACTGCTTGCAATTTTTCTATATCCGTCTTACTTAACTGAATCTCACTAACAAGTTGTGCCAACACTTCGCCGTTTTTCATTGCACACATATTTTGAAACAGGCGCGTGGCTTCTCTTTGCATTGCAACCCGCTCAGAAATTGTGCATTGATAAATGTTTGAATGCCCCTCTTTTTTGGCAGTTAACATTTGTTTTTGCATTAAGCGACCAATCAAAGTTTTAACTGTTGATGCCTTCCAATCACGCTTCTTTACTAATAATTGAATTACTTCCGTACTAGTAGCTTCACCTAGTGTCCAGATGATACGCATAACTTCCCACTCAGAAGTGGTAATCGGCAATTCCTCTGTCATTTCAATTCCTCCCGTTTACAAACGTAATCTTCATTTATTAGATTACATTTGTAAACGTAAATTGTCAAGGAGAAGCTGCATTAAAAAATTATTTTGTGATATGATTGAGTTAACGTATGAATTGAGAAAGGTCTTTTTATGAAAATTAAGGTTACACGAGCAATGCTGATTAATATGATTTTGGATCTCCTATTTGGCATATTCTTTATGTATTTTTTGCTAACAACAGATTCATCGAATGGTTATCGATGGATTATTACAATTTTTGCAGCCTATGATTTTACCGATATTATCATGAGTATTCGTAAAATTATAAAGTTAAATAAAAAATAAAAAATTACAATTCAAAAAGAGGAATTCAACTTTAAAGGCTGAATTCCTCTTTTATTCATGCTCACTAATTTGAAGGCGGTAACCGGATTTGAACCGGTGATGAAGGTTTTGCAGACCTCTGCCTTACCACTTGGCTATACCGCCATATAAACTCGTACCAAACTAAAAACGCAATACCCAACATTCTGCCTAAAGGCATCAAATAATGCTGATATATCGCGCCTTGTTCACTACAAATTGCAAATTAAGAATTTGCATTATAATGCCGCCGGTGGGGGTCGAACCCACACTCCCGGTAAAGGGAACTGGATTTTGAGTCCAGCGCGTCTGCCAATTCCGCCACAGCGGCATCTAATCTGGTTATGTTAATTATACAAAACCTCAAGGATAACAAATGAAATCCTTAGGGCGGTAGGTGGGAATCGAACCCACGCGTGCCGGAGCCACAATCCGGTGCGTTAACCACTTCGCCACTACCGCCATCAATGGCAGGGATAGTAGGAGTTGAACCCACATCGACGGTTTTGGAGACCGTAGTTCTACCATTAAACTATATCCCTATCATTAAAATGGAAGGGAGTGGATTCGAACCACCGAACCCGAAGGAGCGGATTTACAGTCCGCCGCGTTTAGCCAGACTTCGCTACCCTTCCATATATGGCGCAGGACAGAATCGAACTGCCGACACACGGAGCTTCAATCCGTTGCTCTACCGACTGAGCTACTGCGCCATAAACAAATGATATAAAATAAAAATATTTTATTTTAACGGTTCCAACGAGACTCGAACTCGTGATCTCCTGCGTGACAGGCAGGCGTCCTAAACCAACTAGACCATGGAACCATAATTTCAATGGAGGGTACAGGGCTCGAACCTGTGACCCTCTGCTTGTAAGGCAGACGCTCTCCCAACTGAGCTAACCCTCCATAAATGACCCGTACGGGATTCGAACCCATGTTACTGCCGTGAAAGGGCAGTGTCTTAAACCACTTGACCAACGGGTCATACTTAATTACAACGGAGAGTAAGGGATTCGAACCCTTGAGACGGATAAATCCGTCTACATGATTTCCAGTCATGCTCCTTCGGCCAGCTCGGACAACTCTCCATATCATTAACTCCGGCAGGCGGACTCGAACCGTCGACAACCTGATTAACAGTCAGGGGCTCTACCAACTGAGCTATGCCGGAATATTCGCATGGCAACGTCCTACCCTCGCAGGGAGCGATCCCCCAACTACTCTCGGCGCTAAGAAGCTTAACTTCTGTGTTCGACATGGGAACAGGTGTATCCTTCTCGCTATCGCCACCACACTTCTCCGATCCACCTTCGTGGCTCGTGTGAAAGAAATTTATTCTCTCAAAACTAAATAATATCGAATCCTTCTCTTCAAGAACACCACTTTGTGGTTAAGTCCTCGACCGATTAGTATTGGTCCGCTCCATGTATCACTACACTTCCACTCCCAACCTATCTACCTGATCATCTCTCAGGGGTCTTACTTCCATAAATGGAATGGGAAATCTCATCTTGAGGCGAGTTTCACACTTAGATGCTTTCAGCGTTTATCTCATCCATACGTAGCTACCCAGCGATGCTCCTGGCGGAACAACTGGTACACCAGCGGTATGTCCATCCCGGTCCTCTCGTACTAAGGACAGATCCTCTCAAATTTCCTACGCCCGCGACGGATAGGGACCGAACTGTCTCACGACGTTCTGAACCCAGCTCGCGTACCGCTTTAATGGGCGAACAGCCCAACCCTTGGGACCGACTACAGCCCCAGGATGCGATGAGCCGACATCGAGGTGCCAAACCTCCCCGTCGATGTGAACTCTTGGGGGAGATAAGCCTGTTATCCCCAGGGTAGCTTTTATCCGTTGAGCGATGGCCCTTCCATACGGTACCACCGGATCACTAAGCCCGACTTTCGTCCCTGCTCGACCTGTCTGTCTCGCAGTCAAGCTCTCTTCTGCCTTTACACTCATTGAATGATTTCCAACCATTCTGAGAGAACCTTTGGGCGCCTCCGTTACTCTTTAGGAGGCGACCGCCCCAGTCAAACTGCCCACCTGACACTGTCTTCCGCCACGCTTAGTGGCGCGAGTTAGAGGGTTCATACAGCGAGGGTAGTATCCCACCAACGCCTCCACCGAAACTAGCGTTCCGGTTTCTATGGCTCCTACCTATCCTGTACAAGCTGTACAAACACTCAATATCAAGCTACAGTAAAGCTCCATGGGGTCTTTCCGTCCTGTCGCGGGTAACCCGCATCTTCACGGGTATTATAATTTCACCGAGTCTCTCGTTGAGACAGTGCCCAGATCGTTACGCCTTTCGTGCGGGTCGGAACTTACCCGACAAGGAATTTCGCTACCTTAGGACCGTTATAGTTACGGCCGCCGTTTACTGGGGCTTCATTTCAAAGCTTCGCCGAAGCTAACTCATTCACTTAACCTTCCAGCACCGGGCAGGCGTCAGCCCCTATACGTCATCTTACGATTTTGCAGAAACCTGTGTTTTTGATAAACAGTCGCCTGGGCCTATTCACTGCGGCTGATCTTTCGATCAGCACCCCTTCTCCCGAAGTTACGGGGTCATTTTGCCGAGTTCCTTAACGAGAGTTCTCTCGCTCACCTGAGGATACTCTCCTCGACTACCTGTGTCGGTTTGCGGTACGGGTAGTTAAACTCTAACTAGAAGCTTTTCTCGGCAGTGTGACATCAGGAACTTCGTTACTTTAAATTTCACTCCCCATCACAGCTTGTCCTTAAAGTTGAAAGCATTTAACTCTCAACAAGACTCGCTGCTTGGGCGCACATATCCAACCGTGCGCATTCCTTAGCCTCCTGCGTCCCTCCATTGTTCAAACAAGTTTAACTAGTACAGGAATCTCAACCTGTTATCCATCGTCTACGCCTCTCGGCCTCGACTTAGGTCCCGACTAACCCTGGGTGGACGAGCCTTCCCCAGGAAACCTTAGTCATTCGGTGGACAGGATTCTCACCTGTCTTTCGCTACTCATACCGGCATTCTCACTTCTAAGCGCTCCAACAGTCCTCACGGTCTGCCTTCATTGCCCTTAGAACGCTCTCCTATCACGCCACCTTGCGGTGGCATCCACAGTCTCGGTAATATGTTTAAGCCCCGGTACATTTTCGGCGCAGAATCACTCGACTAGTGAGCTATTACGCACTCTTTAAATGATGGCTGCTTCTGAGCCAACATCCTAGTTGTCTATGCAACTCCACATCCTTTTCCACTTAACATATATTTAGGGACCTTAACTGGTGGTCTGGGCTGTTCCCCTTTCGACGATGGATCTTATCACTCACCGTCTGACTCCCGGACATAAATCAATGGCATTCGGAGTTTATCTGAATTCAGTAACCCAAGACGGGCCCCTAGTCCAAACAGTGGCTCTACCTCCATGATCCTTAATCCGAGGCTAGCCCTAAAGCTATTTCGGAGAGAACCAGCTATCTCCAAGTTCGTTTGGAATTTCACCGCTACCCACACCTCATCTCAGCACTTTTCAACGTACACGAGTTCGGTCCTCCAGTGCGTTTTACCGCACCTTCAACCTGGACATGGGTAGGTCACTTGGTTTCGGGTCTACATCTACATACTCAGTCGCCCTATTCAGACTCGCTTTCGCTGCGGCTCCGTTTCTTCAACTTAACCTGGCATGTAAACGTAACTCGCCGGTTCATTCTACAAAAGGCACGCCATCACCCCTTAACGGGCTCTGACTTCTTGTAGGCACATGGTTTCAAGAACTGTTTCACTCCCCTTCCGGGGTGCTTTTCACCTTTCCCTCACGGTACTGGTTCACTATCGGTCACTAGGGAGTATTTAGCCTTGGGAGATGGTCCTCCCGGATTCCGACGGAGTTACACGTGTTCCGCCGTACTCAGGATCCTGAACTGAGGGATCTTCATTTTGCCTACGGGGCTATCACCCGCTCTGGCCAGTCTTCCCAGACTGTTCGGCTATGAAAATCTTTGGTAACTCAAATGTTCAGTCCTACAACCCCAGGAAGCAAGCTTCCTGGTTTGGGCTGTTCCCCGTTCGCTCGCCGCTACTTAGGGAATCGATATTTCTTTCTCTTCCTACGGGTACTGAGATGTTTCAGTTCCCCGCGTCTACCTCCAGCCACGCTATGAATTCACGTAGTGGTAACAACGGATTAGTGTTGTTGGGTTTCCCCATTCGGAAATCTCCGGATCAAAGCTTACTTACAGCTCCCCGAAGCATATCGGTGTTAGTCCCGTCCTTCATCGGCTCCTAGTACCAAGGCATTCACCATGCGCCCTTTATAACTTAACCTAACTTTACCAAAGGTAAAGTGGTTTTGAGTTTAGCGATTATTTTTCGAACTAATCTTGTTTTAAAACTCTATAAAACGCGGTGTTCTCGGTTTAATTACATTATAATAAATAATTAAAATTAGAAAATTTTTCGATATTATTTAGTTTTCAAAGAACAAATTCGACGGCTAAGCCGTCAATGGAGAATAGCGGGATCGAACCGCTGACCTCCTGCGTGCAAGGCAGGCGCTCTCCCAGCTGAGCTAATTCCCCAAAAATGTATCTATGGGCCTAAATGGACTTGAACCATCGACCTCACGCTTATCAGGCGTGCGCTCTAAACCAGCTGAGCTATAGGCCCGTTCGCGCTTATATACATTTGAGAGTAGACCTCTCAAAACTAAACAAAGTTTCGACAATGTGTAGGTTTCCGTTTCTAAATATCCTTAGAAAGGAGGTGATCCAGCCGCAGGTTCTCCTACGGCTACCTTGTTACGACTTCACCCCAATCATCTGTCCCACCTTAGACGGCTAGCTCCCGAAGGTTACTCCACCGGCTTTGGGTGTTACAAACTCTCATGGTGTGACGGGCGGTGTGTACAAGGCCCGGGAACGTATTCACCGCGGCATGCTGATCCGCGATTACTAGCGATTCCAACTTCGTGCAGGCGAGTTGCAGCCTGCAGTCCGAACTGAGAACGGTTTTAAGAGATTAGCTAAACCTCGCGGTCTCGCAACTCGTTGTACCGTCCATTGTAGCACGTGTGTAGCCCAGGTCATAAGGGGCATGATGATTTGACGTCGTCCCCACCTTCCTCCGGTTTGTCACCGGCAGTCTCACTAGAGTGCCCAACTTAATGCTGGCAACTAATAATAAGGGTTGCGCTCGTTGCGGGACTTAACCCAACATCTCACGACACGAGCTGACGACAACCATGCACCACCTGTCATTCTGTCCCCGAAGGGAACGTCTAATCTCTTAGATTGGCAGAAGATGTCAAGACCTGGTAAGGTTCTTCGCGTAGCTTCGAATTAAACCACATGCTCCACCGCTTGTGCGGGCCCCCGTCAATTCTTTTGAGTTTCAACCTTGCGGTCGTACTCCCCAGGCGGAATGCTTAATGCGTTAGCTGCAGCACTGAAGGGCGGAAACCCTCCAACACTTAGCATTCATCGTTTACGGCATGGACTACCAGGGTATCTAATCCTGTTCGCTACCCATGCTTTCGAGCCTCAGCGTCAGTTACAGACCAGACAGCCGCCTTCGCCACTGGTGTTCTTCCATATATCTACGCATTTCACCGCTACACATGGAGTTCCACTGTCCTCTTCTGCACTCAAGTCTTCCAGTTTCCAATGCACTTCTTCGGTTAAGCCGAAGGCTTTCACATTAGACTTAAAAGACCGCCTGCGCTCGCTTTACGCCCAATAAATCCGGATAACGCTTGCCACCTACGTATTACCGCGGCTGCTGGCACGTAGTTAGCCGTGGCTTTCTGGTTGGATACCGTCACTGCATGAGCAGTTACTCTCACACACGTTCTTCTCCAACAACAGAGTTTTACGACCCTAAAGCCTTCATCACTCACGCGGCGTTGCTCCATCAGACTTTCGTCCATTGTGGAAGATTCCCTACTGCTGCCTCCCGTAGGAGTCTGGGCCGTGTCTCAGTCCCAATGTGGCCGATTACCCTCTCAGGTCGGCTACGTATCACTGCCTTGGTGAGCCTTTATCTCACCAACTAGCTAATACGCCGCGGGTCCATCCAGAAGTGATAGCCGAAGCCATCTTTTAAAAGTAAACCATGCGGTTTACTTTGTTATGCGGTATTAGCATCTGTTTCCAGGTGTTATCCCCCACTTCTGGGCAGGTTACCCACGTGTTACTCACCCGTTCGCCACTCACTTTATAGCTAAAATCATCTTCGGTGCAAGCACCTCTAATTCATTCAACGAAAGTGCGTTCGACTTGCATGTATTAGGCACGCCGCCAGCGTTCATCCTGAGCCAAGATCAAACTCTCATATTATACTTGAGTTTTTACAAGCTCATTTGTTGTTTCATTGTTTAAAGCGAATTGACTTCGCAAATTGTTTGCTCCAAAATTTCCATTTGAAGACCCTACACATTTTGTTTCGTCGAAACTTTGTTCAGTTTTCAAAGGTCTACTATGTCGCAGTTGGAAGCGCTAAACGCCTCAACGCAACTATTTAACTTTATCATTTCAAATTCTAAAAGTCAACAAACTTTTTTCAATACTTAAAATTAACTTTCCTCGTTCAAAACGACCTTGAATATAATACCAAGAAAACTTTACTTGGTCAAGTCCTTTTAAAAAATCAACTCACAAAACTTACAGATCATCTCAACTAATCCCATAGGTTCTCTTAGCGGCCGCCTTCCATTCAGGTAGGTTGTCACTAATACTTCTAAACCCAATTTCATCATCATTACTTGTCCAATAAAATTTGTGATAAGCGTGTACCACTGCAGGAATCGGCTTATTATGCATATTATTTTTTTGATTCAACGCCTTTATTGATAAACTCACATGTTGATTTGCAGGATCTATATCCACAATCACGCAAGAAACCACCTGACCTACTTTATAAATTGAAGAAAGACTTTCAATATACTCGTCACTACATTCAGAAATGTGAAGCAACCCTGTAAAAGATATTTTTTTATTTTCAACAAAAAGGCCGTATGCCTGAACCCCTGTAATTGTACCTTCAATAACATCACCCGTTTTAAGCAAATTCGCACCTCCCAAAATTTTATGTCAATATTCATTTTAGCGAAACCAGAAGTATGATACAATACTTGTGCTTTTAAAAACTTTAAACACTAATAATATAAAGTACGGAGGAATACTGTGTCTTTTCTGATTGATTTTGTTTTACACATTGATGCGCACCTAATTTCTATTGTAAATACATTTGGTGATTGGACCTATCTTATCCTGTTTGCCATTATTTTTGTTGAAACCGGTGCTGTAATTTTACCTTTTTTACCTGGAGATTCTCTATTGTTTGCAGCCGCTGCACTTTCAGCAAATAGTATGTATCATCTAAATATTTGGATATTCGTTTTTTTACTTTTTTTTGCAGCGGTCCTTGGTGATTCAACGAATTTTTTTATCGGCCGTGCAGTCGGTAATGCACTCACTGAGCACCACATATTTGGGAAATTTATAAACAAGCAAAAAATGGCAGAATCTAAAGAATTCTTCGATCACTATGGTAGCATCTCTATAACTTTCGCACGATATATGCCAATTATTCGAACTTTTGCTCCTTTTGTTGCCGGTGGTAGTAACTTCAGATATCAAAAATTCATCATTTTTGATATTCTGGGATCATCAACTTGGGTAAGCTTATGTTGTGGCGCAGGATACTTTTTTGGAAACTTTCCTGTTGTTAAACAGCATTTTTCCGTAATTGTTATTGGTATCATCCTTATCTCTCTTATTCCAATTCTTGTTTCCTTTCTAAAAACCAGAAAAAAAGCTGTCTAAACAAAAATAAGCTTTATTCGTCACCAAACGAATAAGGCTTATTTTTTTATCTGTCTTTTCCCCAACCAAATAAAAAACAGGTAAAAGATTTCTACAAACACAAAGAATAAAACAAAACACTGTAAAAAAAACTCCTCTGGTAAGACGTTGATAACCGGATCCTTTTGAGGATCAAATATCCAATCACTATTGCGGAACAAAACCTCATGAAAAATGACAAAAAATTGATCAAATGAGATGCTCATCATTGCACCAATAAACAATGGCACAACAGCCGTGACCTGCAAAGGCCGAATTAATTGCCACAGTGTTTTGGTTTTAACAAGCTCACGAATAAAAAAGAAAAAAACAATCGCCGAAAGAATTAAAACTCCTTCATTCAACATAAAAAGACTTTTAACATCCGAAAAATGTTGTAATCCCGTACTTGAGCTTGGAAAATCGGTCATGTGTAAGTGTTCAATCCATGGAAAACTTAAATAGGCTATCAGTTGATGATAATTATGCATGATCTCTTTGTGAGATAAACTTACCGCAGTTTGAACGTTATACCATTTTAACGACCACGAATATAGAAAAGTACAATTAATAACCAAAAAAATGGCTAAAGAAATTCCAAAAAAATGAAACCCGATCCACTGTCCAATCCTTCGCATTCGCATAGTAACTACTTCCATTCATCAAACGAATTAATTATGTGTGTAGGCTGAATTTCTTGCTTTGCCACAAATTCTCGAGTTGAAACCCCAGTGTAGACCAACAAAGTGTCAATACCAAAATTAATTCCAGCAGAAATATCAGTCATATAATTATCACCAACCATCACAACGTCATCTTTGTCAAGACCAATCTTCTTAACCGCTTTTTGCATGATAATTGTTTCTGGTTTCCCAATATATGTAGCCCTCTGTTGTGTAGAACGTTCAACAAAGCCAATCAATGAACCCGCTCCAGGCACCAAACCACGCTCATTGGGTAAGTTGGTATCTGCATTCGTTCCAATAAAAGTTGCACCCCGTTTTATGGCCAATGTTGCTAACTCAAACTTATGGTAAGTCACGTCATAATCCAAGCCGACAACAACCCAATCTGGATTCGTCTCATCAAATTCAAAATTTCTATTTAATAATGCCTGCTTTAAACCGAGTTCACCAATTACATAAACCTTGCGCTTACCCCCAGCTATACCATCTAAATAATCTGCTGTTGCCAACCCCGCTGTATAGACTTCATCAGCAGTAACATTAATATTGTGATTTTCGCGTAAGTTTTTTGCAACCTCATCAGGCAACTGTGTCGTGTTGTTAGTCACAAACAAAAAATCCGTGTGTGTGTCCTGTAATCGTTTAATAAAACGGGCCGCAGCAGGAATTTGGTCTCTGCCCCGATAAATGGTACCATCTAAATCAATTAAATATCCTTTATAATCTGAAATCATCTAATCTTCCTCATCTTGTCTCTCTTATTGTAAATGAACGTTTACCACGTTTATGAACTTCTGTAATTTTATTCTTCCGTTGATTAACCGGAACTGCCTTTTCCTTAGTAGTTTTCTCCTGTATAAACGGTTTTTCTTTGAACTTACGAACACGTTTATTGTTTCTTTTGCCCTTATGAGGAGATTCCTTCTTTTTTTCGCTAACAGTCCTAGTTTTTAAGCTACGTTTTTTAGCAGGCTTGTTTACACTCAAGTTCTTTAAAATAAAGTAGGCACAACCAAAATTACAAAATTCTAGCAAATAGTCTTGAATCGCGCCTTGCTTTTCATTATCCTTAGCGTTTCGATCTTGATTGCTGTAAAATCCCTTCAAGCGCAACTGTTCATAACCGATATCACCAACGATAAAGTCATATTTGCTTAAAACTGGACTAAACCGATCAGCCAATTGTTCACGATCAAATGCGTCACGATCATTGCTAATCAGCTGATATTGATGACCATTAATTAAAATGTTTTTATTATCCAGTAGATCAACTGTGTTGATTACTGGGCGTCGCTTCGATTCTACATTCTCAGTATCTTTATTTTGAGTAGTTGCCATTAAAACGCCTCCTTTTTATCCTCGCTTTGCAAAATCTTCTCTTTTTCCTTTGATCATTTGTTCAATGTCAGCTTCTGAAAATGGTGCTCCAAACGGAATTTTATAGTTTAAATAATCTTTTTCCGGAGTGTCTATACCAACATTCAAATTTTCTTTAACATTCACGCTGTAGTGATGAATATGTCCATGTAAATTAATAATTTGCTTCACAATGCCCATCATCATTGGATAATGTGTCATATACAACTGACGATGATTCATTTTAATCACCACACCAACATCATGAAATTCAAATTTGGGCTTCCCATTTACTTCAAAATTACGTTTCTTTAAATACTTAAAAAAAGCGCGACTATCATGATTACCCTTAATTAAGATCAGATTACCATTTAAGGCTTTTAACACGTTGTAAACTGCCTCGTTTGATAAACTAGCTGGATGAGTAAAATATAAAGCAATATCCCCCAAGTGATAAACCGTATCCGTTGGTTTTACACGTGCATTCCAATTATCAATAATTGTTTGATTCATCACCTCAACTGATGGAAATGGTCGTGGTGCAAAAGCATTATTACCTAATAAATCTTTATGAAAAAAGTGTGTGTCTGCCGTGAAAAATTTCAACTTCATCCCTCATTCTTAATTCTCTCGATATCTAGTATATAACACCATAGCGCATTTTATACAGAATTCTTTCTTATTTTCATGACTACTTGGTTAAAGATCTGTAAATACTTTTATGTATTCACATATTGCCATCCTTGAAATTTGATAAACAACTCGTTTTATTTTTAGATATTAAAATTTGCAAATTAAAAAACTGCGGAATTTTTTCCACAGCTTCTTATGTAATAATCCCTTTATGGTTGTCAGATGAAATAATATAATTCATCTAATAACTATGGAGGGATATTTGTATGCCCAGAGCTAAGTATACAGAACTTGAAAAGTTAACCTTGCTTGAGCAATTCAGGCAATCAAAAATGTCTAGTGAGGCCTTTTCGAGAGAACATAATGTTAATGGTAATGTTTTTAGAACGTGGTTAAAACGTTATGAGCGTGATGGTTTTGAGGGATTAAAAGAAGCACGTCAGAATAAACATTATTCACAGAAATTAAAGTTAGAGGCAATTCACACGTATTCAAATGGTGACTATTCGCTTGCAGAAGTGGCTCTTAAATTTGGTTTACGTTCAACAAGTCAATTAGTAAACTGGATTTCCAGGTATAATGAGGACAAAACGGTGACGATGTCACCATCTAGAAAGTTGGTCCTCACTATGGGTAGAAAAACTACTGTTGAAGAACGAATTGCAGTTGTAGAGTATGTAACCAAAGATAAACATAGTTATAGCGAAGCTGCCACTCATTTTCAGGTTTCCTATCAACAAGCACGTTCTTGGGTGCTTAAGGCTCATGAAAGAGGCTATGAATTCCTCGTAGATAATCGTGGTCATCACAAAAAACAAGCAGCACTTACAGATTTGGATAAGGCTAATTTACGAATTCGTGAGTTAGAATCGCAATTAAAAGACAAAGAACTTTATGAGGCCTTCATAAAAAAATTTCAGGAACTACGGTACAAGGGGTGAAAAAACAGCATCAACTGGCTTACCAGGCAATTAAGGACGTCAGTAAAGGTCATCATGGAGCAATCACAAAGCTACTGGTAATTATCGGCGTCAGCCGACAAGCATACAACAAAGGACTCAAACGCCAAGAAACTGTTTGGGAATTACGGGATCAACGACTTAAAGAACGAGCACAATACTGGTTTGATTTTCATCATCAAGGAATTGGAGCTGGTAATTTATTGGAAAATTTACGCCAAGATGAACAAATTAACTTCCCAGTTACATTTAAGCAGGTCCGTCGAGTAATGCGTGAACTAGATATTCATTGTCAGATTCGCAAGAAAAAACATAACCGTGTAAAGCAATCGGAACAGTATATTCAGGACAACGTATTGAATCGAAAATTTAAAGTGACAGCGCCCAATCAAGTCTGGCTTTCTGACTCAACAGAGTTGTCATATGGTATTAACGGTGAATACAAGGTGCGCCTGAGCGGCGTTTTGGATCTTTATGGTCGGCGACTTTTGGCCTATAATCTCAGCATTACGGAAACAAGTGCCGCAGAAATTCAAGTTTTTCAACGGGCTTTTACTCAAGCAGGCGATGTGCATCCAATGGTGCATACAGACCGAGGCACGGCATATACCTCGAAATCGTTTAACCAATTTATGGATCAATTCCAGGTCAGACGTAGTATGTCACGGCCTGGCACGCCCTATGATAACGCACCAATGGAGCGTTGGTGGAATGAATTTAAGCTACGCTGGATGGATCGTCACCCAATGGCGAAAACCTATCCAGAACTTGTGAGCTTAGTTGAAGAAGGAATCATCTACTTTAATCACCACAACCGTTCAGCACAAAGAAATGGCCTCACCCCAGATGAATACTGGAATGAAGCCATTTAGATACATGTTAAAATTTATATTATTTCATTTGTCAACTTGACAGGGCCTAGTACATTACATAAAATAATTATTTTGTTCCAGAATTCTTTTTCATCTGCACTAGATAAATCAAATTCAAAACTACAAACCAGAGGACAGACCCAATTAAAGCAATCAACGTATCTAGTTTCAACACCAGTACAAAACCAACAAAAATAAGAAAAGCTAAAACTAGATAATCACTATATGGATACCAAGGCATCCGAAACTTTTCAGGTTTTTGACTTGTCTTGGATAACTGTTGACGATATTTTAAGTGGGTTAAGACAATCGATCCCCAGATAAACAAAAAACAGGTTGTCGCCACACTTGAAACAAAAGTAAAAACTTGGCCAGGCATAAAAATATTTAAAATTACTGCTAAAGCAATGACTAAAGCAGACATCAAAATTGCATTAGCTGGTACTTGTGTCCGCGATAATTTCCCCAATTTCTTTGCAAGTTTCGACTTACGGTTGTAACTAAGTGAAAACAACATTCTCCCTGTTGTGAAAAGAGCACTATTGCAAGCGGAGGCAGCTGCTGTGAGAACCACAAAATTAATAATTGCGGCTGCTCCTGTAATTCCGACATTTTGAAAGACTTGCACAAACGGGCTTGATGTTGGTGAAACATATTTCCATGGAAAAATTGCCATAAGAAAGAACAACGCACCAACATAAAACAATCCGATTCTCATTGGAATATCATTAATTGCCTCTGGAATAACATTATTAGGATCCTGAGTCTCTGCAGCAGTCATACCTACCATTTCGACACCAACGAAAGCAAAAACCACCATCTGGAAAGAAAGAACAAATCCCTTTAGCCCCTTTGGAAAAATTCCGCCAAAAGCCACTAAATTCGTTAATGAGGCATGCCCAACTGAGGTCTTATAATGAATTAATACAAGCACAATTCCTGTTATGATAAGGACTAAAATTGCTGTTATTTTGATTATTGAGAACCAGAATTCGGTTTCTCCAAAAAGCTCAACCGTAATTAAGTTCATAGCCAGTAAAACTAACAAAATCACAAATCCTGGTATCCACTGCGGTAAACTAGGAAACCAAAAATGCATATAAAGTCCTGCAGCTGTGATTTCAGCCATCGCAATGGTGACCCAGCATACCCAATAGGTCCAGCCCGTCACAAATCCAACCTGTTTACCCAAATATTTTGCCACAAAGTCAACAAACGAAGTGGAATGCAAATCAGATAGTAACAACTCTCCTAAGGCTCTCATCAACCAAAAACAGATCACTCCTGTGATTGCATAAGCAAGCAAAATTGATGGACCGGCCAGATGGATGGATTGCCCGGCTCCTAAAAACAGCCCGGTTCCAATTGTCCCCCCAATGGCAATTAATTGGACGTGCCTACTTTTTAAACCTCTCGATAAATTTTGATCTTCATTTTCACTCATATTTCCTCCATACATGCTTCAATGTAATAGAATTACACTCAATCATATAGTATTTTTGGAATTAAGTAAAATTTTGATTAGAAATTTTGTTGATGCCACTGTCTAATCTCAGCCAAGAACTTTTTCATTCTTGTTTGATCCTTAAAGGATGGAAAATCCCCAAGCATCACCTTTGAGGCCTGTTTTGCACCATTACCCTGATTTTGTAAAATTAAAATTGATTTTTGTAAATTACCATTGGTGAACATGTCTTTAGGCAAATTTAAAAAACCTTGTAAAAATATTTTGTTTTTAAAATAATTCAATAACTTGCCTGCCTGATCAGTTTGAAAAATATTACTAGGCACCAAAAACAGTCCAAAACCACCATCCACGACATGATTCATTGCTTGTTCAATCAATAAATGGTGCACAAAGGAATGACCGCTGTCACTATGGGTCTCATAGTCTTTAACACGATGATCAATGGGATAATAGCCGACCGGTAAATCGGACACAGCAAAATTGGCTGCATTAAAAACTAATTGATCTAATGCGTCCTGATGATAAAGATTAACTGCCACCTGTTGTAACTGCGTACTAATTCCAGCCAGTGCTAACATAGAGTCATCATTATCAATTCCAATCCCAGTAATTTGTTGGTCTTTATGATTATGATGAATATCATTCATTACTGTTGTGAGTAAATTAGCGGTACCGACCGCAGGATCAAGAATCTGAATGTCGTCTTCGCCATCCTGCAGTTCTTGCAAAAGATAGGCAAATAACATCCCGATTGTATCAGGTGTCATTTGATGATTTGCCTGAATATGATCTTTTTGAGCCGCTTTCAAAATGGCCAGCTGTAATGCTTGCCGAATGGACTCATTATCTAATTGGCTCAAATTCACTTCGGCATAGAAATGTTCCAAATTACGCTTAACCTCTTTTGTTGGCCGCCCATCTTCTACTTGAACCTGACCAGAAATTAGATTATTTCCCGTCTCGATTAAAGCATCTAAGTAGGAGGTATCCAGCTCAGCTACAAGTGTTTCCGTACTCTCATCAATTATTTTAAATAGTTGTTCTACTTCATTATTCGTAATCATTCACCTCGTCTAAACTTAAACTCCTCAAATATCTTAACACGAAATAAAGATATTGGGCATTTATAGCGGCTGATCACTTGCAGTGAACTTGTAACAATGTTGATTTTTTAAAGTTACAATAAATTTTTTATTCAAAACTTCCACATCGCCAATATCTGATTTTAGGCCTTTATACTTAGAATCATCTTTTCGTCGCAAAATTAAAATATTACAAAGAACACGAGCATCATTCATTTCAACTACTTTTGCCTGAGAAGCAATATTTGCTTGTTGATGTTGTTCAATTTGAAAAACAAGACCGCTCAAAATAGCCAAAAAAATGATGGCACTCAATAACACATAACCTGATTTATTCTTTTGGAATATAGACATCATCACTTTTTGCCTCTCCATCATCAAATTTAATTTGAAGTTTCAAGAATGGTTCTTGATAATCAAAATCCACAGAATTTACATGAGAAATCAACGGCATATAACCTGGTGAAAACCGCAATTGATCTTGATATTTTTCTAACTTATAAACTTTATTTTCTTCAAGACTAGTTAGGTTTACGTAAGAATGGCTGCTACTTTTCAACCGAAATTGATGTTTAGATGATTCCAATTCGTTCACCAGAATTTGCCAATCAGCTGAATTGTTTTGTTGTTTAATTGGAATATTGATTAATTTAGTGCTGAAAGAAATAAGGTGGAAAATGATTGTTAATATTAATAACGATATGAGTGTTTCCATCAATGTAAATCCAGATTTTTTATTCAATTTCTATTTTCCTTAAAACACCCTGATTTTGATCACTTAACGTTATCGAGCTTTTCGTAAATATAAACTTGCTATCTGGTAAAGAAACCGACTGTGATTTGTTTGCTTTCAAACGCCGACTTCCATCCAGCAGTTTGCGACTAATTGTAACTTGTTTATTTAATCGCATCTCCGTTTTTCGCTCATTTTGAACACAACTGTGGATTAATATTAACGAAATGCTTACCAGACCCAAAGCAACCAACGCCTCACTTAAAATAAAACCTTTTTTATTCTTTGCTAACATGATAGACTCCCCAACCTAATTGAATCCTCAAACGATACGTGCATTTATTTGCTTCAGATTGAAAGCCAATCGTCTGAGGCTTGACATACCCATTACTACCAATTTTTACCTCTTGATTAGTAAACAGACTTAAAGTTTTAGGTAATTCAATCTCACTATTCTCTTTTTCAAAAGCTTTAAGTGGCGTAAATTTTACTTTTCTTCGAGTTTTATCAAACGAAATATACGTGACCACCCCTTCGAAATTAGCAAATTGTTCATATTTTTTCCAATCATCATCAAATTTTGCCCAGAATTGTTTTTCTTGCTGTTGAGCCATCACTCTTTTTAAAGTAAAATGACCAATCGAAAGTAAAAGTGTCACAATCGTTAACACCACCAAAGTTTCAACCAAAGTAAACCCATTTTTTATTTTGCACATTCTTCACTACTTCACAGCTTTATTGTCTTTAATGGAAATGTGATTTTCTTCGGCCTGACTTACTTGTTTTTCAGTTAAATAACCGCCTTCTTCCAGTTCATCAAGTGAAGTTGGTAATTTTTGATGCTCATTTTCATACAAATCAATTTGAGTTTGCACAACCTCCACCATTGCATTTCCATGGATTGTTTTTGCATTGCTTCTCTGTTGTGCAATATTTGGTAACACAATTAATATTAAGAGAGAAATGATGAAAAGAACTACCGTCATTTCAATCAAAGTAAAACCAGATTTATTTTTTCGTAATTTTTTCATTTGTATACTCCCTCCATTGAGTGGTACATCGGTAATAACAAGCTTAAATACATAAACACAATCACAACCCCAATTAAAAGAAACATCATGGGCTGAATTAAACCAATCAATCTTTCAATTTGTTTGGTTAATTTTTGATACTTAATTTTCGAAAACATCACTAATTCTTTTCCTAAAGCCTCGGTCGTATTTCCCTTGTTGAGCATCACGTTTAACTCTTGTGGGATAAACGGATAGCGATTAATAAATAAACGAGTTTGCTCACCTTCTAAAAGCTGTTTCTCCAAAGCCTTGCCAATTTGATGCAGTAAAGATGTCTTCGAGAAATTCTCTAACATATTACAAATACTTTTTATACCCAACCCACTTTTTAATAACATTGCTAAATTGAGAGAAAGGTAATAATGACAATAACTTTGATAAACTTTTCCAACAATTGGGATCCGACAAATTACTTCCACCCTCTGCACAACTGGCTGTTGCCAAAACTTTTTGGCCATGAGGAAAACCAAGGTGATAATCCCCACCATAATTAATAGAATGATCACAGTAGAATTTTTAATAACATGTACCCGTGTCGCCGTATTCCACATGTTTAGTTCAGGAAAAATGTAAATCTTCATGCCCACCATCAACATCCCTAAAAACAGCAATAGTAGAATCGGATATTCTAACAGCTGCAACAACTTAGATTGATGATCATGTTTTGTGTCTAAATAAGATCCTAACGTTTTCAAACTCTCAGCCAATTCACCATGTTTTTCAGCAATCAAAATTTGATAGTAAATATCCTCTTTTAAAAATGGCTTTATTGCATCCGAAAATGCCCCTCCCTTTTCAAGTAACTGAACCATTTTTGATATTTGTCGCTTTTTGGTTGGAATTACAATCTTGATAAAATTTAAGGATTCTCGCAAACTAAATCCAACCGCCAATAAATCTGACAATAGGGTAAAAAATCTAGCTTGAACTTTAGTGGAAAACTTATCCTTCTTGATATTCAACCAAGGTTTCTTCAGAAATTCGACTTTTTTGATACTCTCTTGCAAGACAATTCCCCCAATTTGCCGTCATTTTATTTTCAGGTATTTCCCGAAAAGCTGTCTGGAGCTGCTTTCCCTGCATAATATCAAACAGTGCTGCGACTTCATCATCTTTTGTAGGGATTAAACGTTGATAAGCAACGCCACACAAGGCTTGTTGAAGCATCTCTGGATCAACGTCAAACTGTTTTAATCGCCTAATGACCCCAAATACATTTTGCGCATGGACCGTACTTAAAACTAAATGACCACTTAAAGCCGCTTTAACGGCAACATTAGCAGTATGATTATCCCGAATTTCACCAATAATGAAAATATCCGGACGATGTCTTAACCCTACTTTTAATAATTGCTCATAGTTCATCTTGGCTCTTGTATTAACCTGCAACTGTAAAAAGTCCTTCTCAAAAATTTCTACCGGATCTTCAATGGTCATCACCACTTTTTCTTTGGCCAAATATCTGGCAAGTTGGTAAATGGAAGTCGTCTTACCCGATCCCATTGGACCCGAAAACAATAAAAGTCCCCTTTTATTAGTCAGTTCAATCAATTCATGCCACTGTGGCGGATCTAAGTGTTGAATATGCGCCTCTGAAATTGGATAAATGAACCGAATAACTAATGATTCACGGTTGAGAAAATCACCCACCGTTGACAATCTTAGATGAACCACTTTGCCGTCTTCTTGATGCCAATAATAAGCGCCTGTCTGTGGTCGTCGTTTTTCACTGAGGGCCATATCTGCTTGAAACTTAAAAAATGCGATTAATTGTTCACCCACTTGTTGCGGCACTTCTTGTATTAAATGACACCGATTTAATTTTTTATACATCACCTGATAGTCATCTAATTTAGGCAAAAGATACAAGTCAGTCGCCCGATTTTTGACACAGGTTGACATAAATTTTTCTACATAATCTTCTAATTTCATTTTCCTACCTCCCCCACAAAGATAAGATACGTAAAAAAACGAAATATATTTATTTAAACACAAAAAAAATCAAGTTCTTAACGAACTTGATTTAATACTTGTCTATTTAATTACTCTTCTGGCATTTCTGCAGCTTCATAAACTTCAGAAACATCATCATTATCTTCCAATTCATCAATCAAACCTTGATATTGGCTAATTTTATCTTCTGGTACTGGCGTTTCATTTTCAGGAATCATGGTTAACTCAGCTGTTGCCAACTTATAACCAGCTTTTTCCAATGCATCACGAACTTCGGCCAATGCCTTAGGATCTGTATAGATTTCAAAAGCATCATCAGAAGTCTGAATGTCATCGGCACCAGCATCCAAAGCATCCATCATCATAGTATCTTCGTCAGTGTCATCGTCTTCCCGAGAAATGACAATATAACCCTTCCGATCAAACATGTATGATACTGAACCGCTTGCACCTAATGCACCGCCATGATGCGTAAATGCTGAACGAATAGCAGCTGCAGTTCGGTTCTTATTATCAGTTAATGCTTCGACGATAATTGCAGTACCACCGGGGCCATATCCCTCATAATTGATTTCTTCGTATGCTGCACCACCAACACCAGAACCTTTATCGACAGCACGTTTAATGTTGTCCTTAGGCATGTTTGCGGCACGTGCCTTATCCATCATCAGACGTAACTGAGGGTTACCAGAAGGGTCAGGACCCCCAGCTTTGACTGCCATATAAATTTCACGTGAAATTCTTTGGAAGATCTTTCCACGTTTAGCATCCTGAGCGTTTTTACGACCCTGAATATTGTGCCATTTAGAATGTCCTGACATTTCCAAACTCCTCTTTTCTATATAATGAATTTTTATTGTTAGTAAAACCTTATCTAGTATAGTAAATAACGGTGTTTTTGGCAAGTGTTTCAAATTGACTCATTAAAGAGACTATCTATATTTTAAATACCGCTGTTTCAAACCCCTTTAAACATCAGTCATTTTCATGCACACGCTATCATTTCTATCTAAAAACACTGTAAAAGCAAAAAAGAATTCGCAGTTGGAATTCTTTCATTCTGTTTCTATTAAAAGGCAACTTTAATTGCCTGTTTCAAATCACCAATCAAATCATCAACGTCTTCAAGGCCAATTGATAACCGTAAAACTTGGTCATTTAGACCCTGAGATTCACGAATTTCCGCTGGCACCTCTCGATGCGTTGTCCGCGTAGGATTCACAATTAATGATCGTGAATCACCAATGTTTGGTAAATAACTAAAAACACGCACATTATCAATTAAAGTTGCGACATTTTTTGAATTTCCTTTTAATTCAAACGATAAGATGCCACCAACACCCTTGGGAAAATATTTTTTGACTAACGGATTTCCTTTTTCAATACCTGAATAAAAAACTTTTTTGACATGTTCGTTTTCCGTTAAGAACTGAGCAATTTTTGTGGCACTTGCCACTTCCCGATCTAAACGTTCTGAGATCGTTTCAAGGCCCAATAAGATTAAGTAGGCATCAACCGGTTCTAATACTGCTCCAAGCAATCGCAAATATTTCATCCGAATTCGACAAATAAAGGCTTGTTTGCCAAATTTGCTGACAAAACTTTCCTGCGTATGCAAGTCTTCATCCCCTAATGTGAATTCCGTTTCACTAAATTGAGGGAACTTGGGACTATCCCAATCGAACGTACCATGATCCACCACTAAACCCGAAATCACATTTCCGTGACCATTGATTCCTTTGGTAGATGAGTATACTGTGATGTCAGCGCCATGTTCAAAGGGTCTCAACAGATAGGGGGTTGGAAAAGTATTATCCACAATCAACGGAATTTTTGCCGCGTGTGCAATCTCGGCTAATTTTTCTAAATCAGCAATCTCCGTACTGGGGTTAGCTACACTTTCAACATAGATTGCTTTAGTATCTTTCTCAATTAAACTTTGAACGGCTTGAAAATCATTGATATCATCCACAAAATCAAAATTGATCCCAAATTTTGGGAAAAATGTGCAAAATTCATCAAGACTAGAACCATATATATTACGTGGCGCAATAATGCGACCCCCATTTTCGGCCACGTTTAAAATGGTATATGAAATAGCTGCCATTCCTGAACCAACAGCCACAGCATCTATCCCACCATCTAACGCTGCAATACGTTCTTCAAACACGCGAACAGTTGGATTGCCATCCCGCGAATAATCATACCGACCAGCGAGTTTACCAGTTACAATTTTATCAGCCATAGCTGTATTTTCGAGGCCAAACGCCGCTGTTTGATAAATTGGCACTGACGATGCAAAACGATGGTCTTTAGGATCATATCCAGCGTGAATCCTAAGTGTATCAAATTTATTTTCTGTCATTATTTCATCCTCCTACTATGCGTTTCTTTCATTACTTTGATTTAATCCACTGGGCTTAACAGCCACCTCGATGGCTTGTTGTAAATCTGCGATTAAATCTTGACTGTCTTCGATGCCGACCGCGAGTCTAATGAGCTGGGGACTGATTCCCGCCTTCAATCGTTCTGCTGGTGGTAACTCCGCGTGACTCATTTCGTACGGTAATTCTGCCAAACTTTCAACTGCTCCTAAACTAACTGCTAATCGGATTAACCGAAGATGGTTGACAAACGCAATTGCATCCACGTTTTCACCAAGCTCGAAGGACAAAACACCACCAAATCCATTTAATTCATCCGAAGCAATTAAATAATCTTTTGTACCTTTAATACCGGGATAATAAATTTTTGTCACTTCTGGACGTTTTTCAAGAAAATTAATAATCTCAAACGCATTTTGTTGTTGTCGATCCATTCGGACTGATAATGTTTGAATGCCTCGTCGAATGAGATTGGCACTTTCTGGCGAAAGAACGCCGCCAAGCGCATTTTGGATAAAGTAAATTTGCTTGCCTAACGTTTCACTATTTGTCACTACAAGACCAGCAATCACATCTGAATGTCCACCTAAATATTTGGTTGCGGAATGCACAACAATATCAGCACCTAAAGTTAACGGTTTTTGTAAATAAGGTGTTAAAAAGGTGTTGTCAACGATCGTCAATAAGTGATGCTGTTTTGCAATTTTTGCCACCGATTTTACACTAGATACATGCAAAAGTGGATTGGTAATCGGCTCAAAGTATATGGCTTTTGTATTAGTTTGAATGGCGGGTTCAATCGTTTCTAATTTGGTGGTGTCCACAACTGAAAAACTAATTCCGCGCTCTTTAAAATACTGATTTAAAATTCGATACGTACCACCATAAATTTGATTGCCAACTAAAATGTGATCTCCCGGTTTAAAAATGGCCAAAGCAGCATGAATCGCAGCCATCCCAGATGCAAATGCAAAACCATTCTTTCCTTCCTCTAACCGTGTCATCTGTTTCTCCAAGTATTCACGAGTCGGATTACCGGAACGTTCATAATCCCAACGTACCTTACTAGTCGCACTTGGATAAGCATAGGTCGACGAATTATAAATTGGGATATTAACAGCCCCTGTCTGATTATCTTGAATTGTTTCACCGTGAACCAAATTTGTATTAAAGCCTGTCATTTTAAAATTCCTCCAATCAAAAAAGCACACATCCATCCTCATCTATTTCTAGATTAAGGACGGAAATGTGCTTTTTCCCGCGGTACCACCTTTATTTGAGCATTTCTCACGAACTACTCCTCATCAGGTACAATCGAAATTATACCCTAACTCAATAACGGGAGTTCCCGCGCTAGCCTTACAATCTTGCTCGACCAACGAATTTGAAATTAGACCATCTTCCATCGGCTTCTGCCATCGTTTTCCACCACACAACGACTCTCTAAACACATCAACTGATTTACTCATCTATTCGTTTTTATAATATTAAGTATTATCCTAACGCTATCTTTTCAAAAGTCAATCTTTTTTTAACCTTTTCTCATTAAATTCTTATTTAAGCAATTTAAATGCTTTTTATATACTGAGTATCACAGGCTAGATGTTCATCCCCGGCTAACGGTTTAGCCAGCTTTGTAAATCCCGCATGTTGATATAAAATATTTGCCACTGCCAATTTTGTATCTGTAACTACATACATTTTTTGGTAGCTTTCCTGCGCAAACGTAATTGATTTTTGTAAAAGGATTTTGGCGAGCCCATGCCCACGAGCCTCTGGTTTTAAATATAGTTTTTGCAATTCACAAACTCCTGGCTGACCGGGTACCGGACCCACACCACAGCCTCCGACAACTTCTTTATTGGTATCATCAATGACTACCCAATAGATGCCATGAGGTAGTTTTTCATAGTATTCGGCCAGTGAATCTAGTTGCGGATCAAAATAGGCGGTTCCAGGTATATTAAGTTGCACATCACGTAAACAATCTTGAATAATTTTTTTTATTGCTTGATTATCACTTGGTTGAATTTTACGAATCTTTAGCATCTTGGTCACTTCAATCTAAATAGAATTAAAAATAAGCATAACCCAATATTTTTGCTTGTCAATATGTGAACAAGGTTCATTCAAACTTAATTATTGTAACAATCTAATAAAACTAGCCATTTTGGCACAACTGTCTCAGTTTTTCTTCGGTGACTTGATCCGCTGCACTCTGAATAACCAGAAAATGAGTTTTTGTAGACGAAATTAAAGTTGTTTCGGTAAGGTATAACTCGCCCACTCGCGGCTTTTTAAGTAACAGACGTAACGTTTGCATGTCTAGTACATCGAGCTGCTCCCAAGGTTGAGAGAATCCAGGTTCATCCCTAATCATTTCGTAGATTTTATACAAATATGATGAATTGGGATTTTCACTATAGAGTTGTCGAAATTGAGCAACTCTTTTAGCTGCATATTCATTCCAATCACTAAACAAATCTCGCAAAACAGGATTCTTAAATGTCTGCCAAAGAAGATTTCGTTGAATTTTTGACTTGCTATCCAGCTTTCCATATAGTTCCACAAATGCACGATTCGTTTTTTGAATGATAAAGTTGCGATCCATAATAAATGCTGGATACGGATTTTGAAAATTTAATAACCTTACAAAATCACCGCTAATATCCGGGATATGGTTCAATTCGGGAGGTAACTTTTTTTCAACCAAATTAAATACATAGTTAATTTCAGCGTCATTTAATCGCAAAACTTCACACAATGCCTCTAAAACTTCAACTGATGGATTTACGCCCGTTCTTCCTTGTTCAATTCTTACGTACCAATCCGTACTTAAATTTGCTCTTTCGGCCACCTCTTCGCGAGTAAGTCCACTTGCCCGTCGATGCGTATCTTGAACAATTCCATAATCTTTCAAATTAGCTGTACTTCGTTTATATCGAAAAAAATGTCCCAAAGGTTTTTCATTCATTTGTATCTTTTCCTTTCACTTACTAAGTACCAACCGTTATACGCAATTTTAAAAAATCTGCCAAACTGGGATCATCAATCCTAGGATAATTGAGCTCTTCCTCTGTTTTAAATATCCCGTTATGATAAAAATGTTCAAAATATTATAACATTCTTAGGAGGTCATTTTATGACAGTTAAAATTGGAATCAATGGATTTGGCAGAATTGGAAGATTAGCTTTCAGAAGGATTCTAGAACTACAAGATGATAGTACCATAGAAGTCGTCGCAATCAATGATTTAACGAGCCCTCAAATGTTAGCTCATTTGCTCAAATACGACTCTACACATGGCACCTTGCAGGCCGAAGTCAATGCCACACAGGACGCGCTGATTGTGGACGGCAAGTCCTATCATGTCTATTCACAAACTGATGCGGCCAAAATTCCTTGGGTGAAAAATGATGATGTGGATTTTGTTTTAGAGTGCACAGGGTTTTATACAAGTTTAAAAAAAGCTCAAGCGCATTTACGCGCAGGAGTTAAACGGGTTTTAATTTCTGCGCCTGCTGGTACAGACATAAAAACAATTGTTTATCGTACAAATGACAACATTTTAAACTCTAATGATCAAATTATTTCTGCTGGTTCTTGTACCACCAACTGTTTAGCACCCATGGCCGATGCGCTAGATAAAGAATTTGGCGTAGTCGCTGGCACGATGACAACGGTCCATGCCTATACCTCAACTCAAATGTTGTTAGATGGTCCTGTTCGCGGTGGCAATCTACGAGCAGCACGGGCAGCCGCCAAAAACACAATTCCACATTCTTCGGGAGCTGCTATGGCAATCGGATTAGTTTTGCCCCATCTTAATGGCAGACTTCAAGGACACGCCCAACGAGTTCCAGTGACCGATGGTTCGTTAACCGAACTTGTGACTATCCTTAAAATCTCTCACTTAACAGTTGATGAAATTAATGAACGCATCAAGCCCTATACAAAAAATAATGAGACCTTTGGTTGGAATAAAGATCAAATTGTATCCAGTGATGTAATTAACACAACATTTGGTTCAATATTTGATCCCACTCAAACCGAAGTTGTTTCTGCAGGCAATTCACAGCTGGTCAAAACCGTTGCTTGGTATGACAATGAATATGGATTTACCTGCCAAATGGTTCGCACTTTGTTAAAACTTGCACAGTTTGACAACTAATTTTTTCAAAACAGTTAAAATAGGCTAATCAAATGTACATACCATTGATTAGCCTATTTTGTTTAGAAATGTTCAAAATTCAAAATTATTTTTTGTCGTTTCGCGACTATCCAAGCCATAAGGTAACGTAATGGTTGGTTCTTCAATTTCTTCTTTGTTCATCAACTTTGTCAATAACCGCATTGAAACTGCACCAATATCATAAAGCGGTTGAGTAATAGAAGTTAATTGTGGACGAACTAACTGCGCAACTTGAGTATCGTTACTTGTGATCAACGCAAATTGATCTGGCACTTTAACCCCCTGGTCAGTTAAACCATTTAAAACCCCTGCTGCCAAACGGTCATCACCAGCAAAAGCAGCTGTAATATCTGTGTCCTTAAGTTGGCTAGCTAATTTAATTCCTGATTCATAACTATAGTCAGTTTCAAAAATTAATTTCTCATCAAACTTAATGCCAGCTTCTTTCAAAGCTTGCTTGTATCCTGCCAAACGATATTTTCCATTAATTGGTTCACTTAACGAACCACTGATAAACGCGACTTTTTTGTTACCTTCTTTAATCAATTTTGATATTGCTTCAGCAGTTGATTCGATGTAATCAATACTTACAGAAGGTACACTTTCTTCATCATCAACAGATCCTGCAAAAACAATCGGTGTTCTTGAATGAGAAAATTCTTCCCGAAGTTTGTCAGTAACCCGATTACCCATGAAAATAATGCCATCTACTTGTTTAGCAAGCAATGTATTTAGTACTGCCATTTCCTTTTGATCATTTTCATCGGAGTTTTCCATGATAATATTATATTTATACATAGAAGCCACATCATCAATTCCACGTGCTAAAGAAGCAAAATAGGCATTCGTTACATCGGGGATGATAACACCAATTGTGGTTGATTTTTTGCTTGCTAGTCCTCGAGCAACGGCATTTGGTCGATAATCCAATTTGTCAATCACATCATTAACCCGCTGTCTTGTAGCAGGCTTTACATTTTGGTTGCCATTCACTACTCGCGATACAGTCGCCATTGAAACTCCTGCTTCACGCGCAACATCATAAATCGTTACAGTTTGTTTTTCCATTTTTAACTCAGGTCTCCTTTTATGCGTTACTATACGTTTTCATAAATTTTCACTGCATTGTTAACGGTATCAAAAAACGCTTAACTGTGCAAGTGTGGAAAACGCTTTCATGAAAAATATACCTCTTTTTTAGTTATATTTCAAGACTAAACCGATATGATATAATGTTCACAACTAAAAAGAAAGAAGACGATTACATGACACAGTTGGATAAAGTCCGTAAATGGGTCAGCAAGAATGAAGTTGACGTAGCTTATATTAGTGACCCCAAATCAATCGAATACCTTACTGGTTTTGCCAGTGACCCAGTCGAACGAATTCTTGGATTATTTGTTTTTGCAAACAAAGATCCCTTTTTATTTGCTCCCGCACTAGAAGTTGAAGCAATTCACGATACAGGATGGGAGTTTCCAGTTTATGGCTATTTAGACCATGAACAGCCGTTTGAGATGATTGCCACTCAAATTAAGAAACGTGTCAACCACCCTGTTCAGTGGGCAATTGAAAAAAACAATTTAACCATCGATCATTATAACGCCATTAAAAATCAGTTTTTATTTGCTAATTTCGAAAAAGACTTAACTCCTTTTATTCAAAAATTACGGTTAATTAAGACGGCCGATGAAATTGAAAAACTTGATGCCGCTGGTCGCGAAGCAGACCTGGCTTTCAAAATTGGCTTTGAAGCCGTCCAAGCCGGACGAACCGAAGCTGAAATTGCCGCAGAATTAGAATACGTGCTTAAGAAAAAAGGCGTCATGCAAATGAGTTTTGATACCCTCATCCAGGCTGGCGCTCATGCAGCCGAACCTCACGGTGCAACAGGCATGAATAAAATTAAAAATAACGAACTTGTTCTATTTGATTTAGGTACCATTCACCAAGGCTACATCAGCGACTCCTCAAGAACAGTTGCTGTCGGTCAACCAAGTGATAAGGCTTTGGATATTTATAAAGTTTGTTTAGATGCTCAGTTAACTGCTCAATCTCAGGCTAAACCTGGTATGATTGCAGAAGATTTAGATAAGATTGCCCGTGACATCATCACAAAAGCCGGCTATGGAGATTACTTTATTCATCGCCTTGGTCATGGAATGGGAATGGGTGAACACGAATTTCCTTCAATCATGGAGGGCAATAAGATGTCTCTTGAAGAAGGAATGTGTTTTTCAATTGAACCCGGTATTTATATTCCCGGTGTTGCTGGTGTTCGTATTGAGGATTGTGTACACATTACCAAAAATGGTTGTGAACCATTTACCCATACTTCAAAAGAACTCACTTATGTTGGCTAATTGTAAAAAAATAAGGTCTCCTGCAATTTGCAGGAGGCCTTTTTGATTATCCGAAGTTAGTCAACTTTTGGTTTTTCATCATGTGTATGTGGCATAAAAACTTCAGTTGGTTCATCGTAACTATCTGTGCCATCAACAAAGACGTCATTTTCTTCATCTAATTCATCTTTTAATTCATCAGTAGATGCTTGAAAACTGTCCTGAGCAGCACCTAAAAACTCGTCTTTTCCTTCAAGAACCTTATTTTTCAGTTCAACCGCTGAATCAAAAACACGGTCTTTCAACTCGTCTTCCCAATCAGCACCCTCTAAATCATTTTGTTCTCTAAATCGATTGACTTTATTTTGTGCTGCTTGAATTAATTCTTCTTTGGTTGTGCCTGTTAATTTTAATGTGCCATACACAGCGGCCGCGCCACCAATTAACGCGCCTAATAAAAATTTACCTTTTGCCATTATAAAATCCTCCTAGTCTTTCGTTTGTTTATTTTTATGTTCACGATACATATGAACTGCACCCTTACCAGCCTTCAACGCAGTCGAAACAGTTCCTGCTTTTTTACCTGGACTTGTAAGTTTGGTAGTCAAATTACGGGTTGCTTCATTTAAGTCTGAAGTACTCTGGCCTAAATCAGCCATCGCTTGAAATACTGGATCAATAGTGGCTACTTTGCCATTTACATCTTCCAATAAATCGTTGGCGTTTGCCATAATATCTTCAGCTTCTTTAGAAAGTAAATCAACATCCTTAGTTACTACGGCAAGACTTCGATTAATTTCCACCAAAGTTTTTGATCCTCGTACCAATACAAGCCCGATAAATAGTACTAAAATCAGTAAAGCTACTGCTGCAATGATTGCTGCGATTCCGCCACCTGTCATAATTTATCCTCCTGTTAACTTAATTGTCTTAAGCATATCATTAGAGATTAAGCACTGCAATTAAAAAAGAAGTAAAATATTTTTTATGAAACTGATTACAAAGAAAACCTAGTCTGTTAAAATCAATATACAAGGAGATGAGCATCATTCACTTTCTAATTGGCGTTACTAATTCGCCCAGTTCCCTAATTAAGGCTTTTCAAAACTACTTTACGGCGTTTAATTGGCAAAAACTTGCCGAATCGTTAATCAACCACATTCTTGAAATTATCCTAATTTCTATTTTCTTTTGGCTGGTCAACTTTATTGGTAAACGGCTGTTGACCAACGGTTTGCATAAGTATCACCATTTAAACGACGCCATTCCAAGTCGAGCTGTAACCTTACTGGCATTGGTAGTTAACATTTTCCATTATGTCGTTTTATTCTTTTATCTCTACGCCCTACTTTCAATTATTGGTGTTCCGGTAGGTACACTAGTTGCTGGAGCAGGAATCATCAGTATCGCTGTTGGTCTTGGTGCACAAGGATTGGTAAGTGACATTGTGAACGGCCTATTCATTCTTCTTGATGGCCAATTAGATGTTGGTGATCAAGTTACCATTCAAAATATCAATGGAAAAGTAACTGAAATAGGTTTGCGGTCCACTCAAGTCCTTTCTGACGATGGGACAACAAACTACATCCCCAACCGGTCCATCACGGCCATTGCCAACCATTCTCGCAATGATCAAGTGGTTTCCATTTTTTTGGCCTTTGAAAGTTTGACCGATTTAGCCTCTGCCAAAGATCTTGTCACAAAAACAACTTCTGAATTGGCCAACAAACTAAATGAAGTCACCACTGATCCTACTGTAACTAGTCCGATCCAAGATGTAAATGGCAACATCGGTTTACGCGTTAAAATGTATGTCGAAAACGGCACTGTTGATCAAATTCAAAGAACTTTTCTCCAAAATTATCTAACAATCTTGACTGAGAACAAACTAAGGATTATTAATAACCAACTATTACAAACTAAAAAATAATAAAGTTTGTAACTGAATAAGAGCCCGAGAAAACGAACTTTTCCCCGACTCTTATTTATTTTGCTCCTCGTTTACCACCATTCATCAAAAACTTTGAGGAGTTTTTGACTAGCTCGTCCCCGATGGCTAATTTCGTTTTTCTCTTCTGAGGTCATTTCGGCCAAAGATTTTTGTTTTTCTGGTACCAAAAATAACGGATCATATCCAAATCCATTATTGCCACGCGGAACAGCCAAGATTTGGCCTCTAAGTTCCCCATTAACCACTAACTTACTTTCATCAGGTTTCATCAACACTAATGTCGTATGAAAAGTTGCCGTCCTTTTTTCTAACGGAATCCCAGCTAACTCACTTAACAATTTAGCATTATTTGCCGCGTCGTCGTGATCGCCCGCATAACGTGCGGAAAAGATTCCTGGACGGCCATTCAAAGCGTCCACTTCTAATCCAGAATCATCTGCCAAAACTGGTATATTGGTCTGTTTAGAAACTGCAGAAGCCTTTAAAGTCGCATTTTCTTCAAAAGTCATCCCAGTTTCCGCAATTTTTCCGAGTTGTGGATAGTCCTTTAACGAAGTGACCTTAATATGTTTTGGAGCAAATAATTTTTGAAACTCACACAGTTTCCCAGCATTATTAGTTGCAATAATAATTTGTTCTTTCTGAGCCATTACTTGTCCTCCAAACTTAACCGGTCAATTTCTGTTTTATCAGCTTTAACATTAATCTCCAACCACTGACTAGCAATCTGATTGAAACTTTTTGGCGATGCCGTTGTATAGTAGTGATCTTCAATCTGATCACCTGCTGAATCTTTTGCGATATCAAAATAATCCAATAATGCAGATACGGTGCCAATTGTTTCAGCACCCGAATCAATCAGTCGAACCTGAGGACCCATCACATCTTGGATAATAGGCCTCAGTAGTGGATAGTGTGTACATCCCAAAACAAGGGTATCCACATCCTTATTGTCGAAATACTGTAAAGTTTCTGCCACAACTTTTTTGGCAATTGATGAATCATATTCGTTACTTTCAACTAAAGGTACAAATTTAGGACAAGCTAAACTGAAAACTTCAACCGAATTATCCTTAGATAAAATTGATCGTTCATATGCCCCACTTTTAATCGTGCCTTCTGTCCCAATGACACCAATACGACGATTGCGCGATACTTTTAAGGCGGCCCGACTTCCCGGTGAAATTACTCCAATAACTGGAATGGGAAACTTTTCTTTCAAGTCTTCTAGAGCCGCTGAAGTTGCCGTATTACAAGCAATAACTAACATTTTGATATTCTTTTTCATCAAAAATGCAGCCATTTGCTCAGAAAAATGCCGTACTTCATGGCTTGAACGCGGGCCATATGGGAGCCTAGCCTGATCCCCAATAAAGTAGACAGATTCAAGAGGCAACTGTCGAAGTGCTTCACGCACAACAGTCAAACCACCCACACCAGAATCCATAAATCCGATTGCACGATTATCCATTTCTTTTCATCCTCTTCACGTAATCTGAAACTATATTATCTCTTTTTAAAAACTGAAAAGCAAGTTTCCTCATCTAAAAAAGCAAAGCAACTAGATTAGTTGCCTTGCTTTTCTAATAGTCTCCTGCCATAAAAACAATTATTTTTTTATACTTATTTGATGTTGCCATGCCGTTGAATAGAACTTACTATTCATTTGGTAATGAGGTGCTTTTTGCTTTTTTGTCAAGAACGGATCAATTGACTGGTCAGCAGCCAACCAACCACGCCAACCTAAATGGATGGTATCTTGCATAAAATACGGCACATTTCCTTTATCACTTAAATCACAAATATTGTTGAACCCTTGTGATTGCAGTTGATATCGAATTTTTCGATCAAATTCCTTGAGCATTGTTTGCGATAACCCAGTGTATGCACTCCACTTTTGATTAACGGGTGGAATAATAAACTCAACATTCATGTTTAAAGAAGCGAATTGATTCAAAACTAGTTCGAAATCGCTAAACTCAGGCGATTGCACATAACTCCAATTTTGTTCAAAATTCTTAAATTTCTTTGCCTTGTCGTGTAATCGCCGAACATAAAACTGATTATCGATGCCAAATCGATTATTTGTCGTATTCTGCTTTCCTTGCGCAACAGCTAACTGATCTAAATCTTTTAATTGATAATGATCAGGTAACTGCTTTGCAATCCGATCAATTTTACCCTGATTATTTTTCATTTTCAAATCAGAAAAAAGTTGATCTTCATGTTGCAACAATCTCATCTCATAAACTAAATAAGTTCGTTCGTGTTTCGTAATTTGTTTGCCATCAGCAATACGCTTTAGCGCCATCATAATGGTGTGATTGGCTTTTCCAGAGGGCATATTCAGCAATCGTTTGGCAGCATAGCGATCTTCGGCACTGCTAGCTTTTCGGCTCAAGAGCCAAGTTGCCGATTGCATCGGTGAATAGTAAAATCCGAAAGCATCTTTGCGGGCGCCCTTTTTGACAAACCACTGTGGTGAAATCACAAAAACGGCCTTACGATTCTTTAATTGTGACGTAACTAATTGCATCTGAAAATAATGAGTAAGTGACTGAGTTCCAGGCCCACCCATCAAAAACGGAGTGTACCTTCGTTGATACTTTGTAGCCAATACAGACGGATGCGCCATGTCGAATCTGGAAAATTCTGAGGATCCAAAGAATGGCACAAATTGTTTGTGTGATAGGGCTGATTCTTTAATTATTTGGCCTTTAAGCACATTTGGAGACAAAGCAACTGCCGCTTTATCTTCAGTTTTAGTTGACATATGATTCAGTTTAAATGGGGAAAACAATAGTGCAATCAACAATAATGCAGCCAAAAGAACCGGACCAAATATCAGAAAAAGTTTTTTTGCCACTAGTTCTGCATTTCCTCAGCATTCGCAATAATTTTATTGGGCGTATCCCATTCACTACGCTCAAACTCAGACACTGGTACTTCAATTCCTAGCTCACTTTGTAATTGTAAAAGTAACTGAACGGTACCCATTGAATCTAGCAATCCCGAATCAAACAAATTATTATCTAAATCCCCGCTCAAATCTGTGCCTGTTAAATCTTGTAAAACGTTTAAAACTGTTTCTTTTGTATCCATTTTATTTACTCCCCTTTAAAACTAATTTACTTCGCTATCAACATTGTATTCAAAAAACCTGAAAACAGTAAAAATGTAAAACATACAAAATTAAATGTGACGAAAGTTGCAAAAACTTCCGTAAATTTATTATGCGGTATTTTCCCCGGATGACCCTTCTTATATCTAAGCCACCAATCGTTCACAACGAGCGCGACCCCGTGTAAAATGCCATAAGTAATGTAATACCACGTCACCCCATGCCAGAAACCCATAATCGTCATATTGATAATATAGGTGACATTAGCCGTTGTTTTAGGGCTTTTAAAAACTTTGTGTTTCATGAAAAAGAAAACCAAACGCATATAAATGTAATCTCGGAACCAGAAAGATAGGGTCATGTGCCATCGATTCCAAAATTCCTTGATATTATGCGATTTGAATGGTGCATTAAAATTAATTGGTGTTTCAATTCCCATAAAATAGCTGGTTCCAATTGCAAATAAACTATAACCCGCAAAATCAAAGAAAAGATACATGCTGTATACATACATGACACCAACTAGTGACCAGGATAAGCCATGCGCCATCAGAGCGTAGTGCTCCAATTTTGGCAACCACATTGTGCCAAAAACATAAGCCAACATATATTTGTATACAAATCCCATAAATATATTGTGTAACCCTTTTTGTAGTAACTGGAAATATTTCTCTTGTTTTGGCACATGATCATAATCCCGCTTAAATCTCCGGTAACGATCAATGGGACCTGATGAGATTGTTGGAAAGAAAACCAAGAATTGTAAGAAAAACCAGGGACTAAAGTCTTTCAAAACACCATCACGAGACTCCATAATTGTCTGAACTGCTTTAAAAGTTAAATAACTTATTCCTAAGAAACCAATAATGGCTTGTTTGCCTTCTTGAATTGCCGGAGTTAATTTGACAATCACAAGCGGGATGATTGCCAAAATAACAGTCGCCACAAATATCCCCGTTTGATTGTTTTTCTTGCGATAACTGGTATATACCCATACTAACAACACTTCATAAACTAAATACGTAATTAAGGCCAATCCCTGTGTAATTTTTGGACCACCAAAAGTCAGAACCAAAAAGAAAACAGAAATCAGTGTCTCATACCAGTGAAATCTTTTTCCGCATAAAATTCCAATCACAATCGGCAACAGCGCAAGACCTAAAATACCAAAATACATGGGGTTTTCATATGGTGTAAATGATAACATTAAGAATTAACCTCACTCATAATGGATTTGATGTCAACTTTACCGTTCGCCGTCAGCGGTAATTTGTCTTTGAAAACAAATCGATTTGGCACCATGTAAGGCATCATCGTTTTTTGAAGATCCTTTTTAATTGCCATGGTCAGGGCCATGTTTGTTTCTTCAAGGCTTTTTTTCTGAAGAGTCACATAGGCCACCAGTTGTGAAACTTTATGATTTAAATCATATTTTGGAACTGCCACTGCTTGTTTGATTAACTTTTGTGCGTTCAAGAAATGGTTGACTTCCTCTAGTTCGATCCGATAGCCATGGAGTTTGATTTGAAAATCTAAGCGTCCCAGATAACGAATCATTCCTGACTTATCCTTTTTTCCCAGATCACCAGAATGATAGGTGTTCAAATTTCCTTCACAGTGAAAGGCATTAACTGTTTTACGCGGATTATTCAAATATCCCTTAGAAACTCCCGGACCAGAAATCACAATTTCCCCTTCTTCACCGTTTGGTAAAACTTTTCCATTGGAACTCATAATTTCAATTTTCGTATCTACCTTGGCTTGACCAATTGGTAACCGGTCATAATTGGTCAAAATCTTTGGCGTAATTTGGACTGCTGTAACTGCCACGGTTGTTTCTGTGGGCCCATACGTATTAAAGACGCGAGCCTCTGGGAAACGTTGATTTAACTGTGCGGCTGTTTTATGCGTAAGTTCCTCACCGCAAAACAAAAAGTGGCTTAAATCAGGTAAACGTTTGGCATCAAACGAAGGTTCCAATAAACAAATATCTACAAATGATGGCGTGGATACCCATACATTCAACTTCATTTTTGGTAAATAACTGAAAAGCCGTTTAAAATCATCTGTGATCTTCTTAGGTAATACTTTAAGAGTACCGCCACTGACAAGTGTTGGATATAAACTCATCACCGACAAATCAAATGAGTAAGGCGCTTGAGCCAAAAAAGCAGGTTTATTTTGTAAGTTGAAATCACTTAACATCCAGTTTACAAAACTAAGCAGATTTTGATGACTAATTTGGACCCCTTTTGGTTTTCCTGTCGTCCCAGATGTAAAAATAATGTAAAAGTTTTGATTACCGACAACAGGCGTCCAAGTTTCTTTTAATTCGGTTCTTCTAAATATTTGAGCTAGTTTTTCTGATCTAATTACCGGAATTTTATTAATTTCAATTGGCAGCTGTTCAATTGCAATACAAGCTGCTGGCTTCGCAATTTCTTGAATCATAGTCAACCGATCATTTGGTGAGTGTTCGTCAATTGGAATATAGGCATGCCCACTTTTAACACATCCTAAAAAACTAGCAATCATTTCAAAAGTCTGTTCGCCATAAACCATGATTGGTGCCTGTGGTTCTAATTTCATTTGAGCGATTTGATTTGCCAACGCATCCGAATAACTCTTCAGCTCTTGGTATGTATGCGTTTCTCCCAAATAATCATAAGCGACGCGATCCGGTGCTGTTTGAGCTACCTGATCAATTGCTTGAATCACATTGGTAATTTTCATGTTAATCCCCCCGTAACTTAAAACTCATTGTAGATAAATGTGCCCCCCTGAATACCACTGTAACCATATAGGTAAACAAGAATTAAAAAAACGACAAAATAAAAAAACATCTGCCCAAGAAATTTCACCCATTCCCGCTGCCATAATGTTTTAAAAAAGTTTTTCACGTTATCCCCCCTGAATACACGTTTTTCCTTTCACAGTATCTCATGAATTACTGGACCTGTAAATATGTTTCAGTATAATCACTTAATCCTCCTGTAACAATCTATTAACGCAACTGTTAACTAATTCTTTACTTCGCTTAAAAAAGGCTTAAAAAAAAAGATCAAAACGACTCCTGAAAAAGTCGTTTTGATCTTTTTTTCTCTCATACTTCAATTATGCGTACTGTGCTAAAACCTTTTGGATTTGTTCTTTTGAGTGGTAACCAACCAACGTATCAACAACGGCGCCATCTTTTTTGACCATTAAAGTTGGAATACTCATAATGCCAAAGTTTTGTGCTGTCTTTGGATTAGCATCCACATCCATTTTGGTGAATGTAACTTGATCATTCATTTCACCCTCGAGTTGTTCAACAACAGGAGACTGCATCCGACAAGGACCACACCATGTTGCCCAAAAATCAGTTAATGTGACACCTTCGCTGGTTTTGTCATTAAAGTTATCATCTGTAATTGCTTCTACCATCTCAATTAGCCCTCTTTCTAATTTACTATCAATAGTTTATCAAAGATTAGATTAAACACCAAAAATTTTGCTTACAAAAAATCAGTTATTTGAAATGAACGACCGTGGCGCCGTTTCCTCCAGCATTCGGTGCTGCATATTCAAAATGTTTAACTTGCCGATTACCTTGAAGATACTGTGTAATCCCCTTTCGAAGCGCACCTGTCCCTTTTCCATGAACAATTGTCACCATTGGATAACCCGCCAATAAAGCAGAGTCAATATATCGATCTACCTCAGTCATTGCTTCTTCATAACGTTTACCGCGCAAATCTAAAGTTGTTTTGACTGCCGAACTGGTCCGTCTAATTGTAGTTCGTCTCCCAGCAGATTCATTTTTATCAGGAGCAACCTTCTCCAGCTCGTCAGTTGGTACTTTCATCTTTAGGATTCCCATTTGGACTTCCCAATGCTTTTTATCCATCTGCCGTAACAATGAACCTCGTTGACCATAGCTCGTAACCATGACATCATCGTTTACTTTTAACTCTTGTTTAGCTTTAACCCGTTGTAGTACCCTGTTTTTCTTCAAACTTGGTGCTTGATGCAAAGCATTTAAACCACTCTTAGAATCAATTAACTGATTTTCTTTAATTCCAGCGCCACCTTGCATCTCCATTTTTCGAAGTCTTTTGATAATTTTATCTGCTTTTTCTTCCGCATTATCAACTAATTCATTAGCCTGTTGTTTAGCTTTTTCCAAATACTGATCTTTGGAATTCACTAATTTTTGATACTCATTCGTTAAATCTTTATGCAATTTTTCGGCTTCATCCACTTCGACCTTCAGCTTATCTGCCCGATCGGCTGCTTCCTTTTGACGTTCAGATAGGTCTTTAATCATAGCACTTAAGTCTTGACTATCCTGGTCCATTAACGACCGCGCCTGCATAATCACACCTGGTTCAATCCCCAAGCGCGTGGCAATATCAAACGCATTACTGCTTCCTGGAATTCCAACCAATAGTTTATATGTCGGTTTTAGAGACTCCGTATCAAATTCCATGCTAGCATTCATCGTCTCTGGCCGATTATAACCATAAGCCTTCAATTCTGGATAGTGAGTCGTAGCCATCACGTAGCTACCGGCACTGCCAACTCGATCTAAAATTGCAATCGCCAATGCGGCCCCTTCTTTAGGATCCGTCCCGCCACCAAGCTCATCAAACAGGACCAAACTCCGATCATCAATCTGGGCTAAAATTTTCACAATATTATCCATATGTGATGAGAAAGTACTTAAGTTCTGTTCAATAGATTGTTCATCACCAATATCAGCAAAAATTTCATCGAAAATTCCCATCTGACTATTCTCTGCAACGGGAATAAATAACCCTGATTGGGCCATTAATTGTAGTAACCCAAACGTTTTCAAAGTGATTGTCTTCCCACCAGTATTAGGCCCGGTGATAATCAAGGCTTTATAGTCGTCACCCAAATTAATATCATTGGCAACCATTTTCTTAGGATCAATTAACGGATGTCGTGCCTGGCGAAAATGCACATGATTTTCTAGCGAAATTGAAGGTTCTGTTCCCTTAATCTCTGCAGCGTATCGTGCTTTCGCATTAATAAAATCTAAATGACCTAAAACTGCCGCATTATTCAACAGTTCTTCTCGGTAAGGCGCCAACAGTTCAGAAAGTTCCGTTAAAATTCTTTCTTCTTCAGTTTTTTCTTCCACTTGATTTTGGCGCAACTGATTATTTAGATCCATTACTGCCGCCGGTTCAATATACATTGTTTGCCCAGAAGCACTTTGATCATGAACCACACCACCAAAATGACTGCGATACTGTGCCATAACTGGAATCACATAACGGCCATCCCGCATCGTAATAATTGAATCACTTAAATATTTAGAATCTTTTCCACGGGTATAACCATCCATCTTTGCTCGAATAGAACTCTCTGTGGTGGAAATCCGGCTTCGAATGCCAAATAACTTGTCTGAGGCTTCATTGGTAATATGGCCGTCTCCCTCAATCGACTTAATTAATCGCTTGGAAATCTCTGGCAAAGCTTGTAATTTAGCGACAGTTTCATACAAGGTCCTAAAATCAATTTTTTCTTCACGTACTTTTTGGAAAAAACTAATGATGTCCTGTGTCGTGCGGAGCATTTTAGTAATTTGAGATAATTCCAATCCGCTTAACGTAGCGCCAATTTCAAGTCGTTTCATTTGTGGACCAATATTATCAAGCTTAGCGATTGGAATGCCACCCTTCAATCGATAAGCATCTGCACCATCTAAGGTTTCTGTCAGTGCCAATTGAATTTGGTCACCGTCTACCATTGGTCCTAAATTATCTAGTTCTTGCCGACCACTTTGTGAAGCTAGGTACGGCTTTAGTTTATCTTTTACTTTTTCATACTCTAATGTTTCAAAAATCTTCTTATTCATTTTATTATCCTTTTAGTTATTTATCCGTATTTTAGCGCATTTTATCAAGCTTGGATATTAAACAGTCCTCGGTTATGTTTGATCAAACAAAAACGATCAAATCTGAATATTCTCAACTCAGATTTGATCGTTTTTACTACGCTTAAATGGAAATCTATTCTTCGTCGTTATCGCCTAAGAAAGTGTTCAACACTTCCTCGACCATCTTCCATTCATCGTCTGATTCAATTTCAGTTAATTGTCCTGCATCCGCATTACCATCAGCATCCGGTGTATATGAGTAAGCCTGAATATCAACCTGCTCATCATTTTCTGCATCAGAAGGATACAAAAACATATATGACTTACCATAATCTTCAGAATCAAATGTAAATAAAACGTTGTAAAGCTCTTCATTTCCGTGTTCGTCAACGAGTGTAATTTGTTGTTCCTCTTCGCTCATTAGGAAACCTCACTTTAAATTATTTAGTAGTTTGCCATGTCGATCCAAATAGTTTTCTAGAATCAAGCTAGCCGCCAATTTATCAATAACTTTTTTTCGCTTTTTTCGCGATGTATCAGCCTGTTCAATTAACATTCTCTGTGCTTCTACTGTAGTTAATCTTTCGTCCTGATAATCTACAGGTAAATCAAAGGTTTCAATCATAAGTTGACCGTAAGCCTTGGCGGCATCTACCCGAGGACCAGAAGTATTATTCATATTCTTTGGCAAACCAACCACAAAGCCAGTCACATCGTATTGCTTAACCAATTCACTAATTCGATCTAAACCAAACTCTTTTTGATCTTCATTAATTTTGACAATTTCAACACCTTGGGCCGTCCAGCCTAATTCATCACTGACTGCCACCCCAACTGTTCTGGAACCAACATCTAAACCCATTAATCTCATTTAATATGACCTGCCGATTGTCCAGATTTGTCCAAATTATTATTATCTTTCGAAAGATAGTTACGAACCAACTCTTCGATAATCTCATCACGCTCATGCTTGCGAATCAAGTTACGAGCATCGTTTAATCTAGGAATATAGGCTGGGTCTCCCGAGAGTAAGTATCCGACAATTTGGTCAATCGGATTATATCCCTTCTCCTCCAAAGCATCATAAACCGTCTTTAAGGTTTCATGTAGATCCTTAGGAGCATCATTGCTAAAATCAAAAAACATTGTCTTATCCAATTTACTCATCGAAAGCACCTCCTGTACTGTCATCAAGATAATTCTACCCGATCACTTAAAAAAGTACAAACATAGAAGTCTAATGTAATCAACTCGTAACACTGCTTTAGTCAACTCGCAACATTCCTTATTTTTCTGCTAGCCAGTCAATGCCATCCACCAAGGCCTGTTTGAGTCCAGCAGGATTACTACCACCGGCCTGTGCTAAGTTGGGACGACCGCCACCACCACCATTGATTTGTTTGGCAATGGCTTTAATCAGATCACCGGCTTTTAACCCAGCCTTAACTTTTTCATCAGAAACAGCAACCAACAAGTTAGCCTTTTCACCAACAGTTGTTCCCAAAATCAAAACATCTGAAATTGCACGTTGCTTCCAATCATCCGCTAAATCACGAAGCTGTGCCATTCCAGAAACTTTGATGACATCAGCAATTACTGAATACTGACCGGCTTGTTTAACATTGTCAAACACATTTGCTGCTGCTTGTTTAGCCATTTTTGTTTCAAGATTTTCAACTTTTTGTGTCATTGCTTTCAAACTATCCTGAAGTTGAGCCACCTTGTTTGGCGTATCTTTGACTTGAATTGCCTTAACCTTTTGAGCAGTTTCTCGTAGAAGCTTGTCATGGCTAACCAAATACTCGTAAGCCTCAGCAGAGGTAACGGCCTCTATTCGGCGGACACCGGCACCCACGCCGGATTCAGAAACGATCTTAAACAGACCTAATTCATTGGTGTTCTTCACATGATCGCCACCACAAAATTCAACTGAGTAATCACCAACACTAACCACACGAACCTTTTTACCATACTTTTCACTAAATAAGGCGATGGCACCGAGCTTTTTAGCAGATTCAATATCAGTTTCAACAGTTTTAACTGGAATCTCGGCAAAAATCTTTTGATTAACAATACCTTCAACTTTTTGCAAATCAGCTGATGTCACCTGACCAAAATGGGTAAAATCAAATCGAAGGTAATCTGGTTCAACTAATGAGCCCGCTTGCTTTGTATGCGAGCCAAATACATCTCTTAAAGCTTGATCCAACAAATGAGTAGCCGTATGATTTTTTTCAACCTTACTGTGAAAATGAGGATCGACCTTTAAAGCATAAGTTTTTTCAGTTTCTAATGGCCGCAACACTTTAACTGTATGGAGATTTTGGCCATTGGGTGCATGTTGCACATCTTTAACTTCAGCAACCACATTGCCATGCTCATCCGTAATGGTTCCCTTATCGGCCACTTGACCACCCATTTCCGCATAAAATGGTGTAATATCAAAAATAAGTTGAGCTTCACCCTTTTCAGCGGCACTGACAATCTTTTCGTTTTGAATAATATCTTTTAAAACACTGTGTTCAACATTCAATTCTGAATAACCAACATAACGACTTGGCGTTTTAATATTGGTCAAAAGATCAGATTGAACACCCATTGATACCCGGTTACCACGAGCGGCACGAGCTCGTTGCTTTTGTTGTTGCATTTCTGTCTTGAAACCATCTTGATCGACCTCTAAGCCCTCATCGTGAGCATATTCCATGGTTAAGTCCAATGGGAAGCCATAGGTATCAAACAACTTAAACGCATTAGCACCTGAAATTTTAGTTTCATTGGCTGCCTTTGTTTTAGCAATGATCTGATCTAAAAGATGAACCCCATCATTTAGAGTCTCATTGAATCGACTTTCCTCAGATTCCACAACTTTGGCAATGTAGTCTTTTTGTTCAAGAACTTCTGGGTAATAAGATTTCATAATCTCGCCGACGACCGGAACTAATTTATACAAGAAACTCTTTTCAATACCTAACTTTTGTCCGTACATCACAGCTCTTCGAATCAAGCGTCGAATAACATAACCCCGCCCTTCGTTTGAAGGTAGCGCCCCATCCCCGATTGCAAATGTAATGGCACGAGCGTGATCGGCAATAACTTTAAATGCTACATCCTGTTCTTTATCATCATTGTATGTTTTACCGCTGAAAGTTTCTGTTTTTCGAATTAATGGTAAAAATAGATCGGTTTCAAAGTTAGTCGGTGCGTTTTGGAAAATAGAAACCACCCGTTCAAGCCCCATTCCCGTATCAATGTTTTTATGGGGAAGAGGTTCATATGAACCATCAGGCTTGTGGTTAAACTGTGAAAAGACAATGTTCCAAATCTCTAGATAGCGCTCATTTTCGCCACCAGGATAATTTTCAGGATCATCATCGGCTAAATTATTGAAGGATTCACCACGATCATAAAAGATTTCAGAATCTGGACCACTAGGGCCCTCGCCAATATCCCAAAAATTATCTTCAACGGCAATAATATGATCTGCTGGAACCCCAACAGATTCCCAATACTTCTTCGCATCAGTATCTTTTGGATAAACAGTAATAAATAACTTTTCAGGATCCATTGCGAACCACTTAGGACTTGTTAGTAGTTCCCAAGCCCAGGTAATCGCTTCTTCTTTAAAATAATCACCCACTGAGAAATTCCCTAACATTTCAAACAAGGTGTGGTGCCGCGCAGTATGACCCACGTTTTCAATATCATTAGTTCTGATACTTTTCTGCGAACTCGTTAACCGGGGAACCTCTGGAACGACACTACCATCAAAATACTTTTTCATTGTGGCAACTCCAGAATTAATCCACAATAAAGTTGGATCATCGTGCGGTACTAAAGATGCACTGGGTTCAATGATATGACCTTTTGACTGAAAGAAGTCCAAAAACATCTGTCTAATTTCACTACTTGATTTGTTTTCCATAACTTTTCCCTTTCTAATCGCATAAAAAGACCGTTGCTAGTAAAGACGCCTTAGCGCGGTACCACTTTACTTGCAACGATCTTAATCGTTTACCTCTTAAACTCTTTAACGCAGAGTCGCGAAATACTTATCATTTGTAAGGTAGCCTTAAAACCATAAATTCGTTTTTCTCATTAACCAAAACGTTTCTGAAAATTTATTAGCTTTAATATGTCCTTAGCCAAAAACCATTATATTGCAGAAAATAGCTGATTGTCAATGCTCACCGGGATTTCGTTTTGCCCGATTCTGCTTGATCTTTTGCCGCTTAGTTCTAAGAAATTCTTGATGCTTGGCCACTCTTCGATCACGCTGATCTTGAATCTCAATAGCCTTCTTAATTCGACGTTTATATCCTGGCTTAACTTTACGCTTACTCTTCTTAACCATTCCTACCATAGTTGGATCCAACTTATGATGATCCTTTACCCGCGTAGTTCGGCGATTCCGATCATAAGAATCCACAACCTCACCATTTTTAATAGCTTTAGGCTGGAACTTAACACCCAATTTTTCGATTTCAGAAACTTTAGCTTCTTCGCCAGGTTCATATAAGGTGATGGCAATTCCAGACATGCCATTCCGGCCAGTTCGACCAACACGATGAATAAAGAAATCTAAATCATCTGGAATACCGTCGTTAATGACCATCGAAACACCCTCAATATCAATCCCTCGTGCTGCTAAATCGGTAGCAACGACAAATTGAAAGTCAAGGTTATGAATTTCTTTCATAACCCGTTTCCGTTCACGAGGCGGGACCCCACCATGAACCTTGGCAACTTTTAGGCCCTGATTCTTCAGGTAATAAGTTAGCTCATCAACCCGTTCTTTAGTATTACAAAAAATCAAAACTAAATAAGGTTCGCCAATGGTCAATAATCGATGAATCACACTATTTTTACCCTTACTTTTGGTTGAAATCAACCAATTTTCAATAGTCGGGCTAATAATACTCTGCACAGGAATCTCTTCGATAACAGGATTCACCATATATTTTTTCAAAAAGATGTTTAACGAATGCGGAATTGTTGCGGAAAAAACCATCATTTGTAGTTTTTTTGGCAAACTTGCCGCAATCTTGTCCACTTCATTTAAGAAACCCATATCAAGCGTCATATCAGCTTCATCCACAACAAACTGAGCCGCCAGATGGACGTCCAAAGCTTGGCTACTAATCAAGTCCCAAACACGTCCTGGGGTTCCAATCACAACTTGTGGTTGACGTCGCTTCAATTTTTCGATTTGCCGTTTTTTATCAGTTCCACCCACATAATTACCAATTTCAATTTCATTATCTGAGAACTGAACTAATTGGCGCGCCGCTGTATGAATCTGGTAGGCCAGCTCACGGCTTGGTGTCGTAATGACGACTTGAACTTGCTGCTTATTCGGGTCAATGTTATTCAAAATCGGTAGTAAAAAGGTATGTGTTTTTCCACTACCCGTTTGCGATTGGCCAATCACACTTTTCCCAGCCTCAATCACCGGAATTAATTTTTCTTGAACCGGGGTTGGCTGAATAAAATTAATTTCTTTTAGTGCAGTGATCAAAAATGGTTGCAAATTAAACTCTGTAAAACCGTTTTTCATTAATTACTCCTTCTTGCTCTTCTGATAGGCAGTGGCAATCTCAGCCAATTCTTTTTTTATGACTGCGACTTCATCCAAATCTTTTGCTTTTGCCCCACTTGCCAAAGCATGACCGCCACCATCATGTTTTTTAGCAAGTTCATTAATTGTTGGTCCCTTTGACCGTAGGCGAACTCGATAAGTTCCATCGCGTTGAATCACAAAGATTGCCCAGCAAACAACGGAATCAATTTTTCCAGGAATCGGCACAACACCAGCAGTTCCTGCATCCTTTAAATCAAACTTATCTAACACTTCAGCGGTTAAACAAACAGTGGCTGCTCCCGCATCGGTAATTTCTAAATTTTCATACACATAAGCTGATAGTTTTGCAACTGGTAACGCAATACTATCCAATTTTTGGTTAACTGCGGTCACATCAAAACCAGTTGCCATTAATGAAGCTGCAACCCGCAATGTATGCGGTGTTGTCGCTGAATATAAGAATCGACCAGTATCAGCAACAATTCCAGCATACAGCGCTCTGGCTGCCTTTGGTGTTAATGTGAGTTCCTTTTTAAATTGATGATAAAAATCATAAACCATCTCAGCACTACTAGAAGCGTTTGGCACTACCCAGATTAAATCACCATATGGATCATCATTTGGATGATGATCAATTTTGATTAACTCTTGTCCATTTGTGTAACGATTATCGTCCACCCGGGGCGGATTAGCGGTATCGGTCACAATGACTAGGGCATCATCGTAATCATCATCATCAGCAACATCCATTTCACCAATCCAAGACAAACCACTAATTTGTTTGCCGACTGACAAAACAGTTTTCATCGGGAAAGAGGCATGAATAATTTCTGCCAAACCAATTTGAGAACCAATTGCATCAGGATCTGGCCGTTGGTGGCGATGAATAATAATTCGTTGGTGTTTTTTAATTTGTTCAAAGATTTCTTGCTGCAGTGTCATAATTTCTTCTTTCTGTTTCAAACTAATTTTAAAAGGATCGCGAGTTTTCACTTCATCCCAGTATACTAGGTTTTTCAATCAAATACAAAACAAGAATCTAATCTTGCCTAAATAAAGGAAGCGACATGTTTTCGAAATTAATACTTGCTAAATTTGTAAGCGTAATTCCCAAAAGACGGACTCCCCGTTGACTTTCTCCGAACTCATCAAATAGTTGTTGCGCATAGAAAAGATAGGTTTCTTGGCTATTATCTAAAAACTCAGTAAGTGTTTGGCGCTTCGTAATGGTCTCGAAATCAGAAAAACGTACTTTTAAGACTAAAGTTTTGCCATGCTTTTGCTTTTGTTTCAGAGTTTCAGCAACCTTTTGGGCCAAATCTTTCAAAGCCTCTTCCACTTCCGAATCAGATACTAAATTGGGGTTATAGGTGCTTTCTTTTCCAATTGATTTCCGCTCTCGTTGATACTCAACAGGTCGATCATCAGCCCCCCGCACATGATGATACAAAACATCTCCAAAACGACCAAAATGATGAATTAACTCCATTTCACTTTTTTTATAAAGATCGCGCCCTTTAAAAATCTGAATATCATGCATCTTGGGAACTGTCTTCTTCCCAACGCCACGAAACTTTTCAATTGGCAGTTTATCCAAAAATTCACGGACATCTTCTGATAATACCACTGCAACTCCAATTGGTTTTTGATATTCTGAAGCTAATTTCGCTAAAAATTTATTGTAAGAAATTCCAGTAGAACAGGTTAAATGGGTTTTTGCGTAAATTTCGCTTTGAATTTGATGCGCCACTTCTACTGCACTTTCAATTTGCTTTTTATTATCCGTCACATCCAAATAAGCTTCATCAAACGCAACTGGTTCAATTTTTTCTGTATATTCTCCAAAGATTTCATGAATTTGATCGGAAACTGCACGATATAAAGTGAAATCTGGTGTTTTAAATACAGCCTCAGGGCAGAGCTCTAACGCCTTCTGTGCACTCATTGCCGAATGGACGCCTGATTGGCGAGCAAGGTAGTTAGCCGTGGCCACAACGCCCTTTCCACCAGTCTGTCGTGGATCTCGTGCAATCACGAGTGGTTTTTTTCGTAATTTGGAATTTTCTCGTTCCTCAATCGAAGCATAAAAAGCATCCATATCTACATGAATGATTTTTCTAGAGGTATCCACATGGATTGGAACCCTGTCAATATTTGTATCCATTTCTATCACCCAAATTCAGTTTATCCGAACGTACGTTTGAAATCAAGTTATAAAAAGAGAGTACAAAAAAGGCAGCTGCTTCGCATAGCTAAACTACCGAACGATCCGTACTTTGGATCGTTTGTTAATCGTAGCTAAGCGGAAGCACCTGCCTTTTCTTCAGGTTTTAGAAATAATATTCAGAAAATATAAACAATCTAAGATTAGTTTGTCGCATCAAAAATCCAATTTCTGTGATCACGTTTCAACAAATCTTGCGAAGCTTGAGGTCCCATTGACCCACTTACATAATTTGGAAAATCTGCTTTTTCACTATCCCATGCTTCACGGATGACATCCACAATTCGCCAAGCCTGTGCAACTTCATGCCAGTGCGCAAAGTTGGTCCGATTGCCATCAAGTGCATCATGGATCAGTTTCTCATAAGCCTCTGGAATCTTAGCCTTTTCAGCTGCTGTTTTATGATAGTCAAGATGAATTGGCATAATACCATACGTTTGCCCACCATCTTTGACATTCAAATCAAGCCGATACCCTTGATCCGGTTCAATATACAGCGTCAAAACGTTTTGATCTAGCAAATTGCTATCCGCATCTGTTGAGTCAAAAATATTGGTATCCACATTTTTAAATACCACATTGATTTGTGTCGATTTACGTGCGAGCCGTTTCCCAGTTCGAACATAAATTGGTACACCAGCTAAAGTCTTATTTTCTGTTTCTAGTTTCCCGGAAACAAAGGTTTCGATTTGTGACTGTTCATCAGTACCCTCTTCATGGCGATAATCTGATTGTGTGTGATCCGCATCCTCACCATATTGCCCTCGGACAAAGTTTTGCAAAGCCTCTTCTTTCGAATAAACCTTGATATTTTGAAGTGCCTCTACTTTTCGATCACGTAATTCAGAAGCTGTGTATTTACTTGGTTTTTCCATCGTTAACAAAGAAATAATTTGCAAAATATGATTTTGCACCATATCCCGTAACGCTCCGGCCGTTTCATAATAGCCAGCCCGTTCTTCAACTCCTAAGAATTCAGCTAAAGTAATTTGAATATTATCGATATGTTCTTTATTCCAAAGTGATGAAACGATTTGATTACCAAAACGAAGCGCAGCAATACTTTGAATGGCTTCTTTTCCTAAATAGTGATCAATTCGGTAAATCTGATCCTCAGAAAACGCCGCTGAAATATCGTCATTAAGCTCTTTTGCCGTTTTAAGATCTCGGCCAAAGGGCTTTTCAATGATTAGGCGATTATAACCATGATCAGTTATTAGCTTTTCGGACTTAAGATGTGCAGCAATTGTCCCAAAGAACCGAGGTGCCATTGCCAAATAATAAATTCTATTTCCTTGTAAATCATATTTTTCATCTAACTTATCGGCCAAATTTCTCAAAGCCACATAATGCTCTGTATCATTCACATTGTGTGATTGATAATAAAAATGACTGGCAAATTTTCGGGCCAATTCACTGTTCGTCCGATCTGACTCATGACCATCATCTGCGACAGCATTCATCACAACTTCATGGTAGTGATCATCCGTCCATGGCCGTCGAGCCGTTCCAATAACAGCGAAATTGTCTTTTAAATACCCTTTTTCATACAAACGAAATAATGAAGGATACAATTTTCGATACGCTAAATCGCCTGTTCCTCCAAAAATAATAAATAACGCTTGCTGTGTCATTCTATTTGCCCCACTTTCACAATATCTATTCTTTTTAATTATGAAACTTTTGTACAAAATACACAACTTATAAAACTCCAAAAAAAATTTGAAACTAAAAAAGTTTCAAATTTTTATAAAATATCTAATTATTTATCTGAGTCATCTTTAACTGAATCATCAGTTGGTTCCTTTGGCTCTTCAACATCAGCAGTTTTGTCATCTGTTGCTGAAGCAACATCTGTATCTGCAGTTGCTGCTGGTTGAACAGCTTCAACATGGTCGACACGCATAATTGCAGTACGATCAAATACTAAGTAAATACCGTCACAATCTAATGTCACCGTTTTAGCATCAGTATCAACCTTATCCACAACACCATGTAAACGACCAATTGTCACAACTTTATCGCCAACTTGAAGTTTACTCATCATTTCTTGATGCTTTTGTTGTTGCTTCTTTTGTGGCCGAATCATCATGAAATACATTAATCCAAAAATTAAAACAATGAAAATAATGCTTCCCATACCACTAAAACCTGAATTTGCTCCTAATAACAATATAAACACCTCATTTTCTTTATCCTAACTGTATCAAAAAATACCCTTTAGTTCCAGTAATTTTAGAAATTCTTTGGATGCGCTTGATTATACCCATATTCTTCAAAAAACGCTTCTTTAAATTCCAATAAATTATCATCCTGAATAGCCTGACGGACTTGTTTCATCAGATGAACTAAAAAATACGTATTATGAATACTAGTTAATCGCAAGCCAAATGTTTCTTCTGTTTTCATCAAATGACGGACATATGCTCTAGTAAAATTGCGACAAGTATAACATTGGCAATTATCATCAATTGGTGTAAAGTCACGCGCATACTTCGCGTTCTTCACAACCAAGCGCCCGTGCGATGTCATGCAGGTTCCGTTTCGCGCAATTCGCGTTGGCAAAACACAATCAAACATATCAATCCCCCGCATTACACCATCAATCAGTGAATCCGGTGAACCGACGCCCATGAGGTAACGTGGTTTGTTTTCTGGAAGCATTGGCGTCGTGAACTCTAAAACTCGGTTCATTTCATCTTTTGATTCTCCAACTGACAATCCACCAATTGAATAACCAGGGAAATCTAAACTAACGAGATCTTTGGCACTTTGTTCACGCAAAGCCTTAAATCCAGCTCCCTGCACAATTCCAAACAACGCTTGCCAATCCGGATTCTGGTGAGCTTTCAAGCCCCGTTCTGCCCACCGACTCGTTCTTTCAACTGAATGTTTAACATACTCGTAACTTTCAAAAAATGGCGGACATTCATCAAAACTCATCATAATGTCTGGTCCCAAATCATTCTCGATTTGAATCGCTTTTTCGGGACTTAAAAACATTTTTGCGCCACTAATTTCATTCCGAAAATGCACCCCTTCTTCAGAGATATCACGCAGTTTAGCTAATGAAAACACTTGGAAACCACCAGAATCTGTTAAAATTCCTTTTTTCCAATTCATAAACTTATGCAGGCCACCAGCTTCTTTGACAATATCTTCACCAGGACGCACCCAAAGATGGTAGGTATTAGAAAGAATAATATCAGCACCGATGTCTTCCAATTCTTCTGGAGACATGGCCTTAACTGTCGCCTGTGTGCCGACTGGCATAAAAATCGGCGTCGGAAAAGTCCCATGGGGGGTCTCAATTTCGCCTAACCGCGCGCCAGTATGTTTCTCAGTTTTTATCAAATGATACTTAATTGCAGGTTCCACAGAAATTCTCCATTCTTCTCTTTATTTGATAAACATCGCATCCCCGAAACTAAAGAACCGATATTTTTCTTCAATGGCGTGTTGATAAGCATTTAAAATCATGTCACGACCTGTAAAGGCCGCCACTAACATAACTAATGTAGATTTTGGCAAATGAAAATTTGTGATGAAGGCATCCACAACTTGCCACTTGTACCCAGGTTTTATAAAAATGTCTGTCCAGCCACTATCTGCTTTAATCTCGCCATTAAATTTGGTTCCAATTGTTTCTAAAGTTCGAATCGAAGTTGTCCCTGTCGCAACAATTCGACCTCCATTTTTACGGACTTCATTTAAAGTTGCAGCTGACTCTTCACTCAACCGATAAAATTCACTATGCATTTTGTGATCTTCAATGTTAGCTTCATCAACCGGACGAAAAGTTCCCAACCCAACGTGTAAGGTTAAATAAACTAATTTAACCCCTTTATCCTCAACTTTTTTGAGTAATTCTTTGGTCCAATGTAAGCCAGCAGTTGGTGCTGCGGCACTACCACTTTCACGTGCATAAACGGTTTGATAACGCTCTGGATCATCTAGTTTTTCCTTAATATAAGGTGGCAATGGTGTTTCTCCAAGCTTTTCCAAAATCTCCATAAAAATACCATCATAATGAAATTCAATTTCACGGCCACCATGTTCCAGCTCTTTTACTACCGTTGCCTTCAGCAACCCATCACCAAATTCAATAATTGTACCAACTTTAGCGCGTTTAGCCGGTTTAACCAAAGTTTCCCACTGGTCTCCTACATCATTGTGTAGAAGCAACACTTCCATGTGGGCACCTGTCTCTGGCTTTATACCATAAATTCGTGCAGGCATCACCCGCGAATCATTCATGACAACAGCATCCCCAGCATGTAGTTGATCTAAAATATCATAAAAATGTTTATCTTCTAAGATACCTGTTTTGTGGTCTAACACTAATAAGCGCGACTCATCCCGCTCCTTAATTGGCGTTTGGGCAATTAATTCGTGTGGTAAATTATAATCAAAATCATCAACTGTTAATGTCATGGTGATTCTCCTTAATTAGTTTTATTTTGAGCTATTCCCAAGTGTGCATAACCCTTTTCTGTCACTACACGACCACGCGGCGTCCGATTCAAATAACCAATTTGCATAAGATAAGGTTCATACATTTCGGCAATTGTATCCGCTTCTTCACCAATGTTTGCTGCAATGGTGCCAAGGCCAACTGGACCGCCATGATAAAAGTCAATCATTGTTTTTAATATCTTATTGTCAATTTCATCAAGGCCTTCTTCGTCTACTCGCAAAAACTGCAACGATTTCGTGACAATTTGCTCATCAATTGCCGTTTTATCAGAAACTTCCATAAAATCTCGCACTCGTTTCAAAAGGCGATTCGCAATTCTTGGCGTCCCTCGTGAACGACTCGCAATTTCATGTGAACCTTGGTCCGTAATTTTAGTGTTAAAAATGTCAGCAGAGCGTTTCACAATTTCAGTTAAATCCTCTACTGTGTAGTAATTCATGTGAGCAACAATACCAAACCGATCACGCAAAGGTGCCGACAACAACCCAGCACGCGTAGTTGCCCCAATTAACGTAAACGGTGGCAATGGAAAATGAATTGGATGAGCCGTTGGACCCTGGCCCACCACAATATCGACAAAAAAATCTTCCATTGCAGAATACAGCATTTCTTCAACAATCTTGGGTAACCGATGGATTTCATCAATAAATAAAATATCACCAGGCTGTAATTCGTTCAGTAATGCCACTAGATCTCCGGGTTTTTCAATTGCCGGACCACTTGTCGTTCGAATGTGTACAGCCATTTCGTTGGCGATGACCATAGCAAGTGTCGTTTTCCCTAAACCGGGTGGTCCATATAGCAACACATGGTCAAGCGACTCTTCACGTTGTTTAGTGGCCTGGATGTAAACTGATAATTCATGTTTGATTCGGTCTTGACCAATATACTGATCTAAAGTTGCTGGACGTAACGATTTTTCAATTGAGGCTTCTTCTGAATTCTCATTTTCTCCAGAAACAAGACGGTCGTCATCTGCATCACTCATCCAATTCACCTTCCTCCATTATTTTTTCATCAGTAACTTAAGTCCACTACTTAAATATTGATCCGTTGTCATCGCTGGATCTGCTTCTAAATCAGGTTTAATTTTTGCAATATCTCTTGTTGCATATCCTAAAGCCGTCAACGCATCTAACGCATCTGCCAATTGATGATTACCAATAGGCTTAGCTACAGTTTGCACAGGATCGACTGAATTTAATGTCATCTTGCCCTTTAAATCTAAAATAATTTGTTGTGCTGCTTTAGGTCCGATCTTAGGAAACTTCTTAAGATAGGCCACATCATCATTATTAATTGCAGCAACTAATCCAGAATGATCTTCATTTGCCAAAATCGCTAAGGCACTTTTAGGACCAATGCCCTTCACTAACAATAATTTTTCAAAAAGTTCTTTATCTTCTGCGTCAAATAAACCATAAAGGCTAATTCCTGTATCCGAAACGGCTTCATGCACATAGATTTTCACTTGTTTTTCGTGACTAACTTCATAACGATAAGGGTTGCCAACAAAAAGTTTATATCCAACGCCTTGAACTTCCAAAACCACAAATTCAGGTGTCACTTCAGTCACATAGCCAATCAAATATTCATACATTCAAATTCTCCCCATTATCCAAACTAAACATATGTTTGCTTTTTAATCATTGTACCATAAATCAACTTTATTCTTGTTCTTCTAATGGTTGATGTGGATCTTGAATGCGTTTAAACATTTTTTTCATATCTTCATTGGAAAAATGTACTAAAACTGGGCGACCGTGCGGGCAATTAAATGGATTTTCAGCCTTTGATAAATCTTTCAATAATTGGCGAGCTTGTTGATCATCTAAATGGTGATTTGCTTTAATTGCTCGTTTACAGCTCATCATGATAGCTGTTTTCTCACGAAACTTGGCAACTGTCATCCGACTGTCATTAAGAACATAATCAATCATTTCTCGGATAGTATCTTCTTCCTGTCCTTCTTTAAACCACGTTGGATGTTGATGGACAACAAAACTATTTGGCCCAAATGATTCCAAATGGATGCCACAACTAGCAAGCACATCTTCTTTTTGTTGAATTCTCAACATGTCACTTGTGGAATAATCTAAAACAATCGGCACCAGTAAGTTTTGCGCATCGTCCGAAACTTCTCCAATTTGTTGACGATAGTATTCATAATTGATACGTTCCTGGGCAGCATGCTGATCCAAAATATAAAGTCCGTCCTCAGATTCAGCAAATAAAAATGTGCCGTGCATTTGTCCCACGTATCGAAGTGCCGGAAACCGCTTAGCTTCTTTTTGTGTTTTATCCATTCCCATCGTTGGGTCGCTTTTATCTGCATTTTTAGGCTGTCCGAATGGCAATGGTTGTGGTTCTTCGCCATATTTTTTTTGAAACTGTTGCAAAGATGGTGTATGCAATTCCGTCTCGTGTTTTATCACAATTGGTTTTTTTCCATTTTCAGGAAGCGCAGTAAATAATTTGTCACTTGAACTCGATTGAGCTTGTTTTAAATTATCAGAATTTAAAGCAGGTTTAGAATTGTCTATATAGCTTACCGATGCTTCGTTCAAATTAAACTGCAACTGATCCGTGTTAATTTTTTGTTTGGTTTTTAAATTTTGAACTGCTGAAGGAATCAAATTTTCCTTTGCAAGCACACCATAGATCGTTTTGGAGATTAGTTTTTGGAGCTGCTTTTCTTCACTAATCCGTACTTCTTGTTTTGCTGGATGCACATTCACATCAACCAACAATGGATCCATTTTAATGTTTAACACAGCAACTGGATACCTGCCAACCATCAATTTAGATCCGTAACCCTCAATTATTGCTTTATTTACCTGAAAATTTTTCACATAGCGCCCGTTAATCAGCACGGATATATATTGCCGAGAGGCCCGTGTAAACTCAGGCAAACTTGTATACCCTGAAATCTCAAAGTCCACATCTTCCGCACTAAATTTCACCATTTTGCGGGCATTTTGGACACCATAAATTCCGGCAATGACTTGCTGTAAATTACCCCGCCCTGATGTCCGTAATAATTCTCGACCATCATGGTTTAAGGTAAAAGCGATTTGTGGATAACTTAACGCTAAACGATTCACGATATCAGTAATGTTTGCAAGCTCAGTTTGAGGAGACTTCATATACTTCAAGCGCGCCGGTGTATTGAAAAACAAGTCCTGAACACTAATATCAGTTCCTTTCCTCAATGCCGACAATGTCTTATCAACGAGCTTGCCACCTTTAATATGAATCTGGGTACCAGTATCGTGCCCGGTTGACGTCTGTAAAATGACATCAGCAACTGAAGCGATACTAGGTAAGGCTTCGCCCCGAAATCCGAGTGAACGCACTTTGAATAGATCCTCACGGGTACTAATTTTACTGGTAGCATGTCGTTCAAACGCCATCGACACGTCATCAGATGCAATGCCATCCCCATTATCCACAATTTCAATTGATTTTAATCCAGCTTGCTCTACAAGTATATCGATCTGGGTACTGTTTGCATCAATTGCATTTTCAACTAATTCTTTAACTACTGAAGCAGGACGTTCAACTACCTCTCCAGCGGCGATTTGATCAGCAAGAACATCAGAAAGTTCATGAATTTTTGCCATTTTATCTCAGCTTTCTATTTGTTACCTAATTTCTTTTGCCATTTATATAACTGGTTCATTACATCCATTGGTGTCATAGACATCAAATTAGAATTTCGAATTTGGGCGAGAACTTCCTCACCTTGCGGATCAGCTGGTTCCGTTTGAAATAATGCTAACTGTTCATCGACTTCACTAGTCTTATGATTCTGCTTTTCTTGAACATCTTCTGCAGGTTCTTCTACTTTTTTTGACTTAATTTCTGCATTAACAAGTGTTTGATCCGTATCTTTATTTTTAATCTCTAAGCGTTTCAAAATCTTATCGGCGCGTCCTAACAATTCCTCAGGCATCCCTGCCAGTTTAGCCACATGGATTCCGTAAGACTTGTCGGCAGGACCGTCTTCCATTTTATGCAAAAAAACTAAGTCCCCGTCCTTTTCAACAGCGCCAACATGGACATTTTTGAGCTTGGTTAAAGTCTGATCCAAAACGGTTAGTTCATGATAATGCGTTGAAAAAAGTGTTTTAGCATGCACATGATTATGCACAAATTCAATAATAGCCTGTGCCAACGCCATTCCATCATAGGTCGCTGTTCCACGGCCAATTTCATCAAACAAAATCAAACTCTGTGGAGTTGCGTTTTGGATGGCTCGATTAGCCTCTTGCATTTCCACCATAAAGGTACTTTGACCCGCAATTAAGTCATCAGCAGCCCCGATTCGCGTAAAGATTTGATCGAAAATTGGTAACGTCGCTGTTTCTGCTGGAACAAAACATCCCATTTGTGCTAAAACAACTGTCAAAGCTAATTGACGCATATACGTACTTTTCCCGGACATATTTGGTCCTGTAATCAATAAAATATCAACATTGTCTGCCATTTTAACATCATTAGGCACATAACTTTGCCGACCCATTACTTTTTCAACAACAGGATGCCGACCGCCAACAATATCAATACTATGTTTTTTGGTTAAGGTTGGTTTAATAAAGTGATAGTTTTCACTAACCACCGCAAAACTCTGGAGCACATCCAATGTGGCAACCTGTTTGGCCAATTTTTGTAGCCGGTCAATCACTTGTTTAATTTGTTCACGAATTTTGGTAAACAATTCATATTCAAGCGTTGTTGATTTGTCTTCTGCTTCTAGAATTAGACTTTCTTTTTCTTTTAGCGCTGGGGTGATAAACCGTTCGGCATTTGTTAAAGTCTGTTTGCGTTCATAGCGCCCCTCTGGAACGTTACCTAAATTAGTCTTTGTGATTTCAATATAATAGCCGAATACCTTGTTATACCCGACTTTCAGATTTCGGATTCCTGTGGCTTTTCGTTCGGAAGCTTCTAATTCAGCCATCCACTTTTTACCATTGGTCATGGCATCTCGATACTTGTCCAATTGCGCGTTATAACCATCTTTAATGACGTTGCCTTCAGTAACTGAAATGGGCGGTTCGTCCACAATTGAGCGTTCAATCAAATCGGCAATGTCATCCACTGGATCTAATTTAGCAAGCATTTCTCCAAATACTTTGTCATCTAAGTCGGATAATACATGTTGAATTTTAGGGATTTGTCGCAACGACGTCTTCAACTGAATTAAATCCCGACCATTAACACTGCCAAACGCCACCCGACCAGCAAGTCGCTCTAAATCATAGACCTTAACCAATTCATCTTGAAGGTTGCTTCTTTCAAAATAATGGTCTAACAATTCAGCCACTTTGATTTGACGATCCTCAATTTGCTTTTTTTGAATCAAAGGTCGATCAAGCCACTGCTTTAAAAGCCTACCTCCCATCGCCGTTCGTGTTTCATCCAGTAGCCATAAAAGCGTACCTTGTTTTTTACCGGAACGAATTGAACGGGTCAATTCCAAATTATATTTAGAATAGTGATCCATTCTCAAATAATAAGAAGGCTCATAGGCGACCGCCTTTTGTAAATGCGCCAGACTCCGCTTCTGCGTCACTGTAATATACGTGAGCAACGTTTCAACGGTACTTTTCTCAAGCTTTTCAGTCAGACTTTGCGTCAAATAACTAAGTTCAGCTTTAACTTCAATTTTATTTTGATGCGATACCATAATATTCAGTTTTTTAAATGAATCTTGAATACGTTCATCAATTGACTGGTCTACCACAATTTCTTTAGATTGCAGATTTACCACTTCATTTATAACTGCTTCGAGGGAATCCAAATGACTTGTTTTTAATTCACCCGTCGATAAATCAGTATAAGCAAAACCAAACAGTTTGGTATCATCAGTGGTCAGAGCGGTCAAATAGTTATTGGATTTGGCTTCGTTCACATTGGAGTCCGTAACTGTTCCAGGTGTGATCAATTGAATCACTTCTCGCTTGACCATACCTTTTGCTAAACGAGGATCTTCCATCTGCTCGCAAATAGCAACCTTATAGCCCTTTTCAATTAAAATATCCACGTAATTTTGAACAGCATGGTGTGGCATTCCACACATCGGAATGGGATCAGTAGCATTATGACTTCTCGAAGTCAGCGTGAGTTCCAAAATTTGGGCCCCTTTAATCGCATCATCATAGAAGAGTTCATAAAAATCGCCAATCCTGTAAAACAGAAAGGCATCCGGATAATCTTTTTTAATCGCCATATATTGTTGCATCATTGGCGTATCACTAGTTTTTTGTGGCAAACTCTCTCCTACTTTCTACTTCACGATCATTTCACATTTAAATTAGAAAACTTTATGTTCCATTTTAACATTTTAATTTTAGAGTTCCTACTCTTCAAAACGGACTTTTCTCATTCTCGCAAGTTCAGGTGATTAATTTTTGAAAACGAAAACAAAAAAGTCTGGAAACTTTTGCGTTCCAAACTTTTTAAAATTAAATTTATTTTGCATAGTTCACTGCGCGTACTTCTCGAATTACGGTGACCTTAACTTTTCCTGAATATTCTAGCTGTTTTTCAATGGCACTGCGAATATCATGTGTCAAAGTAGTTGCTTGTAAGTCAGAAACCTTAGAAGGCTTTACAATCACGCGAATCTCTCGACCTGCTTGAATTGCATAACTCTTCTTGACCCCTTTAAAACTATTAGCCAGATTTTCCAATTTTTCAAGTCGATGAATATAATTCTCAAGAGAATCACTTCGTGCACCTGGTCGTGCTGCGGAAATAGAATCTGCAGCTGCAACCAATACTGAAGTTACGTATTCTGCTCCCACATCACCATGATGAGAAGCAATTGCGTTGATAACTACTGGGCTCTCTTTATACTTCTTTGCAAATTCAACACCGATTGCCACATGAGAACCCTCAACCTCATGATCAACCGCTTTACCAATATCGTGTAATAATCCTGCGCGTTTAGCTAACGTAACATCCTCACCTAATTCAGCCGCTAATATACCAGTTAATTTAGCAACCTCAACGGAATGATCCAAAACATTCTGCCCATAACTTGTTCTGAACTTCAATCTACCGACTAATTTAATCAATTCAGGATTCATGGAATGAATTCCAAGATCAAAAATAGTTTGCTCACCAACTTCACGGATCTTATCATCCATGTCCTTGCGAGCCTTTTCAACCATTTCTTCAATGCGAGCCGGATGGATTCGACCGTCTTGTATCAATCGCTCTAATGCCATTTTGGCAATTTCACGACGAATTGGATCAAATCCACTTAGAACAACTGCCTCTGGTGTATCATCGATAATTAAATCAATACCAGTCAGTGTTTCCAAGGTTCGAATATTTCTTCCTTCACGGCCAATAATTCGACCCTTCATGTCGTCACTCGGTAAGTTCACAACGGTCACTGTTGACTCCGTAGCCACATCTGCAGCACTTCGTTCAATTGCTTGGGCAATTAAATCCTTAGCAACTTTATTGGCATCAACTTGTGCTTTTTCTTCACTTTCGCGAATCATTTTAGCGCGTTCATCTGCCAAACCATCCCGAACCTCGTTCAAAATCAAAGTCTGTGCGTCTTCTTGCGACATAGCCGCAACTCGTTCTAATTCTTCCGTTCGTTTTGTAACTAATGAGGATGCCTCTTGTTGTTGTTCGTCAATCCGTTTTTGTTCAGAACTTAACTTTTCTTCTTTGCGTTCTAAACTATCTTCACGTTTTTCGAAAGCATTATCTTTGTGGTCCAATGCTTCTTCTCGTTGTAGCAAACGTTCTTCTTGCTTTTGAGCCTCAGCTCTTCTTTGCTTAAGCTCGTTTTCTACTTGAGTTCGGTAGCGATGACTTTCGTCTTTAGCCTCTAAAAGAGCTTCCCTTTTTTCGGTTGCCGCTTGTTTCTTAGCATTTTCTAAAATACCACTAGCTGTATCTTTAGCATCACGTACATTTTTCTCCTGAATGAGTTTATGCGCGTAATACCCAATGATATAGCCAACAACAATAGCGATGATTGCGAGGATTATATTGAAAACAGGCATGTTTCCACCTCCGAATCATCAATAGTTGGTTAATTTCTAACCGATTTTTATGATGTTATTTTGATTATTCACACAATACCTAGTTTAGCATTCTCAATACTGTTTAATCAAGCTATCTCAAAATTTATATTTTCATATTGCTAGAGAGTTTATTGAAATTTAAGAAATTTTTAAGTTGAAAAGGCAAAAAAAATGTTTAAATTCCACACACAATTTAGAATAACGCACACTTTTAGTGCTAGACCATTCATTAACCGCATTTTTTAAAACTAATTTCTCCTTATCTTTTTCTGTGTCATAACAGTGGACAGAAAAATAGCCGGAAAAGTTATCTTTCCAGCCATCATCTCTATTTTTTATCTGAAACTTCCAAATCCAACTCGGAAGGATCCTTTTTTTCTTTATCCTTATCCTTTACAGCCTCTGCTTCTGGATCCATATTGTAGGCTGCACGAACCTTCTTGTAAATTTCTTCGCGTTTTTCTGGATTGTCTTCCAAATATTGCTTTGCATTCTCACGGCCCTGACCAATGCGTTCATCACCGTATGAATACCAAGAACCACTCTTATTAACAATGTCTTTCTCGACAGCCATATCAATAATTTCACCAGTCTGAGAAATACCATGTCCATACATAATATCAACTTCTGCACGTTTAAATGGTGGTGCTACCTTGTTCTTGACTACTTTAATTCGAACACGGTTCCCAATAATATCGGTACCATCCTTAATCTGTTCCGCCCGTCGTACTTCTAATCGAATAGTTGCATAAAACTTCAATGCACGACCACCAGGTGTTGTTTCAGGATTACCAAACATAACTCCAACTTTTTCCCGAATTTGATTAATAAAAATTGCAATCGTTTTGGTTTTATTAATTGATCCGGATAGTTTACGTAATGCTTGTGACATCAAACGCGCCTGCAATCCAACGTGGGCATCCCCCATCTCGCCTTCAATTTCGGCACGAGGAACCAAAGCCGCAACTGAGTCAACAACCACTAAATCAACTGCACCACTAGAAACTAATGCATCTGTAATTTCCAAACCTTCTTCACCAGTATCTGGTTGAGATAGCAATAAATCATCAATGTTAACCCCTAGGTGTTCTGCATAGACAGGGTCTAATGCATTTTCTGCATCAATATAAGCTGCTGTGCCGCCTTCTTTTTGAACTTGAGCAACAGCGTGAAGCGCAACCGTAGTTTTACCAGAGCTTTCAGGCCCATAAACTTCTACGATTCGTCCACGCGGATAACCACCAACACCCAATGCATCATCTAGTGCTAAGGATCCAGTAGAAATCGTTGAAATTTGAGTTTGGGCAGCATCACCCATTCGCATAATGGAACCTTTTCCAAAATTTTTCTCAATTTTTTTTAATGCAGCATTTAAAGCTGCTTTTCGTTGTTCATCAGCCAAATTGTTTCCTCCTTAACGGGAATATCTAACAGTCATAATGATACTGATTATTTTCTAAAAAAGCAAGCAAAAACGAACAAAAGTTCGTATTATTTTAAAATTTTATTAATGGCTTGCAAAGCGCTCATCACAACTCTTTGTTTAACGAACGGACGAATTGTTGAAAATTCATACCTTTTTGTTGTTATCGTGTTGGTGCGATCAACAATCACTATCCAAACGTTACCCTTGTGGTCATCAGTTGATGTCGATTCGATATGTGGCTGCGAAATTGCGATGCCAAGATCACTGCCAGTTTCATGCTTGACTTGAGTAGCCAATTGTTCCGTGACCACTCGTGATTTAAAATCGCCTTTTATATCAACAAATTGTTGGATTTGACGTTCGTTAGTACCAAGTACAATTCCACCACTCACTATGTTGTGATCGGCCTTGACCGCATTAAGAGTTGATAAAAATAAACCACCAGTGTAGCCTTCAACGATCGCAATATTTTGGTTCATTGAACTTAATTTGGTTGCCAAAACTTGGGCTAAAGAGTTATGCTCCCCATATCCATAAAAATACTCACCAACCTGTGCTTGAATCTGTTTCTCACATTCATCAAGCCCCTGCTGAGCCTCAGAATTCGTTTTAGACCAAGCAGTTAAACGTAAAGTCACTTCATTTTGCTTTGCATAGGGGGCAATTGTGGGATTGGATTGAGTTGCGATTAGATTTGCTAACTGAGTTGTTAACTGAGATTCACCGATACCAAAGAATCGCAACATTCGTGATCGGAGAACATGGTCACTAAGGTATGTTTCTTTAAGGAGCGGGATGACTTGTTCCGATACCATGGGCTCTAACTCACTTGGTGGACCTGGCAACAATAAAAAGTCTGGTCCCGTTTTTTCTTGATCAAAAATACCGACCGCAAAACCGGTTCGATTACTTAATGGTAGTGCCCCCTTGAGATACATCGCCTGTAAACGATTGTTTTCTGTCATTGTTCGTTTTGTTTCAGCAAAGTACTGTTCAATTTTTGTCATCGCAGATTTGTCAAAAATCAGTTCACGATTCAAAAACTTAGCAACTGTTTGTTTGGTAAGATCATCTTCTGTAGGTCCCAAGCCACCTGACAGAATAATTAAATCACTTCGTCTGGCAGCCAGTTTTAGCGTTTCTTTTAACCGTTCAGGATTATCGCCAACTGTGGATTGAAAATACACATCAATGCCAAGATTCGCCAACTCACGTGCTATAAATGGTGTATTTGTGTCCGTAATTTCACCAAGTAAAATTTCTGTTCCAACTGCAATTAATTCTGCTTTCAAAGTTTACCTCCCACTTTCAAATACGCTTTTCTTTCAAAATATTTTTTTAAATTAAAAAAGAGCTTGGTTAGTATAAGAACCAAACTCACTTCGCTTTCCTACTTAAATCCATCTGCAAAAACATCCCTATTTTGAACAAAATAATCAATTCCTGAATAAATTGTAAAGAACAGGCAAATATATAACATGATGGCAGCCATTGGAATATGGATAGCTGCAAACAATACATTGTTTAAAATTAATAAAATAATGGCTAGCATCTGTGATGTTGTCTTTATTTTTCCAGGCATTGCCGCCGCCATAACCTGACCATTGTTCTCCACAATTAGTAACCGTAATCCTGTAACTGCCAGTTCACGACAAACAATAATTGCAATGACCCAAGCTGGGGCCTTGCCTAATGAAACCAAAATAATGAAAGCCGACATAACTAACATTTTATCGGCCAGTGGATCAGCAAATTTACCAAAATTGGTCACTAAATGATTATGACGGGCAATTTTTCCATCCGCCAAATCCGTAAGGGAAGCGATAGCAAAGATAATTGCTGCCAAAACTTTAGTGACAGCAATCGAGGTGCCTAACCAGGTCACCGTTCCCCACGTATAAGGAATGACCATAATAATAATAAAAATTGGAATCAAAATAATGCGGAATACCGTTAATTTATTTGGTAAGTTCAAGGATTTCCCTCCTAATTAGTCATCAATAGTTAAAGTGATTGTCTTTGTTTGGGTCGTATCTTTTTGAGGGTTAAAATCAAAACTCTTACCATTTACAGTAATCGTTGTTTGAGGTGCATTTCCCATTGTGATAGTCACTTTTGATACTCCTTTAGCAATCTTTTCAGTATGTGAAGTTCCTGTTTGTAAGGTGGAAGACCAGCTCTGTGTCCCATCACTTGATACTGAAATCCAAGCATTACTTGTGCCTGCCTTGAAGGTTAACTTGGAACCACTTTTAGGCGCATTTTTAAGGGTGTATTCTGTAGTTGAACTGCCAACTTGACTAATCTTTTGTGATTCAGCCTTGGAAGAGGAGCTTGAAGATTCGCTTGAACTGGAATCTTTTTTCTTCTTTGTACTACTTGCCTCATTCGTCACACTAACTCTACTGCTATTTAAATGGGGCTGACTAGAATTATTTGCGTGGCTCATTCCCCAAATAGTGCCAAGAACAACAACCACAATCACAACGACCACAACGGTTGGCACATATGCCATGTACTTACCATATCGTCTAGAAAATTCACTTTCTTTTTCCACTTGTTTATGTTGCGTTGTTCTAGAAGGTAACGGACCGGTTGCAAAGCTTTTGGCACGTGTTTCAGCTTCTTTAGATGCTTGCAAACCACCTGCTAATAGCTTATGAGCATCTAGACCAACCACCGCCGCATATTGACTCACAAACGATTTTACATAGTAGTCACCGGGCAAATCATTCATTTGTCCCGCTTCAATTGCCATTAAATATCGCTTTTGAATTTTTGTTTTTTCTTGAATATAATCGATCGTTAAGCCTTGATCTAATCGTGCATCTTGGAGTTGCTTACCAATCTCCTTATTTTGTCTTTCACTCATCGCTTTTCACCCACTATTAAATTAGTCCGCTACTAGTATAGCATATTAAGAATCGTTTTCCGGTATCACAAATTATTTTAACCAGCCACCATCAACATAAATTGTTTGACCCGTCATATAGCCAGCCTGGTCGTCTGCCAACTGAACTGCCCAATAAGCAATTTCATCAGCTTTAGCAAATCTGCCAACAGGAATCTCAGCTGCAATCTTTTGATGATCCTCTTTAGAAAAAACACGATTCATTTGGGTATCTACAGCACCCGGAGCCACAACATTAACTGTGATACCCAGAGTTCCAACTTCTTTTGCATAGGCATTAGCAAAAGCTGTTTGAGCTCCCTTCACCGTGCTGTATGCAACTTCCATTGCGCTTCCGAAGCCACCATAAACGGAACCGATAAAAATAATTCTGCCGTTATTTGAATGGGCTAATTTAGATTGGAAAGCTTTTATCATTTCAATAGGTAACGCAACTTGCATCATCCACATTTTCTGAAGGTCTTCCACCGAAGTTTCAGTTAATAGATGATAGTCGGTGGTGCCCTGTGCAAAAATCAAAGCATCTAGTTCAAAAATAGATTGCAAAAAAACAGGCAAGTTTTCTTTTGTCTGCATATCAAACGCAACGCCAAAAAATTCTTGATGAGGGTATGCCTTAATAAACTGGTGAATTAGTTGCTGAACAACGACTTTATTTTGATTGTAGTGTAAATATAGTGACCACCCCTTTGCAGCCAATTGTTTAGCAATCGCACTACCAATATCACCTGATGCGCCAAGAATTAATGCATGCTTCATAATTGAGTCCCTTTCGATGGTTGAATTTGAAAGGTGCTAAAGCCTTTTAAGTCAAGAAAGTTATGGGAAAGCAACAGCAAATCATCTAAAGTCATCGTTTCATAAATTGCCGCCTGATCAAATACAGTTGCTTGATCAAATTGGGCCTCATAACTGTTGGCAATTGCTTCTACCGAATCCATCCTCTGTAGTAAGCGACCCATCATTTCTTTTTTGGCCAGTTGAAATTGAGATCCCAGTTGAGGTAGTATCTGTTCGGTATGGCTCAAAACGGCTTTAATCGCCTCCTGGAACTTTTCTGGTTGATCAGTATCACCACTAAAGCTTGCATAATGGAAAGACCGTTCCATATCAAAGTCATATGAAAACGTATCATCAATCACACCCTGATCATACAGTTTCAGATATTGCTCAGAAGATTCACCAAACAATAAGTAGAGCAATAAATTAGCTTTCAAACGATAGGCTAATCCTGCTCGTCCCACCGGAACATCATCTAACCCTTTTAGTCCCACAATACTTTTTGGCCGATTAATATCCATGCTCACAACCTGATGTTTTATTATATCGTCAAAATCGGCTTCTTGATTAGGTAATTTTACTTGGGGTTCAGTAAACTTTTCGAAATTCTTTTTATTTTGATTTTCTTTAATCCAGCCTAGCGTCTTATCCGGGTCAACATTACCAACCACAAAGAGGTCCATATTGGCTGGATTATAAAAAGTATTGTAGGCCGCATACAAGTCATCGGCAGTAATTTGGGCAATTGAATTAACAGTGCCCGCAATATCCAAATGCACGGGATGATGGGGATATAAATTTCCTAAAATACCCATATAGAGTTTCCAATCAGGATCATCATTATACATTTGAATTTCTTGTCCAATAATGCCTTTTTCTTTTTCAACAGATGCCTCTGTGAAATAAGGTTCTTGAACAAAATCAAGAAGAATATCTATATTTTCGTGAATATTTTGGGTGGCAGAAAATAAATAGCTGGTCTTAGTAAAACTGGTAAAAGCATTAGAATCTGCACCGTATTCACCAAACAAATCAAAAGCATCATATCCTTTCTTATCAAACATTTTATGTTCTAAGAAATGGGCAATCCCGGCCGGCTGAGCCACATACTCTCTTTGTCCTTGCGGAATAAAAGTCCGATCGATTGAACCAAAATTGGTTGAAAAAGTAGCATAAGTTTTGTAGAAATCTTTTTTTGGCAAAATATTAACTTGTAACCCGTTTGTTAAAGTTTCTGAATATAATGTTTCGTTAAATTGTTGATATAGTCGCTTATGCATGTTTTTTGGCCCCCGAACTCAAGAAATAAATGGCTTGTAACTGAACTTGATTGGCCACCGTAACGATTTCCAAACGTGAAACATTTTGAATTGCTTTAACCCATTCGTTAGTCGTTGTCTGGCTACCAACTAATCGATTAGTCAGTGCGCGGCTCGTGTATGATCTTTCAGCATCTAAGGACCCAATATAATTTGAGATTAATCCCGTTTTAATCTGGGCGAGATGATCATCTGAAAAATCATTATTTTGAATGTCCTTTAATTGCTGATCGATAATGGTTAAGACACGATCCTTATCTTGTGCATTAATCCCAGTTTGCACCACCATTAGACCATTAAAAACATCCACATTGCTTGTTGCATAGTAGGCCAAACTAGCCTTTTCACGCACATTTAAAAATAATTTGGACAGCGGTGACCCGCCAAAAAGAGCGTTGAAAACAATCCCAGCATAGTAAGTTTCATCCCGAAAATTCGTTGGAAATTGATACGCCAAATCTAATTTTGATTGTACAATCATTTGTTCTTCAGTTTTTTGCTGAATTTCTTTTCTTGCTAAATTTAACCGTGTAATGTCAGTATGATTATTGGTACGTTCACTTAAAGGCCACTTTTGAATGATTTCTTGAACTTGAGTGGCAACCACATCGCCAACCACAAAAATTTCTACTCGATCCTGGGCTAATACTTTTTGATAATACTCAAAAAGAGCCTGATTTGGAATTTCAGCAATTTGTTTTGCATCTCCAAATGTTGGCACACTCTGAATATCCTCCGCCCCAAAATATAATTGTTGCAGTTGCAATGCCGCATATGATTGCTTATCATCTTTTAAAGCATCAATGTAAGCCACTAAATTTCTTTGCTGACGTTGGTAAGTTTGCCCATGAAACTGACGATTTTCTGTCAGTGGATTAAAAATCATCTCTTGTAAAAAGGCCAGTCCTTGATCCAGCACATGTTCGGAGCTAGCCAAATAGTGATCATTGGGTAACGCGAGTGAAAACATAAGATCATGCACATTTTGTTTACGCATCAAACTGGTGCCAAAACCTGCGCCATATAACTGCGACAATTTTTGTGAAACTAAAATTTGATTTCTATATTTTTGCGAACTTGTTTCTAAAATATTGGCTAATAATGACCGATAGCTTGTTTCTTTTTTTGATGCGTTTTCTAAAAAATGAACGGAAACTTGCGTATTTTTGAACTGTGAAACAGGAATCACTGTTAAAGTGACTCCTGGTTTAATTTGAATTTGCACGAAATAACCTCATCATTTAACGTATTTTGATACATAAAAAATAATACCAATCCACATTAGAATAGCGTTTCTATCTTTTCAATGCAAATCAATATTATTTTAGAAAAGTTAACTTTTTGGCTGAGCAACAACCTTTGCTGTATTACCAAACCATTTTTCATTAATTTTTTTCAAAGTTCCATTCTTATATAACACATACAATCCATGATTAATTTTCTTTTGTAATGTTTTATCGCCCTTTCGCATTCCTACTGCAAATTGCTCTTTAGGGAATTTGCCTTGGATTTCACGATAAGACTGAGGATCGCTTTCATGTTTAATATAATAGCCAGCGTACACACTATCAATCAATAACCCTTGAATTCGATTTGCGTTCAAATCAATGAAAACATCATTAAATGAGTCATATAAAACAGGTGTTTTATCTTTAATTTGATTTTTTAACAAATTGGGTTGACGATCTACGTCCTGAGCCCCAGACGAACCACTTTGCACGCCCAACGTTTTTCCAGTCATTTTTTTAAAGCTCGTTACATTTTGTGATTTTTTACTTACCAAAACTTGCTCATTAGCTAAGTAAGTGTGACTAAAACTAACTACTTTTTCTCGTTCTGGCGTTATCGTAAAACCGTTCCAAATTAGGTCAATGGTTCTATTTCGTAATTCAGTAGTATTCATTGACCAATCAATGCTTTGAAAATCTACTTTGATGCCGTATAACTTAAATACCGCTTTGGCAAGGTCAATATCATAACCTGTTAATTGTCCATTTTTCTTACGAAATCCCATGGGTACAAAACTATCGTCCAATCCCACAATAACTTTTCCCCGTTTTTTAATTGTTGACCAATAATCGGTCGTATTTGCCCGCTTCGTTTCATTTTCACAGCCACTTAAGCTGGGAAGAATTAACAAACAAATTGCTAATGTCAAACATATTATTTTTAACTTTTTTTTCATTGCTTGTACCTCCCCAATTTACTTAACTGGCACAACGTGAAGCTGTTTATCGGCAACTTCATTTGCAAAATCCATATCATGCGTAACCACGATCTGGGTCATGCCGTCTTGCTTTAATCCTTTAATGATATTACTTACTTCTCCCCGTAGTTCCGGATCAAGGGCTGATGTTGGTTCGTCATAACAAAGAATTTTTGGCTGCATAGCAAGCGCCCTTGCAATAGCAAATCGCTGTTTTTGACCCCCGGAAAGTTGATACGGATATAAATTTTCTTTTCCATTCAGTTGCAAACGCGATAGGCGTTCCAGTGCCTTCTGTTTGGCAATTGCACCACTTTGCTTTAGTACCATTTGCGGAGCCAACGTAACGTTGTCTAGTACAGTCAAATTGGGAAATAATTGATAATCCTGAAAAACAACACCAATCACACTTTCGCTACCCGTATCTTCGTATGGACTAAATTTTTTATTGTTTAAATAAAATTCACCTTTATCAACTGGTTCCAATCCGCTGATACAACGAAGTAAAGTTGTTTTACCAGCTCCAGAGGGGCCAACAATTGTTAAGATTTCGCTGTCTTCAACTTCAAATGAAAGGTTATCAATAATAGTTCTGTCATTAAATTTTTTTGTTAAATTATTAATTTTTAACATTGTTCTACCCCCTAACGCCAATATGCGTAGTGCTTTTCAACTTGCCGTAATACATAAGTACAAACCGCCGTCAAAAGTAAATAGATAACACCTACTAAGAGTAACGGAATTAAGGTAACGTCACGCGCAGAAGCCACATTTCCGGCCCGAAGGAGGTCACCAATTCCGATAACATAAACTAATGAAGAATCCTTAACTAAGTTGATAACTTCATTTCCAATCGATGGCAACACAATTTTGGCTACTTGTGGGATCAGAATTTTGCGGATGGTTTGCCAATAAGATAACCGTAGGACCTTCGCGGCTTCGTATTGTCCACGATCAACCGATTGAAGCCCCCCACGAAATATTTCGGCAAAATATGCGGAGTAATTAAGAATAAAGGCAAACAATGCCGCGTCGTACCTTTGAAAGACAATTCCTACAATTGGCAAACCATAAAAAACGAAGATTAATTGCAATAACAGTGGCGTTCCTCGCATCAGCCAAACAAAAAAATTTAAAATATATTTTACCAATTTAATTTTAGATACCAAGCCTAAACCAAAAATCATTCCTAGTGGCAACGCGCCAATCAACGTCCAACAAAATATTTTTAACGTCATCGTGGTACCAGCCAATAAAGATGGCAAAATTTGCGATATATAATTTAATGACAACATTGTGATCCCCTCCAATAATTTATAAAAAAAGTCCTCTTGAACTATAAAAAATAATTCAAGAGGACGAGTAAGCGCGGTTCCACCCCTGTTTGTAATTGCTTCACAACAATTACCTCAGTGAGTTGTGCTTATAACAAAAAAATCCCCTTGGGTAAAAATACCCAAGAGGACGCATCAACGTGGTTCCACCTCATGTTTCTGATAATCTCACAATTATCAGCTCAACAAGTTATAAGTTACAACTCTATGAGATAACGATCACCCGTACTTCTCTAGTTTTCTCAAGAAGTAAACTCGCAGATGTGTTTCGAACTAGGTACATGCCTTAATCTCACCATTTAAAGCTCTCTGAACTGATTCCTAGTTCTACTCTTCCGTTCATTGTTTTTAAATATTGTATTGAATATAGTTCATTTTCTAATCAACGTCAAGTACTTTTTAATCAATACTTCTAAAGTTTGCTCCCCGCGTATGCCGGAAAAGACTTTTGATCGGCAAATATAAAATGACAAAGAAACATAAATTTAAGGCTAATGTTGGTGCCAGATTATAGGCAACAAATTCTGGTGACGTAATGCTTGTATAATGTACGATTTCAAAAACGATATAAAACGCACTTTCATATAGCGTTAAGGCTAAGAAAAACGTTAGTAAGATTGATAAAAACGTCGGTTTAAAGAAAACTTTGACCCACTGTGTAATAATCACAATTACTGGCAGAATAAACATATTGACCCCGAAAACACCGGTGTAAAACCAGTCAAACACAAGGCCAACGCCAGCTGCCCAAGTAGCAATTGGCAATTTCGTCTCACCTTCGAAAAAAATGGCCAAAATCATCCATAAGATTGTCAGATTGCTCACCATTGAATAGGGATATGCAAATAACGAACCTGAAAAAATTAAATTGATTGAACCGTCTAAAAACAATGCGAGGAAAAAGCCAATTGGGAAAATAAATTTTAATTTAGCACTTTGTAACATTTATAACATCCTCCCAAACTGACTATTTAAGTGCAGCAACTGAAACCACATTAATACTGCTCATATCCGCTGCTGGCTTGATGTACACTTCTGTAGCTAAGCCACTGGAGTCTTCTTTAGTAGCTACAACTTTTCCTACATACAGCCCCTTAGGCGTGACACCACCAAGCCCAGAAGTTGTCACTAATGACCCCTTCGTGATTTTTGACTTAGATGTTACCTGTCCCATTACAATTTCATTGTTACTACGATCAAAACTAGTGACAATCCCATTAATTGTTGTCCCATTTTCATCCTGTACTTGAATGGCGAACCGATTGGCGGAATCACTACTATCACTAATTAATTCGACCTTACTTGTGGTATAACTAGCTTCAATGACACGTCCGATAAGCCCTTGACCAGCAACTACCGACTCATTTTTTTTGATACCTGAAGCAGTTCCTTTATTGATAACCACAATGTTTTGCCAAGAAGAAGGTGCACGAGAAATTACGGTTGCGGTGACTAAATTATAATCGGTCATGCTCTTTTTTAAACTAACTTGTTGTTTTAACTGTTTATTTTCTTGTTTTAGGGCCTGATCCCGTGCACGAACAGATTCCAAATTATCGACTTTGCTCTTTAAGCGTTCATTTTCTTGATACGTATTGATAATTGAATTCAACGCTTGTGAAGTATTTCGAATTGCATTCATCGGATAAGCCACTACGCGATCAACCACACCAACAGCATCATTACCAACCTTTTGTATGACTGGGGTGGTAGACTTTTTCCGGGTCGTTACCGATAGGGTCACTAATCCAACTGCGATAATCACACAGATTACAGCAATCACTAACTTTCGATTTGAAAAAAACTTTTGCATGGTAGACCCTCCGGAAATTTTTTATATCACAACAATATCTATTCTTGCTCAGACACAGTTTGTATTATACCACAGAAAAAAATGCCATTACATGCTTGTTGGCCACCATTAAACGCACCTTAATATTTAATCACTAAAGGTTGAAACTACAAAAACTTATCTTGTTACTTAATACGAAAACGTTCAAGACGGCAAGTGAATTGCTGATTTTGAACCAAGTCATTTAATACTAGTTATTGAAGTAATTTTGATACTTTCAACCTTTAGTTTAATCAAATGAGATGCTGCTCCGCAAAACTATAGTATGTCATGCTTCCTGTAATAATATGATCTAACACCTCAATACCCATCAAAATACCACAATCTTTTAACCGTTTGGTAAACTGAATATCCTGCTGAGAGGGACTGACATCCCCGCTTGGATGATTGTGAGTCACCATAATTTTATTAGCACCCACCCGCAATGCTTCAAAAAAGATTTCCCGTGGATGCACGGTTGCAGAATTCAAACTGCCTTTAAAAATCATTTTTTCAAACACAATTTTATTTTTTGTGTTTAAACAAAGCAACGTTAGTCTCTCCTGCCGGTATCGTCTTTGCATGTGAATCAGCCGTTCTCCAATTTGACGACTCCCAAAAATTTCACCAATAATTTTTTGTGGTGCTAACTCAATACGGCGACCTAATTCTACACACGCCAAAAATTGACGATTTAGTTCAGGATAATCAGCAAATATTTGCTTTTTTTCTGGATTATATAACAGTGAAAACAAAGATAAATCTGGAATCAATTTCCAAAAATCTGCTAGTACTTGACGTTGCTCATTGATTGGTAACTTATCAGTCAAAAAAACTTGTAAAAGTTCCTCATTCGTATACTGAGCCATTTCATCAAAAGGTTTCCGCGCAACTTCTATTTGTGTCGTCTGCATATCATTTTTCATTAGCTTTTCACTCTCCTAATAACAAAAATACGCACAACTATTACGATTCTACGAATAACTTACGAACATCTGAAATAAAATATAAAGATCCCGTAATTAGGAGTAAATCGTCACTAGACATGATGCGACTGGCCTTAGCAATGGCTAGCTGCCAGTTTTCTTCAGTTTGAATTGGATTGGCCGTTTCAACACTAGTTGTTAATTCTGTTAAATTGGCAGCTTGGCGTTTGCCAGGTCCAGCAAAAGTGGTTGCGATAATATGCACGTTGTTCAAAGCACCCAATGTCTGAATCATTTTGTGATATTGCTTATCTTCAAGAATCGCAATCACAACATAAATATCGTACTGTTTAAAATGAGTCCCAAGTAACTTTGTGATTTCTTCAAATGCTGGTTCGTTATGTGCACCATCCAACACCACAAGTGGTTGTTCATTTACCTTTTCAAATCTACCAGCCCAAAAAGCTTTTACTAGCCCACTTCTGATATTCTTCTCAAGAACTGGTACATTTTGTTGCTTTAAAAATATCAGATAAGCTTGCAACGCGGTACTGGCATTATTGATTTGGTAATTACCTAGCATTGAAATTTTTAAATCTTTAAAATGATAATCAGTCGTCGCAAAGTCAAATTTTTGCGTCCATAAATCCTGATAACGACGATTATTAACTTTATATGTCTCATCAAAACAAAAATAGCTACTATGATGCTGGCGAGCAGTTTTAATAATAACTTCTAATGCCTCATCACCTAATTGCCCAATAACGGTCGGCACATTTTCCTTAATAATTCCTGCTTTTTGTGTCGCGATTTTACCTAGGGTATTACCCAATAATTTCATGTGATCAAAACCAATATTCACAATTACCGAGACTGCAGGCAAAACCACATTTGTGGAATCGAATAAGCCACCAATACCCACTTCAACTAACACAACGTCAGCATGTCCTTCAGCAAAATAGCTATACATCATAGCAGTAATGATTTCAAATTCGGTTGGCCCGCCTTCAGGTAAAGTCTTATCTAGTTCGTCAATGACTGGTAATACTTTCTGAACCAGCCTCAGAATTTCTGCATCCGAAATAGGCTCACCGTTTACACTAATGCGTTCGTTAAAACGTGTTAAAAATGGTGAAGTAAATGATCCGACTTTGTAACCCGTTTCTTGTAACATACTCCTTAAAAAAGTCAGGGTTGAGCCTTTTCCGTTCGTTCCTGCGATGTGGATAGCCTGAATCTTATTTTGGGGATTATCCAATGCCGCCATAAACTTGGTCATCCGAGCCAACGTGGGAATTTTTTTAAATTTGGTGCGACCATGAATAAAGGCAACTGCTTGCTCATAGGTCTTTACTTCAGTCAAAATACCATCTCCTCAAATCGAAAAAAGACTAAACAAACATCTCGTTTTAGTTTAGTCTCTTTTCATAAAAATTTGTTTAGTTACTGTGCATTTTTTAGTGATTCAAGTCGTTGTTTTGTTGCTGTCAATTTAGCCTCATAATCGGTCTGCTTTTGACGCTCACTATCAACCACTTCAGCAGGAGCATTGGCCACAAATCGTTCGTTGCCAAGCTTCTTAATCGAACGATTAACTTCACCAGTATACTTATCAACTTCCTTTTGGAGGCGATCAGCTTCGTCGTTTAGATCAACTAATTCCGCTAATGGAATATAAACTTCGGCATCTGTAATAACTGCTGACATTGCTAACTTGGGAATTTCAAGATCAGCACCTATCTCAAATTTAGCTGGATGACAGAAACGTTCAATATACTCATGATTGGTTTCAAAAAGCGTCTTTAGGTCTGCATTATCGGTCTTCACAAGAAGGTCTACAGAACTTGACATTGGTGCATTAGCGTCCGCCCGAATGTTACGAACTGCCTTAATTAAATCAATCAAGTGTGCCATATCATTTTCAGCCTGCCTATCAGCTAGTTGTGCATGTTCCACTGGGTAGGCTGCGGTCACAATGGAAGCACCCTCGTGGGGCATTGCTTGCCAGAGTTCTTCAGTGACAAATGGCATGATCGGTTGAAGAAGACGTAAGGTCTGATCCAAAACATAAGCCAAAATATTGCGCGTATTGGCCTTGGCTTCTTCATCATCACCTGTCAGGATTTCCTTACTCATTTCAATATACCAGTCACAGAAGTCATCCCAAATGAAGGTGTAAAGGGCACGACCAGCTTCTCCAAAATCATAAGTATCAAAGAAGTGGGTAACCTGTTTCACAGTTTCGTTTAATCGACTTAAAATCCACTTGTCAGTCAGATTCCATTTGCTTTGATCTGGAAGCACTGGTTGTGTCATTTCACCAAGGTTCATGATTACATAACGGCTAGCATTCCAAATCTTATTAATAAAGTTCCAAGCAGCATCCATTTTGTCATAGCTGAAACGAATATCTTGACCTGCAGTTGAACCTTGTGATAAGAACCATCGCAACGCATCAGCTCCATATTTATTAATGACATCCATTGGATCAATTCCGTTACCCAAGGACTTACTCATCTTACGTCCTTGCTCGTCACGAATCAGGCCATGAAGCAAAACATCCTTAAATGGTGGTTTCCCGGTAAACTCAAGGCTCTGGAAAATCATTCGTGAAACCCAGAAGAAGATGATATCATAACCAGTTACCAATGTACTGGTCGGGAAATAGCGTTTAAAGTCAGGTGCATCTTCATCTGGCCAGCCCATCGTTGAAAACGGCCATAAGGCACTGGAGAACCAAGTATCCAAAACATCGGGATCCTGTTCCCAATTTTCAATATCCTTCGGTGCAGTTTCACCAACATAGGTTTCTCCAGTTTGTTTATTGTACCAAGCTGGAATTTGATGTCCCCACCATAATTGACGCGAGATTACCCAATCATGTGCATTTTCCATCCACTGTGTAAAGGTATGCTCAAATCGTTCAGGAATAAAATTAACCTTTTGATCTGATTTCTGATTTTCAAGGGCTAAGTTTGCCAAATCTTTCATTTTAACAAACCATTGGGTGGACAAACGAGCTTCAACTTGGACACCTGTTCGTTCTGAATGGCCAACACTATGCACGATTGGATCAATTGAGATCAAATAACCTTGATCCTGTAAATCCTTAACCATGGCTTTACGGGCAACAAACCGGTCCATTCCTTCGTACTTACCGGCATTTTCATTCATCGTGGCATCTTTATTCATCGTATTGATTCTGGCCAGATTATGCCGATTACCAACATTAAAATCATTAGGATCATGTGCTGGCGTGATTTTGACCATCCCAGTTCCAAACTCAGGATCAACATACTGATCTGCAATAATGGGAATATGACGCCCTTGTAGTGGCAACACAAGCTCTTTACCAACTAATTCTTTGTAGCGTTCGTCACTTGGATTAACCGCAACTGCAGTATCACCCATCATGGTTTCTGGACGCGTTGTGGCAATCTCAATGTAATGATTACCATTGAAAGTGTCTTCTTCATTAACGAATGGATACTTGACATGGTAAAAGGCACCTTTGTCATCCTTATGAATCACTTCAATATCGGAAAGTGCTGTTTGAGCTTGTGGATCCCAATTGATAATGTATTCACCACGATAAATTAAGCCTTTGTTATATAAGGTCACAAAGACCTTTTTTACCGCTTTTGAAAGACCATCATCCAACGTGAAACGTTCTCGAGCATAGTCTAATGACAATCCCAATTTAGCCCACTGTTTATGAATAACATCGGCATATTCATCTTTCCATTCCCAAACTTGTTTAACAAATTTTTCACGGCCTAAATCATAACGTGAGATTCCTTTTTCACGTAACTTAGCTTCAACTTTCGCCTGAGTGGCAATTCCGGCATGATCCATTCCTGGTAACCATAGGGTATCATAACCTTGCATGCGTTTTTGACGAATTAACATGTCTTGCAATGTCGTATCCCAAGCATGCCCTAAATGTAATTTTCCAGTTACATTTGGCGGTGGAATAACGATTGAATAAGGTTTTGCTTTTTTATCGCCACTTGGTTTAAAAAGGCCTTGATCTAACCATTGTTGATAACGACCCTGCTCAACTGCATGAGGATCGTATTTTGTTGACATTTCCTTTTTTTCTGTCATATGAGTATTCCTTTCTATATAAAACAAAAAAGCATATCCATCCTTCAAAAGGACGAATATGCTTCGCGGTACCACCTAATTTGGGTTTTTAACCCCACTTACTTCTTTTTTAACGGAATTAAAAATTTCCGGTCATTCTTACTGTTAGTTCAGAACAACGGCTCACAATCTACTAAACATCTTGCGAAAACTTTCAGCATTTATTTTCTCTCTTTTTTAAGATGTTTTTTTCTTGTTCATAGCCTATATAAGCATTTTAGCCAACATTCAGTGATTAGTCAACTTCAGTTGCGTATTTTTTAATAGCATCCAATGCTTCAATATAATTTGGTTCATCATGAATTTCTGGCACAATTTGGCGATACACAATTTTACCCTCAGCATCAATAATGAAGATTGTGCGTGCTAAGAAGCCATCATTTGGAATGTATAAATTCATTTCATATCCCATTGATAACTCTTCGTCAGAAAGAACTTCAAGATTTGAAACACCCTCTGCCGCACACCATGCCTTCTGTTCAGAAATTGTATTGTTAGAAACAGTCACAAAACGAACGGATGGATAATGGTCTGCTTGCTGATTAAACTTTTTGGTTTCAATCTTGCAGACCCGGGTATTTAAATCTGGAACAGTACTGATTAATGTTGGTTTCCCAATTAAATCTCTGGTCTTAATTTTCTGGTTCTCAGCATTAAACAACTTGAACTTTGGTAATTGCTCACCCACTTCAGGGGGATTACCAGAAAGGGAAACCTTTTCGCCATTATTTAAAACATCCACATTCATCACTCCTCAAATTCAGTAACTTACCTATCAAAAGATTAACCTAAAGATAACCCATTCTAAGCCAACAATCAAATGAAAAATTGATGAATTATAGCAATTCTGCAAAAACATCCTCATTTTGATTCAAGAAATTTTGATCAGGTTTAATTTCGGAAATTTCAATGCCATCCAAAGCTTCTTGCATTAGGCCCTCGACATCAATTCGTTTTTCATAATAACGGGTTCGCTCTGTGTCCGGACGAGTTTTTGGAGCTGGTGGTGCAAAAATAGTACAACAGTCCTCAAAAGGTAAAATAGAAAGATCATATGTCCCAATTTGCTCGGCTTGCTTGATAATCTCTGTTTTATCTAAAGAAATTACAGGTCGCAAAATCGGCATGTTAGTTACGTCATTAATAGCTTCCATGCTTTCCATGGTCTGAGAAGCAACTTGGCCCAGTGACTCGCCATTAAAAATAGCCTTCCCGCCTCGTTTTTTGGCAAGTGCAACGGCAATTCTTAACATCATCCGGCGTTGCACTGTCATCAAGTATCCTTCAGGAACCTTTTCTTTGATTTCTTCTTGAATTTTTGTAAACGGCACTTGAATAAACTGTAAACTCCCACCAAAAGAAGCCAACTTAGAAGTAAGTTCTTTAGCCTTCGCTAACGCTTGTTCACTGGTGTATGGTGGACTAAAGAAATGTACCATCTCCATATCAACGCCACGCTTCATTCCTAAATAGCTCGCAACTGGTGAGTCAATCCCACCAGATAACATCATCATACCTTTACCAGCTGTGCCGACTGGTAACCCACCAGCACCCTGAATAGTTTCGCTTGAAAGAAAGACGCCATTGTTGCGAACCTCAACTCGTAAAATCAAATCAGGTTTTCGCATTTTGACAACTGCCTTAGGAAAATTATCAAGGACAAATCCACCCAACTCTTCGTTGAGCTCGTTGGTATCCATTTCAAAGTTATGATCTGACCGGCGCGTATTGATCTTGAAGGTCATCCCAGGTTTCAATTGTTCAGTCATCATCTCTAAAACACCTTGATGAATCGCATCAAGGGTCCGGTCAACCTTAAGCGATGGCGAGAAATTTTGAATACCAAAAACTTGTTTTAACCGTTCAATAACGGCATCAGAATCTTCCCCATTTAAAGTGACATGAGTGCGGTCTCGCTTTGGATGCACTTCAAGTTTTGGAAATGCATGAAGACTTTTACGAATGTTTCCACCTAATCGATTAACGAAGTCTCGCTGGTTCTTCCCTTTTGTGGAAAGTTCCCCATAGCGGACCATAATTTCCGTATACTGCATATCAGTAACTCCTTGTCTTAATTTAATTTAGAAAATTCCGCATAGAGTTTATCAAACACTTTGTTAAACTCTTCTGCTTCGGCAACTGTATTGTCAGCGTCTAAACTCACTCGAATTGCACTTGTTGCAATATCATCTGGTGTTTTCATTGCGGCCAGCGTACTTGATTCAACTTGTTTCTTGGAGGAACAGGCACTCGTAGTGGAAATAAAAATATTGTAGCGCTCAAACGCATGGACAACTGTTTCACCGCGGACCCCTTTAATCGCAAAACACAGAATATGGGGGGCAAACCCATCATTGCGTTGGGTAAACATGGTGACATTTTTAAACTTGCTAACATGATCAAAAATTGTTTCTTTGACCGTTTGTTGCTGTTTAACATTTGCTGGCTCGTCTTTTAGAAGAAGACGTAATGCTTTCGCCATCCCTGCAATTGCAGGTAAATTTTCAGTACCGCTGCGTTGGTTCTTTTCTTGACCGCCACCAGTCATTAGAGGTGCAATGCGGCGACCTTCCCGAGCATAAATAAACCCGATTCCACGTGGTGCATGAAACTTGTGCCCAGAGAAAGTAACAAAATCAACCCGATCATTAAAAATTGCGGACTGGATACCTTTACCAATTCCTTGAACCGCATCTATATGAAAATGAATCTTTGGATATTTTTTAAGAACATCTGCCGCCTCTTTAATCGGTTGCAGTGTTCCAATTTCATTATTTACGGCCATAATTGATACTAAAATTGTGTCCGGACGAATAGCAGCTTCTAAATCTTTGATCGAAATCCGTCCCTCTTTATCGACGGGCAAGTAAGTGATATCGTAACCCAAGCGTCGCAACTGTTCCATACTATTTGTAATTGCAGGATGTTCAACCGCGGTTGTAATTAAATGTTTACCAAAGGTCCGTTTCTCAATTGCTGTTCCTTTAACAACCCAATTATCGCCTTCAGTTCCACCACTGGTGAAAAAAATTTCGTGGGGTTTGACATTCAACAAATCGGCAATCTGTTTTCGTGACTGCTCCAATAAATTAAACGCAGTTTCACCCATTGCATGCAAACTAGACGGATTTCCCCAAATTTTTTCACTAACCGTTTGGTAGGTTTTTAAAACCTCCGGGGCAACTTTAGTTGTGGCACTATTATCAAAATAAATCATTCTATTAATTCTCCTACTATCCTTAGGACTTCACTTGAAAATTCCTTACTAATTATAACAACCTTATGAATAGTCAACAAGGTTATTAACAAACTCCACCTATGATACTCAAAATCATCAATAAAAACAAAGAATTGTAATCCGAATTACAAAATCAGTCTTTTCCATAACAAATTGATCTTTCAAAATTAAAAAGCAACGAAAACTAAACTATCAGTTTTCGTTGCTTTAACTTAAAAAATTAAAGATTAATACTGCGTACTTTTTTGCTTTTGATAACTCTCAGTTAACTGATCCACCATTCCTGGCTCAACACTTTCCAATGCCCGACTAATAACACTTAAACTTTGTGCATAATCATGGTCTTCATCAAACAACTTTTGTGCCCGTTTGCTGGCATTATCAACCGTCTCATTACTGTGACGATAACGGTTGGTATACTGAATGATTTCTTCACTTAACGCGGCATTATCGGTAAGTTCAGTTGTTTTCTTGGCAAGAGACTGCATATCTTTATCAATCATACCCAATTGTTGATCAATTTGTTTCATATCGATTTTGACTTGATTCATATTGGAAGAAAGCTTTTCAATTTCATCACTCACAACAAAGAAGTAATCCATATAACTTGCAGGGATTCCTGGTAAGTTTAAGTTTTCAATGTGGCGTTTGATCTCATGAATTTCCAAATCAAATTGGTGTAATGTTCGACGAGAATCTTTTTCTTCTTCAATCAACTTTTGAATACTTTCGTTAATTGCAGTTTGTTGAGATTCAATATCATCAAGTTGATCATTTTCTTCATGCATCCGTTGCAAGATTTCTGAATAAACAACAGGTTGATTTGTAATTGCTTCTGCATCTTGATCATGTTCACTACGAATATCTTGAAGTTTTGCTTCTAAGTCATGAGCTTGACTATCTTCGTTACCATTCAAAACATAACTTTGCCCTAATCGGTCGATTTCAATCAGCAAAGTATGACTTTGCTTTTCGGCGTGTTCAATGTATTCGGCAATTGTTTGAAAACCACCATCAACATCGGTTCGAGCATCAATTTCAGTTTGCATTAAATCATAAAGATTATCTATGCGGTTTGCAATTGTCTCGTTATTGCCCTTTACAGCGTCAAGTCTTAGATTACTCAAAGTATCCAAATTTTCGTTAATTTTTGAACCAATATCTTCAATGTCATTAGGAATTTCATCGTCCGCAAATGCATAATTATGATTGATCAATTGCGTATAGCCATTTTTAATTTCATCTAATTGACCAGGAAAATCTTCATTTAATTGGATGTAAAGTTCTGGGATTGCCTCAAGCTGTTCTTCCAAACCTTTTGTACTGGTCTGTAACTGTTGTAACTGTCCTTCGGCTTTCTTATGATCGCCGCTTTCCACAGTTTTAGCAAAATTCTCGAAAGCATTCTCCAGTCGCTCTAAACTGTCGTTTAACATATCAATGCTAGGACCATAAGTCATGTTCTTAGCTAACAGGGTCTTACGTAGGTCTTGATACTTGTGACGCAGAACTTTAACTTCGTTTTGTTGGTCTTCGCTTTCCTGCTTAATTTGATCTAGTGCTGCTTGAATGCGATCAGATTCCGATTGAATCACCTGGACAGCGTCTTTAATACCAGAAACATCAGAACGGGCATCAAAAATTTTCATGTCATTCACGTTCTGCTGACCGGTTTCTGCAAGTTCGTCAATTTCAGGAAATTTGTTGTTTTTGACGTTCCGATAATCATCTTGAAGATTTTGGTATTCTTCCAAAGAAGAACCTGCCAAATTTAAGTTACCAACCTCATCAAGCTCGCTGGCGACGGGCAGATCCATCAAATCAGATTTCTTATTTTGAAGATCTGTAATTTGCTTCAATAAATATCGCTGATACAGCACGATCCCTACATAAATAAGAATTGCCACCACGATTATACCAATTAATACACCCAACATGAGAACCCCATCCTTTGTCTACGTCATTTTCATTAAATGAATTTTGTTGCTTTCTTGTTTTTTTCAATATAAAATAAGACTCAACTTAAATTATAGCATAGGATTTTAGAGTTTCACTATGTGATTTTTATATTTCTAGTCCAATTTGGAGGAATTTTTATGACACAGAAAACACTTTCACTAATGAATCAACAATTAGATGCCCTTTTAACTGGCGAAACTAATTTAATTGCAAATATGGCTAATGCTTCAGCACTTTTAAAATCAAGTTACGCTGATGTGAACTGGGCCGGTTTTTATCTCTATGATCAAAAAGGTGATGAACTCGTTCTTGGGCCTTTTCAAGGTAACGTCGCTTGCATGCATATTGCCAATGGTACCGGCGTTTGTGGCACAGCTTTTAAAGCAAAAAAAGTTCAGCGAATTGCTAACGTGCATGAGTTTGCTGGCCACATTGCTTGCGATACTGCCAGCAATTCAGAAATTGTGCTTCCTCTCATTAAAAATGAGCATAAAATTGGTGTTTTAGATATTGACTCGCCTTTACTTGATCGGTTTACTGAAGAAAATCAACAAGAACTTGAGGACTTTGCCGCTGTTTTCTTGCAGCACATTGACACTGTTGCTTAACTTGTTGTAAACTGTTCATTGTGTAAAATAATGCAGCGGCGAGTGGTAAGCTCGTCAACAGACTGGTGCCTTTTAATTGGTTCAATTAGTAACCTTGCGGCTGCAAAGGTGAGGATTGCAAAACAGTCTGCACGAATACTAAACTCGCAATCGGATTATTTTACTCCAACAAAATTATTGGAGGATTTACTTTATGTCTCGTTATACAGGTCCAAGTTGGAAAATTTCTCGCCGTTTAGGAATTTCTTTAAGCGGTACTGGTAAAGAATTAGCTCGTCGCCCATATGCACCTGGTGATCACGGTCAAAACAACCGTCGTAACATTTCAGAATATGGTCAACAACTCCGCGAAAAACAAAAGTTGCGTATGATGTACGGTTTGACAGAGCGTCAATTCTCAAACTTATTCAAACGCGCTGGTAAAATCAATGAAGGTAAGCATGGTGTTAACTTCATGATCTTACTCGAACGTCGTTTAGATAATGTTGTTTACCGTTTAGGTTTAGCAACCACTCGTCGTCAAGCACGTCAACTTGTTAACCATGGTCACATTACCGTGGATGGCAAACGTGTCGGCATCCCTTCTTATGAAGTAGAAGTTGGCCAGGTTGTCAGTGTTCGTGAAAAATCAAAAGATTTGAAGATCATTGGCGAAGCTGTTGAAGCTGTCGTTGGTCGTCCTCAATTTGTTCAATTTGATGCTGATAAGTTGGAAGGTTCCTTAACTCGTCTCCCAGAACGTGACGAATTAGAGGCTGATATCGACGAATCACTAATCGTTGAATACTACAACAGACTTTAATTTTTTATTGTTTGTTCAAAAAAAGCGTTTGGAAGAAATTCCAATCGCTTTTTTAGTTGTCCCAAATTTTGGATAACACGCTAATCGTTTGCTCGATCATTTCTAGTACTGCCGCTTTGCTATCTAAGTTCCTATTATCCTTTTGTAAAACACGACCAATTAGAACCTCCGCCTTTTTCTGAAATCTGTACTCCTTGACGCTCTTCTCAAAATTTCCTTTCGTCAATGAAATAAACGATTTTGCCATGTGATTGTTTGAAAGCTTAAACTGGGCACCTAAATTTAAAAAACCAGCTTGTTTTGACTTGAGTTTATCAATCGCGGATTGGCGCTCCTGCATATTTGTTTCAAAGGCCAACCACACAAACAACCGGTCATCCCAAACCCCAATTTCATAATGAGGCACCATTTTATAGCCCCGCTTGTTTTGAGCAAATGCGACCCACGTATTTGGTGGTGGATTAGAATGACGGCGCGCATGTTTTGCAATAAACGCTCGGTAAGTTTCACCGTTTCCATTTAATATTGGCAGCACTTCTTGAATAGCTTCCTCAAAAAAAGGATCAATTTGAGTACGAACTAACTTTAATCTTTCCTCAACATCAGGTTCATTAAATACAGAAAATATGTGCTCTCTAAACATAAATAGTTACCTCCTTAGTCGCCAAACAGGATACCCTTGGCGGAAAATGCTATACTTATTATACTATCTAGAAAGGTTGTGAGCGCAATGGCTAATAATTCCAATAACGTTGACTCGCGGTTACAGAATGCCATTCATGGCACCCCTAAACTCAATCCAGATGAACAACGAAGGTATCTTGGTACTTTTCGCGAACGCGTGGCTATTTCAATGACTGTTTCTCAAATAAAAACGCACCAATACGAGGTTCCATTTGTGGCACAATTAAAAAAACACCCTGATTATCAGCTGTTGATCAATGGTAACATTGATCAACACTTGATTGGTCCTTATTTAAAAGCAGCCAGTCAGGAATCCTTAAAATTCACAATTAAAACTGACAGCATTTATACAACCAACGATCAGGACTTGGCCCTTGTTTTAGCAGCGCCAGATTCAATTAATGTTGCTGACATTGATGTGGCCAGTTTCCAAGGTCAGGCACCTATTAAAGAAGAAAAAAAATCAGAATCACTTCTGGATAAACTTAAAAATAGTTTTCGAAATTAGGAGTTTTATCATGCAACAACCATTGGCGTATCGTATGCGCCCTAAAAAAATTGAAGAAGTTGTTGGTCAACAACACCTAGTTGGCCCAGGAAAAATTATTGCCCGAATGGTCAAAGCTAAATTACTATCGTCCATGATTTTATATGGTCCACCGGGTACTGGAAAGACCAGTATTGCGAGTGCCATTGCTGGCTCTACGAAGTATGCTTTCCGCAAATTAAACGCTGCAACTGATTCCAAAAAGGATCTTCAAATTGTGGCTGAAGAAGCAAAAATGAGTGGTACGGTTATTTTACTCCTTGATGAAATTCACCGTTTAGATAAAACTAAACAGGATTTCTTGCTCCCCCACCTTGAAAGTGGACGAATTATTTTAATTGGTGCCACCACCGAAAATCCTTATATTTCAATCAATCCAGCCATTCGAAGTCGGACCCAGATCTTTGAAGTCCATCCCTTAGCACCGGAAGATATCCATTCTGCCATCAATCGCGCCTTAACAGACACCGAAAATGGCCTGGGTTCAATGAATGTTAAAGTGGCTAAACCAGCAATGGATTTTTTGATTCATTCCACAAACGGCGATCTGCGTAGTGCCTTAAATGGCTTGGAACTCGCTGTAATGTCGACTGAACCAGACAAAAATCAAGAAGTTCATATTTCTTTAGAAATCATTGAAGAATGTCTGCAAAAAAAGGCGCTCACTCAAGATAAAAATGGGGACGCTCACTATGATGTGATTTCAGCCTTTCAAAAATCGATTCGAGGTAGCGACGTCAATGCAGCACTCCATTATATGGCGCGTTTAGTAGAGGCTGGTGATTTGCCAAGTATATCGCGCCGATTAATGGTTATTGCGTATGAAGACATCGGCCTGGCAAATCCGCCTGCCTGTGCAAGAACTGTTTCTGCCATTCAGGCCGCCGAAAAACTTGGGTTTCCTGAAGCACGAATTCCATTGGCCGATGCGGTTATTGAACTCTGTTTATCGCCTAAATCAAATTCCGGCATTTCCGCAATGGACGCGGCATTAACCGAAGTTGAATCTGGCAACTATGGAGACATCCCGGCTGACTTAAAGGACGCGCACTATAAAGGCGCTGCTAAGCTTGGTCACGGAAACAATTATAAATATGCGCATAATTACCCCAACGATTGGGTAAAGCAGCAATACCTGCCAGACAGAATCAAGAATGCCACCTACTATGAACCAAAAGAAAATGGTAAATTTGAGACTGCTTTAGCAGAACAATACAAACGCTTGCTACGTGCTCAACGTGATTAATCTTCAGAGGGACTGAAATTGAAATTTTATAATATCCATGCTAAGATAGGTATGAAATTTCTTTGGTGTACGCGTTGTTTCATTTATGTACTGCCGTTCAAATAATTTGTATAGGGACTAAGGGTGTTTGGTGGCATGTAGGCCTTTAATTAGGAAACTTAAAGTCAAACCAATTGGTCCCACCGCTAATATACTTGCGGGCTTTCACTGAGAAACGATTAACGGCACCACAAAGTATTTCCAAAGCATTATGCTTTGATGGGATTAGGACATTACGTGCTAATCCCTTTTTGTTTATTTAGCCGTTTTACTATCGATTTATCAAATAAATTTCAAGGAGGAATACTATGCTGATTTCAGCTCTTATGGTTCTTTTTTCTATTATTCTTGCCGTAATTGGAACTTACTTATATCGGCACCAGCAGCAACCTTTTCTCCTATTCAATCCAACTGAGAATCCAGCTCTACAAGAACTTTTACGAATTGGCGGTCTTGCCCTCATTTTAATGGCTATTATTGCTTTTGTCATCGCTTGGACACATGTGATCATTCTAATTTGTCTGATTCTTCTTTTGGGCTGTCTATCTACCACTGCAATTCTAATTGGACTATTAAGTTTTTTACCAAAATAACTACCTGCAAATGCCGATTGTCTCCCATTGTAGCCGTTTAATCAAAAAGAAAACGCTCTTTTTTCTTTTTATTTTGGGTAATTTAACGTAAAATGGAGTTAGAAAGTTGGAGAGGTGATTTATATGACACAACAATATAAACATATCTTGGTTCCTGTTGATGGCTCAAAAGAAGCTGAATTAGCTTTCGAAAAAGCTGTTGCAGTTGCTAGACGAAATAAAGGTTCCGAATTACATTTGGTACACGTTGTTGATACCCGCGCATTTCAAAACATCTCAAGCTTTGATACAGCAATGGTTGAGCAGGTTACTGAAACTGCAAAAACAACCCTTGATAAATATGTGGATGAAGCAAAAGATAAAGGTTTGGAAAACGTTGATTATTCAATTGAATATGGTGCACCAAAAGTTGTGATCGCAAATGACATGCCAAAACAGTTACATACCGATCTTATTATGATTGGAGCGACTGGTTTGAATGCCGTTGAACGTCTCCTAATTGGTTCAGTGACCGAGTACGTTACAAGAACAGCAGTTTGTGATGTTTTAGTTGTCCGCACTGATCTTGCTAATCAACCAGTTAAGATTAAATAAGAACTTGTTTTTTTAAAATAAAAGATGCCCGAGAAAATAACCATTTTTCTTCGGACATCTTTTATTTTGCCACATGCTTTCTATTGAACAGCTAGATTATAATATCGAAAGCAACTCACTTCATGGTCATTGATAAGACCCGCTGCTTGTAAAAAGGCATTAATCATTTTTGGACCCACAAAAATGAAGCCATCTGCTTTCATTTGACTTGCAATTCTATTTGTTAAACAAATTCGCGATTGTGAATCATCCAAAACTACTTGCGGATTCCTAATGGGTTCAAAATCTACAAACTGCCAAATATAGTCTGAAAAATTCATTGGTAGATTGGCTACAACTTGTGCGTTTTGAACTACCGCTTTAATTTTTCGCTCATTACGAATAATCGTTGCATCTGTCAAAATCTGGCTAATATCATAGTCAGTAAACAGGCTTAATATTTGTGGATCAAATTGCGCAAAGACATTTCTAAAAGCTTCTCTTCTTTTCAGGACAGTTACCCAATTCAACCCCGCTTGAAAGATTTCCAACGCAAAACATTCAAATAAACTTTGCGTATCCAAAATTGGAACGCCCCACTCTAGATCATGATACCGTTTCAACAATTCATTTTTATTTCCCCACATACAACGATTCATATTCTCATTCCTTTCTGCAACAAGAATAAGATTCGCATTTTTACCAAAGTTCAATTAAATTATTGATCACTTCATAGCGACTTAAATCCGCCGCATTTCTTTCGCGAATGACTTTCTGTAATCTCTGCACATGATTTGTAATCATCCCATCAACTCGCAACGCTAACATTCGCTTCATCGGTTCAATGCCGTCCACTGGCCAAGCATAGACTTTTTTATGCTGTGCCCAAGCCTGCTGAATGAACTGGCGATTCAGTGTATGAAATTCAAGGGAATAAAAATCAGTTGAATTTTTAGGCATTCGCGCAATGTTAAACGGCGTAATAATCCCTGTCACTAAATTTGGCCGTTGCTTTTTTAGTTGGGTCATAAAGGTGGCATTCAAAGAATGAACCATATCGTGATGTGTTTCTAAGCTATGGCCATACTTTTTATTAAATAGGGTCACCAGATTAGCTGTGTCATTTTTACTTGCCTTGATCTCAACAATCAAAGGCTGTTTTAACTGATGGGCAGTTTTAAGGTAATCGGAAAAACTGCTAATTTTAGTTTGATAGCCATTTTCTCGAATGGTTAAATGTGTTAATTCTTTTAGGGTTAGATCAGAAACTGACCTATTTTTTCTGGCCAAATGATACAGATTACTATCATGCATGACCACAAACTGATGATCTTTAGTTTCTCGAATATCCATTTCCACATAATCGGGTTTTAGTTTAGCCGTTTTTCTAAGTGCCATAATCGTATTTTGCACACCATTATGATCACTTACGCCACGGTGTGAGACAACTAGCACGTCAGTTGAATGATTCTCATTCATCCGAATTGAAAAAAAGGCATACGTGGGTGTGCTCAAAAATAACAGACCCAATAAAGCAATCCCAATTTTCTTGATTTGTTTCAAATCCCATTGATGATAATTTAATCCTCTTGTTTTGAATACCGGTGTTTTCGCTAGTGGCATGTTTACGACTCTAACCCACTCACCCAATCGTGACAAAAAACCAGTCATAAAAACTAAAAACCAACCAACAAACAACAGTTCAATAAATGTAATCGCTAAAACCATCAAAATAGTTGATGGTAAGTCTGAATGCATCCAGCTGTTCCAGGCAAATATACCTTCTAGAATAAGGCTCCCAATTAGCAGAAACGGTACGGAAACACGAACAACAATGATCAAAATCTGGATAAGCATCCTGCCTGTCTGCCCTTTTGTTAGGCGCCAACTCAGTCGAATTCCTTCAGTCAGTGAACATTGATAACTAATCATTGCTGGAAGTGCTAAAAGCATTCGCAGAGCTATGTAACAAAAAATAAGATACAAAAGAATAAAAACAGGTGCGACCGTCCAGCGATTAGCAAAAACAAAGTTTTGAATTGAAACGCTTGTTGGAATATGAGCCAGAATGACGGTTGCAAATCCAAATCCACCTAGTGGAATCGTAATTACCACATAAAAAAAGAAATATGCAATACTAATAATCCAATTTCTTTCAAACAACTTTTGTAACAAATCCTTCAAATGATCGAAGTTAACCGGCTTATGTTGCTGAAACCCACTAATCATTAGGGATGCTGCCATTAAGCCAACAAACATCCCCCAAATAATAAGAACCGCAAAAATAAATTTTAATGGGATTAATAACGGATTTTCTGAAAGAAAAAGTGCATGCTCCAATAGGATGCTAGTTACAACACCAACTAATAGCGTCAAACTGGCATAATACAAATTTTCATCTGATTTAATCATGTAATTAATTAAATTTTTAAGTTGATAAAAATCGCGAAATATGAAGCGTTTCATAACAGTCACTACCCCCGTTGCTGGAAAATTGCTTTCGCTTTAATCTTAACATTATCAAGAAATGAACTAAATGCTCTGAAAAAGAAAAACGCGCGTTCCTTCATCTTGTTAGTGAAGAATTTGTCTGGGTCTACACTTTCTGGTATTGGTGAATAACTAATACCGGTTTTTTGTCTGTTTTGAAAATCAGAAAAATAAAAAAGGACATCTGTCCTCTTTGTGCTACGATTTAATCGCCAAAACAAATCGAAAAGAGGAAATTCAGATGTCCCTAACTAATTCTATCTTATGCTTATTCGAAATAACAGACCCAAACTTAATTGTCACTGGTATTTCTAAAGAACGGTGTTCCACAAACCAACGTATTCATGTCGTCCATGCAACTTTGTCTTATCAACTTTTAAAGTGCCCACATTGTGGCCATAAAAGCTTAATTAAAAACGGAACTCACATGAGTCACCTGCGTTTAGGAACCTTATCCGGTGGTCGTTACGAAATGCATTTAAAACGTCAAAGATACCAATGTAAAGATTGTTCAAAAACCTGTGGTGCTAAAACTAAGTTGGTTAATCGTAACGAAACTTTCACACATAATATCAAACATCAAGTGATCGTTTTGGCACGCGATATGTTGACGAGTAAAGAAATTGCTAAACTTTGTGGAATTTCGCCAAGCAGTGTTCAACGAATCCTAAATGCCAATATTCACTTAGCCTATCGTGTTAAACATCTCCCAGAGAATCTTTGCTTTGATGAATTTCGTTCCTGTAATCACTGGATGTCCTTTAATTGTTGCGATGCCGTTAGTCATCGCCGAATTGTTACTTTAAAAGATCGGCTAAGTAAAGATATCATTGACTACTTTGAAGCTCGTTTTTCGGTTCAAGAACGTGCCCAAGTTCAATCAGTGACGATTGACATGAATGCTGAATATGGCAGCTTCATTCATCGCTTATTTCCCAATGCGGCCACGATTATCGATCGTTTCCATATTATTCAACTGGCTGGGCGTGCCTTAGATAATGAACGCACGCAGACCATTCGTACTATCCAAGATAAGCATTCACGAATTTATCATATTTTAAAATCTCAATGGCGTTTATTTCATCTTGATGAAATAAAAGTTAATGATTCTAAGGCTGTTTATTTACGCGGAATTAACGAGTATATGACGCAACAAAACGCCATTGATTTAGCTCTAGACGCTTTTCCCAGATTTAGATCTGTGTATCAAACCTATCAAGGTATCTTAAGTGCCATACACCAAAAGGATGCTAATGCGTTCCAATCCTTACTTACTAACTACCAACCCACTAGTAATCAAATGGACATAACGATCAACACGTTTATCAAAAATGGTTCAGCCCTTCTAAACAGTTGTCGTTATCCATTTTCCAACGGTCCAATTGAAGGACTTAATCGTAAAATCAAGGCATTAAAGCGTAACTGTTTTGGTTTTCGAAATATTGACAACTTCTTTATCCGGATTAGTTTAATTCATGAGTAAACAAAAAGCACATTCACCGAAGTGAATGTGCCGTTCAAAATCTCCACCAATACGATTTGACAGAGACCCATTTGTCTTTTCCTTTGCGTTTTAGCTATCAATTTTCATTAACTAAAAAAGCCAGAGAAAAAGTTTTCTCTGACTTCTTTAAATTGTTACTCTGCATCAAGCGGTGTGAAATCATAATGAATTTTAGAACGTCGATTAAATTCCTCAAATGCCAAATCAATGAGTTGATCAATTAACCTTTCATAGCTGATCCCAGACACTTCCCAAAGTTGGGGATACAAACTAATGTTTGTAAAACCAGGCAGCGTATTAATTTCGCTTAGGTAGGGAACTTTGTTATGATCAACCAAAAAGTCAATTCTAGCTAAGCCACAGCAACCAAGTACTCGGAAAGCATCCAGTGCCATTTGTTGAACTTCATCAGAAAGCTCACTAGAAATGCTAGCTGGTAGTTCAAATTGAACCCCACTGGCATCGACAAACTTATTATTATAATCATAGAATGTATCAGATTTCGGTACGATAATTCGTCCTACTTTAGAAGCCTTGGGACTTTGATTACCTAAAATAGAAACTTCCACTTCTTCTGGTTGTTCAATTGATTGTTCAACCAACACTTTAAAATCATATCGAAAGGCATCATCCAGCCCAGTTTCAAACTCTTGAGCATTTGTCGCTTTATGAATACCCACTGATGATCCTTGATTAGCGGGTTTTAAGAACATCAGCTCACCTAGTAATTCGCGACAAACATCATAGGAATAGTCGCCACGATTTTCGGGTGTCACAACCACATACTTTGTGTTACGAATCCCATTATGTGTTAATAACTGTTTAGTTGTATCCTTGTCAAACGAAACAGCTGAAGCAAGAATACCACTGCCGACATAAGGCTTTTGTAGTAGCCGTAGCAAGCCTTGAATCGTCCCATCTTCACCCAAATTACCGTGAATAATTGGGAAATAAACATCGATATCTTTTTGTTCACTCAAGTTCAAAATTGGTGACAATGGATTACCCTTATCAACCGATTTCATGGCATCTGCCACAACTTTATCTTCTGATTCGCCATCAAAAATTCTTCTTGATGAAGCATCACTCAACAAATAGCCATCTTTTGTAACCATGAACAGACTGACTTCGTAACGCTCTTTATCCATTGCATCGAAAATATTATGTGCAGAACGCTTTGAAACATCATGTTCAGATGAATTACCACCAAATAGCAAACCAACGTGAATCTTTTTTTCCGTACTCATTTAAAATCTCATCCTATCACTTAGATTTTGTATTGAACCTAAATTGTACCATGAATTTGCAGAGAAAAAAACTTTAATATCCAAACTATTTGGCATCAAAATCGCCAGTTAACACGACTTTACCAATCATTTTATTAGTTTCAACAAGTTCATGAGCATGTCTTAGAGTCGCTGCGTTAATTCCCGGAAGCGTCACAGTTAAAGTTGATCGAATCTCTTTTTCATCCAAAAGTGTGGCAATCTTTTCGAGGATTGTTCCTTGTGTTGCCATATCTGCAGTCTGATAAATACTTTTTGTAAACATAAACTCCCAAGCAAAAGTAATACTCTTAGATTTTAAAAGTCCCATTGGTAAAGGACGTTCATTTTCCACAATGGAAGTGATAAATCCTTCTGGTGCCACGAGTTTTGCCAAAATTGGCAAATAATTATCAGTTGAGTGAAAAATCAAGGCAAACCCTACAGACTGAATGCCAACTGCTTTAAGTTGGTCAGCTAACGATTTGTGATAATCCAAAACGACATCCGCACCCATTTTTTTAACCCATTCAATCGTCTCTGGTCGTGAGGCCGTTGTTAAAACTTTTAAACCTGCCCACTTTGCCAGCTGAATTGCCACTGAACCAACGCCCCCAGCACCATTAATAATCAAAATCTGCTTTCCCAAATTAGCATCCTTTTTTGGAATTAATGGCATTCGTTCAAAAAGAGATTCCCAAGCCGTTAAACTAGTCAAAGGCATGGCTGCCGCTTCTTCCACACTAATATTTTGCGGTGCATGGGCCACAATTCGCGCATCCACTAACTGCAAAGCTTGGTCACTCCCAGAACGATTATTGGTTCCTGCATAAAAAACATGATCCCCCACTTTAAAGTTAGTCACTTTCTGCCCCAATTCAACAACAGTTCCATAGGCATCAAATCCAAGCACAGTTGGAACACTTGTTTCAGGATGGCCTTGACGAATCTTAGTATCGACCGGATTTACGGAAACGGACTTAACTTCAATCAAAAGATCAAAATCATTTGCCTTAGGACGATCAATTTTTAAATTAATTAAACTGTTTGAATCTTCAATTGGTAAACCTTTGTAAAAACCGATTGCATTTATTTGTTCACTCATTAAAATATCTCCTTAAAAACGAAAATCATTTTCCTCATTTAAATATGAACTAACTTCTTTTGGCATTTCTGGATTTAAGACTAATGCTTGCAATAATCGCTGGCGGTTGTACAGGCGCGTCCACATCTGTTCATCTTCTGTCGTTTGAATCGACACTAACTCATGACGCCAATTTTTTAGTGCTAACAACAAAAAGTCGGTGTAAAGTTTGTTTTGATTAGTTAAATCCGCAATGTAGCCACCTATGCGCTCTGGCTCACCAAAAATTAGTGGTGTTGAAAGCCGTTTGTACCGAGCTAATAAAACAGCTAACATAAGTAATTTATCCGCTCTAACCAAGCTATTATCAACTGCTAATTCATCCAAAACATTGCCAATATGCGTATAGGCATGTGCCCAGCCCTTCTTACCAGAATAACCCCGTGTATCTGTTTCTAAGGCTATGTAAGTAACCAATTGATCAACAAGGGTATTTTTACTCTCATCATCTATAAAGTGTGATCCAGCCCGATCTATATACAACAAGGTTGATAAAAACATTAAACTAAATGATCTCTTAAACACACCGTCATTTTGAGGTTCCAGAATGTGATCAAACAAACTTTCATCCTGAATCAAATGATCAAAAATCATTTTTAATTGTTTTTTCGAGGTGATTTGTTGCTGCAAAATATCACTAAATAGAAAATATACGCCTTTATCACGAATCATCAAATCAGGCGAGCCAATATGTTGAAATAACTGCATTAAATCCTTATCGGAAACTTCTTCCAGTTCGTGCTCATTCAACTGATCACGAAGCGACTGAATAAGGTCCCGAATACCATCGTCATCATCAGGCAAGTGAACTTCTGTTGGCGCCGACACATCTGTCGACATAATAATCTTATCAATTTCCGGAAGTAACGACTGATAAATCTGACCACCTTGTAATTTAATCCGTAAATTTTGTAGTCTACTGCGTACTTCTTCAACTTCTTTCATAACTTTTTCTCCTCGTAATTAATAGTTTAATTTTACCACGTCTCCAAACCTAAGGTACTAATAACCAGTCTCCTCATCTTAAATTACTTCATCACATTGTCAATTCATAGGTTCATGGTAAAATAGAAAAAAAGAGGAGGAGTCTGTCATGTCATATCACCAAATCCGTCGCGAATTAAAAAAAGAAGTCAAACAAGTTTTTAAGGGTCATTGGGGTCAAGCTTCCATGACCGCAGTAGTTCCAATTGTCCTTAGAGCAATTGTGGGATTTATCATTTCCCTAGGTATTTTGTTTGGACTGTACTTGCTCATTAAGAATCCTCACCTTCTCAATAATGAAGTTACAAGCTATGCTAATGAGGAGTCACCAAATTCCGGTTCATCCAATGTTTGGAGCTTTTTACGAACTGCCATAGTTACATTTATCAGTGTTGGGGTTAGTTACACATTCCTAGACTGGTTACGCGAACCTAATCGCGAGTTTTCACCTGTGAAAAGTGCTTTTCAAGTTTTTACCAAACGCTATTTCATTCCAACTTTGGCAATCTTTGTACTCCAGTTCATTTATTTGTTTTTTTGGACTTTATTACTCATTGTTCCTGGAATTATTAAGTACTATGCCTACTCCCAATCATACCTGATTTACAAAGATCAATTAGCCGCTGGCAATGCGGGTCGCATTGAATACAATGACTGTGTCACAATGAGTCGCCAATTAATGCAGGGGCATAAATTTGAATTTTTCTTATTAAAATTAAGCATGATTGGCTGGTATGTTCTTTGCTTATTTAGTTTCGGAATTGGATTTATCTGGTACGTTCCATATTCTCAAGCGATCTATGCCGCATTTTATAAACATCTCGTTGCTATTCAATAAACAAAAATGAGATCGCAACAAAAACTGTGTTCTTGTTGCGATCTCATTTTTTACTGATTTTTTAAGACAATATGTTGTTGAATCCAGTAATTAATGATCGTACCCAAAATAATCATAATCGCCATAAATCCAACCGGGTGGAATGGATTCCATTCCCCTTCGTTAGTTGTTTCTGTATAACCGACCACAAATTTGATAAAATTCATCGTCCAATCTAAATTCATGCCAGTATGGAACTGCATTAAAAAACGAACTAACACGACAAGCCCAATGGGGATGGCAATCCACAACATGCGCCGGGTTCGCTTCTTCAGGAGTGCCGATAAACTTCCAAAAAACATACCCAAAACAGCAAAACTCCAAAGTAATAACCATTCATAAAGAATTTGAGCTGGAATATTCCAAAAACTATGAAAACCCAGGAACTGACCAAAAAGTTGGTTATAAAAAGTATTATCAACATTTCCAACGTTTGGTAAAATCACCGCATAATAATAACAATAATTGATTACGCTCATCAATAAACTAAGCAGCGCGGTCACCCAAATGGTTGCTTTCCAAACTGTTCGACGAGAAATACCATTTTGGATATAAAACTTAAATGGTCCATAAACTCGATATGATGAGATTACTAAAAACAGAATCGAAATAAATGGTAATAAATTATTTTTCAATAAATTATGAATTGAAATACCATCAAGGCTTCCCGTGAATAGCAACGCAAAAACAATCGGTAACAGGAAAATAAACAAAAAGGTTAGAATATAAGTGTACCCCAGACCCTTTAAATAGTATCCAAATTTATTCTTAAAAATCATTTTAGTTTTCATTTAGATCCCCCCTCGCCACTTGTTAAATGAATGAAGAGTTTTTGCAGATCCATTCGTGAAATTTGAATTGTATCCGGAATCTCTCGATCATCATTCAGGTTGCCAAACACATAGTTACCTTTGAGATTTCCAAGTGATTCCGTTCCAATCACGTTTAATCCCACTGTGTACTGATCAACGGTTTCTCCAGGGCCAGTGATCACATATGCCTGTGACAACATATGGTCCACATCATCATCAACTAAGATTTTGCCGTTTTCTATCACAAAAACATGCTCAATCATATTAGCAATCTCTTCAATTATATGAGTAGAAATCACAAAAGTTCGGGGATGACTACTATATGTATCCAAAAGTTCTTTATAAAACAACTCACGATGATTAGCGTCAAGACCAAGAATAGGTTCATCTAAAAAAACGTAATCAACAGGTAAACAAAGGGCAATAATTAATTTAAAGATCGTGCGATAACCTGTTGAAAGTTGACCAAATCTTTGTTTCGGATTTAACTCAAATGCCTCACACAAGTGTTTTGCGTATGCCTCATTGAAACCGCCATACATATTTTTTGAAGATTTAAATAAATCTTGTAAACGGGCCCTTTTTGGATAAAGATTAACCTCACTCATCAAATAGATATTGCCTAACAATTCATCATGCTCGTGTGTTGGAATACCATCAATGGTCACCGAACCACCATTTGCAAAAATGCGGTCGGTAATAATATTTAATAATGTACTTTTGCCAGCACCGTTTCTGCCCAGCAGACCGTATATTCGATTTGGCTCAATCTCCAGACTGATATTTTGCAAAATTTGCTTCCGACCAAATTTTTTGGCAACTTCCGTAACCTTAATCCCCATTTGTTTGAAACCCCCTTTTGATAAGTTGAATCAATTCCGTTTCTGATAACTTTAAATTTTTAGCTTCTGCCACAATTTTTTTTACATAATCCTCAAAAAAGTCATTTTGCCGTTTTTCCAGTATTAACTGATAGGCCCCTTTTTTCACAAACATTCCTAAACCACGCCGTTTTTCCACCAATTTTTCAGTGACAAGGATATTCATGCCCTTCAAAACTGTCGCGGGGTTAATATGAAATTCACGAGACATTTCGGTTGTTGAGGGGACCTGCGTTTCTTCTTTAAAAGCACCTGTAAAAATTCCTTCTTCAATTTGATTAGCTACCTGTAAATAAATGGGTTCTTGCCCACTAAAATCAAATTGCATATGATCACCACCTCAAGACTGCATGTTTATACTTGGAACCACTAATTTTTCATAAATAAACAATGTAATTAAATAATACCCCAAATACAACAGTAAGAAAATCACAAAGGGGGTCTGTAAATGAACATACGGATCACCCATCAACGGAACAAACATCTTCAAGCCAAACAGGACGTGAATAATTCCTAATATCCCTGGCAACAAAAACAGTGCGCCTAATTCACGGCGAATTGAACGCCGAATTAAATTTTGTCGCGTTCCTAATCGGTTTAACATATAATAGCGCTGTCTATCCGGTTGGACACCCGATAAAATTTTAAACATTAAACAGCTTGCCAACATTGTCAAAAACTCCAATCCTAAGAAGAAGCCCACAAATTCTAATCCACCAAACATGACATTGGCCACTTGGTACAGTGGATAAGCCCCGCCTAACTGTTGAATCGACATGTGGCCAGGAAATTGATTGGTTTGATTTTCTGCAATTTGTTTCAAAACACCTGCATTTTTAGCTAATCCGGTTGTCTTCAGTAAAGTTAATTGTGATGGCTTACCCTGAATTTTCAGAAAATTACGGTGAGACACAACTCTGATCTGTCTTAAAGTGTAATTTGCTTGCAGACTCAAAAATTGCTCTTGCACCCGTGAACTAGACCTCAGTTGCTCACTAGTAGCTAGTTTGAAGACAACGGCATCAGCCTTAACGCGACTCACTTGAAAAGGTGTTTCTTGAAACTCCATTTGGTCAAAATAGGCAGTTGTGCCAACAATTTTTCGCTTATAAGTCACTTGCTTTATTAAATCTAATTTTTGAATTAATTGTTTAGTTTTCGCAGTTTGCTTATAAACAACCAAGTCATAAGCTGAACTACCGCTTGCCATACTTGGGATTAAACGATGATAGCCCATTCCAACCGTAATTGCTCCTAAGGCTAAGGCAAAAAGGATACTTACGACGGCTAGAATTCTGGTATAATCTCGAATGCGAAAGTTTAACTGGCCTAATGTAAAGCTATTTAAGCCCTTACCTGCCAAGCGTGAGCGTTTCAATCCCGTAATCAAAATTTGAAAAAGTGCATGATACAAAAAATACGTGCCCAATACGATTGTGACCAGTGCAATTGGAATTGAGAGAAGTTGCAAAGTCTCAATAGCCGCCATTGCCCAGTAACCACCGGCTATTAAAACTAAACCTAATCCACCTTCAGCGTAACGCCAGGCCGTTAACTTGATTGGTTTATCTGCCACCGTATCAGCATGGAGCAATTTTAACACCGGTCGATGTAGCAACTTGTGCTGATTAATTAACGAAGCCATAAAAAAGATCACAATAAAGAACGCAAAAGTCACAAGCAAAGCCATGGTATTCCAGGCAGTAAAATGGGCAACTTCAACGCCCAACTCGTGCATTAATGATTGAGATAATCCTTTTGTAAGCCCAACACCGACTACAACACCCAAGACTGTGGAAATTGCCCCAATCAATAACGTTTCTAAAAAAATTAAGAAACCAAGTCGTGATTTTTTCCCGCCTAACATGATGAACAAACCATAATCATGTTCTCTCATATTCATTAGGAATGAATTAGCATACACGATATAAACGAGGGTAATAATTCCAAGGAGCACAGAACCAAATTGAAAAACAAACGTCGCTAACCCAAGTGAAATATTTCCCTTGATGAAGGCTTGATTAGTGGCGATTGCTTCAAACATATAAAAAATTGCGCTTGAAATAATCAATCCAGAAAAAAGCACCAAATAGTCCCGCCAACGATCCTTAACACTTATAAAGGCTAATTTAAATAACATCGACATCTTCCCCCTGATCATTAAAGGTGCCAAGTTTATTCAAAATTGTTTGGTAAAACTCAGTTCGCGTTTGACTGCCAGCTTCAAGTTGTTCACCAATTTGGCCATCCTTAATGAACAAAATGCGTTCACAGTAACTAGCTGAAAACGGATCATGGGTTACCATTAATATAGAAACTTGTTCTTCATCATTAACTTGTTTCAAAGTTTCCAAAAGTTCTCGGGCATTTTGGGAATCCAAAGCTCCGGTTGGTTCATCGGCAAATAAAATTTGTGGTCGTGAGATTAATCCCCTCGCGGCCGCAACCCGTTGCTTTTGACCACCAGATATTTCTACCGGATATTTATCAAGTAGCTGATTGATCCCCAACTGACTAGCAATTTGATGGACAAGTTCGTTAGTTTTCCGCTTTTTAACGCCCTGCAAAGTCAATGGTAATCCAATATTTTCTGCATTCGATAAACTTTCCAAGAGATTAAAATCCTGAAAAATAAAGCCAATCTTTTTAGCCCGAAAATCCGAAACGGCATTTCCTTTCAACTGTGTCACATCTTGACCTGCAATAAAGACGTTACCTGCCGTTGGTTGATCCATCGTTGCTAAAATATTCAGCAATGTCGTTTTTCCTGAACCCGAAGCCCCCATAATGCCTACGAATTCACCTTTTTTTACATTAAAATTGACGTTTTGTAAAGCAGTGTACTGTTTTTCATTTTTCTTTCCATACACTTTTGTCACGCTTTGAACATCAATAACCGTTTGTTCTTTCACAGTTGCTTCCTCCATATCGGTAAATTGGTTAATTACTTATGTAACTAACTATACTTGGAAAGTATTTTTCTGTCAAGTACAAAAAAGCTTTTAAACACTTTCAACCTGTTTGGCTGTAAATGTTTAAAAGCTTTAAAATTCAAAGATTAGTTTAACTTGGCTACCCGATCATGAATCATTTCCGCAGACTTAGCGAACTTTACAGTTTCTTCGTCTGTCAAAGGTAAGTCAACCACAGACTCAATTCCGTTCTTGCCCACAATCGCTGGTAAACCAACGTAAGTACTATATTTTTCACTATAACCAGACACCGGACAAACTAAACGAGCATCCGACAAAACTGCTTGTCCCAAACTGACACCACAAGTCGCAATTGCAGCTGAAGTGAATCCTTTACCGGAAGCAACTTCCCAAGCACCTTGTTTAGCGGCATCAGCTAATTGATCAAAATCGAAGTCTTTAGCTTCAGGTAAATCCTGAATAGCTTCACCTTTTACACGAACACTTGACCATGCCACAAATTGGCTATTTCCATGCTCACCCAAAACATAACCTTCTACGCTGCGGGGATTTACATTTAATTTTTCACCAACAACACGTTGCATCCGCGCGGTATCCAAGAAAGTTCCCGTTCCAAACACTCTTTGCTTTGAAAACCCAGTCAACTTCTGCAAATAACTGGTAACCGCATCACAAGGATTCATAATGTCGATAATCACACCCTTAAATCCAGATGCCACAATTTTAGGGGCGATTTCTTTGACAACCGCTGAAGTGATCTTGAACTCTGCAAAACGATCGCCACTGTTAGTTGAAACTGCGATATCTCCAGCTGAGATATATAAAATATCAACATCCTTCAAATTGTCGTAATTTTGAGTTGTGATTTGGGTAGTTGTATTCAATCGTGCTTGGGCATCCTGCAGGTCTAACTGCTCAGCACGTGACTTTTTCTGATCTTTATCAATAAGTACTAGTGAATCAGCAATTCCCTTTGTAACCAAAGTATATGCAACTGTACGGCCAACGTTCCCTAAACCAATAATTCCAAATTTTCTCATTTTAACACCCTTTTCTCGTTATTAACTTAATCCTACCCATTTTCTGAAAGATGGTCAATACATAAAAAGCCATTGAAATTCAGAACTTCAACGGCCATTTACATATCAAAATTCGATTATTTAACTGGTTTTACAGGTAAAATAGCACCCTTGTAATGTTTCTTGATCCAAGATTGCGTACTCTTTGATTGAAGAGCTTTAACCAATTTCTTGATGGCTTTGTTGTTCTTCTCACTTGGACGAATTGCAATGATATTTTTGTATGGTGAATTAGATTTTTCAATTGCCACAGATTGTGTAATTGGATTCAAACCAGATTGAACCGCATAGTTAGCATTAATCACAACCGCGTCACCTTCGCCGTTTTTGTACAATTGAGGCATCAGTTTCGGCTCATAACTATGTTTAAATTGAATATGTTTTGGATTACTTGCAATATCATTAAACGTTGCACTTGTGATATCCACACCCTTTTTGATCGTAATCAAACCGGCATCCTTAAAGATCGTCAAAATTCGACCATAATCTGGTGCATTATTACTTACCAAAACAGTCGCATTCTTTGGTAAATTTTTGAGATTTTTATACTTCTTAGAGAATACAGAAATTGGTTCCAAGTGAACGGCACCGGCATCAATTAAATTACCTTTGTTTTTCTTATTCCATTGATTCAAAAATGGAATGTGTTGGAAGTAGTTCGCATCAATATCACCGTTAGCTAAAGCTTTATTAGGAAGAACGTAATCTTGAAAGACTTTAATCTTTAAATTAACCCCTTCTTTTTTCAACTCAGGTTGGACATGTTTTAAAATTTGAGCATGTGGCACTGCAGATGCCCCAACTGTAATGGTTGTTGTTTTGGAACTGGTGCTTGATTTCTTACCACAAGACACCAATAAAAGTGCTGTTGCTGCGACTGCTAAAAAGCCAAAAATTTTATTCTTCTTCATATTCAAACTCCTCCTCAAATTAAAGTACTCGTTTATCAACTTTTCGGGTTGCGAAATCCCCGAGAAATTGGAAAGCAAAAACAATGATCACAATAATGACTGTGGCAACTAAAGTCACCGTATTATTACTACTCTCAAATCCTTCTTGATAGGCCAAATTTCCCAGCCCACCGGCACCAATTGCACCGGCCATAGCTGTATAACCAATCAAAGAAATCGTTGTAACCGTAATTCCCGAAATCAACGCTGGCAAACTTTCTGGTAATAAAACCTTCGTAATAATCTGCCATTGACTGGCTCCCATTGCATTTGAAGCCTCAAGCACACCCCGATCAATTTCATGAAACGCTAATTCAACCATTCGACCATAAAACGGAGCTGCGGAAATAATTAAGGATGGTAACGCCGCAACTGGGCCAATGATCGTTCCCACGACATTCTTAGTAAATGGCAACAACAAAACGATTAAAATGATAAATGGAATAGATCGAAACACATTGACAAAAAGCGCAACAATCCAGTTAATAATGCGGACAACTAAATTAGTACTTCCACTGGTTTCAAACAATAATAATCCAATAAAGTATCCCAAGATCGCAACGGCTACAATCGAAACGATGGTCATCCAAATGGTCTCCCAAGTTGCGCTCCACATTTGATTCCAGTCAACTGTGTTAAATTCAAAGTAACCTGTACTACCTCCCATGTTCGATCACCTCCGTTTCGACACGCATAGTCTTCAGATAGTCTAAAGCCCCGTTAATATCCCCTTCATCACCAATCAACTGTAAGAAAAGTGAACCAATTGCGCCCTCATGGGTTTGATGGATATTTCCTTCAATAATGCTGATTCGGATCTTAGAAAATTTATGAATAATTTCCGAAACAATTGGTAAATTGGCTTGATTACCATGAAAGGTCAATTGAATAATTTTGCCATTTGGATATTCCTTTAGCAACTGTTCTACAACCACATTGGTATCTTCCGGCGACGGAGCAGCCTCTGAGTAAACAAATCGTTTTGTAATTGGTTGTTGTGGATGCTTAAAAACGTCCAAAACTTGACCAGACTCAATGATCTTACCACCATCCAAAACGGCAACATGCTCGCAAATCTTTCGAATCACATGCATTTCATGAGTAATTAAAATAATCGTAATTCCTAATCGCTTATTGATATCCATCAATAGGTCCAATACTTCATCGGTAGTTTGTGGATCAAGTGCACTGGTAGCCTCATCAGAAAGCAAAATTTCTGGATCGTTTGCCAAGGCTCTCGCCACACCAACTCGTTGTTTTTGACCACCGGATAATTCAGAGGGATAGGCATCTTCTTTACCTTCCAAACCAACCAATTTGATTAACTCTTCTGCCTTCTTTTGACGATCGGCTTTTGAAATCTTGGCAATTTCAAGGGGAAACTCAATATTCTTACGAACAGTTCGAGACCACAATAGATTAAAATGTTGAAAAATCATTCCAATTTTGTGGCGCTTTTTTCTTAATGCATTGCGATCCAGCTCTGAGATCTTAGTGCCATTCACCTCAACCACACCTGTCGTTGGAGTTTCTAGACCATTCAGCATTCTGATCAAAGTCGTCTTACCAGCACCAGAATACCCAACGATTCCAAATATTTCACCGTCTTCAATCTTCATGTTCACGTCTTTAATTGCTGTAACGTTACCTTTTTCTGTAGCGAAGGTCTTCGAAACATCCTTAAATTCTATCAAACGATCAACCTCCTCTTTCTTTTTAACCAAACAAAAAAGTCTTTCATCCCGTTGAAATAAATCAACTAGGACGAAAGACTTCTCTTCCGTGTTACCACCCAAATTCACTAACTTTTCACAAAGTCAGCCTTAACGAGTCAAACAACTCGGACGCTATAATGGGCGCACCCAGTACTTGCTTGCAGAACGCTCACAAATACCTCTTTTATCAAGACCATCTTCGATTGCACTTACTGTCCCATCTCACCAAAAGGAACTCTCTTAAAGTAGTAATCAACTTACTCATCTTGTTTTAATGTTTAGCTATTAAATGCAGTATACTCATTCAAATTGTGTCTGTCAACCACAAATATGAGTTTTTTATTAGAAATCTGTTTTTTGAAGCGTACTGTATGAATCGTGGTGAAACCGCATAGACATAATCAACCCAATTCCTATCATATTTCCAATAAGGGCTGATCCCCCTTGACTCACAAATGGGAGCGGAATTCCAGTTAAAGGCAACAAACCAATGTTCATTCCGATATTTTCGAAAACATGAAATAAAATCATCATGATTGTCCCTGTAGCAATATAAGCATAAAAAGCGTTCTTCGTATCAAAAGTGACACGAATCATTTGATACATCAAAAGCATGTATAACAGAACTAAAACCACACTGCCGATAAAACCAAAGTTTTCACCGATCACAGAGAAAATCATATCTGACTCTCGGACTGGCACATAGACATTCGAAACATTGAAACCTTTTCCGAATAGTTGTCCCGACCCAATTGCTTTAATACTCTGCCATAATTGATAACCTGAATTTGTCGTATCAGAAGATGGGTGTAGCCAGGTATCAATTCGGCTAAACTGATAGCTTTCAAATCCGACGTGAGACAAAAGACTACGTCCCCAATCACTCACTACCAACATCAATGTACTGCTAGCCAAAACCGTTGCCGTGACAAATGCAGGTACTAAAATTCGCCAAGTTACGCCTGAAACAATGACTAATCCAGCAAAAATAGCGATAAATACTAACATGGTTCCGAAGTCGTGCTGCAAAAGTAGTAAAACAGGAATTGGCAACGTCCATAAAATCATTTCGCCAATTAAACGCCAATCAGATCGCATGGTATGGCGCTTATGCTGGGCATTAAAATCCGTCAAAACTTTAGCCATCATCAAAATATAGGCCGGCTTCATAACTTCTGAAGGCTGAAAAGTGAATCCACGAAAGGCAAACCAACTCTTAGCCCCGGTACTTGCTGCATAACTTCTGCTGTAAAATATCAAAACTGCAACTAGTAAAAAAATACCAAACCAGTAAGCATACGGCGCTATCTTCCAAAGTTGTTCGGAATCAAACTGCATGATGACAACAACCGCAGCAACCCCTAATACATACCACACTAACTGCGAAGCTACTTGATGGATCACGCTTACACTGCCCGTATCATGTGCCGCAGCAACATAAATCGAGACAAGTCCAATTAAGGCTAACATTAACACCGAAAAAATTATTCCATAATCAATGCGAGAATCGCCTTCCCGTCTTCTAACTCGTGAATCGTTATTCAAACTAAAGATCCTTCCTTAACTTAAAACTGCGCTTTATTGATGAAGATTGTATTCTTGCAAAAGCCATTCAACAGCATCATCCGTGGATTTAGCTGTAAAGTCTCCGCCCCCAATTAGATGAGTCGCAAATTCTTTATCCTGTGGTGTGATTTCGCCGATTAAATTTTTAGCAATAAAAAGTTGTTGAATCGTTTGCCCACCAACTTCTTTTTCTTCAATTTGTACCTTAACACTTTGCTGTTTCTTAGACATAATTTCCTCCATACAGGTTAATTTAATATTTTTTCATCAGGATGCGGATTACGTTTCAAAGTAAAATAATCCGGCACCGGATCATAACCACCCTTAACAAACGGATTACAGCGTAAAATACGCGCAGTCCCCATTAAGGTACCTTTCAGTGCCCCGTGCTTCTTAAGGGCTCCCAACATATAATTAGAGCATGTCGGATAATACCGACAACTTGGTGGAAAAAGTGGTGATATAAACTTTTGATATCCACGTACTAGCATCAAAAAGAATTTTTTCAATTGTGTCCACCTCTCAAAAATATCCAATCTAACAGCCTATTATAGCACACCCTAAATTCTCTCTAAAGCCCGAATCTAGCTGATATTAACCTGTAAAATGAATAGAAACGACGGTCAACTAAGTAACGCCTTCCACCTCACGTTATTAATCGACCGTCATTGATTTTTTATTTTTTATCAAAAAATTAATTTTTGACCGTTAAAGTTGTATTCGTACCAGAGACACGTTTAATTTGAGCACCTAAAGCACTCAACTTACCATGAAAGTTGTAGTAACCTCGATCTAAATACTTCAAATTAGTGACCTGTGTATACCCCTTTGCCACTAAACCTGCAATAACCAAGGCCGCACCAGCTCTCAAATCCGTAGCAGCCACTTCAGCACCATTAAAATCAGTTGGGCCATTCATAATGACGGAAGAACCTTCCACTCTATACTGGGCATTCATTCGACGTAATTCCTCTAAATGCATAAACCGATTTTCAAACACAGTTTCAGTTAGTGTACTTGTGCCTTGTGCCAATAACTGCAATACCGACATTTGGGGTTGCATATCCGTCGGGAACCCAGGATGCGGTAATGTTTTAATCGAAACCGGCAATAGTTTTTTAGGCCCAACGATACGAATCCCCTCATCTTTTTCAAAGATATGGACACCCATTTCACGCATTTTAGAAATTAATGGTTTGTTGTGTTCTGAAATTGCATCTTGAATTAAGACATCCCCCTGGGTAGCAGCCGCCGCCACCATGAAAGTACCGGCTTCAATCCGATCCTGAACAACAGCATGGCTTGTTCCGTGCAATTGATGCACACCAATAATTCGGATTGTTTCCGTTCCTGCTCCAGTGACATGGGCGCCCATTTTATTTAAGATCATGGCCAAGTCAACAATTTCTGGCTCGCAAGCGGCATTTTCAATGATTGTGTTTCCATGCGCCAATGTTGCCGCCATCATAATATTTTGAGTTGCGCCTACACTTGGAAAGTCTAAATAGATGTTAGTCCCGATTAATTTTCTTGCACTAGCTTCTATGTATCCATCATGCTGCGTAATATGAGCTCCCAGTGCTGCCAGTCCTTTTAAATGTAAATCAACTGGTCGAGAACCGATTGCACAACCACCAGGCATTGCCACCTTGGCATGTCCAGTTCTTGCTAGTAACGGACCCATTACAACGATTGAAGCTCTCATTTTAGACACATACTCAAATGGGGCTTCGGTAGAGACTTTCTTAGTTGCGTCCATCCGAATCTCATGTTGGGCTTCATCAAACTCAACATCGACATTCAAAAAACGCAACACGTTATTCATCGTATAAACATCAGATAAAATTGGTACATTACTTAACTCAACTTGACCTTCACTAGCTAAAATTCCTGCTGCCAAAATCGGCAGAACAGCATTTTTGGCGCCTTCAATCTTGACTACACCTTTGAGTCGATTGCCGCCCTTAACAATAATCTTATCCACGAGCGAAACCTCCACTATTTTAGTAAGTAACTTAAATTTCTAATATTATTAATTAATTCGAGAAAGAATGAGCCACCCATGTACCCTAGACCAATTGACAGTAAAACAATCAATGTTTTAAATTGGTTTGGATCAGAAACATGTAAAATACGCTCCAGATGGATACCTTGAATCGCCCAAAAAGAAATGAAAATAAAAAAGAAGTAACAAATTAACGTTAATAAAGCTTGAATTCCCAATAAATTCATAAAATCCTCTTCAATCTATTATTTATTACAATAGTATCATATCCATACTAAAAATACGCGTTTAACTCTCATTTTAATAAATTAATAATCATAAAAAAAGAGCTCCACAACCAAACGGTTATGAAACTCTTTAAATGTGAATTAATGTTTTGCAACATTAATTCGATTAATTGCACGACGTAATGAAATCTGTGCACGACGTAACTCAGAGTTGTCATGAGCATCTTGAGCTTTTCGAATAGTTTCTTGAGCTCGTTGACGCGCATTTTCAGCACGATTTACATCAATATCAGATTCATTTTCTGCAGTATCAGCAACGATTGTGGCTGTATTATCCGAAAACTCTACAAAGCCACCATTGACCGCAACTGCATCTTCTCTTTTACCAGAATCATCATGTTTGATTCGCACTTCATCAATCGATAGTGACGCAATAATAGGGACATGGTTAGGCATAATTCCAAGCTGGCCAGCTTGTGTCTTTACTACCAGCATGCTGGAAGTTCCATCATAAACTTGACCATCAGGAGTCACGATACTAACGGTTAATACTGATTTATCAGCCAATTAGAATTCCCCCTTATTTACTTGCAGCACTAGTTAACTTCTTCGCCTTTTCAACAACTTCATCAATATTCCCGACCTGACGGAAAGCATCTTCAGGTAAATCATCGTACTTACCTTCAAGAATTTCTTTGAAACCTTTTACTGTTTCTTCAACAGGAACATAAGAACCTGGTTGACCAGTAAACTGTTCCGCAACTGAGAAGTTTTGTGATAGGAAGAATTGGATTCGACGAGCACGAGCGACAATCGTTTTTTCTTCGTCAGATAATTCATCCATTCCTAAAATAGAAATGATATCTTGCAACTCACGATAGCGTTGCAACACATGCTGAACATCTGTTGCCACTTTGTAATGTTCCTCACCAACGACAGATGGATCCAACGCACTTGAAGTAGAAGCCAACGGATCAACAGCGGGATAAATTCCTTGTTGCGTTAAGCTACGTTCCAAGTTAGTTGTGGCATCCAAATGGGCGAAGGTTGTGGCAGGGGCGGGATCAGTATAATCATCGGCAGGCACATAAACGGCCTGAATCGAAGTAATTGATCCCTTCTTGGTTGAAGTAATTCGTTCCTGCAACTGACCCATTTCAGTGGCCAGTGTTGGTTGATAACCAACGGCAGAAGGAATACGACCAAGCAATGCGGATACTTCAGAACCGGCCTGTGTGAATCGGAAAATGTTATCGATAAACAATAACACATCTTGTCCTTCAACATCACGGAAATATTCCGCCAATGTTAAACCAGTCAAAGCAACCCGCATACGTGCACCAGGCGGCTCGTTCATCTGACCATACACCATGGCAGTCTTTTCAAGAACACCCGATGCCTTCATTTCAAAATACAAGTCATTTCCTTCACGAGTACGTTCACCAACACCCGTAAATACAGAAATACCATTGTGTTCTTGTGCAATATTATGAATTAATTCCTGAATTAAAACAGTTTTACCAACACCGGCACCACCGAATAGTCCAACCTTGCCACCACGGATATATGGAGCCAGCAAATCAATAACTTTAATTCCTGTTTCCAAAATTTCCATACTAGGGTTTAGGTCATCATACTTAGGTGGATCCCGATGAATAGGATTACGTTTTACTTCGGGTCCAAATTTTTCACCATTATCAATTGTTTCTCCAAGGACGTTGAAAACCCGACCTAATGTTTTATCACCAACTGGAACTGTGATTGAAGAACCAGTATCTTCAACTTCCAATCCACGTTGTAAACCATCAGTACCATCCATAGCAATTGTTCGCACAACGCCGTCTCCAAGTTCAAGAGCGACTTCAGCAACCAAAATACTGCCGTCTGGTTTCTTGACGTTTAAAGCATTATTAATATCAGGTAAATTACCATCCAGAGGAAATTCAACATCAACAACAGGTCCGATAACTTGGACAACTTTACCAGTACTCATTATTAGTTAATTCCTCCCATCTAAATTTATTCTTGTGCAGCCTGACCACCGGTAATTTCGGTGATTTCAGTGGTAATCGCACTTTGTCGTGCACGGTTATATTGCAATTGAAGCGATGAAATTAAATCTTTAGCATTGTCAGAAGCAGTTTGCATAGCTGTCGAACTTGAAGCATGCTCAGCGGTCTTAGCATCCAGAATTGCACCATAAACAAGGCTTTCTGCATACTGAGGTAAAATAGCCTGTAGTAACGCAGCTTCTGAAGGCTCTGTCTCATATTCTGGCATTAATTCTTTTTTTCCCTGCTCTTTTTTCTCATCTTGACTTTTCACTAAAGCATCACTAATTGGCAACATTTTAATTGAATGAAATCTATTTGTTAAGCGATTTACAAAATGGTTGTAACAAACATAAAGTTCATCAAAAACTTGATTAGAGTACATTGACGTTGCAGTTTGAACGATTTCACGTACTTCGTTAAAAGTAGGAACATCACTCACACCACGAAATTCATAAGCCACGTTCATATCACGTGCTTTATAAAAGTCTGCGCCAGTTCCTCCGACAGCCAAAATAACACTGTCTTCGGCCGAATGACCTGTGGATTGAATGAAATCCTCAGTTTGTTTGAGGACCGAGCTATTATAGCTACCAACTAACCCACGATCAGATGTAATAACCAAGAACCCAACTTTTTTGACTGGTCGTTGTTTTAGCAAATCTGTTGCTGAAATGGTACTTTTCGTAGTGTCATCGCTTTTTTCACTTCCAGCTGCATTTTCACTAATTAAATGTGATTTTGCAAGGTGAGCCACAATACTTTCAACTTTTTCAGCATAAACGCGATACCCAAAAGTATGTTTTTGAATTTGATTCAGTTTTGCGGTCGAAACCATTTGCATCGCAGTGGTAATTTGACTGGTCTTCTTAGTGGAGTCAATTCGTCTGAGAACGTCTTGTTCTGAAGCTGCCATTTTTTCTCACCACTTTCTGTCAATTAAAGCATTGTTTTATTTAGAAGCACTTGCGTCTTCTACTTTTGTTGGTTGAAATTGATCTGCAAATTCTTGAATTGCAGCATCCATTTTGTCGGTATCTGGTAAATCGCCCGTTTTGCGGATAACATCTAACAAATCGTCGTGTGAACCATCGATATATTCGATTAATTCATCTTGGAAACGCAAAATATCATCAATAGCAATTTTATCTAAGAAACCATGAGTCAACGCATACAAAATTAAAACTTGATGCTCAACAGCAAGCGGTTTGTGCAATGGTTGTTTCAAAACTTCAACAGTTCGACTTCCACGTGCTAACTTCGCCTTAGTGGCATCATCCAAATCAGAACCAAATTGCGCAAATGATTCCAATTCACGATAAGATGCTAAGTCCAAACGCAATGTCCCGGCTACCCGTTTCATAGCTTTGATCTGTGCATCTCCACCAACACGGGATACAGAAGAACCCGCATCAATTGCAGGACGAGTACCAGAATAGAATAGGTCACTATCCAAGAAAACTTGACCATCAGTAATTGAAATAACATTGGTTGGAATATAAGCGGCAATATCGCCCGCTTTAGTTTCAACGAATGGCAAAGCCGTCATTGAACCTGCACCCAGTTTGTCATTCAATTTTGCTGCTCGTTCTAGTAAACGTGAATGTGTGTAGAAGATATCACCAGGATAAGCTTCACGACCAGGCGGACGTCTCAAAATCAAGGAAAGTTCACGATAAGCATCAGCTTGTTTTGAAAGATCATCATACACGATCAAAACATGCTTACCATTGAACATAAATTCCTCACCCATTGCTGCACCAGCATATGGTGCCAAGTAGAGCATTGGAGCTGGTTCTGATGGACCGGCACTCAAAACAATTGTGTAGTCCATTGCACCAAACTTTTCGAGCGTATCAACCTGGGTACGCACAGTTGATTCCTTTTGACCAATTGCAACATAGATACAGATAATATTTTGATTCTTTTGATTCAAAATTGTATCAATTGCTAAAGATGTTTTACCTGTTTTACGGTCACCAATGATTAACTCACGTTGACCACGACCAATTGGAACCAACGAATCAATCGCCTTAATCCCTGTTTGAAGGGGTTCGCTAACTGATTGTCGTTCCATAACGCCAGGAGCTTTACGTTCAACTGGACGTGTATGATCTGTTTTAATTTCGCCTTTACCATCGATTGGTTGACCAAGTGTATTGACAACCCGTCCGATTAAGGCTTCTCCAACTGGAACTTCCATGATTCGTCCAGTTCTCTTAACTGTGTCACCTTCACGAATATCATCATAGTTACCAAGAATAACAATTCCGACATCGTTTGATTCAAGGTTTTGAACCATTCCGTAAACACCGTTAGAGAATTCTAGAAGTTCACCAGCAAGAGCATTATCTAAGCCATGAGCACGGGCGATACCATCACCGACATATGTAACGGTACCTGTTTCTTCGACATTAAGCTCGTCTTGATAGCCTTCTAATTGTTGTTTAATTAGAGCACTGATTTCCTCAGATTTAATGCTCATAAAAGTTTCACCTCTTTACAAAATCTCATTTAAGTAACATTTGCTTGATCTTAGCCATTTTAGAACTAATACTGCCATCATAAACTAAACCATTTGATTTCAACACAGCCCCACCAATAATACTTGGATCAAGCCGGCTATTTATGATCACTTTTTGTGCTCCGATTCTTTTAGCAAATCCATCTGCTAATCGTTTCTTTTGATCCGAATCGATTTCAAACGCAGTCGACAATTCCGCATAAGTAATGTGGTTGTAAGCATTGTAAAGAACAGTAAACTGATCCACAATGTCCACCATATTACTTATCCGACCATAATCATAAACCATTTGAATCAAGTTTTTGACGTAAACAGTCGCATCCTTCTTTAGATCCACAATAATTGTTGATTTTTGCTCATCAGTTAAACGAACATCATCTAAAATTTGGTCTAAATCCGAAACTTCACTAAAAACTTGCTTAATCTGTTGTAAATCCTCATAAACTGGTTCAAGTTGGTTCTTTTCAACAGCTAAATCAAAAAGGGCTTTTGAATATCGTTTGGCAATTGTCATCTTATCTAGACTCATTTTGCTTCCCCAACCCTTCAATGTAAGAATCAATTAACTGTTTTTGATCCTGCGCGTTCAATTCTTTTTGAATGATCTTAGAAGCAATTTCAATAGATAAACTAGCCACATCATTCTGAGCACCCTTCAGTGCATCTTTTCGCTCTTGTTCAATGTCCTTTTGAGCATTTTGCTTGAGTGTTTGTGCTTCTTGTTGGGCACTTGCAACGATTTGTTCACGCTGTTTTGTCCCATTATCCTTCGCGTTGCTTACAATCGTGGAGGCTTCGGCATGAGAATTCTTCAACGCTTCTTCTCGTTGTTCAGCTAACTTTTCGGCATCTGTGCGTGATTTCTTTGCAGAATCGATATCGTTAGAAATTCGATCTGCCCGTTCCTTCATCATCTTAGTAACTGGTCCCCATGCGACAACTTTAATTACCCACATGAGAATAACAAAGACGATGGCATAGAACAACATATCACCAAGATACAGCGAATTTGAAGCACCCAACATTAAATGTGAGAGCATCTATTGACACCTCCTTCTACCCTATTATTTGTTTGCTTGTGTGACAATAAACTACTTGTTCATGACTAACAATGCCACAACGAAAGCGATAATAGGCATAGCTTCAACAAGACCAACACCAATAAACATAGTTGTTCTTAATTGACCAGATAATTCTGGTTGGCGTGCCATTCCTTCAAGTGTTTTTGAAATAACAAGGGCATCACCGATACCACCACCGATAGCGGCTCCGAACATAATAATTCCTGCTGCAATAGCTCCCATAGTTTTAAATCCTCCTAAAATATTAATTATTCCTCAGTCTGAATCTGTTGAGAAATGTAAACTGAAGTCAAAGTGACGAAAACATACGCTTGAATACTACCTAAGAATAATGAAAATCCTTGCCAAATAAATGCAATTGGTACGGCAACAATTGTCATACCAACACCACCAGAAAAGGCCATTTCTCCGATAATTTTCAGCAACATTTCTCCTGAAAAGATAACCCCGTAAATACGTAAACCTAACGTAAGGAAGTCAATCAATTCGGTAAAAACACTAATTGGTAGCCAGAACTTAAACGGCGTCAAATATGATTCCTTAAAGTACTTTTTGAATCCGAGCTTTTTGACTCCAGAAAAATGTGCCAACATCAACGTCATCAACGAGAATGTCAGCGTCACAATTGGATCTGAAGTTGGACTCCGCACATACGTTACACCATTCCAACCAATCTGTAGGAATAACCCAAGTTGGTTAGATACAAAAATGAATAAGAACAAAGTAAATGCATATAAACCAAAGTTCGGTGCATCACCATTTGTCACTGAGCCTCGAACAATATTATTCGTAAAATCAATTAACCACTCTAAAACATTTTGTTTTCCAGTTGGTTTTAATTTTAGATTTCTTGAAAACGCGAAAACTATTACAACTACGATAATTGCCGCAAGCAATCCTGAAATAATATTGGTCGTATTAAAAGTAAGCCCCAAAAATTGGAAAGTAGAAACAGAGTCTCCACTCACAGAAGATCACCTCTTTTCATAGCCTTAGTGAATTATTGAAGATTTGCAGGTTAACTACCCTAAAACGTCAACAATTATATAAAAATAGAGCGTAATGCCTATTCAAAATACAAATGAAATAATACCACCAATTTGGGAAAAACACAAAAAAAGGAGGATATTTTTCACTTTTAAAAAGGAGTCATCATGCCCGTGAAATCAACATTTTCAATAAAGCGCTTACCGTTTAGGTAGTCCTAAACAGTTCTCCTTCACTTTTTAAAAATAATCGGAGATATTAAAAAAGAAGCAAAAAAATCGACATCCGTTTTATAAAAACAACATGCCCATTTTTTGCTCTTCTTTTGAAAAACTATTTAGCTAAACCTACAAGTTACTTTGTACCAAACAAACGATCGCCAGCATCCCCTAGTCCAGGAACAATATAGCCATCTTCATTCAATGATTCATCCAAAGCTGCTGTATAGATATCAACATCAGGATGAGCTTCTTGTAAGGCTTTTACACCCTCTGGAGCTGCTACCAAACACACTAATCGCAGATCTTTTGCGCCGCGCTTTTTCAAGGCATCCATTGCCATAATTGCTGAACCACCAGTTGCTAACATTGGATCGACAACAAAAATTTGTCGTTCGCTAATATCACTTGGTAATTTAACAAAATATTCAACTGGCTTTAAAGTCTTTTCATCTCGGTACATACCGATATGACCAACCTTAGCTGCAGGAATTAATTCAAGCATTCCATCAACCATACCTAATCCAGCCCGAAGAATCGGAACGATAGCTACTTTTTTACCCGAAAGTGTTTTTTTGGTTGTCCAACCAATTGGCGTCTCAACTTTAACATCCTCTAATGGCATATCGCGTGAAACTTCGTAAGCCATGAGCTCAGAGATTTCATTAACAACTTCTCTAAATACCTTTGTACCACAATTCTTATCTCTAATAATTGTTAATTTGTGCTGAATCAACGGATGGTCAAGAACTTGGAACTTACCCATAAATCACACTCTCCCTTCAATATCTCTATCAATTGTAGCTAACTTGACGCAAAAAAACTAGGGGTAATTCAATTAATTTACATCAATTGGATGTTTTGCTGTTAATGCAAAGACTTGTTGTTTTAAATCAGCTAATTTTTCAACAGAATTATGATTTTCTAGTGCTGATAAAATAATTTTAGCAACTTGTTCACAATCATCTTCACTGAATCCACGAGTCGTAATTGCTGGTGTTCCAATTCTTAACCCACTCGTTTTAAACGGACTTCGCTTTTCATTTGGAATTGCTTCCTTATTAGTTGTAATAAAAATGGAATCCAATAAATCTTGCACTTCTTGACCATTTAATTCGGTTTTTGTTAAATCAAGAGTCAGCAAATGATTGTCAGTTCCACCCGAAACTACGCGCACCAAATCGGATTCGTTAAAGGTTTCTGCCATCTTATTGGCATTATCCTTGACCTGTTGCATGTACGTTTTGAATTCTGGTTGTAAATCCTCGCCAAAGGCAACTGCTTTAGCGGCGATCACGTGCTCTAATGGGCCGCCCTGTGTCATTGGAAAGACGGCAGAATTAATTTTTTTGGCATACTTTTCTTGGGATAAAATCATTCCTCCACGAGGGCCTCGTAACGTTTTATGCGTGGTGGTCGTGACCACGTCCGCAATGCCCACTGGTGATGGGTGCAAGCCAGTTGCCACCAGTCCGGCAATATGTGCCATATCAACCATTAAATAGGCACCAACTTCATCAGCAATTTCTCTAAACGCTTGCCAATCAATAATACGACTATACGCTGAAGCGCCCGCCACAATAATCTGTGGTTTTTCGGCAATTGCAATCTTGCGAATGTCTTCGTAGTTCAGTCGTTCTGTTTTTAAATCAATACCATAACTAGCTGATTTATAAAACTTTCCACTAAAACTAACTTTCGCACCGTGAGTCAAATGACCACCAGCGTTTAAGTCCATACCCAGAATTTTGTCTCCCGGTTTGATAAATGCGGCATACGCTGCCGCATTGGCCTGCGAACCAGAGTGCGGCTGCACATTTGCATATTCAGCGCCGAATAATTTTTTGGCTCGATCAATTGCTAATTGCTCTACTTGGTCGATATATTGGCAACCGCCATAGTAACGTTTTCCCGGATAACCTTCTGCGTACTTATTGGTCAAAACAGTCCCCTGTGCTTCACGAACTGCTTTCGATACAATATTTTCAGATGCAATTAATTCAATATTATGCTGTTGGCGATTTTGCTCACCCGCAATTGCATCCCATAGTTCAGGGTCTTCTTTTTTGTAATCCATTAAAACGCCTCCTATTTATTAGGTGTTTGAAAGTATTGTTGTCCTGCCGATTTTCCTAGACGATTCATGTAGGCCTCGCCTAGCCCTATTCTATCAAATTCTTGAGCCAAAATATACGTCACCGAACTTTCTAAATCAAAATGCCGTAATCCAGCAAATAAATTGTGACTAGCTGAATGGACATCTTCACCTAATGAAAACCATTCTGCATTTGTTGGAATGAGATTCTCTTTTTTTACCTGTTCGGTAGTCATTACCCCAACCGGACTATTTTGCTGGGCTGCCCAGTTCATGGCGGCTGGCCACTGGTCATCAGCCACAATCAAAACTTGTGCGTTGGGCGCATAATGTTTATATTTCATCCCTGGAGCTTTAGGAACTTCATTTTTACCGACCTTATGATGATCAGATTGAACAGTACCGATAACTTTAGCTAACTGCGCTTCACTAACCGCGCCAGGTCTTAAAATACTTGGCACCTCACCAGACATATCAATAACGGTTGATTCCACCCCAATTTGGGTTGGTCCATCATCCAGAATTCCCGCAATTTTGCCATGCAAATCATGATACACATGTTTAGCCTCTGTTGGACTAGGTTTTCCTGAAGTATTTGCAGAAGGCCCCACAATTGGCACCCCAGCCTGACGAATTAAGTCGAGCGTTGCTTCGTTATGTGGGTTCCGGAAGGCCGCGGTTTCCAACCCGCCTGTCACACTCTTTGAGAGCGCATCTGGTTTGAGTTTCAAAATAATGGTCAACGGTCCTGGCCAAAATGTCTTCATTAATAAACGGGTTTTTTCAGACAAGGGTTGCGCATACTTTTCAACGGTCGTAATATCCGCCACATGAACAATAAGCGGGTTATCACTCGGTCGTCCTTTTGCCACATACACCTGTTTGACTGCTGCTTCATTCGTCGCATCAGCCCCCAAGCCATAAACGGTTTCAGTTGGAAAAGACACCAATTGCCCAGCCTGAATTTCTTTCGCTGCTTCCTTGATTGTATCTGCATGATATATTTTCGTTTCCAAATTATGACTTCCCTTCACCATCAAGCGTTACGCACATCATTCGATCATGACCTGTAACGTCTTTTTTAAAATTCACTTGATACTTATGATCCGCCGCTGTAAATAAATTCGCTAATTCTTCTTTTTGTTGGTATCCAAATTCGCAATATAAACGGCCATTCTCATTTAGATGATCGCTGACTTGTTGACTGAATTGTCGGTAAATGGCCAGTCCCTGTTCTTTTGCAAACAAAGCTTGATGCGGTTCGTATTGAATCACACTTTGGTCCATAGCCTTTTTTTCTGACTCTGCAATATACGGCGGATTAGAGACAATGATGTCAAAACGTTTGTTACCAAAATTTTCAAACAAGTCACTTTGGATAAGTGGGATTTCCACCTTTTGTAAGGTTACATTTTTCTGAGCCACCTGTATGGCATCCGCTGAAATATCAGAACCCGTCACTTGCCAATTTGGTCGCTGTTTTTTTAGTGCAATTGCAATGGCTCCTGAACCGGTGCCGATATCCAAAATCGTATGCCTTGTTTCATCATTGTCATTTAATACCCATTCAACCAATTCTTCAGTTTCAAACCGGGGAATCAAGACGCGAGAATCCACAAATAAGTTATTTCCGTAAAAAGTAGCTTGCTGCGTCAGATACTGAACAGGAATTCCATCAGCATACTGGCGCACATTTTTTTGATAAGCAGTCCAAGTCGACGGCGTCATCACATTTCGATAATGTAAAACTAACTGTGTATTGTTCCAATGCATCATGTTGGCTAAGAGCAACTTTGCCCCACTTTCATCAATGCCAGCCTGAGTAGTGGGCTTGATATACAAAAAAGCCCATTTAAGGGCCTCTAAATAGGTGGGGTTACTCATTTCGAAGTTGCTCCATCTTCTTTGCTTGATCATCTAAAATCAAAGCACCAATTATTTCATCTAACTCACCGTTCATAATCCGATCCAGTTTGTTTAAACTCAACCCAATTCGGTGATCTGTGACCCGGTTTTGTGGATAGTTATAAGTTCGAATTCGTTCCGAACGATCACCCGTTCCGACCGCGCTCTTTCGTTCAGCATCATAAGCATCTTGTTCACGCGTTTGATAGTAATCGTAAACCCGCGCTTTCAAAATTTGCATCGCTTTAACTCGGTTTTGTTGCTGAGAACGTTCATCTTGCATGGCAACCACAATCCCAGTTGGTAAATGGGTCATTCGCACAGCTGATGAAGTTTTGTTAATATGCTGACCACCAGCACCAGATGACCGATAGACATCGGTTCGAATATCTTTTGGATCAATATCAATGTCAACATCTTCAGCTTCTGGCATAACACCCACTGTAGCAGTTGAAGTATGGACTCGACCCGCCGATTCTGTCACCGGCACCCGTTGGACACGATGAGCACCATTTTCATACTTGAGTTTGGAATAGACCCGATCACCGGAAATCATCAACACAATTTCTTTAAAGCCACCAACTTCAGTCGCGTTCTCGTCCACAATTTGAACTTTCCATCCTTGATTTTCAGCGTATCGTGAATACATGTTGAAAAGATCCGCCGCAAATAAACTAGCTTCATCCCCACCAGCAGCACCATGAATTTCCATAATGATATTTTTGTCATCATTAGGGTCCGTTGGTAACATCAGTACTTTAATTTGTTCTTCAATATCATCGCGTTGACTTCTCAAACTACTTAATTCAGATTTAACTAACTCATCCATTTCTGGATCTAGTTTTTCACGTTGCATTTCTTCATCATCAGCAATTTGAGCAATCACTTTTTTATACTCTCGGAACTTTGCGACTGTTTCGCGAATACTTGCTTCTTCCTTAGACAACTCAGTAAATTTCTGAGAATCAGAAATTACATCGGGATCCGCTAAAAGTTCATTTAACTCATCATAGCGATCCTCAACTGCCTGAAGTTTATCAATAAAATCATTCATTAACTATCTTTCCTCATTTCATCCAAAGGAGGGTTCACATAGTGACGTCGGCAAACTGGATAGTAGGCCTCGTTGCCACCGATCTGAACTTGTTCTCCTTCATATACTGGTTTGCCGTTTGCAAAACGTAAATTCATAATTGCTTTATGTTTGCAGAACCAACAAATGGTTTTCATCTCTTCGATTTTATCCGCATAAATTAATAAGTATTTTGAACCTTCAAATAATTCATTACGAAAATCATTTTTAAGCCCAAATGTCATTACAGGGATATTTAAATCATCAACGATTTTTGCAAGCTCAATAATGTGATGCTTCTTTAAAAATTGAGCCTCGTCAATTAATACGCAAGCCGCGTTTGGATTGAGCTCCAAAACGCGTTTATAAACATCGGTATCATCAAAAATTGGTTCCGCAGTGCGGTGCAAACCTATGCGGCTGGCAATTTCACCAACATTTTCTCGTGTATCAATTCCACTGGTCATCAAAACAACAGATTTATGTTGCTCTTCATAATTATGAGCAACCTTCAATATTTCAATCGATTTACCACTATTCATTGCGCCATAGTGAAAGAATAACTGTGCCAAAGTAGTTTCTCCCTTTGTATTTACTTCCTATTTAGTATAGCCGATAACCAGAAAAATTTCATCTTTGATCATAAGCCAGAATCACTTTGAAAGGTTCTTTTTCCGGATAACTTTCTTTTTTGCGCGCTAGGGCTTAAAATTAACATTTAGGATTTAGGGTAATACACCCTTTTAACAATTTGATGGAGGAGTCTTATGTCACTCAAAAGCTCACTTGCCATTACGACTGGAAAATCAGCCTATTGGTTTTTGCATAAATTTCGAAACGGAGGAAGCTCGCTTCCCGGAAAACTAACAACTAAAATTGATCCCGATATTTTAAAAGTGTTGGGACAAAATTACGACGTCATTGTGATTACCGGAACTAACGGTAAAACTTTAACAACGGCACTTACTGTAAAAGTTTTAAATCAAAAATTTGATCATGTTTTAACGAATCCAAGTGGCTCCAACATGGAACAAGGCATTGTGACCACATTTTTAACCGCTAAAAGATCTAAAAACGGCCGTCAAATTGCCGTTTTGGAGGTTGACGAAGCCAACGTCATTATGGTGACCAAGTATATCAAGCCCGTAGCGTTTGTGTTGACCAATATTTTCCGTGACCAGATGGATCGCTACGGTGAAATTTACACGACTTATAAAAAAATTCTAGATGGCATTGCTCTGGTACCTGAAGCAACGATCATTGCTAATGGCGACGCTTCTATTTTTAATTCAAAAGAACTGCCCAATCCCATTCAGTATTATGGATTCAACAATCAAAGTGACCACGACGTTACTGCTGATGTAAATACGGACGGCATTTTGTGCCCTGTGTGCCAGCATGTCTTGCACTATAACTTTATCGTTTACAGTAATTTAGGAAAATATTTCTGTCCTAATTGTGGCTTTAAACGCCCCGCATTGAAATACGAATCAACTAGTGTTGATCAATTGACCCCTGCAACTTCAGCATTTACTATCGATGGCACTTCGTTTAATTTACACATTGGTGGCCTTTACAACGTGTATAACGCACTAGCTGCGTATTCTGTTGGTAAATTCATGGGCGTCACAGATGATGAAATTGCCACCGCATTAAACGATCCAGACGAACGCGTTTTTGGGCGTCAAGAACAAATTCAGGTTGGCGACAAAGAAATTACCATCGTCTTGGTCAAAAATCCAGTTGGGTTAAACCAAGTGATCGACATGGTAGGCACTGAAACACAACCTTTTTCGTTAGTTGGGTTACTAAATGCCAATTATGCGGACGGAATTGACACAAGTTGGATTTGGGATGGCGAGTTTGAAAAGCTTCCTAAGATGAATATTAAACAATTCATGACAGGTGGCGAGCGGTACAAAGATATCACCTTCCGTTTGAAAGTGGCCGGTGTAACGGACGATAACTTATGGATTGAACCTAATCTTCATGATGCGGTCGACCGATTAAAAGATTTGCCAACAAAACGGGTTTATGTTTTTGCAACCTACACTGCTATGCTTCAATTACGCAAACAGCTAGCTGACGATGGCTATATTAAGGAGGGAATTTAATTGAAATATTCCTTAAACGTTGCTCACTTATACGGTAATCTCCTCAATACCTATGGTGATAATGGCAATTTACTAGCACTCAAATATTACGCCAAACAAATGGACACGGATCTAACCGTTAAAGTCATCAGTTTAGATGACGACTTTAAGGCAGCCAATTTTGATTTAGTCTTTTTCGGTGGCGGTCAAGATTACGAACAATTAATCGTTTCAAAAGACATTCCTTCAAAAAAAGAAGAACTAACCAAATATATCAACGATGGTGGACCAATGTTAGCTATCTGTGGCGGTTATCAGCTCCTTGGCCATTACTATATTGGTGCGGACGGCGAAAAGATTCCGGGTATTGGGGCTTTAGATCATTACACCCTTAGTCAGGATCACAACCGCTTCATTGGCAACATTTTAATTAAAAACAAACAGACGCAAGAAGAATATCATGGTTTTGAAAACCATAATGGCATGACCTTCTTGGGAAAAGGTGAAAAACCACTAGGTGTTGTTGAAAGTGGTCACGGAAATAATGGGAAAGACAAAACTGAAGGCGTCATTTACAAAAACGTCTATGGTTCTTATTTCCATGGCCCAATCTTGACGCGAAACGGATCTTTAGCAAAACACCTGTTAATCACTGCCCTTGAACGAAAATATCCAGATGCCGATTTAAGCCAACAAAAAGCCTTAAAAATTCCAGAAACTTTTTAAACAAAATAACGGTCAACCACGAATTCTTACAATTCATGGCTGGCCGTTATTTAGTTAGTTTTATGCTTCGCCCGGTTCGCTTGCAATGATCTGTAAGTCACCAGTTAAAGTCCACTCTTTAACCTGATATGGCAAGATAAAATGAACACCCTTCTTGATATCATAACTCTTTCCGTCAACTTCAATGTGACCTTCACCTTTTAAAACAGAAACCAATGTGTAAGGAGCGGCTCCTCGTTTAAACGTTGCGGTACCATTCTTTAGCAACCATTGATAAACAGAAAAATGTGGTGAAACAGGTGGCTTTACATAAGTTGTAACTTCTGCATCACCAACCGTTGTTTTTTCAACGTTGAGTTTTGGATCTTCATGAGGGACCGTTATCACGTCAATTGACTGTTTCAAATGTAGTTCACGCTTTTTGCCAGTCTTTTTATCCACACGATCAAAATCGTACAAACGATAAGTGGTATCACTACTCTGTTGGGTTTCAAGTACCATAATGCCCTTGCCTAACGCATGAATCATGCCACTTGGAACATAATAGAAATCGCCTGCTTTAACTGGAACCCGGCGGAATAATTTATCCCATTCGCCATGATTAATCCAGTCTGCTAATTCTTCATGATTCTTCGCATTATGCCCATAATACAATTCGGCACCAGGTTCTGCAGAAATGACGTACCAGCATTCTGTTTTGCCCAATTCATGTTCATGTTCTGCTGCATAGGCATCATTTGGATGAACTTGGACGGACAGATTATCGTTAGCATCCAAGATTTTAGTCAGTAAAGGAAAAACGTCACCCTTTGCATTGCCAAACGCTTCACGATGTTGTGCCCAAACCTGATCCAAAGTTAAGCCTTTGTATGGTCCATTAATCACTTCTGCCGGACCATGTGGATGAGCCGAAATTGCCCAACACTCACCAGTTTGATCACTAGGAATTTTATATCCAAATTCAGTTGCTAATTTATTGCCACCCCAGATTTTTTCATGAAATACTGGAGCCAAAAATAATGGTTCACTCAAAACGATCTCTCCTTTCGCTACTACAGAGAATAGTTTACCATAAAACCGAAGCGCTTTCAGTAATGTTTTGGAAATGTATATACAAATTTTCAATTGTGTCCATTTCCAATCAAGCTCACGGTTTAACTAACCTTTTACACTACCCTGACCATCCTTCAAAAACGCCTCAATCACAGCCTGTCGGTAAGTAAAGTAAATTTGATTGTCAGCGGTAGGATGGACCCGATTAGAGAGAAAAACTAGCGCTTGTTGCCGAGTCGTATCAACTAATAACATGGTTCCTGTAAAACCACTATGCTTTAACACCCAATGATCCTCACCGTTATCAGTTTGCTTAATTAATCCCCAGCCAAAAGAACGGATTAAATCAGGATTAGCGGTTTGATTTTCAAATAACTGGTTTACCGTTTGCTTCTTCAAAACTGAAGGGTTAGTTTCCGGATGAAGGAGCCAGGTAACATACTTTGTTAAATCACCCAGCGTTGAAAAAAGACCTGCCGATCCACAATGAGCACCTAAAATTTGCGCTTTAGGATCATGAACTGTGCCTCGAATCAAACCCGTTTTGGCTGTCCATTCTGTGGGCACACAAATTAACGGATCCGGCGCAAATGTAGAATGCGTTAATTTCAACGGCGTCAATACCCGCTCAGTAATCGCCACTTGGACAGGCGTATGCAAAACATGTTCAATAATCAACCCGAGAAAAATATAATTTAAGTCAGAATAAACCACCTTCTGATTAAAATCCGGCCCAATTTCAAGTGTAAATAACGCTTGTAATAGCTCTCTTGTGCTTAATTCATTGCGATGTGGAATATAACCCGTGATCCCAGAAGTGTGTGTCAATAAGTGCCGAATGGTAACGTGGGCGTCAAAGAAATTGGGCAGAATTTTGACCACTTGCTGATCATATGAAAGTTGCCCTTCTTCAACTAGTTGACTAATCAAAATTTCTGTGCCAACAATCTTAGTTAACGATGCCACATCGTAGGTCATCCCATCTTGCAGCTGAAAATGTTTCGGTTTAACTTCTGAATCCCCCATTACCTTTTTGATAACTTGTTCATGATCAATAATGGCATAGGAAATCCCAGGCACGATCCTTTGTGAAACTAATTTTTTAATTTGTTTTTCTGTATTTTGGTAGGGTTCGCTCATTTTTGAAATCTCCAGTCATTAATCTAAAAATACCATCATTCAATAATTGTCTCACTTTTAGACTGAGACGAACTACGAATAATGGTATTTTTATCTTTAAATTTAAGGTTTAAATAACTTCATTGCCAGAGAATTGGCTATTATACAAATCAGCGTAAAACCCATTTTGTTCCATCAAGCTATCATGGTTCCCAGTTTCAACGATTTGACCGTGGTTGACCACCACAATATTTTGTGCATTGCGAATCGTAGAAAGTCGATGAGCAACCACAAAACTAGTTCGGTTCTTCAACAATTTATTCATCGCATGTTGAATCAGAACTTCGGTCCGGGTATCAACAGAACTTGTCGCTTCATCCAAAATCAATACTTTGGGATCTGCCAAGAAGGCCCGGGCAATGGTTAACAACTGTCGTTGACCTTGCGAAATATTACTTGCAGATTCATTCAAAATTGTGTCATAACCTTGAGGAAGCTGACGAACAAAGGTATCTGCATGGGCTGCCTTAGCGGCTTCAACCATATCTTCATCTGTGGCATCTTCACGACCATACTTGATGTTCTCGCGGATGGTTCCGGTAAACAGCCAAGTATCCTGAAGCACCATTGCAAACTGTGAACGTAACTCTGCTCGACTTAAATTACGGGTATCAACCCCATCTAATTTAATGGAACCATCTTTAATATCATAAAAACGTTCAAGTAAGTTAATGATCGTGGTTTTCCCGGCACCAGTAGGACCAACAATTGCGACCATTTCACCAGAATTAACATTCAAATTGAAGTCTTGAATTAATGGTGTGTCTTCAACATAACGGAAGTCCACATGATCAAACATAACTTCTGCTGCTGGATTCTTCACATCTGGAATTTCTACATGTGTTTCTCCCATTTCAGGTTCATCTAAAACAGCGAAAACCCGCTCGGCAGAGGCAATCGTCATTTGAATTGTGTTCGTCAAGTTGGCAATTTGGGTAATCGGTTGTGAAAATTGCTGAGTATATTGAAGGAATGCCTGAACGTTACCTAAAGTAATTTGACCATGGGCAACTTCAATTCCACCCACAACAGCCACAAAGACATAACCCAAGTTTTTGATAAAGTTCATCAACGGCATAATCAAGCCTGATACAAATTGGGCTTTCCATGCATAACCTAAATACTTGTCATTTTCCTTTTTAAAATCTTGAATGGCTTTATCTTCATGATTAAAACTCTTAATGACTGTATGTCCCGAATACGTTTCTTCAATCTGATCATTCAATAAACCTAAATGTTTTTGTTGACCGGCAAAAAACTTCTGTGATTTTGGGGCAACAAACGCCACCACAATCAAGCTCAAAGGAACGGTCAACACAGCAATCAAAGTTAGTTTCCAACTAATAGTAAGCATCATGTATAAAACACCAACAAACTGCAAGACACTAGTCACTAATTGCGTCAAACTTTGTTGTAAGGTTCCAGAAATATTATCCATATCATTGGACATCCGACTCATAACATCACCGTTTGAGTGCGTATCATAATAGGAAACTGGTACCCGTTGCATTTTTTCTTTGAAATCTTTTCGCATCTGGAACACGGCTCGTTGTGAAACCTGAGTCATGATGGCTTGTTGCGCGAAACTAAATAGAGCTGACAAACCATACAAAATTCCGACGGTCGTTAAAATATGCACAATTTTTGTGAAGTTAATTGGTAACGTATGAAGGCCGATACCGGCTTTCATTTGCGCAGAACCCTTCATTACCCCAGCGAAAATTTGAGTTGTCGCTTCACCTAAGATTTTAGGTGCTCTGATTTGTAAGATCACCGAAACCGCCGCTAAAATCAGTACCAGGACAACCAGCACCATCCAAGGAGAGAGATATCGTAATAACCGCCAAGTTGTTTTCCAAAAATGTTGTGGCTTTTCAGTAGGCATTCCCATACCCATGCCATGACCACTATGACCGCCAGTTCGTTGTGGTCGCTTTTCACTATTTTTAGCCATTTACTTGATCTCCCTTCTTGATTTGTGAGTCAATGATTTCCCGATAAGTCTCATTATTGGCCTTTAATTCTTGATGCGTACCTTGACCAACAAGCTTGCCATCATCGATAACTAAAATTAGATCGGCATCAGCAACAGTGGCAATTCGTTGCGCCACAATGACAACCACACTCTTTTGAACTTGTTCATCTTCACGTAAGGCATGCCGTAATTCAGCATCCGTTTTGAAATCTAGTGCAGAAAATGAATCATCAAAAACGTAAACTGGTGCTTGTTTGACCAAAGTTCGGGCAATGGTTAATCGTTGTTTTTGACCACCTGAAAAGTTGTCCCCACCTTGTTCTACCCAAGCGTCTAACCCATCTTCATCTTTATGAATAAATTCAGTTGCTTGCGCAATTTCCATTGCACGCCAAATTTGATCATCAGTTGCGTCCGGATTGCCAAATTTCATATTCTCACGAATTGTGCCCCGGAACAAAACTGATTTTTGTTGTGCAAGTGAAACCTGCGCATGCACGTCTTTTTGGCTCATGGTTTTTACATCAATTCCGTTTATCAAAACTTTTCCTTTTTCAGGATCAAAGAACCGGGGAATTAAGCTAATCAACGTTGACTTTCCTGAACCAGTTCCCCCAATAATGGCAACTGTCTGGCCAGCGTGGGCTTCAAAATTTGCACCATCAATAGCCAGTTTTTCAGCCCCTTTATAACGGAAATCGACATGATCAAATTTTAAAGAAGCTGTTTTTTCAGTCGCATCAACTGAAACTGGTTCAGCAGGATCTTTAACGCTGTTTTTCATTTCAATAACTTCATTGATTCGTTTTGCAGAAGCAGAAGCCCGAGGAATGAAAACAAAAACCATTGAAAGCATCATAAAACTCATCAAGATCTGAGCAGCATACGTCATAAAGGCAACCAAATTACCAACTTGCATCGTTTGGTTGGCAATCAATTTTGCACCATACCAGATGATTCCCATGTTGGTTCCACTCATGATTAAAGTCATAATTGGAAACATAAAAGAAACAATCGTGAAAACTTTAATCGCTGTTTGCGTGTAATCTTTGTTGGCCCCTCTAAAACGATCCTGTTCAAATTTATCCCGATTAAACGCCCGAATAACCCGCACACCGGTTAATCCTTCTCGGAAAACCAGGTTAATTCGGTCAATTTTTTTCTGCATTCCTTGAAAGAGTGGGACTGCAAAAAACATAATGATCCCAACAAAAACTGCCAAAACTGGCAAGGAAACCAAAAAGACAACCGTTAATTCTGGTTGTTTGCTATAAGCCATAAAACCAGCGCCAATCAACATAATTGGTGATTGCAGCATCATCCGTAAAATCATAACCATCACATTTTGGATTTGGATCACGTCATTAGTAGTTCGAGTAATTAATGATGCATCCCCGAACTGTTCAAATTCATAATTAGACAAAAAAGAAACCTTTTTGAAAAGTGCATCACGGATTTTACTCCCCATGCGTTGAGATTGCGTAGCAGCAAAATACACATTTACGCCTGACGCCAGCACGCCAAGTAAAGAAATTGCCAACATTTTGTATCCTGAATTCCAGATATACGAAATATCACTTTTGGCAACTCCGTTATTAATGATGTCTGATGTAATATTTGGTAACCATAAATCACACATCACCTGTACGATTAAGAATAAGGTACCAATACCAACTGCCCACCAGGCTAAGTATCGTCGTGATAATTTAAACATTTAACCAAGCTCCTTTTTTGATTTTAGTGCGCCGTTTGCAATCCAGTTCAATGTCATTGAAAATTCTGCTTTGATATCCTCAAGACTTTCTGGTGAATTTGTCTTTTGAGAGTGAAAGTAATGCCCAATTGTATGTACCAACACCATAAAAATAAGCCTTTGTAATGCCTTTAAATCTGCATCACTAGTAACCTTCAAACTGGTTCGATCAACGGAGCGGCTAATTTCATCCTCCGTATCCCGCATTGCTTTGAAAAATGGATAATTGGCCCGATCTTTACCAAACCGGTTAGAGTTCTGTGCATGTTGAAAATTGGTTGCCACATCGTTTTTAAAAATATCAGCGTTAGGTCCTTCAACAACCTCTTCAACCGCATAATCAAAGAAATGAGTCATTGAAACAAACAGATCACCCTTAGTTTCTTTGATTAAGCTCAATAAATGCTGTTCCATATTATTCACTAATGTACCCAGATAATAGAAATACAAATCTTCCTTATCTTCAAAGTACTGATAGAAGCTACCGCGTGGAATTTGGGCATCGGCAACAATGGCACTGACCGATACTTCAGGTAACGGTGCACGTGAAAATTCATGTTGCGCGGCCCGCATCAATCGAGCCCTTTTGGCTTCATTTAAATTAAAAAATGTGGCTTTTGGCATTTCTTCCTCCTCAAAATGACACACTGTCATAATTGATGATTATACGCTTAATCTATGCATTTGCAAGACGAATTTATTGACTCGATTTTTCACTTTTTTGTCATTTCTTTGTCAAAAACCTAACCTTTTCAATCACAAAATTAAAAAACACCACTAAAAAATACTTAGTAGCGTCTTTCTGTATAAAAAACAAAATTCTATAAATAAATTTACTTAACGGTTACTTGCTCAGTTGACTCAATCCTTCCTTCAACAATGTGTAACTGCGTGTCCGCAAGTTTTTTCATATCTTCAGCCACGTGCGTTGCAACCACAATAAGTTTTCCTTCATCTCTCAGTTTGCGTAACAACTTAATACATTTACTAACACTCTCCGTATCTAGGCCGTTTGTTGGTTCATCTAAAAGAATAATTTTTTGATCTTCAAAAACTGCTTGTGCAATATTTAATTTTTGCCTCATTCCTAGTGAAAAATCTTTCACAATTGGTTTGTGAATGTTCTCTTCTAAACCAACTGCCTTTAAAGCATTCTCAATATCTTCATCGTTTGCGACATGCTGAATTTTACCTAAAATTTTCAAATTTTCAAAGGCTGAATATTGAGGTAATAAACTCATATTTTCGATAAGAATACCCGTTTCTGGTGAAAAGTCAACGTCTTTATGCAGAATTTTATCATTCACCAATACCTCACCACTAGTTGCATGAATGAAACCAGCCATCGCTCTTAATAACATTGTTTTACCTGACCCATTAATTCCGTATAGTCCGTATATTGATCCCCCGTTAAAAGTATAGTTAACGTCAGTTAATACAGAACGTTTTTTTAAAGTTTTAGAAAAATGACGTAATTCAATTTTCATTTTAATCCCTCCGTAACCAATCAATTTGCCTTAGCCGCCAATAAATTAATCCTTCAATCAACACAAAAAAAATCAGTAATATTACATACCACATTAGTAAATCCACATGAAGTATACTTAATCGTTGTTGACATATAAATTGTGGCCAGACCAGTATCTGAAAAATTATTGAGCCGCCATTCACAAACAGACTCTTGCCAACCATTAAAGAAAGACCTGCATAAACAAGTATAAGAAAATATCCCACTCGATCTGAAAAATATAGATTTAATAAGAATTGAGTTAACATATATAAGTTACAGATTAAAAAGCTGGTCAGTAACATTGATAAAAGTGAAAAAGAAACCGACGAAAGAATATGGAATAATCCCGAAAAAACAAAAAATACAACTACAAACATAATGTGAAACAAAATATTAAGTTTACAGATAGTTATATTCAAGTTTTTAAAGACATAGCTCATTTTTTGGTAACGAATAAGTTGTAAAACTAACCAATCAGAAAACCAAGATTGAAGAAGTGCAAAATTCAGTGTCGCAATAGTAAAAAAGAAGAAGATAAACACCAAAGTTTGCATAGTAGTGGCACTAAAATCAACACCACGAAGGATATTTTGGATAGTGAATTTACCAAATAAATAATTTTTAGCCAGTATTAAATAGAAAATTAACAAGCCAACAGTTAAAAATGATAATTTATTTTGTGATTTCAAGTAAATCCTCCCTCCTCAATTTTTGAATATTCCAAATAGCTAGCAAGGTGATAATAATCACGACCTGTAACAAAGCTGTTAGAATCGTAAGCCAGCCAAATTGTCCTTTCCATAGCCAATCAATTGTATTCATACTGGAAATAGGATGGGTAAACTCAAAGGTTCGACAAAACTCAAGGGTAATAACATTAATAAACGGAACAATAAAGATCGTTACTAAAGCATTTTTTGTATATTGCATGACCAAAAATAATAATGAGCCTTGAATTATATAGTAACCCAGAAAAATAAGATAACGGACCCCTAATGCTAACAGTATTATGGGTTCAAATAAAAACGTATGCTGCACTCTAATGAATAGCATAATCAAATCCACACCTTCAAAAACAATCGTGAAGATAATTGCTTGGATACAAACAGATTTAAAAAAAGCCCAATAATACTTTTGCGTATCGGATCGTATTAATTCACTCATATAAATGTTCAAATAACTTTTTAAAATGATTGTAGCAAAAATAAGCGAAAAAATGGTAGCTTGTCCTACGTCATAATGATAATTTGCAACAGTATCTTCAATTGTGTAAAAATCTCGAAAATTTGTTATTATTCTCGGTGCATATCTATTTAGTGATAACCAATAAATTCCAAGAAACCCTATTAGGAAAAAATAAATTACGCCAAGTCTTTTCTTGCTCTCAAAGAACATCAGCTCTCACCTGCCTGAAGTACCCAATACCAATTACTATCAAACTAGAAGATAAGTAAACAATTGCAGCCGGAATAATGGACCTCAATCCGTATTCAATGAAGGGTTGCATAAAATAAGTGGAGCTGTACGGTGACATAACTTGTATAATCCATAACAGAAATGCAAAGGGATATGCAATGTAATAATTGGGGAACATAAACACAATGGCCTGCGTAACCATACCAAAAATGGCAACCGATAACGTAAAAATAAAAATATAGATCACCACAGTACTGTACGGATGTTCCATTTGTAATACTAATAATTGGAAAGGTTTAATAACCTTAAGTTGTTGCAATTCATCCTCCATGCCAGAAAAATCTTTTCCTCCATGCCAAATAAGCAGCGCTATAAGAAAATTAATCACTAATGAAAGCAGCACTAAAAAAGCCGGAATGATGGCCGATAAAGCCAGTTTAGTTTGATAAAATTTTTTTCTGCTGTTCCTAATCAGGGTAGCATTAAGATAACCATTTTTCACTTCCGACACTTGGTGATCCGTATATAAATTCAATAAAATTAGAGGCAGCAACCAAATAAGGACCATTTGCCCATAATGGCCAATAGAATTAGAAGCCAAAAAACTAACTTCTGCTGGATTTAATATAAACTTTGCTGTGTCAAATCCAGCCTCAATCTGACTTTTGAGCTGAATTAACAAATCTATTTCTGGAACAAGTATGATTAAGGTAGCAAAGAAAATAAATCGCCAATTTTTTAAAAGTTTACTAATTTCAAAGTTAAACATCAGAACCCCTCCTACCAATAAGAATAATGGTCATCTACATAATTTGCATTAGATGACCACCATAAAACTTAATTATTGAATTTTCCCAGTCTCTTCATCCCAATAGCCTGAAATATTATACTCGTTACCTGAAATATTATTATTCTGAGCCGTCAGCATCACGGTTTTCTTCCCATGGAAAGAAGGATTGACCCTTTGGTACGCTTCAGGATTCCCCGCTATCTTTTGATAATCGGGCTAACATTTGCACCGCCTGCTTTTTCCAACCAAAAAATCGAAATGGTATGCGGGCCTTCACCGGATTTTGTTAGTTTAACCTTCCAATTATTTTTATAATTAGTTGTTTGTCTGTACCAACCAGCCGAGTGACTCTTTTGCTTGAAACCATAAACACGCATACTATAACCATGTTCATCATTACCAGCCAAAGCCGAAGTAGTAATAAAACCAAAACTTAAACATGCAACAAACAAGGCAGACGTAATTTTTTCGTTTTCATAATACATCTCTCCTTAGATTCCTCGTATGCAACTGCAATTTTACTACGCCACTTCAAAAATAGTCTTTATTTTCTTTCATAGGCAGCACTCCCTATTTATTGAGAAAGGTTACTATCACGTTTTAATTGTAAAGCGCTTTCATTAAAAAAACAACTTATTTTTCCATAATTTTATAGAAATTATCGATAAATATAAAAACGAACCCTTAACTCAAATTTTTTTTAAAGACGATTAAAAATATAATCACTGCGTAATTCTTATATCTTTTTTGTCTAATTTAGTTGTCGTGTGCTTCCTTTCAAAATCCAGCAGTTAAAGTTTGATTTGACTTAAATTCTTTAAATCATTTTTTATTTAAATCAAACGCGCAAATTTTTAAAATCAGAACCTTTTAATTTTGTTTAACCGAAATTGTCTGTTCTTTCATCCTTGGTGTACTGTGCAAACCATCATAATCAATCTGTAATTGTAACTGGTTAAGATTGAGATTTTTCAAACCTGATTTCTTTGTTAAATTATAGGTGGCTTCAAATTCATTGGTTTTGCCATTAATCAATTTTTGACGGCCTTCATACAAGTAATCTTTTCCATAAACACTAGCGTTCCCATCATCGTGATATGTTTTGGCCATGATAGCAAGCGCACCATTAAGCTGATTTCCTTTGTCCCACATAAGTTCTCTATCAGACGATAATCCGGATCCTGTTAAATAATAACGCAAAGTCAATTTACCATTTCTTAACGTTGGCTTTTTAAATCTGAAAACTTCCGTCGTTCGTTTTGCTTTGATCGTCGTTGGTAACGAACTTAATGCCGTTCGTGCGGAAACCTCCCATGTGGATAATGTTGGTTCTACAGTTATTTTTGTAATTCGTTTTGGCAACTCTTTTACTCGATAACCTACTATGCGTTGTTTTCCTTTCTTGCTCAGAACCATGGGATCTTGATTGGCGAGCATATAATCTTTGTGACTTCCATTAACGAAAATTTTAAATAACTGAAAGTCATCTTTAGAAACTCGTTGTGTTTCCTGTACCTTTAACAAACCAGTTCCTCCAGAATACTCATCAATTCCAAGTAATTTCAATTTGACGTCCCCGTTTGCCAAAGTAATGTTTCCAGTAAGCTTTTGTGTGCTTACCTTACTTGGTGCTAACCGTAAATTAAATGCCCAACGCCCAGCATGACCCTTGAACCTGGTGAAAACAATTGGAAACTTAATCGTACTTTTTGAAATTTTGCCTTTAATGGTCCCGTCTAGCCAAAAACAATAATGTCCTGTTGATATCTTCCGAAGATCCGCGCTACTTTGAGAAAATTTCACCCCACCGCGGCCAATGTAAAAGTCAAACCAATCATCCCATGCACCGTTAACTCCACTGATGGTTCCAGTAATTGCAACTGTCTTTCCCTGTACATATGCAGTTTTTAGTGTCATCTTCATACCGTTGGAAGTTCGTGTCTGATTCAAATTCTGCGTTTTTCCATTAGTTTCAACAATCGTTCCCAGATCATCATCAAATTTCGCAAAGAAATTCCCAATAATTGGTGTTTGTGCCATCACATGATTAACCGGTGTTACGTACATTCCGCTAAGCGTTAGCAGGCAAATTGCGACTGCAAGGGTCACAAATCCCCATAATACATGGTGATGGCGCCGTTTTAGTCTAACACCTGATTTTAATAACGCTTGCGTAATCGTTGTCTTGGTTTCTTTTGGGTTCACAGTTTGTGCCTGACTAAGTTGCTCAACCAATTGCGAAAATTTTTCATTTTTCAAAATAGTCCCCTCCTAACCACGTCTTCAGTTGAGATTTACCACGCTTCAAATGCGATTTAACAGTGTTTTCTGGCATCCCAATAAGATCGCTAATTTCGTGAATGGATAATCCATTATAATAAAACATTAATAATACTTGCCGATAGCCGTCATTTAAACGTTTTAATCCCCCCCAAGAGATCTAATTTTTCATCAACCGAAACGTTTGCTAAATTCGTTGGCATTTCGGGAAGGTCTGCCAAATCACAAACTTCATGGGCTTGTTCTGAATATCTGCGGTAACACTGACGAATCAAGATTCGCGTTAACCAAGTTCGAAATAGCGCGGGTTTCTGCAGTTGACTGATTGAATGCAATGCGATCAGTGTCGTCTCGCTAATAGCATCTTGAACATCAACATCGCGTGACAGATAAAGATGTCCAGTTCGCGTTAAATAATCGGCCTGGCCTAAAACAAGTTGGGAAAATGCTTGCTGATCCCCCCGAATAGCCCGTTTGACTGTTCTGATTTTTACTTTATTCACGTGACTTACCCCCTTTCACTTATTAGTGGTTAGTTCGGGCCAAAAAGTTGCAACAAAATTTGACTAACTAAATAAAAAGCTGCTAGTAACATTTTATCGTTAGCTAGCAACTTTTTGTCATCAAATATTTAACTGTTCAGTATCCTTTTATGCAAACATCGGCTCCAAAAGCGTGATGGCTTTCCGGTCAAAATCAACTTGTGTCTCACCACCATAGGGGAGCGCCGTCCTTGGATAGGCATGGCCAAAATTGACATTTGCTAAAATAGGTAACTGATATGAATCGGTGATTTCCAGTAAAATCTGCTTATATTCGTCATAAAAGGCTTCTGCCTGCGGTTTGCCGACAAGGATTGCTGAAATAGCTGAAAAAATACCGTCATCGTCTAATGCTAGTAACATTTTTCGATAAAGTTCTGGATTGGGTTTTTCCTCACTAGTTTCAATAAACATAATTTTGTCTTGCCACTCGTTTAAGCTAGGAAATAAGTGATACTTTTCTGTAACTTCTTTTTCATCAGGATAGCGAGTTCCTGACAAAATATCATACAAACTATCGAGACAACCACCCAATAGTCGGCCCGTAATTTGTCCTGATCCTCTCAACACCTCATACCCTTTTTGTTCCATATGCTGTTTCCGATGCGTTCCGACAGCTGCAGATGAAAAATCTTCGCGTTCCTCATACCACACAGCACTAGACGTAACTGAGGTTGTCGCCTCATTTCTAAAATAATTCATAAAGGTATGTTTGGTGTAAGGGAGCATTTCTTGATCCAACTCTGCCAAATCATTCAGAAAATTTGGACCGTAAAAACTCTGCATTCCTAATTGATAGAACATCAAATGATTAATTGTTGTATCTGAAAAGCCAGTAAACAACTTAGGATGGGAATGGACATTATGAACAAATGTTTCATCCTCTAAGAGATAAGGTAATAGCCGATAAGTATCGTCGCCACCAATTGCACAAACGATGCCCTTAATTTCTGGATCGGCAAAAGCAGTTTTTAAATCATCAGCGCGCGCCTGCGGATGATCAGCTAAATACTGGATTCCTTTCAGTGCGTTGGGCATAAAAACTGGCTGCAATTGCATTTCTTTTAACCGTTTAATTCCTAATTGCAATTGATGGGTGGCAAAGCTTTCGCCAAGCGTTCCACTAGACAAACTGACAATCGCAATTTTACTATTCGGGGTTAAGACTTGAGGCTTTTTTAACATGGGCGTTCATTCCTCGCATTATATATTTTGTGTATTTAACAAATACTATACTGCCAATTGGTGTGGTAACCAACATAACAACTTTCATAATCCGCGATACAATGCCATGTTATCATTTTAGTTTTGGCATAGCCACACTAAATGGTGTACCATAGAGATGTATTTGTAAAAGACAAAATACACTTATGGGGGAATTTACAATGAACGAAAAATATCAGCAACTTTCCGAACTAATTGGTAAAGCATTTTTTGAACCAGAATTTAAATCTGATCCAAAAATTCAAAATACTATCACAACCGCCGCAACTCAACTTCATAATCATGAAGATTACACAAAAATTGCAGTTGAGCTTTCGCTGGGCATTACAAATCTCTATTTAACACAGCACAAAGTCGCGACAATTCTTAAAACTATCTATGATTTTGTCGCAGACGATGCTGATGCAACTAAATTAGATCTTCAAACAAGACGGAATTTGGGTATTCTTTCTGGTTATGTACGATCTCCTTTGAATAGTGACAAGATATGGTAACTTCTTAAAAATTAGTTAGACCTGCATTTCAAAAAAAAGTACACAGAGCTATAAAAAAGGGCTTCAAACCACTGATATTGCAATGGTTTGAAGCCCTTTTCCAGTTTTATAATAGCCCGCACGGGGTTCGAACCCGTAGCTCCGCCTTGAGAGGGCGACGTCTTAAACCAATTTGACCAGCGGGCAAAAATAGTACTGTTCTAATTTATCTTATTTGAGCCACAAAGTCAATACCTTAGCTTCCTTTCATTTTTAAAATGGTCAAATAAACAAAAGTAACAAAAAGATAGATCCAGTATATAAATATCGCGATCAGAATATACGGGATAAAAGCAAAGTTCAGCAGATTTTCACTGACCACACACAAAATTGCAATGACTGCCCAGATAACTAACTTTTCTTTTGTATCTGCCAAAGTAACCTTAAGCTCACGGTTACTCATAGGTCAGCTCAAGCATATATGCTTTCTTTCCAACAACGTGTGCAGTCGTTACCCAAACCTCATGATAGCTTTTCATTGGCTTCTTCGTTAAACCATTAAAGTAGTCCATCAAAACGTTATATTTATCAACAAACTCATCCGAAAGTCGGTCAACTAGCAAAGTTTCGTCAGGAAAGTATATTTCTGGATTAGCAACTGGGATGCTATCACTGATTTTTAATTGCACAACATTTGTATATCCTAAGGTATTCACTTCAGCACGTTCTGGATACTCACGAATTTGTGATAAAACATTATAAATCGAATCAGAATTTGTAGCCATATTTTCACCTCATAACAGTCTTATTGTAGCAAAAAGCTGAGTGCTTGTCAGTTTATAAAGAATGGTTGTAAACATATGTTGACAGTTTTACAGAAAAACGGTAAACTTATATAGGTAAATTTAGTGGGCATTCGCCAAATGGTAAGGCCACGGACTCTGAATCCGTAATTTACTGGTTCGATCCCAGTATGCCCAATATTAATAGACCTCAAAGCGTTGTTTTTCAATGCCTTGAGGCCTTTTTTTATCCGAAGAAATTTACGGTTTCATCACCATTTAAGTAGTGGACAAAACGCAATAAAACTTGTCGGTCCTGTAATCTGTTAAATACTTTAACCTTATTCTTGCCGTCCTCTCGATAGGTAAAGACAATCGCATTACCACTCTTAATCTTTAATTTGGTGATTAACGCTTGATAACGTTTTGAACCAAGCTTGCGCCGTAAAGATTTTAAATTCGCACAATATAAATCTGTCTGACTACTTAAAGAGTATCTTCGAACTTCTTTTCTAGTTTGCTTATAATATTTGCTATCCGGATTATAAAAGTAAAACCCATCTTCATAGGAACTATATTTTTTTGCATATACCTTTTTCATAACCTGATTAACTGAAAGTGGAATTGGTGTCACATGCTGCTTCGTATAATCTGGCTGATTCAAGAATTGAAACACAACCCCGGCACCCACAATTAGCAGCGCCACTGCTAATCCCCAATTTTTTTGAGGCTGTGAACGGTCAGAATAGACGAAGAAAATTACCATAAAAATAACCATCAATCCAACCAGAATCCACAAAGAAAGAATGTAAAAACGCAGCTGCGAGGTATACGTCGTAACCCATCTATGTGTGAGTTGATAATAATTATTAATTCGCATATACAGTAAAATTAATAAAACAGCGCCGGTCAGGCCTTCTACAAAATTGATCTTTGTTTGTGTTCGCACATTCTCACACCCTATTCGTTTTTTCATATGTACAAAAAGCCACCCGAACAAACTCGTAGTAGCTTTATGAATTAATATTTAAATTTATAAATTATGTGGTTGGTCATCTTTAGTTCCTAATAGTTTACCAATAACTGGAATTTTACCAAATTCATCAGAACTATCCGAAGGCACCACAACCATATTGGTATTTGATTTCGCCAAATCAGAAAAGGCATTGATTGACTGGTTTTGGAAATACTTGTCTGTCGCCTCTGCCAATCCAGCCTGAACTGTATCAATTCGATAACGCTCCGCATTAGCTCGCGTTTTTGTTGCATCCGCTTCGGCTTTAGCAGTTGCCATCAACGCATCATTCTTAGCCTTGGTAGTTAACTCAATTGATTTGGCTTCTCCTTCGGCCTTTGCAATTGTGGCAACCCGTTCACGATCAGCCGTCAATTGTTTGTCCATCGCTTCTTGGATTGCACGTGAAGGTGTCAATTCGTCAATATTAATTCGATCCACATTAATTCCGTACGTATTGGTCAAATCGCCAATTGCCAATGTCAACTCCTGGTTGATTTTAGCAGTTGACCCTAATGCTTCATTCAAATCCATTCGGCCAATAATATCTCGTAAATGTCCCCGAACTAATTGCGCCATTGATTCAACAGAATCCGTATTTTCATACTGATATTTCACCGGATCTGTGATATGGAAATTTAGCGTCAAGCTTGCTGAAACGTCTGCATTATCTTTTGTGATAATAGAATAGTTAGGCAGTGCGAGGGGTTCCATTGCCAAACTCACATTTCTGATCTTTTGGAAAAATGGAAAGTAAAAATGGAATCCTGGATCAACACTGCGTTTGTATTTCCCTAATGTTTCAACTAATCCTCGATTATTTTGTGGTACAATTCTAAGTCCAAATGGCATAGTAAAGCTCCTCCGATTTTTTGGTATTCGTGCATGAACTGTTCTCTCAGGCTTATTTTGCGTATGACGTTCATCTTCCTTAGCGAGTTTTTGTGTCGAACGTTGTCTACGTTTTATAGCAGCCTGTTGTACCTTATTGTATTGCGCTGAGTAATCACCGTTCATCGCAGCGGTCATAATTTCTCCCAGTGCACCAAACGGCTTTTTTTGTTGATTTGCCATTCCTTATCTCCCCCAAATGGCTAAATTTTTTGTAACGTTAAGATATTTCCATTTGCCTCAATCACAGCATATTTAGCCTTATCATCAACATCAGAATTATCGTTAATTAAATAACGATAATAAATTCCCGTTACCAGAACCAGACCGTTTTCCATATTGACATCCGAACCAGAAACAGTCTTGCCAATTATCTGGCGATTTTCAAAACTTTTTGTACCGTGATTTTCTGACAACAAACTTACAATATACATATTCACACTTTGATTAGCTCGATTGGCTTCTTCTGCTAACCGATCATAAAGAGACTGATCCAAACGTAATAAAAACCGCTTATCTTTTTGGTCATTCGCCAATCCCGGTCACCTCACTTAATATCAGCTTGATATCACCATAATAGTAAAGATTTTTCTTCCGAAAGTCAATTAAAAATTACCAAAAATAGTTTTAGTTTGAAATCATAAAAAAGCTCTGCAAAATGACAAGTCATGAAACTGGGTCTACACTTTCTGGTATTGGTGAATAACTAATACCGGTTTTTTGTCTGTTTTGAAAATCAGAAAAATAAAGAAGGACATCTGTCCTCTTTGTGCTACGATTTAATCGCCAAAACAAATCGAAAAGAGGAAATTCAGATGTCCCTAACTAATTCTATCTTATGCTTATTCGAAATAACAGACCCAAACTTAATTGTCACTGGTATTTCTAAAGAACGGTGTTCCACAAACCAACGTATTCATGTCGTCCATGCAACTTTGTCTTATCAACTTTTAAAGTGCCCACATTGTGGCCATAAAAGCTTAATTAAAAACGGAACTCACATGAGTCACCTGCGTTTAGGAACCTTATCCGGTGGTCGTTACGAAATGCATTTAAAACGTCAAAGATACCAATGTAAAGATTGTTCAAAAACCTGTGGTGCTAAAACTAAGTTGGTTAATCGTAACGAAACTTTCACACATAATATCAAACATCAAGTGATCGTTTTGGCACGCGATATGTTGACGAGTAAAGAAATTGCTAAACTTTGTGGAATTTCGCCAAGCAGTGTTCAACGAATCCTAAATGCCAATATTCACTTAGCCTATCGTGTTAAACATCTCCCAGAGAATCTTTGCTTTGATGAATTTCGTTCCTGTAATCACTGGATGTCCTTTAATTGTTGCGATGCCGTTAGTCATCGCCGAATTGTTACTTTAAAAGATCGGCTAAGTAAAGATATCATTGACTACTTTGAAGCTCGTTTTTCGGTTCAAGAACGTGCCCAAGTTCAATCAGTGACGATTGACATGAATGCTGAATATGGCAGCTTCATTCATCGCTTATTTCCCAATGCGGCCACGATTATCGATCGTTTCCATATTATTCAACTGGCTGGGCGTGCCTTAGATAATGAACGCACGCAGACCATTCGTACTATCCAAGATAAGCATTCACGAATTTATCATATTTTAAAATCTCAATGGCGTTTATTTCATCTTGATGAAATAAAAGTTAATGATTCTAAGGCTGTTTATTTACGCGGAATTAACGAGTATATGACGCAACAAAACGCCATTGATTTAGCTCTAGACGCTTTTCCCAGATTTAGATCTGTGTATCAAACCTATCAAGGTATCTTAAGTGCCATACACCAAAAGGATGCTAATGCGTTCCAATCCTTACTTACTAACTACCAACCCACTAGTAATCAAATGGACATAACGATCAACACGTTTATCAAAAATGGTTCAGCCCTTCTAAACAGTTGTCGTTATCCATTTTCCAACGGTCCAATTGAAGGACTTAATCGTAAAATCAAGGCATTAAAGCGTAACTGTTTTGGTTTTCGAAATATTGACAACTTCTTTATCCGGATTAGTTTAATTCATGAGTAAACAAAAAGCACATTCACCGAAGTGAATGTGCCGTTCAAAATCTCCACCAATACGATTTGACAGAGACCCATGAAACTCATATCAATTCTGCAGAACTTATTTTGTTAAACTACTAGAAAGTCTTATTTACCAAGGCGTTCGTTGAGTTCTTTTGTTTGTGCTTCATAGCCGGGACGGCCAAGTAAAGCAAACATATTATTTTTATAGGCTTCAACACCGGGTTGGTTGAATGGATTAATTCCATTCAAGTACCCAGAAATACCAACAGCTGCTTCAAAGAAGTAGATCAAGTAGCCCAATGTGTAAGCATCCTGTTGAGGAATATTAACATTCATAACAGGAACGCCACCATCATTATGAGCTAAGGTAACACCTTGATGAGCCTTCTTATTAACTTCATCCATTGTTCGACCTTCAAGATACTTAAGCCCGTCAAGATTCTTATCTTCCTTAGGAATGTTTAAATCATGGTTAGGCTTGTCAACATTCACAACGGTTTCCATAAGGTTACGACGGCCTTCTTGAATATACTGACCAAGTGAATGTAAATCAGTTGAGAAGTTAGCTGATGAAGGATAGATACCCTTTTGGTCTTTTCCTTCTGACTCACCCATCAATTGTTTCCACCACTCGCCAAAGTATTGCAATGTTGGTTCGAAGTTTTCTAACAATTCAGTTGTGTAACCCTTACGATACAAGATGTTACGTAATGCAGCATACTTGTAAGCGTCATTCTTTGTAACGTCGGGATCTTTATATGCGTCGCGAGCGTCAGCAGCACCCTTCATTAATTGATCAATGTCACCACCAGCAACAGCAATTGGTAATAAACCGACAGCAGAAAGAACTGAGAACCGTCCACCAATATCATCAGGTACAACGTACTCTTCATAACCTTCTGCATCAGATTCCGTCTTCAAAGCACCCTTAGCTTTATCAGTTGTCGCAAAGATTCGTTCCTTAGCACCATCTTTACCGTATTTAGCAATTAACTTGTCCTTCAGTACACGGAAAGCAATTGAAGGTTCAGTAGTTGTACCTGATTTTGAAATAACATTGATCGAAAAGTCACGATCGCCAATCAAGTTTACTAAATCTGTTAAGTAAGTTGAACTAATTGAGTTTCCAGCAAAGAATACTTGGGGAATGCCGTTACGTTGTTCCTTAGGGAGCAAGTTGTAGAAAGTATTTCCAAGAAAATCAATTGCTGCACGTGCACCTAAATATGAGCCACCAATACCGATAGCAACAAAAACCTCAGAATTATTCTGAATTTTTTTTGCTGCTGCCTTGATACGTGCAAATTCATTTTTATCATAATCAACTGGTAAATCAATGAATCCACGGAAATCATTTCCAGCACCAGTACCTTCACGTAATTCTTTATCTGCTGCAGTAACTAGGGGTTGCATTTCAGCAAGTTCATTATAATGAACAAACTTTGAAACAGCTGAACCGTCAAACGAAATATGTGCCATTGTTTACTTACCTCACTTTGTATTTTTAATGTTCCATCAATTTATTATACACCCGATTACTAAAATTTGAAGCGTGACCAAAATTGTTCAACTCAAAATTGCTACTTTCTAAAAAATGTATAAAAAAAGCAGTATTTCTACTGTTTTTACCATTAATCAATTTACTTCATAATTGCCAACAAGGTTGACCCCACAATAATCAAAACTGATCCAAAAATAACATACTGCATTTCACGATGCGTTTTGTGTTCACCTAAGAACCAGATGCTACCGAATGTTGAAATAACGATTCCGGCTTGAGCAAGTGAATAACTAATTGCCAAACCGACACTTGGAATTGCTAAGAACATGAAAATGTTCCCAATTCCCCAAACTAAACCAGTGATGACATTTTTCCAAGTATGACTATCTTTGAATGCCGTAACGGCTGCTTTTGAAACAAATACAAAAACAACGGCTCCGGCAAGCATTCCGATCGCTTGTGGCAAAATAACTGCTTTGGCATTCACATCAGCAAAGCGTACAACCACAGTATAGCCAATGTAACCAATTGTGGAAATCACCAATGCCCGAATACCAGCAGCCATATCTTCATCCTTATTATGTTCTGGATCGCTTTTATCTCGTAAAGAAGTAAACGTGGCACCTGCAATCAATGCGATCACAGCAACGGTTCCCATGGTAATCATTTTTCCAGTAGTCCACTCGTGCCAAATTAACACTCCTGCTAAAGCGTTACCGGCCAATTGCAACCCAGTTGAAAGAGGCACAGTTTTAGAAACCCCAATTTTTTTCATTGAGGTAAACTGCATCCCTTGTCCAACTGCCCAGAATAAACCGGAAATAATTCCTGCAATCCAAACTTTAGCTGATAATGTTGGTTGGTATAAAAACCAAGTAAATACCGCAAAAACCACAGCACCCATTGTCATTCCTAAAGTTTGTTGAGGTGCCGATCCGCCAAGACGACCTGACACTAGTCCAATACTACCCCAAGCTATTGCTGGGATCAGTGCAATTATGATACCCATTATAAATTCTCCTTATTCTCTTTAAATTAAAGCCTATACCAAGACAAAGAAACATTTTAACAGGAAAGTAACCGTTTTTACAAGTGATAAATTATTAAATTTAATTGATATACCAGTTTAAATATATATAAACAGCTGATACGACCAGGTTTCAACGCACTTATTTTTTGTTCATTAAAATATTGGCATAGGCCAAAAATGCTCCCAATTTAGCCAATTTTGTCTATTCGTTTATCTTTTATTCGTAATTATCACCGTTATTTCATTTCTGTTTCTCCCATAAATAACGCTTGAAAATTGGTCTGCATTTTAATAATCAAATGTGTTAAAATAAATGTGTACGTTTAATGCAACCTTTTTACACATCGTTGTAATATATTTTGGGAGGATTTTATTTATGTCATTAGTTAATGGTAACGAAATCTTTGCTGAAGCTCGCAAAGGTCACTACGCTGTTGGTGCTTTTAACACTAACAACTTGGAATGGACACGTGCAATTCTTGGCGCTGCTCAAGAAAAAGGCACTCCAGTTTTGATCCAAACTTCTATGGGAGCTGCAAAGTACATGGGTGGTTACGAACTTTGTTTAAACTTAGTTCAACAAACCATTAAATCAATGAACATCACAGTTCCAGTTATCATGCATTTAGACCATGGTAACTACGAAGCTGCTAAAGAATGTATCGAAGTTGGTTACAACTCAGTTATGTTTGATGGCCATGATTTACCATTTGCAGAAAACTTAGAAAAAACTAAGGAAATCGTTAAGTTGGCACATGCTAAAGGTATGTCCGTTGAAGCTGAAGTTGGTTCAATCGGTGGAGAAGAAGACGGTATCATTGGTGAAGGTGAATTAGCTGATGTTGAAGAAGCTAAACAAATCGCCGCAACTGGTGTTGACTACCTTGCTTGTGGAATTGGTAATATTCATGGCCAATATCCAGAAAACTGGAAGGGCTTGAAATTCGAACGTCTCCAAGAATTAGCTGACGTAATTTCTACTCCACTTGTTTTACATGGTGGTTCAGGAATTCCTAAGGAACAAATCCAAAAAGCTATTTCAATGGGTGTTGCAAAGGTTAACGTTAACACTGAATGCCAGATGGCTTTCGCAGCTGCAACTCGTAAGTATATTGAAGAAGGACATGACCAAAATGATATTAAAGGTTATGACCCTCGTAAGTTACTTGCACCTGGTACAAAAGCTATTAAAGACACAGTTGAGAGCCGTATCGAATGGTTCGGTACTCCAGCTGCTAAATAATCTAGCTAATATAAAAGCAGGAATTCAATTGAATTCCTGCTTTTTTTATTGCTTGTCACAGAAAGTTAAGCCTCTTAGCTTTCTGTTTTTTTATCTTCACAAGGTAATTGAAGCGTAAATGTGGTCCCTTTGCCTAATTCACTAGAAACATTGATTGTCCCTTTATGAGCCTTAACAAGTTGATGCACAATTGCCATGCCCAAACCAGATTGCCCATACTTGGTGTTTTTCCTAGAGGCATCAGCCTTGTAATATCGTTCCCAAATGTTCTTCATTTGATCATCCGACATGCCAATGCCCGTATCGCTAATCGAAATGACACAATTTTTATCTTTATCATTATGAGCCGTAATCGTTATTATACCGCCATTCGTAAACTGAATCGAGTTTTGCATGATGTTGAACATTATTTGCACAAATCTATCATAGTCCGCATAAACCGTGACATTGTCAGCAACCTGGGTGACAAACTGATCTTTTGCCTCATGGGCCTTTTTTTGTAACTGTTCAACTAAATTATTCACAACCTCATGGACCCGAATCTCATGACGGTTTAAAATGATTTGATTTGTCCGAATTTTTTCGTAATCCAAATTATCGTTGACCAATCGAATTAAGCGCTTGGTTTCATTGCTCATCAATTGTAGACTCTCTTCACGACTTTCTTCTGGAATGGCATCATAGGTTAACCCTTCCAAAAGACCATTAATTGTCGTCAGAGGGGTTCGCATTTCATGCGCAGCGTCCGCAAGAAATTCTCGCCGTCGCTGTTCCTGACGCTTGATTTCTTCGTTCGACGCCTTAAGTGATTTCGTCATATGATTAAAGTCTGATGCTAAACCATCGATTTCATCATTACCTTTTGTTGGCACCGTAATATCAAAATTACCTTCGCCAATTTTGTGAGCCGCCTTTCGGATACGGTCAATCCGCGAAACCGAATATTTGGCCAGCCCGTAGGCAATAAAAATTGCTGCCAGTCCAGAAATAAGAAAAGCTATTAATAAATTATGTTGGATTTTTCGCATATTGGACTGAATATTAGCAACCGGCGAACCCACTAAAACGACCGCAATCAATTCACCGTTTTCATTTCTGTACGGTTTGATGATGTCCGTCATCGATTGCGTTTTGCTTTTTCCAGTACGATTAAAGCGCCGGGCAGATTTTGTTGTCAGTGTTTCACCACTTTTCAGCTTTTTCCACTGGCTTTTATTGATAACTGGGGAAAAACCATTTTTCGGATAAGCAATCGTATTTTTCTTGATATAAATTGAAAAATGAATTGCTTGGTTTGCCAGCAACCGTTCACTATTTTGTAAGCCGCCCAGTTGGATTCCTTCAAATTCGCCACTAGAATTCACCACAACTGATTGTTGAAAAACACTATCGGCATAACTTTCAAGCTGCTTCCAAGTATCTTGATAAACCATTCGATTGGAAAACTGAATAAATGCCAACCCAAATATAATTACGGTTGTAAAAATTACCGCAAAAAAAGCTAACATCTGTTGATATAGCAGTTTCAAACGCATGTTTAATCCCCCGCTTTGCTATCATCGAACTTATATCCGACTCCCCAAACTGTTTGGATCACCTGTGGTCCTACTTTTTCAATTTTCTGCCGTAACTTTTTAATATGCGCATCAACAGTTCTTTCATCCCCATAAAACTCATAATACCAAACTAATTGGAGTAATTGTTCCCGGGAAAAAACTTGTTTTGGCTTTTGCGCTAAGGTTTTCAACAAATCAAATTCTTTGGGTGTTAAATCAGGAATTAATTTATCATCTAAATAAGCCTCTCTAGTTGAAGAACTTAACTTAAAGCTTCCTGTCTCAACATCGTAATTGGTTTGTTGATTGTCCGTTTCTTCTGTGCTGCTCGTTGTGCCCATTTGTGCACGCCGATGCAAAGCTTTGATTCTGGCAATTAAGGTAATTGAACTGAACGGCTTAGTGACATAATCGTCAGCGCCCATCTCAAGGCCAAGAACTTGATCACTTTCCGAATCCCTTGCCGTCAGCATAATGATCGGCACAGTTTTTGAAATTTGTCGAATCTCCGAACTAACTTCCATGCCGTCTTTTCCAGGTAAGTTTAAATCAAGTGTAATCATGTCCCAATCATTTGGTGCACTCTTAAACATCTCAACCGCTTCGTTACCATCATATGCAAAAGATGCATCCCACTGTTCTTTTTTAAAAAACATGCCCATCATTTCGGACACCGATTTGTTGTCTTCAATCATTAAAATTTTCATACGTACCCCTCTTTACAAATTTCTCCATGATCCTAGTATAATTCAAACGTTCATTTAAACATAGAAGTGTTTTGCCTAATTTTCAAACTAGCATACCATTTTTAGATTAATCGTAAATAAAAGTTTTTCAATAAGCACGAAAATTATAAACTCCCTCAAGACATGTTAAACTTTGCGTATAGTTGACAGTCAAGGTTATTTGAGAGGAGATATTTAATGTTACTCAGAGTTCAAACCACCGATGATGAAGTTCTGTATGTAAATGAGAATCAAATCGCTTATGTCAAAAAAGTAGATACTCGTTTACTAGATGAAGAAAGTACTTGGCAAGTTTTCCTGACAGATGTTGCTGAAACCAGCTTTATTATTCCGTATAGCGAGTTAAAACGACAAAAACAAGTCGTTTAGTACAACTCGCTCACATTATTTTCAAACTTATATAGCGAAGTTGTCCCCAAAAATTAGCTAAGGAAGTGGCCAATATGGATGATGAACATATTAAAGAAACTTTTAAACAGGATAAGAAGCGCAATGGCGCCCCTGACAGTAATATGAGTTATGATGAACAAAACGATAATCCTATGGAACCTGGTGAAAAATCACCAAAGCAAACGCCGGATTCTATCCCTAATCCCAATGAAAACAACGACTTAGAAGAAAACCATTTGGATCACTTACTTTATGATGAGTCACAAGATAGTGTTCATGAAGATGGAGACTATCTTAGTGAAAAATTAGACCACAAATAAGTTTAAATACAGAGCCTGCCGCAAAATGATACACGGTAGGCTCTTTTAGTTACTCATGATTAATCACTCGTTTCTTATATCTAGAGTACCTCAATCCGATTTCGTGTACTATAATATCCAGTAAGAAAGGTCGTGGTAGAATATGCTGGTATTACTAATAATGCTGATGTTTTTCTTCATGTTAAAACTATTATATGGCCTCACAAAATTTCTGGCCCCGTTGATACTGTTAGCCACCGTCATGTCACTATTTTTAACTTTTTGGTGGGTGATTTTGTGGATTGCCGTGGTAGGAATTGTTGGGTTAGGAATTTACTTAAATGTCACTGACAAACAAATAAAGGACGGTCACTAGTTTGGCGATCTCTTTCTGAGTTAAAACACACAAATGTCAAACCAAATATATTTCAAACTTATGACGAGTTGCCAAAAAAGCCAGAATATTGGCAAGACATCTCCTAATAAACTGGCTTTTTTAAAACATTCCAAGTTGTAAATGTTTGATCTGCAGAGTCAAACCTGTCATTATTTTTCAAAAACGCTTTTGCCTTTAAAACTAAAGGAGAAGTGTTTTTTTCGTTTAAATCTGCCAATGACACCAATTTTGCACCCAGCGAATCTTGTCCAATAAATTGAGCAACATGATCGACCGCAACGCCCTGCCACTGCTGAATATCATAAAATACACAGATGTGTTGGTTATATTCCCATTTCTTGTAGTGCCAAGGATATTTAAAGCTCGTTATCCCCAATTGCCTAATTTTCAACGGTTGAAGGCCAGTTTCCTCCGCAATTTCGCGGACAATTGCCTTATCCAAAGATTCACCGTCCTCTAAACTGCCGCCAGGTAAATCAAACCGATTTATGTATGGTCCCCCATTTTTCTTAATAACAACTAACTTTCCGTCGATAAAAATAATTCCGTATACCCCAAACGCTCGATGGTACTTCTTAGTCATTTTTGACACCCACTTTCAACGCCTTAGAAAACAAGTTTACTACGAAAGCTTTTTTGTAATACTTTCATAAATTAGACTACTTAATTCATCTTTTTTACCTGAATACCGAATTTTATATGCCGACTTATTTAGTAATCCATCCAGTAATTTACTAATTTCGCTACTCTGCACTTCTTTGTGCCGTTTTTCAATTAATGTTGACCATGGTATATTATGGCCAACATTGATTCCGCGGAAACTATTTTGTAAGTTCTTTTTTAGTTGTATTTTTTCAATTTTATTACATTCAGGCACTAAACCTTCACCTATTTTTGGGAACAATATGGTACTTAATTCCGTCCACTCTGAGATTAATTTTACGTTAAACTTGTTAGCAAAACTTTGCCAATTTAATTCTGGTTTTAAATGCGTACTCCACAGATCATGATCGCTCAACTCTCTCATGTTTTCAGGTATAATATCCTGTAACTGTTCAAATTTGGAAGCAGTACCTAACCCAATATTTATGCTTTCTGGAGTACCCTTAACCCATATTTTTCCATCAACTTGCTTAACAAAAGTAAGATCATTACTAAGCAAATCGTAACCAAGATCAAGAAGATTTACTAAGGTAGTCGTTTTGCCAGCTCCCTTATCTCCACAAATTAAAATAGCTTTCCCAGTATTATCTAACGCACAGGATGAATGTAACATTATGGATGGTGTAGCTTGGGATTGTACCAGTCCATAAATCAGTTCATCACGGATCACTCTTTTACAGGCTTGATTGTAATGTAACCGATTTGAAAAAATAATTGTTTCATCTCGATTAGTATAAATAATACAATGATTTTGAGAATCATAAACAAAGTCTTCATCCGTAGAAATGATATATTTTGCTTTTTGAAATACTTGATTTTCGCTTGGAGAATAGTGTTTTATCTTTTTTGCATGAACAAAATATTTTTCATAGTCGTCCACACTTTCCAAAACAAAACAATAAACTTTATTTTTTTCTCCCATACTTGAACCGTTTGAAACAAAATATGGAGATAAATGTTTATACAAATAATTCCCAAAATCCTTACCTTCGTAAAAAACCGACAAATATTCAACTTCAAGATGTTCTAAATCTTTTTGCTTTTTATATTTTTTTGAAATTTTTATCAAATCATTTAAAGCTTTTTCCATAAAAACCACCTTCCTAAACTTTTTCTATAAATTCATATGGTTTCCAATTTGGGATCTTATCGTTACCAGACAGCTCTATAACTAGACTACCCAATATGTTATTTAGTGATTGAAGAATCGCCTTCTGCAATCTTTCTTTAGCCTGAGACAATGATTGAATAAAATTTTCCTTACTCTTGTCTCACAGGCAAAATCTAGAGTTTGTGATTTTGAATTCCTGTTTGACATGATCCCAAATAGAAGATCTCCTTTCAAAAACTAATTAGCTGATACATAGTGTTTTAACCCTAAATTCCACTCTACGTATGAAAATAACGACAACACTATTAATATAAGTATGTTTTCCAACATCCAACTAGCTTTCACTCCCCCTTTCATTAAAAGAACTGGCAAATTTGTAGCAGATAATGAAGGGATTATCCACATGAAGAAGATTTGAAAAATTTTTGGATAAATCTGATAAGGTCTGTTCGATGCATCCATTAAGTATTCTGGGACCCCATTTAATGCGGATAAATTATTTATCCAAAAACTCAAAGTTACAATAATTTGATTAATCAAAAAAACAAAGAAAATTCCGCCAAACACCGAAACCACATACAAAATATAAGTACTAACTCCTAAAAATCCGTACTGAATTTGTATATATATTTCAACAAAAATTGACAACCAGAAATTAATTAAGGAAGGAAAGTCCAATCTCTTCAATGCGTAATAAAGATAACTGTTAACCGGTCTGATCAAAGTGTAGTCTAACTGTCCTTCAATTATTTGATCACTTAACTCCTCGTGAGCTGAAACAAATAGAAATTGATAACCATACGAAATGATATTTGCGGATGTAATAAGATTAAAATAATCCAGTAATCTCCATCCTGCTATATTTTGTGTGAAATTGAAATAAACAAAACCCGTCAAAATTTCAATCAGATAAAAAAGGGCACCAAAAACAACAATGAGCACTGTTGTCATGCGAAAGGCAAACACTTCTTTTAAGCTTTGTTTTATTAGACACTTGTACAAATTCCAAGTCATTAGATGCCAACCCCCATATATTTATTCAATCCACACTTCCATCCAAATTTATAAACAATCATGAAAAACAATAACCAACCCCAAGAGACCAAAATGTTTTCAAGGATTCCCACTCCATCAACATGTCCAAGTAAAATAGTAGACAGTGTATTACCAGCCAACGAAAACGGACTCCAACGAACTACATTGTATAATTCAAGGGGCAGCACTTTTAACGGAAAATATTGTCCGCCTAGTAACAGGAAAAGCGCGGTTAATACAGGTCTCAATGGCCAAACTTGTACTAACCAGAAACTAGTTAACGCAATGCAACTGATGCAAGTGTAAAACATTAGATAGGTACAAACTATAAAAATAAAAATCAATATAATACTTGCCCAAGAACTGTATTCACTTTTGACAAAATAAAAGCTAATACACAAAAACGCGAATATATAAAACGCTTCATTTCCTATGTATTGAAAAAGTCCTTGAATAAAAATGTTTATTGGTCTGATTAGATAGGTAGTCAACTGCCCATTATGTATCAAATTGCTCCTATCCTAGTATTTTGTACATAAATTTCTGAACAGTTGTGCCATAATTAATAAAACAAGATAGGAGCATTCCAATGAAACGATATCAAGATGATTTTAAAGCCAGCATTGTGAAGATGCATCGTGAAGAGAAAAGATCTATTCGCTCGCTTTCCGAGGAATACGGTGTTTCTCCAGCCGCAATTCATAACTGGGTTAAAGGCGCTAAATCAGTTGAGCTAGAAGACGGTACTGAAGTAACGTCCAAAGAATTCAAACAACTTCAAAAGGAAAATCAGCGATTAAAGGAGGAACTTGAAATTTTAAAAGCTGCGGCGGTGTTACTGGGAAAGCATTAGGACGAATTAATTGCCTTGTCTTCATAGAAGATCAGTTATTGCGACACCGCTTATCAATTATTCTTTCGGCACTGAAATTACCGCGCAGCACCTATTACCATTGGAAAAGATATCAACCTAGTCAACACGAACGTGTTGATAATCAGCTCAAAGAAAAAATTAAATTGATTTGGGAAAATAATTATCGTGCCTATGGTTATCCACGAATAACGATGGTGCTTCGCAAGTCAGGCATCTGTGTTGGGTCAAAACGAATTTTACGATTAATGAGGGAAATGGAGATTCACTCTTTAATGAATCGGCGATTTAAAAAACCTGGCACTCATGTGGATCATTCACAACGCCCCAATTTAATCAAGCACCAGCCCAATGCAAGAATATGGCGTGCTGACATTACTTATTTGGAATTACGTCCAGGAACCTGGGTTTATCTCAGTTCTATTTACGAACCAAAGGTTCATCAAGTTCTTGCTTTCAAGATTGGTCGTCAGATGGAGGCGACGTTAGTTGTAGAAACGATTAATCAGGCGCTTGAATGTCATCAAAAGCCACAATATTTTCACTCTGACATGGGTTCACAGTACACCAGCAACGAAGTTGAAACTTTACTTGAACGGCATCAGATTAGCCACTCATACTCAAAACAAGGTTATCCTTATGATAATGGGCCAATTGAAGCTTTTCACTCATTGTTGAAGAGAGAGTTTGCCTTTCAAACAACTTTTTCCAATTTTGAGGACTTGGTAATCCGAACCTCAAATTACATCAGTTGGTTTAATTCCGACAGAATTAGAACAAGTGTTTAGAAAAAGATGTGCCATTTATTGACATAGGAGCAAATTTCCTAAACGAAAAATCGGAGAAAAATCAAACACTAGTGATAACAAGTTTATAACACCTAAGTACACCAACATTTGTGCAACAGTAAAGCCTCTAATAGATTCATTTGCGCCATAGTGATAAATAGCAATCCACATGAAAGATGACAGGGCCAGTTGCATTCCCTTAGTAACCAGAGCTATAACAAAATTTCCTCTATAAGATAATTTCGTATAAAAAGCTATTAATCCACTACTAATATATTTCATGTTCAATCACTTTCCTTGTTCAAAAAAATTCTTTCTAAAATTTGATCCAGACTACTGTCTTTCCGTTGAACTTTTAGAATATGTTTAGTATCAAACGGTAGTGTAGGAAATTTTTTTGCATCCACTAAATAATCCATTTGCCCTAGTTTTGTAATGCCTTCAAGAATTTCATTATCTATTTCTTTATCAGTTGTCACTTCTAAAAAATACCGGTTCGAGAAATTGGTCATCAATTTTTTTAAACTGTCATCGAATCCCTTGATTCCTTTATTAATGATCACTACTCTTTTCGCAAGAGTTTCAATATCTTTAGTATTGTGACTAGTCAATAAAATAGTCATGTTACTTGTTTCATTAAATTTTTTTAGCAATGCATATATTTTCATTTGGCTAATTATATCAATTCCCAAAGTGGGTTCATCTAAAAATACTATTTCGGGTTTTGTAATTAACGAACATACTAATTCGCATTTTGTGCGCTGTCCTAAAGATAAATTTCTAACAGGTCTATTTATAACTTCAGATATATCAAACTCAGTTGCTAAATAATTTAAGCGTTCATGGAACTCAGTGGTAGGAATCTGGTAGATTTCTTTTAACATAGAAAACGTATCAACAGCAGGAAGATCCCATATCAATTGACTCTTTTGTCCAAATAAAACACCGATTTTGTGTAAAAATCGTGCTTTTTTTTCATAAGGATTATATCCTAACACCATAACACTACCGGAATTAGATGGAATTACACCAGATAGAATTTTTATCAAAGTTGTTTTTCCGGCTCCATTCGCACCCAGTAATCCTACGATTTCCCCTTTCGCTATTCTTAGATCAAAACTCTTTAAAGCCGGTACATATTCCGTCTCACGTTTAAAAAAATCGAGAAATTCTCCTTTAAATCCTAGACTCTTTTTGTAAGTTTTATATTTGAAAGACACATTCTTACAATCAATGACAATTTTATTCATTTATTCGTCTTCTCTCATTGTTCTATAATGCTATTTTAGTTTTTTATTCATTAAATCGCAATAGCATTTTAATTTTAAGAATAAGAAGAATAAAATATGTTTAATTCCAATAAAAAATTTTATATACCATTTCTAGAAACTAATCCTAAATATCCTGTATGACTCAACATCCCATCACTGACATGCTTTTTCCTGTGGAACGTTTCGTTCTTCCTGTCGGCAACTTGTCATACAGGTCTTCCCGAGTAAGTACGTCAGCTTTTATACCGTGTCGCTGTTGGCTTTACTGTTGTGACTTCGAGTAAAATGTTTGTGCCAACCTTATGCAGTATAGTCACTTTTATTCGCCAGTGTGGTACTTTGTTTTAGGCTTCCTTCAGATTTACGGACACCCTTCCCCTCAACTCATGGTTCCGTCTACTACGTCCCATAGCGTACTTTCACCGCCTAGTTGACGTCAATGCCGGGTGCACCAAAAAAAGCACATTTACCGTAGTGAATGTGCCGTTAAAAATCTCTATCAATACAATTTGAATGAGACTTGAAAAGTACAGCATAGAAATGAAAATAGTCTTCAGAATAAACCGCATAAAACCGGCATTCTGAAGACTATTAACCTGTACTGAAACTATAAAATGGAGTCGGCGGGGATCGAACCCGCGTCCAAGCATATTGCCACCCAGATATCTACGTTCATAGGCATACTACTTAAATTTCACTAACCAAAACACCGTATGTCAGGGTTCTCTTGATCAGCTAATCTGATTAGTCTCTTCAAGCTACTTCAGATGTGAGCAACTTGCGTAAGTCCACTTAATTTAAGACCTGTATCCAACACATGGACGATGCTAGGCAGATCTACGTTAAGCTGTTATTAAGCAGCTAAAGCGTAAGAATTGTTATTATTTTTTGCAGTTATAATTAAACTGAACGTTTTTAACGTAGACGTAAACTACGAAACGCAATCCGGGCTCAACCTATACCTGTCGAATCCATAACGACCCCATAACAACAGTATTACTATATCACAGCCAGTTACAAAAGCAATTAACTCGCTTACTTATGCTGCTGTGAACCAGAATTAGTTGCAGGAATCAAGGCAATTTGTCCGCGAGAAACCATTGTAACCAACAGTTTGTTGACAAGATCCGCATTCTGGACATTCTTTAATAAATATTCTAACAACGCATTTTTGGTTTTTCTCATTGTACAATCCTCCGTGACTCTTCGCATTTAAAACCTAATCTTAGGTACCAATAATAATGGTTCCCATCATAATTGTCAACCGTAAAACCCCCAATTATTTTCCAATTTTACTAAAAACTAAAAATATAATGACATCGTTTTCAATAAATTGTGGAAATTAGAATCATTTTAAACTAAAATGAAGGTAAATTGATAACTTGGGAGGTATCCTAATGACTGGTAATTCAAAAGTAACCGCAATTTTATTTTTCGTTTTCTATTTGATTTTAACTTACTTTGTTTTTGTTCATCAAAACATGATTGCGATGTATATGATGGCAATCGGAATGTTGCTGGAAGCCACCATCAATCTGTGGCACATGTTTAAATCTTAACTAAAATCAGGTACACTTAGGGTAATAAAAAACGGAGGAGCATTGTTCTATGTCGCAAATCAGCGAGTTGCATCGAATTGAATTAAACACTTTAAAAAAGTTCGTTAACATTTGCGAAAAACATCACATCAAATACTTTCTAATTGGTGGTTCACTGCTTGGTGCAATTCGCCATAACGGCTTTATTCCATGGGATGACGATGTGGACATTGGTATGCGACGTGATGAATATGATCGTTTTTCTTCTATTGCCCCTGCCCTTTTGCAAAATGAACACTACTTCATTCAAACCGCGGACACAGATCCTAATTTTGCATTTAGCTACATGAAAATGATTGATACTGACACTTATATTGAAGAACGAAATAATGTCAATGACGCGCGCAAAGGCGTTTTCGTTGATATTTTTCCGTTTGATAAAGTACCACGACAACCTGAAATTAGGCGAGCTGTTTACAGTCGTTTTCGTTATTTTGATACACGAATCCTTTTACGCTTAGGCTATAATATCATCAAAACCCCGTTTCGTAAGGATCCGGAAACTAACGACCTTAATCACTATATGTCAGTTGCCAAACTAAAAGAAAAACGCGAAAATATTATGCGTCTTTATAATAAGGAACCATTTCACCATTACAAAAATTATGCGTCTCAGTATGCCTATGATAAAGAAGTTTTAAATCAAGCCGAAATCTCTGAGTTGATCACCCATCCGTTCGAAGATATTCAGGTTAAGATTCCAGAAGCTTACGATCGCATTCTAACTCGCATGTACGACGATTATATGACGCTTCCCCCAGAACGAGATCAAAAAGAAAAACACGTCGATGTGTTAATCGTAAACGGTAAACAAATTGACTAATATAAAACGAGAGTGACGATCTGATTTACCCACAGACCATCACTCTCGTTTTTTGCCTTATCACGCAAATTCACCAATCATGCTCGCAGTCATGATAAAATGTGCTTTCATTAATTATCTAAACATTGTCTTTGTTGCTCTTGCCAAAACTTTAGGTTGTTTTTCATAATGATGGAGTGGTGTTAACTCACTATCAGGAATTCCCATGAAGTGATATACAGCCACTTGGGCACATCTAAATGAATATTGTTCCGTGAAGACCATGTCAAATGGCATTTCGGCAAACTGACTGATAAAAGCCAAATTCTTAGAGTTCTTTGGCACAACAGCTGGACGGTCCCCCACAGCACGACGATTAAACAACGCGCTAGCATACGGCATGTAGGCTGGAATGACGTTTACAATGCTGTCCATAATCTCTTCGGTATGATCAGCAATGTTGTCACGCGCTGGATCCACAGCCGCTAGATGGCCTAACAGCTCCTCTAACATCTCTTTACCAGTCATTTCGATAAATGGTTTGTCAACATAATCTCCTTTGCGACGTGGATACATGACGTAGCCCCAGAAAACAGTTTCATTTTCCTTTTGAACGTGAAAATGAGGTTGGTGATGGACAACGATTGACATCAAATTGTTACTGTCAACCCAAGTATTCAGCGCATTTCCTGGCTCCTGTTGTGTAATCCGAGAAATCTCATTTAATAAGAAATGATTATTGGTTGTCACAGTGAAACTTAACCACTCACTTTGTTTACGATCGGCAAAGAATTTGTCTGGATTACCCAAATTGTAGAAGTGTTCCGTTGCCTGTTTCCAAAGAGCTGCACTTGGCGCATACTCCATGTTTTCTTTAATTGGGGTGTTTAAATCGCCAATGGAAGAACTATCCGTAATTGCACCGTTCGTATCAAAGACAAAATCATTTTCGCCAATTTCAATCTCACCGGGTTTGTTATCGTTATCCACTTCTTCATACTTCAAGCCTGTTACAATGATGTCATCGCGTAACGGTGTATCTTTAAATACAAATTCAGTGATTTTACGATTATTTACAAAGTTCACACCATGATCCGTCAAATATTTACGCATTGGTAAAATGATGCTTTCATACTGATTATATGGTGTTCGCGTCACGCCGGCCAAAGTATTGATTCGACTGAATTCTAAGATCATTCGATTCATGTAACGCCGTAGCTCCATTGCAGAGCTTTCTTTCTTAAACGCGAAAGTTGTTTGCCACATGTACCAGAAATTAGTTGTGAAAATATGAGGACTCTTAGCAAACCACTGTTCAATGCTGACATCATTTAATTGTGGTTCCTTAGATTCAGGCATCATCATTAACTTGGTTAATAGGAAGCGATCCTGATTATTAAATTGCATATGATTATAATCTTTTTGATCACCCTTATTACGAATGCCATCCGTCCGATCCATTAATCGCGCAACATCATGTGTAGGATGTGCATGGTCAAAGTTCAAAATATCGTCCGTAACTGATTGTCCTGGATTATCCAGCGATGGTACTGAACGTAAAACATCCCATAAGTTTTCATAAGTTTCTTCGTTCAGCATTCGGCCACCCTTCGCCAAGAATCCTTTATTGTTACTTAATTCTGGGTTACCGTATTCGGACTCATAATCAGCTACCTTAGCACCATCATTGGCACCGTGTTTTTCAAGACCAAACATGGTAATTTGATCACCACTCCAGCCACCGTCACGTATTAAATAAATGCCAGCTGCCAGATTACCAATTCCTGATCCGATCATATATGCTTTTGCCATTATATCCGCCCCTCATTGTTAAAATTTATTTTTTCGAAACACACTATTCATAACTTACGCATTTGACTCCCGAATTAATTTCACAATTCGCTCCAAACGCTCTAATGTGTCGTCCAACGTTAAATAATAAGTATTTTCCAATCCGTTTCGCGTCGAATCTACAATATTGACTGATCGCAAAATCTTCAAATGATGTGAAACTGCAGGTTGGGAAATATCTAACTGGGTCGTGATATCACCAACCGTCATGCCTTGTTTCAACCGCGACCCCAATAAAATAATAATTTGCTGCCGATGCTTATCAGCTAGTGCGTTTAAAATATCTAAATCATTTATAAACTCATCTAAAGCTGCCTTTTGTTTCGGCTCCATGGTTACCTCTTCCATAGGCTCACCTCTATCCATACATTTAAATATTTAAATCCATGAATATAGTAACATGCTTTGTACTTTTTGGCAAGCGCTTACAAAACTTGTTTAATAAAAAGCTGTTAGCATATGTCTAACGGCTTTTTTTGCTATTAGGTGTCCGTGGGGTCTTGTTTATCCAAAAATATTGTGGCTAATACGCCGATAATGATAAAAACAACTAACGCCACGATCAACATAAACCACGATCCGCCACCTTGCACACTTACTACAGCACCTTTGAGCGCCAATTCCATCAGAATCCAAATACCAGCTACTACGATACCAAACACGGCGCAATACACCTGATGAGCATACTTGTGTAATAGGAAGTTTAAAACCTTTGCCATGAGGATCACACCTAAAAACGCACCAATCATAAAGGGCAATAAGATCACTACCGATGAAAAAGCTTGCTGAGCTTGATCAAATTTTCCAACCAGCATAAACATCACCGTATCTAAAAGTTTTGCAACTGAGTTATAAATGGTACCGTACTGGTTCACCATCATTAGCATAACTGCACCGGAAATCCCCGGAATCATCATCATAGAAATCGCAAAGAATCCCGCAAACGCAATGACTGCCCAATCATTTAAGTTTTGTAGGTGACTCATTGCTACAAAATCACTCATCCCTTCGTTTCCTTGATGGCTAACTAACATGATGAATGCAAATCCTAAGATAGCTAAAAGACCATCAAACAATTTGAACCTTTGAAAACTCACTTTTTTATAAACAAATGGCAAAACACCAATTACAAGGCCAATAAAGAATCCGTAACTCATTACTGGAAACTGTTCGCAAAGCCACAGCACTAGCTTTGTAGATGCTAGAATTCCGATCACAGCCCCAAGCATGATGGGTAGTAAAAATTTGATATTTTTAAGTGGTTGTTTTCGAAAAGATGAGATTGCCTCAACCATTCTTTCATATAGCCCCACCACGACAGCAAACATGCTCCCAGACAGCCCAGGAATTACTAAGGCAATTCCAATCAGGAAGCCCTTCATTGTATTAATAAGCGATTTCGATTTTATTTGCGTTACCTCTTTTCTTTTTAAATCCGATTGTCATTGCAACTTTTTTTAATTAGAAGTCATTTCAGCGATGTAAGCTTGCTTTTGGGCTTCCCACTTTTGTTTGTCATCATCGTTAATTTCTCGTAACACGTGACACGGATTTCCCACCGCCACCACGTTATCTGGAATATCATGTGTCACGATTGACCCAGATCCAATCACCACATTATTCCCGATTGTGACACCTGGATTTATAACAGCGTTGCCGCCAATCCAGACATTATCACCAATTGTGATGGGATACCCATATTCATAGCCTTCGATCCGTACCGTAGGGTCAATCGGATGCCCAGCTGTATACAACCCGACCCGCGGACCAAACATTACGTTATCACCGATTGTTATGCGACCAACATCAATAAAAATACAGTCATAATTGGCATAGAAATTTTTGCCAATTGTCGTGTTAATTCCATAATCTGTATGAAACGGTGGCTCCATATAAACGTGGTCCCCCACACTGCCGAACAGTTTACCAAGTAATTCTTTGCGATAATCCATCTGTTCTTCTGTGGTATTGTTAAACAAGCGCGTTAAAATCCGACTATGTTTGAAATCTTTTCGAAGTTCCGGATCATTTGCGACATACAGTTTACTACTTAACATTCTTTCTTTATTGGTCATGACAGTTCCTCCGTATATTTAGTTTGATTATATCGAATTTTAAACCCTGTGTCAGTTGATAACTGTTGTTATCACTCATTAAGAATTACCGAAGTTTAACCACCTGACCACTTTTAGCCTTATTTTGAATGCTCAACACAATTTTTTTATTTAAAGAAGTAAAAACGAACTTTCCACCATCCTTTCCTTGCAGTTTTGAATTATATTTTCTTTCCCAGCCTGTTCTCCCAACCCGATCATGTTCGTTAAGTGTTGGATCTGCATTTATCTCCCCATCACTTACCATTCCTACCGTTCCTATTTTTCTATTTTGACCATGTTGTCTGTCGGTTACATATCGATCAACCAAACCTGGAACTTCAGGTTGTTTAATCTTATCAGCTGCTTTTAAAGGCAAGAAACTATCTTCATTAACTAATATAAATTGATTTAGTCTTGTCCGTAAGGCATTCTCTGATAAGTTAAACTGAGAAGCGATTTTGTGAATATTCTCTTCTTTGTTTGGCGAATCATTCAATTTTTCCGGAGCTATACCGACCATTTTATGTACAACATCCTTAGCTAACACATTTCCCGCTACCGATCTTATTTCCCCACGTGTTGCATAATTGATTTTAACTTGAAGAATAGTATGTTTAACAGTCACGTTAGGAATTATCATTTTTTCAGAATTTAAAATTTTCCATTTGCCATGTAACTTCCATATCTCTCCAGTTACTCGATTAAATCTAATTTTGCCAATTTTTGATTTCATAGCCAGTTGATATGAAAATTGATAATGATTTTGAACTCGGTCAAGCTGTAAATTCTTTAAATGAATATCTTTTGCTCCCATGGCATTAAAAATCTGAAAATATTTTTGTGCCGTTTCTTCCAACGTCATATTTTTAGTCCCATCATGTGATAAAATGTCCACAAAATTTTGTGACTGCATGTTCTGATCATAAACCTGAACGACCCTCTGAATATCCGCTATTTCATTTCTATTAATTACGTAGTGGACAACGACGCCTAATAAAAAGAGGATAACTATCATTTTTAAAAGCAATCTAAAACTCCTTCGCATCTGTTTCTCCTTGAAATAAATATTTTTATATTATCTATCCTTTAGAATACAGAACTTTTACTTAAAATTACATCCCTATCCGTTCTAAAACGAAAGATTTAACGCTAAAGGCTTGTAATATTTAGTTTTGTGACTTACAGTGTACTAGATAACTATTACACTATTACGGAGGAACAATATGAAGTTTGATGATAAGGTTCCTATTTACTATCAGATTAAGCAATATATATATCGTGAAATCATTATTGAACATCTCAAACCAGGCCAACAAATACCTGCCGTTCGTCAACTTGCAGTTACTTTGACTGTTAACGTCAATACCATCCAACGCGCCTTGAGTGAGCTTATTGATGAAGACGTTCTCGTTTCAAAACGCGGTAAAGGAAATTTTGTGACCGAAGACACAGAGGTCTTGAAAAATTTAAAAAAACGCACTGTAGAAGAACAAGTCAGCAATCTATATGATAATCTGACGGCTTTGCGGATTTCGCCAGATAAAATGTTGACTTATTTAGAAAATTATATTAATTCGCGAAAGGAAGCAAATCATGACTGACATTTTAACTATTAAAAATCTATCCTATAAAAGAAATTTAACCAACATTTTGAATCAACTAAATTGTTCCTTACCAACTGGCAGCATTGTGGGGCTTTTAGGAGAAAATGGCGCCGGCAAAACGACTTTGATGCGCTTGATTAGTGGAGCCGCAAATCACTATCGTGGTGAAATTAAAGTCTCCTCAGAAACAAGCCCCAGTGATCGCAAGCAGTTGGTAAGCTTTAGTCACCAAGTAGATGATGTTAATAGATCTGATCGCTTAGAAAAAATCGCGCATTTTTATGAAGCTGTCTACCCTGATTTCTCAACAAATAAATTCCAGCGTTTATCTGAGTTTCTAAATCTTGATTTGTCGTGACACTTAAACGATTTGTCCAAAGGAAATCAAATGAAGTTTATCATAGCAATTACCTTATCACGCCAAGTTAAATTATATTTACTAGATGAACCTTTTGACGGCATTGACAGTATGAGTCGTAAAAAAATCATAGCCAGCATTCTTCAGTGGAAACCAGAAGACGCGACCATTTTAATTAGCGATCATCATGTCGACGATATTGCTAATATTTTAGACGGCATATTAATTGTCAAAGATAAGAGAATTATTGTTTCAAAGAACGCTGATAAAATTCGGGAAGATTACGGGCAAAGTATCGAAGACTTTTTTGAAAGTTTTTATAAAGGAGAAGATCAAAATGACTAATACAAGTGTCTTAATTAAAACACTATTTAAAGAAAAAAATACTACCGTTCACAAAATTATTGGCTTACACGTCCTTACCCTTTTGATTACCCTTATTGCGATGATTTTGGAAAACGAATTTAATAGTATTAATTTTGCAAATCTTTCTCTTGTATACGGAGGGATCGGAGCATCAACCCTATTTATTCGTTTTGCGCTACGCATTGAAAAGATGTGGACGAGTAACACCTATCGCCTTATTCCCGTTTCCGAAAGTCGATTGTATGCTGCCAATTTTTTATCTGCAGTGGCCAGTTTTGTCTATTTTTTAATTTTGGAAGTTATTATTATTGGGGTAAGTAGTATTAAACCCTTATCAAACGTTAAATTACCCACACACATCTTGCTGGGATACTTTGTATGCGGGTTGATATTCATGATCATGTTAGTTCTTACAGGTTGGACATTTAATTGCCTAGCTCATCTTATAGAAAACACGATTAGTAACTTTTTACCTGACAAGTGGCAAGGCTTGCTTCAAAGCCTACTCTACGTGGCTACATTTATCCTTTTGCTAATTATCCTAAGTGTACTTAATAATCCAATTGGTACAATTATAAATAAACTATTTTCACCACTGTACTCGGCTAGCACGCCGCTTAACATCATTTTTACTTTACTCATGACTAGTGTATTCATGCTCCTTTGGACAGTAGTTCTGACCATCCCCAATCTCTATTTATTAAAACATTGGGTAGAAACCGAATAAGCTTTAAAGTCACAATTAAAAACACCTTCAACCAACTCGTTTCAAAGCTTAGTGAAATTTTTAATTGCTTCTTATATGTTCCTCATGTCATTAAATTTAAGATTCTTTGTCTCGAAGATACCCGCTTTTAGTCAAAAAAAAAATGTAACATGATAATTGCGTTACTTCTGATAATTTTCTGGGTACGATTAGAGTTGTTAGGAGGAAGCATACATGAAATTTTCGACTCAATTGCGTGAAAGAAGAAAAAAACTAAAACTTACGCAGGAATCTTTAGCAAACAAACTTAACGTAACTCGTCAAACACTTTCTCGTTGGAAAAACGATTTGAGTTATCCTAATCTAGACACCCTGGTCCAAATTAGCCAGATTCTAAACATTTCACTAGATTGTCTGCCAAAGGAAAATGAAAACTCCATGGTTGGCCAAATTAGTTCAAATGTCCGAAAAAAACGAAAATATAAAACTGTTCTATTAATAATTGGACTTCTATTGATCGCCACTTTTGTATTCATAACATTCCTAGGTTACGGTCGGGCCACACAAAACGCCACGATTGATCATCTAAATCCATTCATTAAGACTCAAGATGGCTATGCAATTTTACCCAACCTGGCAAATCAACAACAACTTACACAACAAGTAGATGTATTTGTCTCTGACGACGCATTTGGTAAAGGCAGCTGGCTAAAATTTGAGACAGGCCAATATACCGCTAAAAATCGCTGGACATTAATTCAACATAACGAATCCTATATTTCTAAAGTGCGTTTGCTAAACAAAAAACAGATTCCATTAGGCATGCGTGAGCAAGCTGGCAGTTTTTATACTGGCTATCAATCCAAAACTGAAGGCCCAAAAATCGGCAAAAAAATTTCGTGGTGGTGATTTGACTAATTCTTAATTTCAAAAACCACCAGTCACAAAAAAACGTTATGCCCATTTAAAATGAGCATAACGTTTTATAATGCAATTTATTTGGAAAAGCTTCATCACTTAGAGATTTTGATGTCGAAGCCCTTGTAAAGCGATAAATCCAAACACCAGAATGACAATAACTTCGATAACACTGCTGGCCACCGTGTCACCACTAAATTGTTGTGTAAAAGAAGGATTACTAGTAAATAGAGTATTAATAAACGAAGTAATCACACCTACTAGCATGTTAAATCCAAAATACAGCAAAATACTCAAAGTTTTACCTTTTACAATAATTACTGAAGTCATTAAGATAAATAATCCGGCAATGTAACTCAAAATTGCATTAATACTCAATGGTATCATTTGAGGCACCATCAGCATCCCCATTTCACCAAATAACTCATCCCAGCCGCCAAGATTACCAACTTGATAAATTAGAGTAGCAACAGGTACCACTAGCAAAACAAAGCTGACGACAATATTTGCTAAGATAACCGCTCCAATTTTAGCGAAAAATAGTTTATTTCGATTCACACCAGAAGCGACCATCAGGGCTAAAACACGATTCTTATAATCAATGGCAAGTAAGTGAAAGGGATAAATAATACCTAAGAATATCAGATTACTAACAAACAATAGGATTGCTAAGACAATACTTGTCACCAGAAGTGAAGAATTAAGGTGATCGAAATTTAAAAGTGCAATTGTTGCAATCACGTTTAACCCAAATAGGATTAAGGTCGCCATTAAATAATATTTGTCCCGTAAATATTTAAACAGTTCCATCTTAAAAATTAATCTTGCGTTCATTCGTCAACGCCTCCTTGCTGATCCAAAACTGATACTTTTGTCATAGTAGTAATCACAATTGCGTGTTCCACTAATTGAGGATATAAATTTTGCCATGATTCAGAATTAATATCAATCTTGACACCAGTCTCAGTTTTAACGAAATTAATTGATTCTGTGGTCAACAAATCTGCAAAAGCTTCGTCATTATTAGTCGAAATATTACGATAGGCTTGTTGACTATCAGCCTTCAAATCTAGTGCTTTAATGATGCGGCCATGGTCTATCACAAAAACAGTTTCGCATAAGCTTTCCAAATCTGTTTGAACGTGACTGGAAATCAACAATGTATGATTGCCTTTTCCCGTCCATTGACGCAAGTAGTTTTGAAACCACTTAACGGTATCTTGATCTAACCCACGGAAAGGCTCATCTAAAATTAAGACCTCTGCCGAATTCACAAGAGCTATCAGCAACACTAATTTTTTCTGCATACCATATGAAAAAGTTTTAACTGGGCGATCAAGCACAGATAATAAGCCAATCTCATCAGCCATTTGTTCAACTTTTTTCACATCATAATGGCCACGCAGTCCGGCGAAATATTGGATATTAAAGCGGGCCGTATAGTCCTTGTAAACCGAAAGATCATCAAGGACAATTCCCATTTTGGTCAAAATTGAATTTTCTTTTCTTGGATTACGACCATCAAAAATAATTTCCCCAGAATAATCGGTAATAATATTAGTTAAGCACTTGAAAAATGTGGTTTTACCCGCTCCATTGGCTCCCACTAATCCGTATGTATGACCTGGTTCAATTGTTAGTTGATCGATATCTAACGCTTTAAGGCTACCGTAACTTTTGCCTAAATTTTTAACTGTAATCGTCATCCCATCATCTCCTCATATTATGTTTTTATTATAGCAAAATTACGTCTCATTTACACTATTATTTCATATATAGTGGTGCATTTAATCTACAATTTTTAATCATTTTGAGTCTGAATTAAGATATCATTTTTCACTAAAAACCATAAAGAGCTCTGAAGAATCCTTATAATTCTTCAAAGCCCTTCTATTTTCTTAGACTACGAACTAATTTATACTTCACTAAAATCAATATCCAATTCTGCAGAAGCTGCTTTTTCTTCCTTCAAATATTGATTATCTAACATTTTGATAAATGGATAGTAAATAATAATTCCTAAAATAATTTCAAATAATTGTAAAACTGAACCTGTCCAGCTTCCAGTAGATAGCCACCCAGAAATAATCGGGGGTGTCGTCCACGGCAATAAGACGCCGTTTGTATGTGGCACCCATCCCCAAGTCATAACTAGGCCAGAAATCAGAGTGTTTAAAGTTGGAATAATAATAAATGGAATTGCAATAATCGGGTTAAGCACAACTGGGAGACCAAAAATAATCGGCTCGTTAATCCCAAAAATTCCCGGAATAATAGCTAGCTTGCCTAACTGACGCACTCGATTTGATTTACAGATCACCAGCATAACAATTAGTAAAGATAATGTACTTCCGCCACCACCGTACGTTGTAAAGATATCAATAAACGGCTGTGTAAAAATGTGTGGTAATTCCAAATGCTTTTGAAAGGCCTGTAAATTATCCTGCGTCAAAACAAAGAAAATCGGCGACCAAACTGAATTAGTAATTGTGGGGCCGTTAATTCCAAAGCACCAAAGTAAACTTGCCAAAAAATTATATAAAAGAACAGACGGCAATGAATTACCAACATTTTTCAATGGAGCTTGTAACATGGTATAAATGAAATTGTAAACGGTATCAAAACTAGTTAAACTAAATAAAATTCGAACAAGAAAAAATGCAAAAATAACTAAAGCACTAGGTAGTAAAGCATCGAATGATTGGGACACTGCCGGTGGCACACCTTCGGGCATTCTAATTGTCCAATGCCGTTTCAAAGCAAAACGATAAAGCTCTACACTGATTAAGGCAATAAAGATCCCCAGAAAAATTCCATTAGGTCCAAGATAAAGAGTTTCAACTGCACTAACAGTTTTCTTACCAACTGTCAATGTGGTAGGCGTAAGAATCAAGAAAGAAATGATTGCAACTGCGCTAGCATTGACGGCTTGCAAGCCACGGTTTTTAGCATAGGCGTATGAAATCCCGAAACAACCTAGTAAACCAGTAAAACTAAAGACTGAGTTTGATACTGAACTGAACCATTCACTCCAATGAGAGCCTAAAATGCCAGTCCAGAATTCACTCCAGCCAGGGATTGGAAAGTTTCCAATCAATAAGAAAAATGAAGTTACAATAATCAAAGGCGTGATAATTAAGAATCCATCACGTAACGAGCGTAGCACAACGTTATTACCTAATTTTGTTGCAATTGGCATTAAGATCTTTTCAGCTTTATTTTGCATAAGGTTCCCTCCATTCTATGAAAAACAGTATTGTGATTTAAATTCTGTCATATCTGCTTTATTCACGGACAACTCACAGCCCTTTACAATAGCCTTTAATGAATCAGATAATCCCGTCCCACCTTTTTTCGGTACTTTAATAATTGTTAAATCTTCTTTATATTGTGTAACTAGCTCTTCATTTTTCTCAACAGCAGTGGCAACTAGCACTGGAATAGCAGAATTCCCCTGAAAGTAAGTTGCTAATTCACAGGCCATTGTCGAAAATTCCGGATAGTCATACGTCGGTCCGATGACAACCACATCAGCTTCCATTTTCTCCGCCATCTTAGTAAATTTACTTTGAACCACCTCGGCATTTTTATGATAATAATCGGTTCCACAATAAAAAGTTCCAATAACTTCACCATTAGCCTTTTTCAGATTTTTCTCTAAAGTTTCCGCACTGCCCATTGCAATTCTTTTGCCACCCAATTCAGTATCCGCTCGTTCTTTTCCACCTAATCCTGATTGAATTTGGTCTAAAATGACAATCACTTTCATTAGTGTTCCCTCCTCGCTCTGTTTTAATCTACAGGGGCTTTAATTCGCTTTTCGTATGCATCCAACCATTCTTGAGTAATTGGTTCAATAACAGTAGTTTCGTTTGGTCCCGGGTTGGCCATCAAAATTTGTGGCTGTTCATTTTCATTTCCCACACTAAAAGTAAATTCAACGTTGGTGGCAACACCCCACTCACCTTTGTGGTTCATAGCTACCAATGAAAACTCACCAGCTTTCCCGTAACGCTTTTTCAATTTCTCAATAAATGGATAAACCGCTTGATCGCAAGCTTCTTGAGGCGTTTTACCGTCACCCATTAACCTTACGATTTCGTAGGATAAACAGCCCTTCATAATGTCTTCACCTAGACCAGTTGCAGCTGCTCCACCAATTTCGCTATCTACATAAAATCCGGAACCAGATAACGGTGAATCACCAATCCGACCAGCCTTTTTCATGAATAGCCCTGAAGTTGAGGTACCAGCAGCCATAGATCCCTTCTGATCTAACGTAATCGCGCCAACCGTATCATGACCGTTATATGGATTTAAATTTTTTTCACGAATTTCTTTTAATCGTTTTTGCCAGATCTTTCTTGCACGTGGGGTTAACATATTCACAATTTCAAAATCATTTTGCATTGCATATTGAGTTGCTCCTTGACCAACCCGAAAACTGTTAAAATGCTGATCACTTAACTTACGGGCCACAGAAACAGCATGTTTGACATTTTGAATGCCAGCAACTGCTCCAATCGCGAGACTATCGCCATCCATAAAAGCGGCATCCATTTCAACAACACCCTGTTCGTTTGGTAAACCACCGTAACCAACCGATTTATAATACGGGTAGGCCTCTACTGTATTAATGAGTGCCTCCACTGCATCTCCAGCTGCACCTTGAGCCTTTAATAATTTACTCGCCTTCACAACCCCATCATGGGCCATTCTCCAGGTTGCAATTGTTCCGTATGTCATCTAATCATCCTTTCTTTTTCCTAAAACTAATATTGCCTTCATATAAATTTCCATATTGGTTAAAAGATCCTTTTCATCCATATACTCATCTTGTTTGTGTGCAATGCCTTTTTGACCAGGAAACGAAGGACCAAACGCAATAATGTTCGGCACCACACGGGCATAAGTAGCTCCGGTTGTCGTAACTGGGGTGCCATCTAATCCAGTGACCTGTTCATAAACTTCAGAAATCCGTTTTATCCAATCAGCTTGTTTGTTATGCATAACCCCTGGCATTGAGCGCACAATTTGAACTTTACTGTCAGGAAGAATATGTTGTTTGATGCCTTGCGTCACCTGTTCTTCGGTTATCGAAACCGGATAGCGAATCGCAATTGAAAGTTTTAATCCATTCGCGTTTTTCTCCAACTGATAAGGCGTCATAATCAACTTGCCACTATCTGCGTCTTCGAATTCAACTCCCAGTTTTTGTCCATAATGTTGATCGTGTAATCCCGCTAGCCAATGAAAATAATTCATAAGTTGACCACTCAGCAATTGATTATCATCAATTTTCTTAGCTAACAAGGTTAGGGCGTTTTTACCCAATTCCGGCGCATTAGACGGCGAACGTTTCCCCACAATGTTAATCTTTTCTTGATTTATCATGGCAATCACTGAATCAGGAACGTGATCAGATGCTTGTTCCTCGGGATTCAAGATATCAAACATCTGAAGATCAGCTGGCAGAATAGGCGTTTCAATTGCATAGTTCACAATTCCTCGTTCACCATACACAGCCGGATATTTACAGTCTGGTGTAAACCCATAAACCGGTGCAGGTTTCTTCGCTAAGTACCGTTTCATGTCAGCGCTTCCATTTTCTTCGTCAGAGTCAAATACTAGTCGAATGGTATGCGACAATTTAATGCCCATGTCCTTCAGCAATTTCATTCCATAAAGGCAGGCCATACTTGGCCCCTTGTTATCCAAAATGCCTCGTCCATAAAATCGTTGATCCTGTTTGCTTAACTCAAATGGTGCCGTTGTCCAATGACTACCAGCAGGTACAACATCTAAATGACCAAATATCCCAATGTAGTGTTCATCGTCGTTTCCCCATTGTACGTATGCAGCTGCATCATCCACAATGCCTGTTTTAAATCCGTATTGCTTTCCAATTTGTGTAACTAATGTCAAAGCTTCACGTGGCCCTTCGCCATAGGGTGCGTGTTCCTTTGGACTACTTTTAACACTCTCCACGCGCATCATTTTTTGTAGATCTTGTAGAAATTCTTGCTCTTGATCCGCAGTCAATACATGTATTTCTTGAGTCATCCTTCACCCTCCTCAAAGTTTGTGGCGAATCAACGTCGTTTTAAAACGATATTTGTCGGCACGATAATAAGAAGTATCTAAAAATATTGGTTTAGCTTCCGCGGTGTACGTAACCGACTGTACCTTTAGAATCGGACCACCAACTGAAACATGAAGTAATTTTCCAATATGGTCTTTAGCCAAAACAGCTTCAATTTCTTGTTGAGAATATGCAATTTTTTCCTGTTTCTCAATAATTTTAAACAGCGAGCCTGTAAAATCTTTTTTTGACAATCCTTTTACTAATGGTTCAGGTATATATATCTGTTCAACTGTCATTGGTTCGTTATCCCAATAGCGGCATCTAACCAATCTATACACTGAAACTTCGTGATTCTTGTTTATTTGAAGCATATCCAGAACATTTTTAGACGGATGGCTTACCTTTGCATAGGAAATCACTTCTGTATGACTATCTCTGCCATATGCTTGGGATGCTTCAGTAAATCCTTGAAGTCCTAGGCGTCCACTTTCGATTTTAGGTGCGTCAATCACATAAGTTCCCTTTCCTTGACTTTTAACCAGAACCTGAGATTCAATTAGTAGCGCAATAGCTTTACGAACTGTCAAGCGACTAACTTGAAATTCATCAGCAAGATCATATTCAGAAGGTAACTTTTGCTTTGTGCCATACTCACCATCATCCACGCGCTGTTTGATTATATCCGCCACATACCGAAATTTTGCTTTTCTCATGCCACACCTCCAATTTAATCAAACTAGTATGTACTGTTTAGTATATACTAGCATGATACATGCAAAAATTCGAGAAAAATGATGCTACGATTACTATTAAAAAAAGCACTCGCAAACTAACAGTTTACGAATGCTAAAAATGATTATCTAGCAAATTTAACTTTTACATTATAAAAGTGCAAAACCGATTTCAGAACTCTTTTTACTATAGTTTATCAAGAATTTATTGTGTCAAATAGTTTTTTACGAATTTACGTGTTACTTAAAATCAGTAATTCTTACACATTCGTCGACGGCTGCCTTCACTTGGTCATCATGAGTTGCAATAATAACGATTTTTCCTGAATTCGCCATTTCACGTAAACTATCAAGCACTAGTTGACCATTGGCGTGGTCCAGTGCTCCTGTTGGTTCATCTGCCAGAACAATCAACGGGTCCTGTAAACTAAGTCGTGCCAAGGCAACCCGTTGAGCTTCTCCACCAGATAGCGTAAATATTTTACGAGTTAAATAGGTATCATCTAATCCATATTTTGACAAATGTTCTTGTAGAACATTGGTTCGATAATGTTTCACAATATTAAGATTTTGGGCAACAGTTTCTTCATCGACAAGCGCATAATTCTGAAATAAATAACCAATATACCGACGAAAATATTTCAAACTTGGGATAGTTTTGATGTCTGTATCATCAAAACTGATTGACCCACTGGTTAATTTTTCTAATCGGCCGACACTATTCAATAGTGTCGTTTTGCCACTTCCAGATGGCCCAACGAGTGCGTACATTTTGCCAGTCTCAAACTGATAGTTAACGTTTCTAAAAACATGATACTGATCAAAGCTTTTACTACATCCACTAAGTTTTAAGTAACTGATCATTGTCCTATTCTCCTTTAATTGCTTTATTAATGTTCAAATAACGGTTTTGAATACCCAATATTAACAATTCACTAACATTGGATAGTACTAGCAACAGTATCATAACCATCATATTGTGGGTCACTGCCCACACGACGAAGGATTCAAAAAAGCTTAATGCAAAATTCAAGACGATGAATTTCCCAAAGATACCAATGAAGTGGCTCCCCAATAGTCGTTTAATGGCTATTTTCTTGCGATTGTTACTAAAGTAAATGCTATTAAACGAAATGTTTTCAAGCACAATGATTGCTAGTATAATAACCAGGACCATTATTGAGATTGCTAGTTTGCGACGAACTAAGGCTAGTTGTTTCATTGCATAGCTCTTTGTGTTAACAATGCCACCGATGTAACGAGACATTCCTGATTTTTGAATTCCTTTCCGCATGACTGCGACACTTGGACTAAGAAAAGCTTCAGTTGAGAGGTAGCTTGACCAAATACTATTTGCGTCTGTATTTTTCTTACTGATTCCACCCAAAGATTCATTTGTTAAAACAAGGACAACTGCAGATTTTACATAGCCATTATAATAGCCCATATCCAGTGCATCCGCACTGTAAGTAAACAAGTGCTGTGCATTTTTAATTTTGATTGGCTTAATGAGCAGTTTCTTTCCGGTTTTATTTTCTGCACTGTTTAGCCATAGTTCGCTACGATACTCCCGCAAAATTTGTTTACGATTGGCATATTGTGCTTCAGGAATTAAAACGTACGTTGTGCTTGTTTTGTTTGATATTTTAACTCTTTTACCATTCGAAGCAAAAACTGAATTCATTTTTAAATAATTGGGGTTTACAGTCAAAACATGACCATTTGTAGAACTCATAACATCCGTTTTGTCAGTTCCCCATCCTTGATAGGCCGCAAGCATCCCTCCATGATTTGCTAAATAATGGAATAGAGTGGTAGAGCCATGTTCAAGAAATATATCTTCTTTTTTTGTAGTATTAATTGGAGAAATGTTGATAGTATAGTAAGTTTTTCCATGCATCCAAACTGATAATTGATCACTTAATTGATGATTCTGTTTTAGTGTTCCCAGTAAAGTCACGAAAGTCATACAAGCAAATATTTCCACGACAATTTTAATAATCATATTAATATAAAAAGCAAGCCTATTTTTAACATTACCTTTGATGGCACCAATAATGGTTCGTTCAGAATGTGAATGGGCCCTTAAGATAGCAGCTACTCCAGTTACCAAAATAACTCCTAAGTATAACAACAATGCAAAATAAGCCATGATTCGATAACAATTCGTGAACTTACTTATCCACATATAAATTATCAGCACAACAATGCCAAGTAAATAACTACTTAAAAAACAGCCTTGATCATCTACAAAAGTGTCAAACGCATCATCAAAATTCGACATGCCCAACAAATTACGAACATTGGCTTTTTTTAAGTTATGTAAATTAGCCAAAATAATAACGATTCCCATTACTAAAAAAACCAATATTAGAATACTAGATATTTGGGTGGTATTCAGAAAATTAGAAATATTCCAATTCCAACTCTCGTTGATTTGGGCGTACTGGATACCATTACGTTTAAACATTCGTTGAATCGAACCCTGACTAACATGCCCGACAAAGTAAAGGGGATAACGAATATCACTCGTTTGCATCTCTTGTTTTGAAGCAAGCGATTCTTTAGGCACTCTGGCCTTTCCATAAACGTACATTTTAGTTTGGGTATTTCCTGTATCGTTTACGGTTTGCACATTAAACACCTTTATAGCCGAAACATGATGTTTGTTGGTGTAATTTGTAACCACCCTATTAAACTTTTTACTATCAACCCCACCCTGCATTCCATTGATTTCATACGCGGTACGACTTGATTCAATATATGTCGGTGCCGTCGACTGAACAAAAGTAAAAAGTACGAGTAAACAAATGATACTGACCATCCAAATCGTGATACGTCTAATTCTATTCACTTTAATTACTCCCCCGAGAATTTTATATTTGAGGACCTAAATTCACAAAAACTGAATATGGTGGATCTGTAACTACATAAATTCATAATAACTACTACTCTGAAAAATTTTAGCTCACTTTAGTTTAGCAGTTACCAACTCAAATGAAAATGTTACTATGCCAATGACATTCAAAAGACTGGAAAATAAAAAAGGTCGTTATATCAACGTTTTACCGTTGTATAACGACCTCAAAATCATATATACTGCTCCGGCTGGGCTCGAACCAGCGACCTCTTGATTAACAGTCAATTATTCTACCACTGAACTACGGAGCATTACTATGTTTATATTTATGTCATGAAAACCACAGACTTGTCAACTAAATTTTAATAATTGATGCCCAGATAGTCAGTTTTGACCGGAATATAACTTATGAAATATGATTTTCTTTTAAAACAGCATTAAAATCCGTCATAATCTTATCGTCTTTTTTCCATTCTTCCCAATGATCCATATCTTCTTCGGGCACCTGATAGCGTTCGTTAATATAATCCTCATAATTCACAACATGAGCAGAATGTGGAATGTTCAATTGCAAAATTCGAACTTCCTTAATAAAATGACGTTCCGCTGCTAATTCAGCGCGCCCATTCATGATCATGTTTGCAATCTCTGTATATTTTGAACCATCATTACGCGTAATTTCTTCAATTAATGTAAATGTTTGTTGTCCCATCAGTATCATTCCTCCACCATTAAGTATAGAGGACAAACAATCTGTGAAGCAAGTGATTTTCAAAAAGAAAAAAAGAGTGTTCTGAATTTCCGTTCAGAACACACCTTTTTGGCATAAGAGAGAAAGAAAATTGATTAAAGGTAGAGGAGATGCACTACTACCTTTCAAAGGTAATCATACCTTTTTATGTAAGCGGTGTCAAACTATTTTTTTAAAATATTTAAAGGGTAATAAAAAAGGACCAGAATGTAATTCTGATCCTCACCATCTGATGTATACATCGTAGAGATGTCCCTCAACTATGTTCATTTGGGGTAAACAGGAAGAGGAAATAAATAAATGGTAATTACAATATACCTCATTTTCTCATTTTAGTCTACAGTGTTTTTAATTTTTGCTCATACTTCTTTAATAAATTGTGTTAAGCATCAACCACATTAGTTAAAGCACCACCATAAATCCAACCAATTTGCTTACTACCAATATAGCAACGATAATATGGTGTCCTAGTTCCGACGCGGAGGGCTTGCATATTAATTGTCACATTCCGATTTTTATACGTCTTACCATAATGAAGTCGTTTAGTCGCGTAAACACTATAGGTCAAATGGTTATAAAAATCATTGGAAGGTGCCGCACTCACTGTGGCTGTCTTTTTAACTGTCTTATACCTTGCGACCTGCACAACGGCAGTAGAATAAATCCAGCCAATTAATTTTCCCTTATAATAGCAGCGATAGTACGGTGTTTTAGCTCCACGCTTAACACCTTGGTTATTAATCGTAATTGTTTTTCCTTTATAGGTTGTTCCATAATGCTTAAGTTTATAGGCATACGTACTACCGGGAATATGTGTATAGAAATTATGACCAGGCTTTAATCTGACCTGCATAGTTAGTTTCTTTGTCGTATATTTAACTGCGACTCCATCAACCAACGCATGCAAATTGTATCCCTTGATAATGCTAATTAAAGACTTCGCATAGGAAGGTGCAGTTGCATAACGACCAGTTAAGTAATTAGCTGCAGCTTCAGGCGTTGACGCGTTTTCTTTCCAAGTTCCTTTGTAATAGGAACTGTTCCACGCCGTTCCATAACGAAGCACTTTCCCGTTATCATTCAACGATGCCTTTACATTAGGATATTTTCGGAACTTTGCGTTTGTATAGTAAAGCTTGCCTGATGAAGTGTACTCAGCCGTCCGCATCGTCACCGATTTCCCGTTATATGTACCTTTAATTCCAAAATAATTATTACCTTTGACCGCCAATTGACTTTGTCCCCAAGCACTTTCACAGGCTGCTTGAGCCATCATCAAAGATCCATATAAATTATATTTATTGGAAACTGTTTTAACATCAGGTGTTAACCGCGAAATAAACGCCTGTGGTGAATCTGCATGAACCGCTTTTGTATGTGTGCTAAAAACAGCAACCGCCGAAAGTAATATTAAGAATGAAACAAATGTTATCCATCGTTTATGCATACTGCTTCCCCCGTATCTTAGTCATCTTAAATATAAGTATATAACTTAAATCCGGAAAAATTAATGCCTTTAATTGTATTGAAACATCCAAAAATTACCGACATTTGCTAAATCCCTACAAATCAAGCTTCTTCAAGGCTCATATATTGATTGTAACTAAAACTTAACATTTAAAAGAAAGACTTTTCCACAAAAAAAGAGTCTTACCAAACGATGGAAATGGTAAGGCACTTCATTCTTCTTTATTCTACTGTGACACTTTTGGCTAAATTTCTTGGCTGATCAACATTGTATCCGCGCTCTAGGCTGGCATAGTATGCTAACAATTGAGCGGGAATCACACTTATTAATGGCATGAGTAATTCAGAAATTGTTGGGATCACGATTTTATCATCAGGTTTGGCTAATTCTTCGGAAACAATTGCCAACACTTGAGCCCCACGCGACTTCACCTCTTGGATATTACTTCGTGTGTGACTAGCCGTTTTCCCCTGCGTAATAAGCGCGATAACTGGCGTTTGATCTTCAATTAACGCAATTGTGCCGTGTTTTAACTCACCTGAAGCAAAGCCCTCAGCCTGAATATATGAAATTTCTTTGAGCTTCAATGCAGCTTCTAAAGCAACAAAGTAATCCACACCACGACCAATATAAAACGCATTGCGGGTTTTAGCCAAATCTTCATGGGCAATCTCTTTGATTTTCGCTTTTTCGTCTACAATGGCTTGAATTGCATTTGCAGCCAAACTCAATTCTCGCTGCAAGTCAAAGTTCTTCGCAACCTCAACACCACGTGCCATTCCAAGCGCTTTAGCCACAACGGCTTCCACAGCAATTTGAGCAGTATATGCTTTCGTTGAAGCTACAGCAATTTCTGGACCTGCGTTCAACAACAATTGATAGGTGGCTTCTCTGTATAACGTTGAGTTTTCAACATTGGTAATCGTTAAACTTGGTGCGTGCCACTCTTCATTGACGCGAACCAAAACTTGCCTACTATCTGCTGTTTCTCCGCTTTGAGTTAAGAAAATGAAAAATGGATGTTTGGAAAGCATTGGATCTGCATAAGCAAACTCAGAGGCCAAAACCACCTCGGTAGGAATCTCAGTCAACTTTTCAAATAATTGTTTGCCAACCAGGCCAGCGTGGTAACTTGTTCCTGCGCCCACGATGTACAAACGATCAGCTTGTTTCATGGCTTCCAATAAATCGGGAGAAATCGCAGGTTTGTCGCCAGACTCTAGATATGCTTTTTGAATTCGATGTAAAACTGCAGGCTGTTCATCGATTTCTTTCAACATGTAATAAGGATAGGCACCCCGATCCGTTTCCTTTGGATCCAAATCAACGTGGAAAGAGTCCCGTTTTACTTGCTTCCCAGTTTGATCCGTAATTTCAACTGCCTGTGGCGTAACAACCACCATTTCCCCATCGTGTAATTCCAAAAAGTCTTTGGTGACATTCAACATAGCGAGTGCATCGCTGCAAACAACATTAAATTCATCACCTAGTCCAATTAACAAGGGACTTTTGTTTTTTGCAACATACAGGGTATCTGGTTCTTCATGGTCCATTAATAAGAAAGCGTAAGAAGAACCCTTCAATAAACTCAACGTTTTTTTAAACGCCTGTTTTGTTGTCATGTTTTCTTGAACGACAAAGTGATCAACAAGTTGCACAACCACTTCAGTATCTGTTTGACTTACAAACTCAACATCACTTAAATACTGTGCTTTTAATTCCTCATAATTTTCAATCACACCATTATGAACTAAATAAAAACGATCATCTGCAGAAAACTGTGGATGCGCATTTTCGATACTTGGCACTCCGTTTGTTGCCCATCTTGTATGACCAATTCCAGCAGTTCCCTTAATCTCAGGGGTTAATTTAAGTTTCAAATCTGCAATTTTTCCTCTTGCCTTAACTAAATGAGCTTGTTTTTCTGCAGTATTTACATAAATTCCGGCAGAATCATAGCCTCGGTACTCCAATTTTTCTAATCCAGAAATCAAAATTTCGACTGTATCTGTTCTTCCTGTTACACCGACAATTCCACACATAGCTGACATCCTTTACAAATAAGTTATAATTGGTATATATAGATAATTAAAATTGGTACGCTTGAAACATCTATAAATTTATCGCTAATTAAAAGGATTGTCAACTGTTTTAATCATATTTGGTTTATTTAGTTCTCTAGATTGGTCTATTTTAGTATTGGGACAAAAAAATAGTTACTGTTATCGTTTTTAAACTTCTCGATAACAATAACTACTCATTTTTTAATTCTAAGCACCAACTTCTTCACGCACGACATCTACAATGCGATCAACATATGCAGAAACTTCTTCCTTGGTAGAAGCTTCGGCCATTACTCGTAATAGGTCCTCGGTCCCACTTGGGCGAACTAACACACGACCTTCGCCATTCATTTCTTTTTCGACCGTTTTGATGATTGCCTGAACTTTTTCATTATTCAAAGCGGCCTTTTTGTCTTGGACTTTTACATTAACTAATTTCTGTGGATAAGTTTTAACTTCAGCTGCTAACTCAGATAACTTTTTGCCAGTCTGTTTAACGATATTCATTAACTGTAAGGCAGTCAGCATCCCGTCACCAGTTGTATTAAAATCAAGGAAAACAACGTGACCAGATTGTTCACCACCAACGTTATAGCCATTTTTTAACATTTCTTCAACCACATAACGGTCACCAACTTGTGTTTGCACGGAGTGAAGACCATTTGCTTCAAGTGCCTTGTATAGGCCTAAATTACTCATAACAGTTGTGACCACTGTGTCTTTCTTGAGACGACCACGTTTGCTGAGATATTTTCCACAAATGTACATGATTTTGTCGCCATCAACGATATTTCCCAATTCATCTACTGCGATACACCGATCACCATCACCATCGAAAGCGACCCCTAAATCAGCGCCTTTTTCGACAACAAATTTTTGTAATTGCTCCGGATGAGTAGAACCCACATTGGCATTAATATTCAAGCCATTCGGCGAAGTGGCCATGGTATCAAAATCTGCACCAAGATCGGCAAAAATTTGAGAAACAAAACCACTAGTGGCACCATTAGCAGAATCTACACAAATGTGCAAACCGTCCAAATCATCTGGGATCGTTTGTTCTAGAAATTGGGTATACTTCAAAGCGCCTTCTGGATAATCATTTTCAGTTCCTAAGCCTTCAGCAGAAGGACGTGGTAAGTCATCGGTTTCTTTGTCCAAGAGAACCTCAATTTCACCCTCTAGTTCATCAGAAAGTTTGTAACCATCTGCACCAAAGAACTTGATTCCATTATCCTGTACAGGATTATGTGAAGCTGTGATCATAACACCCGCATCGGCTTCTTGTTTTCGAACTAAGTAAGCCACCCCAGGAGTGGTCACAACCCCCATATTTAAAACTTCAATTCCGACTGATAAGAGACCGGAAATCAAAGCTGTTTCAAGTAATTGTCCTGAAATTCGTGTATCACGGGAAACCAATACCCGTGGTTGTTCGTTTTTATTTTCAGCGTGCTGGGTTAAAACATAGCCTCCCGTTCTTCCTAATTGAAAGGCCATTTCAGGCGTTAAGCTTTCATTTGCTATTCCTCGTACACCATCAGTTCCAAAATATTTTAATGCCATAATTTTCCTCATTCCTAACTTTTGAATTTAATTACTTTTTGAACTTGTACTACTTGATGAAGTTGAACTCGCCGAACTAGTTTCTTGGGACGAACTTGATGAACTCTTAGTCCGTTTATTATCAGCCTCAGTACTAGACGACTCTTCATCTGATCCACTGCTTGATGAACTCGTCGATTTTTCGACAGGCACGGTCACACTGACTGTTTGTGGACTTAGGATAACATTTACTGTATCGCCAGAATTATCCAGTGCCTGTAACAACACTTGACTTGTCACATCCTGTTTTGTGTTGTTGGGTAAATTAACCTTAGCCACAACTTGTGTAATTCGATTGATTTCTGAAACCGAACCTGTTGCCGAAACTGTCTGGGAACGTAAAATGGCAGCCTTGCTTTCATACCCTTTTGCAATCGCGTCTTGATTAATTTCTGGCTGAATTGCAAATGTCTTCGTTCGTCGATTGGCGATTGTCACCTTAATCGTTTCAGGTTCAAAACTGTATGAAAGTTCTTTGTTCAAACCTTCTTCTTTAATCCGAACCTTATGCTCACCAAGCCCCAGTTTTCGAAGAGAGACATATGCCTTAAAATTCTGTGTGTTAGTAGTGGTTGTGACCAATGCACTTGGCCCAGTAATTTTAATTTTTACTTTTGAGGGATACCCGCTAACCAAGTACTTACTACTGTTTACGTCCAATTCAAGGGGAACCGTTAATGTTTTTGATTTATTTGCCATCAGCGCCGTGTCACTGGAACCGCCACTAGTAGAAACGTTGCCTGAATTCATTCGATCTGATTTCACGTAAAAAAAGAGAAGAACTGCTAAAACTAACGCCAAAAATCGGTAAACCCAACGTTCTGTCCAAAATTTTTTCATTTTTTCGGACCCCCTTTGAAGAAGGAAGTAATGCCCTCCAAGAAGTCTTGAATAACATTGTGATTTTCTGGTACCTCATCACTGAGAAACTGATCGCGGAAGTAACGCAGATAATCTTCTTGTGTCATATTACGCAATAATTCATTATCTTTTGTAATAGAAATTTCACCAGTTTCTTCAGAAACCACAACCGTAACGGCATCCGTAACTTCACTAATACCAACTGCCGCTCGGTGTCGTGTGCCCAATTCTTTAGGAATCATCGTACTTTGTGATAAAGGAAGATAGGCAGCCGCAACAGCTATCTTATTATCCTTAATAATAACTGCCCCATCATGAAGTGGGGTATTAGGAATAAATATATTGATTAGTAGTTCACCAGTAATATCGGCGTCTAGCGCAATCCCAGTTTCAATATAATCCTCTAACCCCGTATCCATTTGGATGGTGATTAGTGCCCCAATACGCCGCTTTGACATATATTGAATGGCCTTATCAAGCCCTGCAATCATATGTTTTTCAGCTTCATTTTGAGTTTTGTTTTTGACGAACATAGACCCACGGCCCAAGTGTTCCAGTCCACGCCGAATTTCAGGCTGAAATATGACAACCATGGCAATTACACCCCAGTTGATAACTTGATCCATAATCCATGAAACGGTGCTTAATCCAAGAAGGACACTCACCACTTTGATCAAGATAATGACAATTATCCCTCGAAAAAGTTGAACGGCTTTTGTTCCCCTCAACAACATGATTAATTCATAAATCACAAACCAAACCACGAGGATATCGATTAGGTTCATAAAGTTATGTAAAGTAATCAGTCGATCCCAAGCAAAATTCATTTGTTTTTTCCTCCAAACCAATACAAAAATAATTATAGCACAGAGACCCTTAAGAAAAACTTCAGAATCCGGTCATTTTATAGCAAAATATTCTTTCCATCTGCTACAATAAACCTAGCGAGGAAAACACTATGACTACAAAGACAAAATGGATAATTCGACTTTGTTATGGCTTGGGTTTACTATACATTGCTTTTTTTGTACATCCACCATATCATTTTTTGCTTCTCAACACTTTTTTAGCGTATATACCAATTGAATTTGCCTTTCACATTGGTTCAAATCGACCAAAAAATTCACTCTTTTTTTGGTTAGTTATTTTATTGTGGTTACTATTTTATCCAAATGCGCCTTACCTATTAACGGATCTTTTCCATCTCAGTTTGTTGCATCCTTACGCTGATACAGGCTTAATTCGTTTATCAATTTCAATGTGGATTTATTATATTTATATGTTACTAGCTGTCATCCCCAGCGTCATGCTTGGCATGTGGAGCATGACTCAGGTCACCAGATCAATTGTCAAACGTTACCACATTCATCATCGGATCGTCGAAATGGGAATTGTAGGCGTCTTTACAACTCTATCTTCCATCGGCATTTTCATTGGCCGTTTTTTACGTTTACATACCATCTACCTCTTGATTAGTCCTGAATGGGTTTTAAAACCAATCTTTAACATGTGGTCATTACAAATGTTGGCTTTCGTATTTTTAATGACCTTACTTCAAAGTATCATCTATGTGGTTCTCCGCGTAATTCGAAACACAAATTAAAAGAGTGGAAAATAGGAGATTTGGCAATAAAAAGCAAAAAAACCGCAACAAAAATTACGCTTTTGTTGCGGTTTCGTTGTGTTTCCCGAATATTATTTCTGAAACATCAAAAATAAGATAATCTCTGCCACTTAATTTTCATGACTTTATTTTTCACCGATAATGCGTACTTCTGTTTGTAAATGAACCCCAAACTTTTCAAAAACGGTATTTTGAACATGATGAATAACATTGAGATAGTCCGTGGCAGTTGCCCCACCCACATTAATAATAAATCCTGCATGTTTCTGGGAAACTTGTGCACCACCAATCTGAAAACCTTGAAGGCCAGATTCATGAATCAATTTACCGGTAAAATAGCCTGTTGGTCGTTTAAACACACTCCCACAGGAAGGATACTCCAGTGGCTGTTTAGAGGCTCTCAATCGATTTAATTCATCCATCCGTGACCTAATCTTTTCTGCATCCCCAGATTTCAAATTAAACGTTGCCGATAACACAATATCATCATAGTCTTGAATACTACTGTGACGATAACCAAAATCCAATTCATGATTAGTGAGCGTTCGGATTTGACCTTGACGTGTCAAAATTTTAGCCTCACTAACGACTTCACTAATTTCGCCACCATAAGCCCCAGCGTTCATGAAAACAGCGCCACCGACGCTACCTGGAATTCCTGCAGCAAACTCTATTCCTGTTAGACCAGCTTGGTAGGCAACTTCAGTGGTCTGAATCAGCGCAGCCCCGGCTTCGGCAACGACCTGGTTTCCAGTCACCTGAATTTCTTTCATTTTTGTAAGGATGACCGTCAAACCACGAATTCCGCCATCTCGGACAATTAAATTACTTGCATTTCCCACAACTGTCAATGGCATTTCCTGTTGATTGGCCCAGTCTAATAATTGACTTACCTGCTCTACAGTTTTGGGGAAAGCTAAGTAATCGGCTGGTCCACCCGTTTTAGTATTTGTATACTTTGACAGTGGCTCACGTTCTAATATTTGAATGTCTGGAAATGTTTCAGTTATCGTTTGCAAAATCATACGAGTCCTTTCAATTTACGATTAAATTCTATTTTAACACTTCAAATTGACGAACAGCATCCCGACAAATACGATGACTCTCGATTGCAGATTCCGGCGATACCGGATTGGCTTGCTGACCATCTATTGCGGCCAAGAATTGACGAATCAATGGATCGAAACCTCTTGTGACCAAAGTTGGTTGCCAATCTGGAGAGGCTATTTTTTGTTGCCCTTGCGGCGTTTTCAACGTATAGTTCTGACAATTCTCGACTGTGGCTAGTCCTCTCTTAGTTTCAAGTGAGGTTGTTTCCTCATTTACGCCACCGATTAAATTAATCTCGGCAGTTGCTAAGCTATGTTTGGTTTTTAGTGACACAATGGCTTGATGTAAATTACTATTTTCGGTAAATAGAGTAGTTTCTTGGCTTTCAATTGGTTCATCTAACAGAAAATTAACCGTATCAACCACATGAATTAGCAAATCATAAATTGCAAACTTTGTTTCTTGTGCGCCATTTTCACGAATTTTTGTACCACGAATCACCTGCTTATTAGACAATTCCTTTAATTTCTGATTCATTGGCACAAACCGACGATTAAACCCACAGGTTAAAATCAGTTGACGCTCTTTTGCCAGTCGATATAGTTCCTCAACCTCTTCAAAGTTTTCTGAAACTGGTTTGTCCACGTACACGTTAATATTGTTCTCTAACAAAGCTTTGATAATTTGATAATGGGTAGCTGTTGGCGTATGAACAAATACTGCAGCTGGTTTTTGAGCAATTAATTCTTCCACATTTCCTTCACCATGAGTTATCCCATACTGCCGCATCAATTTTTGTCTTTTATCTGCGTTGCGAGTGCAAAAATGCCATTCATAAGTATCCTGTAGCGACGTGATGACCGGCAAATAAGCCTTTTGAGCAATATTACCTAGACCAAGTACTCCAATTTTTTTCATATTGCGATCCCCTATCATACCTTTAATAAACTCACACAGAGTTAATACTATCTTTATAGATTGCTTCAGATTATAATAAAACCACTAGAAATACTTGGTTCTAATTATTATTCATGACCAGTTTTTCTAACTACTTCTAAATTAATCATTTTCGAAAGGACTTTTTGTTATGAATTTTGTTGCCATGGATTTTGAAACAGCCTCTCCCAAACGGTATAGTGCCTGTTCCTTAGCACTAACAATTGTGCGCAATAACCAGGTTGCCGATGAATTTTATTCCCTTATTAAACCAGATACTGAGTTTAATTGGCGAAACGTTCAAATTCATGGGATTCATGAAGAAGATGTCGTTGATGCACCGAGTTTTCCAGAAATTTGGCAGGTTATTAATCCCTTTTTTCAGACCAATCAACTGATTGTGGCTCATAACGCGCCATTTGATAACGGTGTTTTAAAAAGTTGTCTTGAACATTATGAACTTCAGCGTACTCACTACCTAACTTTGGATACGGTGCGCTCTAGTCGTAAATTTTTCCCGGAATTTGAGAACCATAAATTAGACACAGTTTGCACCCACTTGGCCATCGAGCTCAATCATCATCACAATGCGTTAGACGATAGTCTAGCCTGCGCCAATATTTTGTTATATGAAGCAAATAATTTTGGTGCAGAACAGTTAAAACCGTTTGTGCGGATGATTAACTAAATAAAAGCTGCATATCTACTGTTGCATAGGGGATTCCATTTTTATCATGGAATCCTATTTTGTTACGCTGAATGTCTTTGAAACCTAGTTTTCGATAAATGTGATAAGCTCCCTGATTACGTTCCTGAACTGTTAACATTAATCCTGGTAACCAGCTAAACGACTCACCCCAAGTAATGGTTTCTTCAACTAGCGCGGTTCCCAACCCTTGATTCCAAAATGACTTCAATACGGCAACGCCTACTTCTCCTAATTCAGTAGTTTCGTCCTTCATCACTGAAGCTAACCCAATTGCATGTCCCTGATATTTTGCCAACAGAATCAAGTTTTCACGACTCTGTTGAATCAGTTCAAGTTGCTTTTCTTCAGTCGCTGCTGTCAATTTGTTTAAATCATCTTCAACCGTAAATGTTTCCGTTTCTTGATCTAGTTGTTTCAATAATTTCAATACTTCATCTGCATCTTCTCGGGTGGCTTCAACAATGGTCACTTCTTCACTCATTCAAGAACCTCTTTCAGTTGAGCTACCAATTCTTCATAATGCTGGCCTTGAGGCTCAAAAGTTAAAATTCGTTGATCATCATCGTCGTCATTACGAGCAATTTTTAGTTTTAAGTAATCATCTGGTAAATAATCACGAATATATTGAGACCATTCAATCACAGAAACACCGCCACCAAAGAAATATTCATCCCAACCAAGGTCATCGCCACCACCATCTTCAAGGCGATAAACATCCATATGATAAAGTGGCATCCGTCCTTCGTGATATTCATGAATAATCGTAAATGTGGGACTTTTTACATAGCGCTTAATTCCGAGTCCTTTTGCTAATCCCTTTGTAAAAGTCGTTTTACCCGCACCTAAATCGCCATCCAGTAAAAGCACATCGTTGGGTTCAAGAATGGGGGCAAGTTGAGCACCAATTTTTTCAGTCTGTTCTGCATCATTTGTTTTGATCTTAAACATGAGCTACCTCGTTTGCTGATAATTATGTTTTGCGTCCTCTGAAAGTTCCACATGCTCTGGTAACTGCCAGTCAATTGGCTCTTCACCTAAAGCTTTTAAAGCCGCGTTCGTTTTTGAAAAAGGATGAGAACCAAAAAAACCGTGGTAAGCAGAAAATGGACTTGGATGGGCAGATTTAATAATAATGTTTCTTTTCGTATCAATTAAGGAAATTTTTGCTTGAGCCGCCTTTCCCCACAAGATAAATACAACTGGCATTTCACGTTCCGAAAGCTTTTGAATCGCAACATCCGTTAGTTGCTCCCAGCCTTTACCTTTATGTGAAAATGCCTGCCCATTGCGGACTGTTAATACCGTATTCAGCATTAACACACCTTGTTTGGCCCATTTCTCCAAATAACCATGTGAAACTGGCTTAATGCCCAAATCATCTTGTAATTCTTTATAAATGTTTTGTAAGGAAGGTGGAATTCGCACACCAGGTAAAACTGAAAAACTCAAGCCATGTGCTTGATGAGGTTCATGATAGGGATCTTGCCCTAAGATAACAACCTTAACCTGATTAAAAGGTGTCCATTCAAATGCTTCAAAAATATGAAACATATCAGGATGAATGAGCTGTGTGCGATATTCTGTTTTTAAAAAATCATGCAAATCTTTATAATAAGCCTTTTCAAATTCAGGTCCTAAGACCTCTTGCCAATCATTATGAATAAACGTTTTCATTTTTACACCTCACCTCCATATTCTAGCATAGCCATAATTGATTTAATAACATTAAATCCAATGAGTTATGACTAAAAAAAAACAAGGGTTCATGTTAAACTGAAGATATAAAACCTAACAAGGACGTGAAAATATGATTTCAATAATTGCTTCTGACATGGATGGCACATTGCTCAACGAAAAAATGGAAGTTTCAGAAGAAAATGCTGCAGCAATCAAACAAGCACAAAGTGAGGGCGTTCACTTTATCGTCGCCACTGGTCGCCAGCTTTCTGAGGCCAAACCTTTAATCGAAAAGTTTGGTATTCAAGTTCCTATGATTACCTTAAATGGAGCCGCAGTTTATGATGTTGATGGTAAGGCTTTAGATATGGTTCCCCTTCACCGAGCTACAGTTACTCAAATTATGCGTGAACTAAATTTGGCTAATTTATATTATGAAGTTGTAACAGCCGACGGAGTGGTTTCTAATAGTCGTACCATGCACATTCAAAACTTGGCTCAACTTTTAAATAATCTAAATCCTGACACGCCTTTTAAATTGGCCGTCTCATTGGCTTCTGCTCGGGTTGAATTGATGGATATTTCATACGTGGATGATTATCAGGAACTAATTGATGATCACAACGTTCGAATTCTTAAAATTATCGCATTTGCAAATGAAGGTCCGAAAAAATTAAAGCCAGTTTCAGATAAAATTAATAAAAAAGTGGAAGTTGCAATTACTTCATCTTCTCGAACTAATATTGAAATCAATAATATCCGTGCTCAAAAAGGAATTGCCTTGCAACATTATGCTGACGAATTAAACATTCCTATGTCTCAGGTAATGGCAATTGGTGATAATTTAAATGATGCGTCAATGCTAAGAATTGCCGATACCAGTTATGCAATGGGCAACGCAATCCCGGAAATCAAAAAACTTGCGAATCATTTAACCGTTTCAAATAACGAAAACGGGGTTGGTAAAGCCATTTTGGAACAACTCAAAAGCAACCGCCAATAACGGCCTTGTTATGGGGGTATACTTATGCGTAAGCTTTATGTAAGGAACCAAGATGCAACCAATAAGGGCGCTACCGTTGTTCGTGACGATCACAATAATTCCTGCTATCTGCTGGTTGGAAAATGGGGAATTCGCCATGATGCCCTGTCTGTCTACGATATTCAAGGTGACCTCTTAGCGGAAATCAAACAGACCTCAGTGGGAATTTTCCCTAAGTTTGATATCTTTTTTAACGGTAATAAAATCGGTTCGATCTCTAAAACTTTTGGCCTTTTTCACGAATTCTTGTATATCAATAAACTAAAATGGTTCATCACAGGTAGTTTGCGAACGGGTTCACATCATGTCTACAGTGTCCACAAACGCATTATGACCGTTACTCCTGTCATTTTATATGGTGCTGGTTACAATGAGCTACTTATCACTTCGCAGGCCACAGAGCCTGTTTGTATTTGTTTAGCCGCAATTCTTGATCATTGGACTAAAAAAGATTCCAAAAGTGGTGTCAAAAAGACAGCATCCATCCCTGGATGGCAGTTATCTAATGGTGAAACCAGTTTTAATAACATTCATGAACATAAAAAGAATAAAAATAAACTTACTGAATAAACGGAGGAAAAAACTTGCAAATCCAAGCGGCACAAACAAAAGATGTTCCACAAATTGATGACTTGATTAAAGTCATCCTAGAAGAAATGGAATTGCCTGCTCTTCACGAATTATCGAATTCAAAACTAACCCAGCTTTTTGAAAAGACATTTGCTTCCCCGGAATACCAAGGTGAGCTGGCCAACTTAATTGTTGCGAAAGATCATGATGAGGTTCTTGGTGTCATGTTTGGCTACGTAGGCAAACATGAACAGCAACTATTTGACGTTTTTAATCGTTACTATGAAGAATTACAAATTCCAAAAACAGTCGTCATCTTTTCAGATGCTGAGGCAGATAAAGACGAATGGTACCTGAACTCCTTGTGTGTTGCTGAAACGCACCGTGGCAAAGGTATTGGCACCCAATTGCTCAATTATTTACCGACAATTGGCAAACAAGTCCACACGCACAAAATTGGTTTACTGGTAGATTTTGAAAATCCTGAGGCCGCAAAACTTTATCAACGGGTTGGCTTTAAAAATGAACGCGTCCAAGTGGTTGCTGGTCACCATTACTATCATCTAAAAAAGCAAGTTTAATCTTCAAAAATTAAATCTGAATCACCCTTTAGAAGATTGAGGCAAAAAAATTTATTTTTGTCTCATTTTTTTATAGCGTTTTGGATTTAAACTATGCTAAAATTAAATGATTTTTGAGAATGGAATTTGGAATATGAAAAATACAAAATATATTAGTTGGCCAGTCTTAGGACTTATGGCTTTCGTCAATGTGATCGGCTTTGATGATATTATTTATAACTTTAAAAACCAGGGTCTTGGTGTCATCACAACATGGGTCTTTTTATTTGCTTTATATGTGATCCCGTACGGACTGATGGTTGGTCAATTAGGTTCAACCTTTAGTAAATCTGGTGGTGGCCTTAGCTCTTGGGTACGTGAAACTAGCGGTGACACTCTAGGTTATCTCACGGCATGGACTTATTGGGCGGCCTCAATTCCGTACGTGGTCGATACCGCCAATTCAGTGGTTGTCGCTTTTGGGTGGTTAATCAATGGCAGTAACGCAATGGAACAACATATGTCTAATGCGATGTTTGCTTTGCTCACCTTTTTAGTTTTTATCATTTTTATTTTTCTTCAGAATCACATCAAAAACTCGTTACAGGTTTTAAATGCTTTAGGCGGTGGCGCAATGTTTATTATGACAGTTCTTTTTGTCGTTTTAACGGTGGTTAATCTGACCCACGGCGAACACATTGCTTCCGCGCCATTACATGTATCGACTTTTACACCGAAAATTGATTTGCACTTTTTTTCAACATTAGGTTTGTTAATATACGCCACAAGCGGTTCAGAGCTGGTTGCACCCTATGTTACCCGCATGCGCCATCCAAAACGAGACTTTCCAAAGTCAATTATTATGCTGACTGTGATGGCTGGTTTCCTAACCATCTTTGGTTCGTTTTCACTAGGCGTTTTCTTCAACGATCACCATTTGCCAGCAGATTTAAAGATGAACGGAAGTTACTATGCGTTTGATTTTGTTGGGCGCCACATTGGCTTAGGGCACTCCATGATGTTTTTGTTCTCAATTGCCCAACTACTTTACATGTTTGCTCTTCTAGCCTTATTGCTAGACGCAATGACCCGGATGCTAATCTTAGATACCGGCAAACGCTTCATGCCAAAACAACTATTGAAACTTAATCGAAATGGCCGACCTATTAATGGTTACCTTTTGACTTCTGGATTATCTGGTGGAATTCTACTTATGGGCGTCTTCTTACCGGACATGAATGAAATCTTCAATTGGTTGCTAAATCTGAACGGAATTGTTTCACCCTATGTGACTTGTTGGATCTTCTTTGCTTTCATGCAAGTCAGAAAGAATTCGCAAAAATTTCACTCTGACTACGTGTTTATCAAAAACGATCGTACCGCCTATCTCGTGGCCTTATGGTGCTTCATCATTACGTTTGTCGCCGCAACGTTTGGAATTTTACCTCAGGACGTGTCACCAAGTTCATTCACCTACTGGCAAGAATTAGTTATGAACATTGTCACTCCAGGAATTCTTTTGGCATTAGGCTTGATTATGCCATCAATTGCAAGAGCACAAAGAAAAAAAGAAACACAAAAATAATGGATACCAAAAAAGGGCTGGGAAAATACTTTTCCTAGTCCTTTTTAACGGTATCGTTTCACAGCTTTAGCAATTTCACGTTCTTGGTCGCGTCGTTTCAATGTTTCTCGCTTATCGTATTCATGTTTACCTTTAGCTACCCCGATTAAAATTTTGGCAAACCCATGTTTGATATAAACTTTTAAAGGAACTATTGTGATTCCCTTATTTTGAGTTTGTTCAGCTAACTCAGTGATTTGTTTCTTGTGTAAAAGTAACTTGCGATTACGTAACGGATCATGATTAAACTGATTACCTTCTGTATACTCACTAATGTGAATATTCATCAGGGTTGCTTCACCATTTCGAATTTGGACATAACCATCTTTCAGGTTAATTCGACTAGCGCGAACCGATTTGATTTCGGTTCCCGTCAGGACCATTCCCGCCTCATATGTCTGAGAAATAAGATAGTCATGACGCGCCTTTTTGTTTTGTGCTAAGGCTGAATCTTGCTTCTTCTTTTTAGCCTTTGCCATTTACATCACTCCTACTTTTTACGATTGTAAGTTTTTGAAGTTGACGTAGCCTTGTGTGAATTATTTTCATTAAATTTCTTGGCAGAATTATTTTTGTAAGTGCTTGATGATTTTTTATGAAAGTTCTTATTATGATTGCCCTGTCGATTACCAGATTTAAAATTCCCACTATTCCTAAATTGACGTGGTGGTAACTGAATTTCACTCGTTGGCGTTTTTTCAGGATGCAACAATGCAAAATCAACTTCACTTTGATCCTTGTCTACTCGAATCAGTTTGACTTCAATTTCTTGACCAATCTGATAAGTTCGATGTGTGTTTCGGCCAACCAATGCAAGTTGGTTTTCTACATACTCGTAATAGTCATCTTTCATTTGACTAATATGAACTAGGCCTTCAACTGTATTATCCAATTCCACAAACAGACCGAACTTCATAACTGAACTCACAACCGCTTTGAATTCTTCACCCACATGGTCGCCCATATATTCAGCTTTCTTCATGCCGTCAACATCACGTTCTGTGTCAATACCGCGACGTTCTAATTTTGAAGTATGTTCTGCAATTTCAGGAATCCGATCCACATACTGCGCCTTAGATTCTTCACCAACGCCATCTTCAGCATAGTGCCGAATGAGTCGGTGAACAAACATATCTGGATAACGACGGATTGGTGAGGTGAAATGCGTGTAATACTGCGCAGCTAATCCAAAATGACCCAATGAATCTTCAGAATATTTGGCTTGTTTCATACTCCGCAACATCATGACTGAAATCATTGTTTCTTCTTTACTACCCGAAACTTGTTTTAAGACACTTTGTAACATCTTTGGTTTAATGTTTTTAGAACTGCCTTTTACTGAATAACCAAAGTTTGTTAAGAATTCGAAGAAACTCAACATTCTCTCACTATCTGGTGTTTCATGGACACGATATAAGAATGGTACCTTCAATTCAGAGTAGTGTTGCGCAACTGTTTCGTTGGCAGCCAACATAAAGGATTCGATCATCCGCTCTGAAGTGCCACGAACCCGCACTTTAATATCAATTGGATGACCTGTTTCATCAACGATAATTTCTGCTTCATTATCGTCAAATTCAATGGCTCCACGACGTTTACGCCGCTTCAATAAGAGCTTGTGCAATTCGCCCATTGTTTCAAACATTGGAACCAAATCGGCATACTTTGCCCTTGTTTTTTCATCATGTGCCTCAAGGATTTTGTTAACATCCGAATAAGTCATTCTGGCATCAGACTTAATAACACTTGGATAAATCTTGTGACTGACAACCTTGCCTTCTTCATCCATTTCCATTTCACAGGTCATCGCCAAACGTTCCACATTTGGATTCAAGGAACAGATACCGTTTGACAACTTTCTAGGCAGCATTGGTACCACCCGGTCAGTCAAGTACACACTGGTACTTCGGCGATAAGCTTCATGGTCTAGTGGTGAACCTTCTTTAACGTAATGGCTCACATCAGCAATATTGACACTCAAATGATAATGTCCATTGACCATCTTGTACACACCAACTGCATCATCAAAATCTTTCGAGTCGTCACCATCAATAGTCACAACTGTTTCCGAAGTTAAGTCCTTACGACCAATCTTTTCGGCATCTGTAACTGTGTCAGGAATTGATTTAATCTCTTCTTTAACATCATCTGGAAATTCATAAGGAACCTCGTGTTGATAGATTACCTGGAGAATATCAACACCAGGATCATCCTTAAAACCAATGGTCTCAATTGCTAAACCCGTCATTAATTTAGGATGTTTTAAATTGGGATACTGGGTTACTTCTGCCGTAATCACAGCCCCATCTTGAGGTTTGATCCCAGAAGCAAGCACATCAAAATGATAAGAAGAAAGCTTCTTGTCCTTTAACTCAATTTCCCCAATAACACCATTTTCAGGATCAGGAACCGATTTAAAAACGCCAACCGCCTGCGTAAAGTGTCTGTCTGTAACCTTGGTAACAACACCTTCTGGGCCCTTGTCATCCCCTGGTTTAGCTGCTCGGATAATTCGAACATCAACTTCGTCTTGATTTAACGCAAACGCCGTATGATCCTCGCTGATATAAACATCAGGAACTTCCGGATCAACAGCTACGAAACCAAAGCCACGATCGTTGGCATGAAAAACACCATGCACCAATTGTTGATTAGACTGAATAGGCAAAGTAAATTTACCTTTCTCCGTAATGTGAACCCGATTTGCACGTTCCATTACTGCCAACTCTTTTACTAAAATATTAAAAACGCTGGCACCTTCCAAATTTAATTGTTGAAAAATTTCTTCGGCAGTAAAACTTTCTTTTGGATGTTGATTTAAAAAGCTACTAACTGAAGCTTGTAGTTTATTTGTTTCCATACTCTACCTCAAATTTTATATTGTTTTAAACCTTAATTAAAAGCCTCCTGCGAAACACAGGAGGCTTAACCGTTAGTGTGATGAAACGTAAACCATTGCGATCGCAACCGCAAAGAAAATAATCCCCAATACTAACGTTACTTTTTGCATAAATGCTTCGAATCCACGTGGTTTTGACTGAGCAAAAAGATCGTCCGCACCACCTGTAAGAGATGATAACGCATTATCCGTTTTTGCTGGTTGCATCATTACCGCAAAGATAATCAAAACGGAAACAACCAATAATATTGTCATTAATAAATTATACAAGTAGCAACCTCCTACCTAAACTTGTAGTATATCCTCTATAATTTATCATAGTTTACCTTTTTTTTCCAGTCCTACCACTAACTTTCTCTAACAAACCACTACTTCGTTTGCATCGGAAGCTGGTGTAATAAATGTAAAAGATTGCCGCGATTACGATGATTCGTGGTAACAACCAAAGTATCGCCCGCAATCAGCAAGGTATCACCATGAGGAATAACTTCCCGTTCTCCACGTCGAATCGCAATCAACAAACTATTTTGAGGCCACTGAAAATCACGGACTTGATGGCCTACCATGTATGACCCTGCAAAAACTGGAAATTCTACCCGATCCAGTTTCCCCCTAGCATTAGGAACACTCGGTTTTACAATCTTGTGCAGCAAAGATTCATAAATTGGTGCACCACCTAATAAATCAACCACTACATATGCCGTGATCGAAACGACAGCCAGTGGCATCAAATGATGAAGGGTACCAACCATTTCAGTTATCAATAGGATGGCCGTAAATGGCGCCTTACCAATTCCGGCAAAATAACCAGCCATTGCAATAATAATAAAGTTTGTGAGATAACTCGCTGGAAAAATACCTAACCAAATCATGGTTTGACCATAAATTGCCCCCAGAATTGCTCCTAAAGACAGGATAGGCAAGAAAATTCCTCCAGGCAAACCAGATCCATAAGAAATCATGGAGAAAACAAAGCGTAAAATAAAAATACCAAGCAAAATTAGAAGTCCGGGTGTATGCCCGGCAATATTCAAAATAATACTATTGCCCCCGCCTAATAAATTTGGAACCAATAAACCAATTGGAATCACTAAAATAAAGGGCACCATGCCAAACAACCATTTTGGTAATTTAATAAGATATTCGTACCAATCCCCCATCTTCAATAAAACACGCTGGTAGACGAATCCCATTACTCCCAAAAAAATCCCAAGAAACAACAAATGAGGATACATCGTCAGCGGCAATGTTTTGGTATAAACAATATGTAAAACTGGAGTTAAACCAAAAAATACGGTTGAAACAAAGTTAGAAGCGATTGCACTTGCTAGAGCAGTTGTCCAAATTAACGGTGAAAAATTATGATAAACTTCCTCTAGAACAAACAACGTGCTCGCAATGGGTGCATTAAATGCCGCAGACAGGCCTGCTGCCGCTCCACTTGCAATAAATACGCGTCGATTAACTTCTGATTCATGTGTCAATTCAGCGTATCCCTGACCAATGGTTGCTCCTAACTGAATTGAGGGTCCTTCACGACCAAGAAATAAGCCAGACCCAATTGCCAGAATACCACCGATAAATTTACGCCACAGAATTGACCACCAGGGATACTCCAAATTTCCAGACAATTGGCCTTCAACTTGGGGGATCCCCGATCCTTTTATTTCTGGAAACTGTTTTCCTAAATATCCCACTACAACAGCCAAACCCAACATGACCAGTAGCCAAATTGGCAGTATAGCCCAATTGTGGGAAATTTGATCATAAACAATCGTCACTAATTTTAAGCTTTGTACAATCGCCAAGCGAAACACACTCACCACTAAACCGGCCAAAGCACCAGTCAAACAACCATTTATAATTGACACCAACCTTGTATCATCTGGTGAACTTTTTTTATTATCTAAGGAACCTTGCCACTGCATATCTTCATCTCAATTCTTTTCTCTTCTTATTCAGTGTATCACCAAAATACGGTCACGAAAAAAAGACCAGGCAAAAACTATATTTTGGGTATGGTCTCTTTATATTTCCAGAATATTATTACTAAAATGTAAGTAAAACAGATTTTTTGCAGCCAGTTCTTGCGGCTTGATTTGAAGCCACAAGAATGGTCATCGTCCGAAAGATACAAGCTTATTAGTGGGTTTTACTAATAAGCTTCCTAAATACTGAGTAGTCGCCAGACTAACGCACGGTCCAACCACCTTTTTGCCACTGTCTTTCGTTTCACTTTTTTCGATATGGTTGATGCCTGAATAATTGTGCGGCTTGCACAGCCTCTTGCCACCCGGAATAAAGGTTCTGGCGTTCCTCTTCATTCATATCAGGCAAAAAGATTTGGCCCGTTTTATAAATGCTTTTGATATCTTCAATATTTTTCCAAAACCCAACACCTAGTCCTGCTAAAAAAGCCGCTCCTAAAGCCGTCGTTTCCAAATCCGCCGCTCGGTCAATTTCAATTCCTAAAATATCCGCTTGAAATCGCATTAGATAGTTGTTATGTGAAGCCCCACCATCAACTTTAAGCATAGGTATCTTAACGTCAGCATCGTGCTTCATCGTATCCACAACATCACGCGTTTGATAAGCAAGCGACTGTAAAGTTGCCTTTATAAAATCATTTTTCGTGGTTCCACGGGTGATCCCAAACACGGCTCCACGCGTCACTGAATCCCAATACGGAGCCCCAAGTCCGGTAAATGCGGGCACCACATAAATTTCATTTCGATCAGTAGATGCGTTGGCCGCTTGTTCAGAATCGGCAGAATTCTTGAGTAATTGCATACCGTCACGCAGCCACTGAATAGCAGACCCGGCCACAAATATACTGCCCTCAAGTGCATAATAAATTTGATTATTAATGCCATAAGCAATAGTGGTCAGTAAATTATGATCAGACAACTGAGGCTTTTTGCCGGTATTCATCACCACAAATGCACCGGTACCGTACGTATTTTTTACCATGCCAGGTTCAAACGCCATTTGCCCAAATAAAGCTGCCTGCTGATCTCCTGCCATACCAGAAATTGGCACTTCGCTACCAAAAAAATGATAATCTTTTGTGTACCCATAAATTTCTGAGTTTGATTTTACGTTGGGTAAGAGCACCCGTGGAATATTAAGTAGTTTCAAAATATCTGAATCCCACTTTAAGTCGTGAATATTGAATAGCATTGTCCGGCTGGCGTTGGAATAATCAGTCACATGAACCTCGCCACCAGTTAATTTCCAAACCAGCCAAGTGTCGATGGTGCCAAATAGCAACTCGCCATTTTCTGCTCGTTTCTGAGCATTAGGTACATGATCAAGAATCCAGCGAATTTTGGTAGCTGAAAAATATGCATCCACAATTAAACCTGTTTTTTGATGAATTTCTTGCTGATAACCAGCCAAAATCAATTCATTGGCAATATCTGCCGTTTGCCGTGATTGCCAAACGATCGCATTATAAATTGGCAACCCTGTTTTCTTATCCCAAATGACTGTGGTTTCCCGCTGGTTAGTAATTCCAATTCCTTTAATTTGCGAAGGCCGAATTCGTGATTTAATCAGGGCGTCGGCAATCGTTGATAACACAGCGTCCCAAATTTCGTTCGCATCATGTTCAACCCACCCAGGATTAGGAAAGTTTTGTGGGATTTCACGTTGAGCATCAACCACCTTTTGACCTTGATGATCAAAGATTATCGCCCGCGTGCTGGTGGTTCCCTCATCAATTGATAATATGTAGTTCTCTACCATATGATTGCTCCGTTCCCTGTAATTTAAAGTGCTTGTACTAATTCGGCGGCAAGTGTTAGGCCCTTTTCTTGCGACTGGGCACCCCAACTTCGTTCATTATAAGCTTTCAAATTTGCTAAAGAATCGGCTGTAAAGAAAATTTGACCAAAGTCTACTTTTCGAAATTGTGCACATGCCGCCAATTCCGCACACTCCATTTCTACAACTTCACAACCTTGTGACTTTCGTTTTTGAATAACTTTGGGCGTTTCCCGAAAGAATCCGTCTGTCGTCCACGTTTGTACTTCATGAAAGTTTAAGTGGTGCTCTTTTAAACTCTGCTCGATAGTGCTGATAACGGATTGATTCAATTTAATGAAGTCGCTCTTAGGTGCGTAGTGAAAAGAAGTCCCTTCGTCGCGTAACGCCACCGTTGAAACCAGAAATTTATTTTCTGGTATATCTACTAGAACCCCACAACTACCGACGCTGATAACTTGCCGTACGCCAAAATAAATTAAGAAATCTAAAAATTGTGTCGCTGCTGGTGCCCCTAATGGCGCTTGAGCAACCGTAAGAAGCTCATTTTGGTACAAGCATTCGTATACAGGAAAAGTTTTTGTAATCGTTTCAAAAATACCGATTTGTTTACCATTATGCGTCGTCACAAATTGCAAAATGTCGCTATCACTTAAAAAAGGAAAAATAGCTTTTGCATGAAACTGAAATGGACCATCATGGCCAGGCATCAGTACCGCCTCTTGCTGTTCGTCAAAATCAAATAAAGATAAGTTCTCCTGCATATTGTTTACCTTCTTCACGGCTTTTTATTCTATTTTACACTTTTTTACTTATTAGCAGACCCAAAAATCTCCACCAATACGATTTGACAGAGACCCAAAAAAGAGCCATTCGGTATAAACCGAATGACTCTTAATGAACTAGTTGGTAAACGTAGAATTACTTGTTTGTAATTGCGTTACGTGCTTGTTCGCTTAAGTTGTAAAATGCATGGATACCCTTGTATTGTGCAACTTCACCTAATTGATCTTCAATACGCATCAATTGGTTGTACTTAGCAATACGCTCAGTACGGCTCATTGAACCAGTCTTGATCTGACCAGCGTTCAAAGCAACAACTAAGTCAGCAATTGTTGTATCTTCTGTTTCACCAGAACGATGTGAAACGATTGCTGTATAGCCAGCTTCTTTAGCCATTTCAATAGCATTAACAGTTTCTGTTAATGTACCAATTTGGTTCAACTTGATCAAGATAGCATTACCAACGCCCATCTTGATTCCCTTAGCAAGGTAGTCAGTGTTTGTAACGAACAAGTCATCACCAACGATCTGAACTTTCTTACCAAGTTTTTCAGTAGCCATTTGCCAATCTTCCCATTCGTTTTCATCCAAAGGATCTTCGATGGAAACAACTGGGTATTTGTCAACAATGCTGTCAAGTAAGTCAACAAATTCTGAAGCAGTATATGACTTGCCGTCACCCTTTAAGTCATACTTCTTTGTTTCAGTATTGTAGAATTCTGATGCAGCACAGTCAAAGGCAATTGCAATATCCTTACCTGGTTTGTAACCAGCACGCTTGATAGCTTCAACAAGGATTTCGAATGGTTCCTCATTGTTCTTCAAGTCAGGAGCAAATCCACCTTCATCACCAACAGCTGTAGAGTATCCTTGTTCGTTTAACAAGTTCTTTAAGTTGTGGAATGTTTCTGATGACCAACGAATTGCTTCTGTAATTGTTGGTGCACCAACAGGCATGATCATGAATTCTTGGAAGTCAACATCATTGTTTGCATGTTTTCCACCGTTGATAACGTTCAACATTGGTGTTGGTAAAACGTGTGCATTGAATCCACCTAAGTAGTTATACAAAGGAATTTGGAGTTCATCAGCAGCAGCACGTGCAGCAGCCAAAGAAACACCAAGGATTGCGTTAGCACCCAATTTAGCCTTGTTTGGTGTACCATCAAGCTTGATCATAGCTTGGTCAATTGCTAATTGGTCAGTTACTTCATAACCAACGATTTCCTTAGCAATTAACTTGTTAACATTTTCCACAGCCTTGGTTACGCCTTGGCCCATGAACTTGCTCTTGTCGCCATCACGAAGTTCAACAGCTTCATGTTCACCAGTTGAAGCACCAGAAGGAACGATTCCACGGCCAAAGCCGCCATCTTCTGTATATAATTCAACTTCAACAGTTGGGTTACCACGTGAATCTAAAACCTGACGTGCATAAATATCAGTAATAAGTGACATATTGTAATTTCTCCTCACTAAATTTAGTAAATTCTGTTACAGATCAATTGTATTACAAAACTGCTCTAAAATTAAGCATTAAAGTTAACTAATTCCAAGAATGAGTCAGGAACTAGACTTGCACCACCGACTAATCCACCATCGATGTCTTCTTTGCCCATTAATTCCTTCACGTTAGCAGGTTTTACACTACCACCGTATTGGATACGAACTTTAGAAGCGGTTGTTTGGTCATATAACTTAGCAACAGTTTCACGAAGTACGTGACAAACTTCTTGTGCTTGATCACTTGAAGCTGTTTTACCAGTTCCAATAGCCCAGATTGGTTCGTAAGCAATTACAAGTGATGCCACTTGGTCTGCAGATAAGCCCTTAAGAGCGTTTGTGATTTGGCCTGAAACCCAGTCATTTGTTTGACCAGCTTCACGTTGTTCTAAAGTTTCACCACAGCAAATGATTGGTAACATGTTGTTAGCAAAGATTGCTTTAGCTTTTTTGTTGATGTCTTCGTCAGTTTCCTTGAAATATTGACGACGTTCTGAATGGCCGATAATTACATAATCAACGCCCATTTCAGAAAGAACTTTAGGTGAAGTCTCACCAGTAAAAGCACCTTCGTCTTCAAAATAACTGTTTTCAGCAGCAACTTTTAGGTTAGAGCCTTTAGCAGCATCTAATAAAGCTTGTAAATCAACTGCAGGAGCACCGATAACTGATTCAACTTTGTCGCTTGCAGGTAAATCTGCTTTAACAGCGTTAACAAATTCGGTTGTTTCCTTAGGGTTCTTATTCATTTTCCAGTTTCCAGCAATAATTGGTGTACGCACAATAATACTTCCTTTCATTGATAACAAATCTCAGTCATTTCACAGCAAAGAGCCTGAATTGGTTTTCAAGCTCACTATTTGCCTATTTATCTGAAATAGCTGCAATTCCTGGTAAAGTTTTTCCTTCAAGGTACTCAAGGGAAGCACCACCACCAGTAGAAATATGAGTTAACTTGTCGCCAACACCAAGTTGTTTAACAGCAGCAGTTGAATCACCACCACCAACAATTGTAGTTGCGTCAGATAATGTGCCTAAGAACTTACCAACTTCAAGAGTTCCTTTAGCATAGTTACTCATTTCGAATACACCCATTGGGCCATTCCAAACAACTGTTTTAGCATCTTTCAAAACATCTTCAAATGCCTTGATGGATTTAGGTCCGATATCAAGAGCCATGTAGCCATCAGGAATATCACCCTCAACGACTTTGTTTGGCACATCGTTATCAAACTTTTCAGCAACAACATTGTCTGTAGGAAGCACAATCTTGTCACCAGCTTTAGCCAAAATTTGTTTTGCTAAATCAATCTTGTCTTTTTCAACAAGTGAATTACCAATTTTAAGGCCCTTAGCTGCATAGAAGGTATATGTCATACCACCACCGATAATAACTTTATCAGCTTTATCAAGTAAGTGATCAATAACACCAATCTTGTCAGAAACCTTAGCACCACCCAAAATAGCAACGAATGGATGCTTTGGATTATCAACAGCGTTTCCTAAGAATTTAATTTCCTTTTCCATTAAGAAACCAGCTGCAACTGGTTTACCAGCAGCTTTCATAGCTGTTGAAATACCAACGTTGGATGCATGTGAACGATGAGCTGTACCAAAAGCATCATTTACAAACTCGTCACCAAGTGAAGCCCAGTATTGACCTAACTTAGCATCATTGCCGCTTTCCTTCTTGCCGTCAAGATCTTCAAAACGAGTGTTTTCAAACAAAAGAACATCGCCATCTTTCATATCAGCAATGGCATCTTCTAATTGTTTGCCATGAGTTGCTGGTACAAAAGTTACAGGTTTGCCCAAAAGATCTGACAAACGTTGTGCAACTGGACGCATTGTTAAAGCCTTCTTGTCATCTTCAGTCTTTACACGGCCAAGATGTGAGAACAAGATAGCTTTACCATTATGTTCAATAATATATTTGATGGTTGGTAATGCAGCCACAACACGGTTATCATCACCAATTACACCGTCTTTTACAGGGACGTTAAAATCAACACGCATTAAAACTTTTTTGTCGTTAACGTCTAAATCTGAAACTGTTAATTTAGCCAAAGTTAATTCCTCCTGTTTAAGAAATTTCATGTATTTTTAAATTAAAAAAGGCGGAGGAAGTTTGCCTCCCTCCGCCTTAAACCGTTAGACGGTTTTGAAATCTGCAAACTTAAAGATTAATTTAATCCTAGAGAGTAGCAAACTTCAATAAAGTACGTACCATTTGGCAAGTGAAGCCATATTCGTTGTCGTACCAAGCAACAGTTTTAACTAATTGTTTGTCTCCAGCGGTTGTAACTTCAGTTTGTGTTGGGTCAAAGATTGAACCGAATGTAGTTCCGATAACATCACTAGATACGATTTCGTCTTCGTTGTAACCAAATGATTCGTTGTTTTCAGTATGTTTCTTGATTGCAGCATTAACTTCGTCAGCAGTAACGTTCTTACCTAAGATAGATACTAATTCTGTCAATGAACCATCAACAACACCAACACGTTGTGCATGTCCTTGTAATTTACCATTCAATTCTGGGATTACAAGACCAATAGCCTTTGCAGCACCAGTTGAATGAGGAATTGTGTTAACACCAGCAGCACGAGCAGCACGTAAGTTTCCACCACGAACTGGGCCATCAAGTAACATTTGTGTACTTGTGTAAGCATGGATTGTTGTCATAGTACCTACTTCAATACCAAATTCTTGGTTTAAGAAGTAAGCCATAGGTGCTAAACAGTTTGTTGTACATGAACCAGCAGAAACAATCTTGTCATCTGCAGTCAAAACGTCATCATTAACGTTGTAAACAACAGTCTTAAGGTCGTTACCAGCAGGAGCAGAAATCAGAACACGTTTTGCGCCAGCATCCAAATGAGCTTGTGATTTTGCCTTTGATGTATAGAAACCTGTACATTCAAGAACAAAGTCAACACCGTCAGCCTTAACCCATGGAATATCTTGTGCTTTAGGTTCTGCGTAAACACGGTATTTCTTGCCATCAACGATGATGGAGTCTTCTGTTGCGCTAACCTCACCAGGGAAAGTACCATGTGTTGAGTCATACTTCAATAAGTGTGCCAACATTGCTGGACTTGTCAAATCATTGATAGCCACAACTTCGATATCATTTGACTTTGCGCCTAATTCATAAATACGACGGAAAGCTAAACGACCGATACGTCCAAAACCATTAATACCAATCTTTACAGTCATACTAAGATTTCCTCCTTTAGGAAAGTAAAAAAATAATTTTTTTATTTTAAAAAGTGATATTTGTAAACAAATATTACTTTTTTAAAATCAAGTTTGCTGCACCTTCATCAGTCATCAAACATGTCTGATGTGGTGCTAAATTCATGTAAGAACGAATTGCTTGCGCTTTTGTATGCCCACCTGCAACCGCAAAAACATGATCGATTGAATTGATACGCTCTAATTGTAACCCAATTCGAGGTACCCGATAGACGATGTCACCTTGCTGATTGTAAAAACAACCAAAGGCTTCTCCGACTGCTTTCTTTTGCTCGAGAAGTTGGAGAATGTTTGGATCAACCTCTCGTCTCTCAGCCATCTCGTCGGCTCGTCCAATGCCATGAATCACAACGTTACTTTGCTCAATTAATTGAAGAACTAACTGAACACTTGGTTCTTCTAGCAACGGCTGGTAACTTTTTTCACTCAACTTCTCTGGCAGATACATTGACTGGCTCTCACCATGTGTCCGTTCCGCCATAATTGCACAAACTGTATTAGCTTGCATCGCAAGTGATTGTCCCATACCACCACGCCCAGGAACAAATGTGAGTTGGCGTTTTGTGGATAATTCTGGTGAAAACTCTTTAGCAACTTGTGCCATTGTGTTACCACCCATAACCACTATTACATTATTACCCTCTGGCAAGATTTTTGCAAGTGTATCGTTTAGAATTCCTCCCAAACTATCAAACACCCTGTCTTGGGCATCACAATCTCCAGAAACAATAAAACAACGATCAATGTTTAGTAACATTGCTAGGTCTCTTTCTGACTGCTGTAAACCAAGCATATCATTAACCATATCGTTCAAACCGTCTAAAACTAATCGGCCTTCCCTAGTTAATGTCATTCCGGCGGGTGACGACTGTATCAAGTCCAACTGTCTAAGCATATCAGTATGAGTTCTTAACCCACGTTCGCTCATATTAAGATGAACCGATAAGCCTCGTCTGCCAATGGGAGCCATTAAAGCGATCGTCCGTAGAACCGAAAAACGCTTCAAAAACACATCTACCATATCTGGTGCGATGGCTTCCAGCCATTTCAACTCGTTTTGCATGATCATTGCTCCCAGTCGGGACGTTTGACGTCCACATGTGTCATTTAGTGACCCGACAGATTCAAAATAAATGGCATACAGACCTGAACTACTTCAGTTGTATACCCCTTACTTACATATTGAATTATATCAGGAGACAGCCACTATTGCAACTCAAAGCCTAGAAAAATTCGCTGTCGGTCCTTAATTAACACTATTCATAACGTTTACGTGTTGAAGAGGATGCAATGTTCAAGCTTTCCCGATATTTAGCTACCGTTCTTCTTGAAACTTCAATATTTTTTTCTGCAAGTTTCTTAACAATTTTTGCATCTGACAGTGGTTTGCTTTTATTTTCCTCATGGATAAACTTCTGAAGCAGTCTCTTAACGGAATCTACTGATAACCCTTCTGGAGATGCATCTGTCTTTGCAACCGCACTACTAAAGAATGACTTTAATTCAAAAGTTCCAAAACGAGTTTGTAAATATTTCCCGTTGACTGAACGACTAATTGTGGATTCATGTAACCCCAGTTTCAACGCAACATCCTGTAATAACAGTGGACGCAATTCTTTGGTTTTTTCAAGAAAAAAATCTTGTTGATATTCCAGTAATACTTTTCCCACCCGGAGAATAGTACTCTCTCGTTGATCCAAACTACGAGATATCCAGTCAAATTCTCGTTTCTTTTCTTTTACATAATCTGTTACTTCGTCGTCCTTACGTTGCAACATTTGCTGAAAATATTGTTTTTGAAAATGGACTTTTGGTTTTGCTGCTCTTGATGTATAAATGCTTAACTTTCCTGCTTCATTTTTTACAATTAGATCCGGAAAAATATATTGCGAACCTTCCGAATTAAATAAAGCACCCGGTTTAGGAGTCAGTGTGCGCACGTAATCAAATACAGTTTGAATCTCCTCCAGCGTCACATTCTGCTCTTTAGCTATTGCCTGCCATTTTCGATTGGCGAGTTCGTCAAAGTTATCTCTTAGAATTTCTACTGCCGCCTTTGGTGCCCAGTCATCATTCTCTGCTTGCAGTAGCAAACATTCTTGAAGATTCTTTGCACCAACACCTGGAGGATCTAGCTGTTGAATCAACGTAACAGCATCGACAATGTCCACTTTATTAGCCCCAGTTTTTTCCATCGCCTCTTCGATTGGCATTTTTAGATAACCATTATTATCAATGGATTCTATTAAGAACAAAACTAAATTACGTAAGGGTGTGTCACGCATCGTTAAATGCACTTGATCCAATAAATATTCAAAAAGTGACTGACGTGTATCATCTGGAATTTGATTCATGTAATTTTCATCAACTGATTGGCTTGAAGAATTTTGTCGTGAACTATTCATATAATCATCGTGATTAGTCGTCACAGTGATTAATGGATTCTCAAGTGCCTTCTGGTTTAAAAAGTTTTGTAATTCTTCAACGTTGTATTGCAGAATCTGGATTGATTGTTGTAAAGTTTGCGTCATTGCTAACCGTTGAACTTGTTTTTGTTGCTGATGAAGGCCTTGTTGAAGCGCCAAACTAATCACCTCGATTAAATAAACTTGTGTTTTTAATATTAATACAGTAAAATTAAAAGGTAATTTGCGCCGTTAGTGTAGTGGATCGCACGTGAGATTCCGGTTCTCGAAACGCGGGTTCGACTCCCGCATGGCGCATTTTTTTGTACCCTGAAATTAGATTGATTCTGTAAAACAAGCACTGTTTCACCATTGAAATGGTGTTCATAATTCAATCTATTATTTAACACTAACTATAATAAGTCAACTGAAATCAATTGTGGTACAAGAATAACAATGAACGACACTGATAAAATAATCGCTCCATAGATGACATTTCCAATCACCTATGGAGCGATTATTATTTAGAACCAAGATTCAAAAAATACTATTTTAAATTATGCTGTTTACGTTGCTTTCCTAAAGTCCCAAAAAGGCCAAGTAGAATAAGAAGTTCATAACCTATAAGAACAAAAATATTTGTTTCTTTTTCACCTGTTTGAGGCAAAATAGAAGTTTCACTATTACTTTTACCGGTTCTTTTAACCTTTGCAGTTCGTTCCACTTTTTCTTGGCTAAGCGTTCTAGATTCTGCAAGTTTTTTCGCTACGTTAGCTTTGGTAGAAGAATGCTTAATGAAATTTGAGCTTGGCTTGTTACCTTTATGTTGTGTAATATTTTTTGAAATAGGTACATACACAACTTTCACTTCTGAATCAGTATCCGGAATTAGAGGTATTGCTGTTACCTGATATCCGGGCACATTTGGCACTGTCACTGGTTGTCCAGTGACACCTGTTTCTTGACTAGGTGCGGTCCCTGTAATCGGCTTACCTGTTGGATCAACCGGTGTCACTGTGTAACCATGATTGGTTGCGGTATATATAACTTCCTGCGTTTGATTAGCTGGCTCTCCATCTTTTTCAGTTACATTTGTAAAGACTACCTGTGACTTATCAGGAGAATATCCAGAAATTATAGGGGTTTGAATTGTTGTAGTACTTGCATCACTTGTCCAAACAACGTCCTTTGTTACCTCGTCAGTATCAGATGTCCACTGAATTGTGACTGAATTACTAGTGAGACTCACCCCATCAATCCCCGCGTAAGTTACCGTATCAGTTGTATTCTTTTCATTACTTATCGTATGCACATGAACTAAATGAACTACCACATTTGCGTTGTCACTTGCGCCAAAAGTATAAGTACCATTTGCCACTTGATTTTCGGCTAGTTGATAACCTGACGGTATACTGTCACTCGTATTCCAATTGACAGTTTCATTAGTAGTTCCATTAATAGGAACCAATGCGCCAACTTGCACATCATTATTGTCGTCATCAACGTACTGCACATCACTCGTTTGTGCATCTGCAATATACTTAATAGTGACTACTTGATTAGGATCAGTAATCTCCCCAGAAGTTGGCGTATCCGTATCAATTTCATAGCCCGGAATTGTTGGTGCATCTGCTTTGTAGGTTCCATATACAGTCCCTTGAGTTAACACTTCATCAGTTGCAACTGCAACACCATTTTCATCTTCATAATGAACAGTTACGGTTGCCGGTACACCTGTATAACTGATGCCTACAGCTGCTACCGGAGTATAACCAAAATGCCAATTATTAGCTTCACTTGGTTTAACGGGATTCGGATTGTTATAAAAAGTACCCGTAAATGTTGCAATATAGTCGCCATCACTATTCTGAGAAATTGTCCAAAATTCACTACTAATTGGAATCGAGTTTGTTGGAATCAATTTATTTTTAGTCAAATCAATTTGAAAACCTGACAATTCTTTTAAATTAACAGCTAAAGTACCATTAGGCAATAAAATTGAACCAGTTTTGCTACTCCACTTATCATCTTGTGGGAGATTGTCGTTAGCCAAGGCTGTCTCAACTGCATAATAAAGTTGATTTGTTCCAATTGTACCAGTCTCCTCAATGCCTTCAGTATTCTTCGCTGTATCAGCAATACCAGTAACGCCCACTGATATCGGTGCAGTCACACCAAAGACCTCAACATAACCGGCAGTATTATCAGCACTAACCATCTGAAAAGCCAAAATCGCACTAAAATTACCACTAGTGAGCAGGTTTAACCCCTCGTTAGTTAAAGTAAAAACAATTTTTTCATCAGTTTGTGTAATATTGCTAACCATTGCTGAAGTAATCTCTGAAAAATCACTAATGGTAATCGTATCATCATTTGCTAAGCTAGTATATTGTTCATCTGTACTTGAGACGCCATTTAACTTATTTACTGTAATGGTTCCTTGACCAATATCAACCGTTACTGCAGATTTGTCAGTATAATTGTATGGATTAACTGCATATCCGGTATGTTGAACAGCATTTAAATTGTTTGATTCATCCATACCTTTAAGAGCAGCCAGTACAAAATCTGGCTGTAACGGTAACATATCAGTATAGTATGAATTTACCGTATTCGTTTTAGTATCCCAAGCAGCGGCCAGCAAACTAGATTCACTTATATTTGACAAATCAATCCCGTTGTCTTTTCCTAAAGCAATTAAATTATTAATAGCTTTCTGCTGATCCGCAGTGATGGTGGTATCAGTTGTTGGCGTATCAGCACTACCTGTTGACTCATTTGTGAGGTCACTTGCTTCCGATGACGCACTTTCTGCACCTAATCTACTGCTACTTTGTGTCACACTATCATCTGATGCTTGACTAGAATCATTCGTTTCACTGACTGGTGCACCACTTGCTACCTCGGAACTCTGAGATGCCATACTTGATGTACCTAAAGTATTTGAAGCTATGCCGCTATTGCTTGTATTTGAACTTTTGGATGCAACAGAACCGGATGACATCGCACTTGCCGCCACACTATTCGTTACCGCAGACGAAAAGCCTGTCCTTGCCATACCACTGTTATCTGAATCCGATGCCGCGGATGAAGCTGCTGTCTCAGATGTTGCGGCGCTAGTCGCCGTCACACTAGCTGAACTACTTTTTTCCGTGCTAGACTCAATCACATTATTATTTGTATCAGCATGCACATTAGACGAAGTAACTACCCCTGTACCAAAACTTAGGACCGCTATGCCAGCCACTAGCCAGTGTTTGCCTTTTTTATACATCTTAAAATGCTCTTTTGTAGTTGCCTCATAATTTGCAACACGTTGTTTCCGCGAACTTTTTGCCATAGCACTAACCTCTTTTTTTATATGTACCTATTTATCAACCTCAAATAAAGATAGCACTTACATTATTCTATTTTGTACACAAACATACTCAATTAAATAAATGTTGTACTATAACGACTTGATTATAGTGTATAAAAATTAACTTTTCAATTTATTTTTTAAAAATTCCCTCGTATACTTAATCTACTTCGATTTCAGCTCATTTATCAATACAGTTTTCATGAGTAACCACTGCCGTATTTCATGTTTCGTGCTACCTGTTAGCCTAATATTTACTAGTAGCAAAATTCTTATTTTTGTGCTAAATTATAGACTTTGAAGCGTAACCGATTACGTTGAAAAACTTTTCTTCAGTTGAGTTAAATTGTTTGACCTTTTTTGACCATAGCGGTAAGCTGTAAACATGTTAGCGATGAGCTAATAAAATTAAGATGAATTTTAAAGGGAGGTTGCTAAGTTATGAACTTAGTTCCAACAGTTATTGAACAGTCATCACGTGGCGAACGTGCTTATGATATTTATTCCCGTTTACTAAAAGACCGAATCATCATGCTCTCTGGCCCAATTGATGATGATGTTGCAAACTCAATCATTGCCCAGCTTTTATTCCTAGACGCTCAGGATTCTGATAAAGATATTTATCTTTACATTAACTCACCAGGTGGTGTAGTTACAGCTGGACTCGCGATTTATGATACCATGCGGTTCATCAAATCCGATGTCCAAACCATTGTAATGGGAATGGCAGCATCCATGGCAAGTGTTCTGGCTTCTTCTGGTACAAAGGGCAAACGTTTCGCATTGCCTCATTCAGAAGTTTTGATTCACCAACCATCCGGTGGTGCTCAAGGACAACAAACTGAAATTGAAATTGCAGCAACTGAAATTTTGAAGACTCGTAAAGAATTGAACAAAATTTTGGCAGATAATTCTGGTCAGCCTTTGAAGAACATTAATCGCGATACGGAACGTGATCATTACTTCACAGCCCAAGAAGCTGTTGACTACGGTCTGATCGATGCAATTATGCAAAACAATTCAGATTTAAAGTAATCTGAGCAAACAAAAATGGTGTGGATTTTAAAATCCACACCATTTTTTAGTTTAAGCTCGCAATTTTTCTGCATATTCATTGAGTTTACGTAATCGATGATTAATACCTGACTTAGAAATTGCACCACTCGGAATTAATTCTCCTAATTCCTTTAAACTCACTTCTTGATTGGCCAACCTAGCCTCAGCGACCTCTTGCAGTTTGGGTGGCAAACTATTGATACCAACAACCTCATCAATATATCTGATATTGTTAATTTGCTTACTGGATGCATTGGCTACTTTGGATAAATTGGCATTTTCACAATTTACCAGTCGATTTACAGAATTGCGCATGTCACGCAAAATCCGAATGTCTTCAAATTTCAGCATTGAATTTGTTGCTCCAATTAAAGACAAGAAATTAGCGATTTGCTCTGCCTCTTTCAGATAAACAATGTAACCACTTCGCCTTTCCGTCGCTCGAGCATTCAAATCATAACGGTTCATCCAGTCCATAATCATGGCATTGTGAGTTTCGTAAAGAGAATAAATTTCCAAATGATACCGACTAGTCTCTGGGTTATTAACTGAGCCTCCCGCCAAAAAAGCACCACGTAAATATGAGCGGATTTCGCCTTCCGTCGTTAATAAACCATCCGGAACCTTTTCATTAATTTGATAACCATCGGCCAAAATTGACAAATCCTCTAAAATTGCCTGGGACCTTGTCATTAAACGCACAATGTACAAATTGTTTTTCTTCAATTTCATTTTGCGTCGAACAATTAGTTCACCCTCAACGGAATAAAAATCCTTTAACAGTGCATAAATTCTGCGCGCAATGGCAGGATTTTCGGTTTGAACGCTCAGAACTAATTGATGATGGGCCAAATTAATTGATCCATTCATACGAATCAACGCCATTAACTCTGCTTTTGCGTTTTGTTGATGTACCTTAATCCCCGTTAATTCCTTTTTTACTTCACTCGCATAAGACACGAAAATCCCTCCCTTCACAAAATTTAATCACAGGCCTTAGGATTACCCGCAACGTTTAATAATTCTTCTGCAACCCGATCCCCATCATGAAACGCGCCATGATCACGTAAACACAAAAAGTTATCTGAAACAACTCGACAATTTTGGACACGTAATCCTTTAAAATCAGGCCGAACTTGTGTCGAATATTCATCATAACGATTATAGTCCATATAATCGTCAGGCACTTTTGCCGTGTTTACCAAAACGGTATCCACAAAGTTTTGACCTAAATGGCGGTTCAAAACTGCGACATGGTCAGAATCCGTAAAGTTATCAGTCTCACCTTTTTGCGTCATAATATTGCAAATATAGATAACTTCAGCTTTAGTTTTTAGGACTGCATCCCCGATATTTGAAATCATAAGATTGGGCAAAATACTGGTAAACAAACTGCCGGGGCCTAAAATGATTTCATCAGCATCTAAAATGGCATCAATGGCTTCCTGAACGGCATGTGGCTTTTCGTCAGCATTCCAAGAAGTTGGCTCAACCCAAACCCGTTTGATGGTTTTGTGCGCCGCCGTAATTTCTGACTCACCTGCTAATTGTGTCCCATCAGTAAATTCAGCATGCAAAACTAATGGTTCGTTTGAAGCCGGGTAAATGTGCCCATCGACTTTCATCATTTCAGAAAGTTCTTGCACTGCTGTAAAAACACCAGACTTCATTTCTGACAAGGCTGCAATAATCAAGTTACCAATCGCATGGCCTGACAAAAAGCTATCATTGCTTTTAAAACGATACTGAAAAATATCTAATTCCAATTTTGGTAAGTCAGAAAGGGCCACAATAACATTTCGAATATCACCAGGCGGCACAACGTTTACATAATTTCGAATGACGCCAGATGACCCCCCATCATCAGCCACGGTAACCACCGCAGTAATATCAGCATTTTGTTTTTTTAAACTCTTAAGTATAACGGGCAAGCCCGTTCCGCCACCAATCACCACAAACTTAGGACGGTTTTTTGCTGCTTGTCTCTTTGTCATGACCGGTTCACAGTTTCCTTTCGTTTATTCACATCCCGATGTTGAACATGAACAGTATAATCAGCAGTTAGATCATCAGCTATTCTTTGAGCTATGGCGACTGATCGATGTTGCCCACCGGTACACCCGATGGCAATCGTAACCGTTGATTTGCCTTCTTTTTGATACCCCGGCATGACATAACGCAATAGCGAAATGAAATGGCTATAAAACTTTTCCGTTACCGGTTGCTTCATAACATAGTCATAAACAGGTTTATCCAAACCAGTTTTATTTTTTAATTTTGGATCATAATAGGGATTTGGCAAGAAACGGACATCCATCACGATGTCAGCATCAATTGGCAAACCGTATTTAAAACCAAATGAAACAACTTCAACGTGGAAGTTTCCAGCTGTGCCTTCAGTCCCAAAAGTTTCAAAAATTTGTTCTCGTAATTCACGTGGCGTCATGGTCGTTGTATCAATGACGTATTGCGCATTTGAACGAATTGGTGCCAATAACTCCCGTTCTTTACGAACACCATCCACAACACGACCTTCCATTGCTAATGGATGTGAACGCCGAGTTTCCTTATAACGGGAAACTAATTCTTTATCTGATGTATCCAAAAACAAAATTTGGGACTCAATAGCTGGAGAGCCTTCGTTTTCATCAGTTAGCATATGCAGAATTTGATCATAAAACGCACGTGATCTTAAATCGATAACCAATGCTACTTTACTGATTTTTCCAGATTCTTTCACCAGTTCCCAGAATTTTGGCAACAATGCGGGCGGCATATTATCCACACAGAAGAAGCCTAAATCTTCAAAACTTTGCATAGCTACTGTTTTACCGGCACCACTCATTCCAGTAACAATGACTAATTGCATTTTTTCATCTGTCATTTTAAATCCCCCGATCGTGATTCCTAATTATAGCACACCGGGTGTGCCATTTTAAGTAAAACCCGTCTTTGTTTCTATTTTAGTAAAAAAGCCGAAGCAACTTTATCACATTTGCTTCGACTTTTTTTAATTCACTTATTTTTTCGCGCAAATGCAATAATAATTGCATTTACACCAAAAATCACAAGATAAAAACCAACAATTGCATTCAAAGTCAAGATCGTTAGCATCGGCCGAATTAATAGTACAACCGCCACTACTAAAAGAAGTAAATCAATTATAACTGACAACCAATAAATACCATTGCCAAAAATCTTCAGATGATTACTTACGACCAATCGCTCAACAACATCAACAAAAAACCAAAATGCAAACAAATAACTCAAGAAGGTAATGGCACTCGGTATATCAAACATAAAGATCGCACCTATAAAAATATCAACGATTCCCAAACCAAGTGCTAAGTTTGCTTTAGTTCCTGTTGCTCTTTTTAAACGTCGGTACCCACCAATGATTGTAATACCACGGACAACCGCGGCAATTCCAAAAACAATAGCTAAGCTGGTAATTGCCACTTGTGGTAAACGAAAAACAAAGTATCCTGCGATCAGGAAAATGATCCCGGTAATTAGCTCAGACCAATCAAATCCCCAGCCATCTTCACGATTCACTGCTTTCACCATCCCTTTATAGTTAATTAGTTGTTTTTGTTTCTGACACTTCCATCGTCCGTTGCTTATCACGTTCCAAAACCGGCTTCAAATACTGTCCAGTATAGCTTTCTTTAACTTCTGCCACCTGCTCTGGAGTCCCAGTTGCTACAATTGAACCGCCACCGGCCCCGCCTTCTGGACCAAGATCAATTAGATAATCGGCTGTCTTAATGACATCTAAATTATGTTCAATCACTAGAACCGTATTGCCTTTATCAACCAATCGCTGTAAAACATCAAGCAATCGTTTGATGTCATCGGTATGCAAACCAGTAGTCGGTTCATCCAAAATATAAAAGCTTTTTCCTGCAGATTGTTTATGCAGTTCAGAAGCGAGTTTCATTCGCTGTGCTTCTCCACCAGATAGTGTCGTAGCAGCTTGCCCCAATTGCACATAACCTAAGCCAACATCTACAATGGTCTGTAATTTACGCCGAATTTTTGGAATGGGTTCAAAGAAGTCCAAGGCTTCTTCGACAGTCATTTCCAGAACATCAGCAATACTCTTACCTTTATATTTCACTTCAAGCGTTTCTGAGTTATAGCGTTTCCCTTTGCAAACCTCACATGGAACATAAACATCAGGTAAGAAATTCATTTCAATCTTTAATATTCCGTCACCTTTACAAGCTTCACAACGGCCACCCTTGATATTAAAACTAAAGCGTCCCTTATGATAACCACGTAGTTTAGCTTCATTAGTTTGGGCAAATAAACCACGAATATCATCAAAAACACTAGTATAAGTTGCCGGGTTACTCCGCGGCGTCCGCCCAATCGGGCTTTGATCAATATTAATTATCTTTTCAATATTTTTCACGCCAGCAACCGAACGATATTTACCTGGTTTTTCTGAGTTACGATTTAATTTTTGTGCCAAAACACGTTTTAAGATCATATTAATCAACGTAGATTTACCAGATCCCGAAACACCAGTTACTGCAATAAACTTTCCCAGCGGAAAATCGACATTAATTTTCTTTAAGTTGTTTTCGGCTGCACCTTTAATTGTAATTTTTTTGCCATTTCCTTTACGCCGTTTCAGTGGAACAGGAATAAACTTCTTTCCTGCCAAATATTGACCAGTCAAAGAAGTCGGTACTTTTTCAACCTCAGCAGGTGTCCCAGCAGCCATTACTTTACCGCCGTTATCACCAGCTCCAGGACCAATATCGATTAAATAATCAGCCGCTCGCATTGTATCTTCGTCATGTTCAACAATAATTAAAGTATTCCCTAGATCGCGCATCTTTTTAAGCGATCCAATTAACCGATCATTATCGCGTTGATGTAGCCCAATTGACGGCTCATCCAAAATATACAGAACACCAGAAAGATTTGAACCAATTTGAGTTGCAAGACGAATTCGTTGTGCCTCACCACCAGACAAAGTTCGTGAAGCCCGGCTTAAAGTTAAATATTCAAGACCAACATTTCTGAGGAAGGTTAAGCGATCACGAATTTCTTTTAAAATTGGCTTGGCAATCGAACTTTCTTGCTCTGACAACTCAACATGGTTAAAAAAGTTAATGGCATCGTCAATTGGCAACGCCAAAACTTCACCAATATGTTCGCCCATGACTTTAACACTTCTGGCTTTTCGATTTAATCGATAGCCATGACAAGTCTGACAAGTTAATTCGCGCATGTAGCCCCGCATAACATCCCGGGTAAAGTCACTATTTGTTTCTCGATAACGGCGATCAACATTTTCAATGACCCCTTCAAATGCCACATCCACATCACGAACACCACCAAAATCATTTTCATAATGAAAGTGAAATTGCTTGCCATTTGAACCATGTAACACCGTTTTTTGATCCTGACTGCTTAACTTCTCAAATGGCGTATCCATATCAATCCCAAATGCCTCACAAGCCTGTTCAAGCAAACTTGGATAGTATTGAGAACTAATTGGATTCCAAGGCGCCAAGGCCCCTTCTCTTAAAGTCTTAGATGGGTCCGGAACAACTAAATCCATATCAACTTCCAATTTAACTCCTAGGCCATCACAATCTGGGCAAGCCCCAAATGGCGCATTAAATGAAAATAGACGAGGTTCTAATTCACCCACTGTAAATCCACAAATTGGACAAGAATAATGTTCAGAAAACAAAAGGGGTTCTCCATCAATGATGTCAGCTGTAGCATATCCACCACTTAAACGTAACGCAGCTTCGAAGGAATCAAACAAACGAGACCGAATACCTTTTTTGATCACAATCCGATCAATAACAATCTCGATGGTATGCATTTTGCTTTTGTTTAAATCAAGTTCTTCTTCAATATCATGAATTTCACCGTCCACACGGACCCGGACAAAACCTTCACGCTTAATTTTTTCAAAGATTTTTTTATGTTGACCTTTTTTAGCACGGACAATAGGTGACATAATTTGAAGTTTTGTGCGTTCTGGCAATTCCAAAACACGATCCACCATTTGTTCTACGGATTGACTGGTAATTTCAGTTCCATCATTTGGACAAATTGGGTGGCCAACACGCGCCCATAATAATCGCAGATAGTCATTAATTTCAGTCACTGTCCCAACTGTTGATCGGGGATTTTTGGAGGTTGTTTTTTGATCAATCGAAATGGCTGGACTTAACCCGTCGATTGAATCAACATCTGGTTTATCCATTTGGCCTAAAAACTGACGTGCATATGCAGACAAACTTTCTACATAGCGTCTTTGTCCTTCTGCGTACAAAGTATCAAATGCCAAAGAACTTTTTCCTGATCCTGAAAGACCTGTAATCACAACCATTTTATTTTTTGGGATTGTGACATCAATATCCTTTAAATTATGTGCTCTAGCTCCATGAATGACAATTTTATCGTTTGCCAAATCAATACCCCCTAACTTATTTCGGCTTTTAATTCCATTATTGTATCACGTAATGTAGCTGCCGTTTCGAAGTCTAATTTTTTGGCCGCGGAACGCATTTGTTCAGTAAGATTATCAATCATTTGTTTTTGATCTTTCTTAGACATATCGTCGAAATCAGTCTCTAAGAAATCATCTTTTTTACCTGTATCTTCAGTTGTTTTCGTTGGCGAAATAAGATCCCGAATCGATTTTTTAATCGTATGGGGGGTGATATCGTGTTTTTCGTTGTAAGCTTCCTGAATTTTCCGACGGCGGGCAGTTTCATCAATGGTTTCTTGCATCGATTGCGTGACACTGTCTGCGTACATAATAACCCGGCCATGAACATTTCGTGCTGCTCGTCCAGAAACCTGAATTAAAGAACGGGTATTCCGCAAAAAGCCTTCCTTATCTGCATCCAAAATAGCCACTAACGACACTTCCGGTACATCAATCCCCTCACGTAACAAATTAATCCCGACTAAAACATCATATTTGCCCGTTCGTAAATCACGAATAATCCGCGTTCGCTCTAACGTTTTGATATCACTATGCAGATAAGCAACCTTGATTCCAAGTTCTTTAAGATAGTCAGTCAAATCTTCTGCCATCTTCTTTGTTAAAGTGGTCACAAAGACCCGTTCATTTAATTCTGATCGTTTATTAATTTCACCCACAAGGTCATCCATCTGCCCCATAATTGGGCGAACTTCAATTTCAGGATCCAATAAACCAGTTGGTCGAATAATTTGTTCAACCACATGATTCGTTTGCTCTTCTTCATAAGGTCCAGGAGTAGCAGACATGTAAACGATCTGATTCACATGGTGTTCAAATTCTTTTAGTGTTAACGGTCGATTATCCAACGCACTTGGCAATCGGAAGCCATAATCAATTAACTGTTGTTTACGTGCCCTATCACCATTGTACATCCCACGGACTTGTGGCATCGTCACATGCGATTCATCAACCACCGTCAAGAAATCTTTTGGAAAGAAATCCAACAGCGTATATGGGGGTTCTCCCGGTTTGCGACCGTCCATAAACCGCGAATAGTTTTCAATACCACTGGTGTAACCCATCTCACGCATCATTTCAACATCATAGGTTGTCCGTTGTTTTAAACGTTGAGCTTCAAGGAGTTTTCCCTCAGACTCTAAAACCTGTAAACGATCTTTCAACTCTGCTTCAATTCCTTGAATGGCAACTTCCATTTGATCTTCATTTGTCATAAAATGGGTTGCCGGGAAGATGGCAACGTGTTCACGGTCACCAACAACTTCGCCAGTTAAGGCGTCCACTTCGCGAATTCGATCGATTTCATCGCCAAAAAACTCAATTCTTAACGCTTTTTCATCATGTGATGCTGGGAAAATTTCGACAACGTCCCCATGCACACGAAAACGCCCACGTTGAAAGTCAATGTCATTACGTTCAAACTGGATATCAACCAATTGACGAAGTAACGTATTCCGTTCAATTTGTTGGCCAACTCGTAATGATACAGTGTGGTTCTTATACTCAGTTGGGTCACCTAATCCAAAAATACTAGAAACGGACGCCACCACAATGACATCATTCCGTTCCAATAATGAGCTAGTGGCTGAATGCCGCAGTTTATCGATTTCATCATTAATTGAAGAGTCTTTTTCAATATACGTATCGCTTGATGGTACATATGCTTCGGGCTGATAATAATCGTAATAGCTGACAAAATATTCCACAGCATTGTTAGGAAAAAATTGTTTGAACTCACCATAGAGTTGTCCCGCCAAAGTTTTATTGTGTGACAAAACTAGTGTTGGCTTGTTCACTTGTTGAATCACATTAGAAATGGTAAAAGTTTTACCAGTCCCAGTTGCCCCTAACAAAATTTGGGCTTTTTCACCCGTATTAATTCCAGCCACTAACTGCTGGATTGCCTTTGGCTGATCACCAGTCGGTTTATATTTTGAAACTAAGTCAAACTTATTATTATCAGTACGATCTATCATCGAGAAGGCCCTCCATTTCGTTCACAAAAAAAGGAAAGCGATTGCCTTCCTCTTCAACAATGTATTCAATTTTACCATACCGAACATACTTTCGCTATCATCTTGTTTACTTGATAATTTGCTGGGTAATTTTTCCTAACTTAGCCTGATCAGTAAACTTTTCCCGCAATAAATCTGGTAAAACTTCATGCAAAAAATACTGCACGGATGCTAGCTCTTTAAACTTTACAATGGTACTTAAACTTTCTTTATAAATTTCCTCGTAGGTTGCTTCCGGATTTCCCTTTTGAATCTCACCAAAAGATTCATACAGGAGATCAATTTTATCAGCTACCGACAATATTTTACCTTCCAAAGTGTCATCCTTACCTTCAGAAAGACGCCGCCGATAAGCACTTCGAAATTCGCTAGGAATTTCAGTATTCACAAAACTTTCAGAAAGCGAATCCTCGACATCAGCCAACATCGATCGTAATTTAGGCGTCGCATATTTCACAGGTGTTTTGATGTCACCAATAAATCGCTCATTATAATCATGGTTTAAAGCTTTTTCATAAAGTGATTGCCAGTTGACTTTATTTCCTTTATTTTCTTCCACATCACCTAAGAATTGGGCAATTTGGGTTACCTTGAAAGAGTGCTCAGCAACTGAATGCTTCTGATATTTAAAAATTCCTGGTGCACGCACTAAAGTCTCTAAATTACTTAAACTCTTGATATATTGGTGAATTCCCATCAGCGGCCTCCTAGTCAAATTTTATCCGAAGAAGTTTAAATTAAGCTTCAATAAATTTGTCAATTGCCTTTTCAAAATCAGCAACTTTCTTTTGAGCAATTGCATTGTCTGATCCCACAGTACCCACATAGAATTTAATTTTGGGTTCCGTCCCAGATGGTCGAATAGCAATCCAAGTACCGTCCTTAAGTTGATACTTTAAAACATTTGAAACGGGTAAAGCAATCTTTCTGCTTGTGCCATCCGCAAACGTTGTCACTTGTTTTTCAAAGTCTTCCAAAGCGGTAACTTCTTGACCCGCAAAATCAGTCGGACGTTCTTCCCGAAACTTCGTCATTAAGTTGGCCATCTCTGCCTTACCATCGACGCCGGGAAAATCTTTTGAAATCGTTTTTTCTGCATAATAACCATATTTTGCAAAAAGATCTTGTAACCCGTCATAAAGGGTTTTCCCCTGTTTACGATAGTAAGCCGCAATTTCTGCCAACATCACAATCCCCTGAATGGCATCCTTATCACGCACGAAGGGTTTAACCAAATACCCATAGCTTTCTTCGAATCCGAAAACAAAAGTATGCTCATGAGTCGTTTCATAATGTTGAATTTGATCAGCGATGAATTTAAATCCAGTTAAAACGTTAACCATGCCAACCCCATGTGCTTCAGCAATTTTGGTAGCCAGTTCACTAGAAACAATGGACTTTACTGCCACTGCATTTTTAGGTAATGTGCCATTTTCCTGCCGTGCAGTCACAATATAATTGAGCATTAACGCTGCCATCTGGTTACCTGTTAGTAATTGATACTCACCATTTGGTCGACGTACTGCGGCCCCTAATCGATCAGCATCTGGATCCGTTGCTACCAGTAAATCAGCATTTTGTTTTTTACCTAGTTTAATGGCCAAATCAAAGGTCTGTGGAAACTCTGGATTTGGAAATGGGGTGGTAATAAATTCTGGATCTGCGGTTGCCTGTTCAGGAACCATTGTAAAATCATTAAATCCCGCATTTTGCAAAGCACGATTGCCTAAAACTTTGCCAGTTCCATGAAGTGGTGTGTAAATCAGCTTCATGTCTGCTCCATACTCTTTAATCAAATCCGGATTAATCGTAATGGTTTTTACTTTGGCAAGATATGCCTCATCCACATTTTCACCAATCAAGGTAAGTAAGCCATTTTGACGTAATTCATGCTCGTCAGCAACGGGGACATCAAAAATGTCCGTTACTTTGCGGATATACGCTGTAATTTTATCCGAATCCACGGGTGGCATTTGCCCACCATCTGGCCCATATATCTTATAACCATTATATTGCTTTGGATTATGACTCGCCGTAATCATTATTCCAGCATAGGTATGCAAATGACGGACTGTAAAAGATAGTTCAGGCGTTGGTCGCATGTCATCAAACACAAAACTAGGAATATGATGAGCACCCAAAACGTGTGCAGCCTCATGTGCGAACTCTTTAGAGTGATAACGTGAATCAAAACTAATGGCAACGCCCTGTTGCTTCGTCTTTTCATCCAGCTCATCCATGAAGTTTGCAAGTCCCTCTGTCGCTTGACGCACTGTATAAATGTTCATCCGGTTAATTCCGGGACCCATGACCCCCCGCATTCCAGCGGTTCCAAATTCCATTGGTGCATAAAATGCTTCTTCTAAGTCAGTGTCTTCTCCTGCCAACTGATCTAATTCTTTTTTTAATCCAGGTTCTAAATCAACCCGTTCCATCCATGATTGATAGGTATCTTTCCAACTCACGTTTTTTACCCCCAAATATTGGCGTATTTTATTCAACATCTTAAGTATACAACAAACCAGCTGGTTGATTGAAACGTTTTCTTTGGTATAGGCAAATTTTTAGTCATATCGGTTTCCTCCGATACTTTTTTAACTCAAAAAAAGTTTCGAGAAATTAGTATTCCCGAAACTTTACTTGTTTATTTGACAGTAGCTTTAGCTTTTAAATCTTGAATGTATGAGAAAACTTGTTGTCCAGCGATACCACCTTCACCAACAGCGGTTGCAATTTGGCGAAGATCCTTTTGGCGAACATCACCAACAGCAAAGATACCGGGAACTTTCGTCTGCATATGATCATCTGTTGGAATCCAGCCATTTTCGTCTAAGATTGGGAGATTATGCAGGTTGTCAGTCATTGGATGATTACCCACGTAGATAAACACGCCAGAGGCTTCAATCGTACTGTCCTCACCAGTCTTATTATTGTTAACTTTAACACCAGTAACTTTTTGATCGTCACCCAAGATTTCAGTGACATTGCTATTCCAAACAAATTCCATTTTAGGGTTAGCAAAAGCACGTTCTTGAGTGATCTTTTGTGCACGTAATTGATCACGACGATGAATAACAGTAATTTTTGAAGCTAACTGGGTTAAATAAATTCCCTCTTCGATAGCAGAATCCCCACCGCCAACAACGATTAAATGCATGCCCTTAAAGAAGGCACCATCACATACCGCACAATAGGAAACGCCGCGGCCGCTGTAGGTATCCTCGCCAGTCACACCGAGTTTCTTATATTCAGAACCGGTTCCGAGCACAACTGCCTTCGTTGTAAATTCGTCGGTATCCGTCTTTACAACTTTAACATCCCCATGATCTTCGATTGACTGAACACTCCCGTAGGCATATTCCGCTCCAAATTGAATTGAACTATCATACATGTCTTTAGCCAAATCTGGTCCTAAGATGGATTTGAAACCAGTATAGTTTTCAATTGCTGCAGTATTATTCATCTGACCGCCATAAATTCCGCGATCTAACATTAGAACGGATAAATTAGCACGTGAAGCGTACAAAGCGGTTGTCATTCCGGCAGGACCCGCACCAATTACAATAACGTCATATTCTTTTGCCAAGTACTTTCCCCTTCTCTCAATTGATAATGATAATAATATACTATCTTCTTATCAAAATGTCTAACATTTTGCTTACAATTAGTTAGTCCGTTTCTCCTTGCGATAACGAAACTGGCAATTCCAGAGAATTCCGGTAATTGCCAGTTTCTATTCAGACCTATTTTGATTTCTTAATTATTTTGATTTTTTGCTAACTTTATCTTCTGCAGTTAGTTTAGCACCTAACTGCTTGATGTATTCGCGTAAATCATCTTTTACTTCGGGATGCTTCAAACCATATTGAATGTTCGTCTTTAAGAAACCAAACTTATTTCCAACATCATACCGGTCGCCCGAAAATACGTGAGCAAATACCCGTTGTGTTTTATTAAGCTCGTTGATAGCATCTGTAAGTTGAACTTCGTTGCCTTTACCAGGTTTTTGATTTTCCAAAATATCAAAAATTTCTGGTGTCAACAAATAGCGACCAATGATGGCATAGTCACTTGGTGCTTCTTCAGGGCTTGGCTTTTCAACAAAGCTTTCAACGTTAAATAAATCAGGTTTAATTTTAGCTTGAGGTTTAATCACACCATACTTTGAAACTTCTTTATGAGGGACCTGCATAACCGCCAAAGTTGAAGCATGTGTTTCCTCGTAAGAATTCATGAGTTGCTTAGTTAATGGGACCTTATCTTCCATCAAATCATCACCAAGCATAACCACAAATGGTTCATCACCCACAAAATCCTTCGCCATTAATACGGCGTCACCTAATCCACGAGGATGTGACTGACGGATAAAGTACAAATTAATATCAGTCGTTTCTTCGACCAATTTTAAAAGATTATCCTTGTGCTTGGCTTTCAAATTGCTTTCCAATTCCGGAACAGAATCAAAATGATCTTCGATAGCACGTTTACCCTTACCAGTGACAATCAAAATGTCTTCAATTCCAGCTTTACGGGCCTCTTCAACAATAAATTGAATGGTTGGTTTGTCCACAATTGGCAACATTTCTTTAGGTGAAGCCTTAGTAGCTGGTAAAAAACGAGTTCCTAATCCAGCAGCTGGAATGATTGCTTTTCTAACTCTATCTGACATAAATAACTCCCCTTTATTTAAAATCTACTTACTCAATTTCGGGTTTGCCTTCGCGATCCATCAATTCTTCGATGACGGTCTTTACATCTTTACCATTATATAAAACATCATAGATGGCATTGGTGATTGGCATGTCAATATGGTTTTGAGCCGCCAATTCATAAGCTGCTTGCGTTGAAGGAATTCCTTCAATAACCATGCCCATTGTATCAATAACTTCTTTTAAGGGCATTCCTTGACCTAATTCATTACCTGCACGCCAGTTACGTGAATGAACACTAGTGGCCGTCACAATCAAATCACCAACTCCAGATAAACCGATAAAAGTCAAAGGTTTTGCCCCTAAGGCAACTCCCAAACGGCTGATTTCTGCCAATCCACGAGTCATCAAAGCGGCTTTTGCATCATCACCATAGCCTAAGCCATGAAGGGCACCAGCACCTAAAGCAATAATATTCTTTAAGGCTGCTCCCGTTTCAACTCCAATGATGTCATCGTTCGTATAAACTCTGAAGTACTTATTCATAAATAATTTTTGAATTTTTTGTGCTGCTGTTTGATCTGTGCTTGCAGCTGTTACCAAGGTAATATCTTTTTTAGCAACTTCTTCAGCATGACTAGGACCAGACAAAACAACGATAGCTTGACGATTCTTTTCTGGAATTTCTTCTTCCAAAACTTGAGAAAGGCGTTTGTGCGTCCCCTGCTCTAATCCCTTGCTAGCATGAACGATAATTGGTTTGTTGCCAGTTTTTTCTAAAACTTCGACCATTTCGTTAGCTACCAAGCGCATCACTTTAGTAGGAACAACAAACAAGACAACTGCAACTCCATCGAGCGCTGCTTCTAGATCATCATAAGCAACTAACTTATCCGAATACTTAAATCCCGGAACATAGTGTTCATTAGTGTGCTTTTCGTTTAATTCCTTAACTTGTTCCGGTGCATTTGACCAAACACGAACATCGTTACCGTTCTCTGTTAACAGGTTGGCCAAAATACTACCCCATGAACCAGCACCTAATACCGCAATTTTCTCAGACATCAATATAACTCCTTATAATTAATCATTTCTTGTTCTACTTTTCCATTATCTAACAATCCCAGCGATTACTCAACTTTTCTGCGGATTTAATTCATTTCCATCTAAATACCAAGGATTATTTGTCAGCTTTTTCCTTCTAATAAACCAGAACGTCAGCCCACCGACAAACAAAATCACTGACAAGACCTGCGACACCCGAATCACATTTCCAATCATTAGACTATCAGTCCGCATCCCTTCAATAAAGAAGCGACCAAATGAATACCAAATCACATAACTAAGAAAAACTTCACCTTGCTTAAATAAATGTTTTCGATGGCGAAAACTCATCAACAGGATAAATCCCAAGATATCCCAGATTGATTCATACAAAAATGTTGGTTGACGATAGGCACCATTAATGAACATCTGTTGAACAATAAAATGGGGAATATGTAAATTTTGCAAAAACTGGAGGGACGTGATCCGTCCAAAAGCCTCTTGATTCATGAAGTTTCCCCAGCGACCAATTCCTTGAGCCATCAAAACTACGGGTCCTGCAACATCAAGCATGAGCCAAACTGGAATCCATTTGGATTTGCAGAAGAAATAAACAACCAAACCAGCTCCAATTAAAGATCCGTAGATGGCGATTCCCCCATCCCAGATAGCAATAATTTGACTTGGATGTTGGGAATAATAAGACCACTCAAAGGCTACATAATAGGCGCGAGCCGCTATTAAAGCGGCAGGTAACGCCCACAAAATCATATCGTAAATATCGTCGGGATCGATTTGTCTTTTCTTTCCTTCACGAACAGCCAAGAATGTTGCAATAACAACCGCACTGGCAATAATCACACCATACCAGTGAATCTCAAAAGGACCCAGTTTTAATGCAATTGGGTTTAGTGCCCCTAAAAATACCTTCACACCCGTCATCTCCTGTTAGTTGTTCTTCGAATTATCTTTAATTAACTCGTTCAAATTCTCGTCAAAAACCTTAGTTGCATCGTAACCCATATTTTTGGCTCTAAAGTTCATCGCCGCTGACTCAATAATAACTGCCAAGTTACGTCCAGTACGAACAGGAATCGCGATCCTTGGAATTTCGACATCAAAGAATTTACGTGTTTGTTGTCCATTACCTAACCGGTCAAATTGCTTATCATCATCCCAGTTTTCAAGATGCACAATCAAGTTAATATCCGTTTCGGTCCGCACAGCACCCGCACCAAACAAGTTCATCACATCAATAATTCCAACTCCGCGGATTTCCAAAAGGTGACGTAAAATTTTAGGTGCTTCGCCCACCAGCGTTTGTTCATCTTGCTGATAAACATCTACACGATCGTCAGCAATCAGACGATGTCCACGTTTAACCAGTTCCAGTGCCGTTTCACTTTTACCAACCCCAGAGTCTCCAGTAATCAGAACACCAAGTCCATAAATATCAACCAGTTCCCCGTGAACAGATTGCCGTTCGGCCAGTTTACCTTCCAGATAATTGGTCATATTACTCAATAACCGCGAGGTAGGTAAGGCAGAACCCAAGACAGGTATATTTTTTGCCTTCGCAGCCGTCGTTAGCTCTTCTGGAATTGGTAACCCACGCGAAATAACAAATGCTGGTGTGTCATCATGGGCCATACGCTGATAAACATCAAGACGTTCCTCACTGGTCATACTGCCTTTTGCATAAGAGATCTCGGTACGCCCAAACAGTTGCACACGTTCATGTGGATAGAAATTAAAATACCCGGTTAACTCTAAACCGGGTCGTGAAATATCACTAACTGTAATATCCCGTTTTGTTAAAAATTCTTTTCCGGAATAAACATCTAGTCTTGTTGATTTTACAAGATCTGCTACCTTCACACTATCTGCCAAAATAAAACCCCCTGTGATTTTATGACATGACGCACTATCGATTAATAAAATAATTCGAAATAATCGCATTTAAAATGGACATCAGCAGTGCAATCCACATAGTCATTCCAAACGATGAAAAATAGAAACTAGCTGATCCTACTAGAACCGAAGTTAATTGCAAGATAACCGCATTAATCACAATACTAAAAAGCCCGAGGGTCAATATTGTGATTGGTAAGGAAATCAACTGTAAGAATGGTTTGACTGATGCATTTAAAATAGCTAAAACTAAACTAGCACCAAGGGCAACCCAGACACTGGTGACCACAAAATTACCGCTATTTCGATAAAATCCTGCCAAAGCAATAAAAATAATTGCATCGGCAACTACTCTTTGCCAAAACTTCATAAGGCACCCTCCTCCTATTTTTGATGTTTAGAAGTTGGATCGTCCTCTTCTTGCACATCTTTAATAACTTTTCGTTTTCGGGATTGTGATTTTTGTTGTGGTTGGTCAAAACCAGTAAAGAAGCTTTCTGTAAAACCGCTGGTACGTTGTTCTTGACTTTCTGGCATTAACCAAGCCAGTAAAGCATAGATTAAAATTCCTGGCCAAATATGCGAGATTAATGTCAAAATAACAAAGACGACCCGCACACTTGAAGGATCAATCGCAAAGAAATTTGCGATTCCACCTAGGACACCTGATACCATTCGACTATTTGATTTTGTAAATTTTCGTTTTGTATTTGATTTCATAAGTTATTCACCTCAAGTTGTTAATTAATTATATTCTACAGCTTGTGTAGCTAAATTGGCAAACTTAACCCCTAAAATAAAAAACTTGATAGATTCTTAAACTTTCATCTATCAAGTCTATCATTCATTTTTCTTCTGGATGATGATCTGGGGTTAATTCTGCAAGATGACCCGTTTCATTGTAAACCACCCATTCCGCAATATTCCCAATATGATCACCAATGCGTTCTAAATAACTAGCAACCATCAAGTAACTTGCACTTCCTGTGATCACTTTTGAATCCTGTTTCATCATTTTAATTGTTTTTTCACGAACTTCCGCATAGTCCTCGTCAATTTTTTGATTTGCGCTCGCAATCTTTTTAGCACCCATCTCATCTTCTTTGACATAGGCATCCAAAACTTCCTCTAACATCGAACGCACATTATTGGTCATTTCGCCAATTTCGTTTTCAATTTCCTCAATCCGGTGTTCACCTTTTAACTGAATGGATTCTCTAGCGATCCCTACCGCATGATCACCAATGCGTTCCAAATCAGAACTCGCCTTTAAAACAATGATAATCCGCCGAAAATCTGTTGCCACTGGCTGTTGTAATGCAATTAACATTAAGGCTTGGTCTTCCAATTTGATCTCTTCCTCATTAATCTGTTCATCATGATCAATAACCTGTTGCGCAAGTAATTTGTCATGATCAATAAATGATTTTGAAGCCCGATAAATGGCCTCACTAACATTAATTCCCATTTCAGTAAATTTTCCATGCAATTTTTTGAGTTCATCTTCAAAAATTCCGCGCATCTTCATAACCTCCGTCTAGCCAAATTTTCCATTCAAATAATCACTGGTTGCTTCTTGCTTTGGTGCCATAAATAATTGTTTGGTCGAACCCATTTCCACTAATTTTCCATCAAGGAAAAATGCCGTTTGATCTGAAATTCGTGAAGCCTGTTGCATATTGTGCGTCACAATGGCAACGGTAAATTTGTCCTGAATGTCCAACAATAATTCTTCAATTTTTCCTGCTGAAACGGGATCTAACGCACTGGTGGGCTCATCCATCAAAATAATTTCTGGGTGAACTGCTAAAACACGGGCAATACAAATCCGTTGCTGCTGGCCACCTGAAAAAGATAAGGCATTATCGGTTAAATTATCCTTAACTTCCTCCCAAACAGCTGCTTGTTTCAAACTCGTTTCGACCCGTTCCTGAATTAACTTATGATCCTTTATGCCAGCTAATCGTAGGCCAAATGCCACATTGTCAAAAACAGAGAACGGGAATGGGTTGGGCTGTTGAAATACCATTCCAACTTTTTTACGTAACGCCACCACATCGGTCTGAGGACTGTAAATATCTTTACCATCTAATTTTAAACTACCAGTAATAGTTACGCCACTTACAAGATCATTCATTCGATTTAAGCATCTCAGAAAAGTCGATTTGCCACTTCCAGAAGGACCAATTAAAGCTGTAATTTGATTTTTAGGAAAATCTAAGTCAATTCCGTGCAGCGCTTCATGATCTCCATAATATAGCCGCACATTGCGAGTTGTAATTATATTTGCCATGTTTTTCTCCTTCTACAAAGTTCCGGTTAACCAAAATTCCCAGAAATATAATCCTCAGTTGCTTGAATATGAGGTTTGGTAAAAATGCGTTCTGTACGATCAAACTCAAGAACATGTCCCATGTGGAAAAAAGCCGTATAATCACTAGTACGCGAAGCCTGTTGCATACTGTGTGTCACCATAATAATCGTGTACTGATTTTTTAGTTCAAACAAAGCCTGCTCAAGTTTTCCCGTTGAAATCGGATCAAGAGCGCTGGCCGGCTCGTCCAGCAACAACACATCCGGGTTCATAGCTAATGCTCGAGCAATACACAGGCGTTGCTGTTGGCCACCTGAAAGAGCCAAGGCACTACGATTCAAATCATCCTTAACTTCCTCCCATAAAGCTGCTTGCCGTAAACTTTTTTCCACCCGTTCTTTTAGCTCAACCTTTGATTTAATTCCCGCCTTTTGCAACGGATAGGCAATGTTTTTAAAGATGGATTTTGCAAACGGATTGGGTCGTTGAAAAACCATTCCCACATGTTTGCGCATTTCATAAACATTGATTTCTGGTGCATTGATATCAATTCCTTGATACACAATTTTGCCCTTTACCGTCGCAATATCATCGTTCATTCGGTTTAAGCAGCGTAAAAAAGTTGATTTTCCCGAACCCGAAGCCCCGATCATTGCTGTAATCGCATTTTTAGGAAACTGTAAATTGCCATCATACATGGCATGATAATCACCATAAAAAACCTGTAAATCCTCGGTTGACAACCCAATGGTGGTTTTATTTGGATCAAATTTGTGAATATAATTTTCTGTTAGTGAATATTTTTTCAATTAAACCACCTCATTTATTTGGACGCCGTGATTTTTCGATAAATTCGATTGCCTAGCCAGCGCGCCGAAAAATTAAAGAGGAGCACAACCACAATTAAAACGGCGGATGCCCCGGCCGATACTGCGCTTGCATCTGGCATAATTCCCTCTGAATTAATTTTCCAAATGTGAACTGCAAGTGTTTCGGCAGGACGCATTGGATTCAAAGGACTAGTTGGACTGAAAGGATTCCAGTTGGCAAAATTTAAAATTGGGGCACTTTGACCTGCTGTGTAAATTAACGCGGCCGCTTCACCAAAAATTCGACCCGCACTTAAAATTACGGCCGTCAAAATTCCCGGCAATGCTTCAGGAAAAATTACCCCTAATACTGTTTGCCATCGTGAAAATCCTAACGCCAACCCAGCTTCTCGTTGTAGTTTTGGGACAGCAGTTAAGGAGTTTTCAATGCTCCGGGTTAGAAGCGGCAGGTTGAAAAACGTCAATGCAATCGCCCCCGACAAGATTGAAAAACCTAGCTTAAATTCAACCACAAACAATAAAAATCCGAACAACCCGACAACCACTGAAGGTAAGGAACTAAGAACTTCAATTGCTACGCGAATGGTATTTGTCACCCAATTTTTATGTGCATATTCAAATAAGTAAATACCCGCCCCAAGTGCAATTGGGAATGAAATTACAAGCGTCAGAACCAACAAATAAAATGAATTAAATAGTTGATCACCAATTCCGCCACCCTTTAAAAAAGCTTGGGAAGGTGAAGTTAAAAAATGCCATGAGATATGCGGTAATCCGGTTACCAAAATATATCCAATTAATGACAATAAAATTAACACCACAACACCAACTAAGAGGCTGATAACGGCTGTGGCCAGTTTATCAATTCTTTTTGCATTCATTATTTCGTTAACCTCCCTTTGCTTCCGATCACACGTACCAGCAGATTAAATGCTAGCGACATCAATAACAAGATTAAGGCAAGCGACCACAACGCATTGTTAGGCAGTGTGCCCATAACCGTGTTACCAATGCCTGTTGTCAAGACACTGGTTAACGTTGAAGCAGGTGAGATCAAATTGTGTGGCAACAATGAAGCATTTCCGATGACCATTTGGACGGCTAAAGCTTCACCAAATGCTCTAGCCATTCCAAAAATTATGGCCGTCAACAATCCGGGTACTGAAGCTCGCAAAATAACTTTATATATGGATTGCCAACGCGTAGCCCCTAGTGCCAAGGCTGCTTCACGATAAAAACCGGGCACCGATCGTAAACTGTCGACGTACATGGAGGTGATTGTAGGTAACACCATGACAAACAAAACGAGTGTCCCAGATAAAATTCCAAATCCAGTTCCTCCGCCCAAGGCACGAACAACTGGAACCACAATCGTTAATCCTACAAATCCATAAACAACAGAGGGAATTCCTACCAATAGTTCAATAACTGGTTGGAGAACTTTTTGTCCTCTCTTTGGCGCAATCTCGGTCATAAACAATGCCATGGAGACCGCAAACGGCGTGGCTAAAATAGCTGATAAAACAGTCACAGAAAAGGAACCTACGATCATTGGTAAAGCACCCACTTCTGGTGTGCCATCCTTGCCAACTTGACTAGGATTCCAATTCTGATGACTTAAAAAGTCCCACAAGGAAACATGATCTTTAAAAAAGGTCGCTAACCCTCTGGAAGCTACCATATAGAAAATGGAAACAACAAGTAGCCCAATCAAAAAAGTACATAAAAAGGCAACTAGCTTTCCGATTCGATCTTGTCGGGTTGCTTTAGAAGAACTTGTTAATTGTCGTTTGATCTTATCCAAACTTTTCACACTCCTTTCTATTTATGCCGAAGGTTCCCGTGATAATCTCGAGTAACCTTCATATCATGAATTGAAATATAACCTAGATCAGTAATTAGTGTTTTTTGATTTTTTGGTGATCTGACATAATTTAAAAACTGTTTGGTTTGCACATCAGGTTTTCCCTTGGTATACATGTGTTCATAAGACCAAATTGGCCATGAATTCGTCATGACGTTTGCTGCAATTGGCTGAACACCATTAAGGTTCAATGCCCTTACTTGGTCATTGACATATGAAAATGACGTGTAGCTGATAGCTCCAGGAGTGGCCGCTACAATTTTTTGGACGGTGCCGTTAGAATCTTGTTCCTGGGAGCGCAATGCTGTTTTACCAGCAAGAACAATTGCTTCAAAGGTGTTTCGAATGCCGCTTCCTTGAGATCGATTAATTACTGTTATTTTTTGCTTTTTACCGCCAACTTGTTGCCAATTCGTAATTTTACCTGTGAAGATTTGACGAAGTTGCTTAGCGGTTAAATTTTTTACTGTGACTTTTTTATTAACAATGGGCGTAATTCCCACCACAGCCACTTTATGATCGACTAATTTTGCAGCTTTGATTCCTTCTTGATCTTCTGCAAAAACATCTGAGTTGCCAATTGTGACGGCTCCAGACTGGACTTGACTCAAACCAGTCCCCGAACCTCCGCCTTGAACGGTAATCGCCACATTCGAATTTACGAGTTGATAGTTACTAGCAGCTCGTTCAACCAGTGGCTGTAAGGCTGTTGACCCCACAATTGTGATTGCGTGTCCCTTCTTAGTCCCACACCCGACTAATCCAACGGCTAATATTCCAACCGCAAGAATTACCCCTATAATTCGCTTCATTTATTCCATCTCCTCTCGACGTTACATCTTGAGTTTATCTACTGTGTGTTTAGCTATCATGTTGTTCATGTAAAGGTTGTGTAAAGATTAAAACGCAAAAAAGGCACTAAATCACGAACCTTGTCATGATTTAGTGCCTGTATATTAGTAATGTTTTTATATTTCTGTATTTGGATGCCAAGTTTTAGGAAAGGTTAAAATAAATTTAGAACCCTTACCCACTTCAGAATTGAGGCGAATTTCGCCACCTAGGTTTTTGACACTTTCAGCTACAATTGGCAGTCCTAAACCAGTACCACTGATTAATTCACCTGATTTATTGGAACTGACTCGATAAAAACGTTCAAAAACTTTATGTTGTTCATCAGCTGCGATCCCAATTCCGTCATCTTCTACAATTAGTTGCCAGCGATTATTAGTCTCTGCATAGGATAACGTAACTTGTCCATGAGGGTGATTATAGCGAATACCATTGGCCACCAAATTTTTAATGATTTGGCCTAACTGTTGAGAATCAGTTTGAACTGTCACATCCTTAGGAATCTTATTGGAGACCGTGACCTGGTGTAGCTGAATCCCACGATGCAAAAGATCAATTTCTTCCTGTCCTAAAGCGGCTAACTCACAATCCGAAATTTGTAATGACTGTTCATCATCTGATTGCGTCCTTGAAATTGATAAAATATCATCAGCCAATCGAACTAATTTTCGACTTTCTTTTTGAATAATACTTAAAAATTCATCCAATTTGTCTGGATCATTCTTCGCACCATTCATCAGAGTTTCTGCAAATCCAGAAATGGCGGTTATTGGCGTCCTTAGCTCATGACTAGCATTGCTGACAAAATTCAACTGCATTTGTTCCACAGTCCAAGCCTCAGTAATATCATACAATAACACAATCACCTCAAAACGATGGTGAACTTGTTTATTATAAACAACGGTTGCCTCAACCACTTTTTCACTAGGTTCTCGTTTCAAGTGAAGGGTCCGGTGATGACTGCGTTTCGTCTCAAAAGTTCGTTCAATCAATGCCTGAAGTTCTCTTTGTTTGATATCCATTGTATAAGGGTGCGGATCCGATTTAATTTGCAACTGCAATAAATCTACCGTAGCCGGGTTCGCCAATTGGACTTCACGATGCCGATTAATTACCAACACACCCACCGGTAAATTGTTCACAATGGCTTTTAGTTCATTACCTTGATTCGTCAGATTATGGATTTGATGGCGATCATGGGATTCAATTTTGTTGACGGTCATCGTGAGTTCATAAAACGGATCATCTTTTGGTAACACAATTTGGCTAGCTTTTTCACCATTCAAAACTTCTTGCAGCTTTTCGTTTAAAGCGTCTTGACGCATTTGCGACTGGCGCAAATTACTCCAATAAACAACTACTTCAATAGCAGTCACAAAAATTGTAATAGCAAACAGTAAGATATAGTTAATTTCTTTTGTACTAAAACTATGCTGCCCCTTTTGAACTGCTCTTAACACTAAAAAAGCCATCAACAGGTTCCCGACAAAACTAGTCAGAAAAAAACGTAACGTTCTATTCAGCAGTCTTTTTTGTATTGAATTCATATCCAAAGCCTCTCACTGTTAAAATTAATTTTGCATTTTTGGGATCATCTTCAATTTTGTCGCGTAAATGACTAATGTGAATATCCACCATCCGCGTCTGGCCTGCATAATCGTAACCCCAAACGGCATTTAATATCCGTTCGCGACTTAAAACCCGATCCGCATGATCCCATAAATAAACCAGCAATTTGTATTCATTAGGTGTTAAGGCTACTTTTTGGTGGTTTTTTTGGACTTCATAACGGTCTAAATTTAACGAAAGATTACCTAAATACCGAATTTCTTGACTGGTCTCAATCGGCGCAACCTTTTTTTGACCATTTTCCGTTCGGCGTAAAATTGCTTTAATTCTTGCCACTAGTTCTCGAGGACTAAATGGTTTTGTCAGATAATCATCCGCACCAATTTCAAAACCAATTATTTTATCTAGTTCGTTATTTTTAGCTGTCAAAATAATAATTGGTGTTTCTTCTTGAGTTCCTCGGATGCGTCGAATTGCCTCTAAGCCATCAATTCCTGGCAACATTAAATCCATCACAATCAAATCAGCTTGCTTGGTTCTTAGCCAAGCCAAAGCTTGTAAACCGGATCCGACGCTTTCAACTTGAAAGCCAGCCTCGTTCAAGTTATACGTAAGTAACGTAACAATTGAAGGCTCATCATCGACAATTAAGATCTTTTTATTCATCAAACCCGCCTCCACTTGTTTGCCTGACATTACTTTGGATTTGCCTGTTGTAGTTTCCATTGAAGATAGGCATCGATGAACCCATCTAGATCCCCATCCATCACGCCGGAAACATTGGCTGTTTCGTAGTTAGTCCGATGATCTTTAACCATGGAATACGGGTGAAAAACGTACGACCGAATTTGTGATCCCCAACCAATTTCTAGTTGTTTACCTTCAATAGCAGCTTTCTGCTCTGCTTTTTTCTGTTCTTCACGTTCATACAATTTAGCACGCAACATAGCCATCGCTGTTTGTCGATTTTGCAATTGTGAACGTTGGGCTTGACTAGCCACCACAATACCGGTCGGTAAATGCGTAATCCGTACGGCTGAGGAAGTTTTGTTAACATGTTGCCCACCAGCACCACTTGAACGATAAACATCAACTCGCAAGTCATCCGGTTTTATATCAACTTCGACAGAATCATCCAGTTCTGGCATAACATCCACGGATGCAAATGAAGTGTGCCGTCTACCCGCCGCATCGAAGGGAGAAATTCGTACGAGCCGGTGCACACCCTTTTCAGATCGTAAATAACCATAAGCATTATGGCCAGCAATGACCACACTCACACTGTTCAGTCCGGCAACGTCACCAGCCTGATAATCTTCAATTGAAACAGTAAAATTGTGTTGTTCTGCCCATCTTGTGTACATTCTTAAAAGCATTGATCCCCAGTCTTGAGATTCTGTTCCCCCGGCTCCGGGGTGAATTTCAAGAATAGCGTTATTAGCATCATACTTACCATTTAAAAGAAGGCCCAGTCGATATTCCCTTAAAGCTTTTTGTGTACTCGTAAATGAATTCTCAAATTCTGCTTGCATGTCAGGATCGGCTTCAAGTTCAAGAAGTTCTTCAGTTACTTCTAAGTTTTCTACTTGTGATTGAAGATCATGAAACTGATCATATTCTTGCTTTAAGATATTCGTTTCGTCAATTAACTTCTGTGCTTTTGCTTGATCATTCCAAAAATTGGGTTCTCCCATCTTGGCCTCATTGATAGAAATACTTTCACTTAGTTTATCGAAGTCAAAGCGACCCCCTAAAGTCAGCGACTTCTTGTTTCATTTGATTAATTTGCTTTTTTGCTTCACTTAATTCCATTTTTTTAGCTCCTTAAATTTAACCTTAAAAAAAGATTGGCCAAAACATAGTGTTTTGATGCCAACCTTTCTTTCTGAACCAAATTATCGTTGGATATTTTGACGAATCTCTGACTTCAAGAACAGACGAGTTGCATCATATTCAATATCTGAAACCATTTCTTCAAACATACGATAACCATCAGATTGATATTCAACTAATGGGTTTAATTGACCATAACCACGTAAACCAATTGATTGACGGAGTTGGTCCATTGCATCAATATGCTCAGTCCAATGGGCATCAACAACACGCAAAATAACAACCTTTTCAAACTCCAACATTTGTGCTGGATCATAGAGCTGCTTTTCTTTTTGAGCATAGATTTCCTTTGCTCTGTCCAATAAGTATCCCTTAATTTCCTCTGATGTTTTACCTGCAAAATCGCTAAGCCCAATACTATCTTCATTAACCATATTCGATTTAGCAAAATCTAAAATAGTTTCTAGATCCCACTTCTTCTTGTCAGGTCCTTGGGTGTGCACATCCACAACTTGGTTGACAGTCCGCTCAATCATTGGCACCATGACATTCTTCAAAGAAGTTTTTGCCATGATAACACGCTGACGTTCGCCATAAATAACCTCACGTTGCGCACGCATCACATCATCGTACTGTAAAACATTCTTACGAGAATCGTAGTTATTACCTTCGACTCGTTTCTGGGCAGACTCAACTTGTTTGGTAATCATGCGACTTTGAATCACCGCATCATCATCAGAAACTTTAAGTCGTTGCAATAAATTCTTAATTCGTTCGGAACCAAAACGAATCATCAAATCATCTTCAAGTGATAAATAGAATTGAGACATACCTGGATCACCTTGACGACCTGAACGGCCACGAAGCTGATTATCAATTCGTCGTGACTCATGACGCTCAGTACCAATTACGGCCAGTCCACCTAATTCCTTAACCCCAGGGCCTAACTTGATATCAGTTCCTCGACCAGCCATATTAGTTGCAATCGTTACAGCACCTTTTTGACCGGCATTCATAATGATCTCAGCTTCCTTGGCATGGTTCTTTGCATTCAAAACAACATGTGGAATTTTTTCTTCATCCAACAAATGTGACAAATGTTCAGAAGTTTCAACCGCCACAGTACCTATCAACATTGGTTGTCCTTTGGCATGCAACTGCTTGATCTCATTTACAACAGCATTAAATTTACTTTCCAAGGTTGGATAAAGAAGATCAGGACGATCATCTCTGATCATTGGACGGTTAGTTGGAATAGAGATAACTTCCATGTTATAAATTTCACGAAATTCTTCTTGTTCAGTTTTAGCAGTACCGGTCATCCCTGATAGTTTATGATACATACGGAACAAGTTTTGATAAGTGATATTGGCCATGGTCTTGGTTTCTTCTTGAATCTCAACGTTTTCCTTGGCTTCAATGGCTTGATGCAGCCCATCAGAGAATCGACGACCTTGCATAACTCGTCCTGTAAATTGATCAACAATTAAAGCTTCACCGTCTTGCACAACGTAATCTTTGTCTTTTAACATGATGTAATTAGCACGTAACGCTTGATCCAAATGATGAGTTAACGAAGCGTTATCCACATCATAAAGGTTTTCTAGATTGAAATACTTTTCAGCCTTTTCAATTCCATTATCAGTTAAAGAAATTGATTTTGATTCCCAATCGATCTTGTAATCTTTTTCAGCCGTCAATGTTTTTGCAAAGCGATCCGCACGACGATACATATGAGTACCATTTTCTGATTGTCCAGAAATAATCAATGGTGTTCGGGCTTCATCAATTAAAATGGAATCAACTTCATCAATGATCGCAAAATTCAATGGTCGTTGAACCATATCTTCTTGGTAAACAACCATGTTATCCCGTAAATAATCGAAACCAATTTCACTATTGGTTGAATACGTAATATCAGCCGCATAGGCAGCTCGTTTTTCTTCTGGTGATTTTTCTGCAATGTTTAAGCCCACGCTCAAACCGAGCCAGTTATATAACTCACCCATTTCAGTCGCGTCACGGCCAGATAAGTATTCATTAACTGTGACAACATGAACACCTTTACCAGCCAAAGCGTTCAGATAAACTGGCATTGTAGCAGTTAAGGTTTTTCCTTCACCAGTTTTCATTTCAGCAATATTACCTTCATGCAAGACAATACCACCCATGATTTGGACATGGAATGGGAAAAGACCAAGCACACGTTTGGCACCCTCACGAGCAACCGCAAAAGCTTCTGGTAAGATGTCATCTAAAGTCTCACCATTTTTTAAACGTGCTTTAAGTGCAGGTGTTTTTGCTTGTAGATCTGTATCAGGTAATTGACTGTACTCATCTTTATATGCTTCAACTTTGTTAGCCAAACGGTCCAAACGTCTTTGGTCACGTTTATCACTTTCAACCCATTTTCTTAATACATTAGCCATTCAACAGTTCCCCTCTTAAATCTAAACTTTTTCATTTTTTAAATTACATATTTGTTATTCTAAAAACTTGTAGACCATATAACATTTTAACATTACTACGCCTATTTTTAAACAAAAGAGTTAAGAACCTCGCATTAACTATACAAAAAGAACTGAAAATCAAGAAATCAGATTTGAAATCACACTCAAATCGATCACTTTCTTTTCAGTTCACAGGTTATTTTATTTAACTAATCATCAGATTCAATCAAGCCATAACGGCCATCATTACGACGATAGACAATGTTAACAGCATCAGATTCAGCATCTTGATAGATAAAGAAATCATGTCCCAACATATCCATTTGTAAAACGGCCTCTTCGCTGTCCATTGGTTTTAGTGAAACACGTTTTGTTCTTACAATATCAAATTTTGATTCAGATGAATCTGTATCTTCATCATCGGCATCAAGATCTGCACCGGGAACTTCAACGCCTTTATATCCCTTTTCACGAGATTTACGATTAATTTTTGTTTTATATTTGCGGATCTGGCGCTCCAACTTATCAGTGACCAAATCAACACTTGCATACAGATCAGGTGATGTTTCTTCAGCTCTCAGTACCAAATATGGAAGTGGAATTGTAACTTCAACCTTGGCTGTCTTGTCTGGATGAACCTTTAGATTTACATGAGCCTTAGCATTCACACTAGAATCAAAATATTTTTCTAGTTTACTAATGCGTTTTTCCACATAATTTCTAATTGCTTCTGTCACTTCAATATTTTCGCCACGTACATTAAAATCAAGCATAAATCTTCTCTCCCTTCAGTAGCAAGCATTTGTGCTCGCCCAAACACGATATTGAAAGGACCACTCTTCTAATATCTTGCTTAATTCCATTATAAATGAAAACGCTATTATTAACAAATAAAAACGAAAAAAATTTATTATCGACATAACGTCACACTGTCAACTTTGCGACATCCCGCCGCATACAGCGTTTCGGCAGCATGTCGAAGCGTTCGTCCTGTGGTATAAACGTCGTCGAGTAACAAAATCCTTTTATTTTTAATCTGTTCCGGACATTCTACATCAATTTGAAAATGATTACTAGTTTTCAAGCGTTCTCGTCGTTTCTTTTGTGACTGTCTTTTTTCCTTCTTTTGACGATCCATCACAAGAAGGTCCGTTGTGGAGAGCTCTGTAAGTAATCCAGTCACTTGATTAAACCCACGCGTTTGCCAGGTTTGGCGATCTATCGGTAAAGCCACTAAAAAGTCCACCTCTGTCTGCATGCCAATAAAATGAGAAAAAGTGACATCAAAAACGTGCCGTAATTGATAATTACCTTGGAATTTATAATCGTGCATATACGTTTTCATTGCTTCATCATATTGAAATAATGCTCGATTTGAAAAATCATAAGTTGTTTTAGCTTGCCATTTTAGACAATCTTGGCATAATTTTCGAGAATTTTGCTGTCGACCACACCCTTCACAGCTCATCTCCCGATCAATTTTATGAAAGGCCGCTAAGCAATCTGAACAAGTTGTTGTAACCCTTTTCTTTTGGGGTAACATCAGAAAACCTAGCGGCCATGATTCACGTATTTGGCGATGACACAGCAGACAGTCCATTTTCTTCCTCCTTTGCCTTGTGGTTAACAAACTTTATTTGTTGAATGGCTTTTTTCACAGACCGAGATAGTCCCGCACAAATAAACAAAACGTTACCTGTGGGGCGTTTCGGACTCCGACCCACCCGACCAGCTATTTGAACCAAAGCAGCTGAAGAAAAAGTATCATCATCTGCACCAAGCACACAAACATCAATTTCCGGGAAAGTCACCCCGCGTTCTAAAATAGTCGTCGTAATAAGCCCATTAACTTCGTGATCACGCATCAATTGCACTTTTTCTAATCGTTGATCGTCTGCCGAAAAAACGGTTGTCACGTACAATTTGGGAAAAGCTTGATTGACTGCCTTTTGCACAAACTCTAGATGACTAATGTGCGGAACAAATAATAGAAATTGTCGCTTAGATTCTTCACACTGTTTAAGAAACTGTTTCACGGCACTTGGCAATTTCTTGTTTTGGATTTTACCATACCAGTTTAAGGCTAACTTTGTTTGAATTTCCGGCAGTGGAAAGCCATGAAAACGACGCGGTAAATAGCTAACTTGTAGTTGCTTTTGATGAACCTTTTTTAATAACTCATCACCAGGAGTAGCTGTTAAAAACAAACAGGAACCCGTTGTCTTCTTAGCTTGTGCTGTCGCAAATAACAGTTGCTTATTTTGCGCATAGGGAAATGCATCTACCTCATCAATAATCAAAACATCAAAAGCATGGTAAAATCTTAATAGTTGATGGGTTGTGGCAATTGTCAATTGTGTGTAGCGGTAGGGTTCAGTTTGCCGCCCATGCAAAAGCGTAATCTCTACATGTTGAAAAGCGGCTTGCAGCCGTGGGAAAAGTTCTAAGCAAACATCTACTCGTGGCGATGCCAAACAAACTCTTTTACCATCCTTAAGTGCTTCATTGATTCCCGGGAAAAGCATTTCCGTTTTTCCGGCTCCAGTGACCGCCCAAAGCAAATGATCTCGACCTTGTTGAAACGAGTGAATAACTTCTTTTGAACAGCGTTTTTGACTGGTTGTTAATTGCCCTTGCCACGTTAAGTAGTGATCCAACTTTTTGAAATGATTGGGTTCCACTAAAGTGAAGAAATTATCTAAAGTAGTTACCCGCCCTAATTGAATACAGGCGGGACAATAAAATTCTTCATGTGGTAGCGCAACTTGCGCTTTAACTAACCAAGTATTGCATCGTAGGCAACGCACTCGTTTTTCTGATACAAGCATGGTTGGCATTTTTCTTAGTTTAAACGTCGTATTTTTCTCTGCTCGTGACATGAGTACTAAACGACCATAAAAATCAGATTTTTCCATTTTTCATCCCCAGTTAATAACATACGTAAAAGAAAGGTGATATTTTTTATGACAAGTAATTTTATTACAATTTCAAAAAACGGCTCTCATGAACTTGAGATAAAAAAATCACGCTTCATTGCTACGGGATTTCGCATTCAAACCGAACCAGACGTCAACCAGTTTCTCACTCAAATCAAAACAACCCATCACAAGGCTAATCACCATTGCTTTGCTTACATGCTTGGCAATGATAATCATATTCAACGGGCAAGTGACGACGGAGAGCCTTCAGGGACAGCAGGGGTTCCAATTTTAGAAGTCCTTCAAAAAAATGAGGTGCACAACGTTTTAGTCGTCGTTACCAGATACTTTGGTGGTATTAAATTAGGTGCTGGTGGTTTGATCCGAGCATACAGTAATTCAACCTCGCAATTATTAGATGAAATCGGGTTAGTTGAACGTATTGAACAAACCGATTTGCTTCTTACCATTGATTATTCACAGTTTGATCCACTCACACACTGGTTAAGCGTTCATAAACTAATGATTCAGGATACACAATACACTGAAAAGGTCCAAGTTACGGTTCCTGTAGCGACACCACAAGTTGAAAATTTTGAAAAAAAGCTCACCGATTTTTTCAATGGTCGCATTTCATTTCAATCTCAAGCCAACCAATTTAATGAAATTCCTTTAGATAATAAGCATTAAAAAATCTGCCCAAATATGAATCGGACAGATTTTTTAATGCTTATCTTTTTGATGAGACTCAGAACTAGCCTTTTTTTCTTTTTCTTGCTTTTGTGCTTCTCTAATCTTTGCAACTCGCTGCTTTTCTTCTCGCTCAGTTTCGAGTTGATTACTGGCTTCTTTAGACGTATTCGAAGTCACAATCTTTTGAATCCAGTTTAAAAGTGGCCGCCGATCCTGTCCCACAAGCCCGATTGCCTCCACAAACAGCTCCAGACCAATTAAAATTCCAATGGTGAGCAAAACAGAGCCCCAAATAGGAGAAATTGGATAAAGTAACGCAATAAATGAAAAAATAAGTGAAATACCATAGATCACAAAAACTGTTTGCCGATGCGTTAACCCCATTTGCATCAATCGATGGTGTAAATGACGTTTATCCGCATGTGAAATTGACTGTTTATTCAAAATTCGTCGTAGCATTGCAAAAACGGTATCCGTAATTGGCACACCTAAAATCATCACAGGAATAATGACAGATATAAACGTTGCATTTTTTAACCCTGACAATGAGAAAACGGATATCATAAATCCAATAAATAGAGCCCCAGTATCGCCCAAATAAATTCGCGCCGGAAAGAAATTATAAGGCAAAAAGCCAATTTCTGCTGCTACCAGTGTAAAAATCATCACAACTGTGTAAATATCTGGCGTCGGTAAGAAGAACAAACCTGTTACCCCAGTTGTAAATAGAGCAATAATCGAAACTCCGGTAGCCAAACCATCCAACCCATCAATTAAATTAATGGCATTCGTGATTGCTGCAATCCATAGATAAGTAATCGGAAAACTCAACCAGCCTAAACCAACCGTGCCTAAAAATGGTATCGTCAACGTGGTCATTCGTACATTTGCAAAAACAAAGACTTCTATTGCCGCAAGTGAAATCCCGATCATTTTTTGATAAGGTTTTAACACAAAAATATCATCAATCACACCAGTAATCACGATGATACATTCGCCGCCAAAGATGCCCCATAACTGTCGGGTTGGGATTTGCGCTCGCAACAAAAAGAAAGTTGCAAAATTAAAAGCCAAGAAAATTGCCAACCCACCCATCGTGGGCATGGAAATCTTGTTTACTCGTCTTGCAGAAGGCTCATCCACAGCGCCAACTTTAAAAGCGAGTCGTCTAACAAACGGTGTTAACACAGCAGATATAATTGCTGTAGCAAATAAACTTACAATAATTTCAAATCGCATGTTAGACCTCTTTTCTAGATATTATAACTATTATACAAACCCCACAAACGTAACACAAGTTCAATTCAAGATAACATGACTACTTTAAATCAAACAAAAGAAAGAGAAAAAATTCGGTTTGTTTCTGGGTATAGCCTAAACTAAGCGGAAAAATCTGGCCTTTCCAACATTTTAGAAATATAAAGAGGCCGCGCAAAAACATAATTTTTGCGCGGCCTCTTATTCACACACTTAAAATAATAAGCTTTTTACTCATTTAAATGGTAATGATACGTTGAAACAATGATATTTTCTCGTGAATTCAACGCTGCTCGTAATCGCAAACCAGTTTGGTTATGCAAAATATTTTGCCAAGGTCGACGGGGCACAAATTGTGGCACAAGCACAGTCGTGGTGTAGTTTCTTTCTGCCGCGCGACGTGCAATGACATCACAAAAACGTAATGTTGGATTAGCAATTGAACGATAGGATGAATGAATATCCACAAACCTAACATCCGGATACTCTGCCTTGAATTCAACCGCCGTTTTGTGCTCTTTTTTGGGATCCGCATCAAAGGAAACGTGCATGGCAATGACATAGTCCCCAATCGAACGGGCATAATTAATGGCTCCTGCTGTCACTCTCGTTACGTTGCTGACTAACACAATGACTGTTGATCCATCATAGTCATGCAGCTGAACTTTTCCTTTAGCCGCAATTCTGAGCTGCTTAGCCACTTTAACGTAGTGTTGATGAATTTTATAAAACAAACGTAAAAGAGCTGGCATAACAATTAGATATGGCCAAACATTGCCAAAATGTAAGAAGAACAAGCAGATAACCAGACCAAATGATAAAGCCGCACCAAGTAAATTAGCTGATGACTTTAATAACCAGTGTCCGGTTCGCTCACGGAACCAATGAATGATCATCCCTGATTGTGAAAGTGTAAATGGGACGAAAACTCCGACGGCATATAATGGAATTAAGAGACTAGTTTGACCATGGAAAATGATAATTAAAACAATCGCTCCGACCGCTAAAGAAATAATACCGTTTGAATAGCCTAAACGATCTCCCCGATCCATATAGGCATGGGGCATATATTTATCTTTGGCCAAATTGTAAGCCAACATCGGAAAGGCCGAAAATCCAGTATTTGCGGCCACAGCTAAAATCAAAGCTGTTGATAACTGCAATAAGTAGAATAATAAACCGTGACCAAACACGCTTTCCCCAATTTGAGAAAGGACAGTTTGATTAGCGTTTGGTAAAATTCCACCAGCATAACTTAGAAAGGTAATTCCGGCAAAGAAGACAGCCAAAATTAACGCCATAATAGCTAATGTGTTGGCCGCATTTTTTCTTCGTGGTCGCTTGAAGTTAGGAACCGCATTACTAATTGCTTCAACCCCAGTTAAGGATGAGGAACCTGATGACAATGCCTTTAAGAAAAGGACAACTGTCATCCCTGGTACGGCCGATCCAACACTGGCCGCAGCGTGGGCAACTACTCGTCCGGTAATAATATTGAAAAAGCCTACCCCAATCATAATTGTGATCATAATGATGAACAGGTATACCGGGAAAGTTAAAAACGAGGCTGAATCACGTAGGCCACGTAAATTAAGTGACATAATTCCGATTACAATCAAAATTGCGATGGGCACCGCATAGGCATGCAAACTTGGAATTGCCGAAGTAATGGCTTCGGTTCCTGAAGTCACACTAACAGCAACGGTTAGCATGTAATCAACTAATAAAGATCCTCCAGCTACTAATCCAGCAGATTGTCCCCAGTTGGTGCTGGCCACAACATATGCCCCACCACCTGATGGATAGGCATTGATGATCTGCCGGTATGAAATCGTAATCGCGAATAGCAGAACCAACACAATTCCTGCAACCGGTAATGCATACCAAGTCGCTGCCGCCGAAAGAACCAACAAAACGGAAAGAATTTGTTCAGTTCCGTAAGCGATAGATGACAAAGCATCTGATGACAATAAAGCTAAGGCTCTAAACTTTGTTAATGATTGTCCACCCTCGTCCAAAGTCTTAAGCGGTTTTCCAATCAAGAGCCGTTTTAGATAACGCCACATTTTATAATGCTCCTCTACAAAAATAAAATTAACCCGAGCAAAAACTCGGGCAGTGCAAATCAAAAATAAGTTTACTACAAATGAACTTGTTATACTATATCAAGTTTTCATACTTTCATGAAATTAGCTTACGTAAAGCAAAACTAATTACCTCGCAGTCCATTCAAACACATCTCACAATGAAGTGCAACTTTAATATTCATTTCCATTTTTCAATTTAAGTTTACGTGTTTTTTGAGGATCTAAAGGTTGAAAGTATCAAAATTATTATATCAGTGTGTTGATCGCAAAGATTAGACTTAGTCTGAAAGCAAATGGGCTCAGTAGTGTCGTTTATCTTAGCGGGTTTCCTTAGATAAAGGCCGAGCTTGGGGACGTGGCTTGCGGCACCAAGTCGTGCCCACTATTCCGCCTAGTAATGATGATTTTCGTTCCGAAAATCTTTTTTGCTCCAGTCGATGTCGATTCTTGTGGCAAGCTCGGCCGCAAGAACTCGCACTACGTTCCAGCCCAAATTTGCTGGAAGACGGCATTTTATTTAATTTTGTTGCCATGAACATTTTCATATCAAGCAACAAGATAAGTTTTTGTAGTTTCGACCTTTAGTTGAGGATATAAAAAAGCCGTAAAATTAGAATTGAATCTAATTTTACGGCTTTAATTGTTTAACGAATTACATCATGCCGCCCATGCCACCTGGTTGTGGTTGTGCACCGGCTGCTGCATCATCTTTGGGTTCTGGTTTGTCAGCGACAACGGCTTCAGTTGTTAACAACAAAGCTGAAACACTGGCTGCATTTTGTAAAGCAGAACGAGTAACCTTAGTTGGGTCAACGATTCCGGCTTTAACCATGTCATCCCAGTTACCAGTAGCTGCATTATAACCAATACCTGGCTTCTGCTTCTTCAAGTTTTCAACAACGACAGAGCCTTCTGCACCAGCATTCTCAGCGATTTGACGAACTGGTTCTTCCAAAGCACGTTTAACAATGTTGATACCTGTTAACTCGTCACCATCAGCTTTAAGGCCATCAAGAGATGAAATAGCATTAACTAATGCTGTACCACCACCAGGAACAAAACCTTCTTCAACAGCTGCTCGAGTAGCATTCAAAGCATCTTCAATTCGATAGTTCTTTTCTTTAAGTTCAGTTTCAGTAGCTGCACCGACACGGACAACAGCCACACCGCCTGCTAATTTAGCTAAGCGTTCTTGTAACTTCTCCTTATCAAAATCAGATGTAGTTTCTGAAATTTGTTGTTTGATTGTCGCAACTCGTTCTGCAATCTGATCCTTGTCACCAGCACCTTCAACGATTGTTGTGTCGTCTTTTGTGACAGTAACCTTGTTTGCTTGGCCTAATTGATCAATGGTTGCATCTTTTAAGTTCAAACCTAGATCATCAGTGATTACAGTACCACCAGTCAAGGTTGCGATATCTTCAAGTTGAGCCTTACGACGATCGCCAAAACCTGGTGCCTTAACAGCAACAACATTAAAGGTTCCACGCATCTTATTCAATACCAATGTTGGTAAAGCTTCACCTGTAATATCATCAGCAATGATTAAAAGTGAACGACTTTGTTCAACAACAGATTGTAACAATGGTAAGATATCTTGAATATTGCTAATCTTCTTATCCGTAATTAAAATGTAAGGATTGTCTAAATCAGCTTCCATTTTATCGTTGTCAGTTACCATGTATTGAGACATGTATCCACGATCGAATTGCATTCCCTCAACCACATCAAGGGTTGTATCAACCCCACGTGATTCTTCAACAGTGATGACACCATCGTTTCCAACCTTTTCCATAGCGTCAGCAATTAACTTACCAACTTCTTCGTTAGCAGCTGAAATTGAAGCAACCTGGGCAATATCGTCCTTAGTTTTAACATCATGTGACATCTTGTGAAGGCCTTCAACGGCAGCCTTTGTTGCACGTTCAATTCCGCGACGGATACCAACTGGGTTGGCACCAGCAGTCACGTTCTTCATACCTTCATTCACAATTGCCTGGGTCAAAACAGTAGCTGTTGTGGTACCATCACCAGCAATATCGTTAGTTTTTGAAGCAACCTCCGATACTAACTTAGCACCCATGTTTTCAAAATGATCTTCAAGGTCAATCGCCTTAGCAATCGTCACACCATCATTTGTAATTGTTGGTGAACCATACGATTGCTCCAAAACAACGTTGCGTCCTTTTGGTCCAATTGTTGATTTAACAGTGTCAGCTAATTTGTCGACACCCTTTAACATCTTTGTCCGTGCATCTTCAGAAAATTTTATTTCTTTTGCCATAAATATTTCACCTCAAGAATTCTAATTTTAGTTAGTCAATAATTGCCACAATATCTTTTTCATGAAGTACCAAGTACTTTTTATCTTCATATGAGACTTCAGTACCGGCATATTTATCAAATATAACTGTGTCACCGGTTTTAACAGAAGGTGCAACCTTTTCACCGTTATCTAATACGCGTCCATCACCCACAGCAACAACCTTGCCGCTTTGTGACTTTTCCTTAGCATTGCTTGCAAGGACGATGCCACCAACAGTTTGTTCTTCTTCTTCCTGTGCTTCTAATATCACGCGATCTCCTAATGGTTTTAACAAAATGAATCCCTCCAGTTATTTATTTTATAAATTTAGCACTCTTAACTGCTAAGTGCTAACAACAATATTTACTATATCATTCTCAAACTAGAATGCAAGCATTTTACTGACCTTTTTTGACGAAAGAATTCAAAAGCCTTTAAACATGCTATACTATAGTAATATTTGTGAGGTGTCGTCAGTTGAAACTTGAAAAGAAATCTATCTATATCTTAATTACGTATTTAATTGTGTATCTTTTGCCAAGCTTCCTAAATAGCTTTTTTAAATTCACACACAGCATGATCTTTAGCGTCCAAATTATCGATTATTTAGCTGGTGCACTAATTTTAGGCTTTTTGGCATTTCATAATATGCCCCAAAACCTTCCCGAAAAAAAATCGAGTCATACCTGGCAGATTATTCTGTGGGGCATTCTCGGTTTTATTATTGTCATATTTTTACAGAGCCTTATCCTCAAAGTAACCGTTCAAACTGGTGGAAGTGCAGCTTCTCAAAATACGAGTGCCATTTTAAAAATCATCAAAAATTATCCCTTATTTGTCTTGCCCATTATTATTGGCGCTCCCATTATGGAAGAAATTGTTTTTCGAAAAACTCTTTTTGGAAATCTCTCAAATCTCTTTGGCTTTTTAGGCCCTAAAGTCTCACAGATACTAACTGCCTTGATTTCTAGTGGCTTATTTGCAATCGCTCATTCGGACGGTCATATTGTGCTCTATGCCACTATTGGACTATGGTTTTGTTGGCTGTACCATCATACCGGCAAAATTCAAACCTCGATGATTGCTCACATTCTAATGAACTCTTTAGTTGTCCTCCCTTTTCTAGGGCTTTGATCATTTAACCATGATTAATGGCATAAATTAAAGTTTGTAATTCATTGGTAAGATCAATATTTTGAATACGAACGCCTTCTGGCACAGAAATCCGCACAGTGGTGAAATTCATGATTCCTTTAATGCCACCCTGGACTAACTCGTCCACTACTTTTTGGGCAATTGTGGCTGGAACCGTAATAATGGCGATTTCAATCCGTTGATCCTTCAGCTGTTCTTGTAATTGTCTCATGTCATAAACAGGCACATTACTTTGCACGGAGCCAATCAATTTAGGATTAACGTCAAACGCCGCACTGATCCTGACATTGCTATTTTTATGAAAATTAAAATTTAACAAGGCATGGCCTAAATTACCAACCCCAATGAGGGCAACGTTTGTAAGCGTGTCTTGATCCAATATCTTTTTAAAGAAATCAATTAATTTGTGAACGTCATACCCATATCCGCGCTTCCCTAATGGCCCGAAATAGGAGAAATCGCGGCGAATTGTGGCCGCATCGACTTGAATTGATTCGGCTAACTCAGCAGAAGAAACTCGCAACTTGTTTGCATACAATAAATTATTTAAATATCGATAATAAAGTGGCAACCGTTTAGCAGTTGCTTCTGGAATTTTTGTTTCCATTTTGTAAACCTCCAATGAAGTTTGTGAATAATTAACAAACTTTATTCTACCACTTACTACAGAAAACAAAATTTAAGATATAATAAAAGAGCAACACGAAAGGATGAATGATTGTGATCTTATTACAAGCCCAAGATGTTAGCCGTGAGTTTAGCGGTGAGCCCTTGTTTTCTCATGTAACTTTTGACATTCAAGAACAGGATCGAATCGGTTTGGTTGGACGTAACGGCGCCGGCAAAACCACCCTGCTTAAGATGCTAATTGGCGACACTCGTCCAAATTCTGGTGAAATCACAACCAAAAAGGACCTTTCAATAGGCTATCTGGCTCAAAATCAAGGCCTGAATACTGATAATTTAATTTGGGATGAAATGCTGACTGTTTTTAAGGCTGTTATTCAACTCGAAAAAGAAATTCATGAACTAGAAAATCAACTTGGTGATCCCACTGTCATTGCAAACGCAAAAGAATTCGAAAAATTATCTAATTTGTATGATCAAAAACAGCAAGAGTTCAAAGCTCGTAATGGATTTGGCTACCAGGCTGAAATTCGTGGCGTCTTACACGGCTTTGGATTTGAAGAAGCCGTTTACCAACGGTCAGTAAACACCCTTTCTGGCGGTCAAAAAACAAAACTGGCCTTAGCCAAACTGTTGTTGGAACAACATGACTTACTAGTTTTAGATGAACCAACAAACCATCTTGACATGAATACGTTGGCTTGGTTGGAAAAATATATCAAATCATATAGTGGCGCTTTACTCATAGTTTCTCATGACCGGTACTTTTTAGACCACGTTGTGACACGAACTCTTGATATGGATCGAAAGACATTAACTGCATACACTGGTAACTACTCAGCCTATGTCGATCAAAAGGCTGCCCGTTTGAAAACGGAATGGAAAGCCTACGAAAAACAACAAACTAAAATTGATAAGTTAGAGGATTTCGTTAACAAGAATTTAGTGCGTGCATCTACAACGAAACGGGCGCAAAGCCGTCGTAAACAATTGGAAAAAATGACTGTTTTAGATCGTCCTACCGATAACAACGCAGAAATGCATTTTCATTTTGCAGCTAACCATGCCAGTGGTAATGTGGTATTAACCGTTCAAAAGGCCGCCATTGGTTACGATGATCACGTTTTGTCTGCGCCAATTAATATCGAGCTTAATAAACATCACGTCTTAGGAATTGTGGGTCCAAATGGAATTGGTAAATCAACGTTATTGAAAACTATTCTGGGTAAAATTCCTTTGCTTGATGGCACGGTCAGACTTGGTGCTGGCGTTGAAATTGGCTATTATGATCAGGAACAACATAACCTTGATGATAAAAAAACGGTTTTGAATGAATTATGGGATCAGCATCCCCTAGTTCCCGAAAAGGACATTCGCTCACTTCTTGGTAGTTTCTTATTTTCTGGTGATGATGTCTTAAAGCCGGTGAAAAACCTTAGTGGCGGCGAGCGAGCTCGCTTATTACTCACTAAACTGACCATGCAAGCTGACAATTTTCTTATTTTGGATGAACCGACGAATCATTTAGACATTGATAGCCGCGAGGTGCTTGAAAATGCTCTTAATGACTTTGATGGTACTGTCTTGTTTGTTTCTCATGATCGGTATTTCATTAACCGGGTTGCAACCGAAATACTTGAAATTTCACCTCATGGAAGTCAATTGTTCTTAGGTGATTACGATTATTATTTAATGAAAAAAGCAGACCAAGAAACTAATTCTGTAGACGCAACTGATGGGACTGATGACGTTTTCAATTCTAATGAAAGTACGAAGCAACAAGACTACCGTGCTTCCAAAGAAAATCAGAAGATTCAGCGAAAATTGCAACGAGAAGTTGATAAACAAGAAAAACAATTAGATGAACTTTCTGAAGCTGAAACGCAAATTCAAACCAAAATGGCCGATCCCCAATTTTTTAACGATCATTTAAAACTTGAAGAATTACAAAACAAATTAACCGAAACACAGGATAAAATTACACAGGTTGAAAATAAATGGACCCAACTTAGTGAACAACTCGAAAAATTGAATTAAAAAAGGCCAAATTTCAAAATCACGTGATGTGTGACTACGAAATTTGGTCTTTTTTAGTTTAATAACTAGTCTTCGAAAAATAAGTCAATTAAGCGATCCCGATCTTCACTCCATCGGCTGTTTTCCCGAGTTGGGTAAATACGGTTAGTTAAAAATACAAACCCACGTTTAATTTCAGGATCAAACGATAAAATGGTGCCAGTATAGCCAGTCTGAACATACTGTTCCTTATGGTTAACACGTCGCCAACCCAAAGTGCGCCCATTTTCATCATAGCTTGCCATTAAATCAAACAAGTTAGGATCCAAAATTTCTTTTTTCTGATATTTTCCCCGATTAATCATCATTTCAGTAAAAACAGTTAAATCGCTCAAGGTAGAAAAGAGTCCAGAATGACCACTTTCTCCATTTAGTAACAGTGCCTTGTAATCATGTACCTGGCCTTGAATTTGGCCTCGTTGGGCATCCACTTCGGTCGGCACAAACCGAGACTTCGGTCGGTTCAAATTGTAGCCAGTATTAGTCATTGCCAACGGGTACCAAATATGATCCTGCACACTTTTATCAATCGAACCATTTAAAGTGCGAATAATTAAACCCAACAGAATAAAACCTAAATCTGAATAAACCGTCTTTTCTCCCGGTTGATACACCAGTGGATCCTCGTACAACTTTTTGATGAGTTCCACACCCGTCAAATTGCGTTCATTTTCTACATCGGCTGGCAAACCACTATTGTGCAACAATAGATTTTCAATGGTCACCTCTGGATGTGAAAAGCCAGGCAAATAAGCCGTAACAGAATCTTTCAGGCCTAATTCATGAATTGCCAATAACTGAAAAACACGGGTAGTTGTTGCCACTACTTTGGTTAATGAAGATAAATCATAAATCATAGAAGGATCTAAACGTTCCGCAAACGCATCTTTACCTTGAAAACCATGGTAAAAACTATCGATCTGATTTTCATTAATAAAACTAAACGAAGCGCCATAAATATCACCACGATCAATAAACATGTCGATTTCGTCTTTCATTTTAGTAAATTTGTTATCTGTCATCTACTTGTCTCCACTTCGTTTTATTTGACGGCATCTGGGACCCAGTCAAATTCTAAACTTGGTTCTGCATTTAAACTTGCGTCCGCAAAAACATGATGTTTCATAGCTACATAACCAGCCGCACCAATCATTGCAGCGTTATCCCCACATAATTTGAGAGGCGCTTTAACAAAATCCAAGTCCGGATATTGCTCACTTAATTTTTCTGACAAGGTATCACGCAAACCATGATTTGCGGCAACCCCTCCGGCTAAAATCAGCTGTTTAATGGAAAACTGTTCGCATGCCCATAATGTTTTCTCCACAATGACATCGATGACACTTTGTTGAAAACTAGCCGCTAAGTCAGCCCGATCCAAAGTTCCATTAATTTGGTCTGCATGATGCACAGTATTAATAAAAGCACTCTTTAGACCACTGAAACTAAAATCAAAGTTTTCTTCGTGCATCATAGCGCGAGGAAAATGAAAACTATCTTTACCCTTGTGTGCTAATTCATCAATGTCCTTGCCCGCTGGATAAGTTATTCCTAACACACGGCCAATTTTATCATAAGCTTCGCCAGCCGCATCATCACGAGTTTCGCCAATAATTTGAAATTCATTTTCATAAGGCATATATACTAATTCCGTATGCCCGCCTGAAACCAATAAAGCTATCGCAGGAAACTCAATGGGCTTAACAAATCGAGCCGCATAGATATGACCTGCCATATGATTCACTGGAATCAATGGCAAGTTATTCGCATAGGCAAACGCTTTGGCGGCCGCAACGCCAACTAACAATGCTCCCACCAATCCTGGACCATATGTGACCGCAACTGCCGTTAAATCGGTTGTTTTCACATTTGCTTCTTTCAATGCTTCATCAATACAAATTGTGACCTGTTCAATATGATGACGACTAGCCACTTCTGGCACAACGCCGCCAAATCGTTTGTGACTATTGATCTGCGTTGCTACCACATTTGACAAAATCTTTTCACCATTTTCAATGACTGCCACACTGGTTTCATCACAGCTGGATTCAAATGCCAAAATCAAGTTTTTCTTATCCATAATTCTCCTACTCTTTTTGTGTCAGTGCCAATGTCATATCAATGGCATCTTCATGATCGCCAAAGTAATAATGGGCCTTGACACCGGTTTTCTCAAACCCTAATTTTAAATACAACGCCTGGGCGCGCGCATTACTTTTGCGGACTTCGAGAGTGAGCTTTTTATAACCAATAAATTCTGCCTTACCAATCATTATTTTGAGTAAATAAGACCCAATTCCCCGGTTCTGTTTATCTTCAACCACAGCCACATTTGTAATATGGGCCGTCTTTGTTCGATCGTCAAAAGAGGCACCGATAAAGCCAAGCATGCGATCGTGATACCGAATCACCAAATAAAGTCGATCAAACTTACGGCGTAGTTCATTCGCAAAGGCCGCGCGATCCCAAGGAGTCTGTCCTTCATAGACAGAACGTTCCACATTCAAAATATCTGGAATATCTGGGATCATGGCTTTGGCAATAAAATAAGTGTCATCTTCAATTTGAATGACATGATCATGAATTTCAAATGCTTGTTCTCGTAATTGTTTAGTACGATTAAAAAAACGATTTTGAATAAGTTCTCTAAATTTTTTCAACATACGGCTTCGTATCCTCGTGTGGATGTTTTTTCTTCCATTCAACTTCTGCTTCCGTCAAACGTAAATATTTGGGCACAAAATTAAAGGGATGCTCAACCGGTTTCTCGTTTAAGCCGAGCTGTCCTAATACATATGCATCTGGCAAATCTTGTGCACGCGATACCCTGTGAAAATTATCAGTCAATTGTAATTTTAGGGTTTCTTCATAAATGGAAACGTCTTGCCCAATAAACCACACAGGGACTTGCATTTCTAACAGATTAGCAATTAAATGTTTAATTGAAATATGACGGTCGGCCATAATCGTCTTCATTTCGGTAGCAGTTCGTTGGTAAATTCCAGCAAACACATTATCTCTTCTGGCATCAAATAAAGGCACAATGATTCGACCCTCGTCGTTCACATTAGCTGCCAATGTCTTTAAACTAGAGACACCAACCAAATCAACGTTTAAAGTATAGGCCAATGTCTTTGCAGTAGTTGTAGCAATTCTTAAGCCTGTATATGAGCCTGGTCCTTGTGCCACAACAATTCGTTGCAAATCTTCTGCTTCCAACCCAGTTTGTTTCAAAAGTGTTTCTACAATTGGCAACAACTGAATGCTATGATTTTTTCGAATATTGGTAGTCGTCATGGCCAATAGCTGATTATCATCCAAAACCGCTGCACTTAACGGTCGATTTGAAGTGTCCAATGCCAATACTTTCATAATACGTCCTTTTCATTAAAAATGTTTATAATTACTTTATAGTTAAAAAACTAACTTTTCGTATTCTTCCCTAAATATCTTATCACAATTTCCATGATGAATGACAATTGATAAAAAAGAACTCGAAATCATTAACGATTCTCGAGTTCTCCAGTTTTAGTTTTCGTCTTCAAAACCATTAGGATGCTTTTGGGTCCAATTCCAAGCCGTTTTAATAATTTCATGAATATCGTCATATTGTGGTTGCCACTTCAAGACTTCTCTTGCCTTATCGCTCTTAGCAACTAACGTATCTGGATCACCTGGACGGCGGGCCGCAATTTTAGCTGGGATTTCTTTGCCTGTTGCTTGACGGGCCGCTTCCAAAATTTGTTTAACTGAAAATCCAGTTGAGGATCCTAAGTTAAACGCATTACTCTCATTACCTGCCTGTAAGTACTTCATAGCCAAAATGTGAGCATCTGCCAGATCAGTGACGTGGACATAGTCACGTACATTTGTACCATCTAGTGTCTCATAATCATCACCAAAAATTTGTAATTCTGCCCGTTTTCCAGATGCTACTTGTAAAACAATCGGAATTAAATGTGTTTCTGGATGATGATCCTCACCAATACTACCATCAGCTGCAGCCCCGGCAACATTGAAATAACGCAAGGCTACAAACTTAATTCCATAAGCAACGTCTGCCCAATGCATGATTTTTTCCATCATTAACTTACTTTCACCATAAGGATTGATAGGTGCTTGAACGTCTGTTTCTTTAATCATGGCATTTTCTGGATTACCATAAGTTGCTGCTGTTGACGAAAAGACAATGCGTGAAACATGATTAGCATGCATCGCTTCTAATAAAGTAATGACACCACCCGTATTATTATCAAAATACTTCAGTGGATCCTTCATTGATTCAGGCACAATTGAAAAAGCTGCAAAATGAATCACCGTATCAATTGATTCTTTTTGAAAAACTTGATCTAAAAATGCACGATCTCGGACATCACCCTTATAAAAGCGGGCTTGCTTAGAAACTGCCTGTTGATGACCTGTAACCAAATTGTCAATAACGACAACATCTTCATTTTGTTCAATCAACCTTTTGACCATATGTGATCCAATGTAACCTGCTCCACCAAGGACTAAAACTGACATAATTTGCCTCCCCGTATTTCATAATTTATGACTCGATTATACCATAACGATTACACAACAAATTAATTAGCTGTTACTGTTTTCCAACTACATTCTGCTTCGCAATAAATTTCGCCATTAACTGTCATTTTATGTAACGTATTTATCTCGGTATCTGTTTCATTTGTTTTGACAACTTCACTTTTCACAATGTGACCATATTGGATTTCCTTGTGATACTGAATGTTCAAGCGAGTTGGAATGTGAGTTTGTAAAAATTCTGCTGGTAATACATCAAGCAGCCATTCAAAATAATGCGAATTATTGACATGCCCGTTAGTATCCAAATCAAAGTAACGCACAGGATACTCTTTTGAAACAGTTCCTTGGTCATCCGTAATTTTCGGAACACGTGGCAATCTGGTAATGCGTTTGACTTCATCACTACCATATGGATCAAGCAATTCAGGGATTAGTTTTCCCATTCGCCGTGTTTTATGATTCATTAAAACAAAGTTACTGTTAGCTTCTAATAACGAATTTCCTGCTTCATCAGCAATTGAAAAACGTCGTTCACAGAAAAATTTGTTATGCGCGGTTGCTTCGGTTGACAACTCGATGGTTGAGCCGATTTTGGGGAGATCATTAATGGTCATTAAATACTGTGTGACTACCCATCCCACACCGTACTTTGAAACTTCTTCCGTACCAACGCCAAGTTCTTCGCTCTGATCTTCAGAAGCCAAAACCATTAAATTTACCAACATTGGAATTGAAGCATGATAAGTACGATCACCGTCATAATATACTAATCGATGTTTCTCACTAAATCTTTTTCCTGCCAAGTGGTTTCCTTCTTTCATTTTCTTGATTTATCTATTTTGAATCCCGTAAATGGTGATAAGTTGCATAAACATCTTGTTTCTTCAGCCCACGCAATTTTGCAACCTGTTTAATCGCATCATTTGGTTTTTCACCGGTACTAATAAGATTAGTAACTTGATCTTCCACAGACATTTCTGGTAGAGCTTCTTCTGGATTTTCTGGATGAGCATTTCCTTCAACGATGACTACAAACTCACCACGAATTTCATTATCCGTTGCCCAGTCCAAAAGTTCCTGAATGCTACCTCGTAAAAACTCTTCAAACTTCTTCGTTAATTCTCGACACAAAACGGCCGATCGGTCCGCACCAAATATAGCACTCATATTTGTGAGTGTTTTTTTTAGTCGATGTGGCGCTTCGTAAAAGATCAAAGTCTCTTCTTTGTTTGCTAGTTTTTCTAGCTGTCGTTTCTGCTCAGCAGGCTTTCGATTTAAAAATCCAAAGAAATAGAACGGTTGGGGTGACAACCCAGATGCAATCAAAGCTGTTAAACCAGCATTAGCTCCCGGCAAAGGAACCACCGAGATAGCTTGTTTCACACAAGCAACCACTAAGTCGTGCCCTGGATCGCTGATTGAAGGCATCCCCGCGTCACTAACTTGGGCAATGTTCTCCCCATTACGCAAGCGTTCCACCAACTCTGGAACCCGTTGTCTCGTATTATATTCGTGAAAACTAATCTGTTTCGTTTCAATATCAAAGTGATTTAATAATTTTTGTGTATTTCTTGTGTCTTCCGAAGCAATAATATCCACTTCTTTTAATATTTCAACACTGCGAAATGTCATATCACCTAAATTGCCAATCGGTGTTGGTACAAGGTAAAGAATTCCACTAGTTTGATTTTTGGCAAAACTTTTTTGTGATTGCACGCTTCAATCTCCTTTACCGATCTCCATAAATGACATCAAGACAAAATGCACATGGCTCATCATTTTCTCGATGCTTACCAAACCATTCATTACAAACATGATATCCACGTCCGTATAACTTCTCCAGATTTTTCCGTGATTTAGAGAGACCATGCTTAGTGCTCTTTTGGGCTTCTTTTTTAGATGGCCGTTCGTACTTCTCTAATTGTTCGCGCAGGTGATCATTTTCAATCACTAATTCTGCATTTTCTTCTAGAATCTCTGCCATTCCACTCTGCAGTTCTTTGATTTGATCTAACATTTTTTGTGTCTGATCTTGAATGCCATTAAAACTTTCATATATTTCCCTTTTATTCACAATCTCACCTCATTCACAGTTATTAAATCTCAGAGTACCTAATAAATTTGGCACAACTTGATGGTCAAAGATTCTAATACATTTTGAAAGCTTACATTTCGATTCAATAAGCTTTTGGCCTCTAAGGCTTTTTCAGTAGCTTGCATCAAAGTTGAAGAAGATTTGGTCATCAAGGATTTTTCAATTTGTGGATCTTGATTAGGAAAACTCAATCGCAAATTCTGCGGATTGACTTTTAAAAGCAAGGCTTCTCGACAATATAACATCACAATATCGAGAATTAATTGTTGCGAATCCTTTGTCTTTGCCAAACCAATGATGTTAGATTGCACTTCTACAAAAGCGCGCATATCTTTTTGAAAGGTCAATAAAAACCAACGACTGAGTGCCGATTGCACCTGTGATAGCCAATCATCTTTAACCCAATTTTCGACCTCAACTACACTATTAGTCAAGTTCATTGCCACTGCAATTAAACTCGGCGTGATTTGTTTTTCTTGTAACTGAGCCTTAAACTGCGCCGGAACTAAGGGCTTTAGCTCCACAACTTCAGTCCGTGAAATAATGGTCGGTAGCATTAAGTTTTTATTCGTTGTTAATAGAAAAGCCGTCACATTCGGACTAGGTTCTTCAATGAACTTCAACAAACTGTTGGCCGCTCCAGCTGTCATTTTATCCGCATCAGAGATAATGAAGATTTTTTGATTTCCTTCAACCGCACTTTTGGTAAACTCTGATTTAAGAAAACGAACTTGATCAACTTTAATACTTAGACCATCAGGTTTGACAATGACGACATCTGGATGCTGTCCAGTACTAATTCGTCGGCATTCCTGACATTGCCCACAAGGTTGATTTCCTTTCACATTTAAACAAAAAAGACGCATTGCAATCCACGTTGCTAATTCGTCTTTTCCAATTCCTGATTCTCCAGCAAACAAATAAGCATGTGCCAATTTGTGATCAGCAATGATCTGGGCAAAATGTTTGAGTAACTCTGGTTGTTTATTTGAAACTGCCGTTTGAATTTTGTCTTCAGTCATTTGCTGCTCCTTTGTTGCTGTAATTAAAATTGTTGAAATTTTTCAATTGGCATAACGAATACAGTTGCACCACCAACTTGAACCTTGACAGGATACGCAGTGGTTCCTTCCATACTGGCATCCAGATTCACAGGCGGTGTCATAAACTCTTCTCTGCTATGTGAAGCTTCCTTAATCATTGCTAAAACTTCATCAACCCGCTGATCGTCAATTCCAATCATGTAAGTTGTATTGCCTGACTTAAGAAATCCACCCGTTGTTGAAAGCTTGGTAGCTCGAATATTGGCATCAATAAATTGATCACTTAACTGACTAGCATCCTTATCCTGGACAATTGCAATAATTAATTTCATAATCTTCACTCTCCTGACTTATTAAAAAGGCCCTTATTAGCTTGATAAATAATCTTTTCAACATCTGAAACAACTTTGGCTTTACTTTGTGTGGCATCAATCACTTGAATTCGTTGTGGATTTTGCTCAGCTATCTTAAGATAAGACGCCCGCACACGTTTATGAAACGAAAGTTGTTCGACATCTAATCGATTTATTTCATCCGTTCGGTGTGTCATAATGCGTCGCAATCCAATTTCAGACGGAACATCAAAATAGATTGTCAAATCTGGCAATAAGCCGGCTGTTGCAAAAAGGTTCATTTGGTAAACTTCATCAACCCCAATTTCACGTCCTGCTCCCTGATAAGCAACAGAACTATCCACATAACGATCGCATAAAACCATTTTGCCACTCTTTAATGCTGGCATAATTGTTTCGACAATATGTTGTCGCCGTGCCGCTGCATAAAGCAATGCTTCAGTTCGATCATCCATTTCTGTATTTTTTCGATCTAAAATAATATCACGAATTGCTTCAGAAATCCGGTTTCCGCCTGGTTCACGTGTGACAACTAAATTATCATTTAATTGAGGGGTGAGGTCCGCCACAATTGAATTTAATGCCGTCGTTTTCCCAGCACCATCTGGTCCTTCAAATGAAATAAACTTTCCTGTCAACATGCCATCTCGCTTCTTAAATTTAGTCTTTTACATTTCAGTTCGGCCTTCAACAGCCTTAAATAAGGTCATTTGATCCGCATACTCAATATCACTGCCAACTGATAATCCATGGGCCAATCTTGTAACTTTGATCCCAGCTGGTTTAATCAACCGTGATAAATACATAGCCGTCGCTTCTCCTTCAGGTGTTGCATTAGTGGCCACAATCACTTCTTTGATGGATTGATTGGTTTGAAGACGCTTCAAAAGGCTAGAGATATTCAGATCTTCTGGTCCCTTACCTTCCATTGGTGAAAGCACACCTTGCAACACATGATACAGACCATGATATTCTTTCATCTCTTCCATAGACATGACGTCTTTGGGATCTTCCACAACTAAAACAGTCGCTTGATCACGACTCTTATCACGGCAAATTTCACACGGATCATCCTCGGTAATGTTGCCACAAATACTACAAAAATGTAAATCTCGTTTAGCGGAGACTAAGGATTTTGCGAACTCACTGACGTCGTCTTGATCCATATTAATGGTAAAAAAAGCCAATCGGGTCGCACTTTTTTCACCAATCCCCGGCAGCTTCATATAACTATCGATTAGTTTTGCAATTGGCTCTGGATACTGCATTTATTAAGCCCTCATTCTTACATTCTAGGCAAACCTTTTGTGTATTTACCCATCGTTTTATTAGTTTCGTCGGTAATCTTTTTCATTGCATCATTTACTGCTGCTACCACTAAATCCTGCAGCATATCAACATCATCCGGATCCACTGCTTCTGGTTTGATCGCAATATCTTTCATTGTCTTATCACCAGTAAAAGTGACTTTGACCATATCATCAGGGGCAACTCCTGTAAATTCTGTCGCATCCAAATTATCTTGTTCTTCAGTTACCTTTTTTTGCATTTTTTGCATTTGTCGCATCATATTTTGCATATTTCCCATTCCACCGCGCATTTTAACTCCGCCTTTCTGTTTAATCGTCTTTGATTTCTACCGTTTCACTGCCAAACAAAGCTTCTGCCTTCGTCACTAACGGATCCTTACTTTCTTGTAGATCGCCATCCGTTCCCTGCTCGCTTTCAGCAGGAGGCTCTTCCACATCAGATGTCGCATTTTCATTATTACTTTGCAGATCTGCTTTATGCTGTTGAATGTACCCCTGACGAATTTCTGGCCATCGATCCGCATCCACATAAGCAATTTTCAAATCATGACCGACTAGCTTATCAATATCGTCACTCAATAATTGACGAAGATCACCGTCATCAGCCGCCTGTTCATACAAGAAAGCGTAATTAAACGCAATTACAGCCCCTTTTTCACTTGCTGCGACTGGTTGTGCCACATGCATTAAAGCGCGCTGTGTCACACTTAACATTGACATTAAATCCGGCCAGATCTCCTTTAATTGTACCAAATTTTTTTTGGTTGCGTTCTCTAAAACTGGATAAATCTTTGAGAGATTTGGTTTAACTTGCCGTCCGTGTTTCTTGGGACCATTACTGCGATTGATATTATTAGTGGGTTTTGAAGCTCCGGTACTTTTTTGGCTTTCTAACTGTTTGACTTGATCAGCCAACTTTTTGACCTGATCTTCTAGCCGTGTGACTTCAGCACTGTCAGTCACAGGTTTTTTTGCTTGTTTGACTGGTGCTTTTTCTGCACCCGAATTAGTTGCCGGTGTTGTCGGCTGCGCCAATTTGATTGTTAAAACTTCCATATAGACGTCCGGATGTGTCGTAAATCGCATTTGTTGCTGAGTATTATTTAAATGATCAATCATTTTATAGATACGTTCAGCTGAAAGAGAAGCAGCAAATGTTTTAAATTGATCATCAACATCGCCTAACTCTTGGTCAACAATCAACGTTGGATCCTGTTGATATAGCAGAAGATTCCGACAAAAATTAATCAAATCTTCAATAAAACGATTTGCATCTTTACCTTCTGCCAAAACTTTTTCTAAGGTTTCCAGTGCTGCGCTCACCTGTTGATCCGAAATTTCGGCTACATATTTATTTAACAGATCGTGATTGACGCTGCCTGTAACTTGAAGTGCATTTTTTAATGTGATTTCATTATCACCAAATGACAGGGCTTGATCCAGAATACTAAGTGCATCCCGCATTCCTCCTTCGGCAGCTTTGGCTATAACCATTAGTGCTTTTTCATCATACGTAATTTTCTTTTGACCCAAAATGTAAACCATTCGATCAAAGCTATCTTTCGTTGAAATACGGCGAAAATCGAAACGCTGGGTTCGGGAAATAATGGTGAGAGGAATCTTTTGAGGCTCAGTGGTTGCTAAAATGAACACCACATTTGCTGGCGGCTCTTCTAAGGTTTTTAAGAGCGCATTAAACGCACCTGTTGACAACATATGAACTTCATCAATGATATAAACTTTATAATCAGCTTCGGTTGGTGCGTATTTTGCCTTGTCACGGATATCACGAATTTCTTCGACACCATTATTGGAGGCCGCATCAATTTCAATCACATCGTTTAAGCGTCCTTGTGTAATTGCTTTACACGTTGCACATTCGTTGCATGGCTCACCATCCTTTAAATGGTGACAATTAACAGCCTTAGCAAAGATCTTAGCAGCCGATGTTTTCCCTGTTCCCCGTGGACCAGTAAACAAATAGGCATGACTAGTTTGCCCAGTAATGAGTGCGTTTTTTAAAGTTTGGGTAATGACTTGTTGTCCCACAATCTCGTCGAAACGTTGTGGTCGCCAAACACGATATAAAGCTTGATAACTCATTTTTGAATTCCCTTCAATCGTTTCTATAAACCTAAATAAAAAGCTCCTAGCCATGTTGACTAAGAGTTTATCAATTTCCCAATAACTTAAGGCACAAGACAGATCAGACTTAGTGCTGCTTCCTTCCGGATCTGACACAATTCGTAAGTCCACCCTTGCCTTAAGGCCTCTCGGCACTATTAATAATACTCGATTTTACTCAGAATTTCTACTAATTTGTTTACTTTTTTTTATGTTTTTTCTTCGAGCCCGAATTTCTCGGAAAAAGTTTTGCATAATTTGACTCGCTTCTTTTTGAAAAAGTCCTTCGTGAACTTGCACTTGATGATTTAATCGTCGGTCATTCAAAAGCTGATACAAGCTTTGCACCATGCCAGCTTTAGGATCCCGCGCTCCAAAATAAACCTCTGGTAATTGAGAATTAATAATTGCACCACTGCACATCATGCATGGTTCAATAGTGACAAAGAGTTGACAGTCCCAAAGACGCCAGCTCTTTAACGTATGACAAGCTTCTTGAATGGCAATCAATTCCGCATGGGCAGTGGCATCTTGATCTTTTTCCCGCAAGTTATGTCCTTGACCAACAATTTGATTTTTATGAACAATTATGGCTCCAATTGGCACCTCACCCATGCTTTTAGCTTTTTTGGCTTCTTCATACGCCAGACTCATAAAATATAATTCTTGGTTAACAGATAAGTCGTTCGCCATTACTGGGACTCCTTCACACTTTTAATGATGTAATAACCTTTTTGTTTATGAATAATTTCGGCATTGCCAAAAACTTGTTCCATCTTTTTTTTGGCCGATGGCGCGCCCTGCTTTTTTTGTAAAACAATAATTAAAGAGCCGCCAACTTGCAAATGATTTTTTGCTTCTACTAGGATCTTCGTGACAACTGATTTACCAGCGCGAACCGGTGGATTAGAAACAACAGTTTGATAGGTGGTCTTCTCAACTTTATCATACGTATCCGATTCCCAAATTGTCACGTTATGAATATTATTTTGCTCGGCATTTTCTTTGCACAAATCCAACGCCCGTAAATTAACGTCAACCAAATCAACATGAATTTCTGGAACTGCCTTGGCAATTGCTAATCCAATCGGCCCATAACCACAACCTACATCTAAAACCTCACCCGTAAATTCTTTTAAATTTAAAGCTTCCAGTAAAGTTCGCGTTCCAAAATCAACCGTGGCTTTGGAGAAAACACCGTTGTCAGAATTAAAAGTTAAATTTTGATTCAATAATGTAAATTGCCACTGTCGTTTCTCATGTAAAACTTCTGGATTTTGTGTATAATAGTATTCAGTCATTATTTTCTCCTTCTTTATAGGTTCTATTATAAAGGATTATCTTGCTTAATACATAACTAACTTAGCGTTAGATTCTCCATCAAAAAGTGAACAAAAAAAGTTTTGCTTCAAAACCTTATTAAACCACCACATTTAGTGTAGTATCAAAAAAACACACTAAATATGGTGGTTTTTCATTGAATTTTACATTGAATGCTGTATACTGAATCTATCGTATAAACATAAAAGAAACAGAGAATTGAAGGTGATTACATGAGTGAAGTAACAATTTATACAAAAAACAACTGTATGCAATGTAAGATGACAAAGCGTTTCTTAAGCGAACATAACATTCCTTTTAAGGAACGTAATATTAATACAAATCCTGATTATATCGACTATTTAAAGTCACGTGGATTCCAAGCTGTTCCCGTTGTAGAATCAAACGGTAATGAACCTATTGCTGGATTTCGACCTGACGTTTTAAAACAACTTGCTATTTAGCAACCTATATATTTATCAGGCTGGGTAAAACGCACGTGCTGCATATTACAGCTAGGCGTTTTTTATTTACTTAAAATTTAGTATTTATCGCAGAAAGGCGTGAAATTATGAGTCTCAAGAATCTTAAAGATGTCACATACTATGATTTAAATAATGAAATTAACATTCCTGTTAATAATCAGATCCCACTAAACAAAGACCATGATGCATTGGCCGCCTTCTTAGCTCAAAATGTCAAACCTAACACCAAGAAATTTGATTCCTTGCAAGCTCGTTTTGACTACCTCATCAAAAATGACTACATAGATGAGGATTCCATCAACAAATATTCACCAGAGTTTCTCGAAAAGCTTTATTCTTACTTGAATGCGCAGAACTTTCATTTTCAATCATTCATGGCGGCCTATAAATTTTATGCGCAGTATGCGTTAAAAACAAACGATAATAGTTATTACTTGGAAAACTTTATTGATCGCGTTGCCATGAATGCCACTTATTTTGCGGAGGGTGACGAAAACTTAGCAATGAACATTGCCGATGAAATTATTCACCAACGTTACCAACCCGCAACCCCCAGTTTTTTAAACGCTGGTAGAAAACATCGTGGTGAATTGGTTTCTTGTTTTTTGATCCAGGCAACAGATGACATGAATGCTATCGGCCGAACAATTAATTCAGCACTGCAACTGTCTAAACTTGGTGGGGGGGTCGGAATTAACCTCAGCAACTTACGAGAGGCCGGCGCTCCTATTAAGGGGATTGAGGGCGCTGCAAGTGGTGTTGTTCCGGTTATGAAACTTTTGGAAGACAGTTTTTCATACGCTAACCAGCTTGGTCAACGACAAGGAGCTGGTGTGGTTTATCTCAATATTTTCCACCCTGACATTATTGCTTTCTTATCTGCTAAAAAAGAAAACGCAGATGAAAAAATTCGGGTTAAAACTTTGTCACTTGGTGTCGTTGTTCCTGATAAGTTTTATGAATTAGCACGAAAAGACCAAGACATGTACCTTTTCAGTCCCTACTCAGTTGAAAAAGTATACGGCAAACCATTCTCATATGTGGATATCACAAAAGAGTATGACAACATGGTGGCTAATCCAGAAATTCGGAAAACAAAATTAAAGGCCCGGGACCTGGAAAATGAGCTTTCTAAATTACAGCAAGAATCTGGTTATCCATATGTTGTCAACGTCGATACCGCTAACCGCGACAATCCAATTTACGGAAAAATTGTGATGAGCAATCTCTGTTCAGAAATTATGCAGGTGCAAACTCCTTCTGAAATTGATGACAAACAAGAATACACCACATTGGGAACCGACATTAGTTGTAATTTAGGATCCACTAACATCGTCAACATGATGAACACACCTAATTTTGGTCACTCAGTTGAAACCATGGTCCGCGCTCTAACTTTTGTAACGGATCATTCCAATATTAGCGTAGTGCCATCCATTCAAAATGGAAATCATCTTTCCCATACAATTGGATTGGGTGCCATGGGACTTCATGGTTACCTTGCCAAGAACCATATGTACTATGGGGACGCAGATTCATTGGACTTTACCAGCGTTTATTTCATGCTATTAAACTATTGGACTTTAAAAGCTTCCAATGAAATCGCACGTGAACGGCAAACAACTTTCCACAATTTTGAAAAGAGCAAATACGCTGATGGTAGCTATTTTGATAAATACGTTGCCAAGGACTGGGGTCCAAAAACTGAAAAAGCAAAGGAATTGTTCAAGTCAATTGAAATTCCAACACACGCCGATTGGGAAGCCTTAAAAGAATCTGTAATGAAAGATGGCCTTTATCATCAAAATCGAATGGCTGTTGCCCCTACTGGTTCCATTTCTTACATTAACGATGCCACAGCTAGTTTACAACCAATTGTCAACCGAGTTGAGGAACGGCAAGAAAAGAAAATTGGTAAAATTTATTTTCCAGCTCCATACCTTGATAACGATACATTGCCATATTATCAATCTGCTTATGACATTGATATGCGCAAAGTCGTGGACATTTATGCAGCCGCTCAACAACACGTCGATCAAGGGATGAGCATGACATTCTTCATGCGTTCAACCATTCCGGAAGGCATTTATGAATGGAAAGATGGCCGCACAAACAAAATGACGACTCGTGATTTGAACATTTTGCGTAATTATGCGTATAATAAGGGAATTAAATCAATTTATTATATTCGAACTTTCACTGACAATGACGGTGAAGTTGGCGTTAATCAATGTGAAAGCTGCTCAATTTAATTACGTTTGGAAAGGAACTAAATAATGGCAGATTTAAAATTAGATCCAATGAAATGGAATGCAGATGGTAACTACAAAGCCGTCAACTGGAATCAAGTTTCCGATGAAATTGATAAAGCAACTTGGGAAAAATTAACCGAACAGTTTTGGTTAGATACCCGGATTCCAATTTCAAACGATCTTGACGACTGGCGTACATTAGATGAAGATCACAAATGGGTCGTAGGACACGTTTTTGGTGGTCTTACCTTACTTGACACCTTACAGTCGCAAGACGGAATGGCAGCCTTACGAAAGGATGTCCGGACACCTCATGAAACGGCTGTTTTAAATAACATCCAATTTATGGAGTCCGTTCATACTAAGAGTTATTCATCTATTTTCGAAACATTAAATACACCAGGCGAGATTGATGAAATCTTTTCTTGGAGTGATAGTGAAGAATTTCTTCAAAACAAAACCAAGAAAATTTACACACTATATCATGACGACAGTGACCCACTCAAGAAAAAGATTTCAAGTGTCTTCCTTGAAACTTTCTTATTCTATTCTGGTTTCTTCACGCCACTTTACTACTTGGGCCACAACAAACTAACCAACGTTGCTGAAATTATAAAATTAATTTTACGTGATGAATCTGTCCATGGCACATACATTGGTTACAAGTTCCAGTTGGCTATGAAGAGCTTATCTGAAACTAAACAACAGGAATTAAAAGACTGGATGTTTAACTTTCTTTATGAACTTTATGATAATGAAGAAAAATACGTTCACGTTTTATATGACCAAGTTGGTTGGTCAGATCAAGTTTTAACTTTCACACGTTATAATGCCAACAAAGCTTTGATGAACCTGGGCCAAAATCCACTCTTCCCTGATACAGAAGCCGATGTTAACCCAATCGTTATGAACGGAATTTCAACAGGTACAGCTAACCATGACTTCTTCTCACAAGTTGGTAATGGTTATCGCTTAGGTCAACTCGAAACAATGTCTGATAAAGATTATGATATTGGTAAACCTAAAGACCATAAGTAATGAACTAAAAAGAATGTCTCTAAGTTTTCTAACTTAGTGGCATTCTTTTTTCTATCTTTAAGGAGCAAAGATTATGAAATCAATTCGATCAATTTGTGTATTTTGCGGCTCAAACACGGGCTACGATGAAAATTATAAAAAAGCAACGATTGCATTAGCCGATTATTTAGCGGTGCATCATTATCGTTTGGTTTATGGTGGCGGACGCCTTGGTTTAATGGGCGTTTTAGGCAACGAAATGTTAGACAAGGGTGGTGATGTCCTTGGCGTTATCCCCAAGGTACTGGTCAATGAAAAACTAGCCCGGATTCCAAGCGATAAAATTATCACTACAGTAGACATTTCCGAGCGCAAGCAATACATGTTGGACGCTTCAGACGCTTTTATTGCCTTACCAGGTGGCTTTGGAACTTTTGAGGAATTTCTCACAATGTTGTCTTGGAGCCAAATCAATCTGCACCAAAACCCATTGGCTTTACTCAATGTCGATGGTTTCTACGACCCTCTGGTTCAATTTCTAAAACAAACTACTGAAGCTGGCTTTGCGCCTAAAGAAAACTTAAGCCTTTTTGTTAACTCTGATAACGTCCCTGATTTGTTTGCCCAGCTTACAACATTTCAACACACACTACCTAATAAATGGACGAATTAAACGTCTAATGTTTCCACATAAAATACCGATGTCGAACTGATTTTTGTCAGTTTTAGCATCGGTATTTTTTAAAACTAATTTTCTTTTAAAATGGGGTAAAAATGAACGTTCTGAAACATGAAGGAAAGACTTTTTTCAAGATTGGTTTTCTCGTTTTTATCTAAAACGGATGTAATGCAAAAAACGGCCTTACCAGTTTTAAAAGTGTCCTCTATGTACTGGGAAGCTTCATTAGAGAATTTCGGCTCTTTTTTTGCAGGCTCTCCCAACGCAATAAAATACTCTAGCGGCAACTTCAGCAGTGAATATTCCGAAATATGCGTAGATGGAGCATTATAGCTTGAGCCACATTGTTCGGTCAAAATATGATGGGTAATCGTTAATAAATCACTCATAATACTGTTTGCCGTTGGCTCAGAACCGGCTCCTGCTCCTGTATACGACGTTGTTCCCAGAGCAGTACTCGTAACTAACACACTATTTTCTACGCCACTCACATTGGCAAGCGGATGCTGTTTCGTAACTGCCACAGGCGCCACTAACGTGTATAAGGTATGCTCCTTTTTTCGGGCAACAATCGCTGGCTTAATGGTCAACCCCCAGTGTGCCGCCCCACTGAGCTCATCCAACGTAATTTTATCAATTCCAGTGCGCTCTAATTGTTTTAAATTAATCGTATGCCCAAACGCTAACTGACTTAAAATAGCCAATTTATAGGCCGAATCAAAGCCACTCAAATCATTAATTGGATTGGCCTCTGCATATCCCAATTTTTGAGCGCGTTTCAAACTGTCTGCATAACTAGAACGTTCATCTTTCATTGCACTTAAAACGTAATTCGAGGTCCCATTTACGATTCCAGTTAACCCAGTAATTTGATCGGTAATTAAGCTGTCACTCAAAACCCGCAAAATTGGGATTCCACCACCGACACTCGCCTCATAGTAAAGATCTACATGATTTTGTCGTGCTAGTTTGGTCAACTGGGGACCTTTTAAAGCAATCAATTCCTTATTGGCAGTAATCACAGATTTTCCGTGGTTAATAGCTTGACAAACTGCGTGATAGGCTTGGTCAACGGTTCCCATGACCTCAATCACAATTTGAATTGAAGGATCAGTTGTGACGTTTTCAATTTCACCAGTAAATTGAACATCTTCATCCCAGTGCAAATTTCTTTTCTTGTCAGGATGACTAACAGCAATTTTCTTAACATTAAAATGAACTTTTATAGACTCCGCAATCTGATTAGTAGCACGGTTTAATAACGTCAAGACACCCGTTCCAACGGTACCACAACCCAGCATTCCAACCGAAATAGTTGTCATCACAAAGACCTCCTTTAGACTCAAATTTTTGCAAATGTATTGTCAGCTTTAGAAATTAAGTTAAGCCAATTTTGATAGATAAGTTGACGACTATTTTGCCAAGTATAGCGAATGCGGCCGTCACCATCAAAGTAGTTTTTTGGAGCCAATATCTGTTCCTTTTTATTTAAATCTCGTTTATATTCAACTTCTAGCGTATCTGCTTCATACTCAGGGTGACCAGTTAAATAGGTTTGATTAATCTGAGGAGCATGTAGAATCATAGGTCCAATTTCAGCATTACTTGCAACCACTTTGACACCAGAAAAGTGCTCAATCGTGGTATGCCGTGATTGTGGTATTTTTAATTCTTTCTTTTTCCTGATTCCGGTAACAAGCGGACTTTCTTTATCAATCTCAGTCGCCGAATAAATACCAAATGTTTTCTCGTCTAAATTCACTTTTTTAATATTAAACTCGACTGCCAAAGCGGCCTGAGCAGCCCAACATTCAAATAAGGATTGCTTAACATGGTGATGGGACCAAGCAATAATTTGTTTAAATTCTTGCCAATAATCAACTTGATCAAAAGTTAACGTTTCAATTGGCGCCCCGGTAATAATTAAGGCATCATAATTATTTTTTGAAGCTTCACTAAACTTGGTATAGGATTTCGCCATTAATGCCGCTGAAGTATTTTTAAAGCTATGGCTGGCCGGATAGGCGAAGGTCAAGCTAACATCTTGTTTCATGTGATTGAAGGCTTTCAGAAACTGCCGTTCAGTTGTTTTCTTTGTTGGCATTAAATTTAACATGAGAATATTTACAGGATTGCTTAACCTGACATTTTGCCATTCTTGATAAGCCTCTAAGAATCCGTTTTTTGCGTTTGCTGTCACCCACATCACCCTCCTATTGACAAAAAAAGTCTTCATTCCATAATCTTGTATAAGATTATGGGACGAAGACATTCGCGGTGCCACCCAATTTTTCAATATTTTTCAATATTAAACTCAGCAAGCACTCCCATAATAAATCGGAATGCTCTGTAAGTTATCGGTTACTACCGGACAACCAGCCAGTTAACGACCAGTTGTCAATTCCGAGCTCATCTTCAGACTTTTTCCCCACACCTCATTGCACCAACCGAGGTTCTCTTTAAGAAGGTTTCCAATCTTACTCTTCTCATCAACATCTAATATTTTTAACTTTTACTTAACTTAACATTCACTTCTACCAATGTCAATAATGGATTCGAAGTTTATTTGAAGATAAAAAAAGAACCCACAATTGTGAGTTCTTTTTGGATGTTAACAGATTATTTAACAGTAACTGTAGCGCCAGCTTCTTCAAGCTTAGCTTTAACATCGTTTGCTTCGTCTTCTGAAACGTCTTCTTTGATTGCTGAAGGTGCCTTGTCAACAAGGTCCTTAGCATCTTTCAAGCCAAGGCCAGTGATTTCACGAACAGCCTTGATTGCTTTAACTTTAGCTGATCCAGCCTCTGTTAATTCAACAGTGAATGTTGTCTTTGCAGCAGCATCGCCACCAGCAGCACCTGCGGCAGCAACTGGAGCAGCAGCTGAAACACCGAATTCGTCTTCGATAGCTTTAACTAAGTCATTTAAGTCAGTAATTGAAGCACCTTTTAAGTCTTCAATAAATTGGTCTTTATCTAATGCCATTTTTGTTTCCTCCATTATATTTGTCTAATTTAATTATGCAGCGTCTTCTTCAGACTTTTTATCTGCAACAGCTTTAACAGCATAAGCAACATTACGTACAGGTGCTTGTAATACATTAGCAAGCATGCTGAGCAAGTCTTCACGACTAGGCATTGAAGCGTATGTGTTAATTTCATCAAGTGTAGCTACTTTTCCTTCGATCATGCCACCCTTAAGTGTAAGTGCGTCATGTTCGTCGGCAAACTTTTTCAAAACCTTTGCAGGTGCAACTGGGTCCTCATCAGAGAATGCAACAGCACTTGGGCCAACAAAAATATCGTTTAACTCTTTGTAACCAGCTTTTTCAGCAGCACGAGTTAAAATTTTGTTTTTAATTACATGCAACGTAACACCAGCATCACGCAATTCCTTACGTAACTCTGTGTCTTCTGCAACAGTCAATCCACGTGAATCAACAACGATTGCGGAAGCGGCTTTGCTAAAATAATCAACAGCTGTATCAACAATTGCAGATTTTTTAGCGATTGCTTCTTTACTCATTAAATTTCACCTCCAGCAATTTTTTAATTATAAAAAAATCCGCACCCAGACGGGATACGGAAATTTACATTTCTACGTTCCTCGGCAGGCAAAAAATTAAGACGATCACTCGTCACCTGAGTCTTAGGCAAATTTTATTATAATTTACTAATCAAAGTTACCATAGAAAAGCTATCTATGTCAATACACAATTAATTAAAACTGTGATAAATCAACATGGACACCAGGGCCAAATGTTGAAGCTACAGAAACGTTTTGTACGTATGTTCCTTTAACAGAAGCAGGACGTGCACGAACGATTGTATCTTCAATAACTGTCAAATTACCAAGTAACTTGTCAGCATCAAATGACACCTTACCAATTGGCACATGAACATTACCATCACGGTCAGTTCTGTAAGTAACTTTTCCAGCTTTAGATTCTGTAACAGCCTTGGTTACATCCATTGTAACTGTTCCGGTCTTAGGGTTAGGCATTAAACCTTTGGGTCCAAGAACCCGACCTAAACGTCCAACCTGAGCCATCATATCAGGTGTTGCAATTGCAACATCGAAATCAAGCCAGCCGCCTTGGATACGTTGAACTAAATCATCGTCACCCACAACGTCTGCGCCAGCTGCCTCGGCATCTTTAGCTTTTTCACCTTTAGCAAAAACGATAACTGTTTGTTCTTTACCTGTACCATTTGGTAAAACAACAGCGCCACGTAATTGTTGATCAGCTTGTTTTGTATCTACATTTAATTTGAAAACTGTTTCTACAGTTGCGTCAAACTTAGCAAAATCCATTTTCTTAACTAAGTCCAAAGCTTCCTTTGGTGCATATGCTTTTGTTGTATCAACTTGCTTTAAGGCATCTTGATACTTTTTACCTCTTTTTGCCATCTGTGTTTTCCTCCTTGCAAATGTGGTTTTATCGGATTTTCCTCCCACTTGATACATCCATTTTAATGGAGTATCCGACTACAACAACTTAGTCTTTAACTTCAAAGCCCATGCTGCGTGCAGTACCTTCGACCATGCGCATTGCAGACTCTACGTTTGCAGCGTTTAGATCTTGCATTTTTGTTTCGGCGATTTCCTTAACTTGATCCTTGGTTACAGTTGCAACCTTGTTTGTGTTAGGTTCACCAGAACCATGTTCAACACCGGCAGCTTTCTTCAAGAGAACAGAAGCAGGTGGAGTCTTTGTAACGAAATCGAATGAACGATCTTCATAAACTGTGATTACAACAGGAATTAACATGCCAGCTTGATCAGCTGTACGTGCATTAAATTCCTTTGTGAATCCCATAATATTAATACCTGCTTGTCCTAAAGCTGGACCAACTGGTGGAGCCGGAGTTGCTTTTCCGGCAGGAATTTGCAATTTTACAACGTTAGCTACTTTTTTTGCCACGAGACATACCTCCTTATAAGTCCGTGTGTGGTATGATGAGGATTTAAATTTCCTCTCCCACGCTTACATATGCACAAAAGCATACTTTAAAAGTATACCATGTAATTATCAAAAGGACAAACCCCTAATCCAGTTTGTCAATTTGCTCCATATCAAGCTCTGTACTCGTTTCACGACCGAACATGTTGATATTAACTTTCAATTTCATATTTTTATTGTCGACTTCAGTAATTTTCCCGGTCAATCCAGAGAAAGCACCATCAACAATTTTGACCGTTTCCCCAACTTCAACTTCAATTGTGGCATGCCGTACTGACATCCCCAAATGACGAAGAATTCGTTCTGCTTCATCTGGCAACAATGGAGATGGTTTACTACCTGAACCATGTGAGCCTACAAAGCCAGTAACACCAGGAGTGTTTCGCACGATGTACCAAGCTTGATCGCTCATGACCATTTCCACTAAAACATATCCAGGAAATTCCTTTTTCATTGTAACCTTGTCTTTGCCATTTTTGTTTTCATGTTCCTCTTCTTCAGGAACAACTACTCGGAAAATATTATCTTGCATTCCCATTGATAGAGAACGAGATTCCAAGTTAGCTTTGACTTTGTTTTCATATCCTGAATAGGTATGCAAAACATACCAATTTTTTGCAGCTGTTTCCAATTGTATTTCTCCTTTGATTTTAAACAAAATAAAAAAACTCCGTCTACACGAAGTTCCAACACAGTTATTGTATCAAAAAAAACGATCTAGTGCCATGCTTTTACTGGAATAAAGCAAGAAAAAGTTGAACTAACCAGTCCACCAGTGCAAAGAAAGCAACAAAGAATACTGAGAGTCCAATGACAGAAGAAGCATCTTTGCGGAGCTGGTGTGCATTTGGCCAGGTCACATCATGCATCTCTTGTATAACACTTTTAATAAATTTCATTGAACTTTCCTCCTAGCGTGTTTCTCGGTGTAACGTGTGTTTGTTGCAGTGTTTACAATACTTTTTAACTTCTAATCTTGTAGTTCTGTTTGGATTCGCCGCAACTGTATAGTTCCGTGATCCACAAACTGAACATGCTAAAGCAATTTGTTTTTGCGACATAATTTATCTCCCTAATTAATCAAATCTAACTTTATCATGCCAGCTCCACCATGTCAATTTCAACCAATTAATAAAATTGATGACAGTAAAAAATAGGACCTGAGTCCTATTTTTATTTACCGATCATGAGAAACACGTTGTTCAAACTTGCTGCGACACCGACTAATTGCGTTTAAAACTTTTGAACGATCACAATTTAGAATAGTCGCAATCTCTGCTGAATCTTTTCCGGCAAAAAAGTGACGAAAAACTTGTGCTTCAAACCCAGAAAGATCTGAACAATAGCGTTCACAATCTTCCTTCAATACTGCCATTTCGTGTGGTCCACCATGTTTGGTCATGAACAAACGCTCACAGTCACTATTCTCTTCTTGCATTGCCTCCAGAGAATTGCTAAATAAATCTGAACGCCGTTTGAAGGCCATTTCTCGACGAATAAGACTGCAGACCCGATTTTGAAAATTGGTTTGAAAGAATTTTCCTAATGTAATATGCCGTTCACTGTCGTAGTTCGCGATCGTATTAAAGAAAGACACCCTTCCCTCCTGTAACCAATCATCCAATTCGTATCCTCGTAAAAAATACTTTTCCTTAATGTGAAGCACGATTGGACTGTACTGATGAAATAATAGCTCAAAGCTTGTAGAATCCCCATATTTTGCTTTATCAATTAAACTTAACTCAGTTTCGTACGTGTTGTTTGTCATGTGTCACTCCTAACCAGCCTCCTCGAGAAAATAATATACCAGATTAAGTATTTGGCTGGCAAGGGAACACACGTTTAAATCGTTGATATGACGCGGATTATAGCCACAAAAAAAGCAAAATTCACTGTAAAACCTCGCAGTAAACTTTACTTTTGTCGGAGTAATCGAATTTTTTGTCGTACTTTTTATAAAGAATGGCGTGTTGAAAATCCTTGATAAATTAATAAACTTGCCGCAACACTGGCATTCAAACTTTGCACTTGCCCCACCATCGGAATTGTCAATGTTTCATCAACCTGTTTCTTCAATAAAGGTGAGATTCCTTTACCTTCATTACCAATGATTAAGCCCACTGATCCTTTTGCATCCCATTTACGATAATCAGTACCATCCATATCAGTACCAAAGATCCACATGCCGCGCTTTTTTAATTCTTTAATAGTATTGACCAAGTTTGTGACACGCACAACCGGCACGTGCTCAATGGCCCCTGCTGACGTTTTTGCCACGGTACTAGTCAAGCCAACTGCACGGTGTTTTGGAATAATCACACCATGAACCCCTGCGGCATCAGCAGTTCGTAAAATTGAACCCAAATTATGTGGATCTTCAATATTATCCAAGATAACGACAAATGGCGCTTCGTCTTTATCACTGGCTTTTTTGAAAACATCGTCCAAATCAGCATACTCAAAAGCTGCAATGGCAAGTACGACGCCTTGATGATTTTGTCCATCAGATAAATGGTCTAACTTATGTTTAGGCACCTGTGACACAATAAGTTTGCGTTTTTCTGCAAGTTTGACAATATCGTGAATTGCATCTGCTTTTAAGCCTTCTTGAATGAACACTTTATTGATTGTTTGTTGCGACTTTAAAGCGGAAACTGCTGGATGACGGCCAATAATAAAATCACCTTGCGTCTCTGCTGCATTCTGATCTTCGTTTTTACTTTGTGGCATGTGTAATTTTTCCTTCCTCTACTTGTGCAATACACCAGTTAGCAAGCCAATCTAAGCGTTCCTGCTGACCACTTAAAGAAAGATACCCCATTAGTGCTTCAAACCCTGTGGAAATCCGATACGTCAAAACGGAAGTGTTTTTAGCGGAAGTATGACTTTTAGCATTACGGCCCCGTTTAAAATACTCTTCTTCAGTTTCAGTTAAGATTTTTTGCGCCTTCATGGCATCAATTAAAGCTGCCTGTGCCTTTGCCGAAACAAAGTTGGTTGCCGTATGATGGAGCTTAGTTGGCTTTGTCAGGCCTTTTTGAATCAAGTGTCTTCTGATGTAAACTTCGTATACTGCATCACCTAAGTACGCTAATGCAATGCCATTTAATTGTTTATAATCGTCATATTCTGTCATTCGATATTATTCCCTTTTCCACCGAGTTCCTTGAGGGGTGTCCTCCAAGATAATTCCCTGGTCTTTTAATTGATCCCGAATTTCATCACTACGTTGAAAGTCCTTGTTTTCTCTGGCTTGATCGCGTTGTGTAATGAGTTGTTTAATCGTTTCATCTTCTAATTTTGTTTCTTCTAATTTAATTCCAAAAATACTTACCAGTTCAATAAATCGAGCTTTTAACAAATCTAGTGAGTTTCGTTTAACGGTTTCGCGTTCACTATACACATTTAAAACTTTGGCCAATTCATACACAACCGCAATCCCATTTTGGGCATTAAAATCATCATCCATAGCCTGATTGAAATCGTCAGTTAATTCCTTAACCCGCGTTGCTATTTCGGGATCTTCGCCATCAATTGCATCTGCATAACGATAATTTAGATTGGCAAAGGCATTTTGCAGTTTAGCTAAATTATTACCAGCTTCAGTCAAATTTTCTCGTGTATATTGAATTGGACGACGATACTGGGTAGTCGCCATAAACAAACGGAGAATTTGGGGATCCATTTCTTTGATAATATCGTGAACAGTCACAAAGTTGCCTAACGACTTACTCATTTTTTCATTTTCGTCGCCAACCGTGACAAAACCGTTATGCATCCAATAATTAGAAAAGGTTTTACCAGTTTTGGCCTCACTTTGTGCAATCTCATTTTCATGATGGGGAAACTCTAAATCTTCACCACCAGCATGAATATCAATGGTTTCACCTAGGTACTTTGTGGCCATTACGGAACACTCGATGTGCCAACCCGGACGACCTTTACCCCAAGGTGCTTCCCAAGAAATTTCGTCTGCTTTGACACCTTTCCATAACGCAAAATCAATGGGATCTTCTTTACGGGCTGTTTCTTCATCATTTACATGTTCACTGGCGCCTTGTTCCAAATCATCAATATTTTGGCCCGAAAGTTCACCATACTTTTTAAATTTGCGAGTTCGATAATAAACATCCCCGTCAGACACATATGCATAACCTTTATCGAGCAAAACCTGGATAAAATCGATGATTTCTGCGATATTTTCGGTTGCCCGGGGGTTCATAGTTGCCGGTTCCACATTAATTGCGCGACTATCTTCCATGAAAGCCTGAATAAATTTATCAGCTAATTTGGGAACCGTTGTCCCTTCTTTTTTAGCGGTATTGATCATTTTATCATCAACATCGGTAAAATTAGAAACAAAATTCACTTTAAAACCACGATACTCAAAATAGCGTCGGATTGTGTCAAACGCAATGATGCTACGTGCATTACCGATATGAATGTAATTATATACAGTGGGACCACAAACATACATGTTCACAATCCCGGGAGTGATGGGCTGAAACGCTTCTTTTCGTCGCGTCATTGTATTATAAACGTTTATCATTCAAACGGCCTCTTTTCATTTTATATTCTGTTTTGATTTTATCACATATCCCAGAAACCACCTAAAAAAGGATTGTGTGAAGAAACTCATCTCCCACAATCCTTTTTTATTACTTATCCAGTTCATCAATCATTGCTTTCAAGTGAGACATTGCGGTCTTTTGACCCAAAAGTTCAATGGTTTCTGGTAATTCTGGTCCATGCATTTCATGGGTAATGGCAATTCGAATTGGCATCCATAACGCACGCCCTTTAACACCAGTTTCTTTTTGAACCGCCTTAATAGCAGCTAAAATTTCGACTGTATCAAAGATTTCCATCTTATCAAACCGAGCATACATTGCCTTTAAAACTGGCAAGGCAGTGTCTGCCGAAATTTCTTGCTTCGCTTCTTCATTGATCTCATCAGGACCATTGAAGAACAAATCAGCCATTTCATTAATTTGCGCAGTATAACTCATTTGACGTTTATAAACGTTAATTAATTTACGTGCCCACTCAACCCGTTCTGGTTCAGGATTTTTTTCAATGTTACCAGCCTTTATCAATTGACGCAAAGCGGAATCCATCACTTTATCTTCATCAGCCGTCTTGACGTATTGGTTATTGATCCATTCCAATTTTTTGCCATCAAAAGTTGCAGGTGACTTACTCAAACGTTTTTCATCGTACATTTTAATTAATTCACGTTGGGTAAAGATTTCACTTTCACCAACTGGTGACCAACCAAGCAAAACAATGAAGTTTAACATAGCATCTGGTAAATAACCGAGTGAACGGTACTGTTCGATAAACTGAAGTACACTCTCATCACGTTTACTTAACTTTTTGCCAGTCTCATTATTTATGATTAAACTCATATGACCAAACTTGGGTGGCTGCCAGCCAAATGCTTCATAGATCATCAATTGTTTTGGCGTGTTGGCAACATGATCATCACCACGGAAGACATGCGAGATTTCCATTTTATGGTCATCCACCACAACGGCAAAGTTATACGTTGGCATCCCATCGCGCTTTTGAATGACAAAATCGCCACCAATTGTACTTGAGTCAAATGAAATATTGCCCTTAACAATGTCATCCCAGGTATAAGTTTTGTGTTCTGGAACGCGGAAACGAATAACTGGTTCTAAACCAGCTGCCTTAGATTCAGCAATTTTAGCTTTGATTTCGTCATCGCTCATCCCAGCGTATTCATAAACATAACGAGGCATTTCGCCACGTGCCTTTTGTTCTTCACGTTGTTTTTGAAGCTCTTCTTCTGTCTCATAAGATTCATAAGCCAAATTTTTGTCCAACAACTCTTGAATCAAAGGTTCATATATAGCCTTTCGTTCAGACTGACGATAAGGACCATAATCACCAGGCTTATCGGGACCTTCATCCCAATCCAGCCCCAACCATTTTAGATTGTCCAGCTGACTACGTTCACCATCCTTGATATTACGGCTGGTATCCGTATCCTCAATTCGAATAATAAACTTGCCCTTGTAATGACGTGCAAACAGATAATTAAACAGAGCTGTTCGTGCATTTCCAATATGCAAATGACCAGTAGGACTTGGTGCATAACGAACACGAATCTTACTTTTTGCCAAAATTAACGCCTCTTTCTAAGTTTTTCACATTTTATTGCTTAATCAATTGTACAATTGCCACTCAAATAAATAAAGCCACAATCTTAGCTATTTTCTGAGTTACGCTCACTAATTCCTCGTGTCGAATGTAACGGTTTTGCGAAAATCATTCGCCCGGCATCTGTTTGAAGCGCACTTGTGACAACAACATCCAATTCTTGATTAATGAAGTACTTACCTTCTTCAACCACAACCATGGTACCATCATCCAAATACGCAACTCCTTGTTGCCGTTCTGTTCCGTTTTTAACCACCATCACATGCAGGTTTTCACCAGGAATGACCCGTGGTTTCAATGCATTGGCTAGAGCGTTAATATTTAATACTTGAACATTTTGAAATTGGCTCACTTTGTTGAGATTATAGTCATTGGTGACAATCACCGCATCCTTATCCTTTGCCAATCGAATAAGTTTGCTATCGACTTCATCAATTTCTTCATAATCACCTTCATACATTTCCACCGGGATAACATGATCACTTTGTAATTTGTTTAAAATATCCAAACCACGACGACCACGTACTCGTTTGATACTGTCTGAAGAATCCGCAATATATTGTAATTCATACAAAACAAAGTTAGGAACCAGTAGCGTTCCCTCAATAAAACCAGTCTTAATCAAATCATAAATTCGACCGTCAATCAAAATATTGGTATCCAAAATTTTATAGTGATGAAAATTATCTGAATACTTGCGATCTAAGACGTTTTTGGCATTCTCAGGTTCCTTACGACGCGTGAACAATTTACGCCATTCGTCAGCCTGTGTGGTTCCAATCCGAAATCCCAAGTAACCCAAAGTCAACATTAAAATGATGGGTACAACAGTATTCAAAAAGAAGATTTGTTGACGATAAAACAATGTTGAAATCAAAATTGCCAAAACCAGCCCAACAACCGTTGATAAGCTTCCATATAGCAAACGGACCGGTGGAATCTTTGAAATCTGTTTTTCTAAGCGACTTACTAATCGTTCAATGTAGCCGGCTAAGAACAGTGAAATAATAAAGAAAATAATTGCTCCAACCACGAAATTTGTAACTGAATTACTTAGCCACCAATGATTACCTAACGACAATAACAGCCATAATGGTGGTAACAAAATAGCACCTAGCGCACCACCTGCTAACGCAAAAACGGCCTTAATAATATTCCTTTTCATTAAACATCCCTCCTTTCAAATTTAAACCTACTATTTAAAAATTCTTCGCAACGCATCTGACAAAGTTGCGACACCCACAACCTCGATACCAGTTGGTGGTGTCCATCCTTGAAGGTTGTTTTTAGGCAAATAAATACGTTTGAAGCCCAGCTTTTGAGCCTCAGCCACCCGTTGTTCAATTCGGTTTACCCGGCGAATTTCACCCGTCAATCCAATTTCACCCACAAATGCGTCCATCGGGTCCGTTCCCTTATCGCGGTAACTAGACGCAATACTAATTGCAATAGCTAAATCAATTGCCGGTTCATCCAACTTGACACCACCGGCAGCTTTTAAATACGCATCTTGGTTCTGCAGCAAAAAATTAGCCCGTTTTTCCAAAACTGCCATAATCAAAGAAACTCGGTTATGATCCAGTCCACTAGCTGTGCGTTTTGCATTACCAAAAGTAGTGGGCGTGATTAAAGCTTGGACTTCAACCAAAATTGGTCGTGTCCCTTCCATTGAAACCACGATGGCGGAACCCGTAGCATCTTTTAGCCGTTCTTCCAAGAAAATTTCTGAAGGATTGGCAACCTCTTGCAAACCCGTTTCACGCATTTCAAAAATTCCCAGTTCATTAGTTGAACCAAATCGGTTCTTTACGGCCCGAAGAATCCGATAAGTGTGATGCAAATCGCCTTCAAAGTAAAGAACTGTATCCACCATATGCTCCAAGATCTTCGGCCCCGCAATTGCACCGCCCTTAGTCACATGACCGACAATAAAAATTGTAATATTGTTAGTTTTTGCAATCTGCATCAGTTCGGCAGTGATCTCACGAACTTGCGCTACACTACCAACAGCAGATTGGATATCCGGCTCCTGCATTGTCTGAATCGAATCGATAATCACATAGGTTGGTTTGAGTTCTTTGATAGCCGCTTGGATGCTATTCATGTCAGTTTCTGGGAACAAATAAAAATTCTCACTAGCAACATGTAAACGGTCGGCACGCATTTTGATTTGGGCAGCACTTTCTTCCCCAGATACATATAAAACGCGATGCTTTGTTTCGCTTAGTTGACCAGAAATTTGCAAAAGCAATGTTGATTTTCCGATTCCTGGATCACCACCAATCAAAACAAGTGATCCAGTTACAATACCACCGCCTAAAACTCGGTTAAACTCATCCAAACCTGTTTTTACACGGGGAGTTTCACTCATATCAACTTGGCTAATTAGTTGCGGTTTGGCTCGGTTACCTTCGAAACTAACTCGAGCTTTGTGATTAACTTTTTCGCTTTCAACCCGCTCTTCAACCAAAGTGTTCCATTGACCACAACTTGGACACCGGCCTAAAAATCGAGGCGAAACGTAGCCACAATTTTGACAGACAAACTGAGTCTTTTCTTTTGCCATAGTAGTATCTGCTCCCTTCAATTTTAGCATATTCTTACCAAAACAATTGGTTTGAAAATATCTTTATAAATCTTTAACTAACTACTTACCAGATGAACCAAAACCACCTACTCGTTTTTCAGCTCGTTCATCTTTTCCGTCGGCCTGTAAATAGGACATGAAGATTCCCTGTCCAATCCGTTCACCTTTTTTAATGGTAATATCTCTTAACCCCATATTAATGAGTTGAAAGTAAATTTCACCTTCATTGCCAGCATTATTATAGTAATCCGCATCAATAATCCCTACACCATTTGGCAGTATCACTCCTCGTTTCAAAGGACTGCTAGAACGATTTGCGGCCAACAAAAACTCGTCATCTTGCATATATGCTTTAATTCCGGTTGGAACCAAGAAAGGCTTTAGGTCCTTACTACCATTCACCAAGTCAGTTTCACTGACTGGTCGCTTATGATGTAGTGACCAGAGCACCTTTAAAAAGTTACCTTTCCAAATAGAGGGTAAAACAAAATCTTCAGCCGCCTCAAAATCATAACCCGCTGCGTGCTCTGTGGATCGATATGGAAGATTGAGATTTTTATCTTGATATTTAGAAACAATTTCAAAACCACGCTTCATACTTAAAAATTCCCTTCTTATTCATCTAATGATTAATTTCGCATTAAAAGGTTCAATCTTTGTATATTATCCGTTTGAAATGCCGTTTTGTAAACTAATTCATTTAAAAAATAGGGAAATTTAAGTTTCCTAATTGACTTTGCAAAATTCGGAGGTGACAATTAAGGGGAATTAACAATTTGACAAGGAAGTGTTGGGATGAAATTCACTAATGATGGTCAGAAAATTAGTTTTAACTATCAAGATAAAATTGGCGGGTGCGTCACCTATTTTCCAATCCGTGATGACCAAACCTTAGTTATTGAACAAGTTTTTGTGAATCCAGCATTACGTGGGCAAGGCATGGCACAGCAGCTCATGATTGAAATGCTAAATTTTGCAAAACAACAGAACAAGAAAATCTATCCACTCTGTCCATATGCCCGTGCTTATTTGAAAAAGCACTTGGAATACCAAGCTTTAATTGAAAATCATTCGGAAGCAGAAGTTCAAAAAGAAAAGGAGAAAAGTAATGGATCAAAATGAACTCAAAAAATTAGTTGGTCAAGAAGCTGTCAAATTTATTCAAGATAACACCGTTGTGGGTCTTGGAACTGGATCAACCGTAAAATTCATGGTTGATGCCCTAGGTGAACGTGTAAAAAACGAAAATCTTCATGTTATTGGGGTCCCTACCTCTAATCGGACAGCTAAACAGGCCGGATCACTGGGCATCGAAGTAAAGTCGGTTGATGAAGTTGACCACATTGATCTCACAATTGATGGAGCCGACGAAATTAGTGCAGATTTTCAGGGCATTAAAGGTGGCGGTGCGGCTCATCTTTTTGAAAAAATTGTCGCAACTAACTCAACAAAAGTCATGTGGATTGTGGATGAATCAAAAATGGTTCAGACGCTTGGAAAATTTCCACTTCCTTTAGAAGTCATTCCCTATGGTAGTCAACAGGTTTATAAAAAGCTTGCCGCTAAAAACCTCCATCCTGAATTTCGATTAGACGAGGCTGGCAAAAATGTCCTAACCGATTCAAAAAACTACGTCATCGACTTACATCTAGGCAAAATTGAACATCCTCACGAATTGGCTGATTATCTGATCAAACAGGTTGGGATCGTTGAACAGGGCCTGTTCTTAGATATGGTGAATACCATCATTGTGGGTCGCCAGAACGGTCCCGAGGTTATTCAAGCCCGTCCCTAAAGAGTTTTTAATCAAGATTTAAGCATTTACTAATTATTCTTTTTCGACTACAATGTTTATATATTAAAGGTTAGGAGTGAACAAATTGAGTAATAATAGTATTTCTAAAGATCAAGTTGCTCGTTACGCAAAAAATTATAACGAACAAAACAAGTCTAAAGTCCTTGAACGCGCGGTTACTAAGAACGGTATCTTAGCGGCTAGCGAAGGCCTTCGTGGCGGTGCTGATTTCAGTCCCGTTTTCTCAATTGACTTAGAGACAGGTGCTGTTGCCAATCAGAAGCAAAGTGGCCGTTGTTGGATGTTTGCCGCATTGAACACGATGCGTCATCATTTATCTGAAGAATTCAAGATCAAAGATTTTGAACTTTCTCAAAACTACACTTTCTTCTGGGACAAGTTTGAAAAGTCAAACTGGTTCTACGAAAATGTCATCGCTACTGCTGACAAACCAACCTCAGATCGTAAGGTTTCATGGTTGTTAAACGAACCTCAAGGTGATGGTGGTCAATGGGACATGTTATGTGCCCTCATTGATAAATATGGCATTGTCCCTGAATCTGTTTACCCCGAAACTTACAACAGTAACAAATCAAACGAATTCAACACTTTATTAAACGAAAAACTTCGTAAAGATGCCGTTGAATTACGCGAACTTGTCAACAATGCTGAAACTTCAGATGAGCAAGTTCAGTCACGTAAAGAAAAAATGTTGGAAGAAGTTTACCGCATGGCTTCATACAGCTTTGGTGAACCACCTACAACATTTGACTGGGAATACCGTGATGATGACAAAAACTTCCATCGTGAAGCTGGATTAACACCTAAGTCATTCTTTGAAAAGTTTGTTGGTTGGGACCTTAAGAACTATGTTTCAATCATCAATGCGCCTACAGATGACAAACCATTTAACCACACATACTCAATCGAAATGTTGGGTAATGTTGTGGGTGGTCGTCAGGTTAAGCATTTAAACTTAAATATGCATGACTTCAAGCAAGCTGCTATCAACCAACTTAAGGCTGGTCATAGTGTTTGGTTTGGTTGTGATGTCGGTCAGCATTCAGAACCAAGAAAACGTGGTTTATTGGATCTTGGCGTTTACGATGAAGAAGCTTTGTTTGATATTGATTTATCAATGTCTAAGGCAGAACGTTTGGATTACAGCGAAAGCTTGATGACTCACGCGATGGTTATTACTGGTGTTGACTTGGTTGACGGCGAACCAAAGAAATGGAAAGTCGAAAACAGCTGGGGCGAAAAAGTTGGAACTAAGGGTTATATGGTCATGACTGACGAATGGATGAGCGAATATTGCTACCAAGTCGTTGTGGACAAACAATTCTTAACAGAAGACCAACGTAAGGCACAAGCAGAGGAACCAACTCAATTATTGCCATGGGATCCAATGGGTGCATTGGCATATAAGGATTAATGAACGAAACAACACGTTAAAGTCCAAATAAATAAGAGCGCTGTAAGCAGGAGAATTCCTGCTGTAGGCGTTCTTATTTATTTGGACTTGTGTTGTGGAGTTGTCCTAATAGTGAGTGAAACACGGTGTTTAATTTCGTAATTATAAGTGAGATGGAGGTGGGGATCGCAATCCCGCAGGAATCTTACTTATAATTATGAAACTGCTGTGTGGAACTGTCCATTAGTGAACGAAACAAAGCGATTAGTTCGATAAAAATAGGTGAAGCGAAAGTCAGGTGAATTTCTGACTGACAGCTTTACCTATTTTTTGTTAGTTCTGTATTATGTAGTTTTCTACCTTTCTAAACCAACATCAGATAATCAAAAAAGACAGGCACCTCTGAAATTCAGAGGTCACCCGCCCTTACTAATTTAGTCTAAAACTTCTTTACTAATAATATTTAATTCTTCATCGAATTGATAAATAATGGGTTCTCCATTAGCGACTTCAACCCCATCGATACCTTCGTCACTAATTTGTTCCAAATATTTAATTAAGGCTCGCAAGGTACTTCCATGAGCCACAACAAGCTGATTTTTACCTTCTAAAAGCTTTGGTGCAATCTTATCCATCCAATACGGCAGTAACCGATTATAGGCCATTTCAAGGCTCTCGCCCCGTGGCTCAACATCACCCAACTCCACGTAGCGACGATCTGATTCAGTTGTCGTTAAAAGTGGTGGGACGGCTTTAAAACTTCGTCGCCACAAAGCAACCTGATGGACACCATATGTTTTTCGGGTTTCGTCCTTATTTTGTCCACGTAAAGCCCCATAATGCCGTTCATTTAAACGCCATGTTTTATGAATTGGCAACCAATTTTGATGCATCTCATCCATCACAATGTCTGCAGTGGTGATTGCTCTTTTTAGCATCGAGGTATGGACATCCTCAAACTGAATCCCCGTTTGCAAAATAAGATTACCAGCTTTATGTGCTTCTTGCCTACCCTGTTCGGTAAGTGGTACATCACTCCAGCCTGTATAGACATTATCGCGGTTAGCTACACTTTGACCATGTCGCAATAAGACTAAATCCGTCATTTTTAATCCTCATCTTCAACATTTGAATTAAAGCTTTCGACTTTTCCAATTAAGTCATTTGAATCAGTTTGATCTTCTTTTTCAGGATAAACTGGTTGTCCCATTTCGGAACGAATTGATTTAGAACGATTACCAATAAATGTAATCACTGATCCCATCAAAATAATCACAATTCCAATAATGGTTGGTAATGTAATTTGTTCACTCAAAATCAGTGCTGCCAGTACAGGTGCCAGTGCTGGTTTGATAAAGAATACAAGTGAAGCAGTTGAAACATCTGATGTCTCCATTGCCAAGAAGTAAAATGCAAATCCACCACCAGTGACACAAACACCAATGAAGAAGAGCAATGGTAAGTACTGCCAACTAATATTCTCGAAAACGGGAATATTGACAAACTGCTTAAGATAACTAACTTGACCCATTGAACGACCGATAGCTGAAACATGCGTTAACAAGACAATGGCCAACAACTCAACTGTCCCGGTTAAAAAGGTAAAACAAGTCATTACGATCCCGTTTAAATCTCGTTTTTGAGAACCATAACGGGAAATGATACTGTATAACCCAAACGTTAATGCCGAAGTGACCCCTAAGGTTAGTCCCACGACATTTGTTAAATGTGCAGGGTTAACAATAACCAACAGTCCGATTACTGAAACAACTACTGAAATTAAATTAGCACGTCCTAAACGTTCATGCAAGATTAAATACGAAAAAATTAAGGCAAACACTGGATTGCAACTAAACAATACTGCAACTGTTGCTGCCGGTGAATAAACAATTGCCAATTGATACAATGTCATACTAATGATGACACAGATAAATCCAGTAATCCCGAACAACCTTAAATCTTTCCAATTCAGCTTACGTTGCTGTTTTTTTAGAGAATTCAAAGCGATTGGTAGTAAAACTAATCCACCTACTGCAAAACGAATCAGATTCAATTGAATTGGATCAAATGCGCCGCCCGCCATTTTTAAGGCAATCTCCATCAAACTAAACATTAAAGTTGAAAAACTAATGTAACCGACTGTTTTTCTCAATTTCTTTATTATCTCCCAAATATTTTAAACTAAAGTTCTTTTCCTACTATATCTTTACAAAATCTTAAGTAACCAATCCAGACTTAACAAACATCATTAATAATGGAATGACAATCAAACTCAAAAGTGTGGTTTCCGTAACCATGATGGCCGCATACTTTTCATCGGCATGATATAATTTTGCAACCACTGGTGCGTTTGTCATAACTGGCATTGCAGACTGTAAAATGAAAACTTGTTTCATTAACACTGGCACAGGCATTGGCAATACCAAAAGACTCATGAGAATGGGCGCAAAAATAAATCTTCCAGACAAAACCCCTAAACTATCACGGTTAATTTTGACGTTTTGAATACCAGCTCGTTGAATCGCAATCCCAATAAAGAACATAGATAGTGGGATTGTTAATCCGCCAATGTACTGGCAATCCGTTAAGATAAATTGTGGGAGTTGGATATGAAAAATAACCAACAACACACCCAAAATAAAACCGAGAAGCGGTGGTGAAAAGATCTTCCCTAATGTCGTCTTTAAACTGAATTTTTCAGTTTCCGTACCATCCCGTTGAATCAGCCAAACACCTAACGTCCAAAAGATTGTGGTGTTTGCCATATAATAAACTAACACATATGGTAAGCTGCGGTTCCCAAAAAGTGCCATATTCACAGGTAACCCAATGAAAACTGTGTTAGAATTTAAAAACATTGATTCAAATAGTCCCTTATGTTGCTCTTTTATTTGCATGACCCGGTACAAAACAGCAGCTAATGCAAATAAAATTAACATCGACAAAACCGGAAAACGCAAATCTGGTAGTGTACTTAGTAGCTTTTTTGCAGTAAAATCATTTGTAATCGTGCTAATCATGTAGGCAGGCAAAGCAATTTGAGTAACTAATTTTGCGATCAGTTTTGAGGAACTTTCATCAAACCACTTTCGCCAAGACAGAATATATCCAACGGCAATCATCACAATAATTATGATAACGCCTTGAATACTATGTATAAAAATTGTGATTTTATCCCTTCCCTAGATGGTGTATGATAAGTGCAACAATGATTAGTATAGCATATTTTCATAGCTTGTTTTCATAAAAAGGCCGCCAAAATATGATGTAACCACGAGGAAAACGTTTTAATTTTTAAAATTAAATAATTGAAAAGAGGTTCACCTTAGTGAGTGAGAAACACATGAAGAGCTCTAAAAAATCGCACAAAAAAATTTGGTGGAGTATTGGCATTATTGCTCTGCTTTTATTGGCCGCTGGTGGTGTTAAAGCTTACACCATGTACACAAGTGCCCAAAAAACAGCAAAACAGGCATATCAAAAAGTAAAAACACCGACCGTTCGAAACGTTGCAAAGGTAATCAAAAATAAGGACCCACTTAACGTTTTAATTTTGGGAACCGATACTGGTGCCCTTGGACGAAAAAACAAAGGCTTGAGTGACACAATGATTGTGGCCTCATTAAACGCTCAAAAAAAGACGACCTATATGACAAGTATTCCGCGTGATACGGAAGTCACCATTAATAACACGACTCAAAAAATCAACGCTGCGTATAATATTGGCGGCGCAACCCAATCGATTAAGACAGTTCAAAATTTACTTGATGTGCCAATCGATTTTTATGTTGTGATGAATATGGGTGGTCTTAAAGAACTAGTTAATTCAGTTGGCGGTGTAGATGTCACACCACCTCTAACCTTTAAATATGGTTCAGCCAACGTGAAAAAAGGTGTTAAAACTCATCTGACAGGTAAAGAAGCCCTTTCTTATTCAAGAATGCGTTACGATGATCCTAACGGTGATTACGGTCGTCAAAAACGACAACGCCAAGTCATTTTGGCCATTGTTAAAAAGGCCCTCTCAATCTCATCAGTCACTCGTTTCCAAAAGATTATGAATTCTATCCAAAAGAACATGAAAACGAATCTAACTTTCAACGATATGTTGGCACTGCGTTTCGATTACAAGAACGCCTCTCATCATGTTAAGTCTGACACATTGGAAGGAACAAGCGAAACAATTGACGGTTTATCTTATCAAGTTGCTTCCATGGCCGAACGTCGGAAAATTTCAAATAAGATTCGAAAAGAATTAGGGCTGTCCAAAACTAAAAAGCTCACAGCTTCAAGCTCAAGCACAGATACAACCAGTTCATCGACTAGTGAGCAGAGTTCTGCCAGCACATCGACTAGTACTAGTACTGACTCATATGGATATAGCACCTCTAGCAGTGACAGTTCTTATACAGGCGCCCCAACTGGACCATAACGTTTAACCAAACAAAAAAGAGAAGCACTTCAACTTTTATTGAAGTACTTCTCTTTTTTTGCTTGAAATAAGCTATATTTGCGTAATATTTTCAAATTTCTTAAACCGTTGCGTCTTTAACTGCAAGCCATTCAATTTCTCTAGTTCGTTCAAAGAATTTACTATAGCTTTATCTATCCTGTCCATCAAAGTATTCGACGGGGACTCCACTACTATCTGATCTACTAACCCGATTTCTTTTAATTGCTGAGCAGTCATTGGCATAAACTCACTGGCATCTTGTGTTTTGTTCCGGTTTTTTAAAATGGCTTGTACCGCTTCTGGTGAAGCCACCGAAAACAAAGCATTTTCCAGCATTAAAATTTGATTGACATTACTAAACGCTAACGCACCTCCACTATGGCCTTCACCTAAAAATAAGGCAACGTTAGGCACGCTTAGCTGACCCATTTTTAAAATAAGATCTGCAATTGCCTCACTTTGTCCATGTTCTTCTGAAAATGCACTGGCATCTGCGCCAGGCATGTTGATGAGTGAAATAACAGGCCGTTTAAACTTCTCCGCCGCTTCAACGACTCGTAATGCTTTGCGGTAACCAGTCACACGCACAGCGCCACCATTTAATTCGCGCCGTTGCTGAATGTTGCTTCCCCGATTAATTCCCAAAACATTCACTGGTTGTTTGTGAAAGAGCCCAATTCCAGCAGTTAATGCTGGATCATCTCCCAGCAACCGATCCCCGTGAACTTCAAAAAAATCTGAAATTAATTGCCTGATAACTTGCCGGGCCGTCAAACGATTGGGTGAACGAATTAACTTAATTTTTTCTTCTAGCGTTTTAGTCATGAACATCATCCCCACTATGTAAACGCAACAGCGTAATCAACTTAGTTCTCATATTCTCACGTGCTACAACTTGATCCACCAACCCATGGGTCAGCAAATCTTCTGCCGTTTGAAAATTCTCTGCAGGCTTTTCATGGGTGGTTTGGCCAATGACTCTTTTCCCAGCAAAACCAATTTGAGCGTGATCCTCTGCCAGAACATAATCTGCTTTAAATCCAAAACTTGCGGAAACACCCCCCATCGTTGGATCAGTTAAAACGTTAATCACAACATGTTTGGTTGTTTCCAAATCTGGCCACTGATTTAAGATTGTGTTCATCTGTAGTAATGAAAAAATGCCTTCTTGCATTCGAGCTCCACCGGAAGCAACGAAAAAAATCAATGGTAATTGTTGTTCAATTGCAATTTGCATGATTTGTTTAATGGCACTACCTACCGTTGTGTTCAAAGTTCCCATCATGAAGTGACTGTCCATCACACCCATTGCTACTGGAAAGCCACCAATATTGGCGATCCCAATTTTAATAGCCTCTTCGTCATCAGTTGTAGTTTTTGCTCTTTTTAATTTTTCCGAATAACCTGGAAAGTTCAAAAAATTAGTTGTCTGAAACTTCAAATCAATTTTTTGCCAACTCCCAGCATCTACTGTGATTTTTAATCGTTGGTCAGCTGTTAATCGTTGCAGGACACCACAAAATGGACACCGAAAATCCGGTGCCCACTGTAAATCATGCACATGTTTCCCACAATGTTGACAAACTTGCCAACTATTTTTTTCAGGCATATGACTCATGATTTGATTCCTCCATCAGCTTACCTACTGAATGAATATCGTACTGATCCGTAACAAATTTTTGACTGGCCACCACGCGTTTTAATTCAGTTAAATTTGTTCCAATACCACAAACTTCCACTTGGGATAAAGCCTTTTGCATTTGTCGAATCGCCTGATCCCGATCCGGAGCATAAACAATAATTTTTGCCAATAAGCGATCATAAAACGGGGTGACTTTATCACCACTCTGCAAACCAGTATCCACACGAACTCCCGTTGGCATTAAAAATGTTTGCAACTTTCCCGTCTCAAAGACAAAATTTGTCAAATCGTTTTCTGCGTTTAATCGGCATTCAATGGCATGACCATCAAAAGTTACATAGGAAAATCCTAAAGAATTATGTGCCGCAGCTTTTATTTGGGCTTGAACAATATCAACACCACTGGTTTCTTCAGTGATACTATGTTCCACTTGTAAGCGGGTATTCATCTCCAGAAAATAAAACTGGTGTTGAACCAACAAAAATTCGACTGTGCCAAGACTTTGATAATTGGCATCATCCAATAACTGGTGGACCAGTTTGTAAAGTTCTTGGCGCTCTGGTTTTGTCAGTACACTAGCATTACTTTCTTCAATAATTTTTTGGCGATGACGTTGTAAACTGCAATCCCGATCACCTAAAATTAAGAGTTTATCCGGTAGTCCTAACACTTGAACTTCAATATGACGAGCATCTTCAAAATCCCTTTCCAAATAAATCGACCCGTCTAAAAAGGAGGAATCTGCCTCTTCTTTCACAATTTGATATTTAGCAAACAACTCTTTGGCAGAATGTGCCATGCGAATTCCCTTACCACCCCCGCCATGACTAGCTTTCAATAATATTGGATACCCTAGCTTGTTTGCTTGATCATACAACTGAGTCTCACTAGTAATCATGCCTGAGCCTGGAATAATGGGCAATCCCCGCTGTTTAGCAATTCTTCGTGAATTTGTTTTGTCTGAAAAATCATGAATAAGACTAGCTTGGGGACCAATCCACGTCATACCACATTCTTCACACATTTGTGCAAACAGTTCATCTTCAGATAAAAAACCATATCCTGGATGAACTGCATCCGCATTTGTATTGATTCCGGCCATTAGAATTGCTTCTCGATTAAGATAGGAATTTTTTGCACTAGCTGGGCCAATGCAGACAGATTCATCAGCAAGCCTTACAAATTGTGCTTGTCGATCGGCTGTTGAATATACAGCCACAGCTACGATATTCAATTGATGGCATGCTTTAATGATACGCACGGCAATTTCGCCACGATTCGCAATCAATACTTTTTTAAACATAATTACTTATCCTTTTTTATTGATAATAATGGCTGGTCAAACTCAACTGAATCACCATCTTGAACCCTTACGTCATCAATTAGACCACCACGCGGACTAGTGACATCATTAAATAATTTCATACTTTCAATTTGAGCGACGACATCACCGGCACTCACTTTCTGGCCATTTTTCAAAGGTGTTTCGAAGTGCACAATTCCCACCATGGGACTTTTAATGACAAACTCATCAGAAGTTACATCCCTTTGACTTTGCTCTGGTTTAACTGAAACCATTTGTTTAGTTGTGGCATCAAACCCCTTTTTTACATGAATTTTAGTTTGGTCAATTTCAAGTTCTACCTCACTAAAATTCATTTGTTCTAATTTATCTAATAATTTATTGAGATCTTCTAACTTCAATTCTGATAACCTCCTAGAAGCTAATCAACATGCTCGCATAATCGAGACCAGCCCCAAATCCAGTTAATAAAACCTTTTTTGACCGTTTTGGATCACGTTTTAATTGATCTAAGGCCATTGGTATTCCAGCTGATGAGGTATTGCCATACTCCGTGACATTGACCGGAAACTTAGACATTGGAATTGCCAATACATCGCTAATTTTTTCGATAATCCGAAGATTGGCTTGATGACAAATAACCGCGTCAATTGTATCTGCGTTTAACTGATTCTTACTCAAAATTTGTTTCATTTGCGTCGGCACAGTTTCAGTCGCAAATGAAAATACGGACCGCCCATCTTGATAGAAGGCATCTAGTTTTGGATAGTTAGTTGCTGCTATTTCTTGAATGGGAGCAATTCTGCCACTGTGAATGGTTTGATGTTGGCTTCCAACACTCTGCAATTTTTCATCAACAAAAAATTCTTCTTCAGGGTTTTCCGTCACTTCTAAAAGTGCGCCACCAGCGCCATCCCCAAAGAAGACTGCGGAAGTTCGATCTGTGAAATCCATCATCTTAGAATTGGTTTCGCCACTTATAACGAGTGCATTGTGGTACCGGCCAGATCTTAAGAACTTTTCGGCTGTACTTAATCCAAATACAAAACCAGCACAAGCTGCTGAAATATCCATTGCAAACGCATTGTTAGCTCCAAGCTTATCCTGAACAATACAAGCTGTTGCTGGCGTTAAACTATCAGGTGTGATTGTTGAAACCAAAATCAAGTCAATGTCTGTTGCTTTCAACCCACTCTTATTTAAAAGTTGGTTTCCCACCTGCACACATAAATCAGATGTGTTCTCATTATGCATGGCAAAGTGGCGCGTTTGAATTCCTGTATGCATCTGAATCCATTCATCGCTAGTATCCATAATTTTGCTTAATTCAAAATTATCGACAATTCGTTCAGGAACGTAATGCCCCGTTGCTGCAATCTTAACATGTACCGTCATTCTTTCATTCCTCACTTAACCTATTTTCTTTATTTTACCAATCTTTTTGGGGATTGGGGAATTTGAAGAAATTCTCATGTAAATCTTTATAATAAATTAGCTTTTCAGCAAAAAAAGACTGTCTCAGTAAGTCACTCCCTCACTGTGTAATAATCCCTTTATGGTTGTCAGATGAAATAATATAATTCATCTAATAACTATGGAGGGATATTTGTATGCCCAGAGCTAAGTATACAGAACTTGAAAAGTTAACCTTGCTTGAGCAATTCAGGCAATCAAAAATGTCTAGTGAGGCCTTTTCGAGAGAACATAATGTTAATGGTAATGTTTTTAGAACGTGGTTAAAACGTTATGAGCGTGATGGTTTTGAGGGATTAAAAGAAGCACGTCAGAATAAACATTATTCACAGAAATTAAAGTTAGAGGCAATTCACACGTATTCAAATGGTGACTATTCGCTTGCAGAAGTGGCTCTTAAATTTGGTTTACGTTCAACAAGTCAATTAGTAAACTGGATTTCCAGGTATAATGAGGACAAAACGGTGACGATGTCACCATCTAGAAAGTTGGTCCTCACTATGGGTAGAAAAACTACTGTTGAAGAACGAATTGCAGTTGTAGAGTATGTAACCAAAGATAAACATAGTTATAGCGAAGCTGCCACTCATTTTCAGGTTTCCTATCAACAAGCACGTTCTTGGGTGCTTAAGGCTCATGAAAGAGGCTATGAATTCCTCGTAGATAATCGTGGTCATCACAAAAAACAAGCAGCACTTACAGATTTGGATAAGGCTAATTTACGAATTCGTGAGTTAGAATCGCAATTAAAAGACAAAGAACTTTATGAGGCCTTCATAAAAAAATTTCAGGAACTACGGTACAAGGGGTGAAAAAACAGCATCAACTGGCTTACCAGGCAATTAAGGACGTCAGTAAAGGTCATCATGGAGCAATCACAAAGCTACTGGTAATTATCGGCGTCAGCCGACAAGCATACAACAAAGGACTCAAACGCCAAGAAACTGTTTGGGAATTACGGGATCAACGACTTAAAGAACGAGCACAATACTGGTTTGATTTTCATCATCAAGGAATTGGAGCTGGTAATTTATTGGAAAATTTACGCCAAGATGAACAAATTAACTTCCCAGTTACATTTAAGCAGGTCCGTCGAGTAATGCGTGAACTAGATATTCATTGTCAGATTCGCAAGAAAAAACATAACCGTGTAAAGCAATCGGAACAGTATATTCAGGACAACGTATTGAATCGAAAATTTAAAGTGACAGCGCCCAATCAAGTCTGGCTTTCTGACTCAACAGAGTTGTCATATGGTATTAACGGTGAATACAAGGTGCGCCTGAGCGGCGTTTTGGATCTTTATGGTCGGCGACTTTTGGCCTATAATCTCAGCATTACGGAAACAAGTGCCGCAGAAATTCAAGTTTTTCAACGGGCTTTTACTCAAGCAGGCGATGTGCATCCAATGGTGCATACAGACCGAGGCACGGCATATACCTCGAAATCGTTTAACCAATTTATGGATCAATTCCAGGTCAGACGTAGTATGTCACGGCCTGGCACGCCCTATGATAACGCACCAATGGAGCGTTGGTGGAATGAATTTAAGCTACGCTGGATGGATCGTCACCCAATGGCGAAAACCTATCCAGAACTTGTGAGCTTAGTTGAAGAAGGAATCATCTACTTTAATCACCACAACCGTTCAGCACAAAGAAATGGCCTCACCCCAGATGAATACTGGAATGAAGCCATTTAGATACATGTTAAAATTTATATTATTTCATTTGTCAACTTGACAGGGCCTAGTACACTGACACAATCTTCATCACTACAACTTGTTTTTTTCAAGCATTGGCAAGATATCTTTCTTTCCATCACTCGGTACTTTTTGAGCAAACACATTTAATCCCAACTCAGTCAAGGAACGAATGGCATCTGCTTCTTTTTCACCGACTGCAATCGTATCATTTAGCATGGTCATGCCTTCAGAAAATGCTAAACTGCCCACATCGATACCCAACGCATGCAAATCAACACCACCCTTAACTAAACGCAGCATATCTTGCATTGTTTCCGTCAACAGTAGAACCTTAAATGAATCAAACATTGGCTCTTGGTAGAGACGCAACATTTTTTCAATGGTGATCACATTTGTAGGAACTCCCATTGGCGCCGCCTGTGTAATTAACGTCTTTCGGAGCTCGTCATTTGCCACTGTGTCAGAAACCACTAAAATGCGATTAGGATGCACACTTTTAGTCCATGAGGTAGCAACTTGTCCATGTAACAGCCGGCTATCCACTCGCGCTAATAATATTTCCATTGGCATTATTTATCGCCATCTTGAATTTCTAAATGACGAACCCCTGCTTTAGCAGTTTTTTCCAAGTGATTGACAACAGTGTCAATTGATTGATCACGAACAGTGTATGCTTCAACTAACATTGGTAAATTCAGACCCGCAATCAAGGTCATTCGGCCTGCATTTTCCGCCACAATCTGTGTGGCCACATTAAATGGTGTCCCACCATATAAATCAACTAAAAATACAATCTGATCTTCCGAAGAAAAATCAGCCACACTTTTTTTGTACTGTGCTTCTAATTCTTCCGGATCTTCATTTGGCTGAAAATTAATTGCCTGAACCTCTTCTTGTTTTCCAAAAATCATAAATGAAGAATTCATGATACTTTCAGCAAAATCGCCATGTCCTGCAATAATATATGCAATCATAAAAATAAGTCCCCTTTTATTTAATCAAACACATTTTGAATGATGTGGTCTACTTAACCTCTACCTGCGACTTTTTCTTGTAAAGAGTCGTTTAATGATATCCCACATACCCAAAGAACGCACAATATGACTGGGATCAATATACTTACGAATAGCACGTAAAACCTTTTTGGGATCCTTTGCGGAAAATGAATAGGTTCCGTTTTTCTTTGTTTTAATGGCAAATCTTGGAATCCATTTACCCTTAAAAATAACCGAAACGATGACGTAATCCACTTCGGCCCACGGAACTTGAACAAATTTCCGAACATCGCGATCATTAAAGAATTCAAATCCGTGATTACCAATCATAATTTTCCCGTAATCGGTCATCCCCAAAAATGAGGTTCCTTCCATAACTAAATCAACTTTTGTATTAATTGATTGTGGCATTTAAATTTACTCCATTTCTTCCTCTTAATGACCATAATTATAAGGCGTTTTGCTAATTTACGCAAAACAATCAATTAACGATCAAAAAACTTAAATTAAAAAAATAAGTAAAATCATTTCTGACTTTACTTATTCAAGATCTTCATTCATATTCTGAATGTTAATCATCAGGTTATATCTGTTAAACTAATTTAATTTTACATTAAACCAATAACATGGAATACAACACCGACAACGAATAATCCAAGAATAACAACCAATGGAGAAACTTTCTTCTTTAATAACCACATACATAAGAATGTTAGCAAAACTGCGGCTAATCCTGGAATCAAAAGATCCAAGTTATCTTGCAAAGTAGTCACTTTATCAATTGTTAAGGACCGACCAGCGGCTTGTTGAATCAAAGCTTCTTTGACTCCAGCAAATCCAGATGGAAGATGACTCCAGTCAATATAAGCACCTTTAGCCTGTTTAACTGTTGAGACAACGGGCGTGAACTTAACCACAACCCACCGGTTAATTAAGGCACCAATGACAAACATACCAACAATGGAAGCTACTTTGGTAACATTTTGTAAAAGACCACCAGATAAATCTTTAGTGATTTCACTACCTGCACGATAACCAAACTCTTGTGTGTACCACATGAAGCCCATACGAATGACGTTCCATGCAACGAAATACAAGATAGGTCCCATAATATTGCCACCCATTGCAAGTGAAGCTGCAACGGCACCAATAATTGGTTTTACAGTGTACCAGAACACAGGATCTCCGATACCAGCAAGGGGTCCCATCATACCAACTTTAACGTTTTGAATGGTTGCATCATCAATTGGTGCACCATTTGCACGATCCTCTTCAAGAGCCATCGTAACACCGATGATTGGTGAAGCTAAATATGGATGAGTGTTAAAGAATACTAAATGACGTTTTAATGCTGCTGAACGTTCTTCTTTTGTTTTATATAAGCGCTTGATCATTGGGATTAGTGAGTAACACCAACCACCATTTTGCATACGTTCATAGTTCCAAGAACCTTGAATGAAGGTCTGACGCAACCAGATCGAAATGTGATCTCTACGTGTTAATTTTAATTGTTTATTATCAGCCATTTTGTGTTATCCTCCTTTTCCCTAATAGTGATCTATGATATCGCCGACTGGATCACCAGTGTTTGAACCACCGCCGTTATTGTTAGAACCACCTTGTTGAGAAAGTGATAAGTAGATAAGAGCAAGTGACAAACCAATAGCACCAAGAGCAATAAGAGTTAATTCACTAATGGTTGCTAAAACAAATCCAATGGCAAAGAATGGCCATACTTCACGAGTTGCAATCATGTTGATAACCATAGCATAACCTACGGCAACAACCATACCACCACCAATTGACAAACCACCTGTCAACCAACTTGGCATTGCATCTAGCATTCCTTTAACGGGACCAGCACCAACGGCTAAGATTAAAGCTGCAGGAATTGCAATACGCACACCTTGCATACATACAGCGAATAAATGCCATCCTTCAACACCGCGAATACTTCCACGTTCTGCAGCAGCATCCATCAAATGAACGACAGCAGTTGCAATGGTACGCACGATAATTGTTAATAATAAGCCGGCAACTGAAAGTGGAATAGCAATAGCAATAGCAGATGAAACTCCGGCTCTGCCTTGGCCACCAAGAACTAAAATAATTGCAGAAGCAATAGATGCTAAAGCAGCATCAGGCGCAACAGCAGCACCGATATTTGCCCAACCTAAAGCGATCATTTGAAGTGATCCACCTAAGATCATGCATGGAACTAAGTTACCTGTTACTAAACCAATTAAGGTACATGCAATAACTGGTTGATGAAAATGAAATTCATCCAAAATTCCTTCCATACCAGCTAGAAATGATACAAAAATCACTAATATCACTTGAATAGCATTTAATGTCATGATTATTCCTCCGTTTTTTCTTGAATATTAAGCTTTCTTCTGTTTGTTTAACTCACTTTGTGCTTTTTGAAGAATATCTTCCATGTTACCCTTTGAATCAGTTGGGACTTTACGAACATCGAAGTCGACGCCGTCTTTTTTCAACTTAGCAAAGGTATCAATATCATTTTGATCAAAAGCCAAAACTGTATTTGGTTGAACTTTACCAACTGAATGTGACATTGAACCAATATTCAATGTCTTCAAAGGTACGCCACCCTCAATTGCTCTAAGGGCATCTTGAGGTGTTTCAAAAAGTAACAAGGCACGTTGGCCACCAAAATGTTTGTCATCTTTTGCCAATTTAATCATTTGATCAATTGGCACAACATGAGCTTTAACACCAGATGGTGCAGCCTGTTGGATCATACTCTTACGCAAATCATCGTGGGCAACGTTATCCGAAACGACGATAATTCGAGTAGGGTTGGTAGTCTTTGTCCAAGCTGTTGCGACCTGACCATGTAACAAACGTGAATCGATACGTGCTAAAACGTACTCAAGTTTACCAGGTGCTCCTGCATTTGATGGTTGTGCGGAAGCTGCAGCAGCCTTTTCTTTAGGCTGTAATTCTTCTGGACGAACTTTAACGCCTTCAACACCTGTTTCGATAATGTGTGCTGCAATATCACGGGCACTATCCATAGACATTCTTGAAGCATATGCCTCAATTAACATTGGTAAGTTCAATCCGGCAACAATCGCCCATTTGTCTTTGTGAGCTTCAAACAAGTTATTTACTTGATTGAAAGGTGTTCCACCCCAGAGATCAACTAAGAACAATACCTCATCTTGGTTTTCGAAAGAAGCAATTGCCTCTTCCAATTTTCCTTTAATATCATCGGGTCCTTCGCTGGGTTTTAATGTAACGGCCTTAACATCCTTTTGTTCTCCGAAAATCATTGAACCGGATTGTAAGATCCCATTGGCGAATTCACCATGACTAGCAATGATAATCCCTACCATTTCTATACCTCCTATTATGATTGTTACAGTAAACAAAAATATAACGAATAATTTCTTAATAACCTGTAACTAAATTTATCTGTTGGACAGACATTGACACTTAAGTACAAGACCATCATTATTTGCACTCACTTATATATAAGCAAAAACCGTGCCAAGATACACTAGATGAAAACGCCTACTTTAAAGCAATTAAAAATAACACACAAGATTGATACACTACTTATGTATCAATCTTGTGTGTTATTTAGTCCGTTAACCATCTATTTTCGGGCTAGCGTTGCATTTCCAGAAACAGGCTGATCCGGATTTTCTTCCTTAGTCTGCCAAGTTTCTAGAAGTTTAACAATGTAGTAAACTTCCTCAACTGGTAAATCAATCCGAATTCTCCGAAGATGGCTCTCATTAACGGCTTCAACCGCTGGATACCATTCAGATTTACTCAATTTTTCCAATTCTGCTTTTGGCGCGGAAATTTCCCCTTTGGTAACGGTTCGTTCAATCGCACCAGCGATATGCATGATCAGATTGATTTTAAAAGATTCGTTAAATTTCTTTTGTGTGTCACTTTGTAGCTGATCAATGTATTGCCACAGAACATCCGTAATTTTGTGGGGATTAATAAAAGTATAAAATTCGTCCAAATATTGCCAACAAAGTTCTTTAGTCAACTTTACGTCTTGATGATCTTCAATTGATTGAATTGAGTCCCGTTCAACCACTTTATTAATGAAGGCCTCACCGCCACCTTGAAGAACTTTTTGTAATGGCATAAATGGTACCTGAATATTAGGATGGGTAATCCCAGTGGTTGCAATCACCTGATACTTAGCTTGGATTTTTTTCAGATGATGATCCATTCCAACCAACGAAATTGGGATCACCTTAATATCATCAATCAAATTTTCAACCAATAATTGATCTAAAATGTTTTTGATCTTTTTTGCTGTCCCTTCACCAGTTGAACAAATTGCCACAATTGCTTTAGGTTGCGTAGTTCCCGGCACAGGTTTTTCCGATAAATCAACGTGTTTTTCTTTCTGTTCTGTAGAAACATTAATCCGTGAGTAACCATGAAATTCACGCAACTCTGAATAAATCGCCGCCAAATCGGTATCAATAAAGGATGCCTTGCGCGCAGCTTCCAAGACCATGGCTGTGGTCACCATATCAATCACTTTGACTGGAATATGGGTTTCATCGGTAATCTTATTTCCAAACGTGCTTAGCGAACCCATATCAACTAAAAGCAACACACCGTTACCCTCATCTGCTCGTTTGACACAGTCCACAATTTCTTTATAGGCTGTTTGGGGCTCCATATCTAATGGCATATCGAATGATTGAACGGAGTTATCCGATAATAATTGGGAAACAACCTGAACCATGGAAGTCGCCGTGCTGCTTCCATGTGCTGCAACGACAATGCCCACCTTACCAGAAGTTGGTGCAATTTTTAAAGATACCAATAGAATTGCCAAATAATAACTTTCCGACTCTGGAATTGGGACATTGTACCGATTTTCTAACTGCGTTTTAATTTCTTGAGCTACTTTCATTTCATTTGGATAATCCTCCACCATCGCGACCAAATCTTTACTCATGGTCCGCATCGGCTTCCCAGACTGAATCCGTTTAATGAAGGAACTAATATGCAAGCTCATGGCATAAAGGAAATTATCGCGAAAACGATAGTTCAATTCCTTTTCAATCTTAGTCTGGATCTCTTTTGTGAAGTCAATGATATTTTGGTCCACAATTTCGGCCAATTTAGCTTCTGCCCGCATATCATCTTCATCCGGTGAAAATGTTTTTAAATGAAGATTAATATCCGTTTTAATAAAATGATTAATGTGATCCTGATCTAAGCCTTGCTTCCGCAGTAATGTGGCTTTATCTCCAATAATTTCATATAAATTATACGGTAATTCATAACTATCGTTCCGGTTGGTCAAAACGTGTGTATCAGAATCCGGTTGAATCGTCATGTAAGGTTCCAATAATTTAGAAATCTCACCAGAGTCACGACGATTAGCAGCTAAATGAACTAAACCGTCCTTAATATTCGGTGGTAAATCGTCCACCGAAATCATGATTTCACCTTTATTCTCAATATTATTCAAAAATCCACGCGCACAAACCAACTGAATATTAGACTTTAACTGACCCACGTTTCCATAAGTGACACTGCCCAACAAGGACTGTACAACATCTTCCGTTAAAGTAATTTGTTTGTGTGTCCGATTGGCTTCAATACTTAATAAAGCCTTCAAAAGTTCAATTCGTTCCTTTGCACTTCGCTTGTTAAATGCTGGTAACTGAATTGTAATCGGAATTCGACGAACAAACGTCTTTAGAAGTGAGCTTTCAGGATCTTCAGTTGTGGCACAAACTAACCGCACATTTGCATGATGTATCTTTGAAGTTTCGCCAAGTTTGCTGTAGGTTCCGTGATCCATGAAATAAAAAATCATTTCTTGTCCTTCAGGTGGCAACCGGTGAACTTCATCTAAGAAAAGCATCCCGTTATCTGCCTCTTGAATCAAGCCGTCTTTATCTTCATTAGCGCCGGTAAACGCGCCCTTCACATAACCGAATAAATGCGACATTAATAACTCTGGATTATGTGAATAGTCAGCACAGTTAAACGTAATTAACTCATCTGTTTTTTTAATCAGCTGCTGTTGTTTGGCAAATTCAAACATAGCATTCGCAAAATAAGTTTTCCCAGAACCGGTTGGCCCAATCACTAACGTATTCAAACCACGCGGGGGGTATAAAATAGCTGCCTTAGCCTGCTCAATTTGGTTGTGCATACTGGAACTATTGCCAATCATGTGTTCAAACACATCACTACTTTCATTAATGGGGTGTATTGTTTGCTCTGAAATTTCACGCTTTTCAAGGCCACTATGAATGCGCCGTTTTCCTTCTGCCAAAGGAGAGGTTACAACTTCTTTGACCCCAGCTTGATTTTCTTCCACTAAACGACAGTACCGTACTGGTCGTCCAGAAATCTTGGTCAGTTTATTTTCGCGAACCAGCTGATTTAATTCCTTGCTCACATTAGAACGAATTAAATCCAACGCATTGGCAACTTCCTCAGTTGTTACAGCGGCACCTTCGCTCAATTCTGTTACCGTACTACCAGTTGTTTTTTCCGAAACAAATTCATAAATTCGATCTTTTCTTTTCATATGATGACCCTCATCTTTTGATACTGTGTTGATATACTTACACAAGACAGTATCAGTTTAGCATACTGTGTCAATTAATACAGAAATTAACCTTTTCAAGATTTATAACGCTTACTTAACCAATCTTACGACACAAAGTTAATTTTTAAATTTTGTGTATTCCTATTTTTGGCGAGAAAAAAAGTAAGGAATAAATTCCTTACCTTTTTAAAACCTATTATGCACCCAAGAAGATTCGAACTTCCACCGGGAGAACTCCCGACAAGATCCTTAATCTTGCGCGTCTGCCAATTCCGCCATGGGTGCAACAAAACTATTACCTAAACTATATTAGCAAAAAACGGTAATAGTTACAACCTTTTTCCTTAAAATCACGTTAACTTGCTTGAACAAGTTGCAATCTACCCCCACATTTTCCACACCGATATTTTTTCAAATCAATGTGTCGTTGACGCGGATAACGAAGACCACATTGCTGACAAACATAAATCAATCGGACTTTCTTTCGGCTTTTTACAGGGCTTGCTGGAGCGAAACGCGAGCCACCGACCTGCCGCAATAAGTGCCTAAACGTAGCATCCCGATGCTGATAGCCTTGATGCGTCAGGTGCAAATGATAGTGGCACAATTCATGTTTTATAATGCCAATTAAAGTCGGTAAATCATGTTCTGATAACATCCGAGGATTAATATCAATGTTGTGGGTCTGCAACTGATAACGACCACCTGTAGTGCGCAAACGTGAATTAAAGTAGGCTTCATGCGTAAATTTTCGGTGAAAATCAGTTTCTGAAACTTCTTCCACTAATTTTTGTAATTCATAATCTGTCATTTATTCGTTGCGTCAACTGGATCTAACATGGTGAGTTGAATTCGATGTCGGTCTAAATCAACACTTTCAACCCAAACGGTGACGACATCACCAACTGAAACAGCTTCACCTGGATTCTTAATAAATTTCTTGGTTAACTTAGATACATGAACTAGCCCATCTTGTTTAACCCCGATATCGACAAAGGCCCCAAAATCAACCACATTTCGAACCGTCCCTTGCAGTTTCATCCCTACCTTTAAATCCTCTAAAGTAAGCACGTCGCTTCTCAACAGCGGAGCAGGCATACCATCGCGCAAGTCGCGCCCTGTTTTTTCTAATCCGGCAATAATATCTTGAAGGGTTTCGACACCAATCTCTAAGTCAGCTGCTGTTTGGTTAAGATCTAACTGTTTAAATGCTTGTGCAGCTTCTGGAGTCCCAATCTGATCCAAACTTAACCCAACTTCAGTTAATAACTTTTTAGCAGCCTTGTAGCTTTCTGGATGAATGTCTGTATTATCAAGCGCATTTTTCCCCTGAACAATTCTTAAGAAACCAACTGATTGTTCATAAGCTTTCGGTCCCAAACGAGGGACTTTCTTTAATTGATTTCGAGCCTCATAACTGCCGTTTTCATCACGCCAGTTCACAATATTTTGGGCAGTTGTTTTGGTCAAACCAGAAATGTGTTCCAACAATTGAGGACTGGCTGTGTTTAAGTTGACCCCCACTTGGTTGACGGCTGTTTCAATCACTGTATCTAATTGACTGGTTAATTCTTTTTGGGGCACGTCATGTTGATACTGACCAACCCCAACTGCCTTAGGGTCAATTTTAATTAATTCCGCAAGGGGATCCTGAAGACGTCGCCCGATACTAATGGCGCTTCGTTCCTCAACATGTAATTCAGGAAAGGCATCCCGAGCAGCCTTACTTGCTGAATAAACTGATGCTCCAGCTTCGTTTACAATCACATAATAAATCTTCCGATCAATCGTTTTTAATACTGACGAAACGAATTCTTCAGATTCACGACTAGCTGTTCCGTTTCCAATGGCAATCATCTCAACGTGGTAGTCTTCCAAAAATTGTTTGAATTCTCCAGCAGCCGCCTGCCGTTTAGTTTGTGAGGCAGGTTTATGCGGATAAATCACCTTTTTCGCTAAGAACTTCCCGTTAGGATCCATGATAGCTAACTTACAGCCTGTTCGGTAAGCAGGATCAAATCCCAAAACCACTTTTCCTTTAATTGGTGCTTGCATCAACAAATGGTACAAGTTCTCGCCAAACACGTTGATTGCCTGTGTATTAGCTTCTTCACTTAATTCATTTCGGAGTTCACGCTCTATTGCGGGGCCAATAAACCGCTTGTAAGCATCCTCATAAGCATCTTGAAGTTGCGTCACTGCCGGTCCTTCATGACTGCCAATAATCCGAAAATGTAAATACCGCATGATAGCGGCTTCATCAACTTTAATTTGGGCTTTTAAAACGCCCTCTTTTTCGCCTCGGTTAATGGCTAAAACACGGTGTGACACCATATTAGAAAGAGATTCATCAAATTCATAATAAAGTTGATAAACGCCTTCTTCATCTTTTTCTTTTCCCTTAGATTTCACTTGAGAAACAAAGCGGCCATTTTTACGGGTGTAATTTCGAATCCAATCTCGGAATCCGGCACTATCACCAAAAGCTTCCGCTAAAATTTCATGGGCACCGGAAAAAACATCTTCAACAGTTGTGACCTTTTTGTCGGCATTAATGAATTCACTGGCCTTAGCTGTCAAATCACTCTGAGGAAAGGTCATCAGCCAAAAAGCAAATGGTTCAAGTCCTTTCTCCTTGGCAATCGTCGCTTTTGTCCGGCGCTTTTGCTTGTATGGTAAATACAGATCTTCCACCGTTTGTAATTTATCTGCTGATTTAATTTGCTTTTCTAAATCTGGTGTCAATTTACCCTGTTCAGAAATGAGTTTTAAAACATCATCTCTTCGTTTTTCTAGCGTTTCTGCTTTATTATAGCTGGTCTGAATTTGACGAATCTGGACTTCATCTAAACTGCCCGTTCGCTCTTTTCGATAGCGCGCAATAAAAGGAACTGTATCGCCCTCATCCAAAAGACTCAATGCTGCATGAATCTGTTTTGGTCGCATATCTGATAGTTGTTTTTCAACAATTTTTACAATTCGATCTTCCAAAAAATTCACTCCAAACTAATCATTTCGTTCTCAACAACACATAGTAATAAGTATAGCATACAGGCCCATTCATTCTATTTTCCATTTTCACTATACAAAAAAACTAGGAATTTATTTTTCCTAGTTTTTTTTGGCTATTTTAGCCCATCATCATTGCCATAATACGATCAAAGGCTTTTGAAACGGCATCCATATCCTTATCCTGAGCCTGTTCTGCTTTACTAAACTGCTCAGAATCAATCTTTTTATTTGCTTCATCAATGCTAGTTAGCATTAATTCACAATCCTGGGCATACGTCTCATAAGCACTAGTTAACTGCTTATGGCGTCCTAAAATTTGAACTGGTGGTTTTGCTTTTTTTAAAGTTTCGACATTTTGCTTATACAGATCAACTGCTTTTTTGAAAATGGTGACAATCTCATGTAGGTCACGATCACTTAAAGAATCAATTCCCTTTAAAGCTAATGTTTTCTTGAAATTTTGAAAATGAGGATCAACCTCTTCACCCATTTGTTCAGACGATTCCATTACCCGATTGAGCAAATTAGCATACCCTTGCGGATTACTTTTACGCATTTTAATATCTCCAATTCTAATTATTAGCGAGCTGCAAATCTTCGTTGGAACCATTTCACGATTTCAACAATTACAATAATTGATAATGAAGCACCACCAACAATTGCCCACTGGTGCAGATCCAAATGACTCACGTGGAAAATATCATTCAAACCAGGAACCACTATGGTAGCGGCCAACAATATAAACGATACCACAATTGACCAATTAAAGAATTTATTTTTCAAAGTAGTTGCACTAAAAATTGAGCCATGAATGGATTTTGAGTTAAAGGCATGGAACAACTGAATTAACCCTAATGTTGCAAATGCCATGGTCAACGCATCTGCATGTGCCTGAGCATAAGAAGCATGCACCGGATACAAGATGGCAAGACCATAAACTGTCAAGGTAATCAGTCCTTCTAACAGTCCTTGATAAATCACATTACTTGCGACCCCACCAGACAAGAAGTTGCTTGCTCTTCCTCGCGGCTTTTGTTTCATCACATTCTTTTCTGCGGGTTCCAATCCCAACGCAATTGCTGGGAAGGTATCAGTTACTAAATTAATCCATAAAATGTGAACTGGCGCAAGAATTTGCCAACCCATCATTGTCATGACAAACAACGTCAAAACTTCACCCAAGTTTGCAGACAAGAGATACTGAATTGCTTTTTGAATATTGGCAAACACTTTTCGTCCTTCTTCAACTGCCACCACAATTGTTGAGAAGTTGTCATCTGCCAAAATCATATCACTGGCACCTTTTGAAACTTCGGTACCTGTTATTCCCATGGCAACCCCAATATCAGCCTGCTTAAGGGAAGGCGCATCATTCACACCATCTCCGGTCATCGCCACAACTTTGCCTTGTTTTTGCCAAGCATTTACAATTCGTACTTTGTGTTCAGGGGCCACACGCGCATAAACCGAATACTGGTTAACTTTTTTAGCAAAGGTCTTATCATCCATTTCATCCAATTCAGTTCCAGATATAACTGCTTGATCATCGCCTTCTTCAATAATACCCAAACGTTTGGCAATTGCCGCCGCAGTATCGCGATGATCACCTGTAATCATTAATGGGCGAATTCCAGCCTGTTTAGCTTCTTCCACAGCCTGTGCTACTTCAGGACGTTCGGGATCAATCATCCCGATTAGGCCGGCAAAAATTAATTCTTGTTCGACCACTTCAGACGCCAAGGTTGCTGGGATTTCATCCACAATTTGATATGCAAATCCCAGCACTCTAATCGCCTGGGTTGCCAATTTATGGTTTGTGTCCAAAACAAGTTTACGCTCGGCGTCATCCATTGATTTGATTTCTTCGCCCTCTTCAAACAATGTTGTTCGTTGTAGTAATTCATCTGGGGCACCCTTGACCGTTTGTAAAAATCGTCCATCTTCCAATTGATTATATGTGGACATCAATTTACGTTCAGAATCAAATGGGACTTCGGTAACTCTTTTTTCTGAGCTAATTAATTTTTCGACATTTTGATGTTTATCCAAATTAAATTGAATTAAAGCCGTTTCGGTAGGATCACCAATCAAACCTTCTTTAGTTTGTTTGGTATCATTATTTAACACCATTAACTCAAACAAATGGTTGTAAGGATAATCTTTTGGATCGACATCCGCGGTGTCTTTCAATTGATTATTCACAAAAAATTTTTCAACAGTCATTTTGTTTTGGGTCAACGTTCCCGTTTTATCAGACGCAATGATTTGGGTCCCACCCAAAGTCTCAACGGCTGGTAATTTTCGAATGATTGCATGTCGTTTGGCCATTCGTTGCGTACCTAACGCTAAGGTAATCGTGACAATGGCTGGTAAGCCTTCAGGAATAGCAGCAACGGCTAAAGAAATTGCCGTCAGCAACATATTAATTAGGCTTTCGTTTCCCCGAATCATCCCCACCACGAAAACGATGGCTGCAATCACTAAAATTAAACCAGTTAAAACTTTACTCAGCTGCGTTAAATTGTGCTGCAGCGGGGTTGTCGTTTCTTCGGCATTGTTGATCATATCTGCAATTTGGCCAACTTCAGTATGCATCCCAGTACCAACAACCACGCCACTACCACGACCATACGTGACATTACTATTCATGAAGGCCATGTTAGTTTGATCACCGATTGGCAACTTACTATCCTTTAAAGCTGCAATTTGTTTTTCAACTGGGACAGACTCACCAGTTAAGGCGGCTTCTTCCATTTTTAAACCAGCAGACTCAATTAAACGCAAATCGGCAGGAATAATATCGCCAGCTTCCAGCAAAACAATATCGCCAGGAACCACATCTTCGCTCTTGATAGTTTCTACTTTTCCGTTTCGTTTAACATGAGCTTGAGGCGCGGAAAGTTCCTTTAAGGCCGCAATTGCCTCTTCAGCTTTTGTTTCCTGAAAAACACCAAAAATCGCATTCAGCACAACCACCAGTAAAATGATGATGGCGTCAACGCCTTCACCCACAAACACGGATACTATGGCCGCCGCAATCAATACAATGATCATTAAATCTTTAAACTGAGCGATGAACTTTTGTAAGAGACTTGTATTTTTCTTAGTCTCTAACTGATTAGCGCCGTGCTTGGTTAAACTTTCTTGGACTTGTGCATCGGTCAATCCTTCTGGAGAACTGCCTTGAGCTTTCAGCACATCTTCCACGCTCTGGTTGTAGTAATTAACTTTTGTAGCTTTCATGTGTTCCTCCTTATTTTTCGACACACAGGGGCTTTTTAAAAAAAGAGACCCGTGCATGTCCACACTAAAATGCGAACATCCACGAGTCTCACTTTTTCAGGCAATACCAGATTTAATCTTGTTGACGACATTGCCGCAGAAATAACTGCTAGTTACTCCCTCATGTTTTGTTGTTAATTTATTATAACTATAAGCAAACCTAATAGCAAGTGATTTTGCTTTTTATTTTTCTTGGCATCTCAATCTTCTAGAATTTATCGTAAACAGTATATGGTAAATGACGTTTGTGCGCCGTTTTTTGATACCAACTTTCGATTTTTTCCGCAGCCTTAGTTTCGATTTCATGCCCCTCTAGATAATTATCAATATCATCGTAAGTCACGCCAAGCGCTACTTCATCAGGCAAGGCAGGACGATTATCTTCCAAATCAGCCGTTGGAACCTTTTCGTATAAGTGTTTTGGCGCATTCAACTCTTCTAAAAGTGCCTTGCCTTGACGCTTATCTAACCGCCAAATTGGAGTAACATCTGCACCACCGTCACCGAACTTGGTATAAAAGCCCGTCACCGATTCAGCGGCGTGATCCGTACCAAGCACGATGCCATTATTAGCACCAGCAATTCCGTACTGAGCAATCATGCGTTCTCGGGCCTTGATATTTCCCTTGTTAAAATCACTAATCTTCAAATCATTAGCTTCAAGTGCCTGTACCATTGCGTCAGCAGCTGGTTTGATGTCGACCCGTTTAACTTGATCAGCTTGTATATATTCGATCGCCGCCATTGCATCCGATTCATCAGCTTGCACGCCATATGGCAAACGGACTGCGATAAACTGGTAATCTTGGTCGCCAGTTTCTTCACGCATTTCAGTAATGGCCATCTGCCCTAGTTTACCGGTTAATGTTGAGTCCTGACCCCCGGAAATGCCTAGCACAAAGCTTTTGATAAAGGTGTTTTTCTTTAGATACGTTTTTAGGAAATCAACACTACGGCGAATTTCCGTTTTTGGATCAATTTCGGGCGCCACTCTTAAATTTTTGATAATCTCTTGTTGTAATTTTCGCATTGTTGCCATCTCTCTTATTCACTAAATTTTAACGAACTGACGTATTTTCGAACACCATTAATGCTGTTCATCTTATGGTCATAACATTTCTCAGATAAATCAACGGGATAGTCTTGCGGATTCAAATCACGTTTATATTCATCCCATAAGGAATCCAACATCTTGCGAGAGTATTCCTTAACATCTTTCAGTTCTGGAAGTTTATAAACCAGCTTGCCATCTTTAAAAATTTCATGTAACAGTGGGCGTGCATTGAAATCACTCACCGTTTTGTTAATGTACGTATAATTTGGATGGAACATGTAAATTGAAGGTTGCTTTTGCGGATCTTCATCCCAGAGGGTCACGTAATCCCCCTCTGATTTACCATCTGCATTTTTAGAAATTCGCCAAACTTGTTTTTTACCGGGTGTAGAAACTTTTTCCACATTGTTAGATAGTTTAATGGTATCAACCATCTTACCGTCTTCACCCTCGATAGAAACCATCTTGTAAACGGCCCCTAAAGCTGGTTGATCATAAGCGGTAATTAATTTTGTGCCGACACCCCAAACATCAATTTTGGCACCCTGCATTTTTAAGTTTTGAATTGTTTTTTCATCTAAATCATTTGAAGCATAAACTTTGGCATTCGGAAAACCAGCTTCGTCTAATTGCTCGCGTACACGCTTTGATAAGTAAGCCATATCACCACTATCAATTCGAACGCCCAAGAAATTAATCTTATCACCCATTTCTTTGGCTACCCTAATCGCATTGGGTACCCCACTTTTGAGCGTGTCATAGGTATCTACCAAAAACACGCAATCATGATGGGTTTGGGCATATGCTTTAAAAGCATCATAATCGTTACGATAGTACTGAACCAGGGCATGCGCATGGGTTCCGCTGATCGGAATTCCAAAAATTTTACCTGCCCGGACATTACTTGTGGCATCAAAACCGCCGATGTAAGCCGCCCTAGTCCCCCAAATTGCGGCACTCATTTCTTGAGCACGGCGCGTACCAAACTCTAACAAGGCATCGTTGCCAACGACGGATTTAATTCGTGACGCTTTAGTGGCTATCAAAGTTTGATAGTTCACAACATTTAAAATGGCGGTTTCAACTAATTGGCAATCAGCTAACGGACCTTCCACTTGCATAATTGGTTCGCCGTTGAAAACTAAATCACCTTCAACAGCGGAACGAATTGTGCCACTAAATTTAAAGTTACGCAAATATTCCAAGAAGTCATCCGGATAATGTTCTGATTCTTTCAAATAAGCCAAATCAGAATCCGTAAAGTGCAACTGTTGGATATACTTCACGACTCTTTCCAAACCAGCAAAAATCGCGTACCCATTTTTAAAAGGCATATCTCGAAAGAAAACTTCAAAAACAGCGTTCTTATTGTGAATTCCTTGTTCCCAGTAAGTTTGAATCATGTTAATTTGATAGGCATCCGTATGTAACGTTAAACTGTCATCCGGATATTTTTTAGTCATGACGATTGTACTCCTCAGTTAGTTAGTGGTTTAATAATATTAACAATAGTTGCACCTATTTTATCATTTTTTCCATGGTGCGTCATTTTCAATAGTCGAAAGGATTGATTTTATTATGAATGACCCATTTCGAAGCGTTAAAATTATGGGGATTCCATTTGCAAATACCACACGTAATCAGTTTATCAATCAACTCCAAACTCGAATTCAAAATCACCAAAATACGTTTGTTGTCACGGCAAATCCGGAAATTGTCATGTATGCAAACCGAAATGAACCCTATCGTAACCTTATCTTAAAAGCTGACTATATCTCACCGGATGGAATTGGCATTATTAAAGCCGCAGCAACGCTAAAAACACCGTTACCTGAGCGAATCACGGGATTTGATATTTTTACAGGTCTCCTTAAATGGGCCGATCAAACACAAAAGAAAGTGTATTTTTTAGGAGCTAAACCGCATGTGATCAACCTTTTAACAACCAAATTAGCTGCTAACTTTCCCGGCGTTCAAGTTGTCGGTGCCCGCGATGGTTACTATAAAGACGAATCATTAATTGCAGCTGAGATTAAAGCCCAACAACCCGATATTGTCTTCGTTGCAACTGGTTTTCCCAAGCAAGAGCAGTTTATTGCGAGTCATCGTCATCGTCACCTCACAAACGGGTTATGGATGGGCGTGGGTGGCAGTTTTGATGTCTTTGTAGGGATTGTTAAACGAGCACCTCAATTTTGGCAAAATCATCATTTAGAATGGTTTTACCGATTAATTACCGAACCCAAACGGCTCAAACGACAAATGATAATTCCTCAATTCATGTGGAAAATTCATCAACTCAAAAAACAAAATAAGCTCTGATACTAAAAATAGTTTGTCATTTTCATTTCGAAAATCGACAAACTATTTTTTGTGTTTTTAACGATTGAGATAAAATTCAAATCGTTCGCCCACATATTGAGTGCGCACATATTCAAATGGTTTCCCATCTTGTAAATACGACACCTGACGTAAACGTAAAATTGCTTCTCCACGTTTTACAGATAGATATTCGGCAATCTTTTCAGAAGCTAGCATTGCCGAAACGGTCTGAGTTGCCTTACCGGGAACTAATCCCGCCTTTTTCTCTAACGTACCATACAATGAACTGGTTACTTCAGCCTTACTGAAATCTTTCACGAGATTTTCTGGTACCGTAGCCGTCTCAAAACAGATAGGCACTTTATCCGCATACCGAATCCGTTCCATCCGCAAAACTAATTCACCATCATTTAGCTCTAACTTTTCGCTTTCACTCATAGAAGGTTGCCCCGCATGGTACGAAATCGTTTTGCTGGAAGGAGTTTTACCTTGCGCAATCATTAAGTCAGTGAAACTGGTCACACCAGACATTTTTTCTTGAACTTTCTGATTAGCTACAAAAGTACCCGAACCCACACGACGCTCCAAAATACCCTCATCAACTAATGTCTGAATGGCTTGTCTAAGTGTCATTCGGCTTACATTGAACTGTTCTGCTAATTCACGTTCTGCTGGAATACGGTCACCAACTGCCCATTTACCAGCCTCGATAGATTTTTTAATTTCATTGTGAATTTGAATATAAATGGGGGATCCCACGATTCCACCTCCTGTAAACGACTATAAGCTTATTATAACGAAAAAATAGCTAGTTTCGGAACTTTATTTTTCAGTATTTGAGAATTCACGGCCATAGCTGTAAGTAGCCAACTTGTTCAGGTTATCATCAAACAAGTTCAAATCCGCATCTTTACCCACTTCAAGAGTTCCCTTACTGTCCAAACCAAATTCGTTAGCCTGGTTGACAGAACTCATCTGTACGGCATTTTCAATACTGCATCCCATAAATTTCATGGCATTCTTGAAGGCATCTGTATATTCCAAAACTGAACCAGCTAAGGTTCCGTCAGCTAAGCGAGCCTGCTTGTCTTTAACATAAACTTTTTGGCCACCTAATTCACTTTCGCCTTCAGGCATTCCTTTAGAACGCATCGAGTCAGTTACCAATTCGATCCGTTCTGGGCCTTTAACTTCGTATGCCAAACGCAACATGTCAGGAACAATATGGAAACCGTCACAAATTAATTCAGCATAGATGTTGTCTTCCAACATTACGTGGCCGGTAACGCCTGGTTCACGATGCTTCCATTCCCGTTGTGCATTGTACAAATGAGTTCCGTGACTCACTTTACTATTTAATAAATCCGCCCGTTTGGCATTACTATGGCCAACAGATGGCACAATTCCATGTGCTAAACAGTAAGATTCAAATTCATCGGCACCCTTATCTTCAGGAGCCATGGTGATTAATTTAACTAACCCATTAGCAGACTTGTTCCACTGTTCCAACAAGTGAACGTCAGGATCTTTAATGTATTGTTCTGGTTGTGCACCTTTGAAAGTAGCTGAAATAAAGGGCCCTTCCAAATGTACCCCTTTAATGACGGGATTGACAGCAGCTGCTTTAGCTACTCCTTTCATCGCATGATCAATGTTTTCGTTCGATTGCGTCATTGTGGTACAGAAGTAAGTGGTAATTCCTTCTGTTTTTGTCATTTTCGTAACCATTTCGTTAATTTGGTCAGCGTCACCATCCATGGCATCAAACCCATAGCCGCCATGACTGTGCACATCAATAAATCCTGGGGTCACAATTGTTTCTGCAGCAAAGTGAATTTCGTCATCTGGCAAGGGACGGAACTCGCTCATTGGCCCAACAGCTTCGATTTGTTTGTTAAACCGAATAAAGCCGTCATCAATTTTCTCTAAACCAGTATAAATCGTGGCGTGTTTCAATACAGTACTCATTAGTTAAAAATCTCCTTCAGTTTTATTTAAGTTCATTATAATCGGTATAGACCACAACTGCAAGGAGAATCTGTTATTCACCTTTTTCTTTCGCAATGGTGGCATCAATGCCTTTGACTACCGAGGTCATAAAACCGGCCTCTTCCATTGCTAGAAAACCGGCGACCGTTGTCCCACCTGGTGAAGAAACCTTATCAATTAAAGCAGCTGGGTTATCATCGGCCTCAAGAACCATTTTGGCACTCCCATTCACAACTTGGGCCGCAATTTTGGTTGCTGCCTGCTTAGTCAACCCATACTTAACGCCCGCTCGTGATAACGCATCAATGAAAAAGTAAGCATACGCCGGCGCACTACCTGCAATCGCTCCAAAGGTTGTGAAGTCAGATTCAGATACTTCCATGACCTTCCCAACTTTTTCAAAAATATTTTTACCAATATTAAATGGTGAATCTGTTAGTGGGCCACTTGCAGCCAAGGCGGTCATCCCTTCATTAATTTCAACATTAACGTTTGGCATCACCCGCATAATTGGCCAATCACCAATAATGGCCTGCATTTCGGCAATATCTAGACCAGAAACGACGGAAGCCACTAATTTGTCAGCACTGTTCACTTCCAATTTAATATCAGTTAACACCTGTTTGGCAATGTCTGGTTTAACGGCTAATACCACCACATCAGCCTTTTTAGCAACCTCTTCATTACTAGTTTCCAGCGCCAACTGATTTTGTTTTGCAAATGCCTCATAATGTTCAAGGTGACCACTGTGCACCAAAATGTCCGTTCCCGAAACTCCCGCCTTGATCAACCCAATAATAATGGCCTTTGCCATGTTGCCAACTCCAATAAATCCAATTTTCATTTTTATTCACTTACTTTCTTTTTTTATATTCCCATTTTATCATTTTTCAAAATAACAATTTGTTTTCGTTGTGAAAACGCTTTTTTACAGTTAAAATTAGTTAATTCTTGATTTATACCGTTTTTTAAACTTGATTTAATCTGTTACCTATATAGTCATAAATATAAAGTTAATAAAACAAAAAGAGGAGATGGCCGTATGTGTGGATTTGCAGGCTGTTTGACCGACCTTTCAAAAATCGACGGTCAGACTGAAAACAATACAGTTCATGAAATGACAAATATGTTGGTCCATAGAGGCCCTGACGATAGTGGCTACTTTGAAGATGCTCACATCACCATGGGATTCCGGCGTTTAAGTATCATTGATTTGGATGGCGGCCATCAACCCCTATCCTATGATAATGAACGCTACTGGCTAACTTTTAATGGTGAAATTTATAACTTTGTTGAGTTACGGAATGATTTAATTAAAGACGGATACAGTTTTAAAACAGAGTCTGACTCCGAAGTTATTTTAGCTTTGTATGCCAAATACCAATCTGACGTCACTAAATATTTACGCGGCATGTTTTCGTTTGTGATTTGGGATAAACAAGAAAAGACTTTCTTTGCTGCTCGCGACCAATTTGGTATTAAACCATTTTACTATGCCATCCAAGGCGACCAGTTATATTATGCTTCCGAAAGTAAAGCCATTTACAAAATTCTTGCGCAGCGAACTTTTGATCATGATGCCTTGCAAGATTACATGACATTCCAATTTGTACCAGAACCAGAAACCCTAACTAAAGAAATCAAGCTACTTTCACCAGGATGTACATTAACCAAAAAAATTGGTGATGATCTCGTAATTAATCGTTACTACCATCGAGAATTTCATACTTCGAGCGAATCGGAAACGGCCTACATCAAAAAGATTCGCGAAGTTTTGTTAGATTCCGTCAAAATGCATATGCGCTCTGACGTGCCAGTTGGTTCCTTCTTATCTGGCGGAATTGATTCATCAATTATTGTGGCCATGGCAAAAAATTTTAACCCCAACCTAGAAACGATTTCAGTTGGATTCGAACGCGAAGGCTACAGTGAACTAGATGTTGCCCAAGAAACGGCTGAAAAATTAGACGTTAAAAATTACAGCAGTTTAATTACCCCTGAAGCATTCATGGAAGCTTTTCCTAAGTTTGTTTGGAGTATGGATGATCCCCTTGCGGATCCGGCTGCTGTGCCCCAATATTTCTTGGCAAAAGAAGCTGTGAAACATGTAAAAGTAGCCTTAACAGGTGAAGGTGCTGATGAGTTGTTTGGTGGTTACACTATCTATCACGAACCAGAATCATTAAGTGTATTTAATTACACCAAGCCCTTAAATGGCGCTTTAAATCATATTGCCCGATTAATTCCGCGTGGCGTAAAGGGTCGCTCATTTTTGTTACGTGGCACCACACCCCTTGAAAAACGTTATGTTGGCAATGCCTTTATATTTAATGAAACCGAAAAACGTGCATTTTTTAAAAATTATAATCTCAGTCATCCATTTCAATCCATTACGAAACCATTTTATGACGAATCACAAGATTATGACCCGATTACAAGAATGCAATTTATCGATATGCACACCTGGTTAAACGGCGATTTGCTTCACAATGCTGACCGAACTACCATGGCACACAGTTTGGAATTACGAACCCCATTTGTGGATCGAGAAGTTTTCAAAGTGGCTTCCAGCATTCCAGCTGATTTACGAATTAGTCATGGAACGACCAAATATATTTTACGAAAGGCAGTTGAAGGTATTGTACCTGATCACGTCTTACATCGTAAAAAATTAGGTTTCCCTGTGCCAATCCGTTTCTGGCTAAAAAGTGAAATGTATGATTGGGCACGCACAATTATTCAAGATTCCCAAACGGATCAGTATTTTGATAAAAACTACTTTTTAACGTTATTAGATGATCACCGTGATGGTGTGGCAGATAATTCCCGAAAATTATGGACGATTCTCACCTTTATGATGTGGCATAAAATTTATGTGGAAGAGTTAGAACCGAAGAACGATAGAGAGTTGGTATAGATAAAATGGAGATTGTTATTCAAAAATTCGGGGGCACTTCTGTTAAAGATGTAGCCGCTAGAAAGCAAGCTTTAGTGCATGTGAAATACGCAGTTGATCACGGTAAAAAAGTCGTGGTTGTGGTTTCCGCCTTTCGGGAACCAGGAACATCCTACACAACAGACGGTCTTTTAAATCTGGTCCACAATAACCAATCAAGGTTATCTAAACGTGAGTTAGATATGTTGGTTTCCGTTGGTGAAATTGTTTCCGCAACCGTGTTTACAGAACAGGCCCGTGAAGCTGGCTTAGATGCCACTGCTTTAACGGGCAGTGAGGCCGGAATTGTAACCGATGATGAATTTCAAAATGCCAAAATACTTAACGTTGACCCGACTCCTATCAAAAAAATGTTTAAAAAGACGAATGTCGTCGTTGTTGCTGGGTTTCAAGGTGCCACTAAAGATGGTGAAATCACAACCATCGGCCGTGGCGGTTCTGATGTCTCGGCTGCCGTTTTGGGTATGGCCTTAAACGCTGAATTGGTAGATATTTTTACCGACGTAAGCGGCATCATGACGGCGGATCCTCAACTTGTAAAAAGGGCCCGTTGTCTCAAGTCCATCAGCTATGATGAGCTTGCCAATTTGGCCCATAATGGCGCTCGTGTCATCCATCCACGAGCTGTTGAAGTTGCTAAACAAGCTAACTTATCAATGCGGATTCGGGCAACCTATCAACAACCTGAAGAATTAGGCACAATTGTTGGCGAAAGAAATCCCCACATTTCTCATTATCGAACTGTTACAGGTATAACCAACCAAAACAACTTAACTCAATTTTCTGTTTCAACTGAGAACCTAACATCTGGTCAGATTTTCCAATTAATGGCCGCACAAAATCTCAGTATTGATTTTATTAATATTTCTACCGATTCGGTTGTTTTCAATTTGCCACAAATGGATACCTGGCTTGCTGAAAAGACTTTAGCAACCGCCCATGCAAACTATCGAATGGTTTCTGATTGCGCCAAGGTTGCCATTGTAGGAGCCGGAATTACGGGCACTCCAGGGATCACGGCCCGGATTGTCAACACATTAGCCAAGCACCATATCGATATTTTACAATCAACTGATAGTTATACGACCATTTGGGTTCTAATTCATAAAACCGACCTCACTGCGGCTTTAAACAGTTTACACGATGAATTTTTACAAAGCCATCAATTCACCCTTACTCAACAGTAATGTCAGTCAGTTATCTGCCTATTCTAAAAAGGAGCGTTCTCAATGAAAGTTAGCAAATTAATTAATAGTTTAAAATTCAAGCAAGTTCAGCCAACTATCACAACTGATTTTGATGTGACAATGTTGACTCAGGATACCCGCGAGATTCAACCTGGTGCGATGTTTATCGCCGTAGGTGGCTATCACATTGATGGTCATACATTGGTTAAACAAGCTGTTGAAAAAGGCGCCAAAATCATTGTGGCTCAAAAGCGGATCAACGTTACCGTTCCTGTTGTGTATGTACAAAACACTGAACGAGCCATGGCAATCCTTGCCGATGTTTTTTTTGAGGCTCCTAGCCAAAAAATGCATATGATTGGTGTGACTGGCACCAATGGCAAAACAACCGTTACCCATTTAATCGACCAAATTTATCGAGATCAAAATCAGGCGACTGGTCTGATGGGAACCATGTATCGCCGCATTAAAGATGAAACTTTTCCAACTGAAAATACCACACCGGATGCCATCACGACGCAAAAGACTTTGGCACAAATGCGCGAAGTTGGCGTAAAAACCGTTTCAATGGAAGTTTCGTCGATTGCTTTAGTTTTGGGCCGCGTTTGGGGAATTGATTACGATGTTGCTGTCTTCACAAATCTCACGCGTGATCATTTAGATTTTCACAAAACTATGGATGATTATATTCACGCTAAAAGTATGTTGTTTGCTCAATTAGGCAATAAATATAATGCAGACGGCACTAGTAAAGTCGCCGTTTTAAATACCGATGATCCCGTTGGTCGTGAGTTTGAACAATATACCGCTGCCCACGTGTTGACCTATGGGCTCAATACCGATGCGATGATTCGTGCTCAAAACATTCAGATTTATAGTCATGGTACTGAATTTGACTTGTCCGTATTTGGTCATCTCACCCATGTCACAACGAAACTGATTGGCCAATTTAATGTTTACAATCTGTTGGCTGCCTTTGCCGCGGCTTATGCAGGCGGGCTACCAGAAGCACAAATTATCACTTCATTGGAAAAAGTTTCGGGGGTAAAAGGCCGTTTTCAATCCATCCCTTCTCATACAGGGGTCCGGGTAATTGTTGATTATTCACATACACCAGATAGTCTTTTAAATGCTTTAGAGACCATCCATTACTTTGCTAAAAAAGACATTTACTGTGTGATTGGTTGTGGTGGCGATCGTGATAAAGGAAAGCGGGCCAAAATGGCAAAAATTGCCGTTGAATACAGTACGAAGCCGATTTTTACCGCGGATAATCCACGTACAGAAGACCCGCAGGCTATTTTAAATGATATGCTAGCCGGCGTTCCAAACGATCACCCCGAAGTTTACATTGATCGCCGGGAGGCCATTACGAAAGCTGTTGAATCGGCCAAGTCGGGAGACGTCATCCTGATTGCCGGAAAAGGACACGAAGATTACCAAATTCTTGGTCGAACCAAACATCATTTTGACGACTGTGAAGAAGCCGCCAAAGCCCTGGCGTTAAAACCAGTGGCTGATTAATTAAATAAGATGTTAAAAAAGTCGCAAATCCAGTTGTTCATGGGTTTGCGACTTTTATCATTGCTTACTTGGGATCTTTTGACAGAAAATCTTCTTCAATTAACTTATTTGGAATCTCCTGAACTTGTTGGTTCACCACAAATTTTGCTGAAACGAACCCTCCATTTGGATCAAGCGTTAATGCCACAATTCCACCACTAAATGCACCGGAACGACTACCAGCATCAATTAAATAACGCGGTACATCTTGACTGTCAGCTTGCATTTTTATGAATCCGGATCGATTAAAGATCTGAACTGGTGTATGTCCAGTGACAATCACCTTACCTAACTCATTTTTATGCCATCCCGCTGATTCCAATCCTGCATTGAAATAATAGTCATTTCTAATCCAAAGTAAATCGTCTTTTTCTTGTTTATTAAGACTCACTCCCCAACGAACACCAGCATGGACTGCAAGTATTTTGCCAGTTTCCCAGGTAAATGGTCGATTACTTAAGAACTTCGTGTAAGGGGCCAGTTTTGGAGCATTGAGTGCCCTTTGAATCACAGGTAGCGCGCCGGAGTGAATTCCTAATTTTCGCCACGTATGAGCACCACCATTAATTCGCCACGTTTGATAACTCAAATCATCACCAGTAGCTGTCTGTACCCAAAAATCATCATGGTTGCCAAGTAATACAATATCACTGTGCTGATTAACCCGATTCATCAAAATATCTAAAACACCTAACGGATCAATTAATTGCGTTTCTTCATGCTTTGAAAAATGCCGAGTTGCTGTCCCATCAATGTAATCACCTAGAAAAATCAGGCGATCCTCTTCCGTATTAATGGCATTCAAAAGTACTTTTAAATCATCACTAGCTGAATGAATGTCACCGATAAATGTATAATTCATTAGACGCCTCCGTCTATTCCACTACTAGAAAGAAAACTCATCAATAATAAAAAAATAAGCCCACCTAATATGAACCTATTGTACCGTAAATTTTTGAAGATAAGAGGATAACCTATTTTTCACTAAAACTTTACTACCTAAGTGCATTAATAGAAGATACAAAAAAAGCCTCTACATCAGTACTTAAACTGGTAGCGACTTAGAAAGGCGTAACTATTGGGCTAGATGGGATCGAACCATCGCATCTCGGGATCAAAACCCGATGCCTTACCGCTTGGCTATAGCCCATTCATAAAATGGAAGGGAGTGGATTCGAACCACCGAACCCGAAGGAGCGGATTTACAGTCCGCCGCGTTTAGCCAGACTTCGCTACCCTTCCCTTTTGAATTGCATTAAAACTTCTAACGCATCCGACTAAAATATAATACCGAAAATTTGAACAAATATCAAGGGGTTTTTACAAATTTCCTCAAATTAATTTTTTTAAAGGTCAAAGAAAACCAGTCGTGATCGCCATTCGGCGAGGAAAGTATCATTTTGCCATTCCTTAATTCGTTTTGTATAATAACCTACTGATTGATTGTAGTAAGTCGTTTTTTCAAATTGCTGTGGAGCTGGATGAATGTGCATATGACCGAATATTACCTTATTAACTTCGAATTGTTCTAACACTTGTCCTAATTTTGCACTCCCCATATAGGCATTAGCCATATTCCATAAATTTCCTTCAGGTGCATAGCGAATATAATTACGTCGTGGTACAAAATGTGTAAAGTACAGGACACGTTTTGGGGCCTCCTGAGCCGTTTTAAGTTGTTGAGTAGTTTCATCTAAAACTAGTCCCATTCTTTCACCATCGGACATTGGTTGCTTAATAGACCCATCTATCCAGTAAGCACGCTTCCAAGTTTCAAAATTAGCGATAGTTTTGCCCTTAACATTGTCCGCAAAACTGTAATCATACCACCCGTTATTACCAATTACCCGCCAGTCGGTCTCTGGCACATCAAAATATTGGTTATGCAAATAACTATTATCAAGTTGGCTCTCTAATTCTTCGAACGTAACGCCATGAACCATATCATGGTTCCCAGCAATAAATTTTACAAGCGTTTGGGAACCTAATTCGTTTTGTAAGTTTTGCACATACGCTAGACTCTTTGTAAAATCATTAAATAAATCACCAGCAATTAAATACAACCCAACGTTTTGTTGGCTTAAATATTCTGCTTGATTTTTTAGTGTTTCATCAACATCTAAGCGATTTACGTCAAAGTGGTTGTCACTTGTTATTGCAATCCTCATATTTGTCTCCTTTCACACTGTTAGTTGATCATTTTACACGCCTCACAAAAAATTGTCTTCTAATTAGAAAAAGATCAGTCCTTTAAAGAACTGATCTTTATTTTTAAATTTAATTGATACCGACCATCTTGGATGAAATCCATTTAGATAACAAGAGCAATAGAAGGCCAAAAACAATGCTGACAGCGCCGACAACCAAGAAGTAAGGAACTTCTGTCGCGCTCGTGTAAAAACGTACAATTTGGGCATTAATTGCTTGACCAGCAGCATCTGCCAAGAACCACATACTCATCATTTGAGAACTAAATGCTTTTGGTGCTAGTTTAGTAGTTACAGAAAGACCAATTGGCGAAATTAACATCTCACCAATTTCAACAATTGCCCAGCTACCAACTAACCAAAGGGGATTAACTTTACCAGCCGTTCCAAACATCATTCCTGGTAAAGCAATGAATAAGTACGAAACTCCCGCAAACGCCAACCCATAAGCAAACTTATGTGGAGATGTAGGTTGCTTGTTCCCCATTTTAATCCACATCCACGCAAAGAATGGTGTATATAGCATCATAAACAACGGATTAAGGGACTGGAATTGTGAAGCCGCCAAAGTAATTGGCCCTAAATGTAACTGTGTTCGTTGAGCCGCGTATAAGGCAAGAACCACTGATCCTTGTTCTTCAATTGCCCAGAAAATCACTGCGGCAATAAATAACGGAACATAAGCCCAAAGACGAGAACGTTCAATTTTAGTCACTTTGTTACTTGAAAACATCAAAACAAAATAAATAATTGGTGTGGCAACTGCCACCAAACTTAATAACAAGACAACATTGTCAATTGTCATGGCATTGGCCAGTTGCATAACGAGCAGGATAAGCGCAAAAATAACAACCCCAATGGTCACCTGCCATCCAAGTTTATGTGCGTCCTTAGGCTCAAGTGGGTCAGAAGGATACAAACTGTCTTTGCTTAAGTACTTTTTCCCACCTAAGTAGTATTGAAGAAGACCAAAGAACATTCCAATTGCAGCTAGTGAAAAACCAACGTGAAAGTTCACGTGTGCTCCTACCCAGCCAACAAGCAGTGGCGCAATCAAGGCTCCTAAGTTAATTCCAAAAACAAAGATGCTAAATCCTGAATCACGACGAATATCTTCTTCGGTATATAACCCGCCGACCATTTCAGAAACATTAGGCTTTAATAACCCAGTTCCGATGACGATCAGTGCAATTGAAATAAATAGTGCTGGGGCTCCAAATGGTAGTGCTAGTGCAATATGTCCTAACATGATGAAAATACCGCCCCAAAAGACAGTTTTTCTTGGTCCTAAAATACGATCACTAACAAAACCGCCGATTACACTCGTTAGATAAACTAATGAACCATATATGGACATCACAGAAGCAGAAGTTGTCTGACTAAAACCGAGACCACCCTTTGATACTGCATAGTACATATAGAACAACAGAATGGCACGCATTCCGTAATAACTGAAACGTTCCCACATTTCTGTAAAGAACAATGTTGAGAGCCCTCTAGGTTGCCCAAAGAAGGACTTATCATTGCTCACGTCACTTTGGTTATTCAATTTATTTCTTCCTCCAAACATCTCTATGTAGCTTATCGTGTATTATTTTTAGGGGTAAAGCTTCCCAAATTCTCCTAAAAACAACAAAAGACACCATAAACGGTGTCTTATTCAATGCCGGCTAGGCGACTTGAACACCCGACCCTCGGTTTACGATACCGATGCTCTACCAACTGAGCTAAGCCGGCAGGTATAGAAAAAGATGCTAACTTTCAATTGAGAAGGTTAACATCTATCACTACTCCGGCAGGCGGACTCGAACCGTCGACAACCTGATTAACAGTCAGGGGCTCTACCAACTGAGCTATGCCGGAATATTCGCATGGCAACGTCCTACCCTCGCAGGGAGCGATCCCCCAACTACTCTCGGCGCTAAGAAGCTTAACTTCTGTGTTCGACATGGGAACAGGTGTATCCTTCTCGCTATCGCCACCACACTTCTCCGATCCACCTTCGTGGCTCGTGTGAAAGAAATTTATTCTCTCAAAACTAAATAATATCGAATCCTTCTCTTCAAGAACACCACTTTGTGGTTAAGTCCTCGACCGATTAGTATTGGTCCGCTCCATGTATCACTACACTTCCACTCCCAACCTATCTACCTGATCATCTCTCAGGGGTCTTACTTCCATAAATGGAATGGGAAATCTCATCTTGAGGCGAGTTTCACACTTAGATGCTTTCAGCGTTTATCTCATCCATACGTAGCTACCCAGCGATGCTCCTGGCGGAACAACTGGTACACCAGCGGTATGTCCATCCCGGTCCTCTCGTACTAAGGACAGATCCTCTCAAATTTCCTACGCCCGCGACGGATAGGGACCGAACTGTCTCACGACGTTCTGAACCCAGCTCGCGTACCGCTTTAATGGGCGAACAGCCCAACCCTTGGGACCGACTACAGCCCCAGGATGCGATGAGCCGACATCGAGGTGCCAAACCTCCCCGTCGATGTGAACTCTTGGGGGAGATAAGCCTGTTATCCCCAGGGTAGCTTTTATCCGTTGAGCGATGGCCCTTCCATACGGTACCACCGGATCACTAAGCCCGACTTTCGTCCCTGCTCGACCTGTCTGTCTCGCAGTCAAGCTCTCTTCTGCCTTTACACTCATTGAATGATTTCCAACCATTCTGAGAGAACCTTTGGGCGCCTCCGTTACTCTTTAGGAGGCGACCGCCCCAGTCAAACTGCCCACCTGACACTGTCTTCCGCCACGCTTAGTGGCGCGAGTTAGAGGGTTCATACAGCGAGGGTAGTATCCCACCAACGCCTCCACCGAAACTAGCGTTCCGGTTTCTATGGCTCCTACCTATCCTGTACAAGCTGTACAAACACTCAATATCAAGCTACAGTAAAGCTCCATGGGGTCTTTCCGTCCTGTCGCGGGTAACCCGCATCTTCACGGGTATTATAATTTCACCGAGTCTCTCGTTGAGACAGTGCCCAGATCGTTACGCCTTTCGTGCGGGTCGGAACTTACCCGACAAGGAATTTCGCTACCTTAGGACCGTTATAGTTACGGCCGCCGTTTACTGGGGCTTCATTTCAAAGCTTCGCCGAAGCTAACTCATTCACTTAACCTTCCAGCACCGGGCAGGCGTCAGCCCCTATACGTCATCTTACGATTTTGCAGAAACCTGTGTTTTTGATAAACAGTCGCCTGGGCCTATTCACTGCGGCTGATCTTTCGATCAGCACCCCTTCTCCCGAAGTTACGGGGTCATTTTGCCGAGTTCCTTAACGAGAGTTCTCTCGCTCACCTGAGGATACTCTCCTCGACTACCTGTGTCGGTTTGCGGTACGGGTAGTTAAACTCTAACTAGAAGCTTTTCTCGGCAGTGTGACATCAGGAACTTCGTTACTTTAAATTTCACTCCCCATCACAGCTTGTCCTTAAAGTTGAAAGCATTTAACTCTCAACAAGACTCGCTGCTTGGGCGCACATATCCAACCGTGCGCATTCCTTAGCCTCCTGCGTCCCTCCATTGTTCAAACAAGTTTAACTAGTACAGGAATCTCAACCTGTTATCCATCGTCTACGCCTCTCGGCCTCGACTTAGGTCCCGACTAACCCTGGGTGGACGAGCCTTCCCCAGGAAACCTTAGTCATTCGGTGGACAGGATTCTCACCTGTCTTTCGCTACTCATACCGGCATTCTCACTTCTAAGCGCTCCAACAGTCCTCACGGTCTGCCTTCATTGCCCTTAGAACGCTCTCCTATCACGCCACCTTGCGGTGGCATCCACAGTCTCGGTAATATGTTTAAGCCCCGGTACATTTTCGGCGCAGAATCACTCGACTAGTGAGCTATTACGCACTCTTTAAATGATGGCTGCTTCTGAGCCAACATCCTAGTTGTCTATGCAACTCCACATCCTTTTCCACTTAACATATATTTAGGGACCTTAACTGGTGGTCTGGGCTGTTCCCCTTTCGACGATGGATCTTATCACTCACCGTCTGACTCCCGGACATAAATCAATGGCATTCGGAGTTTATCTGAATTCAGTAACCCAAGACGGGCCCCTAGTCCAAACAGTGGCTCTACCTCCATGATCCTTAATCCGAGGCTAGCCCTAAAGCTATTTCGGAGAGAACCAGCTATCTCCAAGTTCGTTTGGAATTTCACCGCTACCCACACCTCATCTCAGCACTTTTCAACGTACACGAGTTCGGTCCTCCAGTGCGTTTTACCGCACCTTCAACCTGGACATGGGTAGGTCACTTGGTTTCGGGTCTACATCTACATACTCAGTCGCCCTATTCAGACTCGCTTTCGCTGCGGCTCCGTTTCTTCAACTTAACCTGGCATGTAAACGTAACTCGCCGGTTCATTCTACAAAAGGCACGCCATCACCCCTTAACGGGCTCTGACTTCTTGTAGGCACATGGTTTCAAGAACTGTTTCACTCCCCTTCCGGGGTGCTTTTCACCTTTCCCTCACGGTACTGGTTCACTATCGGTCACTAGGGAGTATTTAGCCTTGGGAGATGGTCCTCCCGGATTCCGACGGAGTTACACGTGTTCCGCCGTACTCAGGATCCTGAACTGAGGGATCTTCATTTTGCCTACGGGGCTATCACCCGCTCTGGCCAGTCTTCCCAGACTGTTCGGCTATGAAAATCTTTGGTAACTCAAATGTTCAGTCCTACAACCCCAGGAAGCAAGCTTCCTGGTTTGGGCTGTTCCCCGTTCGCTCGCCGCTACTTAGGGAATCGATATTTCTTTCTCTTCCTACGGGTACTGAGATGTTTCAGTTCCCCGCGTCTACCTCCAGCCACGCTATGAATTCACGTAGTGGTAACAACGGATTAGTGTTGTTGGGTTTCCCCATTCGGAAATCTCCGGATCAAAGCTTACTTACAGCTCCCCGAAGCATATCGGTGTTAGTCCCGTCCTTCATCGGCTCCTAGTACCAAGGCATTCACCATGCGCCCTTTATAACTTAACCTAACTTTACCAAAGGTAAAGTGGTTTTGAGTTTAGCGATTATTTTTCGAACTAATCTTGTTTTAAAACTCTATAAAACGCGGTGTTCTCGGTTTAATTACATTATAATAAATAATTAAAATTAGAAAATTTTTCGATATTATTTAGTTTTCAAAGAACAAATTCGACGGCTAAGCCGTCAATGGAGAATAGCGGGATCGAACCGCTGACCTCCTGCGTGCAAGGCAGGCGCTCTCCCAGCTGAGCTAATTCCCCAAAAATGTATCTATGGGCCTAAATGGACTTGAACCATCGACCTCACGCTTATCAGGCGTGCGCTCTAAACCAGCTGAGCTATAGGCCCGTTCGCGCTTATATACATTTGAGAGTAGACCTCTCAAAACTAAACAAAGTTTCGACAATGTGTAGGTTTCCGTTTCTAAATATCCTTAGAAAGGAGGTGATCCAGCCGCAGGTTCTCCTACGGCTACCTTGTTACGACTTCACCCCAATCATCTGTCCCACCTTAGACGGCTAGCTCCCGAAGGTTACTCCACCGGCTTTGGGTGTTACAAACTCTCATGGTGTGACGGGCGGTGTGTACAAGGCCCGGGAACGTATTCACCGCGGCATGCTGATCCGCGATTACTAGCGATTCCAACTTCGTGCAGGCGAGTTGCAGCCTGCAGTCCGAACTGAGAACGGTTTTAAGAGATTAGCTAAACCTCGCGGTCTCGCAACTCGTTGTACCGTCCATTGTAGCACGTGTGTAGCCCAGGTCATAAGGGGCATGATGATTTGACGTCGTCCCCACCTTCCTCCGGTTTGTCACCGGCAGTCTCACTAGAGTGCCCAACTTAATGCTGGCAACTAATAATAAGGGTTGCGCTCGTTGCGGGACTTAACCCAACATCTCACGACACGAGCTGACGACAACCATGCACCACCTGTCATTCTGTCCCCGAAGGGAACGTCTAATCTCTTAGATTGGCAGAAGATGTCAAGACCTGGTAAGGTTCTTCGCGTAGCTTCGAATTAAACCACATGCTCCACCGCTTGTGCGGGCCCCCGTCAATTCTTTTGAGTTTCAACCTTGCGGTCGTACTCCCCAGGCGGAATGCTTAATGCGTTAGCTGCAGCACTGAAGGGCGGAAACCCTCCAACACTTAGCATTCATCGTTTACGGCATGGACTACCAGGGTATCTAATCCTGTTCGCTACCCATGCTTTCGAGCCTCAGCGTCAGTTACAGACCAGACAGCCGCCTTCGCCACTGGTGTTCTTCCATATATCTACGCATTTCACCGCTACACATGGAGTTCCACTGTCCTCTTCTGCACTCAAGTCTTCCAGTTTCCAATGCACTTCTTCGGTTAAGCCGAAGGCTTTCACATTAGACTTAAAAGACCGCCTGCGCTCGCTTTACGCCCAATAAATCCGGATAACGCTTGCCACCTACGTATTACCGCGGCTGCTGGCACGTAGTTAGCCGTGGCTTTCTGGTTGGATACCGTCACTGCATGAGCAGTTACTCTCACACACGTTCTTCTCCAACAACAGAGTTTTACGACCCTAAAGCCTTCATCACTCACGCGGCGTTGCTCCATCAGACTTTCGTCCATTGTGGAAGATTCCCTACTGCTGCCTCCCGTAGGAGTCTGGGCCGTGTCTCAGTCCCAATGTGGCCGATTACCCTCTCAGGTCGGCTACGTATCACTGCCTTGGTGAGCCTTTATCTCACCAACTAGCTAATACGCCGCGGGTCCATCCAGAAGTGATAGCCGAAGCCATCTTTTAAAAGTAAACCATGCGGTTTACTTTGTTATGCGGTATTAGCATCTGTTTCCAGGTGTTATCCCCCACTTCTGGGCAGGTTACCCACGTGTTACTCACCCGTTCGCCACTCATTTTATAGCTAAAATCATCTTCGGTGCAAGCACCTCTAATTCATTCAACGAAAGTGCGTTCGACTTGCATGTATTAGGCACGCCGCCAGCGTTCATCCTGAGCCAAGATCAAACTCTCATATTATACTTGAGTTTTTACAAGCTCATTTGTTGTTTCATTGTTTAAAGCGAATTGACTTCGCAAATTGTTTGCTCCAAAATTTTCATTTGAAGACCCTACACATTTTGTTTCGTCGAAACTTTGTTCAGTTTTCAAAGGTCTACTAGGCTGTTCCAAAAGATAAATTCAATTTTCGACAGCTATATAATAATAGCATTTTGAATTAAGTTCGTCAACAAAAAGTTTTTTGACAAGTTTTGTTGGACACGATGTCTTTCTAAACAACGTGTACTAGTATAACCAAAAAATACCCGATTGGTCAACACCAAAATTCGACCTTCTCGAGTTCAGAGCCAAAATTCATTAAACAAACTCACACAGATCCGAACAATTTGTATTCACCACAACATCTTGTTTCCATTTTAAGCAAACCTGTCATTAAATTATCAGCTTTCAAATATTATAAATAGTAAAATAAAAAAACAAACTATTTGCAAAAAAATTGCAATAGTTTGTTTAAATGGCTCTATTCTATTTATCTGGACGCATTGTTGGGAATAAAAGCACATCTCGAATTGATGGCGCATCAGTTAATAGCATAACTAATCGATCAATTCCAATACCCAAACCGCCTGTTGGTGGCATCCCGTATTCCAAAGCTTCGATAAAGTCTTCGTCAATGCCTTCAGCTTCATCGTTACCCTGTTCACGTTCTTTAACTTGTGCCTCAAAACGTTGACGTTGATCAATTGGATCATTTAGCTCAGTAAAAGCATTAGCAAACTCATTGCCTTTAATGTAAAGCTCAAATCGGTCTGTAAACCGTTCATCATCAGGATTTTTCTTTGCCAATGGTGAAATTTCCACAGGATGACCGTAGATAAATACAGGTTGGGTTAACTTATCCTGAACTAATTGTTCAAAGAATTCATTGATAATATGGCCTACTTGCCACCAATCTTCATAATGAATTTTATGTTCATCAGCTAACTTCCGCGCATCTTCCAAACTCATCTTTGGCCAAAAGTCTACACCGGTATACTTCTTAATTGCATCTACCATGTGCATACGAGCAAAATCCTGACCTAAATCAAGATCAGTTCCTTGAAATGTGATCTTACCATCTGGTGAAACTGCTTTAACAGCTGCCTTAAAAATGCCTTCAGTTTCATCCATCACATCATGAAAATCAAAATAAGCAGTATAAGTTTCAAGCATTGTAAACTCAGGATTATGACGCGTGTCCATTCCTTCATTTCGGAAAACACGACCAATTTCATAAACGCGTTCCATGCCACCAACGATCAGACGTTTCAAATGTAATTCCAACGCAATCCGAAGATACAAATCAATATCCAACGCATTGTGATGAGTAATAAATGGTCGCGCATTAGCACCACCAGCCTGAGAGTGGAGTACTGGGGTTTCAACTTCTGTATAGTCCAAACCATCTAAATACTTACGAACTGCACTGATAATCTTGGTTCTCTTCATGAAGCGGTCAAAACTATCATCATTTGAAATTAAGTCTAAATAACGTTGACGATAAATTTGTTCAACGTTTTGTAAACCATGATACTTATCTGGAAGCGGACGAAGCGCCTTAGTTAAGAAAGTTAAATCAGTTGCTTTAACTGTCAACTCACCCATATCAGTTTTCATTACTTCACCAGTAATACCAATAAAGTCGCCAATATCAGCTTGTTTAAAAAGGGCATATTCATCTTCGCCAACAGTATCTTTACGAACATAAATCTGCATGGTCCCCTTACGATCCTTAAGATCTGCAAAACCAACCTTACCTTTTCCACGTTTAGACATCATGCGGCCTGCAATGGTTGCCTTAACATCCTTTTCTTCTAATTCTTCTTTTGAAAGCTCACCATATTGTTCATGCAATTGATTAGTTAGATGTGTGCGTTTAAACGCATGTCCAAACGGATCAATCCCTTTATCTCTTAAATCCTGCATTTTTTGACGACGAACTTTCAATTGATCGTTCATGTCTTGCTCTTTTTGTGCCACTGAAAAAATCCTCCTCTACCATTAGTCTCACGTATCCATGATGCCTATTTTACACTAAAAAAGCAAGTACCGATTACCTTGCCATTTGTTGACGTTTAATTGCCCGCTCTTGTTGTTGCTCTGCAAAGCGATCAAATATGTCATCCATCTCTTTTTCGGACTCTGCATTGTTAAGTGCTACCTTAGTTCTCGCCGAATGAGAAATTCCCTTCAGATAATACGCTGCTTGCGTTCTGAACTCTCTCGGACCAACATAGTCACCCTTTAGTTCCACCAAGCCATGTAAATGTTTCTTTGCAATTCGAATCTTTTCTGCTGGTTGCGGCTCATCGATTAACTCGCCAGTTTCAAGATAAGCAGAAACACGGTGCAACATCCAAGGATTACCCAAAACTGCGCGACCAATCATCACAGCTGTAGACCCAACTTCATCCAGCATTCGTTTGGCATCCTCAGCTGTTTTAACATCACCATTACCCATAAATGGAATAGTTAATTGATCAGAAACTTGTTTCAAAATATCCCAATCCGCATGACCCGTATACATTTGTTTCCGGGTTCTACCATGCATCGCCAAAGCTGAAGCGCCAGCTCGTTCGGCAGCCAAAGCATTCTCAACCGCATAAATATGATCAGAATCCCATCCTGTCCGCATTTTCACAGTGACCGGTTTTTTAACCGCATCTGTCACATAAGAAACCATTTCATAAACTTTATTTGGATCTAACAACCAACGTGCGCCTGCTTCAGTTTTCACAACTTTGTTAACTGGACAGCCCATGTTGATATCAATTATATCTGCAGCTGTATGCTGATCCACAAATTTAGCGGCCTCCACTAAGGTCTCTTTAGTACCGCCAAAAATTTGAATACTCATTGGATGTTCATGAGGATCCACATTCATCATACTTAATGTTTTTTTATTTTTGTACATGATTCCACGATCAGAGATCATCTCGCAAACTACAAGGCCTGCACCAAACTTTTTACAAATCAACCGAAAAGCTGAATTTGTAACACCAGCCATAGGGGCCACGACTAGTTGGTTAGGAATCTTAACATCGCCAATTTGCCATTCCATTTTGTCACCTCATCTACATATTTGATAAATCCACTTTAGCTTTTATCTTGATCATTGCCAATTATCTTACTAAAAGTCAGTCATGAAATTTATAATAGCACATAACTGATAGTCACCCAAATAAAAATTAGCTTTGTGACTTAAGTAAAATAGCTTTTAGTTCAACTTCACTGTAATGATACTTATTCCCACAAAACCGACAAGTGACCTCAGCACCATGATCTTCTTTAATCATCGTTTTAATTTCGTCAGATGGTAAACTCGACATGGCCGCCGCAAAACGATCCTTTGAACAATCACATTCAAATGAAACTGGCATCTTATCTAAAATTTTCACTTTATCATCTTTAAACAGAAGTTTCAAAATGTCCTCTGGTGTCTTTTTTTGCCGTAATAAATCAGAAACTAATGGTAGATCATTCAAAGTAGTTTGCAAACGATCGATTGCTTCGTCACTCGCTCCAGGCATCACTTGAATCATGAAACCGCCGGCTACTTCAACCGTTTCATCAGGGTTGACAAATACTGAAACACCCACTGAAGAAGGAATTTGTTCGGATTGCGCTAAATAATAAGTAAAGTCGTCCCCAATTTCTCCGGATGCCAATCCCACATTTCCCGTGAACGGATCTTTTAATCCCATATCCTTAGTAACTGAAAACGTTCCCTGATTACCAACAGCCTTACCAACATCAATATGATGTTTACTATTCAAAGGCAATGAAACATGTGGGTTCTTCAAATAACCTTTAACTGTCCCATTCGCATTACCGTCAACCACAATCCCCCCGACTGGGCCACCACCATTAATTTTAACCGTTAATTTTTCTTTACCTTTCAACAACGAAGATGCAAGCATTACCGTACCAACTAAAGAACGTCCCAATGCTGCCGTCGCTGCACTCCATGTATCGTGGCGTTTCTGCGCTTCTTTAACCAAGTTTGTACCGTTCACCACATAAGCACGAAACATGCCATCATTAATAATACTTTTAATTAAATAATCTTTCATGTTTTCTCCTCAAGTTTTCTTTTACCGTCTTACATTTTCACACATCTTGTAATCGAAACCAACCCCTAACTACTCAAAAACAGCAAACCAATAAGGAAGTTCCTTACTAAATTTGCTGTTTTTATAAACCTTTATTTCAGATTCAATTTTACAAATTCGTATGATCATTAGAATCATGATCTTGTGAATCGCTCGAATCATCATGTGAACTTGGTAAACGATGATTGCTACCAGTATTGCTAGTAGAATCTTCATCATGTTCACTAGGAGCTTCTAATTTAGAGTCCGAATCACTAGTATCGCCATCATTATCATCAGCATGGCGTTCAGCTTCCTTACGTTCCAACTCACGTTTAGATTCTTCAAACGTTGCCGCTTTTTCGCTTGGAAATTCTGAAGCACCATCCTTAGAAGGCATTTCTCCCGTTTTATACAAACTCAAAATCTGCTTTTCATCCAATGTCTCATATTTCAACAAAGCTTCAGCAATAATCTTGTGTTGTTCACGGTGAGCAGCAATAATATCCAGTGCTTTTTGATGACCTTCTTCAGTCAAACGACGGATCTCATCATCAATGGTTGCGGCCGTCTTTTCAGAATATGCTGGCCCATTTTCACCATAGTATGACTGACCTGGAGCTGATAATTCAACCTGACCAATTTTATCGCTCATCCCGTACTGAGTAACCATAGCACGAGCAATTCCAGTGGCTTGTTCAAAGTCATTGGAAGCACCTGACGATTGAGAATCAAAGATTGTTTCTTCAGCAGCACGACCACCCATTAAACCGGCAATCTGTTCCATAGCATCTTTCTTAGACATTAGGTTTTGGTCCTCACGAGGAAGCATGATGGCATAACCGCCAGCACGACCACGAGGTACAATGGTAACCTTATGAACCACACGGGCATCATTCAAAACAAGGCCAACAATTGTATGGCCCGCCTCATGATAAGCCACAACCTTACGTTCCTCAGGACTGACAACTGCATTCTTTTTAGCAGGTCCCGCAATAACTCGATCCTCAGCTTCGTCCAAATCTGAAGCATCAATAATCTTTTTGTTACGTCTTGCCGCAAGTAAAGCAGCTTCATTTAACAAGTTTTCAAGATCAGCACCCACAAACCCTGGAGTTTGTTTGGCAATCTCATTCAAATCAACATTTTTATCAAGTGGTTTGTTCTTAGCATGAACTTTCAGAATAGCTTCACGACCACGAACATCAGGACGACCAACCAAAATCTTACGATCAAATCGACCTGGCCGAAGGAGAGCTGGATCCAAAACATCAGAACGGTTAGTAGCCGCCATAACAATGACGCCTTCGTTCCCTGTAAATCCATCCATTTCAACCAGTAACTGGTTCAAAGTTTGCTCACGTTCATCATGACCGCCACCAACGCCGCTTCCACGACGTCGACCAACAGCATCAATTTCATCAATGAAAATGATAGAAGGTGAATTCTTCTTGGCTTGATCGAACAAATCACGCACACGACTAGCCCCAACACCAACAAACATTTCAACGAAATCGGAACCAGAAATGGAGTAGAAAGGAACCCCTGCTTCACCGGCTACCGCTTTTGCCAACAATGTTTTACCAGTACCAGGAGGCCCCTCTAAAAGCACACCAGATGGAATACGAGCACCCAATGACACGAACTTTCGAGGATCTTTCAAAAATTCAACAACTTCAACAAGCTCTTGTTTTTCTTCCTCTTCACCCGCAACATCAGAGAAACGAACTTTATTAGCCTTTTTATCGGCCGGCTTGACTTTCGACTTACCAAAGTTCATTACACCCTTACTACCACCGCCACCTTGACCTGCTTGGCTCATCATCATGTAGAAGAAGACGATGAAAATTAACAGTGGTAAACCAGTAATTAATAATTGTACCCAGAAACTGTTAGAAGCTTCTGGTTTTGTGTCCATTTTGACATTTTCCTTTTGCGCAGCTTTCGTGATCTGTGCAGTTGTTGAATCATTCTGCAAAACAGATGTTGTAAAGCTTTCAACTTTAGTAGTTGAAGTTGACGCCGGGAATAAACCAGATTGAGCACTGCCTTTTTGCGCTGTACGGTATTTACCAGTAATCTTGTAAACACCATTAGTTGGCTGTACGACAAAACTCTTAACCTTGTTTTTTTGTAATTGGGACACAAATTGGCTTGAAGAAATAGATGCCGTTTGTGTACTGCTTCCTTGACCGGTGACAAAATAAATAATGCCCACCAAAGCTAAGAAAACAACGATGTAAAACAAACTATTTTTAACAAGTCCGTTGTTATTCCCTTTTTTATTCATTGGAATCCTCCTTGTTGATGGTTTTACGAACGGTGAGCAAACGTGTGCTTAGCCTTCGATAGATAGATAATATCACACTTGACCAATTTTGACCAATTATTTATCCATATAAATTTTGGGCTTCAAAACACCGACGTATGGCAAGTTACGATACTCACCTTTATAATCCAAGCCATACCCAACCACAAATTCATTAGGGACTACAAATCCCACATAATCTGCCTTAGCTTCCAACACACGACCGGTTGGTTTATCCAATAAAGTGCAGACTTTCACACTTTTTGCATGGCGATCTTTCAAAAGATCAATAATAAATTTGAGAGTTCGACCTGTATCCACGATATCTTCAATAATAAGCACATCACGGCCACTTACGTCTCGACTAATATCCGTCACCAATTGAACTTCACCACTAGACTTTGTACCACCATGATAACTAGAAACGTCAATAAAATCTAACTGAGTGTATGTATTCATTTGTCGCATGACGTCAGTTGTGAAAAATACTGCTCCAGATAACACACTCAAGACTACAGGAACTTTACCTTCGTAGTCACCTGATAATTGTTTGCCTAACCGTGCACAGGCATCAGCAATGTCGGTTTGACTATATAAAACACGTTCAATATCATCGTTCATCAATTTGATTCCTCCAGATTATTGGGTTTCCAGATTATGAAATACTTAGATTCTTCTACCTTAAACGTTTTCTCAAGCCAACTTTTACGAAGGCCTAATAACCAAATTGGTTTCCCATTCCCGTCTACCAGCAATGGCCACCCTTTTCTTTGCCAATTAGAAACCTTGGCATCCATTAAAACACGTTGTACCTTTTTATGACCACCAGTTTTCAATCTTAACTGATCTTGCCTATTAGCCGGGCGCACAGAAAGTGGCATGCTAAATTGGTTTTGACTAAGCTGCATTGTTTGTTGCAAATCAGTCACCTTACCTGAGTATTTGTCAGCTTCAAATACAGCAACCTGACCAAAGCTTTCAATCAAATGCCATTGATTCAATATTAACATAGAATTCCGCGTTATCAGCGTCTTTTTATGGATTTTTGAAACCAATTGAAAACTAAATTTGTCGTATGCTTTCACAAACCACATCTGTGAATTAATTTGAATTTTCCCCGATGGTTTTTTCAAATTACCAAGAAGTTGTAGAATTTCTGTCTGTTGTTTTTTAGAAACTAATCCTTTGCCCACTTCTTTATTACTAATGAACTCTAAAGCTAAGCTCTGCCATTCCACACTTAATAATAAAAACTCTGGAACTTTGTACCCTTCATCAATTAGTAGATTCTTGACAATCTTTTCTTCATACTGCCGTGTGGCCAATATTAACGTCTGTAACTGAGATTCATAGCTTTGAACATGTTTCAGAAATTGCGGATTTTCTTGCTTAAGCCGGGGAACAATCTCATGGCGCATTCGATTTCTCGTGAAGCTTTCATCTGTATTGGTTTGGTCTTCATACCACTTCAAATGTCTAGACGTTGCAAAATCACGAATTTCTTCTTTTGAAAAAGATAATAGTGGCCGTACGATTTTCGTTGTCTTAGTTAAGTCTCTCGAACCAATCCCCTGTAATTGCTGTAGTGCGCCACCCCGAACTAATTTCATTAGAAAGGTTTCAGCTTGATCGTCCGCTTGATGAGCAGTGAACAAAAAACGAGCTTGCAGGTTTTGCGCGACTTCTGCAAAAAAATCATAACGCACCTTTCGAGCCGCGTTTTCAATCCCCGTGTCCGGATGTTGACTTAATGGCCAAACTTTAATTCTCAATTGTAAGTTGTGTTTACGTGCATAGGCTTCAATAAAGATCTGTTCTTCTGTACTCTGTTCCCTTAATTTATGATTCACATGGGCCACAATTATTTTTGGTCGGCAGCTCACCGGTAACTTTTCTAACAATGTTAATAACACCATAGAATCAACCCCAGTTGAAACGCCCACAACAACTGAATCCGTTGGCTTTACATGATACTGCCTGATGATTAAATCAAAAGCTTTTTGTAATTGGATGGCCATTAAATTTCACCTTCTAATTTGAAGAAAAGCCCGACCAAAACGTTTGTTTTGTAACGGGCTTCTCACTTTATTTTATTTAATTAACTTCGACGACCTCCGCGACCTCCGCGTTTGCCTTCAGTATTACGTTTCAAAGTTGTTAACCGGACTTCACTATCTTTCAAAAAGCCTGATAACAAAGAGTCAAAATCTTTGGGATCGTCATGTTGCTTGTTTGAATGGCCTTGATAATGAGAACTTGGCTTTGAAGAACGATGTGAACTAGCCTCATGTTCGAAATGATTTGAATGACTACTTTGGTTATGATTATGATGCGCTGGAGCTGGTTGTTCCTCAGCTTTACGAATTGACAAACCAATCTTGCCATCATCGCCAACTGTTAGTACTTTAACGGTGACTGTATCGCCGACCTTTAAAACATCATGAATATCTTTCACAAATCCATTGGAAACTTCACTAATGTGAACCAATCCGGTTTTGTGATCGCCTAAATCAATAAACGCACCAAAATTAGTAATTCCCGAAACCTTGCCAGATACCTTTGACCCAACTTCAATTGCCATAAAAAAGTACTTCCTCCTTAGACTATGTGTAATAAGTATAGCACCACATGAATGCAAGTGCGAGTATATCCTAAACGAATTTTTAAACAAAAAGTGATCATCTTTTCCGTGAGAATACGCACTCGAAAAAGATAACCACTTCTAAAAAATTCAATTAATTTTGACTGACATCGGATGAATGATCCGAAGGTAAACTGTAAATTATTTCACCCGATTTACTATAATAGTATTTTTCTCTCAACAATTTTTGTAAGTAATTGGAATCATTTAATTGTTTCACTTGCAAACCTAGCGTCTTATTTTCTGCTTTTGCCGCAGAATAATGTGATTTACTAGTCTGAATTTGTTGATCCACAGCCGCTCGTTGATAGTGAGTGTGGATAATTTGAAAGCCAAAAATACCAACAAATACAATGAAAATTCCCATAATGATATAAAAACGGTGCAGTCGAGTTGTACGAATTTTTCTGATTTTTTCGTTTGTTTTGGTTAAATTACGCTGTGACCCGTTCACGTTACTTGCCATTTACACAACCCCCGTCCCCAAATTTTAAACATCTCTAAAGGCAATTATAACAAGCTCTTATATCAGTGTCTATGGATTTGTTGGAAAGAATTCATTAAATTTTGTAAGTGGTTTCCTAACTACTAAAAAAGGGACTAAACTCCCACAAAGTGGAAAGCCAGTCCCAAAATAAACTAGTACTGATCTGCCTTTGGTTATAACAAAACCAGAAATCTATTTTCGAAAATCTTGTGCGTAATCTTCAGATAAAATGGTGTACATCCGCTCTGCATCATCCTTCTTGGTTGTTTCTAACAAAGCGTCTACCCGAATCGTTAATGTTTTATTACCAAATTTAATCACGATTTGATCATTTACTGAAACATCAGTTGACGATTTAGCAGTACGATCATTAATCAAGATTCTTCCTTGATCCGCAATTTTCTTTGCAACAGAGCGACGTTTAATAATTCTTGACACCTTTAAAAATTTGTCCAATCGCATTTATTTTTCCTCATTTCTTTTATTTATAAACCTACTTAATTAATTTCTTTAACAGTTTCTTACCATACGGAATCGTCAGCCACTCCCTTATGGTGAACAATCGTAATTCAATTGACATCGTCGCGAACACCAAAATTCCTACCAAAACAATCACGATAACCACTAAACTCAATCCAATTCGATTGAGATCTGGCAATAGGCTTAACAACCCCCAACGCATTAACGTAACACTAACAACCATCACTAGGCTTGCAACTGTCAGTTTACCAAAGAATTGCCATCCAAGATGCAATTTACCTTTTAAATAGGCGGGAATTCTTACTTGCATACATCCCAATATAACGGCTAAACTCAACACGGTAACCCAACTAGCACCGTCAATTCCATACTTCACGACTGCCGTTTGATTTAAGGCAAGTTTGACAACCAAGCCGATTGTAAAGGCAAAGATGGCAGGCCGAAAAATATTTAGGCTCTGCAAAACACTATTATAAGTCGCAATTAGTGAGGCCAAAATAACAGCCACAACGTAAATCTGAATAGCCATTGTGCCTTCAGTATTGCCGAACAAAATCTGATTGATTTGTGGCAATAACGTCACCATTCCTACAGTTGCCGCAGTAGAAATAGCTAAACAAATATGAAACATCGATTGAGCAGTCCGTTTAAAATCATATTGATTGCGGTTTTGCACCGCCTTGGTTAGCGATGGTAATAAGGTCGTTGAAAACGAGGTTGCAATGACTAAGCCAAGCTGAACAAGCGGTTGAGCTCGATCATACACCCCTTTTAACGACTTAGCTGCACCATTAGATAAACCTTGCGCGACCAATCCATTTTTTACAGAAAATGAATCAATCAGCTGTAATAAAATGATGATTGCCGCAAACAGGCAAATCGTGCCACCTTCCACGAAAAAACGTTTAGTCAATTTTCCATAACTTCCGGAAATAAGTGGCTGTCTTGACAAGCCTTGTATTGGCGCAAAAATTTTCACACGGAAAAGTCTTAAAAAGTATAGCGTACTAACAACTGCCGCAATCACGGCACCTGACATTGCCCAAGTGCCCATTTTGTAGACATCCCAATTTTGATGTGCCGCTGTATAGGCAACACCAATAATGACAGCTACCCGCACAACCTGTTCCATAATTTGCGAACGAGCAGTAGGTACCATCTGAAAAACACCTTGGTAGTATCCCCGACCAACCGCTAAAAAAGGCATAAAAACAAACATGAACGATACACATCTGATAATTGGCGTTAACCCGGAATCTCCCATTCCATGGGCAATCTCAGGTGCTCCAATTAACAAAAATACCACAAGGGCAAGGGAAATCAGACCTAAAATTAAAAAAGATTGGCGAGCCACTTTAACTTTCTGAGCTTCTGAATCTTGTTCTGCAATCAATTTTGAAATAAAAACTGGAAAACCGCTCAATGCAAAGGTGATTCCAATTCCGTAAATGGGATAAATTTGTTGATAGACATAAAAACCAGTATTGCCAACTAAGTTTTGCAGCGGAATTCGATAAATAGCGCTAAGAACCTTCGCCACTAATGACGCAATCGTTAGGATAAACGCTCCTTGCATAACAGTCTTCATTTTTTTATTTTGCACGGGAGTTCCCTCCTAAATTTACGCCACTTTTTTTATTAAAGCTTCTACAAAATGTTGTAATTGTTTTAACCAATCTTTTTCTTTCATTGCAGGCTGAATAACCAGTTTAATCTGCATCTTACCATTATCAATGTTTACCATAGCTCGTAATTGGGTGGCCGACAAAGCCTCAAAGATATCTGCCTGCTGAAGTTTTTGCGTAGCTCGCGCGGAAAGTGTCACAAATATATCGTCTTTTTGGCGCTGGATTTTTTCGATCAAGGCTTCATCAGCCAACATTTTAATCTGACCAACCGCCAATAAGTTGGTTACTTCAATTGGATATTCTCCAAACCGGTCAATCAAGTCCTCTTGAATTTCCACAAACTGATCTTGACTTTCAATTTGGCGAATGCGTTTATAAAGCTCAATTTTTTGTCGTTGATCTTCAATATAATCACTTGGCAAATAAGCCTCAATGCCAAGCTCAACCTCTGCGTCCGTCTTAACCTTCGCTGATTTACCCTGCTTTTTGGCGACCGCATCAGATAACATCTGCGTATATAAATCATAACCGACAGAATCAATAAATCCATGTTGTTGCTTGCCTAATAAATTACCGGCACCACGAATTGACAAATCTCGCATAGCAATCTTAAATCCTGAACCTAATTCCGTGAAATCCTTAATGGCCTCCAACCGTTTTTCACTAACCTCAGTCAAAACTTTATTGGGTTTGTAAGTGAAATAAGCATAGGCCACTCGACTACTGCGTCCAATTCGACCACGTAATTGATATAGCTGCGACAATCCCATGTGATCCGCATTTTCCACAAATAGCGTATTTACATTAGGGATATCGACACCAGTTTCAATAATTGTGGTGGTTACCAATACATCATATTCGCCCTGCACAAAATCATACAAAACGTCTTCCATTTGTTTTTCAGACATCTGGCCATGAATATAAGTCACACTTGCTTCAGGTACCAGCGCTTCAATCTGACTTACCGTTTCTTCGATATCTTCAACCCGATTATGCAAATAAAAGACTTGACCACCCCGGTGCATTTCGCGATGAATGCCATCCCGAATCGCACCGGCGTTTTCCTCCATAACATAGGTTTGAATGGGATACCGATTGGTTGGCGGTGTTTCGATCACAGAAAGATCACGTACTCCAATCATAGACATGTTCAAGGTCCGAGGAATCGGGGTTGCAGTCAACGTTAAAACATCCACGTCTGATTTCAGATGTTTAATTCGTTCCTTATGTTTCACACCAAATCGTTGCTCTTCATCAATAATTAGCAAGCCTAAATCCTGAAACTTCACATCTTTTGACAGTAATCGATGTGTGCCAACCACAATATCAACCGTACCATTTTTCAAACCTGTCAATGTTTCCTTGATTTGGCCTTTGGTTCGGAACCGAGAAAGCACACCAGCAGAAATTGGATAACCACTAAACCGGTTAATCATTGTTTCATAATGTTGCTGTGCCAAAATTGTTGTTGGCACTAAAAAAGCCACCTGTTTTCCTGATTCGATTGCTTTAAAAGCTGCACGTAGGGCTACTTCCGTCTTACCATAACCCACATCTCCTACTAACAACCGATCCATTGGTTTCGCGCGTTCCATATCACGTTTAATTTCTGTTACACTGCGCAATTGATCCGGTGTTTCTGTATAGGCAAAATCGTCTTCAAACTGATGTTGATAGTCATCGTCAGGTAAAAACGCATATCCAGTTTCTGCCTCTCGTTGCGCATAAAGTTCTACCAACTCATCCGCAATGTCTTCAATCTTTGCAGCAACTCGACGTTTAGTTTTCGCCCAGTCACTGCCACCTAATTTATTTAAGTGAGGTTTTTTGCCCTCAGACGCTACGTACTTTTGTACTAAGTTTAACTGGGTCACAGGAATAAAAAGTTTACCACTTCCCGAATACTGGATGGTAATGTAATCCTGATGCACCCCATCAACCAATAGCGTGGTCATCCCTGTATAGCGCCCAATTCCATGATTCACGTGAACAACATAATCTCCTGGTTTTAGTTCGGTGTAACTCTTTAGACGTTGCGCATTTTCCATTTTTTGCCGTTTAGGTCGTTTTTTGGGAATTTTTGCAAACAATTCATGCTCAGTTACAATCACCAAGCTGGCGTCTGGGAATTCAAAACCGCTTGCTAATTCACCTTGCATGATGGTCACGGTTTGGGCATGAATCGTCTTTCCATGAGCAACCACTGCGTCAATTTCAAAGTCTCTCAGTGTTTCGTTAACTTTGTCTAACCGATCCTTTTTTTGAATCAGAACAACAACGGTTTGCTGTTGTTTGTGCCATCGATCCATCTCCGTTTTTAGCACTGGCATTTGACCAAAGAATTCTTGCATGGCACGGGTACGAAGATCCGTTAATTTATCTAGTTTCAGACGACCAAGTCCCTTTTGAAATAGAGATAACAAAATTTGTGCTTGGTCATTTTCTTTAATTGACGTTCGAATCTCAAAACCAAACTTTTGTGTTGAAATTACTTCATGAGTTTTAAGTTTATCAGCAACCCACTCGGCTTCATCATCTTGCAAATCATTTTCGGCTTCTAGAATCCGTGAATAATCATCCATCACCAGTACACCAGAATTAGCCATATAATCTAACAACGTACTTTTCCTGTCATATAAATAATCCGTAAACACAATATCATCAGGCCGAACATCCCGTTGTTGCCAACGATCAAGAATATCAGTGGATTTTTCTGTCAATAATTGTAAATCATTATCACTTTTTAAATGTTTTTTTTCTTTTTCAACGGCCTTTTGAAAAACCTGGATCCCCTTTTGTAGCATGTCTCTAGTCACAATAAAGTCTGTGGCCGGCAAAATAAGACTTTCATCAATATTTTCTACACTGCGTTGATTCTCAGCATCAAAATATCTTAACGAGTCAACCTCAGTATCAAAAAAGTCAATTCGAACTGGGTATTCCGTGTCAAGCGGATAAATATCAACAATTGACCCCCGAACAGCAAAGTCTCCTGGGCGAGCCACCATTTCTTCGCGCACATAGCCCATATCAATTAATTGATCTTCCAATTGGGTAAGCTCAAATTCCGCCCCAACCTTCACATCCACCACGGCCTGTTTCATCACTTTTTTTGGTGGTAAGAAACGGCGAATCCCGGATACGGAAGTCACATACACTCCTGGTTTATTACTCAAAAGTGCTTGTAAAAACTCAGTCCGTTGACCTCGATAAATTGGAGAACTTGTGGCAGCTGAAGCCGCAAGTGTCTCTTCAGCAGGAAAGAGATAGATCTGGGTGTCATCAAGAACATTTTGTAAATCATCACTAAGTTGTTGGGCATGATAAAGATTATCTGAAACTGTTAAAATAGGAACCTGCTTCTTTTTAAGCAACTCACTTAATAAAAGGGTTCTTGCAGATCCAACAAGGCCGGTAACCAATTGCCGTTTTTTCGGTTGAGCTTCTTTTAAAACTTGTTGAATCCCATCGCTTTGGGCAAAGAAATCCTGAATCTCCATTATGGATCTCCTTTCTGATTTTCTAATTATACTTATTCATCAAATCTGCAATTGTCATTCCGTGAACCCAGTCTTCAAGACCTTTGATAGCTTGGTCAACACTTTCATCAAACAAAGGTTGTTGTGTGGCCGTGAATTTACTCAATACGTAATTAACCACCGTTGTCTTTTGGGGATGATCTGTTCCAACTTTTAAGCGGTCAAAGTCTTGAGTCTTTAAATGGGCAATTAAACTTTTTATGCCGTTGTGTCCACCAGCAGCACCCTTTTGACGAAAACGAATTTTACCAACTGGTAAATCCATATCGTCATAAACCACGATCAAATCTTTAATGTCAATTTTGTAATAATCCATCAAAGGACGAACCGCCCGGCCAGATTCATTCATATAGGTGGAAGGTTTTACCAACAAAACCTTTTCACCATTAATCTGTGTGGTTGCCAAACTTGCTTCCATTTGGTGTTTAGAAAATGTTGTGTGATATAGACCTGCTAGTCGATCCACAACCATAAAACCAGTATTATGTCTTGTTTCGTCATACTGTGTACCAATATTCCCTAATCCAACGATCATTTTCATGTTTATCTAAACTCTCCTAATTTCTTTCCAATTTGTGGCAAAAATACAAAATAGCCGAACAGAAATAATCCGTTCAGCACTCCGTTTGATTGATTAATCAATTGTAGCATATTCACTTATGGCTTGCAGTTTTGTAACCTCAAACACACTGAAAAAATAATTAGTGAAACCGACTAAATTTAATTTTGTGAAAAGTTTAATTAGTGAATGCGAAACCAATGGGTAACGTGTTATACTTGTAGCTGAAATCACAAATTGAAAGGATGTTATATTTTGTCTAATACACCAAATCATCAAAAAGTTGTTTTAGTCGGCGATGGCGCTGTAGGTTCAAGTTTTGCATTTGCAATGGCTCAACAAGGAATTGCTGAGGAATTTGTTGTTGTTGATGTTATCAAGGAACGTACTCAAGGAGACGCACTTGACCTTGAAGACGCAACTCCATTTACTTCACCAAAGAAGATCTATTCTGGTGAATATTCAGATTGCAAGGATGCTGACTTAGTTGTTATTACAGCCGGCGCTCCTCAAAAACCTGGTGAAACTCGTTTAGACCTCGTGAACAAGAACTTGAAGATCTTATCAACAATCGTTAAACCAGTTGTTGACTCAGGCTTCAACGGTATCTTCTTAGTTGCTGCTAACCCAGTTGACATTTTGACTTACGCAACATGGAAATTCTCAGGTTTCCCTAAGGAAAAGGTTATCGGTTCAGGAATTTCATTGGATACTGCTCGTTTACGTGTGGCACTTGGTAAGAAATTCAACGTTTCACCTGCTTCTGTTGATGCTTACATCTTGGGCGAACATGGTGATTCAGAATTTGCTGGTTATTCAGCAGCTACAATTGGTACAAAACCATTACTTGAAATTGCTAAAGAAGAAGGCGTTTCAGCTGATGATCTTGCTAAGATTGAAGATGACGTTCGTAACAAAGCTTACGAAATCATCAACAAGAAGGGCGCAACATTCTATGGTGTTGCAACTGCCTTGACTCGGATTTCTAAAGCAATCTTACGTGATGAAAATGCTGTTCTCCCTGTTGGTGCTTACATGGACGGCCAATATGACGGTTTAAAAGACATTTACATCGGTACACCAGCTGTTATCAATGGTTCAGGTTTGGTACGTGTCATCGAATCACCATTGAATGCTGACGAAAAACAAAAGATGGCTGCTTCTGCAAAAACTTTAAAACAAGTTTTGACAGACGGTTTAGCTAACTTAGAGAAGTAAAGGTAATAATTACTTCTGAGTAATTGAAAAACAACAATTCGCGAATTTCCATGATGTGAATTGTTGTTTTTTTTGTTTGCTTAGTTTTACCTATCATATAATTCTTATATTGAAGTTTCTTTCCTTTTGCAGTATCTTGAATTATACAATTAATACATGAACACAATTTAGGAGGAACAAAATGAGACACAAATCTAAAAGCAATTGGCGAGTACTTAGCATTTTCATCGTGCTTATCGCCGTTGTTTATGGGATCGGCAGTTATTACTTTGCTACCAACAATCGCTTTTTGCCTAACACTAAGGTGGCGGGAATAAATGTGGGTAATAAAACGGTGCAACAAGCATCCACTACCATCACAAATCAGCTGACCAATCGTAAATTCTCCATTACCCAAAATGGTAAAACTCTAACAAGCTTCAATACAAAACAAGTCGGTTTGAAGTTGAAATCAACCACGGCCTTAAAAACTACTTTAAACAAACAGTCAGTTTGGTCATGGCCACTTCATTTAGCGCATGTTGTGCAGGCCAGCTCAACCACTAAATTAACCACAACTCAGAATTCAAAACAATTCACAAAGTTGGTCAATCAAGAAGTCACTAAATTAAATAAGACTCGAACAGCGGGTAAGAACGGCACTTTGACCATTACAAATGGTCAAGTCAAATTAAGTAATGGAACGCAAGGAAACAAAATTTATGCCGCTAAACTAGCCTCCAAACTAAAAAAAGCTTTAGCCTCTGGTGCAACTACTCTCCCGATTACCAAAGCCGTTTATGCGTCAGTCACAACTGGTTCAGATGCTAAAATCGCGAAAAAAACGAATGCCATTATAAATGAAAAAGCAAACTATAATGTCGGTGGTTATAAATTTGCAATTCCAAAAAGTGAAATTGCAAAATGGCTCACTTACAAAAATGGTCAGCTCAGTTTAAACTCAACTTTAGTTAAAGCTTACGTTTCGAAAATTAATACCAAGTACCGGACCTATGGCAAAAAGAAGACATTCAAGAGTACATTACGTGGAACTGTTACGGTAAGTGGTGGATTTTATGGATGGAGCTTAAAAGTCGATGATGAAACGGCGGCCCTTACTGCAGAAATCCTAAAGGGGAAAGATTTTACACGGCAACCAATTGTTCAAGGAACGGGCTACAATACGAAGAAACAAGTTATTGGCAATACGTATGTTGAAGTCGATAAAAAGAACCAAAAGATGTTTATCTATGTCAACGGCAAATTAAAGCTTAAGACAAACGTCGTTACTGGCTTACCACCCAAACAAACAACAACAACCGGCGTTTGGTCCGTTTGGGCAAAGAAACGTAACGCAACTTTAAAGGGATCAGAATTAGATGGAACCAAATATGCTACTAAGGTTAGCTACTGGATGCCAATCGATGACACTGGGATTGGAATTCATGATGCTTCCTGGCAACCAACGTTTGGTGGTACTTGGTACAAGACGCACGGTTCAAATGGATGCATTAATACGCCACCATCTGTGATGCCAAAGGTTTACAAACTCGTAGCATTGGGAACACCAGTTATCGTTTTCTAGTTGCTTCTCAACCAAACATTAAAAGAGTGTGATAAAATAGTGAGAAGTCTCGTTATTCTATCGCACTCTTTTTGAAAACATGCTATCATTAAGCTTGTGAAGACTACTTATTCAGTTGGAGGGATGCTATATGCTCTTAAAATCACTTGTTAAACCAAAGGAACGTTTAACCACAGTGCGTGAAGACGCTACTTTGGAAGAAGCACTAAAAATTCTTGAGGATTCTGGCTTTCGTTGTGTACCTATTTTAGATGAAACTGGTCAGTTATTCCGCGGAAATATTTACAAAATGCATATTTATCGTCATAAGTCTCGGGGTGGCGATATGAGCCTTCCTGTGACAACTTTATTAAAAAATGCCACCAAGTTCATTTCAGTTAACGCAGCATTTTTTAATGTGTTCTTTTCAATTAAGGATTTGCCTTATATCACCGTTTTAGATGACAACAACCACTTCTATGGTATTTTGACCCACGCCCGTCTTTTGGACATGTTGTCACAATCTTGGAACGTGAACGTTGGTAGCTATGTCTTAACAGTCGTTTCAAGCGGCGAACGTGGCGACTTAGCTTCTATGGCCAAGATCATTACAAAATACACATCAATCGCTAGTGTGATGTCACTAGACGCTCAGGGTGGTGAGCTGGTTCATCGTACATTGTTCACTTTACCATCAGAGGTAGGCAAGAAAAAATTAGATCGAATTGTAGACAACTTGGAACGTAAAGAATTCCGCGTCCCTGAAATTGAAGATTTGCAATCATATGATCGAATTTAATTGAAAATTTAAAAACAAGCTGAGAAAAAGTAACTTTCATCTCAGCTTGTTTTTAGTTTGTGGATTTAAACAGTTAAACCATATAAAAATAACTGTTAATTTACTTTTCTTCAATACGTTGATTGAAGTGCACCACTTTATCCAAGTAATACATAATTGGTGCAGTAATGGTCATGATAATTAATTCTGAAACAGCAGTTGTAAAGTATGTCCACCAGAATGGTGAATTCAGCGTTAACTTTAACTCTAATGCCACTAAACACATCGAAACAGTGAATAAAACCGTATTTAACGCCATCTTCTGCCACATTTTTGGCAGCCGGGGACTGACATAGCCTACCACCAGCAAAGCCAACAATGTTTGTCCCGTCCCAAAAATAACATTAGGGATCGAATTACCTGGCCCAAACGCATTAAACAACAATACGCCCGCCGTAATTCCCCAAATATATTTTTTATTAAAGACGACCAAGTGGTTCAGCCCTTCAGAAATCCGAAATTGAATAGCTCCTGAAGCTAAATTTAAAATACCAACTAATAATGATAAAACAATGTACAATGCGGCTACCATTGCATTAATAATCCAGGATTTCGTCCGATGATTGGTCATAAGAAATACCTCCTTAGTTTTTTTGTGTGGGATAATTGCGAACCACGAACCTTTTTATGATATCATAAAATCAACTGTAATTCAGGAGGCTCCTATGAAAAATTCACTAATGATTCGGCCATTTTGTGATTCCGATGCCGAAACACTCTACCAAATGGAAAATGAAATTTGGGATTCAAATAACACACCTGCAAACGTCTCCTATCCAGACGCTCAGGCTTACCTTGAAGACCATTCCAGTCAGGACACCATTGTCGCTGTCCTCAATGATCTACCAGTGGGTGCAATCGATTTTCACCCGGCTACCTCTAAGGCAGCTTCAAAATATACTTGGACTTTTGGAATTGGCATTTCCCCTCAACAGCAATCTGTGGGAATCGGCGGACAATTGTTGGAACATTTCAAACACTTTGCAAAAGAATCTGGCGTCCACAAAATTCATCTGCGCGCCTTAGGAACCAATCCCGGAGCCATTCAATTTTATAAAAAACACGGATTCAAAATTGAAGGAATTTTGAAAGATGAATTTTTCCTTAATGGTATTTTTGTTGCGGACTATCAGATGGCCTATTTTTTTGATTGAGTTTCCACATATTTTTTAAGAACAACCGCTTGATTATGGCGTTCATCTTTGGCACCAAAAAGAAAAATAACATCTTGTGTTTTTAATTTTGTCTGTACTTTTTCAATAAATTCTGCTGTAAACTCAGCTTTTTTTAGTTCTAAGCGATATTTTTCGGCAAACTCACTAAATTTTTCAGGATCATGCCCGAACCATTTTCTTAATTCGGTGCTTGGTCCTATTTCTTTTGCCCACCAATCTAACTTAGCGTTAACTTTTGAAATGCCTCGCGGCCATAAACGGTCCACTAAAATTCGATACCCAGATTCATCAACTGGTTTTGTATACACAAGCTCTAATTTAATTTGCAATAGTTTCCCTCCAAAAAATCAAAATAAAAAGGCCAGTGACCAACTTGCTTGGCACTAACCCTTTTAGTCTGTCCTATGTGTAATAGATCAAACATCTTTATGTACGTTGAATATTTTCAGTTAAGCCAATACTTACCTTTAAGGCATTATTAACTTCGAGCATTTTTCCAGATTTCAATTCTCCCACACGATCTTTAAGTCGTTGCTTATCAATCGTTCGAATTTGTTCGAGCAAAATAACTGAATTACGTTCAACCCCTGTCTCTGCAGCTGTAATTCCAACGTGGGTTGGCATTTTTGGTTTTTGAATCTTCGCAGTAATTGCTGCGACAATCACAGTAGGACTGTAGTGATTACCAATATTGTTTTGGATAATTAAAACAGGGCGCATACCACCCTGTTCCGACCCAACTACAGGAGACAAGTCCGCATAAAAAATGTCGCCACGTTTAATATTGGCATCACTCATTGCGATTGTCACCTCTAATTATTAATTTCTTAGAAACTCGTTATAACACTCATCATCACAAGCCTGAAATTCATGGACAATTTGCTCGTTTAAACTAGCCATTGTCTCATACCCCTCAATCAAGGCTTGAACGCGGTCAAATTGATGATCAGCAAAATAAGTCTCTACAACATCCTCAGAAACTGTCTCTTGATTAACGCCAAATAAATCACAATACGCCTGTAACCGGCTTATCGTCGCTTTTCCGTCATTAGTTATAGCCTGGTTCTGTTGAATGTTTTCCATGATCAAAACTCCCGTCGTTATTCATGAATTAACATTACTATATCACGTTTCCGTGCTAAATGGTAATAAATTTATTAAGATTCATGATCGTTCAAGTAACTTCGAGGAATTCGTGAAGAAAATCCACAGGCAATTTCATAATTAATTGTTCCGGATTTTTCCGCAACATCCACCATCGAAATCTCTTTATCGCCACTTCTACCAATTAAAACTACTTCGGTTCCGATTTCATAGTGTTTTGGCAATCGAATCATCAATTGATCCATGCAAACTCGCCCTACTATTTCACAAAAATGACCATTTACTAAAACATGAAATCCTTGCAAACAGCGGGGATAGCCATCTGCATAACCAATCGGTACCGTCCCAATCCATTCATCTTCCTCCGCCGTATACGTGGCACCGTAACTAACTGAGCGTCCCTTTTTCAATAATTTCACAAAAACCAGCGCAGAAGTTAACGTCATTGCAGGCTGTAATTCATAGGGTTCTTTAAGCACGTGCCCTGAAGGATTCATGCCATACAACGCAATTCCAAATCGAATCATATTACCCTCACAAGCCTTATGCCACAAACTAGTAGCTGAATTGGCCACATGAACATAGCGCGGTTTTTTGGTCAAAACAGCCATAAACTCTTTAAAACGTGCCACCTGTGTATTGAAATAGTGATCATCCAATTCATCTGCAGTCGCAAAGTGAGTAAAAATGCCTTCAAACAAAAAACAATCGCTATGCATTCTTAAGTAGGCAACCGCCGCTTTTAATTCACTCGGTTCTTGAAACCCAATTCGTCCCATACCAGTATCTAATGCAAAATGGACACGAACCACCGAATCACCGCGTAACACTTTGTTTGCTTCCTCCAACCACTGCTGACTACCAACGGCAACAGAGATTTTTTTATCAGCCAAAATTTGTGCGTATTTTGGCTCCACAATACCTAATACCAAAATTGGTTGGTCAAACCCGGCTTCCCGCAGCTCCAACGCCTCATCCAAAATTGCCACGCAAAAACCAGTTGCCCCCGCTTCAGAGGCAAAACGCGCCACATGAGTTAATCCGTGACCATAACCATTAGCCTTAATCACCGCAAATAACTCATTTCCAGGTTGCAAGCGTCCCAATTCTTGTTTAATATTTTGTCGGATTGCTTGTGCATCCACTTTGATAACCGTTGGTCGATGAGTTCCTGTGTTCATAAGACAATTTATCCTCTTTCTTCTAAAATCACTTGTGTCATTACATAATGTTCAGTATGTGAAATGGAAATATGCGCAATTCCTGTAAATGGTTGTTTCGTCACAGTTGGTTTACCGGAAGGATTATCCAAAATTTCAACATCTTGAAACCCAACTTCAGCACCCAATCCTGTCCCATAAGCCTTGCTATATGCTTCTTTTGCTGAGAAACGACCTGCCAAAAATTCACTAGCTCGTTTTCCCGTATATTTTTGATATAGTTTCTGTTCCTTATCTGTTAAAACCCGTTCCGCAAATTTGGGAAGGTTTGATTGCACTTTGAAAACCCGGTCAATATCAGTTAAATCGATCCCCGTTCCGTAAATCATAGGCTCATCTCCACATTTAAGTTACCTTTATTTTAACAGATCCCTATTTTATAAATACGCCTTAATCAACAAATCTCACGAAGCATACTTCAATAAGTATCACATCCACCTTTTAAGTGTAAAACGTGGCGTTGAATAAGTAAAACTCATCTTTCTCAAAGTAAGGTGAGCAATATTCACTTAGAGATCAAAAAAATAACCCTGCAGAAAATCTACATTTGCAGAAATTCAGAAGAGTTATTTTGATCACGCAAATCACCTTCAAGAAGAACTAACTAGTTATGTTCTCTGATTGTAAATTTACTATTGGATGAAGAATGACGGTTTCCGCTGTTATTGCTGCTACCACTGTTTTTCTTGTAGTTGCCATGGCTACGATCAGATGACTTACCATGATTGTTATCACGGTTGCCACGGTAGCTGCTACTACTGTTGCTACGACGTTTGTTGTTACCACGATAACCGCCACCTCGATGACCATTACCATGATAATTTCCGCCTTTACCGCCCTTATGTTTAGGCAAAGGACGTTCTGGTGTAATACGAACCTTAACTTGGCTAGAATCAGCCTTAGTTTTACTGCTTAATAAGGCAGCAACCAATTGTTCTGGCGTGTATTTTTCCAATAATTCTTTTGTTTGATCACTAAATTGGTCTTCGTGAGTCTTAGAAACAAGATCCTCAATTTCCTTTTCAGCAATTGCAACTCTGCCTTGGAAGGCTTCGTCGTTTGTTGGTGGTTTAAGTGGTAACATCCGTTTCTTAGTTAATTTCTCAACTTCACGGAGGTAATCCATTTCCCAAGGTGTCACAAACGTAACTGAAACCCCATGTGCTCCGGCACGGCCTGTACGGCCAATTCGATGAACATAACTATCTGGATCTTGAGGAATATCATAGTTATAAACATGAGTAACTCCAGAAATATCCAATCCACGAGCCGCAACATCTGTTGCAACTAAAATGTCAATTTCACCATTTCGAAATTTTTGTAAAATACTAGAACGACGTTGCTGGGTTAAATCACCATGAATTCCAGCAGCATTGTATCCGCGCATTTCTAATCCACGAGATACTTCATCCACACGACGCTTTGTTCGTCCAAATACCAGTGCCAAAGCAGGATTTTGAACATCTAAAACACGGGTTAACATATCAAATTTTTCGAATTCTTTTGACTTGATATAATACTGATCAACCAAGTCAGCCGTTAATTCTTTTGATTTAACGATAACTTGTTCTGGATCAGTCATAAACTTCACACCAATTTTTCTCATTGCTGGAGGCATTGTAGCAGAGAATAACAATGTCTGACGGCTGTCAGGTGTTTCAGAAATAATAGATTCAATATCAGGCAAAAATCCCATGTCCAACATGTCATCTGCTTCATCAAGCACTAAGGTTTGGACATTTTCTAATTTAATTGTATGACGACGAATATGATCTAATAAACGTCCTGGTGTTCCCACAATAATTTGGGGATGGTTCTTTAAGTTCTTAATTTGCCGGCGAATATCTGCTCCACCGTAAACGACTTGCACTTTAACGTGCTTTGCTCTTCCTAAACGATACAATTCTTCTTGCGTTTGAATGGCAAGTTCTCGTGTAGGTGAGACTACTAATGCTTGCACGTTGGGATTATCAACATCAACGTGTTCCAGGATTGGCAAACCAAAAGCTGCCGTTTTCCCTGTTCCTGTTTGTGCTTGGCCAATGATATCCTTGCCAGCTAAAACGTGGGGAATTGTTTGTTCCTGGATCGGGGTTGGCGTTTCATAACCACTTTCTTGAATGGTCTTTTGCAACGCATCCGATAAATCGAAATCTGTAAACTTCAAATAATTTTCCTCCTAGTGAAATCGTGCTTCTTTCAGAATCCAAAAGAAAATCCGTCCTTTTATCCTGCAATTCTGAGAAGTCACAGCTATAAACATAACCTTAACATCATACACCCGCACATACAAATAAGCAAACCGCACCAATATGGCCGATTTGCTCAATAATGTCTTACTATGCGTTTTGTAAACCTGATAAAACTTTTTCCAAATGGATGCCATGACTACCCTTAATCACAATTTCATCCTGGTTAGTTAATTTTTCTTTCAGATCTTCAACTAATTGATTTTCTTGCTCCACCGTATACCAATGAATGTGATCATCAGCATATTTTGCTTTTAGAGCTTGTTCTAAGGCTTTCATATGAGTACCAACTAAATAAACATCTTGAATTAGTTTTGGATCTAAATAATTGGCCAAGCTAGCATGCATCAAATCAGATTGCTCACCGAGTTCCAACATATCACCTAAAACAGCAAATCGACTACCTTTGATCTCTGTTTGACTAAAAGAAGCTAAAACTTCTTTGGCAGCAGTGGGATTTGAATTATAAACGTCACTCAAAATCAACTCACCAGCACTCCCCCGAACCCATTCAGTTCGATTATGTGTAAGTTGAAAATTTTTTAGCGCATCCCCAACCTTTGCCGGATCGATATGATAGGCCTTAGCCACTGCAATAGCGGCTAAAGCATTCATAACATTATATTTTCCAATCATTGGAATTTCATAAGTTTGATCCGGTACTAAATTGATTTCAAAACTTGTATGATCACGAGCACTTTGCACATTGCTAGCAAACAAATCATCAGCGGCACTACTACCAAACGTGTATTGTTGTTGCTCAACTTGTTTACTTCGTTCTCTTAGGAGAGGTTCATCACCATTATAAATAAATAGACCGTCTTCTTTTAACCCATGGGTAATTTCCAATTTTGCATCCGCAATTTTATCACGGGTACCAAAGAACTCAATATGAGCTTCTCCAATCATGGTGATTACCACTGTGTCTGGCTGGGCCATTTTACTTAAAAAATCAAGTTGACCAGGACGATCCATTCCCATTTCAACCACTACAACCTCTGTGTTAGCATTCATATTCAATAAAGTGATTGGTACCCCAATTTCATTATTGAAATTAGCTTCTGTTTTTACAACATTATATTCAGTTTCCAGTAAAGCAGCCGTCATATCTTTAGTGGTTGTTTTCCCGTTACTACCTGTAATTGCCACCACTTTTGGATTAATTTTGCCAAGATAGTAAACTGCTAATTTTTGCAAAGTTTCAAGTGGATCGTCCACTACCAAGACTGGATACCCAGTTGGTACATTTTCATGGTCTTTTGCCCATAGCGTGGCTACAGCACCATTTTTCATAGCATTTTCAACGAATTCATGGCCATCACGCTGACCTTTTAATGGAATAAATAACGAATTTGGTTGCACCTTACGGCTATCAAACTCAACGTTTGCAATTGTAATTTCCTGCCAATTTTCAGGTACTTCTTCAATTCCAACCGCATTGGCAATTTCTGTCAACTGCATTTTCATTTTATCCATTCTCCTAATCTCGAATTTAGAACCCTTAAATTATACCACACTAACTATTTATCTTCGTTTTACAAAATAAAAAGAACTGAACCAGTCAGTTCTCACATTGTTATTAATTAATAAAACTGATCATCTTCAAAAGCGCGCGAATTTGTAATAACTAAATGCCAATGACTGCTCACCATGTTATACCGTAAAACAGCTACTTGCTGCGCCTTATTATAAAGTGACGTTCGGCTACGATAAATTGGTGACTGCCCATTTTCTTGAGCAATCAAAATTGGAATTCGGTACTGCTTTTCTTGTTCGAATGCTTGATCAAAAGCAAAAATGATTCCACTACTTAGAATAGGTGTTAACTGTCGCAACATAGTCTGTGGGATCTCGGGAAACCCATCGTAACGCCGAAACATTCTTCGCTCATTAAAAGCCTGCTTTGTATGCCGAATAAGTGCACCATTCAAAACTGGATAAAAATTTTTCAATTGGCGGTAGTAGACTTTCAAATGTTTACTTCCCAAAGAAAGAAAAACAAAATCGTTTTGCAGTTTATAAGAAAATGGCGTCGTATAATGGGTATGCATATGGCCTAGATATAGCAATTCTGCAATTTCTTCCGGAAGAAGTTCATCCAGTCCCTCATCACGCGAATAATCTAGCCAACTCGTATGAATGGCCTTTGGATTAGTTAAATATTTTCGAATGTTAAAAGTCCCACTCACTGTATTTAACTGCGTATGGGGATCAATACTTAAATTATCATTAATCGGTGTATTCAACACCAAAATATGCGTCGGTATTCGGGGAATACCACGTAGGAAATCTTCGACACTTAGTCCTCTTGAGTAAATCAAGTTTGCAATGGGCTCCAAGTGGATATATACGAAATCATCCCGCATAATCTTAATAGCTCACTTTCAATGAATTATCTGTTCAACTTATTATTGTACGCCAAATTTTGCTAAATAACTTACATCTTTTGAAGTCTTGCAATTCGGTCTTCAATTGGCGGATGGGTATCAAACAAATGAGATAACCCACCTTTTTTCTTTAACGGATCTGAAATATAAAGCGCCGCGCTTGTCGGATCTGCTGCCTGCATAGGTTTGCTATCCGAAATTTTCTCTAAAGCTGTGATCAAACCCTGGGGATTTCGTGTGAGTTCTACACTTGATGCATCGGCCAAATACTCTCGATTTCGCGACAATGCCATTTGTGCAATTGAAGCAGCAAGGGGTCCCAAAATAATGAGCACTACAGATAATATCAACAATATTATTTGTATGTTACCACCCTCAGAATCGTTGTTATTTCGGCGACGACCGCCACCCCACCAAAACGAATTCATGCCAATGTTAACCAACATTGAAATAGCTGCCGACAGCGCAAGGGCTATCGTTTGCAGTCTAATATCATAATTACGAACATGCGAAATTTCATGGCCTAAAACGCCTTCCATTTCCTCACGATTCAGTCGCTCCATGATACCACTCGTGACGGCAACGGCTGCGTGCTTTGGATCGTTTCCCGTCGCAAATGCATTTGGACTTGGATCATCAATAATGAACACTTTGGGCATTGGGACTTTCCCAACTAACGCCATATCTTCAACAATATGCCAAAGCTCAGGTTGCTGTGCTTCTGTAACTTCATGCGCGTGATTCATTCGCATCACTACTGAGGTTGACTGTGAAATCATCATGATCATATAAATTCCAGCAACAACAGCCGCCATGATAATGCCTGAAATGGCACTATCATAGAAGAAGTATCCAAGCGCACCACCAATAAGAAGCACGAGCAAGCTGAAGCCTATCATGACGTAAATAGTCCGTCGTTTATTACGTGCAATTTGTTGGAATAGCACTGTTTATCAACTCCTTCTCTGCTTACTGATTTTTATAAATCTTCGTACTTTTTAAAAGAAACATCAGGTGTTTTAGTTTCTTCTTCTGGAACTTGTAGATAAGTTGCTTCTTTAAAACTTGTCATCGAAGCAACCAAATTACTTGGAAATGTTTGTAATTTCATGTTGTAACTGGCCACACTTGAATTATATAGCTGACGAGAATAAGCAATTTTATTTTCAGTGTTTGTTAGCTCTTCCATAAGTTTTGTAAACTCAGCACTTGCCTTTAAATCAGGATAACTCTCAGATAAAGCAAACACACTTTTTAATTGAGAACTTAATTGATCCGATAAAGCCATTGTCTGTGCACGATCCGTTGCACTAGCCTGGGGGTTGTCAGTAACAGACACCAATTGGTTTCGCAACTCAACAACTTTGGATAAGGTACTTTTTTCATACGAAGCATACCCCTGAACCGTAGAAACTAAATTTGGAATCAGATCGTTTCGACGCTTCAATTGAACATTAATTTGGCTCCATGATTCCTGTGTATAAGTTCTGGCCTTAACCAAATTGTTATATAATATAATAAACAATCCGATTAGAATGACGACGATTACTGCAATTATTATTCCTACTGTCATACTAATTCTCCTCTTCGTTTTAATACCTTGATAATACCAGACGGCGGGTTGTTTATAAAGCGTTAGGCAATGAATTCAAAAATAATTAAGATTAGGTGGTATTTATGCAAAAAATTTTATTTGTTTGTCTAGGAAATATTTGTCGCTCTCCCATGGCCGAAGCGATTTTTCGCCAAAAAATAATTCAAGCTGGATTGACGCACCAATTTAGTGTGGATTCCGCCGGTACCAGTGACTGGGAAGAGGGTAACCCACCGCATCCCCAAACAATTGCAACTTTACAAAATCATGGGGTATCTACCAAACAATTAATTTCTCGTCCTGTCACAAAGACTGACTTTAAAAACTTTGATCTGATTATCGGAATGGATCATAAAAATATGCAGGATTTGCAAAAATTAAAACCCGTAAACTCACGAGGAAAACTCAGACTTTTTATGTCAGTTTCATCTAAAAATCCGGCAAGTGATGTTCCAGATCCTTGGTACACGCATAAATTTGAAGCCGCCTACCAACAAATCGCCGCTGGTATTGACAATTGGCTTGACTACTTAACCAACTGCGATAGTGAAAAATAAGTCACATTAGATTTCTCTTCATTTTAAATCTAAAAACGGCCGGGAAAGTTTTCCCAGTCGTTTTTAAGATGATATATTCTAATCGCTCAAGTATGTGAATAAGGGTTACTTAGTCACATGACCTGCCTATTTATTATTAAAATTTTTCGAAAAACTCTTTTGAATACTCTTTGGTGCTTTCTTGTATGCAACTGAACTCTCGTATTTTCCGCGAATCATGAGACGCTTGGCACCAGTTGCATCACAAGTAATCAACGTAATTATTTTTTTGTTTGGCACATCATTAATCACATCCACACGCGTCGCTGCAATAAATTGCCTTTTCGTTGCTTTATACGTGTATATTCTTTTTAGATCAGTGATGTAAATCTTCATTCCGGGTCTCATCTTCCAATACAAAGGACTAAATAAAATGTCTTTTCGCACCATGTGATGCCCAGCCAAAACATAATTACCTTTACCCATTTTCATATTAGGCTTCAAAGTTGCTGCCGCCAATGCCAAATTTTCATTGGTGACCCCCTCTGCAATTGGTAAATTCAACTTAATTTTTGGAATACTAATTTCCCCAACCACATTCAACTTAGCAGAATTAGCGCGTGCCTTCGCAACCGTTTGAAAATCAAGTGACTTAACACTCTTGAAATTGTAACTAGCTTTTTTATTTTTATTCTTTTTAATCGTTTGCTGCGTAATTTGTGGTTTATAAGAATCAACTAACCAATCTTTGATCTGTTCATTGAAAATTAACGCCAAACTTATAAGCAACAAAATTAAAATTAAAATTGTGGTTAGCCATTTTCTAATCCTGGTTCCCTTTTTTTTCATGTTCTTCTCCCTGTAACCTAAATAGTGGTATTCTAATAAATATAGTTTTTATTAACCTAATTTCGTTTAGAAAGGAGGATGGCTTTGTTTTCTAAAATTAAAAGATCCATATTTAAAAAACGAGCACCCTGGGAACAAAACTTAGTCGTCCTTTGGTTTGGCACTTTTATGGCCGGGATGGCTTTTAGTGAAGTCATGCCCTTTTTATCCTTATATGTCGACACACTTGGCAATTTTTCCAAGCAACAACTTACATTCTACAGTGGGATTACATATTCTGCAACCTATTTAGTTACCGCTTTAGTTTCACCAATCTGGGGAAAACTTGCCGATTCTAAAGGCCGAAAACTAATGATCTTACGTGCTTCACTTGGCATGGCATTTGTAATTGGCGCAATGGGATTGGTTCAAACAATTTGGCAATTAATTGCTTTACGGATGGTTCAAGGTGTATTTTCCGGGTACATAAGTAATGCTAACGCTTTGTTAGCTACAGAAACTCCTAAAGAAAAAAGTGGTTTGGCTCTAGGAACATTATCAACCGGGTATGTCAGTGGTAACTTGATTGGCCCCTTACTTGGTGGAATTTTAGCAGAATTTTTCTCTTATCGAATTACCTTTTTCATTACCGGGGCCGTCTTATTACTCGTTTTCTTTTTGAGCTATTTCTTTGTGCATGAACATTTCCATCCTGTAGAACGCGCAAAACCTTTAACCGCTAAAGAAGTCATCGGCAAATTAGATAATCCTAAAATTGTGTTTGGCATGTTTATCACAACCATGATTATTCAAGCTTCCAATAATTCAATCACGCCTATTTTAAGCCTTTACGTGCGGCAGTTAATGAAAGGAATTGGCCCGATCACTCTTGTGGCTGGAATCGTAGCTGCCGTTCCTGGAATTGCAACGCTTTTTTCTGCCCCAAGACTTGGTGAATTAGGAGATCATATCGGGACTGAAAAAATTCTTTCCATTGGTTTTATTTTTGCCATTTGTATGTATATTCCAATGGCATTTGTTAGTTCAGTTTGGCTATTGGCTTTCTTCCGCTTTATGGTTGGTATTTCGGATGGCGCCATGTTGCCTGCCGTTCAAGCAATCTTGTCAAAACGCTCGCCTGCCGAAGTAACAGGTCGGGTATTTAGTTGGAATCAATCTTTTCAAGCATTAGGAAACATGTCCGGTCCCTTAATTGGATCTGCAGTTTCTGGAACCTTTGATTACGGATCCGTCTTTATTTCCACATCAGTCTTAGTTGCTTTGAATTTTATTTTGGTTCAAATCAACACGCACGCCGACCGCAAACATTAACCCAAAACAAAAAGCTCGAATCAACGTCACAGTTGGTTCGAGCTTTTTTAAGTACAGAATTACTTGTTGTCGTCTGTAAGTCCGTATTTCTTGTTGAAACGATCGACAGTACCATCGACTTGGTTGAACTTCTGACGACCTGTGTAGAATGGGTGTGAATCAGAAGAAATTTCAACACGAACTAATGGATATTCTTTGCCATCGTCCATTGTGATTGTTTCAGCAGAAGTCTTTGTTGAACCGGAAATAAACTTATAACCAGTTGTTGAATCTTGAAATACGACTTCGTGATAATCTGGATGAATTCCTTTTTTCATTATAAATACGCTCCTTTGCCATGAGTCATTTACTGAGACATAGTTATTTTCTTAAATTAATCAACGACCACTATAATATCATGAATATCTATTACACGCAACTCACTTTTACCGTGGTTTTCGTTTCCGAACGGCTGATTTAAACTTCACATTTTCAATCTCACCTAAAAATTCTTGATCATCTTTAGTATTTTTCAAGAATTGTAACAATTGTTCCGTTGTTTCAAGCGAATCACCCACCATAGCACGGCGAATCCGCCAAACTTGATCCAAAACATTCTGTGGTAATAACAATTCTTCTTTTCTGGTTCCTGATTGTTTTATATCAAGCGCAGGAAAAACACGGCGTTCCGCAAGTTCTCGTGATAAGGTTAACTCAGAATTCCCTGTTCCTTTGAACTCCTCATAGATAACATCATCCATGCGACTTCCCGTATCAACCAACGTGGTTCCCAAAATTGTTAAACTGCCGCCTTCTTCAATATTCCGCGCCGCTCCGAAGAATTTCTTGGGTTTATAAAACGCAGCTGGATCAATTCCACCGGATAACGTTCGACCACTGGGTGGAATCACCAAATTGTATGCCCACGTTAAACGCGTAATTGAATCCAGTAAAATGACCACATCTTCTTTGTCTTCGACTAAGCGCAGTGCCCGCTCCAAAACAAGTTCCGAAACTCGAATGTGGTTTTTCGGCTCTTTATCAAAAGTCGAAGATACCACTTCACCTTTAATCGAGCGCTCCAAGTCCGTCACTTCTTCAGGACGTTCATCAATCAATAACACAATTAGTTTAACCTTGGGATAATTTTTAGCAATGCCATTGGCAATTGATTTTAGCAAAGTGGTTTTACCAGCCTTGGGTGGGGCCACAATCAGCCCTCGTTGACCAAAACCGATTGGTGTGAAAATATCAATTAAGCGGGTAGACAAGGTTTCCGAGGTTGTTTCTAATTTAATTTGTTGTTTGGGATAAATAGGTGTTAATGCCGGAAAATGAGGTCGTTGTTTAGCTTCTTCGGGATTTTTTCCGTTTACTCGATCAACGTGCATCAAGCCATAATAACGCTCAGATGGTTTGGGGTGTCGAGCTTTTCCTGTGACAAGATCACCATTTCGCAATCCAAACCGAGTAATCTGTGAAGCCGAAATATAAATATCTTCTTGAGAAGGCCCATAATTGATTGGCCGTAAAAAACCAAAGCCTTCCTGGGAGACGATATCTAAAACGCCTTCCATTTCGACAAAGTCTTGTTCCTTAGCTTGAGCCCGAATGATAGCTAAAGCTAATTCTGGTTTGTTCATCTGACCATAATACGGAATCTTAAATTGACGCGCAAAACCATAGATCTGTTTGAGCGTCATTTTTTGTAATTCCGCCATTGTTAAAAAATCGCTCATTCTTTACCTCTATTTAACTTTTTCTTCTGCATCGCTCACAATTTCAATGTTGGCACCCAGTTGCTTCAGCTTATAAACAATGCGATCATACCCGCGCAAAATGTTCTCAGCTTTAGTTATAATCGTTGTTCCCGAAGCCATCAAGCCAGCAATCATCAAGGCCGCACCGGCACGAATTTCACCAGCCTCAACCTCGGCGCCATGTAATTGTTCTGTATGTGCCACAATAATAATATCATTTTCAACTCTAATGTTAGCACCCATTTTTTGCAGCTGTGAGATGTGTTTAACACGTTTGGGGTAAATAGTATCCACAATGACACTACTTCCCTGAGCCTTCATTAAAGCGGGTGTGATGGGCTGTTGAAGGTCCGTTGCAAAGCCGGGAAACGGATTTGTTTTTATTTCAATGGCATGTAAATTACGCGATTCAGGAACATAAATACTATCCTCACCAACATCTAAATCAACTCCAAGCTCCAGAAGCTTTGAGTTAAAAGATTCCAAATGTTCTGGAATGATGTTATTAATTTGGATACCGTTGCCCACTGAAGCAGCCAATGACAAATAAGTTCCCGCCTCAATGCGATCTGGAATAATTGTGTGAGTAGCATTACTACTCAAACTATCCACACCATCAATACGAATGACATCTGTTCCTGCCCCACGAATCCTAGCTCCCATACTATTTAGGAAGGTCACCAGATCAATGATTTCAGGTTCACGAGCCGCATTTTCGATCGTTGTTTGCCCGTTGGCTTTGACAGCCGCCAAAATGACATTAATGGTTGCTCCAACAGAAACGACATCTAAGAAAATATGGGCACCGTGTAATTCACGGTTATCAGTCGTGATATAAACCGAATCGTTTTGTTCGTTAACCGTAGCACCCAAGGCCTTGAATCCTTTGATATGTTGGTCAATTGGACGAGGACCAATATTGTCGCCACCTGGGAAACTTACCGTTGCGCGTTTGAATTTACCTAGCAATGCCCCCATAAAATAGTAGGAAGCACGCAAACTTTTAATTGCCTTACTTGGTAAGGCACTTTCAATTATATTAGTTGGATCAATTTCCATAACACCATTTTCAAACGTAGAATGAACATTCATTGATTCAAGAATGATCATTAAATTATGAACGTCTAAGATGTCTGGAACAGAGTCTAGGCGGACAGGAGTATCGGCTAATATAGCAGCTGGAATTAAAGCTACTGTGCTGTTTTTAGCACCGCCAATTGTCACTTCACCGGAAAGTTGTTGTCCGCCACGGATTACCATTTTTTTCATGTGTACTTTCCTCACTTATCAACATGCTAATAATTGTACAGTCAATTCTAATCATAAATAACCTATATCAAAAAAACAACCATAAATTAAAAAAAATCAATAAACCGAACCCGCCTAAGGGTTATTCACGAAAAACTTATAATTTGACCTAATTTTTCTATAAATTTATTCACAAAAATAGTACACGACTATGTCTTATTGACGATCGTGTACTACTTTGTTTACTGTTATTTATTAGCAGCTGCAATAAAGGTTTTGAACAAACCTTCTGGACGTTGTGGCCGTGATAAGAATTCTGGATGATATTGAGAAGCCACAAAGAATTTCTTTTCAGGTAATTCAATAACTTCAACTAAATGGTTATCAGGAGAAGTGCCGGAAAATACTAATCCATGTTCTTGCATAGCATCCCGATATTTATTATTAAATTCAAAACGATGACGATGACGCTCTTGAATAACATCTTGATTGTCATATGCTGCAGCAGCCACAGAACCTGCTTTAAGTTTGCATGGGTACAAGCCTAATCGTTGTGTTCCACCCAAATCATGAACGTCTTCCTGGTCGGCCATTAAGTCAATAATGTTATGCGGTGTATCAGCATTCATTTCTGTTGAATTAGCATCTTTAAGACCTAAGACATTTCGCGCAAACTCAACGGAAGCCATTTGCATACCTAAACAAATTCCCAAGAATGGTAAATCATTTTCACGAGCATACTGAATGGCCGTAATCATGCCTTCAATTCCACGATCACCGAACCCACCAGGAACGATTAAACCATCTACGTTGCCAAGAATTTCAGAAACATTATCGGTTGTGATTTTTTCAGAATCCACTTTTTTAATTTCAATTTTAGCATTGACTGGATATCCGGCATGTTTCAAAGCTTCAGATACAGAAATGTAAGCATCCTGTAAGGCCACATATTTACCAACTAAGGCAATCTTAATGACATGGTCCAAATCATTACGAACATGTTCTGTCATCTTTCGCCAGTCTTCCATATCAGCTTTTGGTGTCTTAAGACCAAAGTGATCCACAATAATTTGATCCATCCCTTGAGCCTGAAGATTCAACGGAATTTGATACAAATTATCCACATCACGTGATTCAATAACAGCTTCTGGATCTACATCACAGAACAACGCAATTTTATTCCGCATGGATTGTGTAATGGGCTTTTCAGTCCGAACTACCAAAATATTTGGTTGAATTCCAAGCCCACGCAATTCCTTAACACTGTGTTGAGTTGGCTTTGTTTTCATTTCTCCAGCTGCACGTAAATAAGGAATCAAAGTGGTGTGAATATAAATCACATTTTCCGAACCCACTTCACTCTTCATTTGACGCAAAGCCTCTAAGAATGGAAGAGATTCGATATCACCAACTGTTCCACCAATTTCAGTAATCACAATATCAGAATCTGTGATTGTCCCAGCGCGCATGATTTTTTCTTTGATGGTATCCGTAATATGTGGAATTACTTGCACAGTGGCACCTAAGTAGTCACCATGACGTTCCTTTTTCAAAACCTCAGAATAGATTTTCCCAGTTGTCACATTGGAATACTTGTTAAGATCATTGTCGATAAACCGCTCATAGTGACCTAAGTCAAGATCAGTTTCTGTGCCATCATCTGTAACAAATACTTCCCCATGTTGATACGGGTTCATCGTTCCTGGGTCAACATTAATATAGGGATCAAACTTCTGAATGGTAACCTTTAGGCCACGATTCTTGAGTAAACGACCAAGAGAAGCCGCTACGATTCCTTTTCCAAGCGAAGAAACAACGCCACCAGTGACAAAAATGTATTTAGTCATTTTATAACTCCTTTGAGGTTTTTTAGGGACATTTATGAAATAATAAAAATACTCCCTATTCATTTGGAATAGGGAGCACAATTTAAAATCCGTACTGTTTGGCTTTGCACATAGCAAAGCGCCCAATAAAGATAATACAAGGTAACTAATCTAATGTCAAGCTTGAAAAGCTGACTTATTCATCATCATCCGAATCGTCATCATCTAACTCAGATAACTGTCCTTCGATACCATCGGGCAAATCATCATCAGGTAAATCATCACTATCATCATCTTTTGAACTATCAGTATAATCATCATTATTATCGGAATCAAAGTCATTGTCGTCATCAGCAACAACATCATCATCTTCTGGATCATCGGCATCATAATCAATTACGTCGTCATCATCTGCGGCGTCAGCTAAGAAAGCATTAACCTTCTTACGTTTCTTACGTTTTGGACGATCGTCATCTTCATCCTCATCAGCATGAATAATGGCTTCATCAATTGACTCAAAGGGGTACCAAGTACGTAACCCCCAACTATTGTCGCCCAAAGAAATGAAACTACCATCAGTATTTAAATCAGTATAAAATTGTGACAAACGATCGCGGAATTCTTCATCGGTTTTGCCAAGATACTGTTGAACTTCATTAGCAAGATCCACAAATGCCATGGGATCACCATGCTGAGCAAGAATTGCATGAGCAACCTCGATTAATGAAAGTTCAGTTTTGTCTTGACCATCAAAAATTTTCAAATCCAAACTGGTGCACGTCCTTTCAACAGTCTACTCCCTATGATACATTACCTAGGCTGTAAATTGCAATCTAATTTTGTAGTCTCCTAATAAACTTTCACCAGCAAATAACTGGTAATCCACATTCACAGTTCCGGAAAATGGTCGATCACGCACACGAACTTCCAAAAACGGGGTAACTGTATCGACCGGTAAAATTCCGTATGGTGTACGATAACGGGCCTGAATTCGTTTGCCATTACTAAAGCGTAATCGCAATTTGTTTTCACCGGAACGCGTCAATAAGACGTCTCCTTCACTATCAATTTTCATAGTGACCGGAATTTGTTCTTTGGTATCTTCATCCGTTTCTTGGTAACGAATATAAAAAGAATCACCCATTTGAAAAAGTTGACCATCTTCATCAAATGCAAAATGGAACTCTTCTCCTTCTTGTGTGATATAAGTGTCCAAATGAATGGCAACCGGTACACCAGTATTAAGTTCATCCATTAAAGTCAGCACCCTTCTTTCCCAAAAATAACTTCCTTATTAGTATAAACCCAAAAATTCATTCATCATAGCGATTTGGCTTTATTCAAACGGAATTACAAAACTTTGTTATACTAGGCTTAACAAATAACTTTTAGATGGAAGGAAGCCTATTTTCATGGATTACCGTAATAAATTATTGCCAATGGAAAAGGTATTTCGTGACCCGGTTCATAACTATGTTTATGTTCAAAACCAGGTCATCTTAGACTTAATTAATACAAAAGAATTTCAACGTTTACGTCGCATTCATCAACTTGGTACAACTTCACTTGTGTTCCATGGTGCTGAACATACGCGCTTCTCACACTCCCTTGGATGTTATGAAGTTGCCCGGCGCATTTGTGACAGTTTTGAGCGTAACTATCCCTCAAAGACACCTGGCGATGGTTTATGGGACAATTCAGAACGTCTCGTCACCTTATGTGCTGCCTTACTGCATGACATTGGTCATGGCGCATACTCACATACATTTGAGCATATTTTTCATACTGATCATGAAAGCTATACCGAACACATTATTACGGACCCAGAAACCGAGGTTAACCAAGTGCTCCGCCGAGTTTCACCAAAGTTTCCGAGCGAAGTTGCCAGCGTGATCTCTCATAAATATCCAAATCCACAGGTTGTCCAAATGATCTCTAGCCAAATTGATGCTGATCGAATGGATTATCTGCTTCGTGATTCCTATTATACAGGCACAAACTACGGCACTTTTGATTTAACCAGAATTTTGCGCGTGATGCGTCCTTATAAAGATGGCATTGCCTTTTCAATCAGCGGCATTCATGCCGTGGAAGATTTTATCGTCAGTCGTTTCCAAATGTACCTTCAAGTTTACTTTCATCCTGTTTCTCGCTCAATGGAAATGATTTTAAGTCATCTTTTGCAACGAGCAAACGAAATTTATGGCGATGCTACCAATGATAATAGTAAGCAACGCGATTTTATTCCTTATTTTTTGATGCCGTTTTTTAATCACAATGCAACAGTTGCCGATTATTTACGTTTAGATGATGGCGTTTTAAACACCTACTTCCAACAGTGGGAGGACGATAAAGATCCCGTTTTAAATGATTTATCAAATCGATTTTTAAATCGTATCCCACTGAAATCAGTACGCTTTACGCGCGAAACAGAATATTTATTACCTGAGCTGCGAAGCCTCATTGAAAAAGCTGGGTTTAACAGTACCTACTACACAGCTATCAATAATAGCTATGACTTACCATATGATGCTTACGATCCTAGCACCACTAAACCACGGACCCAAATTGAGCTTATGCAACACGATGGTAGTTTAGTTGAGCTTTCAACCGTGAGTGCTTTAGTGGCTGCGATCACGGGACGGGTTTCTGGTGATGAACGTTTCTTCTTTCCTAAAAAAATGCTATCTGAAGATGATAGTGAACTCTTCCACCCAATTTACAAAGAGTTTCAATCGTATATTAAAAACGGAATTTTGCTAGATGCTAAGGGAGGTCAACGCTAATGGCGATCAAAATTGTGGCCATTGACCTTGATGGCACGCTTTTAACCGACAATAAACAAATTACCGACAAAACCGTTTCTGTTATCAAGCAGGCCAGTCAAGTTGGTGTCAAAATTGTTTTATGCTCCGGACGACCACTTACTGGGGTCGCTGAACACTTAAAAAAACTAGGCTTGTCTGGTGATGACCAGTTTGTCATTACTTACAATGGCGCGCTGGTTCGAACAATCGAGGGGCGGACCATTATTCGGCATACTCTAAACTACAATGACTATACTGATCTTGAAGCCTTAAGTCGGAAATTGCGCAGTCATTTTCATGTAGAAACTGAAAACCATATTTATACTGCCAATAAGAATCTGAGTCCTTACACAATTGCGGAAAGTTTTTACGTGCGCATGGGTATTCGGTATCGTGATGTCGGTGAAATGCCAATGAATTTACGAATTCCAAAGGGGATGTTCATTGACCCACCAGAAAAGATCACCGCTCTGCGTGAAAAGATTCCACAAAGCTTTTTAGAGAAATACTACTTTGTGCAAAGTGAGCCTTTCTTTTTAGAAGTTTTAAATAAATCGGCCAGCAAAGGTAACGCTCTGAAAGATTTGGCGAAACGTTTAGGATGGACGTCTGAAAATATGATGGCAATTGGTGACCAAGGAAATGATCTTTCTATGTTAAAAGTTGCTGGAACTCCCGTCGCAATGGGTAATGCAATTCCAGAAGTCAAACAATTAGCCAAATTTGTAACTGCCACAAACGAAGAAGACGGCGTTGCCAAAGCTATTCAAAAATTTGTGTTAACTACTTAGGTTCCCAACAAAAACTCTTTACCAATGACTTCAAAAATCATTTGGTAAAGAGTTTTTTAGATAAATGAAACAAGAATACTGACAACAACAGTAAAAATCCCAATGCGTAAAAAATAGCGTGCTGGCTTTGTAAACACAATTGGACTGTTTTTAATCCGCCCGACTTTGTGAACATCGATCTTTTTTCGCTTCAGTTTTTCTTCACCTTTAGCTGGCCGGCGAAACCACCCCGTTAGTAAATGTCCTCGTTCTAATACAAAGGCCACACCAATTAGTAATAGCGCCAATCCAATCATAAAAAAGTGGTTGCTAGTCACAATGACATTGCGCGTAATCAACCAATCGATTATCCCAGCCAAAATCAAAATGACATCAGTCGTTAAAGCTTTATGCGTTTTAATAAAATTCGTAATTTTCACACCTTTAGCTGCATCCGAGAACCAAAATTCCCGGTACATTAATTTATGTTTGTATTATACCAGTTTATCAGATTTTTGCCTTTTTGAACGGCGTTTCTTGGGGATAAACGCTTTTTTCTGCCAGCCTTCTTGTAAGGAAGCATTGATGACCCCGCCAATCAAGAGAATCTCCGCAAAAAGATCCAACCACAGCATGATCACAATAAAAGTCCCAATTGTTCTATAGGTGGTAATTTCGCCGCCAAAGTAACGTAAATATAGCGCAAAGAACTGCGTTAGCAACAGTAAACCAACCATCGAAAACGCCGCACCAACCCAGACAAACCGCCAATAGACCTTTGCGGTTGGCACAATGACATACAAAACAGCCAAAATAATGACAGCCGCAATAATGGTAATCGGCCATTTAACTGTGCTCACGATGCCCACCAAGTTTTGAGGTAGATGAAGGATTGGGGTCAAATAAGTCAAAACAGCCGAACTTAATGTGAAGAACAGGACGACCACAACCAAGGCCAACATAAAAATAAGGACAATCACAAAAGACAACAGCCGACTCAGAATAGCATTTGCAGAATTCTCCATTTCATAGGTCGCATCCAACGATTTTTGAAATGCCGAAATGCCGCGACTTGCCGACCAAATTGCCACCACAACTCCTATCGAAAAAATGCCGCCACTATTAGTTGTCAATAACTGACGAATTAAAGGACTCAAAATTTCATAAATATTTTCTGGCATGACCTGTTGCACATATTCTAGAACGGTTTTTATCGGCAAATTCAGTAATGGTAACAGGTTTCCAATTAACAGAAGTAAAGGAAAGAATGAGAGCAAAGTATAATACGCAAAAACAATTCCATTGTTCGACACATTTCCACTTTTAAATCGGCGCAAAAAGATTGTGATAAATTTAAAAAAATTTGTTTCTTTAAATTGAATCCACATAGCTAAATCCTCTTTCGACTTTTCTTTAAGTTTACCAGCTTAGTATTACTTATTGAAACAATAAACAAATAAGACTGGAAATTTCCAGTCTTATTTGCAAAGGGGGTCATTAAACAATTAGTTGTCTGAGGAGTGTTTTTCAAGTTGGGCGCGTAATGCTTCGTTTTCAGCTTCTTTAGCTTTTAGTTTTCTACGGATCAGCCAGAATGCAATTGCGATCATGATTAACAAGATGAGGACTCCTACCGAGATATAAATCCAGCTATAATTCTTTTTAATTGAGACATCCTTTGCATTTAACACAGCCGCTTTTTTACGAGTAATCGTAAACTGCTTTTTAAAATGCCAAGTCTGCTTTTTAGATTTAGCTGTGATATCCATGACATATGTCCCAGCCTTCAATTTTTGTCCATTTAAATTCAATGCATAATTGAAAACTGAGTTAGGTGCCATTTGCATATTAGAAGTCTTCTGGTGATACAAAATCTTTGAACTACCAGCTTTGGAAGCTTTTGCATTTACTGACAATTTATTTAAATAAGTTGCCTTAACATTTCGTAAACGGGAATTGATTACATTTCGAAGGTTGTTTTGACTTGGCTTGACACTTGCCAATTTCATATCAGGTGTAACCTTTTTTGCAGTTTGTTGTAAGACTATTCCCACTAAATACGCATATTCATTTTGGACAGTTGTTCCTTTTTTCTTCTTAGCATCTTTACTAATCTCGGCATTTTCATCTTGAAGACGAATGCCACCAGCCATTACACCATTAAACTTACCTTTAGGCATTTTGATTTTGAAATGGATTTTCTTAGACTGTTTTGCATTTAAGACAATCGTTTTTTCGACTGGCGTTACATATTTAGACAAAGGATACTTCAGGGATGAATCAAAGTTCTTAGCTGATACTTTCTGATATTCGACTACACCATTTAGATTGGTTGTCGCTGTATTTACTTCCGGTTTTATCTTGACTTGTTTTTTAGTCCCGTTTGTTACCGTGACCGTTACAGTTTGGCTAGCACCCGGGTTTAGTTTCAAATCAAAATAGGTAACCTTATTGTCAACTTGATTTTCAGGAAGGTTTGCTTGAACTCCAAAGGTTAGCTGATTTTCCGAAACCGGCAAGATTGTGAGAATGCTTAGTACCAAAGTCATTAGTATCAAGATAAAAGTTTTTCGTTTCACAGTGACAACCTCCTTTACCTAATTATTTTAAGAATTAACTGGTGTGTCTGCTAAACTCCAAGTGAGCGTTGTACTATAGCTATCCGCATTTGGATGTGCTGCAGCTGGAACTTCTAATTTTACTGTTGAGTTATTTGCTTGTCCAAAAACATCAACCCATGTTCCGGAACCACCACCAGCTTTTGCAGCCATCACATTCACAGTAGCACCTCCAGGTTGTAATGCCGCACCATTAGTAGAAGAAGTTACTGTATGATTTGAGCTAGGGTAACTATTCGTGGTTGTTTTAACAATTGCCGAGCCTAAAAGAATTTGCGCACCTGTTAAAGTATTTGCCTTGCTATCTTTGAAGTTGCCTTTTTGACTAACGGTTAGGCTCCAGCCTTTAGGGTCCCCAGCTCGTTGATCTGAAACTTGGACATAGTTTGGAAATGTTTTGCTAGCCCCTTCATCATCTTCTGCTGTATAAACCGCATCTTCGGTTGGCACATTATGAATTCCAAAATTAAAATTAGAAACATAATCAATACTTAAAGGTCCAACTTCGCCAGTTCCACTTCCATCACCTGGTTCATCTGGATCTGTGGGGTCGACCGGATCAACTGGGTGAGTCGTGTTTTCTTTAAATGTAACGGATGCGGTTGTGTCTTCAGTACGGTTTTCTGCTGCCATTGCAGTAACTGGTGCAATAGCTCCTAAAACAAGACCGCTCATACTAATTAGTGAGATTAAAGTTGTTTTTTTCATGACAATCGCTCCTATTCGTTTTTTAGGTTTATTTTACTTTCGTAAAATCTTATTCTCATACGGATGTCCATCCTCTCTAATTGCTATAGCAATAAGTCGGAGTGGCTCCTATTCGTTTTTTAGGTTTATTTTACTTTCGTAAAATCTTATTCTCATACGGATGTCCATCCTCTCTAATTGCTATAGCAATAAGTCGGAATGGCTCCTATTCGTTTTTTAGGTTTATTTTACTTTCGTAAAATCTTATTCTCATACGGATGTCCATCCTCTCTAATTGCTATAGCAATAAGTCGGAGTGGCTCCTATTCGTTTTTTAGATTTATTTTACTTTCGTAAAATCTTATTCTCATACGGATGTCCATCCTCCCTAATTGCTATAGCAATAAGTCGGAGTGGCTCCTATTCGTTTTTTTGGTTTATCCTTTTACTTATTTGGCTGCTATAAAAATCCTTCTTCTCTGAATCCCATATCCAAGAACTACAATCATTCCTGATAATCCAATGACACTCAATAAAATTTCTGACTGTTCATCTGTTTGCGGCAAATATTGTTGTTTACCTTGTGATGCCGTTTCTACCTTTGAATAAATGGGTTTGTCCGGCACATTAGGTTGCGGCGTTGCAGGTGCTGCCTTCGTAAATCCCACATAACTTTCGGAAACGTGGGTATCACCACGGATCGGTGAATTAAACAAACACATCGACGCAACACTCAGTATCACAAGTATTAATCCTCTTTTCACATGGCATCATCTCCCTACTGATTAACCGGTGCATCCTGCAACGTCCAAGTAACCGCACCTGTATATTGTTCACCAGCAACTGGTTGTCCGGCTGTGGGCTCAAACGCTATTCCATTTTTAGAATCCCACATAGCCGAAACAGGCGTTGTTTTCCCTGGTGTTCCAGTGGTCAAGCTCATCACTGGGCTTGAAGCAGAACTTAGCGTGTTATCCGTCCCTTTGTAAATATAATGCAGACTATTTGTCAAAACACATTTAGTTGTTACTCCTGTCATTTGTTTTTTTAAAGCAACCGTCAAATTCCATCCGTTTATAGGATATCCAGTTGGAATTTTACGGGTATCAGTAACTTCAAGTGCCTGACTGCCAGTAGCAACCTTTCCCATATAGATTGGGTTTCCAGTGAATTCAGCATTCAAATCACTTCCAAAATCAATATTTGAAGGAGCAGTCAGACTGAGTAACCCGTCTGTGTAGACAATCCGAATATTAAAACTCTTTTGCCCACCTGTACCTGCAAACATTACTCTCAGTACATACACCGATCCCACTGAGTTTGTCGTCCACGCCGCAAACTTATTAGCCAGAAGTGAATAACTGAATGCCGTTTTAGCATTTGCGCCATCAGTTGTAAACGTTCCTAACGTTTGCACTACACCGTTTTGAGGTGGGGTAGCACCATTTCCGGATAACTTTGTTAGGGTATAGGTAACGGTAATCTTTTCTTCGTCTGGATCTTGAATATAACCTGTAAGGGCTTGATCTGTATCACTTGCATAACGATATATATATGAAATATTGATATTATTGACAGCCTGATCAAGTTTAATGTTCGCATTAACAATCGTTCGCGCCGATTTACCTGAAGTAGTTTTCGCATTTGAACTTGCTTCTGTACTTGAGCTTTCTGCTGAACTACTTACTTGTGAGCTTGAGTCTTCTGCTGAACTGATTGCTTGTGAACTTGAACTTTCCACTTTTTCGACTGATGAACTCGATACACTGTTTTTGCTTTCATCTGCTGTACTTGGCAAACTCGATGAACTACTCGTACTTTCTGCTGAGGAAGCCTCAGCTTGGGCTCCTATCTGGACTACATTACTAGTCAGTGCCTGCTTACTATCCAAAATACTTATTGAAAATTCACCTGCAGATTGTGCAATTAACTTAATGACAAAATTTTTCGAGGTTTTTGGAGTTAAAGTTAAGTTCAACTTATCGCTCTCCAATTGATACTTAAATCCATCATTAGTAGCTGCTTGGCTAAGTGCCGTTTTATCAATTATCACCCCGGTTGGAATAATCATACTAAAATCAATTGAACTCTCTTCCACCGTTTTCAATTGATTTACTTTAATTTCAACCGCGTCCCCCACATGAACAGAGTTTTGCGAGATGACAAGGTTAAAATTCGGTTCTGCATCATCTGCATAAGTTTGTTGATGACTATACAATCCGAAAATACTGGCTAAAGTGACAAACACTAGTAACGACTTTAGAAATCTTTTCACAATCATCGCCTCTCCTCAAAACTAACCGCTTCCTTTTTACAAGTTAATCATAGCAAGTTTTAACTGATAGCGATTTCATTTTTTATAGTTAACTCAAAAAAATTGCAAGAATTCATATTTTTGTGTGCGTTAGAGCTCTCATTTTCTAATGTTTAATCATATTTCCATTCAAAAAAATGCAAAAAAAAAGAGTTAAATTCTGAGTATAATCTAGACTACTCAGAATCTGACTCTTTTCTACATTTTAGGAATAGTATTTGGGAAATAGCACGAGACCCAGCTAAAGCCTATTTTTCCCATTCTTTTTCTCTACTATTTTTTAAACATTAACTGATGCACCGGAGTCTTTTCATAAAAATGAGTTTCAACGATTTTTTTAATCGCTACTAAATCACGAGTAGTCCCTAGATTAGTTAGCCAATATGTATAATCCGTGTCATCGTAAGGCTCGTCGTGATAATTCGTTAGCACCAAATCATAGGCATTCCCGGGCTGATAATAGTTTACATTAACTCGCAAATCTCTTTTAAACATCTGGCGGATAAGATCAATAATCAACTGGCTAATATAATAATCAAAAGTAGTATCTACGCCAATATTGATATCCTTAATCTGTTGGTATCTAAAATCACGGATCGCAAATAGTAACCGCCGCTGAAAATAGATCCAATTTTGTTCAATTAATTTGCTCACTTCTCCATACTTGGATTGAGTTAACACTCGCATTATTTCTTTAACAACCTGGCGTGCCTGATGTGAGAAAAAATGCGAGACATAGTAGTCAGCATAAATTTCATCCATATATTCCAAATTACCCGAAAAACAAAACGGTCGTGCACAAATATCAAAAACTAACTTCATTAATTCAAAGGGCCACTGGCTATCCTTAATTTCGAGCGTTTTTTGGATCAAATGATTCGTTTGATCCACTACCTGAGACAACCGTGTGTGTTGAGAATTATAAATATCGTAAAAACGTTGAGCCACATTTGTCTTGCTATTAAATACAGACATACTAATTAACATGACACAAAACGCCTCAGATTCAAACTCCGATTTTGTTTGTGAACGAACATGAAAGACGCGCTGAAATACTTTTTTTATATGAAAATAAAGCTCATTGTTTTCGTATAATTCACGAACCGATTCTGGTATTCTCGTTTGTAACTTGGACTGGACAACCAACCGATGCTGAGAAATTGTCAACCACAAACGCACCCTATGAATTGCTTCAGAGTGAAAGTAGAAATGTAATTCGGTCTGCACTTCATTCACAAACTGATCCAAATTAAAATCTCGCACTTTAGGCGAATAATTAATGACTTGAAAAAGGTTGTAATAAAAGAAGCGAATTTGTAATTCATCCCCAATAATATTCCCATTGTGAATACTCAAATTGAATTCACTCAAAACGGTATTAAGCTGTTTAATAGTGCGCTACAAAGAAGCCTCACTAAGATTTAATTTTTCTTGAAGGGTATATGTCGTAAGACTTCCATGATTATAAAAAAGCATCACAAGTTGAAACTTGGGTGATTTTTTTAAATAACGATCAAACAGCCAATCATCAAGTGCAAAGTTTTTGAGTATTTTGAAACTCGCCGTATTGGCCTCGATTTTGATTTCTACCTTGTTTTCATCAACTAAAGGTTGAACATCCTCATTTAAATCTTCTAAATAACGTTTCAACGTTGCAGGTGAAATTTTTAATTTTTTGGTCAACGATTGCTTGGTCACTGGATTTCCGTCTAAATAAAGAATTTCTAGGATTTTAAATAAATTTTGTTGATTTTTCTCTAACAAATCCGTTTTGTACATCGTTATTAAACACTCACTTTTTATTTTTTCTACTTCTCTAGTTACACTTTACCATATAACATGTAAAACGTTTACAAATATAACGAATCATTACAATAAATAAACGCTTGTCTATAAAAAAGATGTTGCACTATGATTGAGTTCCAATCATAAAGCAACATCTTTAAATACCCTATCTAAAGGTTAAAAGGATCAAAATTACTTCAATAACTAGTATTAAACGACTTGGTTCAAAAGCAGTAGTTTAATTGCCGTCCTGCGGCTCCAAGTCGTGCCCACTATTCCGCCTAGTAATGATGATTTTCGTTCCGAAAATCTTTCTTGCTCCTGTCGATGTCGATTCTTGTGGCAAGCTCGGCCGCAAGAACTCGCACTACGTTCCAGCCCAAATTTGCTGGAAGACGGCATTTTATCTAATTTTGCTGCCATGAACGTTTTCGTATCAAGCAACAAGATAAGTTTTTGTAGTTTCAACCTTTAGTACCCTATTATTTAATTATTCAACCCGTGGTTCTCTTGCTTCATCTGCTTTACGACGCCCTTTATCCATGGCATTCTTGGCTTGATCCGTTTTCTTAGAAGCAAAGTTACCTGTCTTTTCGGCAGTGTTTTTCACCTTATCTTGTACAGTCTCACTATCCGCTTCATACTCTTCACGAGTTTTAACATCTACCACGTTTACATTAACTTCAATGACATCTAGATGAGTCATATCTTTAACTTCACGTGTAATAACTTCTTTCATCTGTTCAAAAATATCTTCAATATCTTTACCATATTCGGCAACGATGTCCATATCAATCGCAACTTGTTTTTTGCCAACTTCAGCATTGATCCCTGAACGCACATCATCACTATTGACCAATTTATCTTTAATATTAGAGAAAAATCCACCATCAACAGTCAACAAACCGTCAATCTCCTCTAAAGCAATTCCAACGATTTTTTGAACAACTTTATCATCGTAAGTAAGTTCGCCATTAATATCCGGTTTTGTTTGTGCATTAGATCTCTTATTCATTTGATCCCTTCCTGTCATACCGTTTGGTTGAATTAATTCTTTTTCTTTCATGTTAGTTTCCTCCTATTTATTCTTTGTTATTCAAATATTCATCTAACAGATGGCTTTTATCTAAATACAGCCCAATTGCTGTACCTATGCCCACCATAATGATGAGCAAAAGGGTTTGAAAAAAGCCAATCGTAACTAATAAAACTGCAATAATCAGTCCGACCACTCCCCCAATAATAGGGAGTTTATATTCATCAAATATTGCTTTCATTTGCGACCTCCTACTCTACGCGAACGTTTTTTGAAGTAGCCGCTCCCCTTGATTGGTAGCGTTCTAGTCTGACATTAACCTTAACTGAATGATGAGCACCCACAAGATTTTTTATTCGATCCTGGACTCTGTTTGACCATTCTTCAGTATGATCAACTAGAGCAGAAGTTCTCTTAATTTCACCTTTAACAATTACTGTAATTCGTCGATTTAACGTTTGAACCTTCACTTTAGGTGATCCAATAAAGTCCTCTTTATTGAGCATTGAACGTACCATTCCTTCAATGGCCCGGCTGTGCACACTCAACTTGCCTCGATTTTCCTTTAAAGTAAAAGTTGTCGTTGCTTTGGGATAAAAAAGAATGATCAGGATAACAATCAAAAAAGCAGCTAAGACAACTACAGAAATCCAAAACATTGTGGTATAAGCATAGTAATTTGTTAAAAAGAAATCTCTCATATTCACTAAAAATTGTGAATGCTGTTCCCCCGGCCAAGTTAAGGATGTGACAAACAAGCACAATACCATAAAGAGTAAGGCACAAACAATGAGGACTGTTTTAAAAAATTTATTCATATAGTTGCCCTCCTATAAATTGATCGCCTCTCCACCCGTTACCCCATAAATTTGGGCTGTGACATAACTTGCATCATTAGAAGCTAAGAAAACATACACGGGAGCTAATTCGGCTGGTTGTCCTGCTCGCTTTAACAAACTATCCTGACCAAATTTTGGCAAGGCCTCTTTTGGCTGACCCTTATCTAGCTGAATAGGTGTCCAAATCGGACCAGGAGCAACACCATTTACACGTATTCCCTTAATGGCAGCTTGTTTAGCTAAATTAATAGTAAAGTTTGCAATTGCTGCCTTCGTTGCTGCATAATCCATTAAATGTTTACTAGGATTAAAAGCTTGAATAGAGGTGGTTGTAACGATACTACTTCCTGCCGGTAAATGAGGTAACGCAGCTTGCGCCAAGGCAAACATTGAAAGAATATTAACTTGGAAAGTGTCGTTTACTTGTTTCATAGACAGATCCTCTAAATTTGAACAAGAAACTTGCTGACCTGCATTCAAAACTAGCGTATCTAACCCACCAAATTCATCTACAGTATCTTGAACAAGTTTTGCTGCTGTACTTTCTTCACGTAAATCGGCTGGCAGTAATAAAATACGGCGACCAGCCTCCTTTACGTACTCTGCAACAGCATTTGCATCCTTTTCTTCACCTGGAAAAAATTGAAGTGCAATATCTGCGCCTTCTCGAGCAAACGCAATGGCTGTTGCCCGACCAATTCCCGAATCACCACCAGTAATTAATACACGGCGATTCTCCAGTTTGTGATTGCCACGATAACTTGTCTCGCCGCAGTCAGGTACTGGTTGCATCTTGGCCTGAAGTGCCGGCGTTTCTTGATCTTGCTTTTCAAAGCCGTCAGTATGATACAAGTAACGTGGATCTTTCAGATCTGGTTCCTTCATAGCTTACTTTCCCCCTTCTTAACTGTCATATTGGGTCTAATTAGTAAACCCATTATCAATATTAGAAACCCCATTTTAAAGTGATCACCCTCATCTTATTGTTAAAATAAGATTTCCTTTTGATACTTTTAGGATATCGAAACCAGATTAGTTTTTCAAGCAAGATGCTTAACTATTTCTAATGATTAAAATAAGCATATCCTTTTAACTCGTCATCTGATTTCTGACATAATAGAAATAAACGCAATTAAATGTTTGAATTCATCATGTAAAACTGAACTTGAAAGGAGAGATATAGAAGTGATTTTAAATTTCAACATTTCAAAAAAAGGTATCACTAAAGCCAACCATCCAAAACAAATCAATTGGATAGTTTTAAAAAATGCCACCAAAGAAGAAACTCAAAAAACTATCGATCAATTTGATCTTCCAAATGACATTTTTATCGGATCCAATCAAGCCGAAGAAGTCTCTCGATTTGAAAAACTTAAAGATACAAACTTGAATAATAGCTATTCTCTTGTCTTTATTAATCTCTCTGCCAATACTAAAGAAAATATTGAATTCCAATTAGAGCCTATCTCATTTGTAATATCAGATTCGTTACTTATCACTTATGTCTGTGAGAATTCAGAGTTTATTGAACATCTCGTTGAACAAAGGGGACAGGAAATCACAAACTTAGATTTGCTAATTTCATTTGCCATTTTCACCACGTATACCCATTTTATTAAGGAACTACAGGAAATAAAAAAGACAATTGATGATTTAGATCAGGCCGCAAGAAAAACTACAGAAAATTCAGAATTATTCCGTTTAGCTGACACGGAAAGAAAGATTGTCTATCTAGATCACACATTACAGGATCAGGCCGAAACCTTAGATTCGTTATGGGAAGAAAAGGCGTTCATTTCAAATATTAATGATGAAGCATTGATTTATGACATCAAGCTCAGTCAACGCCATGCAAATAAACTAGTTCGCGTTTATCGAGACTTACTGGAAACTATTGGTGGACTGTTTACTGACATGATGGATAATAATCTCAATCATTTAATGAAATTTCTAGATTCGGCGGGATTAGTCATTTCGATTCCTGCTTTAATTTCTGGAATTTGGGGAATGAATACAGGTGGAATTCCTGGTAAAAGTTCGTCGTTTGGTTTTCTCATTGTTATGAGTTTAGCAACCCTTCTTACAATAATTACAGCAATTCATTTAAAGAAAAAAGATTATTCAAAATAGAAAATGCACAAACAATCTAATACGCTGTATGTTCAAAGCACAAATTACTCATGTGATCAAAAAAAGATCCAAAAGATTTGCCAATTTTAATGTGTTTTAGCTATTTAAGTTTGCAAATAAAACAGGCCAGAGAAAAAATTTCTCTGGCCTGTTTTTAAAGATCAAACATTTTCAATATTAATTATTTTTCATAATTACCTGTAATTGTATTCAGTTTAGAATAACTACCTGTTTGCGTATTATAACGGTAAATACCGGTCAAACTGCCTACTGTATTGGAAGAATTGTTCTGACGTACTTCAACTTGGTAGTAGTTCGTACCAATCTGCGTCACACCAAAAGAAAGTCCGCGCTGATTAGTAATCCCCACTGTTCCCGTGAATGAAGTAATGACACTATCAACCTGGTCATCCGTCAAACTCCCAGTAGTTTGAGACGCGCCTGAACTGCTTGAATTGCTATTTGAATTCATGCTGGAACTTTGAGATGTAGTCGAGCTACTACTTGCAACACTTATTTGATTCGTTAAAGCTTTTCCTTGCTCTTGAAGGTTTTTAATCCCTCTAACTGATGAAGGCAACGCATTTAATTTAGCCAAATCCGCTTTAGCTGTTTCGTAGTACCCATTTGAAACAGCATCATATGCATTTTGATACCACCTATTTGCTTCTTTTAGTTGAGCGGATTTGGTGCTCAAATCTTTAGCTTGTGAAGTCAGTGCATCCCCGTTTGTCTTTTCTGACGTCATTTTTGCCAAACTAGAATTTGCAGAATCAGTATCACCACTATTCAGTGCCTCTTTGGCGGCTAAATAGTTTTGAACATTTGCAAGTAATTCACTTACTTTACTATCATTATTGTTTAAGCTTTGCGCTTTTTTTAACGTTGCTAGTGCATTACTTGTTTGTCCATTTTCAATTTGCTTTTGGGCTTTTTTTAATAAAGCTGAGGCCTTTTTTTGGTTGGTCTGCGTTGAAGTGGCAGAAGACGACGAGCTACTTGCTGCATCACTTTGTCCACCATTACTGCATGCAACCAAAGAAAACAGCATAACAACAGCAGCTACCCCAACTAAGCTCTTCTTAATATTTAATTGTAAGGTCATGATTTTCTCCTCCTTGACGACATTATACCATGTTCCACAAGTTAATTAATAAACGAATAACCAGTAGATTAAATAGCTAATTGTCAGGGTAGCCAAAATCATAGCATTTGTCCATTTAAACATCATAAATAAAGCCAAATATTCTCTAAAAGCTGCAAACGGAAGATAATGGATGGATGTCGACGCACTAATTCCAGACATTGTTGTATGCAATCGTTTCGCAATAACACCAGCTCGAAACACGTGAAAACTGTTTGTAACAAAAATGGCTCGATGAAAAACCTTTTCCTTTGTCATTAATATTTCTGAATTATATAAATTCTCATAAGTAGAGGTTGAAGCATTTTCTTGAATAATTTGAGATTTAGCAATACCGTTTTCTATCAAGTAGTTGCCCATAGCACGACTCTCTGGCATGATTTCATCGGAACCCTGTCCACCCGAAACCACAAATTGCGGGTGAGCCCCTCGTTTTCGCTGCTGTTTGTATATTGCAATTCCTTTATCCAGGCGTCGCTGGAGAATCCTCGAAACACTGCCATCTGCCAGTAGACCCGCTCCCAAAATCACAATAAAATCCACAGAATACAGAATAGGCAATTCGTCCAGCAAAGAAGACAACGCATATGAAAGAAAACCAACCATGAGATAGCCGATCCATAAAAATAAAATACCAAGTATCATCCATATAAGATGACTACGAAAAAATAGCGAATTTAGTAGGGTTACAATAAGCATGCCCCAAATCACAAAACCAATAGTTTCTAACATGACGTAACCAAGTTGTGAACCCGAATAACGAATAAGTCTTCTACTATAGAGCACACAGGCAAGTGCAAAAAAGGCTAAAGCAATGGGAATAATTCCAGTCAGGACTAAGCTCGTAATCAACATCATAGCTTGCATCCAAGGTGCCTGAGTCACTTCAAGCCACTGCCAAACTGCAATCACAAAACATATCAGCCCGGCAATCAAAAAATAACCATTTAAAAATCGACGCCGATCAGTAAGCCACAACGTGATAAAAACTGCTAAACAAATGCTGCCCCAATAACTAAAGTCCATCTTTGTCACTTCCTCTCCTATTTTCATTTTAGAATGCTTTCGAGATTTTTTAAACTTTAATGTCGTTATTTAATTGTAGCTTTTCCTATACCGCAAAAAAAAGATAAAATCAAGTCTTTCATTTTTTTAATTTCGAGATACAATATATAGTGTTGTTTGGTTTTGAAATCGGAACATATTGTGTACGGCCGTATACATAGAAACAAGAGAGGAAGATAAGCAAATGTCTAATTATTTACACTTTTTGGCACATCAATTAAAGGGTTGGCCTCAACAAAACTACTATTTATTCTTTTTCAGTCTTGGTTGTCAAATCATGACTTTGGTGAATTCACCAATTACAGCTTTAACAATTACTACATTTATTGGAACCACATTAGGTGTTTTATGTATTTTAGCAATCAATGCCGCAAAATCAGTTAATGGTTGGTTAGGATTATTATCTGCATTATGTTTTATAATCACAGGTTTTGCAGCAAAAAATTATTTAAGTATGGCAGAACAGTTGGCTTACGTTGTTACACTTGATTTACCAGTTCTGATGAGTGCAAACTGGAACGTTAACATGGTTTCTAAGATTCGTAAGTTCACTGGTAAAACTTGGTTTGTGGCATTAGCTTCAACAGTGGTTGTTTACTTTGTCTCTGGTTACCTAATCGGTACATTCACTAATGATCCTCGTCCATGGGTTGACGCCATCAGTTTTTCAATTAGTTTAACAGCTGGTGTTATCTGCTTCCTCCGTTTCAACAACCAATACTTCTGGTGGGTTGCTTCAGGAATTGCACAAATGGTCCTTTGGTTCATTTCATTCCGTCAGGGCTCAGCTACATTAGCCATGTTTGTAAACAGTTCAATCTACCTTATTAACGATGTTTTAGCATTTACAACATCTCCATGGTACAACAAAAAAGAACGTGCACGTCTTATTAAGGAAGAAAATAATTATTCCGAAAAAGAAGAAACCGTTGGTGACGTGACACACGCCTAAGTCCACATACAAAAACAAGCGTATTTTTCAGCAAAAAGCTGGAAATACGCTTGTTTTCTTACTCAAAAAAAGATTGTTTAACCGTTTCAATTCGTTCACTCTTTATTAGGACAACTTATTGAAACAAACGGCCGCATTTAACCCCGATTCCTGCGAGATCGCGATCCCGCTTCCATCGATCTTAAATGCAGCTGTTTAACCGTTTCAATTCGTTCACTCTTTATTTTGTTTTTCTCATTCCAAAAATTGCTGATACGATTAGCACAACCACAATTGCACCAATTATCGAGGGAATTAATGCCATTCCTGCTAACTGAGGTCCCCATGTTCCCAAAAGGGATTGTCCTAACCAAGCACCCACTAGTCCTCCTACAATATTACCAATCCATCCTGCTGGTAAATCTCTACTTGTAATCGCACCTGCAAGCGCACCGATAATTCCACCAATAATTAAAGCCCATAGCCATCCAAACATTGTCCTTCACTCCTTTTGGTTTTGTCTAGAGTATTACTCATAAAATCAACTAGTGATCACTTAGTTGTCTCTATAAACGCCTCTTAGAAAAACAAGATTTGTTTACACAGTTAGTATAGCAAATTTCTAAAGGTTCTTACAACTTTAATGCTTATTGTAGTAATTATAATTTTCTTATGATACCGACTTATCAATATCTTATTTCAAGTCATTAATTCCCTTAACGTCTTCATCTGTTAATTTAACATTTGTTGCAGCCACATTCTGTTCCAAATGATCTAAATTGGAAGTCCCTGGAATTGGCAATATCACCGGTGATCGTTTTAATAACCAAGCCAAGGCAATTTGTGAAGGACTTGCCTGATACTTTTTGGCTAACCCATCTAAAACTGATCCTGGTTTAGCAAGAGCTCCAGTTGCCAAAGGAAACCAAGGAACAAAAATAATTTGATGGGTTTCACAGTAATCTAGAACATTCTCGTCTTTTCGATTAGTAACATTATAAAGATTTTGTACTGCTTCGATTTTGGCATACTTGCTGGCTTCTTGAATCTGATTGATTGAAACTTGACTTAGACCAATATGCTTAATTTTTCCTTCTTGCTGCATTTTGGCAAGTTCACCAATTTGATCCGCAACTGAAACTTTGGGGTCGATTCGATGCAAAAACAACAGATCAATACTATCTACACCCAATGTGCGTAAATTCATTTCAACTTCTTGTCGCAAATATTCAGGGCGACCAACTGGAATCCATTTATCAGGCCCTTGGCGTGTAAAACCCACTTTTGTTGAAATAAAAACATTTTTATATTCGCCCTTGTAAGGTGCAAAGGCATCCCGAATCAGTAAGTTAGAGGTGAACGGTCCATAAGCATCTGCCGTGTCAATAAAATTCACGCCTAGTTCAACTGCTCGTTGTAAAACCATTACAGCATTTTTAGGGTTCTCTGAGGGCCCCCAAACACCCTTGCCGGGTAGTTGCATTGCACCATATCCTAAGCGACTAAACGTTTTTTCTCCAAGTGTCAGTGTTCCCACCTTGTTTGCATTTACTTCAGTCATTATTTCACCTAATCTTTCTTTAAATTGATAGGCTATTTTTGCATGAAAGCTAAATTTAGCTTATCCTAAAACTATAGAACGTTTTCATTGTTTAACCGTTCAAGTCTAATGTCAACTATTTTAAATTCTAGGAGATGTCAATAATGAGTCATCAAATTCCACAAATCAAGCTTAATGATGGGGCCGTTTTTCCACAAGTAGGCTTTGGAACTTATAAATTAAATGGGGCAACTGGTGTAAGTGCTATTCGCAGTGCACTTGATAATGGCTATCGTGCTTTGGACTCAGCTTATAATTACGAGAACCATGGCGCACTTGGTGAGGCCATTCGACAAAGTGATATTCCGCGCTCTCAGATCATGATTACATCAAAATTACCAGGACGTCATCACCAATACGACGAAGCTTTAACTAACATTCAAGAATCACTTTACCAAACCGGGTTAAAATATTTCGACCTTTACCTAATTCACTGGCCAAATCCAAAAGAAGATCATTATGTGGAAGCATGGAAAGCTTTAATTGATGCCCAAAAATGGGGGTTAGTTCGTTCAATCGGCGTTTCTAATTTTTTACCAGAACATATTGATCGTTTGATTGATGAAACCGGCGTAACACCGGCCGTCAATCAGGTCGAATTGCATCCCTATTTCTCACAGGCACCTCAACGTGAATACGATGCAGATCATCATATCGCAACTGAAGCTTGGAGCCCTCTTGGTCGAGCAAGTTCTGTACTGCAAGATTCCACAATCAAAAAAATTGCTGATGCCCATAAGAAATCCGTTGGTCAAATAATCTTACGCTGGGAAACTCAGATAGGTGTTATGCCCATTCCAAAATCAAGTTCAACCGTCCGTCAAAGAGAAAACTTACACATCTTTGATTTTGAGTTAACGCCAGAAGAAATGGAAGCCATCACGAATTTGGACCGTCCAGACGGCCGTGTTAAGAACCAAGATCCAGCAGTTTATGAAGAATTTTAAATATAAATGGAAAATAAGACACATTAGATTCTGTGTACTGAGTTACGTCAGAATCTAATGCGCCTTATTTTTCATTCTCTTTTATTTATGCTTTTGCCTGTTTTTTCATAATCCAATAGAATGGTACAGCAATCACCAGGGCCCCAAAACCAAATAACAATTGTGACACATCAACCTGAATCAGCAACCACACACTGACCAAAATTGCGATGATTGGAATTAACCAACCTCCAGGAATTTTGAACGTTCGTAGTTCCTGTGCCCGCGTATAACGAAACACAATAACCGCCAAACAAGTTGGAATATACTGAGCAAAACGCGAAACCACGCTAATTTGAGCTAAAGTTTCGAACGTTCCAGACCAAGCAATCAGTAGTGATATTGTTGCCGACACAAGAATGGCCACGTATGGGGCATTCTTTTTATTACGCCGACCAACAATTGCCGGCATAATACCGTTTTCTGCCATTGCTACTCCTGAACGAGGTGTAATAAATGAAGATGCCACACAGATACCACCAATTGAGATGATTGTCCCGGCAGCCACCAGACTAGTTCCAAAATTACCAGCAATTTTACCAAATGCTTCTTGAATTGGTGCCGTTGACGCGCTTAGGTGTTGTCCTAAAATTCCAATCGACACAACTTGTAACAAAATATAAAACACGGTTACAATCACAATGACCAGTAAAATAGCACGTGGCAAATTCTTCTCTGGTTTTCGCATATCACCGGCAGCTACCACTAAGCCTTCAAATCCAGTAAAGGCGTAAAACAGTAAAACTGCTGCTGCAGCAAATGCACCACTATGATAAGTTCCCCCAGGAAACAACGGTGTAAAATTGTTACCATTAATTGCAAAGAATCCAATCAAAACAAACAACAGCAAGGGTAATAATTTCGCAATTGTCACAATGTTATTCACGATTTTTGAAAGGGTGACACCAGAAATATTCATCAGTGCCAAACTCACAATCACTACGGTCACAATAATATTTTTAATCAGGGGGGTATTCCAACCTGGTACAATCCCGCCTAACGCAGTCGCAAACGCAACCGCCATTGTCGCCTCAGCAATCATGCGAATTGCCCAAGTCACAAAACCGACCTCATAACCTACAAATTCACCAAAGGCTGCTTTAGCGTATATGTATGGACCCCCATTTACTTCAAACAAGGAAGCACATTCTGCAAAACAAACGGTAATACTTGTCACAAGTAAAGCATCAAAAATAAAAACACCGATACTTGCGGTTCCCATCAGTTTCATCGCTTGATTTGGAAGTAGAAAAATTCCTGAACCAATAATCCCATTAATCCCTAACAGGACAATACTCCAAAAACCCATCTTTTGTTTTTCTGTTTCAATATGCATAGGTATCCTCACTTTCGCGCGCTTTAATTGTGTTGGCTACGTTTAACCAAATCTTTAAAAAACTCTAGTTGGTCTGGAAATTCTTGCCACATATTTTCGGGATGCCATTGAACTGCTACTATTTCACTATTTTGTGTAGACTCAACAGCTTCAATCACTTGATCATCACTTTGTGCAGAAACGGTTAATCCGACTGCAACTTTCCGCACAGCCTGATGATGCCGTGAATTTACATAACTGCGATCTGTTTTGAGAATTGATCGCACATAACTATGAGGTTCAATGACCACATGGTGCGTTGGAAATTCACCGGGAGCCGCCTGCGCATGTCGGATTCGACAACTTGGATCTTGCACACCTAAATCTTGGAAAACTGTGCCGCCCATGGCAATATTAATCACTTGAATTCCTCGACAGATTCCAAAAATCGGCTTTTTGGCAGCCATTGTTGCTTTGACAAGTGCAATTTCAAATGCATCACGCTTATAATAAGTTCGACCAATTTCAGGAATCGGCTCTTCACCAAAGAAGGTAGGATCCACATCTGGACCACCCGGAATTAACAAACCATCAAACGTGTTCACAAGTTCTTCCGATAACTCAGGAGCAGTATAAGGTAAAACGATCGGGAGGCCACCCGCTGCTAAAACTGCGTCTACTGCACCACGAGGAGCAAAGTCAGCCCGGCGTTCGTTAATAACTTCTGAATCAGCCACCCTCACATCTGCAGTAATTGCAATAACTGGTTTCATGTAACTAACACTTCTTTCTCATTTTTTAATTTAATTTTAACAATATACCATTTTTCTAGAAGTTTCTCAAGTTTAAATCAAAAAAGTAGCCTTCCAATTCAACTAATTAGTTGACTTGAAAGGCCGCCTTAACTTCAATAAACTATTTTAAAATGTGTAGAAATAGGAGCCAAAGTTCTACTTTATTCGTCAATCTTAATTTTTTCCCAATCTTTACCCCAGATGACACCAACGATTTCTTCACCGGTGTGGGACATAATTACGGGCCCCAATTGATTACTCTCAAACTTAGCTGCTGGAAACTCTTGTTGAATGGTCTCTTCCCATTTGGCACTTAAATCATGGTCTACTCCGTAAATAATGGAAACACGATACTCATCTTCACCACGGTCCAAATCAGAATGTAGATTATCCAAAACTTTTTGAAGTGCACGTTTCCGTGTGCGTTCCTTACTTTGAATCACAATACGTCCCTTTTCATCCATATCTAAAATTGGCTTAATTCTTAACAAGTTTCCCATAATGGCCGAGCGGTTGGTGATCCGTCCTGAACGCATCAAAAAGCTTAAATTATCCACCATAAAATCAACCTTAGTTGTCTCACGAAGGTGTTTCAAATAAGGAATAATTTCCGTACCAGTTTTCCCCTCTCGACGTAATTTGGCAGCCAACAAGACCATGTTAGCTTCACCTTGACTAGTCATACGCGAATCAAACGGGAGGACATTAATTTCTGTAATACCTTTTGCATATTCCGTTAGGTTTTCGATGAAACTTGTAATGCCACTAGATAGATGGATACAAATCACCTCATCGTAATTTTCGGCAATCAATTTATCGAAAACTTCTTGCATTTGTCCTAACGTGATTTGAGTTGTGGAGGGCATCAAACCGGAAGTCTGGAGCTTTTCATGGAACAACTGATCATCAATATCAATATTCTCCAAAAAAGTTTCTTGCCCAAAAATAACCGTGATTGGTACCACAATGATGTCATTTTCACGAACTTGTTGGTCAGAAAGGTAGGCAGAACTATCCGTTACAATTGCTGTTTTCATACATTTCTCCTCGTTGTTTGGATACCTTTTAGTATAAAGACTTACGTGAGAATAGCAAATCAAATCCATGGAATTAGGAAGTATTTTCCCTGACAAAATTTACATTATAAAAAAATTGGTCACTTCTGTAACAAATTATTGGGTTCATCTATTAGAAAATCACACTCTCAAAACTCGAATTGTGATATCGCTGTCAATTGCGCTATAATAGCTTTATTGAGTTAAGGAAGGGAAAAACGTAATGAATTACAATCCGGGAAAAGATTACCTAACTATCGATATTGGCGCAACATATACGAAATATGCGCTAATTGATCATAGTGGTAATTTAAAAGTTAAGTCCCAGTTTAGTACACCGCGCGATAGTGTGGATAGTTTTTTAAAAAAATTATATGGCGTAATTAACGAAGTCCTTCCACATATCAGGGGGGTCGCTTTTAGTGTACCTGGCCGTATTGATCAAAAAGAACAAATTATTTATCACGGCGGCGCCCTCCCAATGTTACACGGCCTTAGTTTAAGTAAAATTATTAATCGCCGGTATGACTTGCCGGTGACCATGGAAAACAGTGGTAAAGCAGCCGCCCTAGCAGAACTCTGGCTAGGTAATTTAAAAGAAATCAAAAATGGTGCCGCAATTATCTTGGGAACCACTGTGGACGGTGGCATCATTCTAAATGGTCACCTTTGGTATGGATCTAATGCTCAGGGTGGTGACCTAAGTTTTATGCTCTCGCAAATTAACGGTGCAGCAGATGATGCTGATAATTTAATGTTTAATGCAGGTTCAGCAGTAAGAATGATTAATAATATTGCAACTGTATTGGACTTTACTGATCATAACGATGGGATGCGTGTTTTCAAAGCAATTGAAAATGGCGAACCCGCCGCACGAAAAATTTTCGACCAGTACTGCCGCAGAATTGCCTATATGATTATCAATACTCAAGCTGTCCTTGATTTAAGCAGATATGTCATTGGCGGTGGTATCAGTGCAGAAAGTATCCTCGTGCCGGAAATAAAACATCAATTACAATTACTTAGAGATGACAATACGTTACTGCGCAAAACTTTGTCTGTTCCAGAAATCTATTCGGCCTATTTTAAGAACGATGCAAGTTTGTATGGTGCACTTTACAATCTTCTTCTCCATTTAGACGATGAGCATCTCATCCCTGATTTTGAAAGTAAACCACAGGACGATCCTTCCCAATCCAATTAATACGGGTCTTCAATAAACTAAAAAGTGATTAAGTATGAAATGGCTTAGCTTCAAAAGCTCATAATTTCGTCTTAATCACTTTTTTAATCAAACTATTGGTTTTAACATATGTATGGTAAACTTGTGTACAAAATATGTTTAGTGATGTACTAGAAAATGTTATCAACCTTAACCTATCCATTTTACGGAGGAACACCTGCATGAAGAATCCCAATACAGTACCAGAACTGCTGCAAAGCTTTCAAACTAACTTTAAAAATTTTAAGATTTTCAAACATGCCCTATTTGTAAACTACGCATTGATTCCTCGAATAATCACTTAGCTTGGTTTAATAACCTATTTTGCCGGCGTTTTATCGTTCGGTCTCTTTGCGTTAAGTATCCATATGTCGATTATGCCGTTGTTCCACGTTTGGCTGTATCAGATTATCCCCATGCTTTTAATTCCTTTTTCTTTCACCCCTGGTTCAATTGTATATTGGTGTTTAACAGTCTGGGAACTAGCCACCATTTATGAAGTCATAGAAAAAATCATTCGGGAAGTCGGAATTCGAAACTTATTCCGGCAGGTTCAGAAAAATAGCCGTCTTTTACAAATCGGCTATGCCTATGAATTAAATCCCCACGAGAATCTTATCCTTAAACAAGATCCGAAAACCGGATCATGGACCGATACGCTTGCTGCCCTCCCTGTAGATGTTCAAAATCAGTGGGAACACATTTTCCACATTCAAGAAGGCAAATTTGGCTTCCAGCGGGCAACCAACTATAACGCCCATGCAATTCAAAATTTCTTAAAAAAAGATTTCCACATAAATTTACTTTTTTAGACGTACTGCCTTCTATTGGTGCATTACCGTTTTACTGGCAAACCACCGATACGCCCTCAGAAAAAATTGTTTTTTATTTCAAGAATAACGACCATAAGGCTAGCTATGTTCTTAACAATTTCACCCCTGACGGCCATAAAATACGAAAAACCTTAAAACAGATTTTAATTGAAAATTTATTAATTTTTATTTGGTGGTAATAAATAAGAAGAGGCCGAATATTATTTCTAAAATGTAAAAAAGGCAGTTAGATTTTTTCGCTTAGCTACGCCTAATGAACGATCCAAAGTATGGATCATTCGTTAGTCTAGGCTATGCTCAGAATCTAACCGTCCTTTTTTCTACTCTCTTTACTTTACTGCTCCGTTGCACTTTGTTGACTAATACTCAAGATTGCAATTCGAATTATAGCCAAATTGACATGTTTTTCCGTCGTTTCGTCAAGTTCCAGATAACGACTCACATATTTATCTAGCTCTTTATAGACATCACTTGCTTCTAATTCTTCATCCGAAGCATTTTGGTATTCATCAAGCATTTTTTTGATTTCATCTTTTTCAACCGCATCCGTAAAATCCGTGACAACACCAGCTCCATCGTACATTTCCACTAAACTTGTTTCTGGATTAATGTCTAGATCAAAATCAGACAATGGTGTTTCGATTAAGAAAAAGCCTAAATCGCTGTAATTATCGGTATGAATAACTGCTCCACCCTGCTCACCGCGATCAATAAAAACATAATAGTCATGTTGATCCTTACTTTTGACAAAATAATCGACCCCTGACATATTTGGCAAACTTTGAATGACACTATTTTCGTTAACCCGAATTGCGTTTCCTGTTTCATTGATTTTGGCTAATGTTGGATATTGGTAAAGCATACTAAACCTCCCACACTGATTATTCAGCGATTTTTGTTCATAAAATCCATTATACAACTATTCATCATAAATGCATGTTACAAGTTTTAATCACTTACTGAATCAAGTACACTTTGCACTCATAAGGGCGTAAGGTCTCGTTTTGATCGTCAGCATAATTCCCCAAAAGCTTCAATTTATTACTTTGCTGGCTCAAATCATACCACCGCTGTACGGTTCTTTCTGTGAAATTACTAATAACTAATAGATCTTGTGTGTCTAAATGACGGGTATATGCCCAAACTTGGTCATCATCTGGATCTAACAACTGATAATCCCCATAAACAATTACATCATACTGTTTACGCAGTTGATTCATTCGCCGATAGAAATTAAAAACTGAATTCTCATCGTCAACTGCTTGTTTGGCATTAATTTCATCATAATTAGGATTAACCGCAAGCCATGGGGTTGCTTTACTGAACCCAGCATTCTTCGAAGTATTCCATTGCATTGGTGTACGTGCATTATCTCGTGACGAGTGTTTCAAATATTGTAACATCTGGTGGGAAGTCACCAACTTTTTTTGATCGACCAGTTCGTGATAGGCATTTAAACTCTCAATATCCTTATACTGTTCTAACAATTTGAAATTAGCATTGGTCATTCCTAACTCTTCGCCTTGATAAATATAGGGTGTGCCCTGCATAAAATGCAAAGTTGCTCCAAGCATCTTAGCCGAGGCAACGCGAAATTTCTCTTGATCATTGCCAAAACGTGAAACTGCTCGTGGCTGATCATGATTATTCCAGTACAAAGCATTCCATGCCTTACCATTTAGATCTGTTTGCCACTTAGACATCACTTGCTTTAGGTCGGTCAACTTTACCCGATTAGTACTCCATTTGCCGATCAACGGATTCTCATTGCCATCAAGGCCCATATGTTCAAACTGAAAAACCATTTCTAGCTCATGGCTATCGAACCCTGTATATCGAATTGCATCTCGTGTAGAGGCATTTGGCGTTTCACCCACAGTCATCACGTCGTAGTGTGACAAAACCTCTTGATTCATTTCTTTCAAATAATCGTGAACGTGCGGTCCATTGGCAGCCAAATTGGCTTGACCATCAACTTTAACATCAGGTAGACCCTCAGGTTTAGAAATCAAATTAATGACATCCATTCGGAATCCATCCACGCCTTTATCTAACCAAAAACGCATAATATCAAACACAGAATGCCGTACATTAACATTATCCCAGTTAAGATCTGGTTGTTTTTTTGAAAACAGATGTAAATAATATTGACCTGTTTTTTCATCAAACTGCCAAGCTGAACCACCAAATGCACTTTGCCAGTTATTTGGTTCCTGATCGTTTTTGGGATCACGCCAAATATAATAATCGCGATAATCATTCAAGCGATCTTTACGACTTTCCGCAAACCAATGATGCTCATCCGAAGTATGATTAACAACTAAATCCATCATTATCTTCAATTTTTTCTTGTGAGCTTGTTCTAACAGACGATCAAAGTCCGCCATGTTACCAAACTCTGACATAATTTTTTTATAGTCCGCAATGTCATAACCATTATCATCGTTAGGTGATTTATAAATTGGATTTAACCAAATGACATCTGCACCAAGTTTTTTAATGTAATCTAAATGTTCAATGACACCATTTAAATCCCCGATACCATCATTATTCGTGTCTTGAAAACTCCGCGGATAAACCTGATAGACAACTGCTTCTTGCCACCAATGTTTTTCCATAAACAAAACTCCCATCCAAAAATCTAAAATATCTTATATCTTCATTATGCCTTGTCACGGAATCGGTTTCAATTATCCCGATTATCATATCTAGTTTAATCGCTAAATTAGCGAAATCAGATTATTGAAAACATGCAGTCCAATATTGTAGCGAATATCTTTTGTATACGCATAAGTGAGTGCCAGCAACCACCCCATGAGGGCATAGACTAGCCAACCCAACAAAGAACTCACATCATGGACGGCTCCAAAAATGGCTCCACTTAAAAATACGCCAATAAGCTGCATTCTTTTGTCATTTGAATTAAAAAACCAATTAAAAAAGAATCCCCGAAATAAAATTTCTTCAATAATCGGAGCAAAGACAACTGCGTCCAAGCCCATCCACCAAGGAATGGCTTTTGCAAATGCAATAACCGTCTGTTGATTTTGTGACGTTGGCAATAATTTCGCCTGATTCATCCAAATCTGCATTGCTAAAAATAAGATCCAAAGAATCACAATCATGATCATAAAAATAACAATTCGTTTCGTCGGTTTTGTTCGCCCAAAATGAGCCAAATTGTGCTTGCGCAACTGCGTCCTATACATTTGAATAAACAAGACTAACATAAATCCAGTTGTAATCAGGTACATGACAAACGCAACCAAGACAAAGGCCTGGTTGGTTGGCATTAAATAGGCCATCTGTAAGGGAATTGTTCCAATTTGATATACAAAGAACATTCCAATAAATTTTAGTATGTTAAAGAAAAGTTGTTGCCAGTCTATTTTCATTAGATTACCCCCGCTGTGTTTCCAATATGCTATTAGTTTAGGCGTTACCTTTCGTAAACGCAACTTAAAGTTAGTTTCCTTAACTTCAAATATAATTGTCGCCATTCTTTCTTATTGAAAACGTTTGCGGTATGCTTAACTTAAGGACTCGAATGGAGGATTCAATATGGATATTTCTAAACAAATTCACAATCAATCAACATGGTTCACTTTAACCAACGACCAGAATGTTTCGGTCATTATTAGTGATTTTGGTGCAACTGTCGTGGCAATTAATACCCCCGATAAAGATGGCAACGTCGCCAATATCACGTTGGGTTTTATGCATTCCCATGATTATGCCCAGCATCATGACTTTTTCGGTGCCACTGTGGCTCGGGTCGCGGGACGCTTAAGCGGTGCACAATGGAACGGTCACGCTCTTGATCAAAACAGTGGTCCGAACCATATTCATGGTGGCGATCATCCGTCCATAAGCTATTCACATTGGAACTTAATTAAGCTAATTAAAACGAACAATCAAATTGGCGTCGTTCTACAATACATTAGTATTGCAGGGGAAAACGGTTATCCGGGACGGCTTTCAATTTCAGCAATGTTTGTCCTTGACCAAAATAATAAATTTACGGTCACTTACTTTGGCAATACGTCTGAACCAACTTTGTTTAACCCAACTACTCACATTTACTTCAACTTATCTGGAAATGTGCAAAAAATCATTAATGATCATGAGTTGCAGATCAACGCAGATACGATCGCTGAAACAGATGCTTCCAATATGCCAACAGGTAACTTATTATCGGTAGCTAAAACGCCATTTGATTTTCGCCAACCCACAAATTTAGGTGACGCTCTGGCAAAACTACCTAACGGGCTAGATACGCCCTTCAAAATTAACACACAAACATCCACAGACCCACAACTAATCTTGCAGGATCCATCGTCCGGAAGAAAACTAGCGATCCACACCAACTCTAATTCGTTTGTATTATTTTCCACTACAGGGTTTGAAGGAGATTTCTTGGTTGATGGCACACGTCATATGACTTCTCAACTGGGTCTTGCCATTGAACCGCAAATGTTGCCAGATGCCCCTAATCATTCAGGCTTTGGAAACATTATCATCACACCCGGAAATCCGTTAATTTATCAAAATTCCTATACATTTAATTAACCAAAAAAAAATCCGTTAAAAGTTAACGGATTTTTTAATACCAAATTATTTTTTACCAAAGGCTTGTTCTAAAATTGAATAGGTCAACTCACCAGTATTGGCAACCACGGTATCGGCTTCGTTTAAATCAGTAGAACTACCAACACCCACGGCAATGGCTCCTGCAGCTTTAATAGCCTCAACGCCGGCTTTTGCGTCTTCAATACCTACACATTGACTTGGTTCAACGGCAATCTTTCTAGCAGCTTCAAGGAAGATATCAGGCGCCGGTTTCCCATGTGCTACTTTGGCAGGATCCGCAATCGCATCAAACTGATCCTTTAATCCCAGTTTTTCCAAGATAAACGGTGCATTCTTACTTGCTGAAGCCACAGAGAGTTTAATCTTATTTGCAGCCAACTGATCCAGCAAATTCTCAATTCCAGGCAAAATATCCTTTTGTGTCAATTTACTGATTTCATTTAAGTACAACTCATTTTTGAACTGAGCCATCGTGTTGACTTCTTCAGCAGAATATTTTGTTTCAAGCCCCGCGAACTTTAAAATTCGATTCATAGAATCAATCCGACTAATCCCTTTCAAATCACTTTCAAAACTAGCAGGTAACGTGACGGCTAACTTTTCTTGAGCCAACCTACTCCAAGCTTTAAAATGAAACTTTGCAGTATCAGTAATGACACCATCAAGATCAAATAAAACACCTTGCACGTTAGTCGCCTCCTTTAAGTTTTAAGGGTTGTTGATTTAGTTCAACAGTTAGTGGATCGCCTTTTAATAAACTAATTTGCGTCCCATCTTTATCAACCTGAACCTTAATTAAACGTCCGCGGAAATTAATGCGGAATTGATACGAAGTCCATTTCTTTGGTACAAACGGTTTGAACGATAATTTATTATTCGTGACTCGCATTCCTGCAAATCCCTGGACAATTGCTAACCAACTTCCGGTCATCGACGTAATATGTAGCCCATCGACTGTATCGTTATTATAGTTATCCAAATCTAGTCGTGCAGTCCGCTCATACATTTCAACGGCCTTATCTTCATAGTGTAAATCTGCCGCTAAAATAGCATGCACTGAAGCAGAGAGACTGGATTCATGAACCGTCAGTGGCTCGTAAAAATCAAAATTACGTTTTTTGACATCTTCTGGGAATCGGTCAATGAAGTACCAAATTCCCTGCAAAACATCGGCTTGTTTAATGTACGGAGATCGTAAAATTTTATCCCATGACCAATGTTGATTAATTGGCAACTGATCCTTTGGAATTGAAGTTACAGGTTTCAAGTCCTTATCTAAGAAGCAGTCGTTTTGAACGAAAATACCAAGTTGCTTATCTTCTGGTAAATACATCTTATCAATAATTTCTTGCCAGTGATGTTTCTCTTCTGCGCTCACATCTAGCTCGTTTAACTTCTCTGAACTTACCTTTTTTAAACTTTCGAGTGTATATTTTAATGTCCATTGCGCCAACATATTGGTGTACCAGTTATTATTTACGTTATTTTCGTATTCGTTTGGGCCGGTGACCCCGTGGATCATGTAGACGCCCTTACGTTTAGACCAGTGCACGCGATCTGCCCAAAAACGAGAGATGGCAGTTAATACATCAATCCCCTTTGTCTTCAGATAGGTCTCATCACCGGTATAGCGGGTATAATTGTAAATTGCATAAGCAATCGTGCCGTTTCGATGAATTTCTTCAAATGTAATTTCCCATTCGTTGTGATTTTCAATACCATTGAAGGTCACCATTGGATACAAAGCACCTTTGAGCCCCTGTTCACGAGCATTATGAAACGCGCCTGCCAATTGGTTGTGACGATACTCCAATAGATTTTCTGAAACCTTTTTATCCGCTAACGATAGATACAGTGGAATCGCAAAGCCTTCTGTATCCCAATAGGTAGCACCCCCATATTTCTCACCAGTGAACCCTTTTGGTCCAATATTTAACCGTTTGTCTTCCCCATAGAAAGTTGAAAACAGTTGAAAAAGATTAAATCGGATGCCTTGTTGGGCCGCATCGTCACCAGAAACTTGAACATCAGCTTTTTCCCAACGTTGTGCCCAACCGTTCGTTTGATCATCGACCAGTTTTTGATGATTACTTGCGCCCAGTTTTTGACTTAAGTTCTGCATTGCAGCTTTAAGAGTCGCATCATCGTCATAGTCGCGGGAGGTAACCACGATCACACGTTTTTCGAAATTCGTCGTTTGCTGAGCATCAAGTGATCCACTGAACGTATTGGCCACCTTTTGATCATCAACAGCTTCTTCAATCGCCTTAAGTTCAGACTTGTGTGTCATCTCCATACCAACCGTAAATTGTGGCGTACCATAATTATTGGGTTTGGTTTCTGCAATCAAATAACCACTATCCGGAGTTTGATCTTTGGTCTTCACATTCCAAAATTTTTCATCGTAATTAGAATCTTCATTAAAAACATCCGCATTAATTTCGGAAACTATTTTTACCGAAACCGATTGATCGCCTAAATTCTCAATTTGATAATCTACATCAAACAATTCTTTTTCGGCAACGCTTACAAAGCGTCGAATAGTAAACCGTACCTCAGCACCTTTTTCGACCACTGTAAATTTACGGGTTAAGATGCCGTTTTTCATATTTAATGATAATTCAAAATCTTTAATTGGCGTTTTAGCTAAATCCATTTTTTCTTCGTTTAACCAAACATTGACCTTATCGAAATTAACTGCATTAATCACTTTGCCAAAGTACTTGGGGTAGCCATTTTTCCACCAGCCAACAACAGTTTTATCTGGGAACCAGACGCCCCCAATATATATTCCAGAATGGGTATCTGCAGAATAGTCTTCTTCAAACATCCCACGCATGCCCATATAGCCATTACCAATGCTGGTCATGGACTCCTGAAGTCGTTTGTTTTCTTTGTCTAGCTTATGAGTCACAATTTTCCACGGATCGATTTCAAAAGTTCGTAGCATGATTTAATCTCCTCCTCTATAAAAAAAGGAATCAGGCAAGACTTACGCCCAATCCCTTTTTATAATTCAACCTAAATGATCGTTTCTTCAGTTTCATCATCAAAATAATGAGCTTTTGTCATTTCAAATGCCATTTTTAAAGTATCACCCGGCTCGTGGTAATCCCGCGAATTTACTTTGGCAATGAAATCAGTTGTCCCTGTACGTGAATACAGCATGGATTCGGAACCCATCAACTCTGAAACTTCAACAGTTGCATTGATAATTGCATCTGGGAATGTTTGCAAAGCAACCTCTTCTGCATGGATATCCTCTGGACGAATCCCCAGCGTTAAGTTCTTACCAACATACCCTTTACTTTGCAATACCTTGAGTTGGCCCTCAGGAATGGCAACTTTAAGGCCGTCCTCACCAACTGCAAATCCATCTTCAATTTTAACCTTGAAAAAGTTCATCGCTGGCGAACCCATAAACCCGGCAACAAATTTATTGATTGGTTCGTTATACAATTGCGCAGGTGTCCCAACTTGTTGAATACGGCCCTCATTCATAATAACAATTCGGTCTGCCATCGTCATCGCTTCAACTTGATCATGAGTTACATAAATAAAGTTTCTTCCGAGTCGTTGATGTAACTGAGCAATCTCTGTTCTCATTTGGACTCGGAGTTTAGCATCCAAGTTTGAAAGAGGTTCGTCAAGCAAAAACAGTTTGGCATCTCGAACAATCGCACGCCCTAAAGCGACACGCTGACGTTGTCCTCCTGAAAGAGCAGCTGGCTTTCTTTTAAGATACTCTGTTAAGCCGAGAATCTTTGCCGCATCTTCAACCCGTTTCTTGGTATCGGCTTTATCATTCTTACGAATATTTAACCCAAAGGCCATGTTTTCAAAGACTGACATATGTGGATAAAGCGCGTAGTTTTGGAAAACCATGGCAATGTCTCGATCCTTCGGTGCGACTTTATTCATGACTTTGCCGTCCATCTTAAAATCGCCTTTAGTAATATCTTCCAAACCTGCTATCATACGTAATGTGGTTGATTTACCACACCCGGAAGGCCCAACGAAGACTATAAATTCACCATCGTTTATAGCTAAATTAATGTCGCTAGCTGAATAGTCAGTATTGCCTTGATAGCGTTTATAAATGTGATCTAAATTAATTTGTACCATTCTGAAACGCCCCTCATTTTAATTTTTTGACTTTCAGTAATCATAGGTAATCCTATGAACCAATCTAGATGTGGTAACTTCACATCCCAAAGTCAATCATTCTTTTCCACTCTTCCGCCAAATAATCGATAAGTGAAATACACCGAAAGAGAAATACTGCAAATTACAATCAAAAATGCTAATTGTAAAACTAAATTTAATATTAATAATGCTATGAAAATCGCTGTTGCACCCAAGATTTTAACAGGATGATCCAGACAAAGTTCTATAAAGCTTTCGTCAGAATTCGTTCCAATTTGGAAACTTTCTGTAATCAACAACGCGATTACGATCACTGTCGTTGTTAAAACAAACATATGTGGAAATACAAATCCGAAAAATGTCTTATTTAATAGAATCAACACACCAAACATAAATGCAAATCCTACATTGAGTTTGAAATTTTTCAGCATCTGAATCCAATTTGCAAATTGCTTTTTGAAATAAGAAGCATTCCCATTAATTTGCCAATCTTGAACTGTTTTAAAACTTGCCATTAAACTTGGGATGGTAAAAATCGCCAACATAAACGTCAAAATCAAATTAATCATAACGAAACTTACGCTTAAATTAATACTTCCCAATATGATTGCCGTCAGAATAACGGAAAAATTAATTAAAAACCAAGCAAAGTTAATGGTAAAAATTGACCAGGCCCAGTTGCCCGCTGTCAGTAACTTTTGACCACCTTTAGTTTTTAGGTTAATCATCCTTATCCCAACTCCTTACTTATTTAACCGCACCATCAGTAACTCCTTTAATAATCCATTTCTGTGCTGCGAGATAGAAGAGAATTACAGGAATAATTGAAAGAGTGATTCCGGCAAGCGCCAAATGCCATTGTTTTGTATATTCTCCGAAGAAATTAAACATCTGCAACGGGATTGTGTACTGTGCCTGTGGTAATACTAATGAAGGTAATAGATAATCGTTCCAGATCGCAATAATATTCAAAATTGCAACCGTCACAGTCATCGGACTCAACATTGGAAAAATCACTTTATAAAAGATTTGCCATCTGCTGGCACCTTCCATCTCAGCAGCCTCATCCATTGCAAATGGAATACTTGAAAGGGTTCCTTGATAAAGGAAAATTGACAAACTGCAATCAAACCCTAAATACATGAACATGAGTCCCCACATATTCAATGCGTGTACGCTACCAAAGTTGGCAGTCAGCGGAATCATAACTGATTGAAATGGAATCAACATTGCTGAAATAAATAGTAATAGTAATGCACCACTCAATTTACTATGGTTACGCTGTAAAGCATATGCTGCCATTGATGAACAAAGAATAATTAACAATACACTGCAAACCGTAATGATTAGTGAATTCGTCAATGAACCAATAAAATCTAAAGCTTTAAAAGAATTTACATAATTTCTTCCAGTAGATGGATGTGGTAATGCTAAAACTGAAGCAAAGATTCCTTTTGGTGTTTTAAAAGAGTTCGTAACAATCATGTAAAATGGAAACAACCATAATAGTCCGACTAAAGCTCCTAAAACAGCAATCAAATGTGTGCTTTTCTTACTCATTACAAATCCACCTCCCGCTTACGATTATAGAAGACTTGAATTAACGAAATTGCCGCAACGATGATAAAGAACACAATTGCTTTTGCTTCAGCTAACGAAAAGTTGCTGGAATTATAAGCTGTATTAACAATATCCATTGCTAACATTTGAGTCGAGTTGTATGGTCCCCCACCAGTTAATGAAAGGTTTTGATCATAAATCTTAAAACCATTCGAAAGTGTCAAGAACATGCAAACTGTAAATGCAGGTGCAATCATTGGAAAAGTGATTTTGGTAAATCTTTGCCAAGTGGAAGCACCGTCAATCTCAGCCGCTTCAATAATCTCTTGAGGAATATTCTGTAAATAAGCAATATAGATGATCATAATATAACCACTCATTTGCCAAACTGTCACAATAACTAATCCCCAAAATCCAGTGTTCTCGGTTGTTAACCAGTTTTCTAGCCAACCGGCATGAAGCACGCTTCCCAAAGCACTGAACCCCTGCGTTAAAATGAACTGCCAGATAAATCCTAAAATTAATCCACCGATCATATTTGGCATAAAGAACACAGTTCTCAAAAAGCTACTTCCCTTAAACTTCTGTGTAACCAAAAGTGCTAAGCCTAACCCGATTACGTTAAGTGCAATGACGGTAACGATTACAAACGCAACTGTAAACCAAAAGGCGTTAACAAACGCCTTATCGTGAAGCAACGTAATGTAATTTTGAAATCCCACCATTTTGGTAAATGACAATCCATCCCAATCAGTAAAGGAATAAAACAGTCCTTCTAGCATCGGAATAAAGACAACCAAGGCTAACGCAACGAGGGTTGGCGTTAAAAACAGCCAAAATGAAAGACTACGATTTTTCATGTTACATTACCCTCTTTTATTTATTAGTTCGAACTTGCCTGTTGTTTCTTCCAACCATCTTTCATGTTCTTTACAGTTGCAGCCCAGCCTTGTTTACCTGAGAGATACTTCTGTAAGTTTGGTTGTGCAACATCTGGATCCCATGAAGTACCTGTGTATCCAGGGAATGCCCAGCCAATGGTCTTGTTTTCATTTGAGTACTTGAACACTGTTTGTGTTAAAGCATCTTGCATCTTGAAATTACTGTAACCTTTATAAGCTGGTACGAAATGCAAAGTGTTTACAACATCTTTCTTACCTGCTTTAGAAGTATACAACCAATCCAAGAAGTTCTTTGCTGCCGTTTGTTCAGCAGATGATTTTTGCTTATTAACAGCCCAGTATAGTGATGTTCCAACTGGTAACTTGCCTTCTTCACCCTTAACAGGAATTGGAATCATACCAACATCGTTTTTAGCAAATTTCTTATCAATTTGTTCAATTGTTGGATAAATCCAGTCACCTTGTTGAATCATAGCTGTCTTACCTTGTGAGAAGTATTGGTTAACTTGTGCTGAATAATCCATTTGCATTACTGGTTTGATAGAGTATGTACTCTGCAAATCAAGCATTTGTTTCATATCGGCATTCTTCGTAAATGGCATTGTCTTTGAATTATATAGTTTCAAAGCATTTCCTTTGAAATCTTGGCCGATGTATAAGTTAGCTAAATGATCTGACATGATCCAAGCTTCTTTACCTGGTAAAGCAAAGACACCTTTGATACCTAATTTTGTCTTCATAGAATCAATTTTCTTAACAGCTGCTTGTAATTTTGCATAAGTTGTTAAACTGGTTGCATCAATTCCTGCTTCTCTAAAGACTTTTTTATTATAAACAAATCCATATCCTTCAACGTTAAATGGTAAACCAACTGTCTTACCATCTGTCTTTACCGCATCCAAAGTTCCTGGCTGTGCAGCCTTTGCAGCTTTCGTGTTCGATAAGTCAGCTTCATGTGACTTAAATTGCTTAACATCTGCAGGACCAGCTAAACTAAAGATGGTTGGTGCATTACCAGATGAAATACGAGTTTTCAAAACAGGATCATATTGAGTACCACCACCAATTGAGGTAACTTCAATTTTTACATTAGGATGAGATTTTTCATATTGAGCAGCAATTTGTTTGAATTGCTTATTATTTTCAACCTTTCCTTGTAAAATTGTGATCTTAACATTCTTTTTTGCGGAACTACTTCCACAAGCAGCTAATGTTAGTGCTGCACCGGCTACCATCGTAACCGTCGCGAGATGTTTCCAAAACTTATGACTCATGATAAGAACCTCCCTGTAAAATTTTTTAACTTGTTCTTACAACACATATTGTACGCAGCTCAATTAATGTTATGCAAGCGCTTTCTAGCTGTTAACGGTAACAGCTTTTTTCTAATAATTCAGGAACTAACACATAAAATTGGCTATTTTCTTATTATTTCGCCTGTTTCGATAACCATCGGATCTCCTGTAACTCGAATAACACCATTTCTCACAATTACTGTTGATCCATCAAATAGATTAGCATAGTATCCATCTTCAAGGGTTGTTTTAACGCGACCACTGTTACTTCTTAAACTAAATAGTCCCAGTCTCTGCTTTTTGTGAGTCTCAAAGACAACTTTTACAATATCATTCCCAGAATCTACTAAGTGATAACTCCCCTTAACTTGAATTGTATCTTGACTTAGCTCATGCATACGCTTTATCACAGGTGATAAGTCTATGGAACTTTTCCAATCTAGTTTATCTGAATCAAACAATGTTGGTGTATGTGAAATACCGACTTCTTGTCCGGCATACACTAAAGTGGCTCCCTTCTGAAACTCAGAAAATGCCGTCCAATTGATCAAATCATTCAAATTGGGAAAAAGCTCATGAGCTCGTTCATGGTCATGATTTTCTAAATATCGCATTTTAATATAATTTGCGGGAAATGTAAGGTCTTGCCGATTCAACACCTTCACATAATCAGCCAGTGAAGACTTTCCGTATACATAGTCATGCCAATCCTGATCAATGTCATAATCGTATGCGAGGTCAAATGCACGATAAATCTCACCATCTGACGAAATCCAATATCCTTTACTCCGAATCTCTCGGATGTAGTCGCCACCCGTCGATTCAGCAAGCCAAACCATATCTGGTTTAACCTGTGCAACCTCTTTACGAGCTGCTAACCAAAATGGCAACGGGACTTGGGGAGCAACGTCACAACGAAATCCATCAACAACTTTCGCATACTCTTTTAAAGTTTCAATTTGGTAATCCCACAACCCGTGATTTGTATAGTCCAACTCTGCAACGTCAGACCATTCTGGATTTTTATTAAACAGTTTTCCCTGTTTATCATGCAAGAAATATTCTGGATGCGCTTTTAACAATACTGAATCTCGCGAAGTGTGATTATACACAATATCAATCATTAACTTCATTCCCAATCCATGAATCTTATCTGCCAAATGAACAAAATCGGCCCAAGTTCCTTGGGCGGGATCAATTTTGCGATAATCCTTAATTGAATAAGGTGATCCTAACTTGCCTTTTCGGTCCACTTTACCTACTGGATTTATGGGTAGCAGCCAAATAAAATCAGTCCCCAGCGCCTTGATTCTGGGCAAATCTGGCTCTAACGCCTTCAAGGTTCCTTCCTTCGTGTGATTTCTCACAAACACACTATAAATTTGTAACTTCCGTAAATCCGTACTTGTATCATCTGCCATCTTTTTTATCTCCCTTATTTTTCTTCAATCACAATACTTCCAGCTGGTTCCATTGTCACCACATTATCAACGAGTGAACTAGCCTTATTGGATAACAGCGTATGAACGACCTTCAAAGTTGGCACATGATATTTGAGCACCTTGTCAGCAAAATTCACAATCACAAATGCTTTTTTACCGTTCAATTCACGTTCAAACGCATAAATTTTAGAATTTGTTTCAAGTAACAGATAACTTCCTTGTGAAAACAACGGTTGTGCCTTAACTTTTAAAACTGCTCGATAGAAAGCAAACAAGCCGTCATCATTTTCTACAGCCGTATCTGCTGCAGCTTCATTATGATCTGCCCAGTTCCAAGGATGATGATTTGAAAAGCCAACGTACTTACCTGCATTCCATTGAAACGGACCCCGTGCTGTCATTTCATCCTGTTGATTGAGGAGCTCAAGAATCTTTTCATCCTTATATCCTTGATTTTGCATAAACTGAATTAAATCTAGGGCCCGTTGATCACGGAAATCACGGAGCTTTTTATACTTCAGATTACGCATCCCAATTTCTTCACCGTAATAGATAATGGGGATTCCCCGCTGCAAATACATACATACTGCCAAAGCTTTCGGCAAGTCAGAATCTTTAGGGTCAATATGCAATCGATCTAAAACTCGGCTAATGTCATGATTTCCCCAAGTTAAAGCTGGTAAACTAATATTTTCTAAAACGGCTTCCCAAATTGAAAAAGTTTCTTTTAGTCGTTTGAGACTCAATTGTCGCGGTTGGAAAAACATAGGAATTTTGGGATCTTTCAATGGATATTCCTCACCATAGTTGTCAGAAGTCACCACCATATCACAACCAAAATTATCAGGACGCGTATACTCAGCAGCTTGATAGGCATCTGCTGAAGAAGCTTCACCAAGGAAAAAAACATCATTTTTGTACGTTTTGACAAGCTTGATGAAATTCTCTAAATAAAGTTTTACCTCTGGCAAATTGGCATAAAATGAGGAGTCCACCGGGTAATCCTCTGTTTGGTTTAAAATATTTTGTCCAAAATTAGCTTTGGCAATGTGAATAAATGCATCTAATCGGAACCCGTCTACTCCTTTATCAATCCAAAACTTGGCAATATCAGCCATCGATTTGCGCACTTCTGGATTTTTCCAATTCAGATCTGGCATTCGTTTATCAAAAATGTGGCAATAATATTCGGAACCGCCATTTGGGTCCGGTTCCCAAACACTGCCACCAAAAAAGGATCCCCAGTTGTTTGGCCGTTTATCTTGATTTTCAGCCCAAATATAATATTCGCGAAAAATACTATTTTTGTTTTTCACAGCATCTTGAAACCAAGGATGTTGATCTGATGTATCGTTAATTGGTAAATCCAATATTAAATGCATTTTTCGTTTGTGAATTTCTTTAACCATTTCTTGAAAATCATCCATGTTTCCAAGGAGTGGATCAATCGCAAAATAATTAGAAACATCGTACCCATTGTCAATTTGTGGCGAAACAAAAATCGGATTTAGCCAAATTGTGTTTGCCCCTAGCCGTTGAACATAGTCCAATTTCCCCGTTATTCCTGGTAAATCACCGACACCATCATTATTAGAATCCTTGAAACTCTTAGGATATATTTGATAAATTACTGATTTTTGATACCACTCATTCATTGCAACCGCTCCTCTTTGAAAACCTTTTCATTGAAAGCATAAAAAATAAGCCTTCTAATTACAAGGCTTATCGTGCATGTTACCGGTAACATTATTTAACATTGTTGCGAATGGTTCCACCCACACTAATTTTAGGCTCAAACATTAAGGAACCTGATGTTTGAATGTGATTCACAATTTTATCTAAAAGTTTGTCACCACAGGCCATTCCCATTTCTACGATGGCTTGTTTGACTGTTGTAATTTGTGGAAACGCAACTTGGTTTAAAAACACCCCATCAAAACCAGTCACCCCATAATCTTTGGGAATTAATCCGCCGCAACTTTCGATTCCCCGTTCTGCTCCCAAAGCAAGCCGGTCTGAAGCACAAATAAAACAAGTATTGGGTTCAAATTTATCCCAGTTATCAATCACGAATTGTTGGGAAAGATGACTGTGATTATCGAATCGGTGAATTTCTGAAACCATTTGATTTTCCTGTAAAAGTTGTAAATAACCAGCCTCACGCGAATATTCAAACGATTCTCGGCTGTCCATGCCAATAAAAATCAGTCGTTTATAACCTCGTTTTAAAGCCAAATCGGCAATCATAAACGTACCAGCTTTATTGTTTGTATCCACATAGTCAAATCCAAATCGATTTTCGCCAAAAATAACCAATGGCTTTTTCAACTCGCCGATCCAATCAAAATCCTTTTTGCGCATTCCCGTGATCACGTACCCATCACAATTACCAATATCAAAATTTCGTCTAGTCACTAATTGCAACGAGTACTGTTGCGCATCGAGCGAGCGGGCAATGCCAATCATTAAGTTCATATAATAAGGTTCTGTTGTGTCAATATCTTCAAGTACACAAAATTTAATAATTCGGGTGCTATTATTCACCAGCGCTTTTGCCGCAACATTTGGATGATAGTCTACTTCGCGCATTGCCTGATAAACTAATTGCTTTAAATCATCCGTCACTTTATCTGGATGATTAATAACTCTCGAAACTGTCATTTTCGAGACATTTGCAAGTTTAGCGACGTCATTTAAAGTTGCCATTTAGCATTTCCCTCCACTGATTTAGATAGTCAACACTTTCATTATACCAAGTAAGCCCTTTCGAAGCTCAGTTATTTTTCTAAAAGCCCTTTCATTTATTTTCTTTCCTATTAATTCTATTTATCAGACTCGAAACTGTGCTACACTTTTTACTGAAGTTACAATAATCAATTTAAATCAAATTTTAAAATGAAATATAAATAGGAGTGTGCATATTTTTGAAAAAAATATTAGTTCTCAATGCCGGTAGCTCTTCACTAAAATGGCAGCTTTTCGGGCTTGATGATCTTTCTCTCATTAATAAGGGAGTTATGGAACGAATGAAAACCCCTGAAGCAATCTTCACTATTGTTCGAAACGGCGAAAAGTTTACCGAACAAATTGCTAATTTAACTTATCAACAGGGTGTAGAATTGCTTTTTGATCAATTGAAGCATCTACACTTAATTCAAGATGTGGATGAAATTGCCGCTGTCGGCCATCGCGTAGTTGCTGGTGCCACCACTTTTAAACAACCTACTCAAATCACCGAAAAGAATTTAAGCGAGTTAAAATCCTTAAATAAATACGCACCACTGCATAATCCGGTTCAAGTGGAATGTATCGAAACCCTTATGAAAGTTTTACCAAAATCCACTCCTGAAATTGCCGTTTTTGATAGCAAATTCTACCTAGATATGCCTGAGCAAAACGCCTTATATGCCATCCCGTATGACTATTCTAAACAGTACCAAATCCGCAAATACGGTGAACACGGAATTAGTCATGAATATATTCTGCATGAAACAGCAAACTTTCTTAAAAAAGATTACCATGACATCAAACTTGTCACCTTACACCTTGGTGGCGGCGCATCTATAACTGCAAGTGAAAATGGCAAACCTTATGATACTTCAATGGGCTTTACACCGCTTGAGGGCTTACCAATGGGAACCCGGTCTGGTTCAGTTGATCCGGCCGTTGTCCCATTCTTGATGGATGAATTACACGTTGACGCTAACAAAATTATTGATATTCTCAACGAAAAATCAGGTTTACTTGGCGTTTCTGGCATTTCAGCTGACATGCGTGACATTGTGTCTAATGCCCCTACAAACCAGCGAGCTAAATTAGTGTATGATATGTTTATCAACTCTGCTGTGAAGTATATTGGCGGCTATTTCACCGAACTAGGTGGCTTGGATGTCATCACATTCACCGCTGGTATTGGTGAGCATCAAGCCTCCTTACGAACAGACATCATTGATCGACTTGCTGTATTAGGTATTAAACTCGACGAAGATAGCAACAATAATGGAAACGGACCACGGGTAATTAGTGCCAAAGACTCAACCGTCAAGGTTTTGATGATTCCCACTAATGAAGAGTTAGCAATTGCTAAATCTGTAAAACGAATAATTATTAAAGATTAATATAAGAGGGCGGGCAAAAACGATGTTTTTGCCCGCCCTTTTTATATTTCTTCAAATATTATTTCTAAAACGTGGTCTTCCGCCTAGCTACGACTAACGAACGATCCAAAGTACGGATCATTCGTTAGTCTAGGCTATACTCAGAATCTAACCGCCTTTTTTCCCAATCTTTTTTTATTATTTTCTAGGTGTTTTTGAATACTTAAACAAATACTGCCCACAGTACCCAAATGCGATAATTCCCGCTAGGCCAATCCAAAATCGATCCGACAAATCTCCTTGACGGATTTGATTGATCACGACGCCTACTAACCCAAGAATAATAAGGGCATCTAAAATTAACAGTATGATAGTTGAAATTTTCATATATTCTCCTAATTATTCTTTTTTATCATTAATTGGTATTTCCCGTTTCAAACCACTGGCACCACGCAAATTACGAATCGTTCGGAAAAATGACACAATCAAAACCGCGTTTGAAGCCAACCAAGCCAGTGGACTGGCGAAACATGCACTAATAAACCCAAACATTGGCACCATCACAGCCCCAATAAAGATTCGTGAAATCAGCTCTGCAACCCCTGCCATGGTTGGTGCAAAACTTTGTCCAAGCCCTTGCAGTGCATACCGTACAACAAACAAAATAGAAAGGAGGAAATAGCTTGTACTAACGACCCAAAAATATGTTTGGGCAAGTTCTGTCACATGGGGTTCCGAGTTTCCAATAAAGAGGTTGACCAACGCATGACTGTTTAAAATAATGACAGCCGCAATAATTACACTGTAAACCACCGTTACAGTTAAACATTGGCGAATACCGATCAGAATACGATCATAATTTTTAGCACCAAAATTTTGGGCTGTAAAGGTAGCCATCGTAATTCCAAGCGAAACCATTGGCTGGGTGGCAAGCTGGTCAACTTTACCAGCCGCAGTATAGGCCGCAATCGATTGCGGTCCCAGCTCATTTAGCGATACTTGTAAAATAATGGACCCAATCGCAATAATGGAAGCTTGAAAACCCATTGGCAAACCAATTTTAAGCTCTTGTTTGATGATTGCACGATCAATTTTCATGTCAGCGCGGGTCACATTTAATTCGGGAATTCGACGTTTAATATACCAAATACACATGATACAAGACACCAGCTGCGCAACCACTGTGGCAATTCCCGCACCTGCAATGCCAAAATTTAATCCAATAATCAAAACAATATCCAAAATAACATTTAAAACGGCCGCAATAATTAAAAATATCAGTGGCGTGCGACTATTTCCGAGTGCCCGCAACATATTTGAAAACAAGTTGAAAAACATTGTCACCGTAACACCTGCAAATAAAATACTAATAAAGGTTTCTGCACCATTTAATAAGACCGCAGGAGTTTGCATGACTTGCAAGAGCGGGCGTGCCAAACTCACACTTATAATTGTTAAAATAACACTCATCCCAGCACATATCCAAATACTATTAGCAAAACTCTTTTTTACGCCTCTAAGATTACCATTTCCAAAATCTTGTGCCGTTATGATCGACAAACCAGTTGTCATCCCTTGAGCAAATCCAATAATCAAAAAACTTAAGCCTCCGGTCGCGCCAACTGCAGCTAATGCGTTGACACCAACCGCTCGCCCAACAATCAGCGTATCTGACATTGTATAGATTTGCTGAAAGATATTCCCTAAAAATAAGGGGATACTAAAAAAGATGATTCCTTTAATTGGACTGCCCTTAATGAGCGAATTGTCCATTCTATACGCCTCCCCTGACCGTCATTCCAGTATAGAAAACGGTTTCTGCATTTAATTAAGTTAGTTCTATACTATAACTTGTTTCATACAAATTACAACGAAATAATTTACTTTTTTAATTACTACCTTTTCCTCTACAAACTCCTTTTCTTACTTTTACTCTCAAATATTATATAAAGATAATTAAACAATTTTGTTTTGTTTAGAACACGAACATTATAGAAAACAATTTAATTATTTTACGTATTTAGCCTAGAATTTTCTTTTAAAAACAGTTATTATTAACGTACATCATAAGAAAAGAGGAAATTTCATGTCAAAGTTTTTTGATTTAGAGAAAAACGGCACCAAAGTTTCAACCGAGATTACTGCCGGGATTACCACATTTTTTGCAATGTCATATATCTTATTCGTTAACCCAGAAGTCCTCAGTCAGACTGGAATGCCTGCTCAAGCTGTCTTTTTAGCTATGATTATTGCCTCGGTTACCGGAACCCTCGTCATGGGGCTCTTTGCCAATGTCCCTTATGCGTTAGCTCCTGGAGTTGGCTTACAAGCGTTTTTCACTTATACCGTTGTCATGTCACTTGGTTTTACATGGCAAGAAGGTTTAGCCCTTGTATTTTTCTGTGGTGTCATCAACATTGTGATTACCATCACCAAGATTCGAAAAATGTTGATCACAGCAATTCCTGAAACTATTCAGCTGGCAATTAGTGGTGGAATCGGTGTTTTCATCGCTTACTTGGGGTTAAAGAATGCCAACATCCTGCAGTTTTCCAGTGATTCCAGTAGCATTGCCACAATTAATGGGCAGGCTTATAACTCAGCCGTAACCCACTTTACACATGGGGTGACCAGTGTCGTCTCAAATGGCGGGATTACTCCTTCACTAACCCTTTTCAACAATTCAAGCGTTGTTTTAGCTTTGATCGGAATTACCATCACCGTGATTTTGCAAATAAAAAAAGTGCCTGCAAGTATTTTAATCGGAATTGTTTTAACCACGCTGATTGGAATTCCCATGGGCGTAACAAATTTACATATTTCAAGCGCTAACTCGTTAATCAATTCAATTGGTGCATTAAAAACAACCTTTTTGGCGGCCTTTTCTTCACAAGGAATGGGCTCTTTATTCACGAACGGTCATCGTATTCTATTAGTATTAATGACAATTCTTTCCTTCAGTCTATCAGATATTTTTGATTCGCTTGGCACCTTTATCGGTACCGGGCGTCGAACAGGAATTTTCTCTGCTGAAGATGAAAAAGACCTCGAAGATAAACCAGGTTTCTCTTCCAAACTAGATCGCGCTTTGTTTGCAGATTCCATCGCAACAGGTGTGGGTTCAATCTTTGGCACATCAAACATTACAACCTACGTCGAAAGCTCCGCCGGGATTGGTGCTGGTGGCCGTACTGGCCTGACTAGTGTCGTCGTTGCCATTCTATTCTTACTCAGTAGCTTTGCATCTCCACTACTTTCAGTAATTCCAGATGCCGCAATTGCACCAGCATTGATCATAGTCGGAATCATGATGATGAGCTCATTTCAAAAAATTAACTGGTCAGATTTCAACGAAGCAGTTCCCGCATTTATGGCATCTATCTTTATGGCGTTTTGTTATAACATCACCTACGGAATTGCAGCGGGATTCATCTTCTACTGCATCGTAAAAACCGTGACTGGCAAAGCCAAAGAAATTCATCCGCTTATCTGGATTGTGTCCGCACTTTTTGTTATCAACTTTACAGTGCTGGCCATTGCCTAACTCAAATTATAAATAAACACAAAGATGTCGTTCGATCGTTTGGACTAAAAAATCCAAATGATCGAACGACATCTTTTCTTACTGTTTAAACTATTTTAGTTTAATACCAGCCGTTTGCTTGCCAGAAAGCTTTAGCAGCTGACCATGAGCCATAACGGGAAGCTACGTATGAATTAGCAACCTTTTCTTGGTTAGCAGCTGAGTAGTCACCATTTAAGTATGATGAGCTCAATTGATACTTACCAATGTATTGACCGTTTGTAGCTGTGTATGAGCCACCAGATTCTTTGTTAGCAATCCAAGCCTTTGCTGACGAGTCACTACCAGTTGTTGTGCTTGTTGAGCTAGTAGTCTTTGCTGTGTTCTTGTAAGTGTTGGTTGTGGAACTCTTAGCTGTGTTTTGTGTCGACTGCGAACTTGGGTTACTGTAAGCAGTACTGTTTTGTGTAGTTTGTGAACTTTGAGTGTTTTGTGTGTTTTGTGTACTTTGCGTATTTGCAGTATTAGTTGATTGACTTGATTGTGTAGCTGTTGATGTTTGAGCAGCAGTACCGTCAGTCTTAATCACTAATTTTTGACCTACATAAATGACGTTTGCGTCAGAAATGTTATTTGTCTTAGCTAATTGTTGAAAATTTGTGTCATGCTTAAAATTGTACTCGATTGCTGAAAGGGTATCACCAGATTTAACTGTGTATGTTTCGTCTGCACTAGCCGCAGTTGTCCAAGCAATTGTCCCCAATGCAATGGTTGATAAGAATGCTACTGAAAACTTAGTAAATTTGTTTAACTTCATAAAAATAAAACTCTCCTCTTTGTTTATGCCTTTTTATTAACCAACGGATGCTATGATACAGACTCAACGTATCAAAGAGGTTTCGCTAATATATCAGTTTTGCTATTTCTGTAATATTTTGTAATCTTTCTAAAATGTTAAGCGCTTCATTATTTTCAGCAACTAAAACTTGGTCACAAAAAAACAATTCCAAGTTAGTTTCAACTCAGAATTGTTCGAATTTAAAATTTAATTTTTAGTTTAATACCAGCCGTTTGCAACCCAGAATGCTTTAGCAGCGGTCCATGAACCGTAACGTGATGAAACATAAGAGTTTGCAACCTTTTCTTGGTTAGCAGCTGAGTAGTCACCACTTAAGTATGATGAGCTCAATTGATACTTACCAATGTATTGGCCGTTTGTAGCTGTGTATGAGCCACCAGATTCTTTGTTAGCAATCCAAGCTTTTGCAGCTGCTTCACTACTACTTGTTGATGAAGTGGTTGTTGATGCAGAACTGCTTGTGTTACTTGAAGTTGAGCTTGTTGCAGCTGAACTTTGTGTGCTTGTTGAAGCACTTGAGTTAGCAGCTGAAGAACTTGATGTTGTTGAAGAAATGTTCTTGACAGTTGGAGTTGATTTAACTTCACTCTTTGTAGCTGCCTTAATTTCGCCATCGCTCTTGATCAACAATTTCTGACCAACATAGATCAAGTTAACGTTTGAGATTTTGTTAGCTTTAGCTAATTTTGAATAGTTAGTATCTTTATTCAAACTGTATTCAATACCTGAAAGTGTATCGCCAGATTTAACTGTATAAATTTCATCAGCATTTGCAGCTGTTGTTAAAATAGTTGAACCTAATGTCACTGTTGATAAAATTGCTACTGAAAATTTTGTGATTTTGCTTCTTAATGTCATGTATGATTTTCTCCTTGTTTGTTGTGTTTGTTGTTTGTTATTTAATTTATGCTCATTATGTTACCCCCTCTTTTTTACAAAAGGATGTCAAAAAGATATCTATTTAGGCGTTTTCTGCAATGTTTTGTAATCGTGAAGCTAAAAAGTGCTTCTAATGCCTATGGTTATCTAATTATAAAAATGACAAAATTCATTTCAAAAACACAAAAAAATCAGTAATTTCTTGTAAATTACTGATTTTCAATCACTTGTTTATTATATTTTTACTAGAAATAATCCCAAAGCATGGGTGATTCACTCTGTAAAGCAAGCCCCAGATTTTGAATTGACTCAATATTACCTGTAATTTTTCCCACTTGCTTTAAGTGAATCAACTGACGATAACCCATAAACACTTTAGTTAAGTTTTGAATATCAAGATGAATGTCAGCTAAGTTTCGCTCGTTTTCGCTAATTTTCTCAAAGCTTGTGCCATTTACATTCACTTTTAACCGCCAAATACCATTATTCTGTGGAATCAGCTCATCTTTGACGCCAAGTCGTAACGATTTTACCTTTTGAATAAATGGATAAGTATCAACAAATTTTTGCAGATTAATAATTCTGGCCATCATGTACGGCATAATTTTCACATTCACAACATACGGATTAGCCATGACATCTGGAAAGCCTTTAGGATCTCCAGATGAGTACTCAAACTCTTCAAACATCGATTCATGTTGGCATATAAAACGTTGCAAATATTGATAACTTAACTGATTGGTATACATTATTTCTTGAATTTTGAACGTATTACCAGCTGCCTCATAAATCACGTAACCTGAAGCATTTTGACCATCTTCTAGGTAAACACCAACCTGCCAGCGTGGGTGTTTTAAGCCTAGATAGTGCCACCACCAATTCTCACGTTTTAACCCGCCGTTTCGACTTTGGGCATTATTTTCATAAACCTCATCAATTAATGAAATGGCGTCTTCAAGCGGCAATCGCAAAAACTGCCCGCGTTCTTCCGAAAGCTTTACACGTGGTAAATCTGTATTTTTAATTTTGTAAACAGCGCGATCAAAAACTTCTTCGTAACCGAATCGGCGATAAAATTCATAGGAAAATGGCGCTAAATAGGATAGCGCAACATCATCACTACGCATATCAGCAAATGCTTGCCGCATCAATGCAGTAATTGCACCGTGCCCGCCGAATTCGGGATAACTCATTACATCCCCAATGCCATTCATCTTGTACGTCACACCATGAAAATTAACTTTGAAAGGAATACTGAGCATGCCACTGCTTAATTTATCGCCATTTAAAAGTCCGTACACTTTTGAATGTTCATAACGATCATTGAAGAAGGCGCGTCGCTCTTCACTATCCTGATTATTAAATGCGTATAAATATAACTGATAAAACTCGTCTAAATTTTTTGCGGTAAGTGTATGAATTTCGCTCATTGTGATGGCACCTTCTTATTTTCTTTATTTCTTTGCTTTTTCTCGCAGTTTGCCTACATAGAAACCAAAGGCTGTGAACATAATGATCCCCACAATGTCTACCAAAACCTGTGACGAAATGACTCTCAGTTTAAGTACAGTCGTAAACATTGCCAAAGCACCAATGACAACTGCTCCAATGATTCCTAATAAAATGATTTTTCCTGATTTCATATTTTTTCCTTCTATATTATAAGCCAGCGCATTTCACATTTCACAATAAATTCAAAACATTTGTTATTTTTTTCAATCAGTACGCCTAATAGGTCAGCATTTTAGTTCGTTTCAGCGTTAGTTAGAACTTCTTTTGCAACCATTTGTTTTTCGGCAACTTTAAAGAATGGATAATATGCCGCTGCTGCAATGACTAATTCAACTGCAGACCAAACTCCTGCACGCCAATCCCAGCCAGTTGCCATTAGAGGACCAATAATCGGCGGCATTGTCCAAGGAACCATCGTCACAGCAGGTCTTAATAGATGTAAGGCCATCAATGCATAAGTACCGACGACTAAAATTTGAGGTAACAATACGAATGGAATCAGCGTAATTGGATTCATAACAACCGGAAATCCAAAAATAACGGGTTCGTTAATTTCAAACAAAGCACTCGGAAAAGCAACCTTTCCTAATTCGCGATAAGTTTTACTCTTAGAAGATAACATCCAGAAAACCAACATAATCGTGGCTCCTGTACCACCTACGTTGACAAACAGACTTGAAAATCCGGTTGATGTAATGTAAGGAATTGCTTGATGATGGGACCATGCAGTGGCATTGGCAGTTAAAAATTGTAGAAAAATAGGATCGGCAATTCCTTCTAAGGTCATATCGCCATGAATACCACCAACCCAAAGTAAACTAACTAGCAGTGTATAGAACATAATTCCAGGTAAACTATTCATCGCAAAAAGCAATGGGTGGAAAATATTTTGAATGAACACATTGATGTCAAAATGAAGTGGAACTCGAATTGTCCAGAATAAGAGCAAAATCACAAAACCAGGAACTAATGAAACAAACGAATGGTTAACTGCAGTTGGGACACCATCTGGCAATTTAATCACTAGATTTCGTTTAACAAAGAAATTTAATATCAGTACGGACGCAAACGCACAAACAATTGCTGTAAATAATCCCGATGACGCAAAATTAGCGGTGTCCAAGATATTCTTATTATTGAACGACACAATCACAAAGGCCATTGTTGAAAGCCCTGCACCATTGATCGCATCTAAATCTAAATTCTTGGCAAGTTCATAGCCAATCCCAATCGCCGATAACAATGAAATAATACCAAATGATCCGTTAACCGCCACACTGATGGCAGACATGTATGGCTTCATAAAGGCGGTCCACGCTGGTATTGGAATATTTCCAATAATTAAAAATACCGACCCACTAATAACCGCTGGAAGTGTCATAACTAACCCGTTACGAACCGCAACCAGATATTTGTTATTACCAACTTTTGCTAAAGGTGGCATTAACACGTTTTGAATCCAATTCATAAAATTCTTCAAAATAATCACCCTCCCATAATTAAATTACATGCCAAGTATAGAAGCTCCTCAGCAAAATGTAAACCCTTTCAAAGAATGTTTAGTTAATTAAACGTAATATTTATGAACAATTGAAATAAATATCCTACTAGTAAGTCATTTATTCAAAGGTATATACCTTTAGTACCGTTATTGATCCTTATTTATCCGTACACGTAATTTTAAACACAGATATTTTCCCAATTTTTTTATTCTGGACCGATTGCAGCGTTTTACCTCCAAAGCGCTACGCATTTTTTCCAGTTTCTCACTATTTCTTTTTTATATATGCTATTTAATGACCAAGGGCCCTTGGATCTTAGTTTATAAGGAGATTCAAGAATTGGAAAAACATTCAATACAAGCTGGTTTCAAACTGCTATACACAGACAATAACAAAAAAATTATTTACGGAGCTGCTAAAAGATTACACATAATGCCTTTTCATCCAAATTACGATGACTTCATTCAGGAAGGGGCACTTTCTTTTGTTCAGGCCTATGTTCGTTATCCAGATAACATTGAGCAAAACTTGGAAAAATTTAGAGTTTTTGCTTATCAAGCTGTTTATTGGCGTCTTTTGGACTTAATTCGCCAAACAAATCGACATACTGAACGCATCCAAAGTGATCAAGACGCACTAAATTCACAAGTTCAATCCAATTTAGATCATGCCTATGAGGATATTTATCATGATCAATTATTTCGACATCTTTATCAAAACTGTACAAAATCTGAACGGCTGTTTCTGATAGACTGCTATGTTTTGCAACTAAAAGGTTCAGAAATCGCAAAAAAGCATCATGTCACCCGCCAATGCGTATCAAACTGGCGACGCACTGTTGGAAACAAAGCACTTGCTTATATTTCAAAAAGTAACCAATAATTCGTTTAACAATGTTAATATATATAGGAATTAAAATATATGATACGCATGGATATTGATATGAGGAGGAAACTATATGGCTACTAGTCATTCTGATTACGAGACGATTTCTACAATTTCAGCACTGATTCAAAAGGTTGATACCGATTTGCAGTCAAAATTTTCTGTAAGTTTTGAACAATTTCGCATTCTTGATTTTATTAAGAATATCTATCCTAAACAAACCACCGTGAGTGCTCTGGCCAAACAGTTTCATTCAAATAATTCAGCCACTTCGCGAAAAGTTAGTGTTCTATATAAGGAAGATTTAATTCAAGATCACGTCTCAGGTGAGGATCGCCGAACACATTGGATCACTCTAACGCAAAAGGGGAATACCATTATTCACGATATTAAAATCGTCGTTGACTCAGGTTTGCCCGAACTAGAAACAAAAATATTAACCCTTCTTTCAAATAGAACGAAGACTAATCATAAATAATCATAGAATTTAATTTGGTATTGCTGTGAAACTTTAGCGATACCAAATTTTTTTCAGGCAATTAGGCAACTATATAACTATTTGGAAACATTTAAGTTATCCGCTTGCAAAGACTAATATAGTTGTGGTTCAATTACATTAACGACGTTGAATATTATCTGGCAATAATACTTTCAAGGCATAATTAATTTACAGAAAGAGGACATGTCATGCAACGCACAAATCCTTTGAAATTTACCAACTTTTCAAAAATATATCGCTTGTTTCTCCAAATGGATAGTCATTTAAAAACCGCCTATTCCATCAGTTTTGAACAATATCGAATAATGGCTTATATTTTATCTCTTGAAAGCAAAAAAGCGAGTGTCAGTGAAGTCAGCAAGCATTTTCAATCCAGCTCGCCAGCAATTTCTCGTAAAATTCGAGTTTTATTCAATTTAAATTATATGGTAGATCATGCCGATAGTGAAGATCACCGAGTTCACTGGTTAAATATTACGCCAGCAGGTAAACAGCTCACATCGACAGTTGGTAATTTTCTAAATGACCGAATTCCTGAACTTAAAATTCAGATTGATTCTTTATTACAAGATGATTTAAAAAACTAACTGTTACAGAAAAAAAGAAGAGGCCCGGGGAAATTTTTCCTAGCCTCTTCTTTTAATACATATTTTTTAGTCGACAATCTTGATGGCAATTTTACCGCCCGCACGACTAACGATTTCATCTAAAGTTTTGAATGAAACATTTGCGCGACCACTTTCCATGCGTGCAATTTGTGACTGGCGCTTGCCAGCTCTTTCAGCTAATTGAGTTTGGGTATAGCCATTGCGAATTCTAAACTGTACTAGTTCTTTTGCTACTTGTACCTTGATTCCTTCGTCGTCCGTAACTACTTGCTTATCCATTGTTGCTCCTCCATTTAATTTAACTATTTTATAGAATTTTCAATAAATCTAATGGTTCTTCAAAAATGTACTCTGCTTCTGCAAAATCAGCGCTTGGGATTGCGCCCCATTTAGCATTACCAAAATCAATTCCAGCTGCATGTGCGGCCTGCATATCATATTGGGCATCCCCAATATACAAAAATTGATTCTTAGCCACCTGTGGAAACTTGTTCATTCCTGCAATTAAGGGTGCTGGATTCGGCTTATGCTGTTTGGTGTCTTCAGCCACAACTACTTGCTCAGCATACTTCGTAAATCCATGTTGCGCAACCTGTGTTTGCCAACCGTACTTGGTCTTAGATGTGACAATCCCTATTGAAACACCCTTTGCTTGCAAAGCCTTAAAAAGGTCGGTTACTCCCGGAAATACACTCACCAAATCTTGATGTGCCAAAAATTCTTGACCATAATCTTGAACGGTCTGTTGTGGATCAGGTGCGCCCAGCTTTTCGAAGATTTCAACTGCTGACAGTCCCATAAGTCGGCGCGTTTGCGGTTCCGATACTGGAATGGCTAAACGACCGAAAACTGTTTTTACGGTTTCCCATACAGCCGCATCCGTTTTTAAAAGCGTATTATCCACGTCAAATAAAATAACTTGGTACATATCTAGCCCCCCTCTACTTCAAATGAAACAAACAATGCATTATATCATAAGTAAGCGATTTCTCTCAATGCTGATTTTAAAATTTTTTAAATTGTTTTCTTTTTTTACCACTGACCTTTATAAATACGCATTTAATTCAAAAAGAGCCGAAGAAAAGTGAATTGGTAAACCGCTTTGGGTCAGCCGTTTCAACTTTTCTTCAGTTCTTTTGTCAAAACTCGTTTAGTCTTTTACTTTTTTTAAGCCATGTTTTGTTTGTGGTGAAACAAAGTAATAAATACCACCAATAACAATTGGATAAAGTAACACAATGAAACTTTGTAATAGCATGCCATTACCGACACCATTAATTGCATAGTTAAACGCACTCATAGCATGTGTCACTGGCAATAATTCTGAAATTGCTTGGTAAACGGTGGTCAACATGGAGGTTGGTAATAAGACCCCCGCTAACTGAACTAGCATTAGAACTAATGAGAACAGGATTCCTGGTGCACCAAATAATAAATCGATGAAGACACACAATGCTGTGAAACTCATCGCACTAACCCCGGCCGCAATTACCAATTCAACTGGATGAATCACCTGAATGCCATCAATGGCAACAAACACTAGAACACCAACTACTTGAAGTAAAGTCAGTAAAAGCAACATGTTGTTTGATAACCCAAATCCATTATGACGATGTCCCTTACGACGGGCGTACTGGCCTAATTGATTGAGAATAGCTGCAATAAACAGGATCATGGCAATGACCAATGGCGCAAACATGTTTTTAACCGAACCAACTGAATCTAAAATTTGATCTTGATTGACTGGATTCACAAAGTGGTTTACATTTTCAGGTTCCGCATTGACATTTTGAACCTGTTGGGCGCCGTCTTGTAACTTGGAATTCAATAACCCAATTCCAAGTGTCGCAGTTTTGAGACCATCTTGAACTTGATCAGCACCGCTTGCTAACTGATCAGCACCGGTTTTCCCTTCTTTGGCACCGGATTCCAACTGATTAGCCCCACTAGTTAATTGAGAACTTGCCTTAGTTAATTTGGTTCCACCAGCAACCAGTTTATTTGCCCCGGTTGATAATTGCGTCACCCCACTAACCAAAGTAGGCACCTGACTATTCAGCGTTTGTAAACCGGTACTCAGTTGTTGTGATCCTGAATTCAACTTGGATGAATTACGCTTCAAAGTAGTCAAACCAGTTGTTAATTTGTTGGAACCAGTCTTTAACTGACTAACACCACTTACCAAACTAGGTACCTGGCCGTTCAACGTTGAAAGTCCTGTAGTTACTTGATTGGATCCATTGCTGAGTTGAGTGACACCACTAGTTAAACTTGGTACCTGGCTGTTTAAAGAACTCAGCCCAGTTTGAATCTGAGCGGCTCCTGAAGTTAACCCACTATTATTAGCGGCCAATTGGGATGCACCTTCACTAGCTGAACTAACTCCAGCCGTATATTTAGAAACTCCTGTTGTATAGGTTGTCACACCAGAAACCAGTGAGTTTTCACCATTAACTTTATCGTTTAATTGCGTTACTCCAGCAGTAAATTGTTTGAAATCATCTAAGTTGGCACTTAACGTTGGCAACTGTTTTTCAAGTGATTCCAAAGTTTGAACTGTGGTATCGCTCATTAATGGGGATGATAATAATTCATCTGCTTGACTCACGACACTACTCAAGCTGGAAATGGCAGTAGTTGTACTACTATCAATGTTAAGTTTACCAAGGGTTGTAGCCAGACTATTTATCTTATCTTTTGCACTATTTAAACTTTGTAAGCTAGTCCCAGTAGTTGCGATTTCTTTGGCTGAAGCAGCCGCGTTTGTGGCACTATCTGTGGCCTGACTTTTAGCTTCGGTAATTTTTGCCTTATCCGCACTGCTTAAGTTAGTAGTATCTACTTCACTTAAAAGAGTGACGACTTTTTGGCTATCAGTTGCTGAAGTTTTAGCCTTTGTTGCTGCATCAGTTAAGGCGCTTGATGCGCTATCTAAGCTTTCAAAGGCACTATTCACATCCGTTAAACTGCTTTGTGCATCGCTTAATTCAGACAAGACACTGCCTAAGCTTGAAAGTTGTTTTAAAACGGGTTCCAATTCTTGCAACTTAGTTTGTAGCTGCTGCGCACTCGCAATCGTGGTTGGCGTATCTTTCAAACTTTCCATTGCTGCTGAATCAGTTTCTAATAATTGTTGCATTTCTGCAATTTGTTCATTTGCTTGACCAGCCGCGGTGTTTAATTGTGAAACACCTTGTGAAAGCTGAGTTGCACTTGTAAGTAAGGAATTCGAGCCATCATTCAAGGTTGAAGAGCTGGCACTTAATGTACTTAACCCACCATTTAAGCTGGTGACACCATTTGTATAGGAAGTCACCCCAGAGACAAGCGTCTTTGAGCCAGAGCTTAACTTGTTCACACCACTGGCCAATGCTCCAGTTTTACTTGATAAAGTTTTCAAACCAGCCGAAACTTTTGATGATCCATTAAATAATTGTAAAACACCTAATGGTAAGGCCGCAGTTTTATCAGAAAGTTGTGCTAAACCTGTACTAATTTGACTAGCACCTGATTGAGTTTTGGACACCCCGGCAGTATAACTCTTTACACCGGCATTTAACTGTTTTGCGCCAGTAGTTAATTTCTGAACCCCACTTGCTAACGGAGCCGTTTTTGATTTCATTTCACTTAAACCACTTGCAAGGGCCTTACTACCTTTAGCCAAAGTATCGACACCAGCAGTATATGTATCAATGCCATCACTAAGTTGTTTGGTCCCACTTTCAAAAGTAATCATGCTTGTTGCCAAAACATGTAAGTTTCGATCAACTTTAGCATTGCCATCCTTCAATTGAACGACACCGTTCTTCAGCTTTTTCACACCATTAGAACCACTCTTGATTCCAGTTCCAAGTTTGTTAATTGAAGAAAGCAACGTTTTGTCATAGGATTTTTGAATGCTTGATACCACTTCAGTTTTAACCTGACTGGCAACTTGCTCATTGATCACTTGTGAGACATAACTATTGTGTTTGGAGAGTTTAATCTTTAAATTACTTGCTTTGGGATTTTTATCTAAAGCGGTAGTAATATTTTGGGAAAAGTTTTTAGGAATGGTGATGGTCATCAAATAATGACCTTTCTTCATTTCCCTTTTGGCCTTGCTGGCAGAAACAAAGTGCCATTTAACCTGGTTGTTGTGACTCAGATTCTGGATAACTTGCTTTCCAGCACTGACCTTCGTATTCTGAAATTTTGCTGATTGATCATTATTCACAACCGCTACATTTGTATTAGTGGTATGTGTTTCCTGCGAAGAATTGATGTATCTAAAAATAAGACCTGTCAATAAAATTGGAATTAAAAGAGCTAACACCAAAAAACTCCATCTTTTCGTTCGCGGTTCCCAATTCTTAAAAATCATTTCTTGCCATCTCCTGTTTTCACGTAATCAAATCACTTACAAGTTAAAACTTTAATATTTGCTAAAGAAATCGTCAAAAGCCAATTTATTTTAGATAATTGTCTTTTTAAAACGAAAATAGTCCAAAACCTTAATTAGATAAGGTCTTGAACTATTTTGAAAAATATTATGGATTATTTTATGAAAACAAATGAAAACACCATATTACCGGTGTTTATCACTCTTTTCACAAGATAAGTGACAAAGCGGTTGATTTGAAACATAAAAAAACTACAATTCAGTCGAATAAGCTCAAATAATTTGTGAAAATTGCCCGCATTTCGGGATGATCCAGCATCATTTCTGGATGCCACTGAATACCCAGTAACGGATGAATAGCGTCCTTTGGTTGGACTGCTTCAATAACACCATCTTCTGCCCGTGCTAAACTTTCTAATGGATTTGCTAGCTGTTTAATCATCTGATGATGCAATGAATTTACCAAGAGTTTTTTGCCGAGAATTTTTTGGAGATTACCATCCACCAGAACGGCATGTGTCGGTACATTCCCCAAGAATTCAGGAGCTTGATCATGTTCGATATCAACTGATCGTTTCAGGAGTGACTGATCTTGATACAAGGTCCCCCCCAATGCAACGTTGATCACTTGTACCCCACGGCAAATTCCAAGAATTGGTTTATGCGCATCCCACGCTAATTTGAATAACGCCAGCTCAAACTTATCTCGTTTCAAAGAGGTTGTTTTCAGTAGCGGATCTGGCTCTTGAACATATAAACTGGGGGTAACATCCTGACCACCTGGCAAAAACAAACCATCAATACTGTCAAAGTACTCTGCTGCCAGGCCTTCTGATTGAATTGGAATAACTACCGGTAAACCGCCTGCTTGAATAATCGCATCAATGTTACCTTGGAACGTATAAGTCGCGTGATTATGATAAAAGATCTCCGAATCACCAGTGAACACGTTGCCCACGATGCCAATTCTTGGTTTCATATTTATTCCTCCGTTTATGATTGTTATGTATACTAAAGCACCAACCCTGGTCACCATCAATTTGTGACTGGATTGGTGTTTTTAGTTGCTACTTATTTAATTCCGCTGAGATTTAGGACAACTCAGAAGAACAGCCAGAAGTTTCTAAGCGTAATTCCCGCGGGATTACGATCCCGCCTCCATGACCCCTCTACTGCACTTTTCCGCTGAACTTCAGGACAACTTAGAAACTTCTGACTCCCGTTCTTCTTCGTTCACTACTTTAGGACAACTTCGCAAATCAGGTTTAGATAATTAAGCGAGGTTCCCGCGGGATTGCGATCCCGCCTCCACCCCGCTTAATTATCTAAACCTACCGATTTGCTTCGTTCACTACTTACTAATATACGCCGTCTTATAATTCCACTGCGTACCAGCCGTATTGTGGATCACATTCTTTACCTTTGGATTAATCAAGAATGAATAATTTGTTTGATACAATGGTGCAATTGCCGCCTGCTTAACTACCAATTGATCCGCCTTAATCATATCCGCCCAACGTTTGCTCTTATTATTCGCATCCGAATTTTGGGCCTTCTTAATTAACGCATCATAACTGCTATTACTCCATTTACCATAGTTATAACCACTATTCGTCGTCAACACCTGCAAATGCGAGATTGGGTCCGTAAAGTCTGCACCCCAACCTGACACATAAATATCAAAATCACCCTTTGCTGCACGAGAATAGGCAACCTTATCCGGAATATTCACCAAACTTACTTTCATTCCAGGCAATTTATTTTGTAATTGCACTTGGAAATACTCAGAAATATTCTTGTCATCATTATCATTTGTCGACATCAAAGTCACACTTAATGACTTCGCACCAATTTCCTTCAAACCTTGTTTCCAAAGCTTTTTAGCTCTTGTACTGTCATAATTAACAGTCCCCTTCAAGTAAGCCTCGTCTGCAAAGTCCTTACCAGTCTTGGGATCATTAGCCAAATCAGTTGGTACAAAACCCTTTGGTGTCGTTGAAGCATCGCCAATAACCTTTGTAATCAACTGCTTACGGTTAATTGCCAAAGAAATTGCCTGACGAATATGTTTATTATTCATCGCCTTACGAACCTTTGAATTAGATGCCTTAAAGTTGAACGCTAAGAAACGCGTGATACTATACGGAACAGTCTGATAATCGGAATTGTTCTTAAAGTTTTTAATTTGAGTACTTGAAAGCTGTGCCATATCCAATTTCTTGGATTGATACAAACTCAAAATTGTTGAAGGATTTTCATTTACAGAATAGTTAATCTTACTCAATTTAACCTTACTCTTATCCCAATACTGATTGTTTTTCACAAATGACCAGTGATCATTGGTACCCTTCCAACCAGTCATCTTGAATGGACCTGTATAAACCATATATTTAGACGTTGTCGCATACTTACTACCGTACTTTTCAATAACTTTCTTACTTACCGGTGAGAATAATGGATATGTCATCAGAACTTTAAAATATGCAATTGGTTCGTCTAACTTAACTACGAAAGTCTGCTTATCAGGTGCCGAAACACCCAATTTTGAAGGCTTCAATTTTCCGGAACTAATTTGATCCGCATTTTTAATACCTGAGAATAAGTATGCATATTGTGACTTCGTGGTTGGGTTCAGAGTCCGTTGCCAAGAATAAACAAAATCTTGAGCGGTAATTTTTTGACCATTGCTAAATTTTGCATTTTTGCGGATTTTGAATGTCCAAGTTTTACCATCTTTTGAAACTTTACCTGATGAAGCCAGTCCTGCGATTGGTTTACCATTTTTGCCTAATCGATAAAGACTTTCAAATACGTTTCCAGTTTGTCCATAACCTGTTGCTTTCGCAATATCGATTGTATCCAACGGTGCATCGGCTGATAAATTAAGTACTTGCTTTGTAGCTAATTTCCCGGAACCACCTGTACTGCTCTGATTACCACAACCAGCTAACACCAATACTAGTGCAGCTGATACAGTGGCTAAAAGTGTCCATTTTTTCTTCATATGATCTAACTCCCCTAAAAAATTATTTTAGAAATCTCTTTGTACTTCAATTACGCGAAATTCTTTGCCTACTTTTTAAATCTATTTTCATTGAACACGGACAACAACCTGGTGACATCCAACATCACGTCCCTTCAAATACCAAACAAAAAACCGACTAACTGCATTGCGCAATTAGTCGGCTTCACTTTGACCTATGTTAAAAAACTAGGCCCATTTTTGCGAAAGACAATTACAGTTTGCAGCCACACAAATAACCATGTTGTTTTGACAACATGCTTCGCAACATTCAATTTGCATTCGTAACTTCATCATAACTATCTTCCTTTCTGTTTGGTTATTTCACTACTTAGATTATCCAATTACTTATTGTAAGTCAAGTAAAAACCTAAATTTTTGGAAATTATTTTTGAAACTTGAAAACGTTCATGAAAACGATCTCGTGTTTTTGGTGAGATTGTCTGGTACTGAAAATTGGTTAGACACTTTCAATCTTTGTTTGCGAAAACATAAAAAAGGGCAGCTTCTGAGCTTAGCATACGCTAATGCTCAAAAGCTATCCACCCTTTTTTTACTCTACTTCTTTTCCATTACTTTCAATCACTTTTTTATACCAATAAAAACTTTTCTTCGGTGTTCTTGAGTAATCCCCTGTTTGATCATCATGGCGATTCACATAAATAAATCCGTAACGTTTCGACATCTGTCCCGTACTTGCAGATGCCAAATCAATGCATCCCCATGGCGTGTAACCAATCAAATCAACACCATCATCTAGTGCCTCTTTCATAGCTTCGACATGACCACGCAAATAATCAATTCGGTAATCATCATTAATTGAACCATCTGCCTCAACCTTGTCATAAGCACCCAGACCATTTTCCACAATCATCAATGGAATTTGATACCGTTGATAAACCTGGTTCAAATAAATCCGCAAGCCTTCAGGATCCATACTCCAGCCCCAGTCACTGTATTTCAAATAAGGATTCTTGGTCCCTGACGACATATTGCCATTCACCTTTTCTTGTTTTTCAGGATGAATGGTTACTGCACCAGATGAATAGTAACTAAAACTATAGAAATCAACCGTTCCATCCTTCAATGTTTTGGCGTCGCTTGGGTCAATCTCCAAATGAATATCATTATCCCGCCAATATTTTTTGGCAAATGCTGGATAGGCTCCACGGACATGCACATCTCCACAATAGAAATTGTTCATTTCAGTCTGTTGTTGTGCTAGTAAAACGTCTTTAGGATCCGGTGTTAATGGGTAAACTTCAGAACCTGCGATCATACAACCGACTTTATTTTCTGGATTAATTTCATGGGCAAGTTTCACAGCCTTAGCACTTGCAACTAACTGATTATGCACAGCTTGAAATGCGTTTTGGCGTTGTTCTTTCGTCACACGGTCAAAAATCGAACTTCCATCTTTGACGGGCACACCGGCTTGAATATAACCACCGCCAAACATCAGCGCTGTATTAATTTCATTGAAAGTCAGCCAAAGATGCACTTCATCCTTATAAGATTCAAATAAGACACGGCAATAATTTTCAAAGAAGTCAATTACTTTTCGACTTGAAAAACCACCATAAGCTGCAGTTAAATGGTAAGGCACTTCATAATGCGAAATTGTAACTAGTGGTTCAATTCCATACTTGTGACATTCTTGGAAAACTTTATGATAAAAATCAATACCTGCTTGATTAGGCTTTTCATCATCCCCATTAGGAAAGATTCGCGTCCAGTTAATTGATAAACGATAAACTTTAAAGCCCATCTCTGCAAGTAATTTGATATCTTCTTTATAGTGATGATAAAAGTCACTTGCGGTATGTGACGGATAATAGGCATCTGGATCCACTTTAGCGGTGAAGTGCCGCGGTTTATCCACCGTACCTCCAGTTAGCAAATCCTGGACACTGACTCCTTTACCATCAACATCCCATGCACCTTCGATTTGGTTGGCTGCTGTTGCACCACCCCATAAAAAGTTCTTTGGAAATTCTGTTGTCATTAGTTTCCTCCTTGTTTACATTAATTTACATTTATATTTACATAGGTTAGTGTAACCGTTTTTAGAAAGCGCTGTCAACTTTATTTCACTCTTGCGTTTACCACGTCTTTTTACCTCTTTCTGTGCTACTATATGGGAGAAAGACAAAACTATAGGAATGCGGTGATTTATCATGAAACTAGCTCTAATTGGTGCTGGGCCCCGAAATTTAATGGCTCTGGAACGCATTTTAGCCTGGAACAAAAAGGTTTCTGTTCCGGAAATCGAGATCCATTTATTCGACCCGGCGGGAATTGCCGGCCGTGTTTGGCAACCTGATCAACCACATGAACTCTTGATGAATTCATTGGCAGCAAAAATCACTTTATTTACCGATCATACGATTGAAATGGAGGGTCCAAGTGTTCCCGGACCAACGTTGCTCGAATGGGCGCGGCGAGCGGGCTCTCGGTTCATACAAGAAAACAATTATAAAAAATCGCAGTATTTACTGAAAGAGATTTCTCATTTAACGCCAGAAAGTTACGCAAGTCGGGCGCTATTTGGTGTCTATCAAGAATGGTTTTATCAAGAACTCCACAAACAAGTTTCAAAAACGATTCACATTATTTTTCACAAAACGGCCGTGACCAGTATTGCCCGCCTAACCCATCATACGTATAAATTGAGTTTTGATGATGCGGCTGAAACTTTTGATGGTGTTTCGATGGCCCTTGGAGAAGGCATGTCAGAGCTTTCTACTTCTGAAAAGAACTTGGCCCAGTTTGCCCATGCTCATCAGCTCACATACTTAAGAACCGGTTACCCGGCAGAGCAGGACTTTGCTAAAATTCCAGCTCACAGCTCTGTTTTATTGCGCGGTCTTGGTCTGAATTTTATGGACGCCATGATTATGTTGACTCAACATCGTGGCGGTAAATTCCATCGTGAAGCCGACGACACGCTCACCTATCATGCATCGGGTGAAGAGCCAAAAATCTATGCTGGTTCTGGACGAGGGTTTCCTTATCACGCACGTGGCATGGATCAGAAAGTTGTGGGTGAAACACGTCCATTGTACTTTTTGTCTAATCAATTAGTTGCGCACATGATTGAGCATCAGGAACAAATGAGTGGTCAACAATTCCTCGACTATATTTATTCCGACGCGGCATGCACCTACTATACAAAATTGGTGGCAACCAACTATACCGGAATAAGTTCCCATGAATTTGAACAGGCGTTTCAAAAGGATCCGTTATCTGCCCAAGTTTTAGACGATTATGGCATTGCTAAGGATGATCGCCTAGACTGGAAGCACTTAGCGCACCCTGATCAGGATGTCAAAACTGACAAAGCATTTCAAAAATTAATGCTGGCTTATTTGGAACATGATATTGCTGAGGCTAAACGGGGAAACAAAACGAGTCCGTTTGCAAGTGCAATGGATACTTTGCGTGAACTACGAACAAATATCCGAAAAGTCATTACTTATAAACTAATTTCGGATGAAGACTATGCTAAAGATATTCTGGGTGGTTTTAATAGTTTCAACAGTTTCTTGGCGGTCGGTCCACCAATTTTACGATTGGAACAACTCCTGGCGTTGATAAAAGCGGGTATCGTAGAAATTCTGGGACCAAAGTTGCAGTTAGAAACCAATCAGGATCATTTTGTTACGTATTCAAAACGGTTCCCTGAGCATAAAATTGAGATAAATGATGTGATTGAGGCGCGACAGGCATCAGTTGATATTCGAATTAGTACGAACCCGTTGATTCAAGACTTATTAAAAACTGGAATGGCCAGACCATACGAATTGCATTTGAATGATGGCTCAACGAAGCAGTTGGGAGCAATGGATGTGACGACGGAAACGGCGGAAGTAATTGATAGTGATGGCGTGCCGGTGCCAAACGTTTATGTTTGGGGAATTACGACGGAGGGACGTCATTGGTTGACAAATGGAAGTCCAATTCCAAGTGTGAACGATGTGCGTTTGAGAATGGCGGATATGATAGCGAACCAGATGCTAAATTATAGTGAGTGAGGCAAAATGGTAAGAGAGATCAGATAAGTGTGCCGTATGCGGGGAAATCCCCGCAGTAGGAATGCTTATCTGCTCTCTCTTATTTTGCCGAGCTGTCCTAAAACAGTGAGTGAGAAAAAGCGTTAAAACAAAGACCTATAAGAGAACCGGAAGCGGGATCGCAATCCCGCAGGAGGTTTTCTTATAGGTCTTTGTTTGCTTTTTCGAGCTGTCCTCAAGCCCCAACTTACTGTATTTGAAAGCTAACAGAATGCTTTTCACCATCTGCTGAGGTAATTTCAATTTTAATCGGATTAGTTTTACCTTCAAAATTATACGTTAAATCAAGATCACGAATCGTTTCGCCTTCATCAATATCATCATCGTTTTCAACCGAACTTAAAGTTTTCCCATTTTGGGTGACTTTAACCTGACCAAAATTAGCGAATGGTGCCTTCTTTTCAGTTTTAGGTTCCCACTCTACTTTCACTTCCACTTGGCCATCATCTACTTCAGCTTCAATTTGATGAACTGTGAATTTATTATATTTCCAGCTACTATTCAGCAATGCCATATCGTCATCGCCAACAACAGCTTGGCTTGAACTGTTCCCACTTGCTTTCGAACTACTTTTTGAAGAAGCTGTTCCAGAAACCGAAGAACTAGTAACATCATTTTTTGATTCTGAGTTATCAGAATTATTCGTACATCCTCCCAATAAAAGGAACGCGGAAGAAAGAAGCAATATTGTTGTTTTTTTCATGAGTTTCTCCTTTTTGTTAGTGAATTCTGAATTAAATTTTCTTGCTGGTTTGTGGACAATTTTTGTTTTAAATTGGTAACAGCTAGTCAAGTTAGGAGTTATTCAAACACCCTGCTATAATAAAACAATCCTTGTTGTCCATCCTCAGCAACTTCGATTTTTGTCACACTGCAATTCATTGGTTCTTTAAAGGCCAATGGATCCGTTGCCTTCACCGCATTTTGTGCAAAGCTTCGCACCGTAAATCCATGTGTGACAATGACAATTTTTTGATCAGCATATTTTTGGCGAATCTCATCTGTAAATGCTGCCACTCGATTTTCTACATCCGTAAATTTTTCACCATTTGCTACTTTATAGTACTCAGGATAAATCGCATTACTTCCTGGAATGAAATACTGACCAAATTTAGCTTTCAGATCCGTATCATATTGACCATCCCAGTCGCCGTAAGAAATTTCCAATAAACGATCATCAACTTGAATTGGTAAATTGCGCCCCTCATTCAGTAAATCGGCCGTATCCTTTGCGCGTGTCAACGGACTCACAAAAATTTGGTCTGCAAAACTAATATCAAAATGATCATGCAAGTTCTTGGCTTGTTTAATTCCCGTCTCATCAAGTTGAGAAGGCTCAGCATCAACTTGGCCCTGTTTAAATCCCATAATGTTTCCTCGGGTTTCGCCATGTCGCACAATGTAAAATTCAGTCATGTTTTATCCCCACTTATCTATAGTTATTAATTCCATACTACAGCTCTTAAGCGAGAATTGAAAACCCTTTTAAAGATTTCCACCCCGAACTTCTGCGACATTATAGACGAGGGCAAAGGCATCCGGAGCCACTGCATGAATTTGATTCAAAATGTGTTGATACTCCGCATTTTCAACCACGATCATCAGCATTTGTTTTTGATCACCCGTATAACCACCTTTGACATCAAAAATGGTCATTCCTTTTTCCATCAAAGTGATTAAACTATGCTTAACATCATCTAAATTATCATCACTCATAATGTAAATCACTTTTTTTCGGTCCAACCCAGTTTCAATATAGTTCATGATGAACATGGTTAGGACCGATGAGAGAATTGCCAAGAAGAAAGCCTCGAACCCGGAGACAAACACGTTGAAAAAACAAACCAAACCATCAATGGCTAATAAGCCAAAGGACGTTTTAATATTAAAATACTTTTTTAAAATTAGCGGTGGAACAGTCGTTCCGCCGCTGGAAGCATCAATATGGTATAAAAGTGCTACCCCAGCCGCAAAGATTGCGCCTCCTACAATAACGGCCAACAACCGATCATTCACCAATTTTATCTGAGGGGTTAAGGCCAAACAAATGGGTAAAAATAAACTACCAAATGTTATGCGCAGCGTGGTTGCTTTGTCCAAAGTAAAGTACGATAGTACCAGCATTGCCACGTTTAGAATCAAAACGACAAGTGACATATTGAAGCCGAAACTTTCGTGTAACAAAATGGCAATCCCTGTTGTTCCTCCTGAGGCAACATTATGTGGCGCGTAAAACATGTTAATACTAATGGCGATAATCTCGAGGGCAACAATGATTAACCCGATTTGGGTTAACCAATGAAATTCGCGTTTGTTCATCACATCACCTTTCCTTCCAAATAATTTTTCTTAAATTAATTATCTCAAATTTTAGCAAGAAAAGCTAATGATGTGTATAATTTTCAATGAATATATAGGGGCACAAAAAAAGTAACGGTCATCATCTGGATGATTCTCGTTACTTTTATTAAAGAATCTAATTAATGGCGATCTAAAACTAGTTCAATTACACGTTTACGAGGTGCAAAATTGATATTTATAACAGTTTCAGTCAAAATCTTTTCATATTCGACCAAAGCATCAGCTGGTAAGGGAGTATTATTACTCAAAGAAACCAACACATCATCCACCGTTGTGCTCAAAGAAATGTTCATGAAAATGTTGATTTTCTCGACAACATCCCTTAATAGATCTGTCAGCAAGCCATTCGGTTTCCCATTTTCATCGGTAATGACTAACTGGTGACTATTCACCACAGTATGATCAATCCGACTAATTCGTACCACATCAAATACCGATATCATTTGTTCAACCTCACTTTTGCTTATTATAATCTGCATTATATCCCAAAAGTAGTTATCAAAACAAGATGAACGACTCTAATTTTAGCCATGATCGGGTTGTGACCACGAACGGATTTGAAGCATCCACGTTAGCCCATATTTATCTGTAAACATGGCAAGTTTAGCACCCCATCCCTGATCCGCCAATGCCATAGTGATTTTGACTGATGGTTCCTGCACCAAGCTAGCATATAAGCTTTGCGCTGCCGTAAGTTTTTCAACATCATCACTATCAATGTCAATTAATAAACGTGTACTATTGGTCAATGCATCATTATGTTCAAAATTGTCTGATGCATAAATCCAATTTCCTAAAATCGTAAACGCCGCATGCATGGTCATTTGTGAAAAGTCAACATCTGCGGGAACGTTCATCGCTGCAGCTGCTTCAGCTGTCACTGGAAGTCTCACGACATTTTTGGCTCCAAACGTATTTTTGTAATACTCAAGTGCTTCTTTCGTATTTGTAAACGTTAAGTAAGGATAGATTGCGCTATGTGCTGTCATCGTTAATTCCTCCTCAAAGATCAATCGTATTTAGAAGTTTGAACTTGTTGCTTTCATTATTTCAACTCCACGGATAGAAAGCAAATAACCTGTTCCAGATGCATCAAAAGTTAAGCCTTCAAATTCACGTGTATTAATCTTCTTATTATTTGCATCATACGACTGGAAATTTTCAGAACGAACATCTCCTACAGATAGTTTGCCTAGTTTTGAAGCAGGTACAGACGAGATACTACCATCCGCCACGAAATATAACCGGTCATTTACCGCATTATAACCAATGGATTGGGCATGCGTGCCAGGTGCATATTGTAAACCTTGCATAACGAGATGCATCTGTACGGTATTATTTGAGGCAATTTGCCCCTGATAAAGTTTCAAACTATTTTTAGGCGCCCATGAAGCTGCATTTTTTACATAAGCATAAAAATTACCGTTGCGGTCAAACGTTAAATTCATAGGTGTATTCTGATATTGGCCCATTTTGAAATTGATTTGTTTGTCTGGCAGCAACGTACTCTTGTTCAACTCCTGAATGTTACTAGTTTCGTCACTTGATCCACTTTTGCCAATAAACCAAATTTTATTAGTCTTGGGGTTAAGTGCCATTGCTTGACCATGACCAGTTGTAAAAGTTGGTCCAACCGTCATACAAGTTAGAGCCTCCTTTTGAAAGCTGGTCAACTTCTTTTTGTTTAACTTGTTAGAAATAGCACGACGCAAGACAGAATAATCTTTAGAGTTTTTAACTAATTGTCGTAACTTAGTTAAATTGTATTTAACCACAAATCCTTGATTAGTTGTTGTCCCTGGTACTTCATTCATGACATAGCCAGTGTTGCCATCAATCACCAAACTTTGAGCATTTCCAAAATTCCCACTCTTTTTGTTGGTACTCGTTAAATACATATCAGTAGTAAAGTTAGTTTGCCCTTCACCAGATTCATGTTTAATCGTATTTGCTGTACTAACAATATGTGGATAATTTGGAGCTATCCCATAGGAAGAGGGGGCGTTCACAAAATAATTCACATTTTTCACATACGTATATTTTGCTTTGTCAAATGCATTTAAATCAACCTCTGGCTGTGTGTAGGTCGATATTTTTTTGACAACTTTTTTGGTGACCACTGGCTTTTGCAACGCTCCACCGTAAACCCAGCCAAAATTTTTACCATTATAAGACACACGGAAGTAGTGAGTCTTATAGACTTTTTTGGCCTCTCCTGTGACCGTAACTACTTTGCCGTGATAATTCTTACCATAGTGCGTTAACTTGCCTTTTCCGTAGTCGCCACCTGGCACGTGGTTATAGAAATTATTCGTAGCCGTTGACTTTACCTGGAAAGTCTTTGCAGAAAGCTTAGTATAGTATGTCGTTGGATCACAAAGATATCCCGACCAGATCCATCCCGTATATCCCGAGGGACTCTTAACTTCATAATAAAGTTTTCCACTTACTTTTGCTGAACGTAATAATGTAAATTTGCTAAAACTATGTACATAATATTTAGCCTTTAGTGTGTACTTATTGTGACCTGCTGATTTTAACGTGTAAATCCTTTTTTTATTTGCTTTAGCACGGTAAGCCCGAATAACCACCTTGGCAGTATGACTAACCGCCTTATTTCCAGTAACTGTGTGCGTGGCACTGGCATAAACTGGCGCTGACAACGAAAGTGTTGCAATAATAGTGAAAATTGCCTGCGAAACCCCTTTTTTAAACTGAATAGACATTTTATCTTCTCCCCTTGTATCTTCAAACAATTTATTTTACCATGCTATATAATTCGTTTTACCATTTCCACTTAATAGTAACCACATTGAAACATTAGAAACATTCTTTACTTACGAAAATATAGCTGGTAGGATAAATAGGTAATCTTATTGAGAGGAAGATTCAAAATGAATACAAGATATCTTGATATATTAAAACAACGTCGTTCCATTTATAATTTAGGTAAAAATGTGACCTTACCTGAAGCTGACATTAATGAATTAATTGAAACTGCAATTAAACAGTCTCCAACTTCATTCAATGCCCAAACAACTCGTGCCGTAATTTTATATGGTGCCAAACATGACCAGCTCTGGGACATCGTGGCCAATCGTTTGAAGTCTGAAGTCCCTAATGAGCAAGTATACGCCAGCACCAAACAAAAGGTAGCCAGTTTTAAAGCTGCGTATGGGACTGTTTTATACTTTACTGATCTCAGTGTTGTTGCTGATTATGAAAAACAAGTACCTTTGTATGCCGCCAATATTGCCCCTTGGGCGGAACAAGGTATTGGTGGTGCACAACAAAATGTTTGGACTGCTCTTGCAGATAATCACATTGGCGCCAACCTGCAACATTATAATCCATTAATTGATGGTGAAGTTCGCCTTGCATTTGATATCCCCACAACTTGGGAATTACGCGGTCAAATGCCATTTGGGTCAATTGAAAAATCGGCTGCCGACAAGACATATGTATCAGATAATGATCGATTTAAGATTTTGAAATAGTTACTAAAAATGGTCTGCATTCCCAGCAGCGCAACATTTGCGTTAACGGGGATGCTTTTTTATTCTCTGACAGTATCTTTTGTCTAAACGCATAAAACATTAGCCAACGGCAAAAACTTCATCCTGTATTTTTATAAGTGGTGAATTTTCTTGCAATTCACCCGCATTTGAACTTACAATAACTCGTACTGATCTTGTACTTAAAGTCACTTCGACAAACCATGGTCGGATTTACAAAGTAGATTACATACATAAAAATAAACTTTTAATCATTAACTGTGTACAGGAGGTTATTATGGATCAAATTGAGATCTATCTGAAAAAAAACACCTTTAATATTGTTTCAACCAAAGAACTAAATAACTTACGTATTTGGAATAAAGAAACACACGAAGAAATTTCTTTTTCGTCAGTAAGTACCGGCCGCTATCAAATATCAGCAGCAAAAATTCTTGGCCTTCTTGACACAACCAAGAAGGATCGTGCCTACATCTTTTGGGGAGAACATCAAGAAATCGACTTAACTCATATCCAGTTAAAGTCACCAGTAAATAATCCTAGATTGCAATTAATAATCAATGGTGTCTCCTTATCCTTATATGTCTCGTTTAAAAACACCCTCCGTTTTATGTGCAATCTTTTTCCAAGCATAAAGGGTTATTATCTAAAAAATCAAATCGAAAAAATTAGTTCTGCTAGCGATACTGTAACCCTAAATTTAGCAGTATATACAAAGTTTTTTGCCTTACAAGCTCTTGACTTTAAGATTACACATCGCCAACTGGATCAATCCGTCCTACTTACCGATATTAAATCAGTTACAAGTGAACGTATTGGTTTCAATACTTTTATCAATCATTTTAAAATCAACTTCCACCCAGCTCAGCAATTACATGAACTGGAACCAAATATTAAACCAAACGGTTACAATTGGCAGTTCTTTGATCTGCGAATTTTGCTTCATTTTGCCGAGTTCAAAGTACGTCCCCGTGAATTTCGTGTAACCTACAATTCCGCCTGTAACGTAGACTGCGTAGTTCCTTACCCAAACGATTTACTACTGCATCTTTACTGGTACGGCACCAACAAATATAACAATCTTTCTTATCGAATCGACTTTGTCCCAAAAGACACTTATCAAACCTATCTGTCCTTCAAAGATGGCTTGCAAAATACACAAACAAATACAGATAAAAAAATAGTGTTAATTAGCGAATATCCTCAAAAAGCACAAGATAACGGGTTTGCTCTTTTTAAATATTTAATACAAAAGAAATCGTCAGAATTTGATCCTTATTACATTATTACTGAGGACTCCCCTGATCTTCATAATTTAAAAAAATATATGAAACATGTTGTTTTTTATAACTCGCCGGAACACGTAAAAAAATTTATGCAGGCAGCTGTTCTATGTCATACACATTCTTCATATTATGCTTTGCCCTTTCGAAACAATTTATTTGTTGAAAAAGAAAAGAAAATTCAAAAAGTATTCCTACAACACGGAATTACGGCCGTGCGGAATGTTGAACACCTGTACGGTAAAAATACTCACCCCGACTTTACCAATAAATTTATTGTAAGTTCAGAGCGGGAAAGACAACTGATTGTTCATAAACTAAACTATGCTGATGAGGATGTTGTTTTAACCGGGTTGGCACGTTTTGACTTACTTTTGAAACACAATCACCCCTTCATTTCATATATAAAACGTAGACGTGTTCTTCTGATGCCAACTTGGCGAGAAGGCGTGGTAAATCTTTCAGATAAGGATTTTGTAAAAACAGAGTACTTTAAAAAGATTAACGGTTTATTGAACTCTAAAAAGTTACTAAATCTTAAGCATAGGCAGCATCTTACAATCGATTTCTACTTACACACTAATTTCCAAAAATTTTCACATCTGTTTCATTCTGATGAAGTAAACATTCTGAGTGAGGGAAATCAAACGGTACAAAGCATTTTGAAGTCCCATGGAATTCTAATTACTGATTTTTCAAGTGTTGGTCTTGATTTTGCATTATTAAAGCGCCCTGTTTTGTACTATCAGTTCGATGGACCAGATGTCAACGATGCATTCAATGACCACCCTGAAGACTTACTTCCTGGACCGATAATCACTAAAGAAGACGAATTAATTTCAGAACTCAGCTCGAAGGTGAAAAATAATCGATTAGATGAAAAGTACGCAAAAAGAATTTCGCAAAATATTTATAAATTTCAAGATGAACATGCACGAGACCGCATTTTTCAAGTTTTACGTGCTTTAGAGTAAATTTCAAAATGTTTTAACTGACACTTTAACTACTGCTTTATAAATTTTGTTTTTTATCCTCTATTTTTTAAATTTAGAAAGGCCGATGCGAGTTGATCGTATTGGTTCTTTTTTTCAAAATGATATTGGCACAAAAACTTTACGTTTTTCTTTATGTGTTTGACCTATCGTATAGTAAATAGTTTATACTTAATTAAGAGTTCGTTAATATACTTGAATGAGAGTTACTAATTCATCTTCACTTAGGAGGAGAGCATGACAACATTCGCACTTATTTTGACTGGATTAATCGGCCTTGAGCATTTAGGAGTCATGTTTCTAGAAATGTTTGCAGGTCCACACACACAAGCAAATGCATTTGATATGCCAATTACCTTTTTGAAACAGGAAAATGCCCAAATTGCACTGAGCAACCAAGGTATCTACAATGGTGCCCTTGGCCTATTAATTATTAGTTCATTATTCTTATTTAATGGCGCAACATTACTAACAGTTATGCGGCTACTAATGTTCTTTATTATGATCGTAGGAACTTACGGTGGCTTGACCGCAACCAGAAAAATTTTCATATTACAGTTATTACCAGCAACTGTGACCTTTATTTTGCTCTTTTTGTAAGGCTGTCCTCAAATATAGGAGTTTCTTTTGAAAACAAAATTATCCAAACTTTTTGATAAAGTTTCATATAATGTTTTAATTATTATTTTGGCCATTGTATCAATCATTTTATCTATTCTTGATTTTAGTAGTAAAATCAATCTCGGTAAGGCACCATTTAGTTTTATCGACAACGGAATTCTAGTTGTTTTTGCTTTTGATTACTTTACACGAATGTGGGTAGCAAAAAATAAGAGACATTTTTTTATGACTAATATTTTTGATTTGTTAGCCATTGTTCCATTTAATGCACTAGCGTCATTTTTACGTGTGGCTCGATTAGTAAGAATTGCTAGGTTACTGAAAATTATAAAATTTACTAGATTGATTGGCCTAACCGGTAAGTTTTCTAAAAATGCTAAAAGATTTTTGAACACAAATGGATTTATATATGTAATCTATGCCAGCATTGCTGTATTATTTATCGCTTCTAGCTTGTACTCAATCGCAGAAAATGTTAGTTTACCCAACTCAATTTGGTGGGCAATTACAACAACTACAACAGTTGGGTATGGCGATATTAGTCCAAAAACGTTCACTGGAAAAATAGCTGCGGTTTTATTAATGTTTGTTGGAATTGGCTTAATTGGAATGCTAACCAGTACAATCACAAATTTTTTCGTGCATGATAAAGAAGAGAACACTAAAACTAATTTGGATAAAATTTATCAACAAAATTTGGCACTGATGCGCGAGGTAAAAGGGCTTAAAGAAGAAATTAAGAGGTTAAAATAGTAAACTTATCCATATCTGTTCACGTGAACACATACCGCATTCGGTGTGTCTTTCTGTTCTCTAATTTAGTTTAGGACAGTTCGATAAAGTAATAAATAGAATCTAAGTACGCCTACTGCGGGGAACTTAGATTCTATTTATTACCAATTTATCTCACTCACTGCACAAAAAAAGAACCCAAGATCTTCTCATTTCTTGGATTCCCTTATGAGGAAGTTCCCCAACCTTTTAATACAGTACTTTTTGAAATAACCTTACACCTTCACAACTTTCATATTTGTTTCGTAAGAACTCGCACGACATTTCATCTTCGAACATCCACTATTCTTACTAATTGTGCTTCATCGGCCTTCGTTCTAGCCCACTCGCATTATCCATTGTCTATCTACTGGTGCGATTCAAGTAGTTTCCCACTGATTCCACACTTTTTTCGAGCCTCAGCGAACTTTTTGGCCGTTTATCCAGTTTATCTTACCGATGTTGAAAATCCTCCAACAAACTAAGGTGTTTCGCTGTTAACTGCCTATCTCTGTCACAATCTCAGACTCTTTTTCTACATCACGTCTGTAGATGATGTTTTTAAATCTTCGTTTATCAGATTGGTTCAAATTTAACCAGCTAACCTTCGATATGAGAAGAACTTCTTGGTTGGGGCTTAACCCCTTCCTCACTTATAATACTACCACGATATGCAAACGGTTACAATTAAAATGCTTCCCCCATTCTTTGGAGTTTCTGCCAGTCCTCATCAGTCATTGCATATACCCCATCGTCCACCGTTTTACCTTTTAACTGACTATTATTTCGTAAAATGCCCTCCTTTTGCATGCCGATTTTCTCCAGCACTCGGCCCGATTTTTTATTATCCACGCAATAGAGTGCATATATCCGTTTCAGTCCCATTTCAGCAAATCCGAGCTCCAAAATTTGTGTTGCGGCTTCAGGAGCATAGCCATTTCCCCAAAACTTCCGCCCAATCGCATAACCAATTTCGGCACTTAAATTATGCGTATCTATATGCATTTCGGCGTTGCCAATAAACTTGCCTGTCTTTTTAAGCACAACTCCCCATTTACCGATGGGTTCTTTGACAAAATAATTTAAGATCTCGTGTTTGGTATCATCCAAATTATGATGAACCTCGAACATATACTTAACTGTTTCCGGATCACTCGTATATTCGTACATATCTTTTGCATCTTCAATTGTCACCGGACGTAAATATAAGCGCTCCGTTTCTAAACAATTATTCAACAAAAGTTTTTCTTCCATGTTCATTACAAAACCTCCCGCTAGTTGCTGCCAATCTAGTTCATTAAACATTAAAAGCCAATTTGAAAGTTGCTATTGATTTTATAATCCCACAAAAACAAGTTGTTTTTCATTAAAATTAGGTTAAACTAGATTTATGACAATTCTAGAAAAAGAGGCTTTTTTATGTATACAAAACGAATCCAGGCACTGCAAACTAAATTAACTGACTTAAAAGTTGATGCAATCTTAATTGAGAACCGGTTCAACCTGCTTTACCTATCAGGTTTTGATGGTCTTGAAGATGATGGTCGCTTACTTGTGACCACTGACAACGCCACGTTAATCACCGACGCTCGCTACGAAGAAGATCTCCATGAACGCCTCGAAAAAGGCATTGATGTTGCCATTACCCGTGATTATATGAAAATCATCACTAGTGTGGTTGTTAAACAACAGATTCACACATTAGGCTTTGAAGATAATCTTAAATACTCTGATTATGTAAAACTGACCCATTTACCAGAAGTCACCTTAACCGCAACTTCGCAAGTCGTCGATATTCTCAGAGCTGCTAAAGGCCCTGAAGAAATCGAGGCCACCACAAAAGCCATTGAGCTTTCTTCTCAAGGCTTTAAGTATCTCCTCACCCAAATTCACCCGGGCATGACTGAAATCCAAGTTGTGAACAAACTGGACATCTGGATGAAGGATCATGGTTCCACTGGTGCTTCGTTTGATACAATCGTGGCCAGTGGTCCCCGTGCGGCAATGCCCCATGGAGATGCTACTACTAAAGTGCTCAAAACGGGGGAAATGATTACCATTGATTTTGGCTACTATTTTGATGGATACACCTCAGACATTACCCGTACCATTTCACTAGGCGAACCCGATCCAAGGCTGAAACAAATCTATGAAATTGTCAAAGAAGCCCAACAAAAAGTCATTGATGCCATCAAACCGGGCGTCGGTGGCAAAGCTCTTGATAAAATTGGTCGCGATTTTATTACTGAACAAGGTTACGGCAAAGAGTTCAATCATGGTATTGGTCATGGAATTGGACTAGATATCCATGAATATCCTCAAAGTTACGGCGCGATGCCTGAATACAAGGTGTCTCAAAACGAAATTTTAACCGTGGAACCAGGAATTTATGTGGCGAATCTCGGTGGAATCCGGATTGAAGATGACGTGCTTGTGACCAAGGACGGTTGTCAACGACTCTCGGATATTACCCGCGATCTAATTATCTTAAACTAATTAACTGAAATTAAAATGCCTGTTAGTGAAGAAATATCAATTCGATAATTTCTCACCAACAGGCATTATTTTATTATGAATGTTTAACAGCTTGAAAACGGCTTTGGAGCCACGGTACCATTCGAGCATAAATCACACCTGTGGCAATTCCAACGATAACACCCTTAATTAGGTTAAACGGCAAGACGCCGTACAGTACCATGTTGAGTGTTGAAATACTGATCTGGAAACTCACCAGCATAAAGTAGATTGGTAACAGAATGAACAGATTGGTCAGGCTCATAAAGACCGCCATTAAAACTGTCCCCAAAATGATTCCCCGAACCAAAAATCGGGCTTGCTGTTTAATCCCTTGATCCATGTGTTTCTTCAAAGAATAGTAAATTGGTAATGCAAAGCACATTGTCGCCAAGAAATTGGCAATAATTCCAATCACACCAACCATGCTGCTATCCTTAGTCACAATATCCAACAAACCTGCAACGGCCGTCGTAACCGCTCCTGCGCCTGGTCCATAGACCAACATTGTGATAAGAATTGGAACATTGGCAAAATCGATTTTCAAAAATGAAAATCCTGGCAAAATTGGAAAACTAAACAATAATAAAACATAAGAAATCGCAGCCATCATTGCGATGACCACTAAACGCGTAACATTTTTGTTACCCATGTGAGACATCCTCCTTGAAGGACTCATCCCAGGTGAATTATTTTTACTCATAAAAAATGACCCTTTATACTATTTCAGAGTATAGAGAGCCAATTGAATTTTTAGTAAGCTAAATAACCCAATCTTCTTTATCTAGACTTTAACTATCGGTATCGGCATTTCACCGATTCAACCATCACAATGATGGGTCGTGGACTTTACAACCACCGGTCGGGAATTACACCCTGCCCCTGAAGACGAACCTTATTTAATTTTCAAGAGTAATGTTACACTACTTTCAATTAAATAACTAGTAATTTGTATTTAGAATGATTTTGTACTACCTTGCATAATTTCAGCACCCTTATTGGTTAGTAAGTATGAACTACCATCACTAGTAAACTGCATACCTTCAAATTCCCGTTTAGCACTAAACTGAGTTGACTGAACATCAGACTTCTTTAGTTTTCCTAATTTAGAAACAGGGACTGAAATAACACTATCATCGGCAATCATGTACAGGCGATTGCGCTTCTTGTTGTATGCAAGTGACTGAGTTCGTGGACCGGGAGCATACTTAATACCTTGCATAACCAATTTAAATTTAACTGATTTAGTGTAAATTTTGCCTTTGAATAATTTCAAACTGCGAGTACCAGTTTTTGAATCCAAGTAGGCATTCCCAGATTTATCAAACGCCAAATTTAACCCACCAGCAATGTAGCCACTCTTGCTCTTGAAACGGAAATTGATTTTCTTATCTGGCTTTAACGTACTGATTTTGACACGTTGAACATTTGCCTTAGTTGAGACATGATTCCCAGCGACCAATCCGGTTCCAACAAACCAAAGATGTGAACTATCTTTTGGATTATATGCCAAAGATTGTCCATGACCAAAGTTCTTAAACTTAGGCCCAACTTTGACGGCTTTTAGAACTCTTTTATAGGTTGTATTTTGATTTTGTGTTGGATATTTTTTCGCATTGGCATTATAAAATGTAGCTCGACGAATCATATCCATTTTACCGGATTTTGTAGCACCTAACGCCCGCAACTCTTTCAGATTATACCTTGTAATCCAAGCGTACGACCCACTGGTACATAAAACATAAGCTGTATTCGCACTGGTCATCGCAAAACTTTGTGGATTTCCCCAACTTAACCCTTTCCACTTAGTAACTGGCAAAAAATAACTTGATTTAAAGCTAACTTTTTTGTTACCTTTTTTATAATTTACAGAATCTGGTCTTGTTCGAAAGGTAGATTTTTTATACCCAGATGCATATGAATATTGTTTCTTAGTTGTAAAGTTACCAGTTAAATAGTAGTTACTGTTACTAACGTATTTGAACTTACTGGCAGAGTATGATGATAGTGCATTACTTTTTTGCGTATAAGTCGCCGCAAGCGCAGAATCTGCCAGGCCCAATGTCACTAATCCTACAGCTAATCCACAAATTAGGCGACGTAAAAATTTTGATTTTCTTTCCATATAAATAGCTCCCCTGCTATGTATTTAACACCACTAAGTGTGGCACTAAATAGTACGCAGGAGCTCATAAATTACTGAAATGTGACCTATGAATCACTTTTTTCTCGTAAAATAAATTTGGTAGGTTGACCTTCCCGGATTACCGCAACCAAATTTTTGCTTTCTGAAATTCCCTCAACGGCTCCAAAGTCTAATTCATAACCATCTTCAAGGATGTTAAAATCACGTAATCGATCGCCAATTAAATGTTTCAATGCATTTGTCATTTCTTCATGTTTAGAAGATTTTTCTACCGCTACACTAAGGGTATAGCCAGAATCTACATAAGATTGAATCATTGATACCTTCATCAAAGTATGATAGGAGTATTTACGATGACGACGTTCTTCAGAGGATTTGGTTGGGTGAATGTATCCCTTTTTTTCCCAATACCTCAGTTGGCGTTGAGAAACTTTCGTCGCACTAGCAATATCGCCAATTCCCAGAAGAAAATCATGAGTTTTCATAATATTTTTTACTCTTTGAATAAAATCAGAATTCATTTGTTTTTTCATTCCATTTCTTTTCAGATTCTATTTAATATCTTTACAAATTATAACGAACTTATAAGAAGAAAACGAATTCGTCAGAATAACTAACATTAATTATATATATTCTGACATTATTGTCAAATTAGTTGACAATAAAATGTAAATGGCATATATTAGTTCTTGAACATTTTTTACGAAAGGAAGCATCATCTTGGGAAAAGCAATCGATACAAACGGAAAACCATATAACCGTTCCCTACTTGTTGTGCTCCTCTTGGTTGGATCTTTCTGTACGGTTTTGAATCAAACAATTCTTTCTACCGCCTACCCAACTTTAATGAAGAGTTTCGACATCACCACCTCAACGGTTCAATGGTTAACAACCGGATTCATGTTAGTTAATGGAATTATGATTCCAATTAGCGCGTGGTTAACATCACGTGTTAACTCAAAGACCTTATACGAAAGTGCCATGACAATTTTCTTACTTGGAACAATTGCCTGTTACATTGCACCTAGTTTTCAAGTACTTTTAATAGGTCGTCTTATTCAAGCCTTAGGCGTTGGTGTCACAATGCCCCTCCTACAAACCTTGATGCTTTCAATTTTCCCGGCACAAAGCCGCGGAACAGCAATGGGTCTTGCCGGATTAGTTATCGGTGTAGCACCTGCAATTGGTCCTACTCTTTCTGGATGGGTAATCGATACTTACCAATGGCGTGTCCTTTTTGGCATGTTAATTCCAATTGTCATCATCGTCATTATCGCCGGATTTTGGTTCATGAAAAACGTTTTACCAACCAAAAAATCTAGTTTGGATTGGCTATCAGCTGCGCTTTCAACGATTGGCTTTGGATCTTTACTTTATGGATTCTCAGAAGTTGGAACTGAAGGTTGGGGAAGTACAATTGTCATTGCCAGCCTAATTATTGGGGTTGTTTTCATCCTATTATTTGGATGGCGTCAATTAACCCTTGATAATCCATTCTTGGAATTAAGGGTTTTGAAAAACCCAGAATTTTCTGTTTCAGCTTTGCTTAGTTCAGTTTCCAACATGGCCATGGTTGGTGTTGAAATGGTTTTACCTCTCTATCTGCAGATTGTGCGGGGAGATTCTGCGTTGGAATCCGGATTAACACTGCTAGCCGGAGCTTTAATGATGGGTGTAATGAGTCCGATCACCGGACGGATTTTTGACCGCATTGGCGCACGTCGTTTGGCAATTACAGGGATGTTCTTATTAACTATCGGAACCATTCCGTTTGCCTTTATCACACGCACCACACCTGTCATTTATATCACTGTATTATATGGTGTTCGAATGGCCGGAATTTCAATGACCATGATGCCAGTTACTACTGCTGGGATGAATGCTCTGCCATTGCATTTAATGAGTAACGGAACTGCCGTAAATAACACGCTTCGTCAGGTAGCCTCATCTGTAGGAACAGCTATATTAATCAGTATTTTGACTAATGTGACCAACAATCAAGCACCTGAAAAGAGCTTGCTTAAATCAGCACCATTGAACTATAAAAATGATTTTATGAATGCAACTCTAAATGGCTATCATGCCGCGTTCGCCGCTGCTATTGCCTTTTGTTTAATTGGACTTGTCGTTTCCTTCTTTGTAAGTGGTCGAAGCCCTCGTTCAATCAAACCTGAAAAAGTTGTTAACGGAGGTGAGAACTAATGATTATTGTTGCAGTTGTAGTTCTTGCCATCGCCTTATTCATCAGCATGGTAAGTATTTCAAAACCATTTCTACGATGGACAGTAAGTATTGTTTTAGCAGCATTGTTGGGTCTCTCACTTGTCTTGATAGTTTTAAATGACAGCGACCACTTTGGCATGGAGAAAGTCACAACGACTAAAACAACAGATCTTATTTCCGTTTCACCTTCTAAACAGCTTAAGATGTTGCTATACCAAGATGTTGGAACTTCTAGTAAGAATCGCGTTTACATCTATAAAGAAAATGCATCTCAAAAAAAGCCGACCACAACTAACCCAGACCCCACCAAAACTTCTAACAAAGTTAAGGTGATTTCCGGCACTCCACGAGTTGTCACCAAAACAACTCGGTGGGTTTATAAGAGTTCTGGCTATAAACTTTGGTTCGGTATTGCAGGTAATGATCATAAATTAGTCAAGCATCGCAATACACTTGAAATCAATAAAGATTGGCTAACTTTAAGTTCAGCTCAGGCTAAGAAACTTCAAAAATTAGTTAAACAAAATTCAGCAAACATGAAAAAAGAAGCAAAAGATTATGTGACAGCTACAGTTAAAAAAGCCGTCACAGCGGCGATGAAAAAGGATCCAACATTGTCAGTTGCCAAACAAAAAGCTTTGACAACTGAAGCAACCAAAAAAGCCACTGCTGCTTATCAAAAACAGGCAATGGCAAAGGTTGTGCAAGAAGCTACGAAATAAATATTCCAAAAAAAGTGTTGATATTAATTTGTAGATTATTTTAGACGACCAATTTTGGTCGCTGATAATTAATCAAATTATATCAACACTTTTTTATTTGACAAATTCTTTATTCTTGATAGAATATTGATTTCCTGCCGTAATATCATACTGAATTAATTTATAATCTTTTAAGGTTGATTTAGCCTTCTTTGATAAGTTTTTATATTCAATATAATTTCCACTTGCAGACATGAATTTATTCCTTTCTGCCGCTGGTACGTATTTATTTATTTCCGTCAATAGAGCCACATATGGATCAACTTTGGTATTCGTTTGCTTAAACATCATGGGTGTAAACATATTTGGTGAAACAACTTTTGTGTTGCTAATTTTCTTATGTTTAAAATTGCTGTAAATAAAATAATTTGTCTGATGAAGCTTATTATCGTACTTAGTCAGATTTTTACCACTAACCAATCCACCCTCATATAATCCAGGTAGATGATCGCCATACCACACAATTGTGACATGCTTTTTCATTTTTGAAACTTTGCTAACCAACATTTTCAAATCTTGGTCTGTATAATTCAGGCCTTGCACGTACGATTCAACCGAGTTCAAACTTGCCTTCGTCAAATTTCCACTTGCCTTAAAATTATTTTTGGCATATGTACCCAGTGTATATGGCATATAATTTTGCATCGTTGATAACTGAATAAATTGGCCTCTGTTGGTCGTATTAATTTGCTTCAATAATTGTTTATACGCTGAATCATCGGATACATAGTTTGATTTACCAAGCTTGCTTGTATAGGTTAACTTGTCTCCAGTAAAGCTGTAGAAATGTTGAAAACCAAATTTTTTAAAAACATTTTTCCGATTGTATGTGACTCCAGAATATGGATGAATTGCCGTTTTTATCTTAAAATAATCAGTAATAACAGGTAAATTATTCACTTTTGGCACTAAGAACACATAAGGCGTTGCCATTGAGGGATCAAAGTTATTCATTGACAATCCAGTCAACGCTTCAAATTCAATATTTGCTGTTCCTCCACCATAACTTGGACTGTACATTAATCCAGAGGTATTGCTTTTTTCCAAAGATTGTTCATACGGAATTGGATTTGCAGACAATTTGACTGTTGGTAACATTCTTGGATCGGCATAGCTTTCACTTAAAACATAAATAACAGTTTGCTTCTTCAAAGAACCATTCGTTCTTGTTTTATTAATTTGACTTGCAACTTTTTTGTACTTCTTCACAACCTTGTTAATTTGGGCTTCTGAATAATCACTGGGCTTGTCCATTGTTTTAATAATGACTGTACTCATAAATGTAATTGCAGGACCATACTTTTTTGTAGACATTTCAAGCGCTCCAGGATGTGCACTAAAACCTGCTTTACTTAATACAGACATCAATGGATTGCTATCTGTCACTTTCTCATCGTCCCAGTTAATTAAATTCATTTTGTTTTCAGTTTGTGCAAAAGCAAACAATAAAAAGCCAGATAGGAAAAGAACTACTATTCTAACTGGCCACCGAAAAATGGGGCCTTTCAGTACAAACCGTTGTAGTACTACAGCAAGAATTATGACTACAACAAACGCGGCAATTAATCCATAAACTACTTTCAAGTTCACCATTTGAGCTATATCTGGTAATGATTTAATCATCCCAAAATCAGGACGAATGATAGGTTCATCACGTGCCATTAGTTTGGCATAATTTGCATAGCTCAGAATCATCATTAGCATTATAAAAATAAAGTTAGAATACCAGAAACGATTAAATATGCCTTGAATGAATAAATACAGTAGGGTTACAATAAACAGATTTATCAATGCTAGATAAAGGGAATTGCCTTGACTGGTTTGTAAGGACACAAGCCCAGTGTCTAAAAATTGAAGGCCATCATAAATCAAATAACTGATACTGATAACAAATACTGCAATTGGCAACGTTACTTGCATAGTTCTCTGCCCAGAGTATAATTTTGCAATCCCAAATGACTCAATTAGAACAGCTACTAGGCCAATAATTAATGTAATTAGGTAAAATTCTAGTAGAGAATAAATTGTGGTTAAATTTGCAATTTGTAATAAGGTATATTTAACTAACACCTCATACACTAAAGGGTTTAGAGCTAACAAGGAGATTCCCAAAAATATTCTCGTTACAACAAGAGATTTGAAAGTTGTTAGTGAATTAGTGGCTCTTGGAAATAGTTCCCAACTTGTCACCGTCATAAAAGCCAAAACAATCAATAAGGCATCCAACAAGTCATTTCCAGAATCTTTCCAGTCCAAAATTAAAACTGCTATTAGTAGTATTGCTAATACGGGGGTCGCTACATATGAAAATTTGTATTGAACTTTTTCATTTTCTAAAAGACTTGCACTCAAGAAGCTTAGTAACCCCCACACCGTCATAAGAGCTAAATTTCTACTAGGATAAAGTATTGAAAATAAAAATGTTGCTAAACTAATTCCACCCAAACAGAGAATAATTGTCCTTGGAGATAATTTTAATTGCCCCAGTATTGCTAGCAAAAGTGAGCCAGCCAGTATTGTTGCAGTAAACCAATAAGTTTTTTCCAAAAATGGTAAAAAAGCTGCTATAAAAGTATTCCTTTGAATACTTTGAACATTTACCGCAAATACAAAGCCAGTAATTGGTAGTGTATAAGCTAGCACTTCACAAAGTAATTTCACAACGCCTTTAAATGAAACTTTCTTTAATTCAATCGTGCTCCCCAAAGCGCCTGTAATGCCAATGATGCCAATGTTTCGAAAAAGTGAACTGAACCTTATTAACTCAGAAAAGCCCTCACTAATTTTTGGTAATTGTACATTAAGCAATAATCTGCTACACATTGAGAATAACAACAAGAGTATAGAAATACCTCCTGCTACTAATGATTTTTTGGTTATCTTTGAAAATATCATATAATTCTCCTTCATACTTGCCTGCAAAAAATGTTTTTCATCATCAAAAATGAGTATAAATCATCGGATTTTGTTGCATTGACAATTTATACTCACTTAATTACCGCTATATAATCAAATTCTTCCAAAAGTATTATTCAGCATTTTTCCATACGGCATCAATAACTTTTTTGGTTGAAGTACCATTCTCAATATATCCGTATTTGTTATAAAACTGTTGATATTTAGACTCATAATTCTTTTCCACTTGGTCAATGTGTTGAACCGCATCAATCAGTTGATCTGTATCATACAAAAGAGGGCCTGGTGCCTCTGCTTCAAAGTCAATATAAAAGCCACGCAGATTTTCTTTATAGTCTTCATAATCATACGTATAAAATAACAAAGGCTTTTTAGTGATTGCGTAATCAAACATGACGGATGAATAATCAGTTACACACATATCAGCTAACAAGTATAATTGTTGCACGTCCGAAAATTTAGAAACATCTATGAAGAAATCTTTAAAATAATCTGGAATATACAACTTAGTTTTCACAATAGCATGTTGCCTAAATAACACAACATAATCTTCGTGTAAAGCCTTGTACATTGCCTCAATATTTAGATTTAATTTGAAGTCCTGTTTCCCCGCACTTGTCTTGTCATCATCCCTAAATGTTGGTGCATACAGAATAACTTTTTTATTGTTAATGCCCCACATATTACGTAGCTGCCTGAGGATTTCGCCTTTTTCGTTGTCACTCAAAAAGAACACATCATTTCGTGGATAACCAACTTCAAGAATTTTAGCTTTTGGTAGAAATGCCGATTCAAACCGTTCGGTAGCATAATGACTTGGTGAAACGAGATAATCCCATTGAGCATTCACTTTATTCATTCTAGGAACATAGCCGGCATCCTTATCTGAAAAACTATCCACATCATTCATCATTTTTTTCAATGGTGTTCCATGCCAAGTTTGCAAAAATGTTGTGTGCTTTGGTTTGTGGATGTAATATGGAAAGTTTTGATTATTTACCCAATACTCTGAAGTTGCTAAATAATAAAAATATTCCCAACTAAAGCGTTTGATAATTTTCAAGCGATCATCTTTTTCAATATCGTAACCATTATATATCCAAATGAATTTGTATCCTTCAAAAAAAGGATCAGTTAACATTTTTTGATAAATTTGTTTTGGGCTATCCGAATATTGCTTGCCAATCCCACTTTCAAAAATCACTTGTTTCGGTTTGATTCGGCAAAAGACTTTCATAAAACTGTAGACAAACTGCATAATTTTAAAATAATGCCTAGATTTTCTAAACCGATTAAAAGCTTTATTAAAAACAAACCCGTATCGAAGCCGTTCAAAGGTGGTTTCTTTACCAATGCTTTGAATACCTTCAAACACTCTTTCGGAATTATTCAGGTCTTTTTTCAATAAAAATTTACCGGATTTTTCTTTATTAATTTCAGATATTTTAAAATCACGTTGGTGAGCTCTTCTTAGGCTTTCAATTACCTGATCTTCACTGTAGACGACATCACCCGGCAAATCGTGTTCCAAGTTTAAATGAGATCCCTTTTTTCCGAGAAAACGAACCTGATCAAATTCATAATAAATAACTGGTTTATCAAGAAACGAAAAATCAATTCCCACACTAGAATAATCAGTAAGCATCAGGCAAGACTCTTTGATCAAATCTTGAACCATTGCTTCCCCTTGGCTGATTGGTATCACATAATCTGGAATATCAAAGTAATGCAAGAACTGCTGAGCATTAGGGTGCAAGCAAAATAGAATTTTATATCCTTCATTTGCTAGCTCATGAAAATATGAATGATTAATCAGACTATTGTAAATCGATAAATAATTACTTTTTTTAAACGTCTCATCATCACGAAGCCAGTCGCGCCAAGTTGGAATAATGAGGATTTGTTTTTTTACTTTGGTACCTTTCAAAAATAGTCGGTCAAATCTTGGCAGGCCAGAAACAAGTACACTATCTGCCGGATATTTGAGATCGTTTACCACAATGTTTTTCTCACGCGTTGAGCTGGTTACAAAAACATCTGCATAAAAGGTATCAAACATCCGTCCATTAATATCAACCAGATTCTTGGTTCCTAAGACACCGTGTTGCAAGAATACGATTTTAGCCTTGATCAGTTTCAAGAAATCTCGATTAATTGTCGGCAACAAGATTTTATAATCGTGTGTCCCACAAATTACTTTTGCCGAATATGCAACTCTAAAATGTTCCGCCGAATTAAAAGCCACCACATGATCCATTGTTTCAAAATTCCGCCGATCCAACGAAATTTCATCTATTACGTAATAGGCATTAATCTCTGGATGATTCTTTCTTAAATATTTAAAGAAAAAATATCCATTGTCTTGAGCTTTATTACTTTTTTCTCCAATTAACCAAACGTTGTCCTCTTTAGATAACTTCTTTTCAAGAACTTTTTTATATGTTGCAATAGCTTCATCGTTAAATACATTACAATACATTGCTAAGTTATTGCCTTTCAACGTAAAGTAGGGTGTCAATTCAACATTGAAGTCAGCCGTTTTGAGGATCATATTTCCTCTTAGACTTTGCTTTACTGCTGCTCTGGGTCTTCCCAATCGATGTTCTAAAATTTCGTTATAGCCTTCCACTTCAACAGAAATATCAAAATCTAATACATCTCGAATATAATCAATATTTTCAACAGTATCAGCTAGCTCTGCTTTTGAAATATGAAATGAAAAGTTGTATCTATTTCTAGTTAAGTTTTTATTTGTACTTAAGAACTCTAACTTCCCAGGAAGTTGGCGAGTATTATCAATACTTCTTAAATAGAAATCTATAGATATTTTTTTCACTTTAAGAAAATTAGTAGTTACGTTACCTGAAATATTTATTGATTCGTTATCAATAGAAAAACTTGATATGGTTTCTTGCCTTACATATGTACTATCTGGTACCGCTGCATTAAAGGAAAATGCTAAAAAACCATTTCTAGTAATGTACGGAGTTATAAAATCAGTTCCATATGAATAAGCATGTAAGTTCTCTACACGCAAGTCAGCTTTTTTTAAGTTAAGCTGGACTGGTTGTATTTCTAAATTTTTTTCATCATCAAGAACACTCGCAGACACATAATCATTTAAAACCTGAATATCTAGCTTGTTGCTATTAATTTGTTGTTGGTTCAAATCCTTAATAAGTTTCTTTAGATCGATACAAAATTCGTTTTCATGAACAGGATCTAAGGTTTGTAGCTTTTTTTCTGAGTAAACAGGAGAAATAAACAATTTAGTTAATTTTGTTTCTTCGTTAGCTACTGATATTTTTAACTGATCATCTGTTTGAACAAGTGAAATAGCAAAATTACTAATGATCAAAACTTCCTTCCCTTAATTCAAAAGATTTAAAAAAAATTTAATTCTGCTCTCTGACCTACAAAGTACATTATACTTTAAACTCTTATATCATGCCGTAGTTTTCAACCACTGCATGATATAATTTGCAACACTTTCAGAGCTTCTACCAGAATTATAAGCACAAAATTTCTTATAAAAACTTTCCATTCTTGCTGATGGCTTATTGTTCTCGCCTAAACTTTCATCTACTAAGTTAAACAGTTGATTCTGATTCCAGGCAATTTCTCCTGGTAAATCAGTTTCATAGTTTAAATAAAATCCTCGAAGGTCATCTTTATACTCATGATAATCGTATGGGAAGAATACAATTGGCCGTTTTAGGTACGCGTAATCAAAGAAAACAGATGAATAATCTGTAATTAACACATCCGATATTAAATATAAATCTGAAATATCTTGATATCTTGAAAAATCTAACACTTTACCATCGTACTTACTTAAATCTAGTTGACCTATAATCAAGTAGTGCATTCGTAAAATTAAGATGGCATTTTCGTCCAATTTTTCAAGTAATTTATCAATTGCAAATGGCATTTTAAATAGGTATTCACCTTTTGCCGCAAAGGAATTATCTCGATATGTTGGCGCATACATAACGACTTTTTTATCACTGGGAATCCCTAGTTTTTGTTTTAAGTTGCGAATTTCATCTGAACTTGAATTAATTAATTTATCATTTCGCGGATAACCCACTTCTAAGAACTTATTGTGATAATCAAAAGCCTTCCGGAAAATATTTGTTGAATAATCATTTGCAGACACTAACGCATCCCATCGATGCGTTTCGTTCACAAAATTTTGGTGGTACATATCAGTCGTGGTATTTGGCATAGTTGCCTTCTTTATATCCAAACCAAGCTTTTTTAAAGGTGTCCCGTGCCAAGTCTCAATATATTGAACGTACGGCGGTTTCTTAATCCATATAGGTAACCGTGTATTAATCACCCAAACGCGCGCTCTTTGCATGCTCATAGCCCATTTCAGGCTTCTTCTAATCATATATGGAATATTATTTTTTTCACAAAACTCTTTTTGACTTAGTCTGATTGACCAAATACAATTTACGCTGGAATTATTTTTTAGTTTTTCATAAATAGCAAACGGAGAATCGCTAACTTGTCTTCCCTGAAAACTTTCAAATACTATTGTTGGATTACGATAAGGCTTAAATCTAAGCTTCATAATATTTCTAATAATTATGGTTCGTCCTCTGCGCACGAACCCTTTTAATAATTCAATTGATGAATTCATCATATTCATATATAACTTCTCCCTAAAATCTTAATCATCTGTTGTGTGTTCAACAGGACTTCACGAAGTTACCTAAACCCTGTTTATCATACTTTGTTATAATTAGTCTATGCAGGTTATTTTGTTGAAGCGAATAATATAATTATATTGTGCTTTATGCAAATAGTAAATAAGTTCCTGTATATCTTATGGGGAAAGGATGATCCGAAGTATGTCACAAATTATCAAAAAAAGTAAATCATCAAAGAAAGCAGCGTTCTTTATTTTAGCAATAATATTTATTTTCTTTTTATTACTAGCTACTGTCACTCCATTAAGTGGTGATGACTGGACTTGGGCTTCGAAAATCGGAATGCATAGATTGTCCACGGGATTTGTCGGATATAACGGACGATTACTTAGTAATATACTAGAAATTATTATTACAAGAGTTTTCTTCATTCGAATTTTCCTGTACGCAATATTAGGCACAATGTTAATAGGCTGGACAAGTAGACTTGTTTTCTATCAACATTCTGCACATGCTTGGCACTATTTATTAACCATCGGTCTTTTTCTTACTATGTCAACTGAAATATATTCTCAAACTTTTGGTTGGTTCGCCGGATTTATCAACTACATATTAGGAATGTTGCCTGTATTTTATTTTATCTACTGGCTTGAAAAACATCTACTCGTAAAGAATAAAACTCATTTACCCACATTATTTGGTATGTTCATTTTAGGAATTACTTCGTGCTTAATTATTGAAAATATAACAATCTATTCAGTAGTTTTAGGAATTGGAGCAATTGTCTACTTCTTGGTTATTAATAAATCACAGTTACCAAGCATTATTGCTTATACACTCGGTACTGTGCTTGGTGCTATAACTATGTTTAGTAACCCGATTTACGTCTCAGCACTATCTGGAAAAGACAATTTTCGCCATGTCGCATTTGGAGTACAAATGTGGAATACAATCGTAAAAATATATTCTACTAGTATGTATAAATTTGTTTTTCAAGAAAACGGCGTTATTATCTTTATAATCAGCACTTGTTTAATTGTTTGTATGTGGCAAACAAAATCAAATTTGATTGTTTCGTTTTTGAAATTTTTGTTAAGTCTTATTCTTTTTAGTTATAGTTTTTTTGCCGCTTTTATCCGTAATTTATTTTCATCAGCAAATTTCGATTCACAACTAATACTCAATATTCTTTCAATTTTTAGTATTGTTTTTGTGGTAGCACTTTGCTTATCGCTTGTTTTCGTTAATAGTCTACCCCTGCGCACGAAGTTAATCTTTTATATTGCGTCAGCACTCCTTTTGTCGGCACCATTTGCAGTTATAACACCGTATGGTCCTCGATGCGCCTTTGCAACCGTTTCTTTTATGATTCTTGCAGCGCTTGAATTAGTAAATTACATTTCTAGTTTAACCATTAAAATTGATCATACTCATAAATTTAAATACATGCCACTTATATTTGGAACGTTTTCCATGATATTTGTTTTAGGAATCATGACTGCAAACGGGTACGTTAATCATTACCGTCCTGCTGCCATTAGTTCCCAGCTAAGACAAAGAAAAACTACAGTTTATGTCTCAAGACTACCATTTCAACAATATAATTGGGATACATCCCCTATGCCTAATCGTGTTCAACATCTTGTTTATATGCGAAGAATGCATATTCCTGAAAAAACGCATAATTTAGTCTTTGTTCCTTTTAAAGATTGGAAAAAATACCAAAAATCCTTTTAATTTTGCCTTTAATTAATAATCGGACACTTTATGTTGATTACTTGCTTTAAATTTCTACTTAAAATTGCACACTTTTGCTGTACTTTGTACTGTCTGTTATTCATATACTTCAAAAAAAAGCATCGATAGAAATTTTTCCTATCAATGCTTTTTTTGCGAGTTGTTTCCTATAAGCGTTCATTAATTTGTTATTTTGTCTAACTTATAAACTATCTTTCCGTCACGGAAAGTTTTTATAGTTTTTAAGTGGCTATGCGTTAATTTCTCATCATTAATTTTATCTTTCTTGCTAATAGTTAATATATAATCGTGAGCAGCGCGGTACTCCTTTTTTATTTCCGTAATATTTCTTAAATAGCCATATTTTTTCTTTGGACCCATACTACTTGAAAATTCCGCTTTTTTCTCTTGAGTTGCTAAATATTGTTCATGATCAACTGGTTTTTGATAAACTCTAAAATACACAAAATTTCGAGAAACTGGATTTGTAAACAATAAACTTTTCTTTCTTTTTTCCATAAATTGATTAATATTTTTAGTATTTTTCATCGAAAATTGTCTGACATTACCTGTTCTGTATGCAGAACTCACTTGAAAATATTGATGCACAAAGACGCTCATGGGTAACACAGATATTACTAAAAACAAAATTATCCAAATATATCTAGGCAGATGGCTAGCTACAACGTACATACCTATTCCACTCAACACAATCAACGGAACGTGAATTAAATTTCAATGCGTAAAATTGGGAACTGTAATCAATGCAACAGGGACAAATGTTATTAATGCAATCACGCAAATATTTTTTAAAACCATTAATTTATTAGGTAATAACTTTTTACTTGATAAAAGTCCAATTATTACAAAAACAACTAAAACCCATGGGAAAACCATACCAAATGGTGCAGTTGAATTTCTACTGAGACTGTCCGTTCCACTCCAATACATTTGGCATCCGGAAATAAAATTATGCAACATTGTATTAACAACATTTCCGGAAAAATCAATTAGAGATGAAGTCCGGCTTTGAGGCAATGGCGGGACATCCATCCATAAAAACTTAACTGGTTTCGAAATATGCTTAATAAAAATACTAAATGCAAAATATATCAAAGGTAATACCATAACCAAGATACTAATTAAGTACACCACAATCATTTTAATATTTAACAAGTTACTTTTATATAAAAAAACTGCCAGAACGAAAAGAAAAACCGGCAAATAAAGCCAAGTTGCAATGTATCCATATGTTGCCAAGCCCATTAATAATGCCGAGGCAAATAATCCTAAAATTTGTTTCCATTTTTTGCTTTTCTCAAATGAAAATAATAGAGCCATTAAGGAAAATCCTACAAATAAAGGTGCGATATTGGCATCAAGCACCCATCGAGCCATTGTAAACCACCAAGGCGAAGTTATAAATGCTAACATCATTAAAAAAGTAGCCAAATAATTCTTGCTTACATGTAACACGTATCCGCATATAATAAAAATCAAGACCACTGACAGAAACGCCATTGGAAAGCGAAAATTAAAAAAATTAAATCCAAACATTTTAATAACCGGCCGTACAATAAAACTATACAAAACAGATTGGCCTTGCCCCCATACTGAGGAGAAATAAATTGGATTATGCAATCCATGAATGTCTGTTCCAAAATTTGTAAAACTTATTACTTCACTAGCATAGTTTGCCTCATCAACAAATAGTGCTGGCACAGTTGCAATTTTATAAAAGACGGCTACTACATATACTAGAGATAAAATAAGTGAAACCATACAAAAAATAAATCCGTGTTTTTTCGTTACTAAAACATGCTTTCTTAATCTGTTAAGTATCCGATTCAAGATTTAATCCCCCAAAATATAATCTTTGCTTAGTTTAGCATAAGATACCAGTGTTTAAAATGCTACAAAAAAAGAATTGACAGTCAGAACCACCAATCCTTCTTTTAAAAATTCGATTTGTTTTAAAGAAAATCATCAAATTACTTTTCAAATATTATTTGGCAAACATAGACAAGAATGTTTTATAAACAACGGTAGCCGTATTTTTACCGTCATATGGCACAAATTTGTCTTTAAATTGTTTATACTTAGACCCATATTTCTTCCAGTAGCTGTCGCCCTTACTAATTTCTTCAAATAAAGATTCAGCAGTTTTGACAATGGGTCCCGGGACTTCCTTAGTAAAATCAAAGTATACTCCCCGAAGTTCTAAATACTTTTCCAGATCATAGCAGAAGAAATAAATTGGCTTATCAGTATTTAAATAGTCAAACATTATTGAAGAATAATCAGTTATCAGCATGTCACTGGCAACCATTAACTCCTGCACACTTGGGTAATTCGAGACATTAATAATGTTATGTTCCATTTCTAGCGGTATACGAAGCTTAGACGCCACGACAACATGTTCGCGCATTAGGAGGATATAGTTGTCACCCAGTTGCTTTTCGAACTTTTCAAAATCAAGTTGATTATCCATTACAAATCTACCACCAGATTTTTCGTAATCTCGAAAAGTTGGCGCATAAAGTATCACTTTTTTGCCTTTTTCTATTTTTAACCTATTTCGTATTTTTCGTCTAATGTCATCAACATTGTCTGAATAAAATATATCGTTTCGTGGATACCCTTTTTCAATTACTGGTCCTTCGTAATGGAAGGCTGAGCGAAATGCCTTTGTTGCATAAGGTGAGGGAGATACTAATGCTGACCATTGATTTTTTGCATGGGTCACGCGGTCCAAATACCCTGCCGTTCTACCTTCAATGACATCTTGATCATGTTGCATTTTTTTCAATGGCGTGCCATGCCATGTTTGTAAATAATCTGTTCCTTTACGCTTCGTCAAATAGGTTGGAAAATTTTGATTATTGATCCAATAACGACTAGTTGCTAGATAACGATAATAATCAAAAGAAAGCCGTTTAACAATTTTAGTATGTGGATTAACACTTAAGGGTTGATTATTCTTAGAAACCCATACATATTCAAATTCAGGGTGTAATTTAACCATTTCTTCGTAAATAACTCGTGGAGAATCCTCATACCGTTTCCCAACACTGCTTTCAAACAACACTCTATTCTGATTAATTGGACTGAAATGTGACCAAACCCAGTAAAGAATCTTCATAGTTGGAAAATACAACTTACGATTACGCCTGAATTTTTTTTGGAGTTTCATAATAACTTCATTACTTAGAATTTTTTCTTTAATCGACTTATCCTTTAGGCTTGTAACAGCCTGAAAGATACGATCACACGAATGTGTATCACGGTTTTCAATAAAGCGATCCGCTTTTTGTACATCGCGCTCTTTCATTAAAAAGTTGTTTTCTCCATATTGAAAAAGATTCTGAAAAATTCCATCTAATGAATCAGTAATTGGCCCAGGCAGTTCATTATCAAGATCAATATGAGAGGCATATTTTCCGATAAATCTAGTCCTGTCAAACTGATAATAAAGAACGGGACGATGTAAAAAACTGAAATCAAATGCCACACTTGAATAATCAGTTAACATCATTGAACTTTCTTTAATCAGGACCTGAACATCAATTTCCCCTTGGTGAACAATAGTAACGGGTGCATCTTTAAAATAATCAATATACGCCTGCATGTTAGGGTGCAAACAGAAAATAATCTCCATGTTATAACGATCAGAGAATTTCTTTAAACGTGGATCAAACAGCAAATCATGATATCTAGTTAAATACTCACTTTTTGAAAAAATCTCATCATTTGTAAGCCAGTCACGCCACGTTGGAATAATCAGTAATTGTTTTTTTACGGGTAAATCATTTTTAAACAAACTGTCAAACCTTGCTAGCCCCGTAACAGCCACTTCTTTGTCTGAATAACCTAAATCAGTAATAGCAATCTGTTTTTCTTTTTCCGAACTAGTAATAAAAAGATCCGTATAGAAACCGTTTACCACAGACTTACCATAAAAAGGTGTAATATTTTTTGTGCCAAAAACACCGTGCTGTAGAAAAATTCGCTTTGCGTGGATATGATTTTCATATATTTTACTACGGATTGGGTACAAGAAATCCGGATGGTGCGTACCACAAATATACTTTGCTTGAATAATCTTTTGGAAGTGTTCAGCAGATCCAAACGCAATTACATTTCCTAAAGGTTCAACATTACGCCGTTCAACAGAGTCACGTCTAATAACATAGTACGCCTCAATTTCTGGATGTTTTTCTCTTAAGTATTTAAAAAAACGGAACCCATTATCTTGGGCTTTATATGAGCGTTCGCCAATAATCCAAATATTACGATTTGCACCCTGTTTAGCAACCGAACGCCAGTTATGCTGATGCGCACGAAAGTATTCATATGCTTCTTGTTCGTAAGCATTAAAATTGAATGATAAATTAAACCCCTTAATCGTGAAGTAAGGGACAAGAGACAGCCATTGTTTTCTATTTGAATCTTTTAAGGCCATTTCACCTTTTAATTCATGATTTGTCATAAAGCGAGGATTTCCCACACGAATTCTTATCGGTGCATCTGTATTAACTAAATTACCTACAAAGTATAAATCCAATGCTAGTTCGTTAGACTGGTCTAATTTCTTCAGATAATCACCAATTTCCGTCATCTTTAAATTAACCTTGTAGGCATACCTATGAATATTAAAGTATTTTGTTTCCTCAATTTCATAGTCAAAGTCTTGGCTATAAGCCTTTTCCCCACTACGTTCTACAATTTCTAAATGACAATCTTGAAGCGGGAAAAATAGAGTATCAAAAAAGCCTTCAATTGAAACGGATTCTTCTTGAACTTGAATTTTACGAATTAATGTATAATTCAGGTACTGATGCAAACTAATATCTCGATCAAAGAGAAATGCCAACGCGTTTTTCTTTGTAAAATATGGTCGAAAAAAGTGTTTTCTTTCTTTATCCCAAATTTTATTAAATCCGTTCAAACTCCATTCTTTCGTGAGCGGAATTTGGAGGCTGCGTTCAAATGATTTAATTTCTCCTGTGTTGATATCTACACGAGTATATTCCTGCACAACACGAAACTTAGGCATACTCTCGTTCCACTCTTCAGAATTTCCCACTTCGTCCAAGATTTCCCCCAGATCTAGTGAAAAAAGATAATCTGTCGCCGTTTCTTTAACCTCTTGTGTCTCCTTTGTGAATGAAAAAGACTGAACTTCATTTTTCAGAAGAAGTTGCAGATTTTTAACCCCATTTTCCTGTGTTTCGTTAATTGAAAGTTTTCCAGAGTCAATTTTCGCTTTTAATTTTTCCAAAAAAACTCCTCCCAATACCAAAAATCCATTTTTAAAAAATCCAGGTTTTTAAGATGATCAATGTTGGATTCAAAGCACCATCCTACTCTCATCATTTCTAACCCTATCACAAGAGTTTGCGCACCATTGTTATAAAAAAAGGGCTTCTCACAATTAATAGAGAAAGTATTTCCACCTTCACCTATCAATTACAAACAGGCCCTAGTAATCGTTAGTTCTCTTAAATTTGTTTATTTAAATATCTGTCCTGCCCCTGAAGTCTTTGGATACACCGGATGTAAAAGCACACTAGGATCACTGATACTTTTAGTTACTGAATGTCCAGATACTGTTACAAAGGCAAAGAATAACATCACGAACAGAGCTACTAAGATTAGCCACTTACTTGCAGCTGTCATTTTGCTTGGCAAAACCTCACCATAAAATAAATTATGGGTTGCTTTCTTTGCCTCATGTTCAGCAATTCCTTCTTTTTCTTGTGTTTCTTTGGCTACTTGTTGTTCATAGGCGTTAATATCAAAATTAAGTTGTAACTGCTTCTTTTCTTTTTGATAATTGGAACGCCCTTTTGCAGATTTTTTCTTGAAATCAGCTGAAAATTGACGATAAGCATTAACAACTTCTTCTGTATCGCCAAGCATTCTTAGATCTCCGAAGTGAATCCAAGCAGTTCGATCGCACAACATTTCAACTTGTTTTAAAGAATGACTCACAAATAAAATTGTTTTGCCTTCTTTTTTGAACTGCTCAATTTTGTCTAAACACTTTTGATAAAAAGTATCATCACCTACAGACAAAGCCTCATCAATAATCAAAATATCTGGATTAATATGGACAGCTATCGCAAATCCTAACCGCGATCGCATACCAGATGAATAATCTTTTACAGGCTGATCAATAAAATCACCAATATCAGCGAATTCAATAATATCATCCCGGACAGCATCAATCTCCGCAAAAGACATCCCTTGCATAAGCCCTTTTAACCGAATATTTTCAAGCCCTGTCAAGCTCCTCTTCAAACCAGCGCTAATTGCAACGATTGAAGTATCCCCACGAACATCTACAAATCCTGTTGTTTGCGGAATAATTCCAGAAATAATATTTGACATCGTGGACTTACCAGAACCATTAACTCCAATAATCCCAACTGACTCGCCCTTATAAATTGTTAAACTGACACCCTTTAATGACCAGAAATGAGGAACATTGTCATGTTTTGTCAGATTAAAAAATGATTTTAGTTTTTCACTTTTTGTTCTATAAAGATCGTATTCTTTGGTTACATTTTTTAGCTTGATCTTATATTCTTCAGACATAATTACATATTCTCCATTTTCTAAATCAAATCAACAAAGTTAGCACGGAATTTATTATGCAAGAACGTACCGACCGTCATTACGATAAACACAAACATCCAAAACACAATGGAGATTGTAAGATTTGGTTCTTGCCAAACCCACCCTTTATTTAGTAAAGACTCTCTCATTCCGTTAATGATGTAATAGAATGGATTCAATTCCAAAATTCTGATTAATAGTACAGGAAAGTTTGAAGTTGCAAAATTGAAGAGGACACCACTCATATAAAAGAGCATTCTCAAAATTGATTGTAACGTAATTTGCCAATCTCGCACTAAAACAGTAACAGTTGAATTAAAGATTCCCAATGCGTAAAGTAACGCCATCATACAGATAAAGTAATAAATAAACTGAATCCATGAAACTGATGGATACATATGGTTCACTAGCATTAAGAAGACAGAAAATGCGAGCATTGTCCAAAAACTAGCTAAATTACCAACTATCTTAATAGAAGGTAAGATACTAACTGGAAACTTCATCTTAGAAGCTAAACCAACTTCTTGGTACACACTCTTAGAAGCATCCAAAACACTTCTGTTCATAAATAACCAAGGCGTAATTCCAACAACCATCCATGGTAGATATGGAACACCTGGCATAGGATCGCCACGTTTTAAAGCAACACCAAACACTAGATAATAAATTCCAATTTGGATAAGTGGGTTTAAAACTTCCCAAGCTAATCCCAAATAATGACTTTGGTACGTAGCCCTATCGCCAAATTTTGCCATTCTTCGAATAATTTTATAGTTTTGAAATTGTTCGGAGATTATCTGAAACATTGTATGCATTTCGTTAACCCCTTAATATTAGACATTTGATAATTCACATTTTGATAGTATAGTCGATTAATTTTCATCCGTCAACGAAGCTTACAACTTATGAAAGCATCACTATATAGTGTTGGCACTCGTTATAGGCTAAAATCTCTCTTCCATTTCGCCTTCACTCATGACTTCAACACCTAGCGTCTGTGCCTTTGACAGCTTACTTCCAGCATCAGTCCCGGCAATTAACAAATCAGTTTTTTTAGAAACCGAGCCCGTGACATCCGCACCCAAGTTTTCAAGCTTTTCTTTTAATTCGTTACGTGTGTAATTTTCAAGCTTTCCAGTCAAAACAACTGTCTTACCATTAAAGTAATTATCTACTACTTGTGTTGCAGTTGGACCGTTATAAGTCATATTGACCCCTGAAGCTGCTAATTCTTCTATAGTATTCTTTGCCGCATCACTTTGAAAAAATGTCACAATGTTAGCAGCTAAAATATCCCCAACCGCATCAATGGCCGTTAGTTCCTCTTCACTCGCTGTTGCTAAGCTATCCATTGTCCCAAAGCTCTCTGCCAGGATTCTGGCCATTTTCGTACCTACTCCTGGGATTCCAATTCCGTTTACCAAACGTTCCAAAGAATTTTGCCGACTATTATTAATCGACTCCAATAATCCGTTAATCCGTTTCTCTTTAAAATTATCCAATTGTGCTAAATCATCAGGATTCAGTGAATAAAGATCGGAAAAGCTACGTACTAATTTATGGTCGAAAAATACTTGAATCAAACGCGGACCTAATCCATTAATGTTCATTGCATTTCGCGAACCGAAATGCTCTAAACGTGCCACCATTTGAGCTGGGCAATCAGGATTAATACAGCGCAATGCCACCTCACCGTTTAAATGGACCAGATCACGCCCGCATGATGGACATTGCGTTGGAATCTGTAATGGTGCACTATTCTCGTCGCGTTTATCCAAAATTACTTCCGTAATTTCAGGAATTATGTCACCCGCCTTATGTAACTTCACGGTGTCCCCGAGGCGTACACCCTTAGCCGCAATTTGATCCACATTATTCAGCGTCGCCCGTGCCACTGTGGATCCAGCTAATTGCACCGGATCCATAATGGCAGTGGGTGTCACAACACCTGTGCGCCCAACGGTCCATTCAATTTCACGAATCACTGTCAAAGCTTCTTCAGGTGGAAATTTATAAGCAATTTCCCACCGGGGCACCTTGACTGTGTGACCCAATTGGCCTTGTAAATCTAAATCATTCACCTTAAGTACAATCCCGTCAATGCCATACGCAAGCTGGTCACGTTGGGCTTGATAGTCATCAATGTACTCCCAAACTTCATCCAAATTATGGCAGACCCGTTGTGTGGGATTTGTATTAAAACCAAGTTCTTCAAGCGTTTCGATCGCTTCGTGTTGAGTAGTCACTTGCAGATTATCAAACGTACTGATGGTGTAAATAAATGTGTCCAATTTACGCGCTTTGGTCACTCTGGTATCGAGTTGCCGCAAACTACCGGCCGCTGCGTTTCGTGGATTAGCAAACACCGCCTCACCGCGCTCTTCTTGCTGCTTGTTTAAATCGGCAAAGGCTTGCTTTGGCATATAACATTCACCACGAACTTCAATAGAAACCGGTTTTGTTAAAGTCTGCGGAATCGAAGTGATGGTCTGCAGGTTCTTGGTAATATCTTCACCAATCGTCCCATCACCACGCGTAGATCCACGCACCAATTTGCCATTTTCGTAAACTAAGGAAATCGCCAAACCATCAATTTTCAATTCGACGTTATAATCGACAGGATATCCCACATTTTTTTGAATTCGATTATCAAATTCAACTAGTTCATCTTTGGAAAAGACATCGCCCATTGATAACATTGGAATTTCGTGTCGCACCTTTGTAAAGCCACTGAGGACCGCTCCACCAACACGTTGCGTAATTGATTCTGGTGTCACAATTGAAGGAAAGGCGGCTTCTAGCTCCTGCAAATCACGATATTTTTCATCATAAACACTATCTTCGACTTCCGGGTTATCTTTTGTGTAGTAATCTTTTCCCCATTGATTCAGTGTCTTCCTTAATTGTTGGGCAGTATCACTCGCTTCTTGTTCAGAATATTTTGAAGTTGGTTTTGGTAAAGCCATTTTAATTCCTCCACACTAAAAACTATTTTAAATCGACATCCAATTCAACCGGACAGTGATCTGATCCGAAAATTTCGTTATGAATTTTAGCATCCTGTAATTTATCCTGCAAACTATTTGAAGCCACAAAATAATCAATTCGCCAACCGGCATTGTGATCACGGGCATGAAATCGATAGCTCCACCAAGAATAAATACCTTCTTTGTCCGGATAGAAATAGCGAAACGTATCGGTAAATCCGCTTGCTAACAACTCAGTGAATTTTTCCCGTTCTTCATCTGTAAAACCAGCACTATGATGATTACTCTTATCATTTTTAATATCAATCGCTTCATGGGCAACATTTAAGTCACCACAGAAAATAACTGGTTTCGTTTCAGCCAGTTGATTAACATAGTGACGAAAATCATCATCCCACGTCATTCGATAATCTAATCGTTTTAATTTAGTTTGAGAATTAGGGGTATAACTGGTTATCATGTAAAAACCCTCATATTCTAAGGTGATTAGACGGCCTTCATGATCATGCACGTCCACTCCCATGCCATACTTCACACTAAGTGGTTTAATTTTCGTAAAAATAGCGGTGCCAGAATAACCCTTGCGATCAGCATAATTCCAGTATTGATAATAACCCGGTAGATCTAGCTCAAGTTGACCTTCCTGCATTTTAGTTTCTTGAATACAAAAAATATCGGCATTCAAAGTTTTAAAAGATGTCAAAAAGTCATGTGTCACTGCAGCTCTAATGCCATTTACATTCCACGAAATTAACTTCATATTTTTTTGCCTCTTTGCTAAGAAATAAGTCTCTATGATAAGAATTATACCATTTAGCGTGGTTCTTCTAAAACTTATCTCTTAACTAAAGGTTGAAACTACAAAAACTTATCTTGTTGCTTGATACGAAAACGTTCATGGCAACAAAATTAGATAAAATGACGTCTTCCAGCAAATTTGGGCTGGAACGTAGTGCGAGTTCTTGCGGCCGAGTTTGCCACAAGAATCGACATCGACTGGAGCAAGAAAGATTTTCGGAACGAAAATCATCATTACTAGGCGGAATAGTGCGAGTTCTTGCGGCCGAACTTGCCACAAGAATCGACATCGACTGAAGCAAGAAAGATTTTCGGAACGAAAATCATCATTACTAGGCGGAATAGTGCGAGTCCTTGCGGCCGAGCTTGCCACAAGAATCGACATCGACTGAAGCAAGAAAGATTTTCGGAACGAAAATCATCATTACTAGGCGGAATAGTAGCACGATTTGGAGTCGCAGGACAGCAATTAAATTACTGTTTTTGAACCAAGTCCTTTAATACTAGTTATTGAAGGAATTTTGATACTTTCAACCTTTAGATCTACATTAAAAAAATTGCACCAAGTAAAAAAGCCCTGTGACAAAGGTTACCCTCTCACAGAACTCATTTTATTTTCTTTTACAAATTTTTCAAAATTTCTGACAAAGCTGGCTGACCAAACACATTGTAAGTCTTCTTATAATTATCAATTGTGTCTTGATCGAACTGATCTGGATCCATTGGAATAAATGAGGTATCAATTGGATCCACATTTTTAACCTTTGCATCCACCACAATTGGCTTTGTGTTACCGGCTTTTTGTAATTCATCAATCTTATCAAATGCCGCGTCTAACGACTTTTGGTCAGTTACTGTGAAACCAATTGCGCCCATGTCTTCAGCAACACCTGCCCAGTTTGCACCCAGTAAATCGATTCCATATGGTGCTTGCTTTGCAGCAATTTTTTCGTGTTGAATAAACCCAAACACTTTGTTTTCAAGAACAACGTTCACAACTGGAAGTTGGTATTTAACTTCTGTCAACAAATCCTGCATAACCATTGCAAAACCGCCATCTCCAGAAATAGTCACAACTTGTCGATCAGGAAAACTTAATTTTCCAGCAATTCCAGAAGGTAACCCATAGCCCATAGTGGCGAACCAAGATGATAGGGTGAACTTCTGATTCTTATTCAATGGAATCTGACGAATGGCCCATTCTGTGTTATTACCCACGTCAGCACCAAAAATTGTATCATCTGTTGAATGTGCCTTTATGGTTTTCATGACAGCTTCTGCAGGCAATCCTTTAGAATCATCACTTGCCAAAGTGTCCAACCATTTGTCCCAATTTTGCTTGTCTAAACGAGCCGCCTTTAAGAAATTAGTTGTTTCAATTGTGACATCCCGTTTCAACAATTCCTTTAAAAAGTCTTGACCATCACCGAGAATTGCCAAATCCACATCACGTTGTTTACCAATATCAGCGGCATTGTTATTCACTTGAATCACTTTAACGCCTTCTGGCAAAAAACGAAGGAATGGATAATTCGTACCAACTGAAATAACTAAATCCGCCATTTGAGAAGCTTCAAAACCTGGTTTAGTCCCCAACCGACCTCGCGAACCCATGAAGTTTGGATGATCAGTTGGCATAACACCTGTTGCCGGAACGGTTGATAAAACGGGTAAACTGAACTTTTCTGAAACAGCAACTAGTTCTTTAGTTGCTCCTTTTAATCCCACACCAGCCCAAACAACGGGGTGCTTTGCACTTTGAATAGCAGACACCACGTGATCAATCGTTTTTTCATCAAACTTGGTGTGCATTTGTTCCTTATAAATAGGAGCTGTTTTGAACTCAGTAAACTCAATTTCTTGTCCAGATAAATCATCAGGAATAATCACAACCGCAGGACCTTTATGCGCATATGCAGCCCGAATGGCTTGATCGACCACGTAAGGGATTTGGTGTGCACTTACCACTTGTTCATGGAACACAGCAACATCAACAAACATCGGGTCCTGATTCATTTCTTGAAAGAAGGACGTGTTCATAACTCCTGTTGCAGATTGACCAACGATTGCTAAAACGGGCGCATGATCCATTTTAGCATCATATAAACCATTGAATAAGTGAGTGGCACCAGGCCCGGCTGAACCAAAACTGACGCCGATTTTTCCAGTTAATTTGGCATCGGCAGAGGCTGCTAAGGAACCAACTTCTTCATGTCGTACTTGAATGTATTTGATTTTGTCCTTTTCTTGATATAAACCATCCACAGTATTATTAATAGAATCGGCAGTAATCCCATAAATGTGATCTACTTGCCAACTTTCTAAAACCTTTGCTAACGCTTGTCCTGCTTTCATTTTCGCCATATTTAAGTTCTCCTTTAAGTTAAATACTAGAATTACTGTGCTTACTTTTTGTAAGTAGTTGAACTCATTGTACAGACTATTCAACAAAGAAGCAAGAACTTTTTATGAACAACTGTTAAAAAAAGGCCGAATAAAAAATATTTTTTTACGGTCTCTTTATGCTTCCCGAATAATATTTTTAAAACGAGAAAAAAAGGGCAGATCCTTCCGCTCAGAATCTAACCACTTTTCCCGTTCTAATTTTCCTACCATATTAACGAACAACCAACACGGATATTGGCGCATATTTTGCCATGTATGCTGCTTGACTACCAAAATGCTTTTCAATCCCAGATTTAGCTTGAGCGCCAATTACCAATAAATCAGGCTGCACATCCTTGATGACTTCATCAACAATCACTTTCCCTGGATTACCTTGTGCCACGACTGTTGAAACGTCTTTCACGCCAAATTGTTCTGCCACCTGCTGATATTTAGCGATATGCTGCATAAGTCGTTTATGTTTTTCATTTACATAATCTTTGCTGAGTGCTTGATACACATTCATATCATCATTTTCTGAAACAGTGACAATGACTAAACTAGCGCCATCATTTTTTGCACGATTCATCGCATATCGAAACGCCAATTGAGCATCCTGTGAATCGTCTACACCAACCAAGATCTTTTTAAACTCTTTCGGATTCATAAGATTCCTCCTCTATAGTGCCGTTAATGACTGCCAAACAATTTGTAAGTTTAAAATAGTGAGAACAATTGTGCACAGCCATGCTAAAACTGTAACCCACATTTTATTCACAAACCGATTACCCATAATTTTCTTTGACGAAGTAAACAGGGTCAATGGAATCATTGAAATTGGCAATGCAACTGACAAGAAAACTTGTGAATTGACTAAGAGACTATCCAACGCACTTTCCTTACCCCCATATGCAATGGTGCAAATCAAAACAGGAATAACCGAAATCAATCGCGTAATTAACCGACGTGCCCACAATGGCATCTTCATATGGATAAACCCTTCCATAACGATTTGACCAGTTAATGTCCCGGTAATCGTTGAGTTTTGACCAGAAGCTAACAATGCCACCGCAAACAGTATACTTAAGATTGGACTAGCAACCGCGCCCGCCAACTGATTATCTTGAAGGGCATCAAATAGTGAAGTGAAGGTTCCTAACCCTTCGCCATGCCCAAAGAATAAAGCTGCACCAAGCACTAATAACAAACAATTAATCACGAACGCACCAGTTAATTGAATATTTGAATCCCAAGTAGAAAATTTCACTGCTTCGGCCACTGCGTCTTCATCATTATGATCAATCTTGCGTGTTTGTGAAATTGATGAATGTAAGTATAAATTATGAGGCATCACCGTGGCACCCACAATTCCTAGTGCCATGGTTAACTCTCCTGGATGTAAAATTTGAGGTTTTGGCACAAATCCGGCAAACATAGACGCCCAGTTTGGATTAGAAACGCCAACTTCATAGGCAAATACAGCCAAAATAACAACAATAAGCGTCACAACGATCGCTTCAATTTTTCGAAAACCTAACTTTGTTAATAACAATAAGAGCAAAACATCGAATACAGTTAAAGTGACCCCTAAAACTAGTGGAATTCTAAAAAGAAGCTCCAACGCAATGGCTCCACCAATTACCTCCGCAATATCTGTCGCACAAATTGCAGCCTCTGTTGTAAGCCATAAAATAATTCCTAAAACTTTGCCCGTATGTGCTCGCGTCGCTTGTGCCAGATCCATCTGTGTCACAATTCCCAGTTTAGACGCCATATATTGTAATAACATGGCGATTAAACTCGAAAGCAAGATCACAGACATCAATAGGTAACCGAACTGGGCACCACCACCAATGGAAGTTACCCAATTACCTGGATCCATATAACCAAACGCAACTAATGCACCTGGTCCCGAGAAAGCCATCAACTTTTTGAAAAAGCCACCTTCTTTTGGTACTGGCACCGTGCTATTGATCTCTTCAAGACTTGGTCCGTTTGCGTAGTACAATAACCCATGCTTTTTTCCATTCCCCATATCTTCTAACATATCAACGATCTCCTCCTTTTTTCAACTCCATTATAGTTTAAAACCAAGTAAAGTAAACTCCATTTTTTGGTATTCCTAAAATAAAATACCCATAATATAACAAAAAAGTGTTTGTAATCAAACTGCAAACACTTACCTAATAGGATTTTCACTAATTTATTTAATTGTTTAAAAAAGTTTTCCCACGTAATAGTGAATAAACATTGTAATGATTCCTACCACAATGTTTCGAATGACCGCTTTTTTTGGAATGCCATTGCCAAGCCGTGCGCTTAAATAGCCGGTCAAAGTCACAGCGAAAAGAACAGCAATAATCGTGGCTAATAACTGATACCCGGCTGGTGCAAAGGTCATCGCCACAAGTGGAAAAATACCACCTGATGACGCAGAAAACAATGAAGACACGGCCGCTTGCCAAGGATTCAGGTAATTATCTAAGTTCATGCCGTATTTAATATTGACAATTGTCGCAAGTGCCCGATCTTTTTGGTTCAGTAATTCATCTGCTATGGCCTGAGCCGTTTCTTGATGAACACCTTTTTCTTCGTAAAAGCGCACAACTCGTTCTTTTTCATCCTCAAATTGAGTAGTTAATAATAATCTTTCTTGACCCACAACTGATTTTTCAGTATCACGCTGAGAACTAACTGAGGCGTATTCACCAGCTGACATGGAAAACGCACAGGCTAACAGATCCGACAATCCCGCAATAAAGATTGTGAAAGAGTTGGTCGTTGCGGCTGCTACACTAAACAAAACCCCCACAACGGTTAAAATACCATCGTTTGCACCTAACACACCGGCTCGCAAAGTGTTTAACCAATTATCCATATTTTTGTGATTACTTAATTTTTTTTGCATTATTTGTCTCTCCCATCATGCAAATAAACTACCAATGAGATAGGTCACTAGCATTGTAATGAGTCCCGAAATCACGTTTCGAACGACCCCTTTATACCGAATTGCTTTACCAAGCACAGCAGCCAGATATCCAGTTATGGCCAGCGCAATGGCAACTGCACAAATAGTTAATGGAATTTTATAAGTGGGTGATATAAACGTTATCACTAAGAGAGGTAATAAAGATCCGGTTGGAAAAGAAATCATAGATGCTATCGCAGCAAAGTAAGGATTGGTGTAATCATGCACATTAATGCCATATTTTTCACGAACAACGGTAGTCAAACTTCCTTGATCCATCATTTCACTCGTGGCCTTTTGAGCGAGTTTATCAGAAATTCCAGAATTCAAAAATTTTTGTTTCACTGTTGCAAACTCTTTGTCGTAGTCGTTTTTTAAGGCCAATTTTTCTAATTGAACGGTATGCTGCTGAGCGTCTTTTTGCGTATTCACAGAAACATATTCGCCCATCGCCATCGAAACAGTTCCGGCAATCATCCCGGCAATTCCGGAAATAAAAATTGAAAAACTATTGGTCGTCGCTCCAGCCACACCAATGACGATTCCGGCAACCGACAAGATACCATCGTTGGCGCCCATCACACTAGCCGCATGACATTAATTTTTTGAGCTAGTGATGGCGAAAACTTACGTCGTTTTTGATTTATCACCATATTAAAACTCCCTCTCGTTTAGAATGGTTCTAACAAATCACTTTTATCATACTAGTTCTTTTTAAATTTGCAAATTGACTCGCTGGCGTTTCAATGGTATTTTCTAATCAAGATACCAATCGGAAATCGTTGTTTGGGGAGAAATTGAAAATGCCTGATCTGTTGAACTATTTAGATAACTATAATCGTCCCATCACCACTAATTTAAATGTGGCTGATCAGATGATTCTGACTCGGTTACCATTTTTGCCACTTCAAGATATTGTGGCAGGTAATTTGGACGATGAAATTGCCTTGCCCCAAGCACTAAAGCAATTAGAAACTCAGTTGGCCAATACTTCAGAACATTTATTGCTTCCCAATGACCGGATTCTCATTCAAAAGTTACAAACTTCTTTTCGTTATGAAAAAGTCAGCCTGTCGAATTTTAAAATCCAATCACCAGAAAACTTAGACAATCAGTGTGCTGCCATTACCGTGCGTGTGGCTCCCCATACCAAAATTATTGTTTTCCGTGGCGCCGATGGCACTACTTTAGGCTGGCAGTCAGATCTTCAAGTTCTCTACGAACCAAATGGTGAACGATGGCAAAGTTTTGCACGGAACTATTTAGAAAAAACTATGCATGCAAATTCTGATAATTTTCAAATCATTGGATACTCCAAGGGTGGTAGTATGGCTATTTACGTAGCTAGTCAAATTGATGCGAAAAATCGAATTAAACAAGTAATCAATTTTGATGGCCCAAAAGTTACTTCAACAGATGGTCTTCCCGAAACTTTCAAGACCCGTTTTCAAACTTATCTGCCTCAATTACCGTTTTTCGGAATTGGATCTGCGTTTACAAACGCGCCCAAAATAGTCACAAGTATGGCAACAGGAATTTGGCAGCATGACCTTTACAGTTGGCACTTACACGATGCTGATCCAGTCATTTTGGGTCAATCACAGACAACTGATGATTTTTTAAATCACCAATTATGTCCCTGGATTCACAAGCAGACCCGCGCTAATGCCCAGCAATTTATCAACACATTTTGGGAAATTTTAGATGACACACAGGCAGTTTCAGTAAATGATCTGTTAAAGCACTGGCAACAAGTTACCAAAGCGTACCGAAAGCAAAGCAGTACTTGGGATCCAGTCGCCCAACAAATGGGTAAAAACACCTTGCAATCGGCATTTCAAATCATCGTTTCTTTTACCCACTTTTAACAAATCGACGCAAACGTGGTAGGCTAGTACTATGAAAACTGAAAGAGAAAAAATGACCGCTGGCGAATCTTACCAGGAGTTTGATGCGGAATTGATTGCAAGACGCAAGCTAATTCGCCAACAACTTCAAGAGATTAACCAGATTACTGATAACGATAATCGTAACCAGCGTTTCCAAAGTTTGCTTGCCCAGACCGGTGACCACTTTTTTGTTGAAAGTGAGTTTAAATTCGATTATGGATTTAACATTCATATTGGCGATCACTTTTATGGGAACTACGATATCACGATGTTAGACACGTGTCCCATCACAATTGGGGAACACTGCTACTTCGGTCCTAACGTTGGTTTATACACTCCAGTTCACCCGTTAGACGCTAAAAGGCGTAATGCGGATGTTGAAATGGGCGCACCCATCACCATTGGAGACAGTGTTTGGATGGGTGGCCGCGTGACTGTCTTACCCGGTGTCACTATCGGTAATCGGGTTGTCGTTGGTGCTGGTTCAGTTGTGACCAAGTCATTTCCTGATGATGTGGTCATTGTTGGCAATCCAGCCCGCATCATTCATCATTTAGATAGTAATGGGGATGTGATTAAGAACAAAGGTGACCAAAAGGGGGTTTAGCTTCTGCCCTAATAGGTTAAAAAGAAGCCACCTTTTTTGGCACATTTAATTCAATCAATGAAAAGCGAGCGAATTCATTAATATTTGTATAAGCCCAAAACACTGTGCAAATATCCTTAATGGATAATTTGACGGTGTTTTTTTGTTTTTATTTTTGAAAACTTGCTTGTTCAGTTTCAGGAGTTTTCAGAACACCGTTTTAACCTCGTTTTTATTTTCACTTGTTTTTCAATGATTTTAGTTAATTCAATTTTTTATTACTTTTCTTGCTGTTTTAGGACAGTTTCAAGAGGCAGTTCAAAAAATATAAACACACCTAGTGCGGGCCCTTATCCCACTGTTGGCGCGCTTATATCTCTTGAACTTAACGCCTCTTGGCACTCACTTTTTCTTAGGACAGTTCTTGGAGGCAGCCTTGAATATGTAAACACGCCTAGCGCGGGAATCCTTCCCGCTGACGGCGCGCTTACACATTCAAGACTAATCGCCTCCCTACACTCACTTATATATTAGGAGGATCATTATTTTACACCACAGTAATATCGATAAAACCGTTTTTATTCCAACCGTTAGTCTCTTCGCCCTTGTTTCCATTGGACTCATTCTTGGCGGTTCCCAACTTCGTGCCGTTCTCAGCGACGTCATGAACGGGATCACCGCTCACATGTCCTGGGCTTACCTTGGCATCTACATCATTAACTTCGTATTCTTCATGTACCTTGCCTTCAGTCATTTTGGTAAAATCAAACTTGGTCACGCCAATGACAAACCCGAGTACAGTAGCTTCCAATGGGGTAGCATGGTTTTTGCCACCGCCATCGATGCCAGCATTCTCATGCTCAGTATGGTTGACCCTTTACGCTACGTTCAAAGCCCCGTTTTTGGTGACAAGCCTTATTCTGCCGCCTCTTACGGTGATGCTCACATGTTGGGTCAGTTCAACTGGGGTCCCATGGCGTGGATGATGTTTGCTTCTGCCACCATTGCCATTGCTTACGTTATGTACGTTCGTAACGTACGGGTCATGCGGATTAGTGCCGCTATTTCATTTCTAAAAGGACCTGAACACTACAAAAAAGTTATTCGTCAAATCATCGACTTTTTGGTTGTGTTTGGGATCATGGGTGGCATTGGTTCATCCGTCGGCATGGAAATTCCGGTTCTTTCAAAAATCATTAATCAAATTACTGGAATCCCCGATAATTTACTCTTAAAACTTTTTATGTTCTTAATTTTGTTTGTCATCTTTGCTGTTACCGTGTTTCACGGGATTAAAGGTGGGATTGATAAACTTAGTGCTGCCCATATTTGGACTGCCATTGGTTTCTTACTCATTGTTTTATTTATCGGCCCAACGCTAACCATCTTCCGTGATGAAGGTAACAGTTTACGTTTAATGGTTGAAAAGTTTATAACGATGAGTGCTAGCACCACAACCAACGGTAAACCTGGAGTTGCTCAACAAGAAACAATTTTCTATTGGGGTTGGTGGTTATCCTATATGCCGGTTATGGGCTTATTTATCGCCCGTATTTCTCGTGGTCGAACCATTCGTCAGGTAATTGTCGGCATGCTGACTTACGGTGCCCTTGGCTGCATGAGCTTCTACGCTATTTTAGGTGGTTACTCACTTTATCTACAACAAACTGGGGTAATCAACCTTGTTCATATTTTGAACACCCAAGGACAAGCAGCTGCCATCGCGGCCGTAATCAGCACTTTACCATTAAAGATGATCATGTTAGTAATCTACAGCATTTCGTGTTTTATCTTTTTGGCCACAACCATTTCGTCATCGGCATTCATCGTGTCGTCATTTACAAGTAAACATTTGGCACCTGGCGAGCAACCTAGTCAATTTAACCGATTAATTTGGGTAATTGTCTTCATTATCTTCTCGTTTGGGATTGTATTTGTCGGAGGCTTTAAAACGGTCCAAGCAATTAGTTCTATCGCGGGATTCCCATTGATCGCGGTCTGTGCCCTCTTATTATTATCCCTTTGGCAGATGATTCACCAAGACCAAAAGGTTACGGAAGCAAAGAAAGAGACTGTGCTATTCTTGCCACATGTCACACCAGAAATTGTCCGTAAACGTAAACACGTTCAAGTCACTTTAGAGAGTTATTTGAGTGATTAATTGAAAAAGACCAGCAATTAAATTAGTTGCTGGTTTTTTTGTCGTCTAAATATCACTTAATCCCTTCTACCACTCATCAAAACCAATCTAGATGTTGTATAATCAAGGAAAGCTGGGTCTCTGTCAAATCGTATTGGTGGAGATTTTGAACGGCACATTCACTTCGGTGAATGTGCTTTTTGTTTACTCATGAATTAAACTAATCCGGATAAAGAAGTTGTCAATATTTCGAAAACCAAAACAGTTACGCTTTAATGCCTTGATTTTACGATTAAGTCCTTCAATTGGACCGTTGGAAAATGGATAACGACAACTGTTTAGAAGGGCTGAACCATTTTTGATAAACGTGTTGATCGTTATGTCCATTTGATTACTAGTGGGTTGGTAGTTAGTAAGTAAGGATTGGAACGCATTAGCATCCTTTTGGTGTATGGCACTTAAGATACCTTGATAGGTTTGATACACAGATCTAAATCTGGGAAAAGCGTCTAGAGCTAAATCAATGGCGTTTTGTTGCGTCATATACTCGTTAATTCCGCGTAAATAAACAGCCTTAGAATCATTAACTTTTATTTCATCAAGATGAAATAAACGCCATTGAGATTTTAAAATATGATAAATTCGTGAATGCTTATCTTGGATAGTACGAATGGTCTGCGTGCGTTCATTATCTAAGGCACGCCCAGCCAGTTGAATAATATGGAAACGATCGATAATCGTGGCCGCATTGGGAAATAAGCGATGAATGAAGCTGCCATATTCAGCATTCATGTCAATCGTCACTGATTGAACTTGGGCACGTTCTTGAACCGAAAAACGAGCTTCAAAGTAGTCAATGATATCTTTACTTAGCCGATCTTTTAAAGTAACAATTCGGCGATGACTAACGGCATCGCAACAATTAAAGGACATCCAGTGATTACAGGAACGAAATTCATCAAAGCAAAGATTCTCTGGGAGATGTTTAACACGATAGGCTAAGTGAATATTGGCATTTAGGATTCGTTGAACACTGCTTGGCGAAATTCCACAAAGTTTAGCAATTTCTTTACTCGTCAACATATCGCGTGCCAAAACGATCACTTGATGTTTGATATTATGTGTGAAAGTTTCGTTACGATTAACCAACTTAGTTTTAGCACCACAGGTTTTTGAACAATCTTTACATTGGTATCTTTGACGTTTTAAATGCATTTCGTAACGACCACCGGATAAGGTTCCTAAACGCAGGTGACTCATGTGAGTTCCGTTTTTAATTAAGCTTTTATGGCCACAATGTGGGCACTTTAAAAGTTGATAAGACAAAGTTGCATGGACGACATGAATACGTTGGTTTGTGGAACACCGTTCTTTAGAAATACCAGTGACAATTAAGTTTGGGTCTGTTATTTCGAATAAGCATAAGATAGAATTAGTTAGGGACATCTGAATTTCCTCTTTTCGATTTGTTTTGGCGATTAAATCGTAGCACAAAGAGGACAGATGTCCTTTTTTATTTTTCTGATTTTCAAAACAGACAAAAAACCGGTATTAGTTATTCACCAATACCAGAAAGTGTAGACCCGGAAAGCTCACGGGGGAGTGATTCGCAATGAAGCAATTATTAATTGTGACACGAAAATTGTATAAAATGAATTTTTATCGGGCAATCCTTTCGGCCTTATGGCTAATTTTCCCGCTAGAATTTGTGGGTGTTAGTTTTCACATTATTTTTGAAACCTGCTTCCATCGTAATGGTATTTTAGAAGTCATCTGGGATCTGCACACCAATTTGCCTGGATTTAACAGCATCTCATATCTGCTCAAATCCACAAATTACCTGACTTTTATCACCATTTCATTACTACTGGCCTTTTTTACGGCCGAAAATCTTTTCGAATTACGCGCAAAGCTATCTCATGAACATTTAGCCGGCATTACGAGTTTATTTATTTACTTCTTGCTCATCGTTGAAACTGCACCCAATCTTGATTTGCCACAAATCACTGACGTTGCGGGTAATTTACTCATCCCGATTTTGATTGGCCTGTTTACTGGATATGGATACAGTTTTCTTGCCAAAAGATCTTCACTTAAATTAACCGTGACTTACTGGGCGACTACTCATCTCATTGTGATTTTCAGTCTCTTAATCATTTTAATTGGTGGCATCAGCTTTACGGTCTACCAAACACAACTCTTTCCTAATTACATATCGCAACAAGTACAAAACTTCTTACAAACTGGAAATCATCCAACCTTTTGGAAAATTACTTTTGCAACTCTGCTTAGAAATTTCGGCCACTTTTTTGGCATAATTAATGATTTCACCACCACAATCGGCAATCATTTTTCATCAGAGACCGCCAATTTAACGTATCTTGCCCAACATCATAATCTCTGGAACATTCCTTATCCAATCACGTTACATTCGTTGTACGACTCATATGGGGCGTTGGGCGGAAACGGCATGTTACTGGCACTGGCCGGTGCTATCCTCCTTCGAGTTAAAAATCAACGCGCCCGTTTGGTGGCCAGTTTATCCATAACCCAAACTGTTTTTGATCAAAGCGAAGCACTCATGTTTGGCATTCCCATTTTGTTTAATCCGCTTTTCTTAATTCCGTTTTTAGTCGCTCCGTTTGTCAGTATGAGCATTGGCTATTTAGCCATTATCACACATCTCGTCCCGGCTGCGGCCTACGTAATTCCATATGCAACACCAAGTATTTTACGAGCCTTTCTAGGAACAAACGGAAACTTTGGCGCCCTTTTTGTCAGTTTAATCGGTTTGATCCTATCAAGCTTAATTTATTACCCATTCGTCTCTTTGATTGATCAATTGCCAGAAAGAAACGGAGATGAGTCTCATGCTTAAATGGATTCGTCCACTAATCTTATTTGTATTACTGGGTTTCATGGCCGTTTTCGGTTTGCAATGGACCCACCAAAACATGCGCAATGCCATTCCATCAGCAAATTCACGCGTCTCACCAATTATTTTGGTGCCCGGTAGCAGTGCAACTCAAGAGCGCTTTGATGCCATGGTCAATGAACTGAATGGTAAAACCAAAACATCCAGTAGTTTATTAAAAGTAACTGTTCATACGGATAACCACCTTTCATATAGTGGCACTTTTCAACCAGGCAAAAGCCATCCATACATTGTCATTGCGTTTCAAAATAACCATGATGGCTACTCAAATATTAAAAAACAGGCTAAATGGTTTAGCCACGCCATGACCATTTTGAGTGCCAAATACCGATTTAATCACTTTTCTGCAATTGGTCATTCCAATGGTGGTCTAGTTTTAACCCGTTATTTAGAAAAATATTTTAACCAACAAAAAATGCGTATTAACACATTGATGACCATTGCTTCACCCTATAATTTCTCGGAAACAAACATTGATAAACGTACCCAAATGTTGACAGATTTAATTAAGGATAATAGTAAGATTCCAACCAATTTAGTCATGTATTCCGTGGCCGGCACGGAAAACTACAACAATGACGGAACGGTGCCGTTTGCGAGTGTGGAAGCCGGTAAATATATTTTCCAAAAACGGGCAAAGAATTACACTCAAATCACCGTAACTGGTGAAGACACGACCCATCATGATCTGCCCCAAAATGGGGAGATCGTCAGCTTAATCCAACAGTACGTCTTGAATATTTCCAGTACAAAACAAAAACCGGATATTAATGTGCAACATTAAACTGAAATCCTCATAACTATTGAATAGCTGTGAGGATTTTTTCTATATTGACTTTAAAAATAGAACCGGCTATAATCATTTTTGAAGAAAGGTGAGTAATTACTCACCTGCCTAAAGGAGGACTCTTCAATGTCATCTACAAGTATTTCACTTAATCATTTAGTCAAACAATTTGGCAAACAAACCGTTTTAAAAGATATTAATTTTACGGTTTCACCAGGACAAATTGTGGGTTTGATCGGACCCTCAGGCGCCGGTAAATCCACCATCATCAAAACTACTCTGGGAATGGAGGTTGCCGATGGTGGTTCCGCCACCGTTTTTAATCAGGTAATGCCCAACCGAAAGCTTTTGTCTCGCATTGGCTACATGGCCCAAGCGGACGCTCTTTATGGATCATTGAGTGGTCAAGAAAACTTGATGTTTTTTGCACAAATGAAAGGTCTAAAAAAACAGACAATTCATGCTGAAATTGCCCATGTCGCAGAGGTTGTTGATTTAACCACCGACTTAAATAAACGCGTTAGCAGTTATTCTGGCGGCATGATGCGGCGTTTATCTTTGGCAATCGCCTTATTAGGCAGCCCAGAGCTACTAATTTTGGACGAACCCACTGTCGGCATTGATCCCGCTCTGAGACGTCAAATTTGGAAAGAATTAAACACAATTCGTCACGAAAATCGTAGTATTTTGATCACGACCCACGTCATGGATGAAGCGGAACTTGTTGATGAAGTAGCCTTAATTTTAAACGGTAAAGTTATGGCGTTTGACTCACCTGCCGCTCTTAAAAAGCAGTATCAAGTGAACTCGATCGAAGACGTATTTTTGAAGGCAGAAGGTGTACAACTATGAGAATTATTGCAATTATGATTCGGGTTTTAAAAGAACTTTTACGCGACAAGCGGACACTGGCTTTGATGTTTTTGGCGCCAATTTTGATTTTGTTTTTAATGAATGCCATCTTTTCATCGAATTCCACGACGAATGTCACAATCGGAACCGTTTCGTTGTCCCAAGCCATGAATAAAAAATTGGGTAAAGGCAACCATGTTGACGTGAAATTATATGATTCCAAAACTGCCGCTGAAAAAGCATTGAAAAAGACTCACATCGATGCCATTATTCAAAAAAAGCATAACGATTATATACTGACCCATGCGAATACTGATTCCACTAAAACCACAGCGGTTAAAATGGCGGTTAAAAATGCCCTGACAGCCCGAGGAACTGCCGAGCTAAAAACAGGTCTTAAAACTTCAACAACTGTCATCGGCAAACTCAGACACCAGTTAACAATCACTTCCAAAGCACTGGCAAAGTTACAGTTCCAAGTTGCCAAGTCGACGAATCAAAAAGTTAAAACTTCTAAATCTAATCACGTGACACTAGCACAGGTTAGTTCTAAGAAAATGGCCACGCCAAAAATCACAAACCATTATGTATACGGCGATGCTAACACCAGCTTTTTTGATAAGATGTTGCCAATTCTGATGGGATTTTTCGTTTTCTTCTTTGTTTTCTTAATTTCTGGAATGGCGCTTCTCAAAGAACGGACTAGTGGTACGCTAGATCGTCTGCTGGCGACCCCCGTTAAACGCTATGAAATTGTGTTTGGTTACATGGCCAGCTACGGAATCTTAGCTATTTTTCAAACCGTGCTGATCGTATTGGTCACGGTTTGGTTACTTGGCGCTGAAGTGGTTGGTAGTTTGTTCAGCATTATTTTGATTAATTTGTTATTGGCTCTGGTAGCGTTAGCCTTCGGGATTCTGTTATCAACATTTGCAAGCTCTGAATTCCAGATGATGCAATTTATCCCGTTAGTGGTCATTCCCCAGATCTTCTTTTCTGGTATCATTCCGTTGGATCAGATGGCTAGTTGGATTAAGACAATTTCATATATCGTCCCAATTAAGTATTCTGGAGACGCAGTAACCGCAATTATGATGCGTGGCGCGGGTTTGTCGTCACTTGGATTAGAAATAACAGTCTTGTTTGGTTTCTTGATTGTCCTGACAGTTTTAAATATTGTGGGGTTGAAAAGATATCGAAAGGTTTAGTTTTGTCAATTTCTTAAGCAAACTTCTCGAAAGACAGCTATTCAAAAATTATAATTGGGATATAGTATTTCATATTAAAACGGTTCAGAAGTTATGGCCACTACATTCCAGCTTCATATTTTCATAGCACAATCTCAAACTCTAATATAGACCTCAGAGACTGTAAAAACATGACTTATATGTAGTAATCCAACAAAATCCAAGCTTAATATCTCAAAAAAATAACTGCTTTTCATCAAATGGCGTTATACTAATACGGTGCAAGGAATTGCATTTAAAATTGGATAGAAAGAGGCCAGTATTTTGGATAAAGTAAACCAAAAAAGTACAACACGTTATGCGTCTATGGATATCAATGATGTCTATAAGTACTTTGATACAAAGGAAACCGGTTTATCTTCAGAACAAGCAGCTGGATTACTAAAGAAATTTGGACCAAATACCATTCAAAGAAACAAAAAGCAATCGCAAGTTAAAGCTTTTTTGAAAAACTTTACAAGCTTGATGGCAATTTTACTTTGGATCAGTGGTTTCATTGCGATTTTTGCGCAAATGGTCGAACTAGGAATTGCAATTTGGGCCGTCAATTTGATCAATGGTATTTTCAGCTACTGGCAAGAGCATCAGGCTCAAAAAGCAACTAATTCTCTGTTGAAAATGTTGCCAACCTATGCACAAGTGTTACGAGATGGCAAACCGAAGCAAATCAATTCGGAAGATTTGGTACCTGGCGATGTATTCATTATTCAAGCTGGTAACAGTATCTCTGCAGATGCCCGGATCATCAAATCAACCTCCCTTCAAGTTGACGAATCCGCGCTAACTGGCGAATCGGTCCTTGTTAGTAAACAAGCCGAATATTCACATGGTGTAGGTCGTTTTTCAGAGGCAAATCTCGTGTTTGCGGGAACTGTCGCAGGTAGTGGTACGGCGACTGCAGTAGCGGTCGCAACTGCCATGCACTCTGAATTTGGTAAAATTGCCAAACTAACCCAGAATCAAAAACACCAAGCCAGTCCCCTTGAAATCGAATTGAATCATTTAACTCGTCAATTATCGGTAATTGCCATTTTAATTGGCGCCATCTTTTTTGTCTCCGCAATCTTTTTTGTGCATTACCCAATGACCAAGTCATTTATTTTTGCTTTAGGGATGATTGTGGCTTTTATTCCAGAAGGACTATTACCAACCGTTACGCTGTCTTTGGCCCAGGGTGTTACTCGAATGGCCAAGAAACATGCGTTAGTTAAGGATTTAAACAGTGTTGAAACCCTTGGTGAAACGACTGTCATTTGTTCTGATAAAACTGGAACTTTGACTCAAAACCAAATGACCATTAATCACCTTTGGTTAGCCAGCCATGAATATACCGTTACTGGTCAGGGCTATGTGAACAACGGTCATATTCAGCTTGATTCCAAAGATGTTGATCTGTCAGACCAACCGGACTTAGAAATGTTACTTCGGGTTGCGGCTTTGAATAACGATACTAAGGTAGAACAGCCAAAAGTAGCTGGTGACAATCCTAAAATTATTGGTACCCCTACAGAAGCAGCATTAGTTATTTTAGCTGAAAAGGCTGGAATTAATCTTGAATCAGAATCCAAAAAGTTTCCACGAATTGGGGCTTTACCTTTTGACTCCGATCGGAAACGCATGTCCACTTTTCATGATGTCGATGGCAAAACTACTATTTGTGTAAAAGGTTCTTTGGATGGTATCCTGCCAATTAGTGACACGATTCTAGATAATGGCAAACTGCGTCCCCTTACTGAAGCTGATAAAGAACAAATTAACGAAGCTGACAAAAAATATGCGGCCCAAGGTTTACGCTCTTTAGCAATTGCCTATCGGGATGCTTCAGCTGATGATAGTTTACCTGATGATACTAAAGACTGGACGATCGAAAACGCTGAACAACATCTCACCTTCGTTGGCTTAACAATTATGGAAGACCCACCCCGTCCAGAAATTTTTGAAGCGGTTCGCAAATGTCATGAAGCAAGTATTCGTATTATCATGGTAACCGGTGATAGTTCATTAACTGCCAAGAGTATTGCAGTTAAAATTGGTGTTGCTAGTGACAAAGCGCGTGTTATTACAGGTGACGAACTTGCTGAAATGCACATTGCTGATCTTAAAGAAGCTTTAAAGGGTGAAGTGATTTTTGCTCGTGTGGCTCCTGAACAAAAGTATCGAATTGTTTCAACGTTGCAAAGTATCGGTGAGATTGTGGCTTCAACCGGTGATGGTGTTAATGATGCTCCTGCTTTGAAAAAAGCCGATATTGGGGTTGCCATGGGTGTCACAGGAACTGATGTGGCTAAAGATGCCGCCAACATGATTTTGACTGATGACAACTTTGCTTCAATCGTCGCCGCAATTGAAGAAGGTCGAACCGTTTACAGCAATTTACAAAAGTTTCTCCTATATATTTTAAATAGTAATATGCCTGAAGCTGCTCCTTCAATCTTATTCCTGTTTTCACGCGGTTTAATTCCTTTGCCATTAACAGTTATGCAAATTCTAACCGTGGATCTTGGAACTGATATGTTACCTGCTTTAGGCTTAGGGGCTGAAAAAAGTGAACCCGGAATTATGAAACAGCCACCGCGTTTACGAACTGCTCATCTTTTAAACCGAGGGATTATTTTGAAGGCTTTTGCCTGGTATGGATTAGTGGCGTCCATCATTTCAACTGTGGGTTACTTCTTCGTTAACCATCAACACGGTTGGCCAAATGTGGCGTTGGCAGCATCTGGTTCTGTTTATCAGGAAGCGACAACCATGACGTTAGCTGCAATTGTCTTCTGTCAAATTGCGGCTGCCTTGAATTGTCGAACAAAGAATTCCTCAATTTTTAGCATTGGTATTTTCAGTAATCGACGTATTTGGGGCGGCATTATTTTTGAAGTGCTTCTCCTAGCCTTACTAATTTATGTGCCCTTCTTACAGGGATTGTTCAATACAGCTGCAATTGGCTGGCAAGACTGGATTTTGTTAGTCTGCATTCCAATTCCACTTGTGTTAATTGAAGAGATCCGCAAGTACTTTATGCGTAAAAAAGTGCGAGTTTAATAAAAGCGTTTCACTAGAAATTTCTGGTGAAACGTTTTTAGTTCGCAATTTAATTTTCGAATAGTCAAAGCGTGTTATCATGAGTTATAAATTTGAAATCGAAATGGAGAGATGTTTGATGAGCGTACTAACTGATACATTCGAGCTTCGCAATGGCGTCAAGATTCCTAAGGTTGGCTTTGGTACTTGGCAGATTCCTGATGGTGAAGTTACATACAATGCTGTCAAAAACGCCTTGGCAGCTGGTTATCGTCATATTGATACTGCTTGGCAATATGGCAATGAAGACAGCGTAGGTAAAGCAATTCGGGATTCCAAAATTGCGCGTGACCGAATTTTTGTCACAACTAAATTGCCAGCAAAAAGTAAGAGCTACGAAGAAAGTCTGCAATATTTCGAAGAATCCATTAAGAACCTTGGTTTGGATTATGTTGATTTGTTCTTAATTCATGCGCCGTGGCCATGGGATGAAATGGGTGCGGATTATTCTAAAGAAAACGTCGAAGTTTGGCGGGCAATGGAAGAGATTTATAAATCAGGTCGTGCAAAGGCGATTGGAATTTCTAACTTCAATGTTCAGGATCAAAAAAACATTTTGGAAAACTGTGAAATTGAACCAATGGTTAATCAGCTTCAGTATTATATTGGGTATACGGAAACTGGTAATGTGAGGTTTGCCAAACAAAGCGGCATGTTGGTGGAGGCATTTTCTCCATTGGCAACGGGTTACTTATTGCATAATCAAGATGTAGCAGATATTGCCAAGAATAATCATGTGTCGGTGGCACAGTTGGCCATTAAGTACTGTTTGCAGCATAATATTGTGCCGTTGCCAAAGGCGATTAACCCAACCCATATTGAGGAAAATACTAATTTAGATTTTGTGATTCCGGATGAAGATATGGAAACGTTGGATAGCTTGGTGGATACGGCGCCGGGTGAGGACCATAACGAATAGATAGTGAGTGAAGCAAAACGAGAAGACCGGCAATATAAGTGTGACGGATGCAGGATGAAGTCCTGCTGGAGTCATACTTATATTGCCGGTCTTGTTTTGCGGAGCTGTCCTCAACTATAAAAGATTAAAACCATAAGCATGATGGAGGCGGGATCGCAATCCCGCAGGAATCGTGCTTATTATCTGCCTTTTGACTTGTCGAGCGGTCCTAAAACTCAATGAAAAAGCAATCAAAGATCTGAAACCAAGATTCCTCAAACAATAATTTTGTCTGAACCCTTACAAATCCACGCCACCATCAATTCGCATAACTTGTCCTGTCATAAAGTCATTTTCCATACAGTACAAATAAGCCGATGCTACTTCCGCAATAGTCCCTACTCGTTTTAGCGGCACATTTTCGGCAAACTGCGATTCTTGCGTTTCAAGAGCACTTGCTGATAGTTCTCGCCACAATCCTGTTGGCGTCCAAGTTGGTGAAACTGCATTGACTCGGTAATTTGGTGCTAATTCAACTGCCAAGCCCGCGACCATCGTATTGATCGCTTGATTTCCAATAATCGCACCAGACGCATCACTTGGGTGACCACCTGAACCCGATGTAAAAATTAAGGAACCCTTTTTGTTAAGATGCTTACTGGCAATTTGAGCTACCTGCAAATTCACAAAAAACTTATCCTCAATCGTTTTACGAATTAAGTCTAAAGAACTATCCAAAAAGCCACCGCCCATTGCACCCCCGAGTGTGGAAATCACATGATCAAACGGTTCATTTTCTTCAAAAAAAGAATTTAACGATTTTGCATCTTGCGCATCAAAAGCTTTGCCAGAAATATTTGGATATTTTTCTGTATTTTCAATCAAAAATTCATCTAATCGTTCTTGATTGTGGCCAACAACACTCACTTGAGCACCTTTCTTAGAAGCCAGTTTAGCGACTTTACCACCAAATCCTGAAGTCCCACCAATTATTAATACGCGTTTCTTATTTAAAGTCATTATTTTCCCCCTATCAGTTAATGGCTTAAGTATAAAGAAAGAAAAATTAATTTACGAACATTTGCATTGATCAACTAAAATAAAATTAAAATATTTTGTACCACTGTAGTGCAACACTGATATTAGGATTGGCTGTATAAAACAGGGTATCCACACCACCAAGTTTCATTCCTTGTTTTTGATAAAACTGGCACGCATTTAGATTATCATCTTGCGCTTCCAATTGAAGACCCACATGCTTATTACCCCGCGCCCATTTTTCAGCAGCATCAAATAATTGTTGCCCAATTCCTGCATGACGATGGCCTGCCTGAATGGCAATATTTTCAATGTAGCAAAACTTATTCCAGTTCCTAAACATTCGAATTTGACCCACATTTTTGCCGTCCAAATAGGCAAAGTACAACTGCTTTTGTGGATCGGCTAAATACGAAGCATCTGGTTTTTCAGCGGGAAATTTAGTTGCTTTGGCCGTTTCAAAGGGGATTTCTTTAATTGTCCACCGCCCATCTTTCAAGCTTGGAACAACCCGTCCTGTTAGCTCAAATTGCGTGTTTGAAGCATCCCAATCTGCCATGTTTTCTTTGTTTAATGCGACTATTTTTAACATTCTATATAAATCCTTTCCTTATCAAGTGAATGTGAAAAGTATACCACTTTGAAGGATCTCGCTTTTTGGCTTACTATGAAATTAGGACATTTTAAGAAAGAAGGTCTTCAATTGACGCCAAAGCAGCTCAATGACGCGCGTTACAAACTGTCGCCATTTAAGAAATTATCACCAGAACAACTTAATTTAAAAAATAAAATCATGACTTTTATTAATGCGCACCTTGGTCAATCTAAACATGCCGTTTTTACCATTTATGGCGAAGCGGGAACTGGTAAAAGCGTTGTTTTAAGTCAGATCTTTAACGATCTTCAAACCGCAGCACGTAGCAAGGTAGACGATCCTTTAAACGGTACAAAAAACGTTTTTCTGGTGAACCATCCCGAGATTTTGAAAGTTTATCAAGAAATTGCTGGCGAGCAACCACACCTGTTTAAAAAGGACTTTGATCGCCCCACCTCTTTTATCAATCGTCGCAACAAGGATCATCTAACTTACGACATTGCCATCATTGATGAAGCCCATCTTTTATTGTCGCGACCGGATCGTTACAACAATTTTGATCAACAAAATCAATTAGTCGAAATTATCAAGCACAGCAAAATTGTAGTTTTAGTATTCGATGAAAACCAAGTTTTAAAAACCAAAAGCTACTGGGATCGCGCACGTTTATCCCAAATCGTTCAGCCCTATTCGCATGAGGAATACGTCCTGCACGATCAGTTTCGAATGCAGGTCGATCCCAAGCTAGTCACTTGGATCGATGAATTCACACATGGCCACCTCACCCCAGTTCCACAGCACAGGGACGATCACTTCGATTTTCGGATTTTTGACGATGCCGAAGCAATGCACCAGTTAATAATCAAACAAAATCAAAAAGTCGGTTTATCCAGAATCGTTTCAACGACTGGCTATCCTTCCAAATTAGACGGGGGCAAACATTATATTGTAGAAGGTAACTTTAAGTTGCCATGGGATCAGTATAATTATTCACGGCAGTCCTGGGCCGAAAAACCAGAAACCATTAATGAAGTTGGGTCAATCTATACTGTTCAAGGATTTGACCTGAATTATGTTGGCGTTATTTTGGGACCGCCGATCGAATATGATCCGGAAACTGATGGCGTCACGATTAATTTAGCCAAAGTCACGGATAGTGAAATCTTTAAAAAACGGGCTGATTTAACGGATCCTAAAAAGCTCACTAAAATCAAAAAACAACTTATTATGAACACCCTTAATGTGCTCTTAAAACGTGGTGTTCGAGGTTTGTATATTTATGCGAGTCAATCTGCTTTGCGAAAACGACTTTCACAACTTTAACTCAAAAAACTAATTAACAGAAGTTTCTGCTAATTAGTTTTTTAGCCTATGCACTTGTAATATGAATTGTCTTGCTAAAGCCTTGATTCAAGAATTCCCACAAAGGTGTGGTAATCCCCAATTTTTCTAAATCACTGGGTGACAACTCATAGCGAATGGCGTCCTCATCACCTGCGATCACTTTTTGAACCCAGTTTGGTTCACGAATAAGTTCTTGGCCCATTGCCGCAAACTCAAACCCATCGGCAATCACCTTTTCGGCTTCGGCTGGTTTTGTAATCTGACCAACCACAATCATTGGCACTTTATGATCGACTACTTTTTGAATCTTTTCAATCAGTGGCTGACTGTCAGTTTTGTCATTTGCAGAAGTTTGCCAAACCTGATTCAACGAAACGTGAAGATAATCAATTCCACTTTCAATTAAGGAAGGAATCAACGCCAATGTATCCGCAATTCGGATCCCTGGATTCTCAATTTCTTCCGGTGAAATTCGATATCCCACAATAAATGTGGCTGGCGCATATTTGTTAACGACGCGCCGAACCTCTTCAACAACACCTACTGGGAAGTTCATTCGTTGATCCAACGTACCACCCCATTGATCGCGACGACGATTAGAATGAGGAGAGAAAAACTGTTGAATAAGATAAGTATTGGCACCATGAATCTCAACGCCATCAAAACCCGCATTAATTGCGCGTTTTGTTGCGCTACCGAAATCTTTGATCACTTCTTCGACTTCTTCTTCGCTCAGTTCGCGTGGCGTCTCAGAATCCGGCCGTAATGCTTTGACAGCACTAGCACTAACCGGTTGCTCACCACGTAAAATTGCGCTGTTAGTCATCCGGCCAGCATCAAAAATCTGGAGGATTGCCTTAGCACCGCGGCTCTTTATTGCTGAAGCTAAACGTGCTAATTGGGCAACATCTTGATCTTTGTTAACTGCTAGTTCACCTTCGAAACCCTTACCAAGTTCCGAAACGTTCGCACAGCTCGTAATCTCAATACCAACTCCGCCGGCTCGTTTCCGATAGTATTCAATCTCATCATTAGAAACCACGCCATCCTCGAAAGCGCTCCGTTCTGTCATTGGTGGCATGACAATGCGGTTCCGCACGGTTGTGCCATTTGCAAAAGTAAACGGATCTAAAAATTTATAATCTGACATAGAGTCATCCCTTTTTTATAATTTAATCACTTTTATTATAGCCTCAAACGCATCATAACTTGTATGATTTGGCTTGCAAATCTGTTTATTGCCACATATTCACAGCTTCAAAGTAGAATCAAAAATCACAAATTCTCAATAGAAAATCTTTTCTGAAAAATTACTTGGTATTTTCAAAATTTATCCGATATAATGAGAAAGTAAACAAAACTGAAGCACATATATTTTTGTGCTCAATGTTCGACTTCCAACAGAAGATATTCAGCGGTTTTAACAAATTAACCTCCAATTCTAGTGAAAGTGCAACATACCTTATTAAGGTATATGGTGCTTCAGTTAGAATTCTGGAGGTTTTTTTATGCAAGAAACATCATCAATTAGTACGAAAACGAAATTATCCATTGTGGGGACCGCTGGCTTGGCCTTCTGTGGAGTTCTGGTCGAAACAGCCATGAACGTCACCTTTCCGACTTTAATGGCTCAGTTTCATGAAAGCTTAAATAACGTCCAATGGGTCACGACCGCCTACTTGTTAGTCGTAGCAGCAACGATGACCGTCACTGCGTTTGTTCAACGTCGGTTTAAGTTTAAAACGATTTTGAGTGCGGCCGGTATTTTATTTATTTTGGGAATTCTATTTTCTGGTTCTGCCAGTTCACTGACATTTCTATTAATTGGTAGAATTATTCAAGGAATCAGTACTGGCTTGACCATGCCGCTCATGTTTGCCATCATTATGCAACAGATTCCTCTCAGCAAGCAAGGCCAATATGTCGGAACAGCCGGTATGGTTGTCGCCTTTGCACCATCCCTAGGTCCAACATATGGAAGTTTTATTACTCAAATGTATAACTGGCCACTAATTTTCTGGATAACCTTGCCGATCGGTGTCGTCAGCTGTGTACTGGCTATTTCGACCATTCAACAAGGCCAGTCACCAGTCAAAAGTAGTTTTCCGTTTGCTCAATTTATTTTGATCTTTTTGGGCCTGACAGGTCTTACTTTGGCCATCAATCACGCTGGTAGTGGTAGTTTAACAACCCCACTTGTATATGGAAATTTCATTTTTGGCTTTTTGTGTTTTGCCATTTTCGTCATTCTGTCACTTCGAAGTAGTCAGCCTTTAATTAATATTCATATTTTCAAAAACTCGCTTTTTACCCGAGCTGTACTAATTTACTTTTTGATCCAATTTGTGCAAATTGGTTTGACTTTTGTACTGCCAACCTTCGCCCAACTCTCCCTGAAGAAAGGTGTGATGCTGTCGGGTATGATGTTACTGGCTGGTAGTTTATTTTCTGCAGTTGTCGCTCCCCTAACTGGTCAATTACTCGATCGCTACTCACCAAAAATACCATTTTCAATTGGGGCAATATTCATTTTGTTGGGGATTGGACTCCTGCTTATCTTTACAAACTACCTGTCAACTACCACAATCGTTATTTTCTATACAGTTTACATGTTAGGATTCAGCTTTTTATTCAACAATTCGTTAACCTTTGGCCTGCAACAATTAAAGCCCACCCAAATTGGTGATGGTAACGCAATTTTTAATACTTTACAACAATATTCGGGATCACTAGGGACTGCGATTGCTTCAACAATTTTAGCAATGACCGCTCAGAAATATCCTAACCTGTCAGAAGTTAAACAAACCGTGGTTGGTAGCCACTCTGTTATCCTATTCTTTGCCGCGTTGTGTGTGCTCGCAACCATATTAATTACCTCTTTACCCAAGAAAATTACTAAAAACTAATTTTATAACTCAAAAAAATCTCTCCTGATTATAAACCAGAAGAGATTTTTTGTATTCTCTATTGCCGCCACTTTTTAAGAATTTCAAGTTCAGTTTCACTAACTTTGTTTTCAGTTTTGGCTACTCTGATTAATGTACTGTAATTAGTGACTGTGTGTAATGGTAACGCGGCTTCCCTAAAGTTCACCTCAGCTGCTGATAATTGATAGCTAAAGATGCCAGCTACTCCAATTGCAGTCGCATCCGCTTTCTGGACCGCCTGAACAGCTCCTAAAACACTTTGGCCAGTTGAAATAAGATCATCAATGACAACCACTTTTTGACCAGGTTTCAGTACGCCTTCGGTTTGTTTGCCCTGACCATGATCCTTAGGTTTAGACCGCACATAAATCAGAGGAAGATTCAGTTTTTCGGCCACCCATGCTGCATGCGGAATCCCTGCCGTAGCGGTACCGGCAATTACTTCTACATCTGGATAATTGGCTTTGATTAATTCTACTAAACCTTTACAAATCAACTGGCGAACTTTAGGATAGGAAATCGTCAATCGATTATCGCAGTATATTGGACTTTTTAATCCGCTTGCCCAGGTGAATGGATCGTTTGGGCGTAATGCCACCGCGCCAATTTCTAATAAAGAATGTGCAACTTGTTCAGCAATTGTCATCTTATTTTTCCTCCTTAAACTCTTCAGCAATCTGTTTGTATGCAAATTTAGGATCCGCACTTTGAGTAATTGGCCGACCAATCACAATGCCGTTACTGCCTAATTTGGCAGCTTGATTAGGTGTTACCACTCGTTTTTGATCTCCATTTTGAGCAGAATTGGGTCGAATTCCGGGGGTGATGCACAAGAAATCCGGACTAACTACCTCACGAATCACCGGTACTTCCAGTGCGGAACAAATGACGCCATCCAAACCAGTACTTTCTGCTAGTTTGGCATAATTTCGCACGGATTCTTGCAAAGAAATCGCTATGTGCTGTTGGTTATGTAAAATCTGATCATCAATCGAGGTTAACTGAGTAATTGCGAGGAGTTTGGCCGGTGCTTTACCAATTTCTTGAGCTCCTTGCATTAAACCTCTTTTACTGGCCGCCAACATTTCTGACCCACCAGCGGCATGAATAGTAGTCATTTCAACCCCCAGGGCGCCAATCACACGTGCTGCTCGTTCCACTGTATTAGGAATATCATGCAACTTTAAATCCAAAAAAACGGTAAATCCCATGGCTTGCACATGTTTAACGATCCTTGGTCCGAAGTGATAAAATACTTCCATTCCGATTTTGACCATCGGCCGCGGATTAACGTCCAACTGTTTTAAAATTGTGTTTACTTGATCTAGATTAGCAACATCTAAAGCCACAATCGGCGAATACTTAATCAAAATGAACCTCCTGCAACTGTTTCAAATTATCAATGCCATAAAAGTCCATCACGGTTGGTAACTGGGCGATGATTTTCGGACAACTTAGCGGATCATGGAAATTCGCAGCGCCAACTTCGACCGCACTCGCTCCGGCCATCATCATCTCCAAAACGTCTTCGGCACTCGAAACACCGCCCACCCCAATGATTGGTAACTGACAGGTTTCATGAACTTTATAAATCATGGCTAACGCGATTGGTTTCAAAGCAGGGCCTGATAACCCTCCTGTACCATTGGCTAAAGCTGGTTTCTGTGTCTTCAAATCAATACTAAGCCCAGTCAAGGTGTTAATCATGGTCAAACCGGCCGCCCCACCAGCTTCAGCAGCTTTTGCGATCGCCGTCACATCTGTAATATTGGGTGTCAGTTTGACATATAGGGGCACCCGGCTAACCGCTACACATTTCCGAGTCAACTTTTCCACCAGTTTAGGATCCGTTCCCATGGCTAATCCGCCATTTTTAACGTTGGGACACGAAATGTTCAACTCAATTGCCTTAATGCTGGGTGATTCGTTTAAACCTTTGACAACCGCAATATACTCGTCTTCACTAAATCCCGCTGCACTGGCGATAATGGGCAATTCGGGAAAATGAGCATCTAGCCAAGGTAGTTTTTCGGCAACAGCTTGTTTAACGCCTACATTTTGTAAACCATTGGCGTTTAACCACCCGGCAGTCGTTTCCGTCGTACGTGGCTTAGGATTGCCGGTACGCGGTTCTATGGTTGTGGACTTCACAACCAGCCCACCAAGAAGATTCAAGTCGAAACGTTGCGCAAATTCTTGACCATACCAACAAGTTCCACTGGCTGGCATCACAGGATTTTTAAGTTCTAAACCAGGTAAACTAACTGCTAATTTATTTTCTGACATTCGATGCAACCTCCGTTTTTAAATGGCTTGAATTAAGTAAGCTTGGCTCTTTAGCATGGTGACAACTGCTGATAAGGTATCTAGTGAGGTCAATACAAGAATCTCATGACTGATTGCTAGCGCTCGAATCTTGGTATCATCATTAACGGACTCCATATTGTCATCCACCGTATTCACGACCAGTTGAATTTTTTGATCTGTTAACAATTGTGCAATTTGCGGTGAATTTTCACTTAACTTCTCGACTCGCTGTTTAACTAACACGCCGCGTTCCGTAAGATACTGAGCAGTTCCTTCTGTCGCGTACAAATTAAAACCGAGCTGAACTAATTGTCGAGCTAATTCAGTTGCTTGGGGCTTTTCAGCATCCCGCACGGTCATCAAGATATTGCCGTGGGCTGGTAAGTGAACCCCACTGGCTTCAAACGCTTTGTACAGTGCCTTTTCAAAGGAACAGTCACTGCCCATCACTTCTCCAGTTGATTTCATTTCCGGTCCTAATAAACTGTCCACGCGGTTTAATTTACTAAAGGAGAAAATCGGTGCTTTGACATGAACCAGTTTGGACGGCGCCTGAATTCCAGTCTCATACCCTAAGTCGGCCAATTTTTGACCCATAATGACTTGCGTTGCTAATTGAGTCATTGGAATTTTAGTCGTCTTACTCAGGAATGGCACAGTCCGGCTGGCGCGTGGATTCACTTCGATAACATAAGCTTGTTCATGATGAATGACAAACTGGACGTTCATCAACCCAAAACAGTTCAAGGAATGAGCTAATTGAATGGTGGCCTGTTCAATTTGTTTAATAACGGTTGTGGATAATGTCTGCGGTGGATAGACGGCCATTGAATCACCAGAGTGAATGCCAGCGCGTTCGATGTGTTCCATAATGCCCGGAATCACAACTGTGTCACCATCACAAATTGCATCAACTTCACACTCCTTACCTACTAAATACCGATCTAATAAAACGGGGTGCTCGTGCGAAACTTCAATTGCTGCATGCATATAATGCTTTAATTCTTCGTTATTATGCACAATTTCCATGGCCCGGCCACCTAACACATAACTTGGTCGTACTAACAACGGATAGCCAATTTTTTCACCAATTGTGAGGGCCTCTTCATTGGTAGTGGCGGTATCGCCATATGGTTGGGGAATTTTAAGTTCTTCAATAATTTGATTAAACTGATCTCGATCTTCAGCACGATTGACGTCTTCGACCGCAGTGCCCAATATTTTGACACCATGATCGGCTAATGGTTTCGCTAGATTGATGGCGGTTTGCCCACCAAACTGAACAATCACTCCGCGTGGCTTTTCCAAATCAGCAACGTTTAAAACATCTTCTAGTGTCAAAGGCTCAAAATAAAGTTTGTCCGAAATTGAGAAGTCCGTTGAAACTGTTTCGGGATTATTATTCATAATGATCGCCCGATAACCAGCAGCTTTTAAAGTTTGAACACAATGCACAGTCGCATAATCAAACTCAATTCCCTGTCCAATCCGAATTGGCCCTGCGCCAATGACCATAACGGTGGGTTGCTCACTTGAATGACTTTCGTTTTCTTCTTCATAGGTACTGTAAAAATAAGGCGTGTGCGATTCAAACTCGGCCGCACACGTATCAACCATTTTGTACACTGGCCAAATTTGATTAGTTCGACGTAAGGCTCTAATTTCATCAGCTGTTTTATGCCAAGCCTTGCCAATGACGACGTCGGTAAAGCCATTCTGTTTGGCAAGTTTTAACACCGCTAAATCACCGGGATGTTGTTGCAACAGAGTTTCAATTTCTAAAATATGGCTCAATTTATCTAAATAAAATTCATCTATCTTAGTTAATTCATGAATTTCGGCAACCGACCACTGCCGCCGTAAAGCTTCCATGACACAAAACAACCGATCATCGCGAGCTCTGACTAACCGTTCTGTGAGTTCCTGTTCTGTTAGCCTTGTTAATTCTGATGAGCCCATCAAATCGGACCCAATTTCCAACGAACGGACCGCTTTTTGAGTAGCCTCTTCAATGTTACGGCCAATTGCCATGACTTCACCAGTAGCCTTCATCTGGGTGCCCAACAGACGATCCGCATGATTGAACTTATCAAATGGCCAGCGTGGAATCTTACAGACCACATAATCTAAAGCGGGTTCAAATGCTGCATAAGTTGTTTGGGTAATTGGATTTTTAATTTCATCAAGCGTTAAACCTACCGAAATTTCAGCCGCCATCTTTGCTATCGGATAACCGGTTGCTTTTGAAGCCAATGCTGACGAACGGCTCACCCGTGGATTGACTTCAATAATGTAATATTGATAACTGTTGGGATCCAAGGCCAATTGAACGTTGCACCCGCCTTCGATTTTCAATGCTGAAATTAGTTTTAAGGAAACATCCCGTAGTATTTGATATTCACGATCCGACAAAGTTTGCACTGGTGCGTACACAATTGAATCACCGGTGTGAATGCCCACTGGATCAAAGTTTTCCATTGAACAAACCACCATCGTGTTGTCATTGTGATCCCGCATCACTTCAAACTCAATTTCCTTAAATCCAGCAATACTCTGTTCAATTAAGACTTGCGTAATTGGCGACAAGTCTAACCCGTTCTCAGCAATGGCGGTGAGCTCATCCATGTTTTCAGCAATCCCACCGCCTGTTCCACCCAATGTATACGCTGGTCGAATGATAACGGGAAACCCAATTTTTGCAGAAAAGTCTTGAGCTTCTTTGACGGTCGTTACCGTTAACGATTTGGGTACCGGCTCGTTTAATTTTTGCATCAGCTCTTTGAACTGTTCCCGGTCTTCGGCTTGATTGATCGACTTCAAACTGGTTCCCAAAAGTTCAATGTTAAAATCAGCTAACACGCCAGCTTCAGCCAGTTGTTTAGCCATGTTCAATCCCGTTTGACCACCCACCGTTGGTAAAATGGCGTCCGGCCGTTCTTTGCGAATAACCCGACTCACAAATTCCAAAGTCAGTGGTTCGATATAAACTTGGTCGGCAATCTCTGGATCCGTCATAATTGTGGCCGGGTTAGAATTGACGAGGACGACTTCGTAACCTTCCGCCTTTAAAGCTAAACAAGCTTGTGAGCCAGAATAATCAAACTCAGCGGCTTGGCTAATGATGATTGGACCAGAACCGATCACTAAAATTTTATGAATATCTTGACGTTTAGGCATGTGTGCTGACCCTCCTTTGACGTTGAAAACTGTCGATATTATCTAAAAACTCATCGAAAAGGTAACTTGCATCGTGGGGACCGGGGGCGGCATCTGGATGAAACTGAACCGAAAAGGCGGGATATTTTTTATGCCGTAAACCTTCAATAGTTTCATCGTTAATTTCTTGATGAGTCACCAACAAATCGGTTTGCTCAACTGAATCGGCGGCGACCGCGTAGCCATGATTTTGCGCCGTAAAGTCAATCCGATTAGTTGCGATTTCTCGAACAGGATGGTTAAACCCGCGATGCCCAAACTTCATCTTGAACGTATCGGCCCCATTAGCTAAGGCAAACAACTGGTGACCTAAGCAAATTCCAAACAAAGGCACCTGTGTTTCAACTGTGCGAATCATTTCCAAGGCATTCGGCACATTTTTCGGATCACCAGGACCATTACTTAGCAAAACCCCATCAGGTTGGTAATTTAGAACTTGTTTAGCGGTGGCAGTGGCTGGCAAGACCGTGACGTTGCATTGACGCTGAGCAAGTTCGCGTAAAATGCTATGTTTCAAACCGAAATCAATCACCACAATTCGTTTGCCAGAATTGGGGTTCGGGTACGCGTTTTGCGTCGTACTTTGTTCAACCAAGGTAGTCAGTGTTGTTTTCAAACCACCGTGAATAAAGTCCTGCGCTTCTTCCACAGTGTTGACAAGTGCCGCTTTCATGGTACCTTGTGCTCTCACAATTTTGGTTAACTCTCTTGTATCGATCCCAGAGATGCCGGGAATTTGATGCTGTTTCAGAAATTTATCCAGGTTCATTTGACTGCGCCAATTACTAACTTTGCGTGCTAACTCATGGACGACCACCCCCGCTGTTCTTGGTGTGACTGATTCATCATCATCAAAATTGATGCCGTAATTTCCGATTAACGGGTATGTAAACATGAGGATCTCACCGTTATAAGACTGATCGGTGATAGATTCTTGATAGCCAGTCATCCCTGTATTAAAAACCAGTTCACCAGTGCAGCTGACTTCGCCACCAAACGCATTTCCTTCGTAAATACCGCCATCTGCTAATACTAAATATCTTTTTTTAGTCATTATTTGGCTTCCTCCGATATGTCACTTTTCCATCCACTACTGTCAAAACTGTGGTTCCGAAAACTTTTTCACCAAGGAAAGGTGAATTATGTCCCTTTGACAAGAAATTTTTAGCCTCAATTATTTTTTCCTGAGTTAAATCAAAGACCGCAATGTCGGCCAAAGACCCAACTTTAAGTTGTCCCGCTTCGTTTAAGTGAAACAGCCGTTTTGGTGCCCCGCTCATCCAATCGATTAATTTATCCAGCGGCCAAAGACCAGTTTTGACAAATTTCGTATATAACAACGTAAAGGCCGTTTCTGATCCGACAATTCCGTTGGGTGATGCCAAAATTCCTTGTTTTTTCTCGGCATCTGTATGTGGGGCGTGATCCGTAGCAATCATATCAATCGTGCCATCCATCAATCCGGCCACACAAGCTAAGCGATCTTCTGGACTTCGCAGCGGCGGATTCATTTTAAACTGCGATTTTTCATCACCAACAATCATGGAATCGTCTAACAAAAGGTGATGTGGGGTCACTTCACAGGTAACGTTCACACCTTGCGCTTTAGCAAGCCGAATCAAATTGATACTTTCCTTAGTGGACACATGACAAACATGATAATGCACACCTGTATTAGCCGCTAAAACCAAATTACGGGCGATTTGCACAGCTTCGCTAACATTATTCACTCCGGGTACGCCCAACCTTTCAGCAGTCATCCCCGCGTTTAGGACACCGCCATTTGTCAAAGCCATATCCTGCGCATGATCACATAATGGCAAATGTAGTTTGGCAAGTTCTCGCATCGCTTCCAGCATTATGTGGGCATTTTCGATTCCAGAGCCATCGTCGCTAAATGCGAATGCCCCGGCCTTTGCCAGTTGACCAAAATTGACTACAAACTGGCCTGCACGATTTTTGGTAACGGGCGCATACTGTTTAATTTTGATTGGGGTTTGCCTGTTAAGTTCTAATTGCCGTTTGAAACGTTCTTCAGTATCTGGAGTTGGATTCAGATTTGCCATCGCTCCAATTGTCGTGAAGCCCCCATGTAAAGCCGCCATCCCCCCCGTTTTAACGGTCTCTTTATTGGTAAAACCGGGTTCGCGTAAGTGCACATGAAGGTCAATCAAACCAGGAGAAATAAAATCTTGATGTAACTCAATCACTTCATCTGCTTCGGCTGTCGAGCCGTTAAGTTCTTGGATACGGTTATTTGCAATCAAAACTGTCAGTGTTTGTAACTTATGATCGATCAACCCAATTCCATTTTTTAATAACAGTGTCATCCCAACTCAACTCCTACAAAAGTTTTTGGTAGCGCAAGATACTACTTAAAATGGCCATTCGAACAAACACCCCATTTTTCATTTGGGTAAAAATTTTTGAATGGGGACTTTCAACTAAGTCATCATCAATTTCAACACCCCGATTAACTGGGGCCGGATGTAAAATAATGGCATCAGATTTCATTTTCTGAATGCGGCTTGCGGTAATGCCAAACTTGTCGCGATAGGTGTGCTCGTCAAAATCACTATTTGCGCTTCCTGAAAGCCGTTCATGTTGCACTCTCAAGATGTTAATCACATCCATGTGAGGTAAAAGTTCTTCAAAGTCACCAAACTTTCCATATCTTTCTAGCTTCGCATCAAACCACTTTTCAGGACCGGAAAAGTAAACCTCGGCGCCTAATCGGGAAAGCATTTCTGCATTGGATCTTGCTACTCGAGAATGGAAAATGTCCCCATTGATCAACACTTTTAAACCTTTAACGTGCCCAAATTGCTCCTGAATGGTCATCATATCCAACAAACACTGGGAAGGGTGTTGCCCGGAACCATCGCCGGCATTGGCAATTCCAATTTTCAAGTTAGGATTCTCAACTAAATCTTGATAATACTCATTTTTGGGATGGCGAATCACCGCAATGTTGACGCCAATTTCTTCAATTGTTCGCAAGGTGTCATATAAACTTTCACCCTTATTTACAGAACTCGTTGCGGCGTTGAAGTCCAAGACCTGCATCCCTAGTTTTTTCTCCGCCATTTGAAAACTGGTTTTGGTTCTGGTGGAATCTTCAAAAAATAAATTCATCGCATACGCTGGCTTTAGTAACTGTACCTGTTTACCAGCTTTAAAATCTTGAGCTTCATGAATTAAATCTACGGCCTCATCTGCGGTTAACTGATCGATTGAAACTAAATTTGCTTGTATTTGTTCTGCCATGGTGTTTCTCCCTTTCATTTCACAAAAAAAGCACTTAGTTAATCGTTTTCTGATTAACTAGGTGCGCTAGCTTGTTGCGTGTAGACCCCTTGCGAAAAGTTTTTGCAAAGACTTTACTGCACCGTTTTGTTCTCTCAGGAAACATTTAAATGGTTCAGTGACATTATTTAATTTTAAAAAAGATCCCTTAGCCGTTCAGCCAAGGGATCTTCCTGTTACTTTCATCGGAATCCTTCTTGGTCTCTCGGACTAAGTTAAAGGTCTTTTGTGTTGTGATTACAATAGTCTTAAACTTGGCGGATGTCAACCTGGATTCTGCAAATGTCAGATTGAAACTTTACTTGGCAATGGTTTTATATTTTGTTTCGTTGCGACGTTGGCACAAGAGTGTGGGGCGCTACAGAGATAAATCGCCAAGTCACATCGATACACTCTTTGCGTCAACCTCTCCACTAGCATAAGTCGGATATTTCTAAAAACATCAAGTAGGCCCTAAACCAAAATGAATGTAACTTGTCCCAGAATTACTGACTAAATGTCGTACCAAAGATATCTGCTTCACATAACTAGGTTGGTTACTATCTCTAAAGACCCTTTACACATAATTGTTCAAATTAAACCGTACTTCATCTAACATTACGCTTTGCTTTTGTTATACTTATTTGTGGAGCAATTAATTGATATCCATGAAATTCACTAGTCCATTTAAATTATGGATAAATTGTTATACTCTCTGGAGGAGTTAAGAATGAAAAAAAGAAATATTAGTTTGGCTTTGCTATTAGCATTAGTCTTTGTAGTGTTGTTTCCTACTAACGCGCAAGCATCAAAATATTTAAGCGGTAACTCTTATGCTAAAGAAGCAAAAACACATGTTATTGCTAAAAAGACCGTTAAAGTTTATAAAGTAAAGACTGGCACTTATGAAGCAAAAAACATCGCCTACAACTATGGCACCATCAAACGAGGTACAGCATTTTATAGATCTGGATATTTAATGAGTACCGGGGGCTATATAGTTAAATCCGGAAAATATTACCATAATAGCCGCACTTTTTTCATTGTTCCCCAAACTAATGCTAACTGGTGCACAAAATATAGCCGTAATTTTGTAATTTGGAACAAGTCAATGAAATTATTTAACACCAAACGAAAAACTAGTAATGCTTGGATTTATTCCAAGCCTGGTGGTAAAAAGCTACATTACCTAAAGAATTATCCCAGAACAATTTGGATTGCAACTAGGCACGAAAAAATTGAAAGTGGCGCAATTTATTACTATGTACACTCCAAACATGGCAGTGCTAAAGGTTGGGTATGGCGCGGAAACGTTAAACGTATCTAGTTCTGCTTTCCACTCTGGTGACTGGCTCTGGTTCGATTCCGGTTGTGGAAATCTAAAAGATTAAATCGTTAAAAGAAAAGAATTACAATTCAACCTTACCCGCAAGAATCAACAAGGAGAACATCATGTTTAAAAATGCTGACCTACTCTTTCTACAAAGTATTCCCGATGAGCTTTCTCAGGCCATTGTAGATAGCACTGTATCTTTAACAAGTGATATTTATGATCACGTTGCGCTGGTTGAAGTAACAACTGACAACCAAATTTTCATTCTCCACACCTTGCCTTCAACTGGCAGCATCCGTGAGCCTTATTCCACTTTTAAAACTCGAAATTGGGCTCACATCGACTTGTTTCGTGCCAATCAAAAAATCAACGCGCCACAAATCATTCAACAAGCCAAACAACTTTTGAATCAACCTTATAATGCCAGCTATATTCCTGGTGAGCAAGGCTACTACTGTGCTGATTTCATATACTATGCCTTTGAAAACAACCAAATTTTCAAACTGATTCCCATGAATTTTTCTGACCAAACGACTGGGGCTGTTTTGCCCTATTGGTTAGATTATTATTCCAAACTCGCTTTATCAGTGCCAAACGATCAACCAGGACTAAACCCCAATACCATGCTTCATCAGCAAGTCCTTCATCAAATTAGTCGTCTGAAATAAAAAGAACGTCTTGGAAATAATATTCAGGAAATATAAACGAGGCCCCAACAAAAACAATTTTTGTTGGGGCCTCATTATTTGCTATTTTTCAACTTGCGCTGCAGGTTCGCCAGCCAACAACCATTCCAAACGTTTCTTTTCGTTTGCTTTCCAGGCCGCACTGCGATCAACGTCGACTGCTAATGGCTTACCAGCTTTCAATGCTGCCAATTGAGTTTCGTCAGAAGCTTGATTTAAATCATTCTTGTGACTCGTTTTGATGATTGTGCACAGCCGATTGCCATCAGAAGCTGGGCGACCATAATCATTAAACGTACCACAAACTCGAAACGCGGGCAGTTTGGAGACCAACTCTTGTGGCGTAATGTCGCGATCAAAATAATCTTTGACCATTGCCATGATTAACAGATCCATGTTGCGCTCATCAAAGGAAATATTTCGCTGGTCATCAACATTAAATACATCACGATCATACGCAAAATCTGGGGACTGTTTCATGGCATTACTCTTGGCTTCAAGCGCTGGAAAACCACTCTGCAAAATGTAATAACAATTATTATCCATGTCAGTGGCTTCTGTCAGTTGAACCGAGTTTTCTGACGAACGGTTACCGACACTCTCCAAAAATTCGGCGCCAATCGCTGTGATTTTAAACGCATCCTTGAATAATTCTTCCAACCACTCTTTTGCCTGGGTCACATCGGACAGATACTTCGATTTATCTTGCCAATATTGGTCATTTGAATAGTCTTCACCAAGTTTAAATTGCTTATATAGTTTCGACCATGAGTTAATGGTATCGATCGTTGGCACAAGGGCAACTTTAGTATAATTTGATTTTTGAACATTATTATCTAAAAAAGTTCCTGCTGCATAATTGCCATTAAATTTTAAATAATCAGCACGTTTTTTCCCAAATATTTCACTATCAGCCATATAGAATTTCCTTTCTGTTTCAGCAATGTTTATGTTTTCACGTTACCCGAAATTTAAATCGATTACAAGCGACTTATCAATATTTATCAAAAACTCACTTTTTCAAGCACAAATCGCCTAACTTTTGACCAACTGACTACCTTAGAACACTACGTCTATGTTCCCAGTTCAACAAGCTTGAAAGGGTTTACTTTTTCTGTTATTTATAATAGAATTTATGTGTCTAGGAAACAAAATTTGACATAATACAAGGAGAGAAAAATATGATTGCAATCAATTCACCACAGAAACAAGACGATATTACCAAACTTTTAACTGAATCCGATGGCGATTTCAAATACGAATTCGTTAAGAAAACAGGCATGAAGCTTGAATTTAAAGTCACCCCTGATGACTCAGCAGCTGCTGCAAAAGAAGCTAAGAGCTTAATTAAAGGTCAACCATGGGGCTCAGTTTTATTTTTCCAAGTTCTTGCTGAATAAAATTTCCGTTTATATAAAAGGAAACTAACCACTTTATTCATTAAAAATGGTCAGTTTCTTTTTTTATTCAGTAATAATCTTCAAACCTAAGTCGATAATTTTGAAAAAAGACTGCCAAACTAGCATTAATACGAATAAAAATACCCTTATTTGAGCTTAATTCACTTTCGAAATAACAGAAAAATTTCATTCTGATTTATTTTTTTACTAAGCTACGCAAGAATTCTGCCTGAGCATGGTTAGCTTTCGCCGCCACATTATCCCGCTGATTCAACTGAAAAACATGTTCCCTAGGTTCTTCTTCAGTACCATAAACCCGAAATTCATGGGTAATCCCCCGGTCAATCAAAAATTGATCAAACCGAATTCCTTCATCATGCAAAAAATCATGATTTGCGGTCATAACAAATACAGATGGGAATTTTTCGGTCACAAAATTTTCCGTATGCAGCTCCCGATCATATTTCTTTAACACTGCCGGCGTGTAATAGGCACTCATCATGCTATTTTCAGGCACCGCCCCAGCGCGTTTAATGAAATAAAAGCCACTATTCAAACAGCTACCCCGAATTTGAAGCTTGCCACTATCTGCTAAGCCTAAGGATTTTCGATAATCTTCATTTGAATACGCCGTTAAATATTGTTCGGCCAGCGTACCGCCTGCACTATCACCAATAATAAATACGTTATTCGTATCCAAATGATAGGCTTCACCGTGTTCAGAAACCCATTTGCCAATTAAAGCTGTATCTCGGAGTGCTCCTGGAAATGGGGTGTTAGGTGCCAAACGATAATTAAAGTTCACTACGCCGAAGCTTGCTCGTGCCCATCCCAAACAATAGTGTTGGTACAGTTCTTTAGATCCGTAGACATTTCCACCACCATGAACATCAATAATGACGGGCACATTTTTCTTAATTTCTTTTGGTGTGTAAACATCCAACAGGTTCTCCACACCGGCGGGACCATAGCTCAGATTGTCGTACCGCGTCACATCAGGAAATTGAGTGGGCAATCCAGCATCCCTTTTTTGATCATTTGCTCGCCATTCGTCCGTTGTTTGCTTGATTGCATTTAAAATTAATTGAGTTGATTCTGCCATTGTGAGGCTTCCCTTCAAAACTTTAATTTACTTATTGGTACACCTCATTTTAGCACCAAATTGCAGCGCTTTCACAAAACAAAAAAGCTCAATAACTTTTCTGCGTTACTTACCTATCTAGAAAAGTTAAAGAGCTTTAAATCGCCACAGAAAAGCTTATTTAATTTCAGGAGTCCCTTTTTCCACAGCTTCAATGAGGGCATCCATTTTATCAGGCTCTTCCTCACAATCAAAAATAGCACCGTGATAAATACCTCGGATTGGATCATCCACATCCATATACCGAGTACCAAACTTTTTCACGGTATATTTACCGTCCGGCTCCATCAAAAAGATTGCACAACCATCCGCTTCTTTGTACCCATCACGCGTAAATGTCACAGGAAATGTGCATTCTCTAAACTGATATTTAATGCCATCAGTACGTGGATGCGTCCGCATTTTGATTTCAGACAAAAGATTTTCAACAATTCCATCAAAAGTCATAATTTATAAACTCCCTTTTCAGTAACTACTTATCCTTTTAAAGTCTAGCACAGCCATGTGATAATACCTAAATAAATTTCTGGAAACAAAAAAATCTCCAAAAAATTCGTAACAGTCATAGTTTTTACTGTTGAAATTCAGAGATTTTTCTGTGTTTTAAATCTTAGATTAAATTATTTAACAACATAAGCACCCTTCAAGAAAGTGCCACCGTCAGTGGTTGTTGCGGCATCCTTTACCTTAGGATTATGCAAGAATGTTGAAGCTCCCTGATCAATCATGGCTACACCTTGTTGTTTCATCAAGATCTTTTCAGCCTTTACATAATCATCATAACGAGCTTGACTATTAGTTGCATCGGTTGTAATGGCAGCCTTCATATCCTTATCAAAACTCTTATTACTAAATGATCCAAAGTTATAAGGATTTCCAGTTTGTTCAAGCTGCAAAACATCCATCAAATCAAGAAAATCTGGACTCCAACCGGTCAACGCCATGTCAAACCCTTTATGACTCGACATCTTTGTGATTGCTGATTTCTTTGGCAAGGTAGTTTCTTTCACATCCGCACCTTTCAGAGTTTGATTGATTTCACTTTGCATATATTCAGCAACCTGTGAATTGGATCCTTTATCCCAGCACATCAAATTGATCGTCAATTTAGTTTTTCCAAGTTGTTTCATTCCTTTAGCCCAATACTTTTTGGCAAGCTTCTTGTTTTGAGTAACCGAATTGGCAACTGATGCATCAGTTGCAAAATCCTTGCCAGTCTTTGGATTTTCAGTCAATTTAGATGGTACAAAACCTTTAGGGGTAATAGAACCATCGGCAAGAACCTTGCTGGTAACCTGTTTACGATTCAGCACAAGCGAGATTGCTTTTCGAATATTGATATTTTGCATTGCCTTATTCTTAAAGTTGTAAACTGCATAGGACATGGAATTTGCCAGTGTTGAATAAAAATCTTTATTATTCTTTTCTTGAGTGGCTTGCTCACCTGACAAAGAAATGTCATCCAACTTCTTAACTTGATACAAATTCAATGCCGTGCTGGAATTTTGAACAACCTGCATGTTAACCGTGGTCAAATGAACAGATTTTTTATCCCAGTATTTTTTATTTTTCTTCAGTTTCCAAGTTAAATTGCTACCCGTCCACCCTTTTTGAACAAAGGGCCCATTGTAAACTGTGGTTGTACTGGAAGTCCCATAAGATTTACCATACTTTTCGACCGCCTTTTTATCCTGGGGGTAAAAAGCAGGTAGTGCCGTCATCTGTTTCAAATATGGTGCTGGTTTAACTAAAGTAACTTTGAAAGTTGTCTTGTTGATTGCTTTGACACCCAAAGTTTTGGGATTCTTTTTGCCTGCTGTAATTGCATCAGCATTCTTGATTGGCGCAAACAGAAAGGCATTTGGGGCCTTCGTTTTTGGATTAACACTTCTTTGCCAACCATAGACGAAGTTTTGTGCGGTGACGGGATCGCCATTGCTCCACTTCATCCCTTTATGTATTGTAAATGTATACGTCATGCCATCTTTGCTAACCTTTGTTTTGGTGGCCGCTTCAGCAACCAACTTACCGGCTTTATTGGGATGGTAAAGTCCTTCATTTGTATTTTCTATTTGTGTCAGTGAGGTAGAGTCATCCGCGAGGGACGGATCCATCGTTTCCACCTCAGTACTAGCCATCAAATTATAACTTTGTTTAGTCGCATAATCATGGGTTCCTGCACTTGCACTTTTACTCCCGCAGCCTGCCAACATCGTAGCGGCCACCAGAAACAAAGCTGAAACTTTCAATTTTTTATCCATACAATTCGCTCCCTTTTTTCTCGATAAATAAAAAAATGCCCGCTATACTTCTTTACGAAGCACAGCGAGCAACCTAATTATCCTCTTATGACGATACTAAAAAATTATTAGCTAAGGATTGAAGTCGCAGAACCGTGCGCTTTAATTAATAAGCTAATAATGACTAAATTACTTAAAATTGCTTTAACAAAACTGGTCATGTGACTTCACCCCCTTTCGACTTGATGATGCTTATTATAGGAGTTGTAAATTAAAAGTCAACATATTTTTTAATTTAGTTTTAATGAAGCAACTCCGACCATGCATGTACGCCTAAACTTTTTTAACATCCGCTCCTGTATAGTAGCTTCCATTAGGACGATTAATCCCAAAACTGACCAAATTTATCCACGAGCAAGGTAAAAAAGTCCCACTCCGTTTGTTTTGGCGAACTGGCTAAAGGTAAAAGCGCTGTTTCGATTAATAAGGCATCTTTCCTGACACTTGGTGAATAACGACCCACATGGTACCAGTAACGATTGTTATGTGTAAATCCTTGCAGTTGATTCACAATCAATAGACCTATCGTGGTCGAGTGAACCGCCAATTTACCTAATAAATAGTAGGCTAACGGATTGTCAGCCACAATTGCTGTAAGGTCCATAAAAGTAATCTTTTTATCAGCTGGAACGTTGGCTAGAAAGGAATCCTCATAACATTTTTTGCCTAACTCAGTATGTTTGGCTTCTAATTCTAAGAGCATTGGGTCAACAATTGCATCCAAACTAACCACTTGTTTTTTTGTGGGTTCTAGCCAGTATTCACACAAAAGTTTGGAATTCCAATTTACAATTTTCCAATCTGGTTTTTGCGTTTCAACTAATTGATCTAGATGAGTTAGTACCCTTTCGTTATTGCCGTTCCACACATCAAAACGAGTGCTAGAATCATCTGTATCATGATTGTCAGCCCCTTGTTTTTCCTACAGTTCTTCATTAAGTTGCTTTATATTCTCCGTAAACGCAGGATCACTAGTTTGGATATCAAGTTCTACACTGGTTTCAATGGTAACTGCCGCCATAAACTGTTGTTCCAATTCACTTAAATTTTGAGTAGTTACCCATTTCACAATTAAATATAAGCTGACACTTTTTAACACAAAGCTGGCGTCAAAATAGGCATGTCTGTATTTTAAAAATAAATACGCTTGATGCCATTGTGCTTGCGTTAAATTTGGGAAATCGGTTTGAATCAAGCGCATGATTTCTCGACGCCCTCTTAAACTGCCATGATCCGGAATCAAATCAACTTGAAAATCTTTTTTGAAAAAATTTTCAACAACATTGTTCATGGCTATCGTTAAGTCAGGTTTGTTTTCAACTTTTGTCATAAATATGGAGGGATCACCCTTGAACCGTGTTTGTCTTCGTGTCATGAAAAGTTTCCTCATTTCTTTTTGACTGTGTTCATTTACTTTTTTATGTAGCCAACCATCATACCACTTATGTGTGCGCTTAAACACATAATTAGTCATTTCATTCGAAATTTATCTTGCACTTAGCTAAATACGCCAAAATCATATTTTTAATTTAAAATACTCAAAAATCACTAACAGACAATGCTTCACTCCAATTAACGTTGCATTCTGTTTCAAACATCCAATGTTTTATTCAAATTATGCGCACAAAAAAAGTAGCATCCGCAAAGACACTACCATCATTCTTTTAACATAACGTCATTTTATTCTCAATGCCGTTTCTAGCCATTATAGAATTCGTCAACCCTTTGTTCCATTAACCAATCCGGGACATTGGCAATTTGCGCGGCAGTATGGCCGATGATGTTCAACCGGGCATACGGAAATAGTGCCCCAGCGTTGCGTTCCCCAACCTCATTAAGGAGATCCCGATTATAGGTAGTTGCGAAGTCAATATCTCTTTCCAACAAATCATTAGGTAACAACAACTTAGCAGCTATTTTTTCATCAGTCCATTTGTTTAAGGCACCTTGATTTTGCGAGAAGTCGGGCACATATTCAGCGTCACCAAGAATATAGTTTGCCATGCCTTTTGCTGCATACCAAGCTTTATCCTGGATACTGGCATGGCGCGCGGAAACGATGAGCACATCGATATCACTTTTTTTCGTGCGATATAACTTAAAGTCAGTTCGCAGTTCACTACTATAGTCTAATCGAAGCCCCAGCGATGATGCCAAATCTATCAAATTAACAGCCGTAAATCGATTTTCTTGAATATAGTGACCAATATAGTCTGCCATAATCGGAAAGTCACGGATAATTTCCCAATACATATACTTTCCATATTCAGGTTCCAATTTCTGATGATTTGAAGCAGGTTCCTCGTCTTGTTCATTTTCCAGATCATCGTTTTGGATCAATTTATCTTCACTCATCGCAATTATCTCCTTAGATTGATGTGGCTTGGCTTGACAACATCATTATGTTATCACTGTACTGTGCCATAATATGGCAATCTGAGATGAGAAAGAAAAAAAGATTTGATAATTTTTGATTCACACAAATTTATTTTAAAAATATCTGTTTTCTATTGAAAAAGATCAAATTATTTTAGTTATATATCTTCATCGCCAAATTATGTCGTTGGCATTATGTATAATAACCGCGTACTGTAAATAGAGCTTCACTTAGTACCACACATTTGCTGATAACATCAAGAAAGGAGAAAGACATGCCTTGCACAGGCATGAGAAAACTAAAGTAACAAACTTGGTTACATATTAATTTACGAGCTCTATCATAACATTCAAAAAAAACTAAATTAGCGATTTGATTGGAGGATACAAAATATGAAAACAAATGCTGAAATAGCTAAAGAAATAGATAATATTCAAGTAACTTTAGGCAATGATGAAGGTAGAAAACCACACATGCATGAAATTTCTTCCTTTCTAACTTATAAGAAAGTCACTGTGGACGATAAGTTGTTAACTTCTGCACGGCTCCTTTCTGATTTTCCGAAGGATGATTTGGTGCCAACACCAACAAATCTTTTAACACATTACAAGTTGAAAGTAACGGATCTAGATTTTGATGAATCCTTTACAGACTTTAGTGAGGAAAAAGGAAAATCAGAATTTAATAACAGCGCAATGTTTATCGGACTTAATATTTCTAATACTGCAAATTCTCAAGAGCTAGCAGATCAAAAAGATGATTGGTATATGTTTCACACAGATGAAACAATTAAAAAAAAGAACAGCAAATCACCTAAATTGGACAGCAACATGGTATACAACTTTGTTGAATCCCACTTTGATGACAGTTTTGATGGCTGTTACATAACGGATATTATCAAAGATACTATCGACAGTAATAGTGCCAACATAAAACAAAATTTCTTCATATCCACTCCTAGTAGAAGAAAAAAAGAATACATGTCCAGTAACGACTGGAAAGTGCTAAGTGAAGCTGAAAAATTAGAATATATATCATCAAAGATAGGTAGATATAATTTGATGCATTCAAATATTACAAAAATGGCAGAGACATTATTTAAGACTGATCAAAACAAAAAAGCATCGAAGAAAAATAATTCAGGCCATTTCGATTCATTAGAAGAAGCCGAATCTCAAGTTAAAAAGAATCGAGCTAAATTTATCGAATGTGCTAATATATTTATTCAAGAATGCAATATTATTAAGCCAAAACATTTAGTCGTTTATGGTGAGGATACTGAGTGGGCATTGCTTAGAATGTTAGATATTGATGCGGTACGACAAAACAGAAAAATTGTTGATCTTATTGAAAACCACATTGAAATTAAACATTATTCTGGCGTATATAGCATCGCAAATGCAATTAAAGAAGGTCAGCGGTTATTACATGCTGTTAACCATAATCAATCGGCAATAGCATTTTAACTTAACCATCTCGATAAATAAAAGGAAGCCATCAAGCAATTTTGATTATGGCTTCCTTTTGTTATTTGATCAATTTTTAGTACCTAAACAAAACTAACTTTGTTACTTAAACATTCTATCCGCCAGTTCATACGAAATCCGAATTCCATCAACAAAATCCTTCTTCGTCATGTTTTCATTAGGCGCATGATTATGCTGATCGTAATTAGCGTACGGGATGGTTACTACCGGCACTTTGAGAATATCGGTCCAAACATAATTAGGCACAGTGCCCGCCATGACAGGTTCCACAACAACAGATCCAGTTGCTTGTTCCACAATTGACGTAAAAGTGGTGATCAGACTTTTAGATAAATCAGAAGTGCTCGGCGGAATCGAACCTAGGTAGTTTATTGAAACTTCCTTATTTTGTATTTCATTCGCAAGAACATCCTCAAGGCCCTTTTTAAGGGTTTCAATATTTTGATGCCCAACTAGACGACAATCAATTTTAACGGTGGCTTGATGCGGAATAATGGTTTTAAGGCCCTTTCCTGTATATCCGCTCTCAATGCCCGCAATATTAAACGTTGGTCGATACATTAAGCGTTCGTAAAACTCAATTTTATCAGGAATTGTGCTCAATCCGAGTTGCGCACAAATTTGTTTCTTATCGTATGGTAGCTTGTCCAATAAATCTAACTTAATTTCATTTTTTATCGGAACACCCTGATAGAAATTAGGAATCAGAACTTTTTTCGTATCAAAATCATACAGCCTCCTCAATACTTCAATGAGTTTAATTGCAGCACTCGTCATAATATTACCGGCATTCCCTGAATGATTATCATTCTGACCGGTATGCGCAGTCAGTTCAAACCCAAACAACCCGCGATTCCCTAATCGTACCACGTGCTCGCCATCTTGATTGATCGATCCATCAACCACTACCGCCAACTCAACCTGTTTCAGTAATGAGTCCCGCAGTTTTGCAACTGTTGACCCTAAGTTCACACTGCCACGTTCTTCTTCACCTTCCACCAAAAATGTGATGTTGAACGGCAACTCACCATGGAGTTGCTTGTAGATATAGATGCCTAGAATCTGAGCCATCAACTGTCCTTTGTTATCACCAACACCACGGCCAAAATATCTACCGTCTTTCAAAATCAGTTTAAACGGATCCGTATCCCACAAACTGCGGTCACCGCCAGGCATCGTATCATAATGACCATAAAGGAGCACCGTTCGATCAGTCGTCCCTTTGATTTGGGCAACGAGCGATGGTAATCCGGCTGTTTCAATGACACTTACTTGGGCGTCCAGTAATCTTTCAAAAATTCGTTTTAAGAAATTAATACAATTTGTCATGTCGTCATCTTCATTACTTACCGATCGCGTTTCCACAAATTCAGTCAACAATTTTTCAAATTCCGAATAATGGCGATCTATAAATTCGATTTCTTCACTCATTGTGGTTCCTCTCGCTTTCAAATACTAATCCTACTGACTACCATATTAGTCTTTTTAATCTGGAATGTGTCACTCATATTTATTCTCTAACTATTAAAATCAAGTAACCTCAAAAAAAGCATTGGCTCAGCACCAATGCTTTTCTCAATCAATATCGTCAATATGAGGAACGTTAATCTTTCGTTGTTTTACAGACACTTCATAAAAAATCCAAGCAACCAGCGCGAAGAAAATCGGTCCAATAACTGTCCAAAATGCGGTGTAATAATCATGAATTGAAAGTGGCTCAATTACCGTAAATATAATTCCCAACAAAATTACCAGCCACGTCACAATCGTTATTGTCCACGTCATAGCCTTTGTTTTGAAGAAAACAAAGGGTCGCTCTAAGTCCGTGCGTTTTTTAAAGAACGGAAAAGCGCCGACTAAAAACAAGTACGGCACAGCCGAGGAAATGTTTTCCATATCCTGCAAAACCGTGTAAAAGGACTGTGCATTGCTGCCCCCAAAGGAAACGGCAAACACAATCACCGCCACAATAATAGCTTGAAGCCACATCGAATACGCAGGAGCGCCAAATTTATTTAATTTGGTCATTTTTTTGGGCCAAAATTTAGCCGGCGAGCCCATAATGAAGGATTTTAAAGGTGAATAAACCAAAACGAAAAACGCACCCATATCGGACAAGAACTCTTCAATACCAATAACCCGCGCAAACCAGTTTCCCAAATTAACACTGGCGGCTACTGATAAATGTAAAGTTTTCCCAATTGACACACCTAAGTTATTCATTAAAACATATAACACGTTGCCTAAATCACTCGTTTTATTACCAAGAACGACGTGCCAGTTTGCACTCACACCCCACAGAAAGATGCCTAGGGAATAAGCTATCAACATAATAATGGTCGAAATGATCATCGCGCGTGGAAAGGTTTTGGATGAATTTTTCACATTATCCACAACTCCACCCATAGTTTCCATGCCACCATAGGCGAAAATTGCGTATACAATAAACGACATAATTGCAATTGGCGAACCAAATTGCCCGTTTGGTGAATGAATAATGGACCGTGCCGTAAATGGTTCTGCTAAATGTCCACTTTGAACAGCCAATAAAACTAAACTAATCAGTAAAAATAGCGCGGTGATGGTTAACGTAATAATTCCGCCAAACGCTGCAAATCGCGCAATCTGATTAATTCCATGCGTTGAGAAAAATGTCACGGCAAACATAAACATAATCGCGATAAGACCGATCGTTTCCACACTATTCAATCCTAAAAAGTGCCAAGATTGGGTCGTGTCATATCCTGTGAACATTGTCGCAAACGGAATCCAGATCTTGGATGATTCCGAAACCAACCAAACGATCCACCCGGATAACCAAATGAACGTCCCAATAAATGCCAGTTCTTCTCCAATTGAACCTGCCAACCACGAATAAATTCCACCATGGGCTTCTTTAAAACTAGCGCCATATTCGGCAAACATCATTACACTAGGAAGAAAAAATAAAATCGCCCCCAAAACGTACCACAGAATGGCGCCATACCCCATTTGATCGTATGCAACCGTAGTATTTGAAATTCCATAAATGGAGGTAAACACCATAAGAATTAAGCCAACCAGCCCAATTTTATGCTGCTTTGTGTTCTCCAACTCTTCCAAAACAAATCCTTCTCTCTAAAATAGAAATACTTGACTATTTTAGCACTTTTTTCTGTAATATATGCAGTTTTTCAAATAACAATCACTAATTTAAGCTTTTATTCATTATTTAATGAATAAATACACAAGTTTATTCAAAATTTACTTTTTCAATGTTCATGAATACGTTTTACAACAGTACCAAAAGTCTTTTCTTTTTCTAACACTAGATCGTATAATGAAGAACTAAGAACGTTTCTTAAGTTACTGTTCTTGGTGAATTTTAACACGCTGAATTTGAATCAAGAATCTTCTCATAAAAACACGACAACGTTATATAAAAACATTTGAAAATCACCTTAATAAGGTGAAAAGTCAGTTATAATCAGGTTATCAGCTCTAGTTTAGGAGGTGCACTAGTACTCATGAAACGACGAGGTTCCCGCTCCAACAATACACATCGTAGAAAAATAATTCTTAAATTTACACTTTGGCTATCAATTGCGTTGCTGTTTGTTGCCACAATGGCCTTTGTTTATATTCGTCATGTAAACTCCGAACCACCAGCTAATAATCTAACCTTGAGTGCCGCTAGCTCCCGAAAAGAAAAACGTGCCGAATCCGCATCAATTGCCAAGTTTGAATCTAGCCTTAGTGCTAAAGACAGATCTAACGCTCAGTCTTCCTCAATTTTCCGTGCTCGTAGTTCCATCAGTAAAGCTAAAGAATCGTTAGCACGTGAAAAAGCAGCCAACAGAAAAATGGCTGCTTCGTTGAAACGTGCACAGGCAAAATCCGCTAAAGATGCTAGTTCGGTGGCAAGAGCTGCCAAACAAAACTCAACGAATGCAGAAAAAGTTTCCAGCGAATCTGCCAAAGCAAGTTCTAACCCACAAAGTAAGGCTAGTTCAAGTTCAAAACCTAGTAGTAGTTCCAGTAGCCAATCAAAAAGTTCTTCGGTGCAAACTAGTTCACAGGATTAATATATTTTAAATTGAAATCAAATAAGAAATTAAATATTCATTTTAACAAAAAAAGCATGGTAAGCTGTAGTAGTTTTGCCATACTTTTTAAACACTCATTCATTTTACTGCCAGTGACACCTACTATTTTTGGTGCTCATTCATTTCCACTAAGTCTTTAACGATATCAAACATTAAAATTATCGGACCAAGCAAAGCATATCCAATTCTAATAAAGAAGTTGACCGTCATATCAAAATTAGTATCCCACAATGCCAGTCTTTGGGTGCTTAAATTGTGTTGCACATTTGCATAACTGTTATCTCCCCATTTGTCTTTTCTATGATATTTTGCATGTTCCTGTTGGGTAATTCTGGCACCAAGTTGTAAAAACGATAGGTTGCTTAATGACCAAATTTTTCTTTTTACTATATAAAACTGACAGATCCATGACAAAAAAAGCCAAATGTTGTAGAAATTAAGTCTTACATTGAGATGATTTGTATTGTCAATATTGAAAAAAGCAATTAAAAACAACATGATTATCGATTGCTCAATAACTTTATGTATGTATGATTTGTTTTGCATAGGCTGACTCCTTACAGTGTTTAAGTAGTACAAACAATTAGAAAATGGTTAGTAATTTAATTCTTATTTAACCATTATAATTAAAAATTCTCTTAAGTAAACTGTAATTATCATTTTTGCCGGAAAATGTTCTTCAATTTTAGTTAAAAAACAAAAAAATACAGGTTTTCACCTGTATTAAAGTACCTCTATATTAATGATGCGTCAGGGGGGAATCGAACCCCCATCATGAGGACCGAAATCTCATGTGCTATCCATTACACTACCGACGCCTATAGTGTAATTCTAATGAACTTGAGTTCAAATTTCAACCTAAAATTTTGGCATCAACTATTTGGTGATAGCACATTCCTCCGGCCACTTCATTTATTAAGTTTTTTTCTACTGAGCAAGTTGTTGTCCACCCTTGTGTGGCCGTTGCATCCCCTTCAATAACCGTAACCACTGATTTGTGATTTTTTTCAACTCAAAATCTCGTGCTCGCTTCAATGATAACTTGGCATACTTTTGTCGTTCTTCCACACTATCTAATAATGGTTTGATGGCCTGATAAAAATCTGGCAAGCAATGATTAGACAACAATACTCCATATTTACCATTTGCCAAATATTCTTCAGCACCAGTATTGTACATCGAAACAACTGGTAAACCATAACTCATTGCCTCTCCAATCACCAATGGTAATCCTTCCCAACGTGAAGTCATTACAAAAATAGATGAATTTTGATAATTTTCGGTCAACTCTCGATTGTTTAAATGTCCTCGATAAATTATTTTATCAGCAACGTCATGTTTTTGAATTAATTCTTTAAATTTTTCCATGTCATCTGGTTTCCCACCACCCGCGATTGAAAGCATCCAATTATCTGGCAGATCTTTTGCTAATTCTAACAACAAATCGATCCCCTTTTGTTGAATATCAATCCGTCCAGTAAAGTTAATCACATGATTCTCCAAATTTGCTTTACCAGCAGACTTTAAAGTCAACGGATTATGAATCTTGATTGTCTGGGCGTTGAATTGCTTGAATCCTTTTAAATCATGTTCAGTTAGCGTCACCACTAAATCAGCAGCTCTTAATCCGCTACAAAATTCCTTTTTCATTTGCGCATAATAATTGTTCAGATAAGTATCCGCATTATTATGCATCCACGTAATCACCCGGACGTCTGGTACTCGTCGTTTAATTTCAGGTGTAAAACTAGTTAACAATCCGGCCGTAAATAGGGCAACATCGTAATCGCCTTCAGCTAAAACTGTTGCTAAATCTCTAATTTGTTGTTTAAACTTCTGCAATGGCTTTTCACCACGAAAACTCTTGCCTCCTGAATCTATAGGGTGCTTTGCCACAATTAGTGGCGCATTTAAATCAAAATAAGGTTTGATATCAGCCAACGTATAATAGTTAATTTCAACCCGATTTGCCAATTCATTAGCTACGACTGTTGTTGCTCTTTTCAGGCCATCCATTAAATAATTTTCCGTACATACTAAAATTTTCATCGACATCCCTCTTCACCTTTTTATTTCACTTACTGACTGTGCTTATGAAAATGAGCCATCCATCAACCGGACAGCCCGCTAAATATATTAACTGTACAGTAACATGGCCTTTACTTCTTTTTCAAACTTTTTGCTTATCAATTCTATAATAAATATATGTACTTCTGTTCATTATCAATATTTTATGCGAAATCTGAACAAATTAAAGGCAAAACCCATTGTTCTACACAAAAAGCTTCGCACCAAATTCTAAAATTAATTTGGCACAAAGCTTTTATTTACACTTTTATAGTTAAAGTTGATCTGTCAAAACACGATCAATCATGTCCAACACACCACTATGATTATTATCAAGTGGTGTCACAAGCGATGTCACAGCCTTCGCTTCCGGAGCCGCATTTTTCATAGCATACCCATACTTGGCATCCTGTAACATTGCGGCATCATTTTGGTTATCGCCAAACGCCATTGTTTCTGCCATTGACACATTCCAAATGCGTTGCAGTTGTTCCAATCCATATGCTTTCGTGACGTGTGGCTTGATAATATCGATGCCGCTGTAGCCACTCATCACTTCTGCCAATTGATCACCAAACTCACCCACTAGTGTAGCGTGTTTATCCCGTACATCCCCAACACCAGGCCAGTTCACATCGACTTTATAAATTTCATCATCTACATCCGTCAAACGATCACTGTGGGTCAACATTTCATAAAAATACCGTGTGCGACCCCAAGTTTCTGTCGAGTTCGTCACATTAGTATACGCACCTTTTTGACCTGACAACACAATCACTCCGTTCGCCAAAACGGGCTTGCTGGCCATGCTTGCAACCACCGACTGCCACAATTCTGGCTCAATCGGACTCGAGTCTAGCACTTGGTCATTTTCAACAACCAACCCGCCGTCTTCAACCACGTAGGTCAAATCCCCATTGATGCCATCCATCACGCGCAAACAATGTTGATATTGATTACCACTGGAAACGACAAAGTGAATACCTCGGTGATTCATTTCATCCAGTTGTTCTTGAAACCGTTGGCGATCAAACTCGTGCTGATCATCCAAAAACGTACCATCGATGTCACTCGCAATTAATTTTATTGTCATCTGAAACTCCTTAGCTTATTTAAAATTTTGAAGCTAACTAACGCTGATTAATCACACGATGAATTTCCGTATCCAAATAGATTAACATCTTATTAGCGTCTTGACGAAAATCGGCATCAAATGAGGCTCCTTGAGATTTGATGTCGCCAATTGGTTTTTGAATGACATCAAAAATTGTAATTGTATCGTCGTTTAACTTGCAAGAATAGTAATGACCTTCTAGTTGTTCGTCTAGTAGAGACTGGGCATTATCCTGAATCGCTTCAAAAACAACTTGCTTCTCGTCGCTTTTATGTCCTAACTCTTCTAGTTCTGCAATTTTCACTTTTACTTCGGTCATATTTTGAGGAATTTGAATCATTTTAGTTCGCTCTTCTTTCATTTGAATGCATTAAAAATACCCCTTCATTCTATCATGATCGGGGTATTAATTACGACTATTTATCTTACTAAAGGTTGAAAGTATCAAAATTATTATATCAGTGTGTTGATTGCAAAGATTAGACTTGGTCTGGAAGCAAATGGGCTCAGTAGTGTCGTTTATCTTAGCGGGTTTCGCTTAGATAAAGGCCGCGCTTGGAGACGTGGCTTGCGGCTCCAAGTCGTGCCAACTATTCCGCCTAGTAATGATGATTTTCGTTTCGAAAATCTTTCTTGCTCCTGTCGATGTCGATTCTTGTGACAAGCTCGGCCGCAAGAACTCGCACTATTCCGCCTAGTAATGATGATTTTCGTTCCGAAAATCTTTCTTGCTCCTGTCGATGTCGATTCTTGTGGCAAGCTCGGCCGCAAGAACTCGCACTATTCCGCCTAGTAATGATGATTTTCGTTCCGAAAATCTTTCTTTCTCCTGTCGATGTCGATTCTTGTGGCAAGCTCGGCCGCAAGAACTCGCGCTATTCCGCCTAGTAATGATGATTTTCGTTCCGAAAATCTTTCTTGCTCCTGTCGATGTCGATTCTTGTGGCAAGCTCGGCCGCAAGAACTCGCACTACGTTCCAAGCCCAAATTTGCTGGAAGACGGCATTTTATTTAATTTTGTTGCCATGAACATTTTCATATCAAGCAACAAGATAAGTTTTTGTAGTTTTAACCTTTAGTTATCTTACTCTAAAATTGTTTTCCCGGTGTAAAGCTCATAATACTCACCTTTATTTTGCATCAAAGCTTCGTGATTTCCTTCTTCAATAATTCGACCATCTTCAATGACTAAAATATCATCGGAATTGTGAATCGTGGACAAGCGATGGGCAATCACAAACGTGGTTCGTCCGTGCATCAAATTATCCATACCGGATTGAACAAGCGCTTCCGTTCGAGTATCAATACTTGAGGTTGCTTCATCCATAATCATCGTTGGCGGATCGGCAATCGCAGCCCGGGCAATCGACAAGAGTTGGCGTTGACCTTGTGACAAATCAGATCCCGAACCATCAATGATGGTGTCATACCCCTTGGGCAAATTACGGATAAAACTATCGGCATTGGCCAACTTGGCGGCCGCCACAACCTCTTCATTCGTTGCGTCTAACCGTCCGTAACGAATATTATCGCGAATTGACGCAGTAAACAGGTTGGTATCTTGTAAAACAATTCCCATGGATAACCGCAAACTCGCTTTTTGAATCTGTTTGATATCGATGCCGTCATAAATGATTTGACCACTAGAAATATCATAAAAACGATTCAGCATATTAGTGATGGTGGTCTTGCCGGCACCTGTAGCACCAACAAAAGCCATCTTTTCGCCAGGTTTGGCATCTAGTGAAATATGATGCAACACTGTTTTCTTTCCATCATAACTAAAGCTGACATCTTTAAACTCAATGTGGCCCTTAACGGGAGTTAATTTTACGCTCCCATCAGTTTCAACTGTCTTCCATGCCCATTTATCGGTTCGGTCACTCGTTTCGGTCAAATTATGTTGCGCATCTTCCTGAACATATACCAGCGTTGTGTTTCCAGAATCCTGTTCAACTGGTTCATCAAACAACTGAAACATTCGTTGTGCACCAGCGAGGCCCATAATGATTGAATTTAATTGCATGGTAATTTGCGCAATTGGTTGACTGAAAGAGCGACTCAACTGTACAAAGGCTGCAATTTCACCTAATGTAATTGGCGTCACATGGTTGACCGCAAAATAGCCACCAACTACGGCAATCAAGACGTACAAAATATTTCCAACGTTTCCCATGATTGGAAACAGCATTGTTGATAGTCCATTGGCCATGCTGGCATCCTGCCGCAAATCTTCGTTTCGGGTATCAAACCCCGCTTTGGACTGATCCTCATGAGAGAATACTTTGATGACTTTTTGGCCATTCAACATTTCTTCAATATAGCCGTCAATATTTCCCAAAGCCGTTTGTTGCTTACGGAAGTACTCGCTACTTTTTGAACTTAACTTTCGCACAATAAAAATACTCAGCGCAAAAACCAATAAACTGATGATAGTCAAGGTGGGGCTCAAGGTGATCATAGCCGTTAACGTAAACACCATGTTAAAAATTGCATTAATAAACATGGGAAAACTTTGTTCAACCATTTGCCGCAACGTATCAACATCATTTGTGTAACGACTCATGACATCTCCGTAGTCGTTTGAATCAAAATAACTCAACGGTAGTTCTTGCATGTGAGTAAACATTTCGTCTCGAATCCGTTTTTGCAATTTTTGACCTGTCATGATCATCAGTTGTGAATATAGTAAGGTTCCAATAACACCCAATAAGTAGATCGCGCCCATCAAAATAATCATGTGGAATAAGGGGGTAAAATTAGGATGCGCAACCTTCAGTAATGGCGTGATGTAATCATCGATTAACCGCTGAATAAACAGCGTTCCCACAACCGACGCACCGGCAGAAACAATCACAGAGAAGAAAGCAATAAACAACGCAAAGTGACTTTTCTGCATAATGTATTTCAACAAACGCCATAAAATTTGCCAAGCCGAACCATTCAATTTAGCTCTGCCAGCAACTCTAGTTCTTTGCATGCGATTCTCCTCCTTTGATTTGTGAATTGTAAATATCTTGATAAACCGGATCGGATTCCATTAATTCGTCATGCGTCCCAACGGCTTCAATCTTCCCATCGTTTAACACAACAATACGATCGGCCCCTTGCACAGATGAAATTCGCTGCGCAATGATTAATTTGGTCATGTCTGGTAATTCATCGTGGAAGGCTTCTTGAATCAAACTATCTGTGTGCGTATCAACCGCACTGGTCGAATCATCCAAAATCAAGATTTTAGGTTTTTTCAACAGGGCCCGCGCAATTGTCAGGCGTTGTTTTTGACCACCAGAAACGTTGCTCCCGCCCTGTTCAATGTACGTATCATAGCCATCTGGTAAGCTCTGAATAAAGTCATCAGCTTGAGCCAACTTAGCAGCTTTGATCAACTGAGCATTCGTAGCGTGCTCATCGCCCCAGCGTAAGTTGTCTGCAATACTGCCAGAAAAAAGCACATTTTGTTGAAGCACCATGGAAACATTATCTCGCAACGTCCGAATGTCGTAATCTCGTACATCGCAGTTGCCAACACGAACCGTTCCTTGATTAACATCATACAACCGAGGGATGAGTTGTACCAAAGTACTCTTACCACTCCCAGTTTCACCAATAATACCAATGGTTTCACCAGGTTTGATGTGTAAATTAATATCTGTTAAGCGGTTAACATGATCATCGGCATACGCAAAATTAACGTGGTCGAACTCAATTGCACCATTTTTGACAGTGGTGACTGGTTCTTTTGGATTGGTTAACGTACTCTTGTAGGTTAACACTTCATCAATCCGTTGTGCCGACGCCAAAGAAATCGTCATTTGGTTAAACACGTTAGATAAAATATTTAAGCTCATTAAAACGGACATCGCATAGGCGATTAAACTGACTAATTGGCCCGTTTGCATTGAGCCGGCGACAATGCGTTTTGCCCCAAACCACGCCAAAAACAGTAAGGTGCCATACATTACAAACTGCATAATCGGACTGTTTAACTGAAGGATGCGTTCTGCTTTACTAAACACCTCATAAATTCGAGCGGAAGCATTTGCTGCTTTCTTATCTTCTGTCTCCGCACGATTATAGGTTTTCACAACGCGAATGCCTCGCAAATTTTCTCGAACAACTCGGTTTAACCCGTCATAGCGTTGATAAACTTTTCTAAACAACGGACGGCCAATCGCAATAATTATGGTCAACCCAATTGCCATTAATGGTACAGAGACGACAAATACCATTGCCATTTCGGAATCAACCGTAAACGCCATCGTAATCGAGAAAATCAACATGAGGGGTGCTCTTGCAGCCGCTCGAATCAACATCTGGAACGCCTGTTGAATATTCATGATATCCGTTGTCAAACGCACTACAATACTTGAAGTGGAGAAGTGATCCACATCTTCAAATGAAAAATCTTGAATATGGTGATACAAGTCATGTCGCAAGTTTTTGGCAAATCCGGCGCTAGCTTTACTAGAATACCAACTTGCCCCAGCTCCACCAGCCAAAGAAACAAAAGTGCCAATTAACATGAAGCCACCCAATTTTTCGATGTAACCCAAGTTCCCTGGGATAATGCCGTTATCAATCATCTTGGACATTAAATATGGAATAAAGGTCTCGATAAACGTTTCAATTGCAACCAAGACAGGTGAAATCCAAGCGTATTTTTTAAATTCTCTGACTGAATGTCCCAGTCGTTTTAACATGATTTACCACTTCCTATTTTTTCTTCACTTAAATTGGCAATCATTTGTTTAGTTACTTTTTGCCAAACCTCAATATCTGCCGCCGAAACATTCTGCAATAGCTTATCTTCGAAATCATACGAACCTTGGATAACACTTTTACGTAGTTTGAGAGCCCTAGGAGTGAGAACGATCTGTTTTAAACGTGCGTCCCCTTCTACTGATTCACGTGTAATATATTGCTTGTCCTCAAGCTTTTTCAACAAACTAGTCACTGAAGAACGGCGAATACTGAAATTTTTTTCAACATCGCGTTGATAAATCTCTCGTTTTCCTGCATTCCACAACAAATAATGCAGAATACCGCCTTGCTTTCCCGTAATGTCATTGTTTAAAAATGCCTCGCTAAATCGCCGCGATGACATGTTTGCCAAAACATGTAATTGATGGTTAACACCTAAATGATTCTCCATAGTTTTCCTCTTGTTTTATATTGTTAGAATTCTAACAATATACGATAACACTTACTAAAAATTCATGCAATCATTTGAACTATTCAGTTAGTTCATAAAGAAAATGAAAAAAAGCCACTCATTTCATGAGTGACTGCTTAAATACTAGTTATAATTTAAAATGCTGCCAAAAAATCTATCACTAAACGATTTCCTTTAAATCCAGTAAATCATCAATTTGATATGTAGGACTTACAGTTGAATGATTAGGTTGCAATGCCGGGTTAAACCATACAGAATCAATTCCTGCGTTTGTACCGCCTTGAATATCCGATGTTAAAGAATCGCCAATAATTAGTGAATTTTTGGGCGTAAATCCCGCGATGGCTTTAGCTACAAAATCGAAAAACTCAATTCGTGGTTTTTGATACCCCACTTCTTCAGATACAAAAATATGTTTAAAATAATTCACCAAGCCAGAATCATTTAAGCGTTGTTGTTGCACTGTTGCAATTCCGTTTGAAACGATAAATAAATTAAATTGATCCTTTAAACTATTGAGAAGCTCAATTGCATGTGGTTCTAATTGATGCCCCTGTGTTAAGAAGTCACGATAAATTCGTTCGTATCTGATACCATCGACTTCTTCATTGTAGTGTGCAAAAAGTTTGGTAAATCTTGTATTGACTAAGGTTTGGCGGTCCAGTTGACCGAGTTCAAACCGTTGCCACATTTTCTCGTTCAAAACGCGAAAATAATTGACGACATCATCAGTTAAAGGATGTTGAATTTCCTTGAATAATCCTTTAAGCGCTTGATCTTCAGCCGCTTTAAAATCTAGTAATGTGTCGTCCACATCAAATAATAGATTTTGATATTTCATGCTTCTCACCTCAATCCCTCTTGAAATGCATTATAACAAATTCATGCCCAATTTGACGAATTTCTTTGAAAAAACCGACAATTCACGTTCTTTTTATCCTCAACTATGGTACATTAAATGTAAAGGAACCAACCACACGAGGAGGATTTGTAATGAATGATTTAACTAAATTAGCTGAAGAAATTGTCGGTTATCAGAAGAAACATGATTTAACAGATGCAGACGTAGCGTTTGGGACTCATTTATCCGTGGAAAAGATTCACAATATCAAAATAAATTCATATAAACCAACAGCTGATGATATTCAGCGTATTAATAATTATATGAGAAACAACAAGTAGTGAACGGAGCAGAACGGTAGTCATAAAACTCTAAGGTAATGGAGGTGGGATCGCAATCCCGCTGGAATTAGGCTTAGAGTTTTTATGACCATTCTGCGGAGTTGTCCTCAGATAGTGAACGAAGCAGAATGGTAGTCATAAAACTCTAAGGGTAATGGAGGTAGGATCGCAATCCGCTGGAATTATGCTTAGAGTTTTTATGACTGTTCTGCGGAGTTGTCCTCAAAAAAGCCAGCAATGCCAGTCACCTCAATGTTATACATTTTTGAGGACTGCATTCCTAGCTTTTTTAATTTACCTAATTATTCTTACCAGCCGCCAGATACGCCTGATAAGTTCCATCGTCAAAGCACACCATCGTCACATTTTTAACAAATACAGCTGTTTTCAAAAACGCCAAAATCGTCGAAGTGGCAATTTCTGCACCATCACCCAACGGAAAGCGATAAACGCCAGTACTAATTGAAGGAAAAGCTACACTTTCACACTGATGATCTTCAGCCAGCCGTAAACTGTTTAAATAGCTATTGTGCAATAACTCCGCTTCGTGATGGCTTCCACCATGCCAAATTGGTCCTGGTGTATGAATCACAAACTTAGCGGGTAGTTTAAAGCCAGGCGTAATTTTTGCCTCGCCAGTTTGACACCCATTCAACGCGCGACAGGCTTCCAGTAACTGTGGCCCGGCCGCCCGATGAATTGCGCCATCAACACCCCCACCGCCTAGTAACGTTGTATTGGCGGCATTCACGATTGCGTCAACGTGCATCTTAGTTATATCCCCGCGAATCACTTTGAACGTCATTTACTCACCTTCTTACAAAATTCCCTTGTCTCGTAAATGATTCTCTAATAAAACAGCATTCAAAAAATCGAATGAAAGTTCATCGACATCTTCTATAGTAACTTCTACGCCAGTTTGATCCACATACAAATCTGGATCAATCACATGAAATCGGAAAGTTTCTTCACCGAGTTCAGTAATATATCCCATTTCGCGAGCACCGGTTATTAGAGTAATGCTTAAAACTCTTGAAAATGTTTCGGCTTGTTTAATTATGGCAAGAAACAAATCATCCGTGGCATCAAATAACCGTTCTTCATTTAAAACAGGCTGGACAAACGTTTGATGCTCCTTTTGATACTGAACAAATGCATTAATAACTTGTAAGTAATCTGATGTCAACGTAATACTGGCAATTGTGTCCATTCGAATCAACGAATAGCCACCAAACTGTCCCGCCATGTCTACTAAATTGCAAAGAACCTCTTCTTCATTAACTGAATTGACAGTCCCCACAAAAAAGTTGCTTGATTTAGTTTCATCGTTAATTGTAATGAGTGTTTGCTTTTTTTCTGCCGTTTTTAACACTTTGTAAAAACTGGATTCATCCGTAATGGTCAAACGTGATTCCGGATCTTGTGCAGCAATCTTAGGCCACATGGCCGATTCAACCGCTAATTCACGCCCAGAAAACTCAACAATTTCCGCTTCTGTATATTTAATAGTGGCATCTACTCGGTGCATCAAATTAAATTTATCCACCAATGTCATTTCAAAATCATTTTCACGGACAGCAGCCACTGTGCCTTCTTGATAGTTCTGTAAATCACTTCTCGTGAGAACCAAGAATTCCCGACTATTGAATGCCGCCTCAACAACTTGTTTAATTAAATCACTTGTTTGGTCAAATTCCGGAATCTGATCGGTAATCGTGATTAAATGATCAGCTTCGGCAATCTGGATTGTTTCCATCATATTATCCAGATCTGGACTGTCATATTCAACGTTATCAATTGCATCAAACTGAATGTAAACCGCACCATCAGCCTGGCCTGTATCATCAAAAGTGTTGAGAATAACGCCGTCTGCCCCGATGCTATTTACAAATCCGGTATAAAACGTTTCTTGAGCCTTTGGAAAAACATTTGCCAAGCGTTGATCACTTTTGGCAAATTCCAAATCATATAAAATCGAATCCACTTCGCCACCCTCTTTCATTCTGGTGTTCTTCCCATTAAGTATACGACCAATAAACCGAAAAGTACTAGTCCACCGAGCACAAAAAAAGTGCCATGGTTAAACCAATCCGATATAAAGCCAAACACAAATGAGCCGAACGGATGCATGCTATCAAAGCACAAGAACCAAATCGAAAATACCCGTCCTAAATAGGCAACCTCTGTGACGTTTTGAACAATCGTCATCATGCGGATCCCCATCCGAGCTGTGTAAAATCCGTAAACTAACGCCACTGCCAACAACAACGCGTAGTTTACCCAAATTCCCGTGATGATTAATCCCATTCCTAAGATAAAAGCATCCTGATAATTATTTTTAATTTTAGGTTTTTGTTTATTTAAAACTAATGAAAGGCCGCCCAACATGCCGCCAATTGCAACCAGCGTCAAAACATAACTGTATAGCCGTTCATCTCCGTTGTAATAGTGATCAACATCATAGGGCAGCAGCAAGGTAAACCCAGCGTACATTGCTGCTAAAATGGCGTCAAAGATAATCAAACGAAACACGTCCCGATTATGACGCACATAATTTAAGCCTTTCGCCAAACTATCCAAAATCGGCATGGTTTCTTTGGTATGGTCCATCTCTGGGGTATACCTTAACGCCCACGTAAACACGAATGATAATAGAAAGGACAGTGCATTGATAAACAGAAACGACCTGAAATTAATCCAGTTTAACGTCAACAAAAAGCCACCAAATAAGGGTGCCACAATATCAGCTAACGTAAGTCCCGTATTGGACCACGAATTAAATATAGATAATTTATCATGCCGAATAATCTCTGGAATAATGGCCTTAGCGGCAGGAAAATTGAATGCCAAACCAATATCAATCACGCAGGTAAGTAAAACAAGCTGATAAAAAACGGGTTCGTTGACGTCCATAATTGCTGCCATGACTAAACACGCAAAAAAGCTCACCGCATCAGCAATCAGCATAATTAGCTTGCGATTATATTTATCAACCATTGGTCCTGCAAACAAATCACCGGCCACCAAAATAATACCACCAATTCCTTGCACAATTCCTAACAGAGAAGCGTGTCCAGTTGCCTTCACAATGAACCAGTTGAGCCCAAAAATAAACAGTGCATCGCCTAATCGAGACACAAACGGACTAAAAAATAATGGCCAACTAAATTCCTGTTTAAATCGCTCTTCCATCCAGACCCACCTCCCCAGTAGTAAGTCACTCCATTCTACAAGAAGAACCCTTTCAGAACAAGGCAATTAAAGAGATAACGGGCAATTGCGTCTATATTTTGCCAAAAAAATAATAACCAACATCAAATCCAAATGTTTGTTGGTTACTATTACTCATTTACTCAAATTATCGGGCAGGATTATTTTTTATCCCATTCTTGTCGGTAAAGTCAATAAAGCCCACGTTATCATCAATGGCGCCACCATCTCCACTTAACTGCAAAGTACCCAGATGAGTGTTTAGTTTGATCGTCATATTTTCTTCCAAATCTTCTGCTGAATAATCCTTAATTAATAAGTCACCAATATTTGAATGAACAACCATGTTATACCCAGTAATGGGCATATCCTTACCCACAACGTTAATCGTAAACTGGACTTGCATATGAATCATGGCATGCTGAGAATAGTCGCCCACGCCATCTTCAAAAGTAAACAGTAATCGTTTAGAATCATCTAAATGTTCCCGCACCTTACTCGCCGCGGCAGTGTCAAATTGAATCTTCATCATTGGGCCTCCTCGTATTATATATTTTGCACCCATTGTATTTGTTTTCTATAAATTCTCCAAGCAAAATTACTTGGCATGCACGTAAAATGTTATATGCTAGGACTATGAATAGAAAACAGACGAGGAGATCTCCAATGGAAAGATTTGAGAAGTACCATCCAATTTTGACAACCCATTACACCCTTGATTGGCTTACCGCTACCAAAGTAAAAGACATTTATGCCTTACGCCACGATACTGAGATTGCTGCTATGAGTGGTCGTCATGTTGACGCAGACATTAATGAAACTGTAGCCTATGTCAATAAAACTATGCGCAATATCATGCATAATGATTCCCTACTTTGGGGAATTTCTGACCGAAAAACTAATAATTTTTTGGGAACCTTTTGCATTTGGAATTTTAATAAGGAAAAAACAACTGCCGAAGTCGGTTATGAGATTCTTGCTGCCCAGCAAAATCACGGTATCATGTCTGAAGTTCTCCAACACATGAGTAACTTTGCGTTTGCGGAACTTGGTTTAACGACCCTATATGCGATCACTGGTCAAGCTAACGTCACATCACAGGCTGTTTTGACCAAAAACAAATTCCGCATTGATCCTAATTATCCTGGAGAAAAAGAGACCGTCAGCTTTAGCTTGACCGCCCCAGAAAACTAATCATTGTACCATTCTAATTTTTCCAAACTCTTTTTAATGGCATCCACCGATTGCTGATGATTATCGGGTTGGATGTCTTTTTTTGTATAAACTTTTTTTGCCGGTTTTTCCGATGTTGAAGCAGTGCTTTGTCCTTTAGGAGTTTTGGCGCCGGTTTCCATACGGTCCATCGTCTGATTTAACAAGCTATCGACAAATACGTTTCCTTCGTTCGTCGCATGGCCCTTCGTCCAATAATAATGTAAATGAGGAAATTGAGCTAACAGACGATCTAATTGTTGCCATAACTCACTATTAGCAAGCGGTTGACCGGAACCACGTCTCCAGCCACGGCGTTTCCACCCCGCAATCCAATGCTTTTGAATCGCATTCAGCACATACTGGGAATCCGCAACAATCGCAATATCCGCCTTTGAATCAAGGTTGGCATTGATCCACTCCAACGCTTTAATCAGTGCCATAATTTCCATTCGATTATTGGTCGCCCCAAATTCGCCTTCAGAACCAGAGTATTGCTGACCGTTAGCTTTCACTAAATATGCCCATGCCGCTTTGTCCTGCTTTTTAACATGACCGCCATTAACATTCCCTGTATTCCGTGAACCGCCATCCGTATAAACGACAATTGATTCTGTGGGTTCATCAGGGCTCCTGGATGTCGCTTTAGAAGTTTTAGTTTTGGATTTCGGTGTTCTGATTGTTTGATCGCCATTCAGCCATTGCTGTGCTTCATCTTTGGTGGCAAATCCCTTGTACCTTGCTCCGGGAAAACCATCAATCAGTGCTTTAGTTTCTGCCCAATTCGTGAAAATTCCCGTTTGTTTGCCTTTTGCGACGGCATAAAATTTCTTTTTCGTTGCCATTATATTTCCTCATTTTAGTTGATCATTTATGTATCTAACAATTTCATTGAACCACATTGTAATAACTGGTTTCAAGTTCTCAGAAAATAAAAAATTCCTCTAGGATAAGTTTAATACTTTTGTATCAACTTATCTTAGAGGAACTGAACTCGTTATCCGAAACGGAATCATCAGCATTCAAAATTGCTAGACCTCGAATTTCTTATTAGTTTGCGTATTGTGTTAATACTTGACCATTAGTTTTTTCGTTTAACTTGTTAAGTGCTTCTGTGATGGTTACACCACTAGCTTTAATATTTGGATCGCGTTTCTCACTTGCCCAGAACAATTGTGTTTCTGTGTCCAAAGCAATTCGATAATCACGATTACTAAAGTTTCCAAATCTCATTGTAAAACCTTCTTTCCTTTTGTTTCTCAACAAAGGATTCAATGAGATACGAAATATCAACGATTCAAAATGAATATATTCTTGCAGCCGCGTTCTTCCCTTCAAAAATGATATGTCGTACCAAAATTCCTTTGTTCATACTTATTTACCAGTTCTCTAATTCCAACTGGTAAATGAAATGATAACACCTAAAAGGCTGTAAACGCAAGCAAAATGCTCTATATTTATGTGTCAAATTTTTGTAGGTAGTGCTTTTAATCACCAGAAGTATGATTCCTGCGGGATTGCGATCCCGCATACGTCACCATCCGCGCCTGCTACTTTCCGCTGAGCTCTAGGACCGCTCGGCAAAACAAAAGGCAGATTATAAGCACGATTCCTGCGGGATTGCGATCCCGCATACGTCACCATCCGCGCCTGCTACTTTCCGCTGAGCTCTAGGACCGCTCGGCAAAACAAAAGGCAGATTATAAGCACGATTCCTGCGGGATTGCGATCCCGTCTCCATCGTCGTTCCCGACTACTACTTTCCGCTGAGCTCTAGGACCGCTCGGCAAAACAAAAGGCAGATTATAAGCACGATTCCTGCGGGATTGCGATCCCGCCTCCATCGTACTTATAATCTGCCTTTTATCGTTTTGCCTCGCGCACTCTTCTCTATCCCTTATTCAGTATATACATAAAGAAGATAAACACGAAGAACAATCCGTACATAATTGGATGCACTTCTTTACCTCGTTTTGCCGCAATCATTGTAATTGGGTACGTAATAAATCCAAGCGCAATACCATCTGAAACACTATACGTCAATGGCATTCCAATCAAAATTAAAAACGCAGGAATCGCAACTTCCATCTTTTCCCATGACACATGTTTCATCGATTGCGCCATCAATACTCCCACAATAATTAGCGCCGGCGCCGTCACTTGATTCGTAACCACCGCCAAAAGTGGTGAGAAGAACAAACCTAATATAAATAACACACCCGTTGTCACCGCAGTTAATCCAGAACGACCACCAACCGCAATTCCGGCCGACGATTCAACATAAGCACCCACTGGAGAAGTTCCCAAAACAGAACCTGCCAACATTGCCGTTGAATCTGACATCAATGCCTTACCTACTCGCGGCATCTTGTTATCCTTCATAAAACCGGCTTGTTGTGCCAATCCCACCAATGTACCTGCTGTATCGAAGAAAGTAACTAGCAAGAACGTTAAAACAACTACCCATAACTGGACAGTATTGATATCACCAATATGCTGAACTCCAACCATGAAAGTTGGCTTCAAACTTGGAGCCGCCGATACCCATTGTGTTGGTGCCTTAATCAAACCTGTGATCAATCCCAGAATGGCTGTTGCTGCCATTCCAATAAAAATACCACCAGGAACGCGACGAACCATTAAAATCGCCGTCAAAACTAATCCGAAAATTGTTAACCAAGTTGTCGCCACCTCAAGTGATCCTAACCCAACCACTGTCGATTTATTAGCTACAATTAAGCCCCCATCATGCAAACCTATAAAGGCAATGAATAAACCAATCCCACTAGAAATTGCATATTTCAAATCCGCTGGAATTGCATTAATGATCATTTCACGTAATTTAAAAATTGTAATCACGATAAAAATTAAAGAAGCCACAAACACGCCAGCTAAAGCTGTTTGCCAAGGAATCTTCATTCCAATACAAACGGAATAGGCAAAGAACGCGTTAATTCCTAATGCCGGTGCGGTTGCAATTGGATATTTAGCAAGCACCCCCATCAAGAAACAGCCCAAGGCACTCGCTAAAGCTGTTGCTGTAAACACAGCCCCTTTATCCATTCCTGAAGCTCCCAAGACACTAGGATTCACAAATAAGATATATGCCATAGAAATGAAAGTAGTGAAACCTGCCAGAATTTCACGTTTTACTGTTGTATGTAACTGATCAATCTGAAAATAACTATTAATCTTTTCTCCCATGATTGCTTTCTCCTTTAGCATTACTGATTCAAAATCAGAAACAAGTTTCGTTCGTGTTTTGCTTCCGAAACAACAATATATATCATACAATAAAATCGATTCAAAGTAAAACACAAACTTTAGAATTGTGTAAAAACGTTATTTTCCAAAAAATAACTTTTCACAGTTTTACCTGGAATACTTATCACCTAACTTACCCTCGTATTTCTTTTCATAAGGGTGTATAATTCATATTTATGACAGTGTGTCACATCAAAACACACGAGATGTAAACATTAAAGGTGGTTATTAAATTATGCAAAAGTTTTTATCGGGGATTGTCGGCCTTGTTGCTATCTTTGCACTTGCAGGTTGTGGCAATCAAAAATTAACTGTTGGCTCCTCAACCAAAACACCAAGTGGCATGGTTGCGGTGATTAAAGGCAAAACTAATAAAGATGCCAAAATCAGTTATCGGGTAAAGGGACAAACAAAAAAATCTGTTAAGAATACAGATGGTGCTTATGTGATTGAAATTCCTGCAACTACAAAAACGCAGAAAGTAACAGTTACATCACAAAAAGGGTCTGATGTTCTCACCAAAAACGTCACCATCAAGAAAACTAAAGCTTTAGCAAATTACAAATCAATCGCAACAAAATATAACCAGGCTGTGATTGGCATGTCTTTATCCAAATCCACCCAGAAAAAGGCTCAGGAATTAGCTACCGCTGAAAAGAAAGCAAAAGCGATTTCAACAAAAACAACTTCTGCGGCAAAGGCTAAAGCTGAAATTGCTAAATTACCCGCCAGCCAACAGAAAAAAGCCCTTGCCAAACTTCAAGCACAACAAAAAGAAATGCTCGCACTTCAAAAAGAGGCCAAAGAAGTCCAAACAGCAATGGCTGCTTCTAAAAAGAAGAATAAAGATAAATTATTGCCAACCAGTTTAAACAATGGCGTCCGAAATGTAATAACCCAGAAAAACTATACAGTTCGTGTAAATCATCAAAATAAAAATCTAATGGGCATCACTTTGATTGTTCCAGTTAAAGCCATGAAACAAAAGAGTGGTCAAAAAGATTTTGGAACGGTCTTTGCTTTGTTAACCTCCGAAGTTGGTGCTAAACCAAAATCAGTTATGAAACAGTTCAAGAAAGTTCAAAAAGACGCTAAAAACAGTACCAGCACCTCTACAACAACTCATGTCATTAAATCGAATGGCGTGAAGTTCCAAGTTGGCTATTCAACTACCCATTTATATATTTACATCACTAAGTAAAATTTCCATACTTAAAAAGCCAATCAACAATGAGAAACCGAAATTCTCATGTTGATTGGCTTTTTTGATTTGTTCATTTTTTAGGACAACCCCGCAAGTCAGTCTTTAATATTTAAGCGGGGTTCCCGCAGGATTGCGACTCCGCACTACTCCGTTTTACAGTTGATTTTCGTTCCGAAAATCTCCTATTCTCCGGTCGTTGTCGATTCTTGTGGCAAAAACAGCCGCAAGAACTCGCCCTCCTTCACACTCTTTACCAGATTTGCACCCGTTTCTCCGGATCCAAGTACATGCCATCTCCTGGCTGCACATTAAACGTCTGGTAAAATTCGTCAAAATTCTTTACCTGCACATTGGCCCGCAACTTCGCCGGTGCATGCACATCAATCGACAACAACAACTGTTCATATTCCTTTGTTGCCTTACTCCGCCATACGCGCGCCCAGTTCACAAAGAATGCTTCCAAATCTGGATTCTCAGTATGTTTTGCCGCCTCCAGCGCACAACTCAATCCACCATCATCAGCCACATTTTCAGTCACTACCAACTTACCATTCACCTTACCACCAGCAAATGGAAGCCCATCAAACTCTTCAATCATCGCTTGTGAACGTTTCTTAAATTCTTTCATATCAGTTTCCGTCCACCAGTTATGCAAACTTCCATTTTCATCAAACAACGCACCGTTTGGATCAAACGCATGAGAGATTTCATGAGCCATAACCGCACCAATTCCGCCGTAGTTTTCACTTGCGCTCTGTTTCAAACTATAGAATGGCGCCTGCAAAATTGCCGCTGGGAAACAGATCAAGTTGCCTTCTGGAGAATAATAAGCATTAACCGTATCAGCACTCATTTCCCATTTTTCTTTATCAACTGGTTTGTTAAACTTGCTTAACTGGTCTTCAGTGAAGATCTTTGCAAATGCCTGTGCGTTACCTAATAACGTACCGCCATCCTCAACCGAAGTTGTGTGTAAACGTGTATAAACAGGTTCCATTTTATCAGGATAGCCGACATGAATATCCATTGCACTCAACTTCACAACCGCTTTTTCACGAGTTGCCTTGCTGAGCCAAGTATTATTTTGCAGACGATCCTTATAAACACCTGTCATCGCCACAACCATATCGTGAACATCTTGTTTAGCCTTTTCACCAAAGTACTTTTTACCATAGTAGTCACCCACAACCTGACTAAAGGTACGGCGAGCTAAATAAAATGCACTCTTTTGTTGCTTCATGGCTTCTTTTTGGCCGGATAATGCCCGATGATACGTGCCACTTACCTGGCGGAATTCTTCGCCAAGATAACCAGCTAATTGGCCCACAGTATTCACAATTAACCAATTTTTGAAGGCTGGGAACGTTTCTTCATTTACAATCTTGGTGAAGTTTTCAAAGAATTTTGGCTCCGTAACAATCACTTGTTTTGGTGTGTCACCAAGTAATTCAGTGATCCCATCAGCAATTTTAAACTCACCCAATTCTTTGTTGAATTCTGCAAAATCAATGGGATTATACAGCTTGGCAACGTCACTCATTTCTTCTGAATTCTTTTTAAATGGTGCCATTGAAGCATCAAACTTCTTTGCATCCGCCACAATTTGTTTGGCTTCATCTGCAGACTTACCAATCATTGTCAATAATTTCTCAGCCATTTGTGTAAAGACTGCTAACAACTGTGTTCCTGCTTGATTGTCTTTTTCATAGTAGGTTTTGTCAGGTAAAATTAAACTTCCACCTTCAGCCCATAACACGTTTAACTTAGTTTTACCCTGGCTCTTTAAATCAGGTTCTACCCCAATATCAAAGGGCACTGGAAATCCGTTTAAAGTCCAGTCTTTAAATTGTTTGTTCACATCAGCAAAACTAGAAATTGCTTCTACTTTTTCAAGATAAGGCTTTAAAGGTGCCGCGCCATCTTGATCACGTTTTTCAAAGTTAGCAGCGACATCATAAAACTTCAAAAACTCTTTAATTAAAGGATCATTGTTAGCCAATTTTCCTGATTTCATATCGGCGAAATCTGTCATTAATTTTTTATCTACATCATCAACTAAGTCCATGAATCCACCAGTAGATGAGTGGTCACTTGGAATTTCAGCAGTTTCGATCCATTCCCCATTTATTGCATCATAAAAATCATTTCTTAATTTTGTAGCATCTGCCATTTTATCCCATCCTTTATTTTCAGATAGCCATAGTATAGCGCATTTTTAATTTTCTCACAAAATTTTAATTTTACGATACAGCATTACTAATATAATCACGCAATGTCTGTCCCGTTAAACCGGCGCTAATACCTATCAATAATTTAATTCTTGCTTTGGGGCCATTGAGTCCCTGACAAAATGTTACACCCATTCGTTCCAAATCAATTCCGCCACCTGGATAATCATAAATTGGTTCAGCAACACCATTATAGCAACGTGAAACCATGACAACTGGAATTTGATCATCTAAAAGTTTTTTGATAGCTGCAACCGTTTCTAGTGGCATATTTCCAGCACCCAGGCCTTCAATGACGAGCCCCTTTGTTGATTTCTGATCTAAACATTCAATCAAACTAGCTGGCATCCCTGCATAAGCTTTCAACAAATAGACATTACTTACCAAATGGTCAATCGGTACGACCGTTTGTTGAATTAATTCTTGAAAATAATGGATTCCGCGTTTTCCAACTAGACCAATGGGGCCGAACGTTGGTGTCCGAAACGTATCCACGTTAGTCGTATGGGTTTTGGTCACATAACGAGCAGTGTGAATTTCATCATTCATCACCACTAAAACCCCTTTATCCGTTGATTCATCAGCGGCAGCAGTCAAAATTGCACTTTGAAAATTATAAACGCCATCTGAACCAATTTCGTTTGAAGATCGCATTGCCCCCGTTAAAACAATGGGCAAGTGATTTGGGAGCGTCAAATCTAAGAAATAGGCTGTTTCTTCCAAAGTATCCGTTCCATGCGTGATGACAATTCCGTCATAACCTTCTGATTCGGCTTTTTGTACGCGCTTTTGAATTTTCAACATATCAGCTGGGGTAATGTGCTCCGACGGTTTATTTAAAACTGATTCATTAGTTAATTCGATATTGTCATCAATAAACCGGCTATCTAGGAGTGGATTTTCTTTATTTGTTGAAACCTCGCCTAAATCATTGGCAGACATCGAAATCGTGCCTCCCGTATGTAATGCTAATATTTTTTTCAAGTGTTTTTTCCTCCTTGAACTGGTTGGCTTTATATCCCTGATTCTAGTTGATTTCACAGTCAGTTGCTACACTCTATTACGATTTCAATCTTAAAAAATTTCTTGCGATTGAAATTCAGGAGTTTACACTGTCATTTAAAGAGTTAAAATAAGTTTAACATGTACAATCACAGGTGGCATATAATGACTCGAAAACTACAAAAATGGCTCCTTATCTACCAAGTTATTATTGGCGGTTTGGCCTTATTTTCTAGTGGAATTGCATTTTCAACCTTTTTTACACACGTCAATCTTTTATCTGGGACGCTAGGCATTTTTATGAACAGTGTTTTGGGTATTTTCTGGATCGATTATTTAGTTCGCTTTTCTTTTTCTAAAAACAAAAAGGGATTCCTGATTGATAACTCGTTTGACATGCTTGGATTAGTGCCACTGCACCCAATCTTTGCCATCTTTCGAATTGAACGGGTCATCCGAATTATTCGCTACTACCACCTGTTTTGGCGGTTAGGGCTAGACGGTAGATTTACAAAGACAGTACATCGTTTTTTTTATGCCACTGGCTTCGTTTATCTACTATATGTCAGTGTGGTTATCCTAGTTTTAAGCGCATTGCTTTATTCAATCGTTGAAAAAATTTCGCTTGCTAACGCACTGTGGTGGGCCATCACAACTGCAACCACCGTTGGCTATGGCGATGTTTTCCCACATACGGCAATCGGAAAAATCATTGCCTCCATCTTGATGCTTGGTGGTATCGGTTTTATTGGTTTGTTAACCAGTACAATCACCGGCTTCTTCACCTCAAACAACGCCAATATGGAAAACACTGATTTGACGCTGCTTCTGCAAAAAATTGATGACTTATCCGATCAGGTTTCGCAACTGCAAAAAGAAGTTTCTAAAAGCAAAAAGAAATCACATCGAAAAAAGAAATCGTAACTAAAAGACCAGTAACCTTTCACAAAATGAAAAGGGCACTGGCTTTTTTGATTATTCTAATTTACAAATTTAACAGCTGTCCCATAAGCAGCAACTGTTTCCATGTCTTGACCAATTGAATCTGAATCAAACCGCATCATAACCACTGCGTCGGCACCCATTTCTTCTGCATTATTTCTCAACCGCGAAATGGCGGTATCCCGTGCTTCAGACAACAATTCTGAATAAGACTTAATCTCACCACCAACAATGTTCTTCAATCCGGCACCGATATTTTTAATTACATTTTTTGACTGAGTCGTCAATCCAAAAACTTCACCAATAATTTCATAACGTTGACCCGGAACATTTTCAGTCGTGGTCACTAAAATTCTGTCTGCCATCTGTGTGTCTCCTAACTTTGCCCTAGTTTAGTTGAAACTTACTTGCCATCCATATTATAGCATGAAAGCGTGCCCGTTTAGTGAGCTCTAGGACCGCTCGACAAGTCAAAAGGCAGATTACAAGCATGATTCCCGCGGGATTGCGATCCCGCATACATCGCCGCCCTTGCCCTACTTTTTTCCGCTGAACTCTAGGACCGCTCGACAAAACAAATAGCAAAGTATAAGCACGATTACTGCGGGGTTGCTCCCCGCATACATCGCCATCTTTCCCTGCTTTTTTCCGCTGGACTCTAGGACCGCTCGACAAAACAAATAGCAAAGTATAAGCACGATCACTGCGGGGTTGCTCCCCGCATACATCGCCGCCCTTTCCCTGCTTTTTTCCGCTGAGCTCTAGGACCGCTCGACAAGTCAAAAGGCAGATTATAAGCATGATTCCCGCGGGATTGCGATCCCGCATACATCATGCTTATAATCTGCCTTTTACCGACTTGTCTCGCGCACTTTACTCTTCACTGCCCAAATAATTACCCACACCAGCAGCCAACACCGCTCCTACCAATGGTGCCACCAAATACAACCAGTAATGAGTCATCGCTGAACCACCCTCAAACAACGCCGGACCAAAACTTCGTGCCGGGTTCAATGATCCTCCCGTCAAATTCAACGCCACTATAATCATCAACGCCAATGTAATTCCAATAATCAATCCCGCAAAGTTTGCATTGCCCCACTTTTTACTTGTGACCAACACAATAACCAACACAAACAGGAATGTTACCAACGTTTCCGTAATAAACGCACCACCCACCGAAATATTCGGAAAGTCCGTTTGTCCCAAATTCTTTGTCGACAATCCTAATTCATGAACTAAATCAAACACAATTGCAGATGCCAAAATTGCGCCAACAAACTGCGAAATCACATAGCCCACAAAATCCTTGATTCCTAATCGATGATTTAACAACATTGCCAATGAGCTCAGCTAAATATTTTCTCATATTTCCATCTCCCGTTACATTACGAATAATGAATACTTTCTATCTAACAAAAATTATAGATTAATTTTTCAAAATAAACAATCTTGAACTATTAAAAACCGGTAATAAAATTTAACTATCCTTTAAAATCGGACAAAACGCTCGTTTACATAGCGTATCTTTCTTGTTGTTATGGTAAAATATAACTAATATATTTTTAGGGGGAATGACCATGAGCCAAGTCGATGTCAAGTTAATCACAGAACCAACCGCAAAAGAATTTTTAACCGATTATAAAGAACAAAAGCGAAATAATAATGTTCCCGAGCTCAAAAGCCAAGGCCATTTTATTCTACCCGACTACAAACTGACCAAACAACGCAAAGCTTTTAAGATCATGAAACACACCTATCTGACAAAGCACTACAAATCATATGTTGCTTTCGATTCCGACAATGGCCACACCCTGTGGATGAAAAACTTTGCCAGTTTAACTGAAGCTGTTTTTTGGCTTGAAACTGGACTGGATATTGGTGATACAGACACTCGTTCAACCTACAAAGAGTGGAAGGTAAAGCATGAAGACGCCATTGAAGATTTAAAAAACCAATTGCGTGAGCTGAAGAAGAAACGTACGCAACAAATTCCTTTAGACAGTGCTAATTAAGCATAAAATTGCAATTATTAAGAATTCACCTATTTTTTGAGGGTGAATTTTTTTGCAACATAATTTAAAATTTTATCAAATATTACAAAAATCTTTGACTTATTGAGGTCACTTTAATTGCATTGACACTATTAAGTTACTTCCCTGTAATATAAATTAAGTATCATGAACGTTATACAATTCGCACGGGGGTAATGTCTAATATGAAATACATAGTAAGAATATTCGCAATTCTAAGCATTTTCATCGGAATCACTGCCGTTCATGCAACTCAAGCAAACGCGGCTACAACATTTCGTGTAGTTTCTACTAAAAACGTCACGGTCAAATCTTATGTTCGTACCAGCGCTAAGGGTTCTCTTTACAATTTGAATGGTAAACTACCTTATGTTAGTTTTAAAACCGCTCATCAATTAAAAAACTATCCAAGAACTACTTTCCGAGTTACGAAGTCGCGTATTATTCTTAGAAACGGCGTAAAAACACAATACTATTACGCCATCAGTACTAATGGCAAGGCAGCTGGCTGGGTATGGCATGGTTATTTGAAGCTCAAACCTGGTACCGCAACTTATGCCAAGATTTATAGTCAAGCTCGTAAACAATTAGGAAAACGTTACGTTTACGGAGCAGTTGGTCCTAAATATTTTGACTGTTCCGGCTTATCAAAGTACGTTTACAAGAAAGCCATCAATAAGACCCTTCCAAGAACAGCTCAGTCACAATACAATAAATACAAAAAGGCTTCAACGAGTTCTCGTAAGAAAGGCGATCTCGTCTTCTTTGGAGGAAGTAAGAGAAGCATCTCTCATGTAGGTATCTATGTTGGTAACGGTAAAATGATTGATGCTCAAAATCGCGGTGTCATCACTGAAAAAGTTGCTTCACCATGGTGGCATTGTGTTGGATATTGTCGACCTGCAACATTAAGCTAAACTTTAATAATGGATATAGTAGTACTTAGGTGCTACTATTTTTTTGTGGATTTATTCCAGTATTCATATTTGTATACCTCACATGAAAAGTCCTGTACAATGTAATTATCATAAACGACTAGGAGGTTATTTCTAATGACAACTGAAAACAAAGTACTAAGTTCCCTTTCCTATTTGAGCATTTTATTTTTGCCAGTTTTGTTTCCATTAATTGTTTGGATCCTCACTAGTGATCGCCCACAAACTCGTCATTATGCAGCCAATGCGCTACTCGTTCATCTGTTCCCTGCTATTTTTCTATTTGCAATTTTAATCATTGCAGGCATTCAGGGAGCAATTTCAAATGACCCCACTTCGGTTGGCTGGCTTCTCATGATTTTATTGGGCATATTTGCCATTGTATCAATTGGATTTTTCATTTACAGCATCTATAAAGGAATTAAAATTCTTGTAAATTAACTGAATAAACTGTCACTAAAGCCGGTGTGTTAATCTTTAACTCCCCTGGCTTTTTAATTTTCAAAAAAAGTTGTTTTAAATGTTGCAAGCGGTTACATGATGTGCTAATATAATAAGTGAGGAAAGGGAATGAAAGATTTCCGATTAACTCAAACTTCTCAAAGCGCTTTAGGTCAGTCGATAGTTGCCGATGGTGATCTAACGTAGAAGCGCAACTTGGAACTATGTGGTGAAGGCTTATCAATCATGGACATCGTGTAAAGGTTTTGCTTGTTGAAAAACATGTGAGCAGTTTACAGTCAGATTGATTATGTACGTTAGCTCAAAAGTTTTGATGTGCAACTCAGGAGAGTATGATAATGATACCTTGAGTTATGAGCATCGGTTTCCAAGGTTTTGATGTTGAAGAACATTGTGAGCGGATAAAGTAGTTAGTACTTGGCTCAAAAGCCTAGATGTGCGATTGATAGGTGCGTAGTTTTCTGGTAACGAAGCAACTAAATATGATAAAGATTTTGGTTAATATGTAATTAGACTTCGGTTTAAGCAGGTGTTGCCAATGACAAGAGTAAACGTAAGTTAGAGATAACTTACAGGTTCCGATTATTCAAAGAATTACAGTAGTTAGTAAGTAACAAGTATCTAGTACGTTTGCGGAGGTATTTAGGATAGTAAAACTAATTTCTTCCAAAACCGTCTTTAATCACCGTTAGCCTGTATTTTGTGTATGTATCACGTGGGATTCAAACTTACGCTGATCACAATTAGCAGATTTTGATAACAACGATCACAGGTAGGTCAGGTTCACGACGGTAGAACAATTGAACAATGAAGGTGTAAAGTTATTAACAAATTTGATATTGAAGATGTTAATCGCGAAACCCTTTCCTCGTAGGTAGACTTTAAGCTTTGAGAAGAACTTAAAGTCTACTTTTTTGTGTAGTGAGTGAAGAAAAAGTGAGCGGAACAAGGCGTCTAGACTCATAGTTATAAGTGAGATGGAGGCGGGATCGCAATCCCGCAGGAATCTTGCTTATAGCTATGAGTCTGCCTTGTGGAGCTGTCCTAAAATAGTGAGCGGATTGTGGCATTTTGCCTAATCGAGATAAACGTGCCGGTCGAGCGATCGTGATCGCGCGGTTAGGCATGATTATCTCGATTGGGCTGCCACAAGGAGCTGTCCTAAAAAGTGAGCGGATTGCAGTGTCCTTAGTTACCCCTAATCCAAAACAAACACCCCACAAAAAAACAGGCCCCACCCTCAAAAAGAGCGTAACCTATTTCATGAAATCCAAACATCAATCGTCAACATTTGAATACATAATATTTCCAAAACTAAATTTAATATTTTCTTTTTCTAACGACTCCAAACAAAGCTAAAGTAGCCATGACAAGCAATCCAATAATGCCAACATTTCTACCAGCAACAGTATTTGCCTCATTGGTTTGTGGTAATTCTTTATTAGCCGAAACAGAATTCTTTTTCGTAGAACCAGAAGCGGATTGACCATTCACTGAAGGATTAGAATTAACTACCTTACCACTGTCATTTTGACCTAAACCGTTTCCTTGATTGTTATGTTGGTTTTGACCAGAGTTTGATCCTCCGTTGCCATTTGAACCACCATTATCACCGGGGTTTCCTGGAGTTCCTGGATTGCCACCATTGTCAGCCTTCACAACTACCACACCTGTTCCAGATACGGAAAGTCCTGTAACTGGATCAGTATAAGTGAAGGTATAGGTCCCACGATTGCCAGCAATATTCGTGTCGAAATTGCTTGGGCCCTTGATAACTAAGCTACCGTTTGCAATTGCTTCTGCATAACTTAAAGTTGTGCCTGTAGAAGAAACAATCGAATTGAAAAGATTTTCCGGTTTAAAACTAGATCCCTTTTCAATCGTAATCTGTGGCTTAATATTAATGGTTGGTTTTACAGCATCATACTTATAAGTCAACTTGATACTATAGTCTTTACCAACCCCATTTTCAGATACAGTCGTTTTATCAATATACGTTAAAACTGTTTGCCAATCAGATGCCGTCCACTCACTTGGATCTTTGGTTACCCCTGCAGCAGATGCAAAATCAGTCAAACTACCAGTATGTGTACCATCCTCGTTAGTCAAGGTATAACTACTATTAGTGTAGTTCACTTGATAACCTGAAATAGTTTTCGGTGCGGCAAAGCTATAGTTTTCACCCGCTTTAAGTTCTGTAGTATCTGCATTGGCAATTGCCTTGCCTGTTGTATCTTGATATTCAGTTGTTTGATTAAACGTTCCTTGAGGCACTACAGAATCATACTTATAAGTTATGGTAATACTATAATTTTTCCCAACACTATTCACTTTTATTGTATTCAGAAAAGCGATTACTTTTTTCCAATCAGAAGTCGTCCAGTTACTTGGATCACCAACTACTCCGGCGGCAGATGCAAAATCGGTGAGCTTTCCAGTATTCGTGCCATCTTCGTTGATTAAAGTATAACTACTTTTAGCATAGTTCACTTGGTACCCCTTAATTTCTTTAGGCACACTAAAACTGTAATTGTCTCCCGTTTTAAGACTTGTGCTAATTGAATCAGCAATCCTTTCGCCATTTATGTCTTGATACTCCGTCGTCTGATTAAACGCATTTTGGGATGCTTCTCGAGTTGAGTTTTTTTCATTTTTACTTACTTGTGTCGCGTTTGATGAACTTACATTATTTTGAGAAGACACTGCTACATTAGTTGTCTCCGCATTTACTTGATTGGGTGTCACACCCATCCCTAAAATTCCTGCTGAAAACAGTAGCGTCCCCGCGAGTAAAGCATATTTCCGATTTTGTTTCACTTTATTATTGGTCATTTTGCTCTCCTTTCAAACATCATTTACATCATCATTCTCCATCTGCATTCTAACATCTTACCGGTAATATTGACAGCACTTACATTGTATTATTTACTATTAAGAATTTTCAATAGAATAATCAAGAAAACCCGCTTTAAATGCATACATTTGTCGGTATTTGTCCGCTATATCTTTATTCTTTAGTTATTCAAAATCATACAATTATTGTGTTCCTCTTGTGGGCTCAAAATTCGCTTAAATCCCTTAAATTTTAGGCAAAAAAATCCAGGAAGAAATTAGATTCATTTCTTTCCGGATTTAATGTTAACTTTATTTCAACCAAACAAAGTTACTGTCTAATTGTATTTTTGATCTCTTTCCGCTTCTTCTTTGCTGAAACGGTTGTTGAATAATGGACTAACTGGTTTGTTTTCGTGAATTAAACGAATAGCTTCACCAATTAATGGACCAACAGAGATTTGAGTAATTTTTGAAATTTTCTTTTCTTCTGGTAAATTAATCGAATCAGTCACAATCAATTGCTTGATTGGTGAATTAGCAATTCTTTGAATAGCTGGACCTGATAAAACAGGATGTGTACAACTTGCGTAAACCTCAGTTGCACCAGCGTCCATTAAGGCTTGTGCGCCAAGGGTGATGGTTCCAGCAGTATCGATCATGTCATCAATCATGATACAACGTTTGCCCTTCACTTCACCAATAATGTTCATGACTTCCGCAACATTTGCACGAGGCCGCCGTTTGTCAATGATCGCAATTGGAGCCTTCAAGAACTCAGCCAACTTACGAGCTCTGGTCACACCACCATGATCTGGTGAAACCACAACGGAATCTTTATCCAAATGATGTTCAATAAAGTAGTCAGCCAACAATGGTGCGCCCATCAAGTGATCCATTGGAATGTCAAAGAATCCTTGAATTTGAGCGGCATGCAAATCAAGCGCAATAATACGTGTTGCACCAGCTTTTTCAATCATATCTGCTACTAACTTAGCAGTAATTGGTTCACGTGAACGCGCCTTACGATCCTGACGTGCATAGCCATAATATGGAATAACCACATTAATAGTTTGAGCACTTGCTCGTCTTAGTGCATCGATCATAATAAGAAGTTCCATCAAATTATCATTTACAGGTGCCGAAGTGGACTGAATAATGTACACTTGATCCCCACGAATACTTTCTTCAATGTTAATTCTAATTTCACCATCGCTAAAACGATCAACAGACGTCTTACCTAGCTTAACACCAACTGCTTCAGCAATTTTTTCTGCTAAAGGCTTGTTTGAATTCAAAGCAAAGATCTTCAGCTTTGGATCAGAATATTGTCCAGACATGAAATCCTCCAATAACGATTTTTAAGAATCTGTTTGATTACCACTATATATAATAATTCATTTGAGCCACCAAAAGCAAGCGTATTTCCCGCACAAACAAGAAATACTTCAACTTGTCTTCGAAACTTAACACCAGTCCCTTTAATCCTTATTTTCAGCCTGTTTTGCTTCTTCTTGTTTTATTGCATCATAAACCGGCAACTTCTTGAAATATCCTGGTTTTGTCGTTTGCCGAGAACGCGCAATTCCCATGTCATACTTCGCCAAATCATCTGTGATTGTTGAACCGGCAGCCACATACGAATAGTCAGCCATTTTAACTGGGGCAATAATATTTGAATTGCTCCCGATAAATGCATGGTCACCAATAACCGAGGTGTGTTTATTAATGCCATCATAATTCACAAAGACCACGCCACAACCAATATTGATGTCAGTTCCCAAAACGGCGTTTCCGACATAAGTCAAATGACCCACTTTAGTCCGAGCACCCAGTTTGGCTTTTTTAATTTCGCAGAAGTTTCCAATGTGCACACCTTCACCAATTTCAGCTTCCGGACGCAAATGACTGTTAGGTCCAATATCGCTGTCATCATGCATAATAGATTCTTCGATTGTAGAAGAAGTGACATGTACACGATCACCAATCTTAGAAGATACAATCTTGGAATTTGCACCAATGACACAGTCAGAACCAATGACCGTTTTTCCAGATATCGAAACGCCTGGTTCTACAATCGTATCGGATCCAATTTTGACATCCACATCAATGTAAGTATTGTCAGGATCAATTAACGTGACCCCATTAGCCATATGCTGATCATTAATGCGTTCTTGCATGATTTTAGTGGCATTTGCCAAGGCCTTACGATCATTCACACCCATGGATTCGGAAAAGTCTTTCATCTCATAAGCGGCCACAATTTCGCCTTGGGACTTCATAATTTCAATAACGTCTGGCAAATAGTATTCACCTTGTGCGTTATTATTTTTCACTTGATGTAACGCAGCAAACAACTTTTTGTTGTCAAAACAGTAAACACCAGTATTGATTTCGTGAATTGCAGCTTCTTCCCGAGTGGCATCTTTTTCTTCCACAATTTTAGAAACAACCCCCACATTGTTGCGCACAATTCGACCATAAGAAAATGGATTGTCAGCATCAGCGGTCAAAATGGTCGCTGCAGCCCCTTTTTCTTTATGATATTCAAACAAATCTTCAAAAGTACTAGCACGAAAAAGTGGCGTGTCACCACTGACAACCATGGTCATCCCATCTTTATCGCCCAAAATAGATTCCGCCTGCAAAACAGCATGACCAGTTCCTAATTGTTGTTCTTGATAGGCATATTCAGTTCGTTTGCCAAGTTCATCTTCGACCCGTTCAGCACCGTGACCAACCACTGTGACGACCTGATCCATGTTTGTCTTTTCAACTTGGGTCAACACGTGATCTACCATTGATTTCCCACAAACGCGATGTAAAACCTTGTATAACTTCGACTTCATCCGGGTTCCTTGACCGGCTGCTAGAATAACTGTGTATTTACCACTCATTTGAATTTCTCCTTGCTTTTTTAATAAAAATTCTTTTGATTTAATCAAAAACTTTTGCTAAATAATTACCGGGTTGAATTTGAATTTCGGCGCGACTCGCATCCACATTCAACAATGAAGTGACGTCATCGATCATCCGTTGTCCATTGAAATTACCTTGGGCAAAAACGGTTGTGCCAATTAACTCAGCTTCAAATTCAGTGATCAGCGCCTGCATCCCTTTGAGCGTGCCGCCACCTTTCATATAATCATCCACAACTAAAACTCGTGTTCCGGCTTTCAAACTCCGTTTAGAGAGTTCCATTTTCTTAATCTGAGCTGAAGATCCGGAAACATAGTTCACACTGATTGTGGAACCCTCTGTAATTTTAGAATCATGGCGTACAATAATAAAGGGCACACCTAAATAATCCGCGACACTCTGGGCAATTGGAATTCCTTTCGTTTCTACGGTCATAATGGCATCCACTTTTTTCTGTGCGTATTCATTTGCGATTAACCGACCAACTTTTTTCAAAACCACTGGATCGCTTAATAAGTCAGACATATACAAATAGCCACCTGGTAAAATCCGATCAGCTGTAGAAAGCTGTTGAATTAAATCATCAATGATCGTTTTTGCTTCATTTTTTTGAATTGTTGGAATAAACAAAGCCCCGCCTGCCGCACCGGGGATTGTTTCTAAAATTCCAGTTCCCCGATTTGAAAAGGTCCGTTTAATAATTGCCATGTCTTCGCTAATAGAAGATTTAGCAGAATCGTAACGTTCGGCAAAAAACCGAAGTGTTACTAACGTGTGGGGCCGCTCTAAAAAGTATCTAGTCATATCAATCAAACGATCACTTCTTCGGACACTCACCGCTATCAACTCCATTCTATTTATTAAGTTACTTTACCTTCGATCATAGCATAAACGTTCGTGTTTTGCTCAAAAAACGGAAAAGTTTTATCATCTTTTTGATTTCTTTCTCTAGAGTAATCGCATCGTGTTCATATTTTTCGTAAAATATCACTCAACTAAAAAATTGATCGTAGCGAGTCATGAAAATGGACTCAGTAGTGAAATTACTGTTGGTGCTTTAGCACTTACAGTAAGGTCAATATTCAAGCCAACAGTTGGCTTGAATTTGTGCCCACTACGCTCCAGTCCATTTTTTTTAGACTCGCTACGATCAATTTTTAATTTTATTTATCCATTTTTAATTCGATTCCAAGTCAAAGCACCAAAGTAGATCACACACTCGATCATCGCGATGAAGAAACTGACTGGCCAATTGGTAACATAGCCTAAATACAAGCCTAGCCAAACGCCTAACAACGCAGCCCCAATTGAAAACACCATCATGCCACTCACTGTCCTCGTGAAATACTTTGCACTCGAAGCCGGTAACGTTAAAAGCACGAAAATCAGTAGTGAACCCACAATCTGTGCGGCAACACTCACACTCAACGCTAAAATTACCAAAAAGATAATTGAGATTGCCTGCGTATTCACTCCTTTAACTTGAGCACCCACGTGATCAAATGAATCAAACCGCAAGTCTCGATACACGATAAATATAATCACCAGTACGGCAATCGACAACCACAAAATCTGGTCCACTTCCGATTGACTAATCCCAATCATGCTTCCAAACAGAATACTGGTTGCATCGCTGGCATTTTTATTTGCCAAAGACAAGAATAAAATTCCCGATCCTAAGAAAAGACTAGATATCGCACTAATCGAGGCCTCACGCCGAGAAGACTTGGAACTCATTTGGCCAATCAAGACGGAACTCACAATTGTAAAAAGTAACATACCATTTAATGGTGGCCAACTCATAAAGATTCCAAATGAAGCACCTGAAAAACCAATTTCTGACAACATGTGACTCAGAAACGACATATTTCGGCCGATAACATACACGCCAATGATACCGCTGATCACGGCAATCATGGTTCCTGCTATGTAGGCATGGCGCATAAATGCAAAACTAAGCATGTTCAGCCTCCTCTAAATCAGATTCTTTGAACTCACTAATTGGGCCACTCAGATAACTACCATGACGCATCAACAAGTAGTCATGGGCGTATTTCTGTGCTAGCTCAATATCATGGGTGATAAACAACACCGTCACACCTTGTTGCTCGTTAAATTCTTTCACCAAATCCAAAAGTTCAAACTTACGGACATTGTCCAAACTAGCTGTGGACTCATCCAAGATAAGGAGATCCGGATTGTTAATCAAGGCTTGTGCCAAATACGCTTTCTGTTTTTCCCCACCTGAAGCCTCACCAAGAGGTGTATTTTGAATGGATTCCAAATTAGTTTGTTCAATGATTTTATCTAATTTTTGCCGTTCTTTTTTGGACAACCACGGCATATGACTATCATGCAAATTCAGGCCAATAAAATCCCGAATAGATAATGGATACTCCTCATCAATATTTCGAAACTGAGGGACATAACCAATTTTCATCCGTTTGAATACGGGACGATACTCGATTTTGCCATGTTGTGGTGTCAGTTCATGCAAAATCACCCGCACAAGTGTGGTTTTGCCCACTCCATTTTGACCAACAACACTCAAAAAATCTCCTTGATTCAATTGAGCAGAAAGATCATTCAAAACTAAGTGATCTGGAAACGACACAGTTAAGTTTTTGATATTTAAAACGGGCTCACTCATTGCAATCTTTCCTTCTTTTGGATTTTGGCCACTTGGTCATATTGCTCAGTCATCCAGTCAAGATATGTTTTGCCAGATGGCTGAGTTTCGGTAATGTTTAAAACCGGGACATGATGCTTATACGCCAGTTTGACCATGTTTTTCACAATTGGATCTGATGCTTGCGGATTATTAACGAAAAACGCAATCTTATGTTTCTTAATATCGTTTTGCATCTGGCGGATATCCTGTGTAGTTGGATCAGAACCATTTTCAACCGCCAACGCAAAATGAGAATTATTAACTTTATAGCCCAGTTTTGCCAACGCATAGTCGAAAACTGGTTCACTCACATCGACTCGACTCTTCAATCGATTCTTCTTAAGCTGGGCAATTTGTTTGTCAATTCTATTAAGTGACTTAATGTAACGAGCGGCATTTTTTTCGAATTGTTTGCGATGTTTCGGATCTTTTTTCGCAAAAACTTTAGCTAATTTTTGGGCTAACTTAGGCATGGTTTGATGGTTATACCACACATGCGGATTGTCTGTTAACTTCTTTCCCATCACAGTTCCACCAACATTAATTTTAGTAGCTCCCGATTCGGAATCCGATTCAATCAACCGTTGCATCCAACTGTCATAGCCCAAACCGTTATAGACAATGACGTCGGCTTTAGCCACTGATTTAGCCGTATTCGTAGTCGGCTCGAAATCATGCGGATCCACATTAGGTCCATTGATAATTTCGTCCACAGTCCCGTATTTGCCCACAACCGCCTTAGCCGTTTCACCACAAAAATTCAGGGAAGTCACAATATGAAGTTTATTCGATTTGTTTTTACTTGGCGCGCAGCCCCCCAGAACTAGTAAACACATTCCAGTGAGAACTGCTAGCACGTATAGCCACTTATGTTTCAATATAAATTCCCCGTTTTTTAAAAAGTAATCATTACTATTTAGCGGCTTTTTATATTATAGCAAACGTACCCGGTTTTAAGCAAGCTTGCTGAATAATCTTTATTCTTTTGAAAGTTAACTTAAGACAGTTTGAAAACTGCTAAAATTTCATTTTTAGTTTTAGCCGTAGATCTGTCTATACCACTGCCAAATATGCTAAAATTAAGGTATTAATTAACCACGGAGGTTACGATGAAATCACAATTTGTGCTTGATAATTCTTCAAAGGCTGCCTTGTATAATCTGTATCTTTACGCATTCAATAAACCTGATAGTGACTTTCGCAAAAAATTCTGGTCCACACGGTTTGACCACGGAATTCCGTATGGGATATTCGAAGATGATGAACTGGTTAGTGGCCTCTTCAGCATGCCGTTTAAAGTGAATTTTCACGGTAATCCCCTTCTCATGAATGGGATTACCGATGTGATGAGTGTCCCTGAATATTCCGGTAAAGGGGCTGCCGGGACTTTAATGAAAGCCGCCCTTCATGATATGTATAAAAATAATGTGGTCCTTTCCTACTTAGCACCTTTCTCGTTTGCTTACTATCGTAAGTTTGGCTACGAACAAGTTTTTGATCATCAATTATATCGGCTTTCTGGTGACAAACTTCCCAGGGTAAAACCCAGCCCAGTTGGTCATGTGCGCCGGACTAGTTTAAAGAATGCAATTTCTGTCATTAAAGGAGCTTATCTTGAGTCACCCCTCAGCCAGAACGGGGGTCTCATTCGTGCTGACTGGTGGTGGCAATATTTAACCGAAAAGCATCCCGAATGGCAAGTCGCATACTATCAAGATGCCCAGCAAGCTGTTACTGGCTATCTCATTTATACCCGTTCGGCAGATGAGTTCCACGTACAGGAATTTGTGCATCTTACCCCCGCTAGTTATCAGTCACTACTGAGCTTTGTATTCAAACATGGGGCTGGCTATCAAACATACACATTTGAAAATGCTAATCCAAATTACCAAGGCGACTTACTAGCTGATCCGTATGCTTTAGAAGTTAAAACGCATCCGTACATGATGGGCCGCATTGTTAACTTACAGGCATTCTTGGCGGTATATCCGTTTGAAAAATCCGATTTTAAACCCTTGAGTTTTAACATTGAAGATGAAGTGATCCAGCAAAACCAAGGGAGCTGGACCATCTCGGCTACTGATGGCAAAACGGGAATTGAGCATGATTCTGAGAAAAAAGCTGATGTGCCAACAGTGACAATTCAACAATTTACCAAGGCTACTTTTGGTTATCGCACCTTAAGCTCTCAACAAGCCTTTGGTCAATTTGAAGCTAGTCCACAGGTACTTGCTAAATTAGATCAATTATTTGTCACCCCAAAGCCTGTTTTGGCAGATTATTTCTAAAAAGAGTGGGAAAAAGGTGTTGTGACTTCTCCCTCGATTTCGACTATTAAAGTTCAGAAACAGAAAGAGACTGGGATTTTTCCCAGTCTCTTTGTTTTATAATAATGCTCGATTAATTTGACTATTTTAAAATGCTCCGAAAAGCAATGCTAATCCTAAAAGGAATATGATAATTCCAAAGAACAAGCCAAACCAAAGTCCAAACCCTATAAATACATTAGTGTTTTTCCCGGCCGTTTTTTTAAAACTTCTAAATGCCTGCCTAAAACTATAGAATTGCCATCCAGCTATTGCCAACGCTAAAATTCCACACAATCTTTCTATCAACATATCAAATGCCCCCATTAGTATTTCTTCGAGCCTTTACTCTCTAGAAATTTTTAGTTGTAAACATCCTTTATTCATAAGAAATAGATTCTTGAATACTCTGTTTTCGTTTGCCGGTAACTAAGAACAATGCTACGAGAACAAGAACAATCACCACAATCCAAGTGGCAATGCAATCGACACCATCTGGAGAAGTCATCAATAAATTGCCATTCGTATTTGAGAAAGCAAAAATATCTAAGAAGAAATGACTAACCATGGTAACTGCGATACTTTGCGTGTAAAGATACGTCGCTGAAAGGATCATCCCTCCGCCAGCTGCAAACAAAATTTGATTCAGAGTTGCGCTAAGGGATTGACCCGCGAGTAAATTTGAAGAATGCCACAGACCAAATAACAATCCATTAATCAAAACTACCCAGACATACTGATTCTTTACATGACTGAAAGCCTTCAAGCTTAAAAACAAGACTGCAAAACGAAACGCCCATTCTTCGCAGACTGTTTCTAACGCGCTTAAAACGATTTTTAGGTTAAAATGGCCTAACGAAAAATCGTAACTGGTAAAAATATTCGAAAGCTTATCGCCTGAACCAAAGCCATTCCAAACAATCAGTGCCAGTAAAACCACAATTGCAAAACTCACTACTAACCAGTTTGCCGAGCGTGATAGTCGCCAACCCGGTAGTTTGAATCCCCATAGATACATCAAAAACCCAACTGTAATAATAAACGCAAACGCATTAACAACCCCACTCATATCAATTGTTTGTAGGATTGAACCAATTTCTTTCGGTCGGGTATACCCTAGTGGCCGTTTTTGATCCATTATCAATGGCTTTTTAAATTAGGGCCTAGTACTTTTGGAATGGAGATACTTTCCAACACCAAAAATTCTAGGCCCGATTATTTTTGTTAAACGAGATTTCTATATATAATGGAATTATAAATTTACTGTTGGAGGTTTTTATGACTGATTTATTTGCAGATGGGACTATCTCTATCCATGGAGCTCAAGAAAATAACTTAAAGGATGTCAGTTTAGATATTCCTAAGCATAAAACGACTGTATTTGCTGGTCTTTCTGGGTCTGGTAAATCCTCTTTAGTTTTTGATACATTAGCCGCTGTTTCCCGACGTGAATTGAATGAAACTTTTCCTAGTTTCACCCAACAATATTTGCCTAAATACGGTCAACCTGAAGTGAACCGAATCGACAACTTACCAGTGGCAATTGTGGTTGAACAGAAGCCTATTGGTCGTAATTCTCGATCTACTCTGGCAACCTACACCGGCATCTATTCCGTCTTACGTTTGATGTTTTCTCGAATTGGACAGCCTTGGGTTGGGTATTCTGAATGGTTTTCCTTTAACCTACCTCAGGGAATGTGTCCAAAATGTCAGGGATTAGGCTTTGTTGACGACATAGATGAACGTCAATTAATTGATCCTAATAAATCACTCAATGAAGGTGCAATGACTTTTGCCGGTTTTCAACCGGGAACTTGGCGTTGGAAGGAATATGGCAACAGTGGATTATTTGATTTAGACAAAAAAATTAAAGACTACACCGATGAAGAATATGATTTATTCATGCACGCTCCGCAACAAAAATTAAAAAATCCACCGGCAAATTGGGGCCGTACGGCATTATATGAAGGACTAGTTCCACGTATGCTTCGCTCTGTTATTCATAGTGCCTCAGGTCGTCATCATGAAGCTGCCTTATCAAAGATTGTCACTCGAAAACCTTGCCCAGTATGTCATGGAACACGTCTGAACAAAAAGGCTCTAACTGGTAAAATTGCTGGCAAAAATATTGCAGAAGTCAGCGATATGGATTTAGTAAGTGTCCTAAAATTTTTGGATAATATCTCGGACCCCAAGGCTAAAACAATGGTGCGTGAACTACATAGTAAAATTCAAGCTTTGGTCGACATCGGTTTAGGTTATCTTTCCCTTGGCCGTGGAACTGATACTCTATCTGGTGGAGAAGCTCAACGAATTAAAATTGCCAAATATTTGACGAGTTCCCTATCCGATTTAGTTTACGTACTCGATGAACCAAGTGTAGGACTCCATCCTCACGATATTAAATTAATTACCCAATCCTTAAAAAAGCTCAAGGAACATGGCAATACCATTATCCTAGTTGATCACAACCCTGCCATTATTTCGACAGCAGATTATGTCGTGGAAATGGGACCACAAGCCGGCAAAAATGGTGGTCAAGTAACTTTCACTGGTACCTACGACGAACTATTACGGTCAGGTACGATTACGGGTAAAATGCTACGAGAAAAAATCACTTTCCCAAAGCCTCGTGAACCTCAATCTTGGCTAAATGTTAATCATGTAACTTCTCATAATTTAAAAGACGTATCTACCAGAATCCCTCAAGGTGTAATGACCGTGATATCTGGACCAGCAGGTTCTGGAAAAAGTACTTTAGTCCAAGCTTTCAAACAACAAGTTTCTGATCAAGACTATATTGATTTGAGTCAGGATTCTGTAGGTTTGAATATTCGTTCTACACCTGTAACTTACTTGAACATTTTAAATCCTCTACGAAAGCTTTTCAGTAAAGCCAACAATGGCGTTTCAACACAACTATTTAGTTATAACGGTAAAGGTGCTTGTCCCCGTTGCAAAGGTAAAGGTGTGATGATCACCGAGATGGCATTCATGGATCCAATCGTTCAAGAATGTGAGTTGTGTCATGGGAAACGTTATAGCCAAGAAGCACTACAATACACTTATCATGGCAAAGATATTTCTGAGGTTCTAAATCTTTCTATCAACGACACTTTAGAGTTTTTCAAAGATGTGCCAGATATCTACAAAAAGATTAGTCTACTCCACCAAGTTGGACTTGGTTATTTGAATCTTAGCCAGTCGATGACCACTTTATCTGGTGGTGAAGTGCAACGTGTTAAGTTAGCAATGGAATTGAATCATACCGGCCGAATCTATTTCTTAGATGAACCAACAACCGGATTGCACTTACAGGATACTCAACAATTGATCGATTTATTTGAAGGATTGGTTGATAAGGGCAATACATTAATTCTGATTGAACATAATCTGAAATTAATTTCACGAGCCGATTGGTTAGTCGATATGGGACCCGATGCTGGTAAATTCGGCGGTCAAGTTTGTTTTGAAGGTCATCCAAAAGATAGCCTAAACGATAAAAACTCTCGGACTGGTGCTGCATTAGCAGCTATAATTTCTTAAAAGATTCAAAAAGATCACCTCATTTAAAGTGCAACACAAAAGTTAGACAAAATTGAATATTTTTAAACTGCTAAGGCATGTTCCCTTTATTCGCAGGGAGTCATGCCTTTTGTTTTCTGTGATATTCGTCGATTGTTAAACCAATCGACGTAATTCTTTGTGATTTCCTTGAATTCTCCAATATCTTTACACTGTGGAAATCTATTAAGACATTCTGTTTTAAGAAGATGAAAGAAGCTTTCAATTGGCGCATTATCAAGACAGTTTCCCTTACGAGACATGCTTTGTATAAATTTTTTTTCGGAGAGTTTATCGGTATAGTAATTCAATTGATAATGCCAACCTTGATCTGAATGAATTATTGGTTTTATTCCTTCCGGAATATTTTCTGTGAGTTCATCGAGTGTATCCATAATTAGTTTACTGTTAGGACTATTACTTACTTGAAATGCTAAAACTTCCTTGCTTGCTTCGTCAGTAATAGCTGAAACGTAAGCCCACTTAGTATCGGCCAAGCGTACTTGTGTAACATCGGTATGTAATACTTTGAAAGGTACGGTTTCATTAAAATGCTGATGTAGAACGTTACGGGCCACTTTTCCAACTGTACCTTTATAAGATGAATATCTACCATTTCTGTGGCGGTTATAAAGGCTTACTTGAACATTTAATTCATCCATCAAACGACGCACTACGGCGTCTGATAGATGGATATCTAATTTAATGAGCTCTTCTTGAACGCGACGATAACCGTAGGTTAGACGTCCGCGATATCTTCCGCTTTCGGCAATTTTTAGTATCTCTACTTTTACATCTTCATACTTATCTACATAATTTTTGATACGTTTACGTTCATCATGATAAGTCGCTTTCTTAAGTCCAATGGTCTTAAGAATATCGCCGACTTTATACCGGTTAGATTTCGGAAGAGACTCTTGTTCGACCCTGATCTGATCAACTATTTGTGTTTTCTTTCGTCCTTTGAGGTTCCGAACAGGGTCATTGATTTTTTTAAGATTTCGTTCTCCAATTTTGCATCATATAATTCTTGATTCTTTTTCGTCAATTCTTCACGAAGTTGATCGATTTCGTTCTTGTTTACTAACTTACGTAATTTCTTCTTATTATGTTTCACTTTGGTTTTTCTGCCTTTCGGATGAGGCTTCAAGGCTTCTATACCATACTGATTGAAGGCTGTCCTCCAAAGACTGATTTGACAAGAATTAACATCAAATTTTGCGGATACTTCGGCTAAAGTTTCATCATGAGTTTGATAGTAGTTTATCACATCAACTTTAAACTCAACTGAGAAACTTCGTTTAACTCTTCTTCGTTTAAGAGCGTCTGCGCCACTCAAACGAAAGTTTTGTATCCATCTACCTACTTGTATTCGAGGCAAGTTACGTTTCTTTGAAAGAAGACTGATACTAATGTCACCTTGAAGATATTCACTAACGACTTCTGCTTTTAATTCTGAACTATATTTGACCATAGAAAAAGTGCTCCATAACTGTTAGATTTCTTGTCTAACAATTATGGAGCACTTTACCACTGCCTTTAAAGCGGCTCGCTTTTTTATTTACATTCATATTTTACCATCAGTGATTACCCATAGCATAGCAAATTATGAAACGCCTATTTGATAACTGATCATCTAATTGAGTTAATACTTTTCAACTTCACGTGAATCTATTATTCGCAAGGTACTCACATACATTATTTCACCGTATATGAGACTTGGTCTGTAATATCACAAATTTCAGAAATCTTGGTAATAATGGCTAGAATAACCGAAGCGGAGAAATTTGTTTCGATTACGGTACCATTTTCAAGCGTGGCCGGTGCGTTGTGAGGCCTAAAGAGCATTCGACTTATCTGATCGTTTTCTTTAATCCGATCATAATTAAGACTATCCCTATTCCAAAGATCATTGAGGAAGATTTTCAACATTTGTTTCCATGTTTTTACTGGATATTCGTTTTCATTAATTGTTATTTGAACAGGGGCTTTACCCGTCACATTAACTGTTTGATCAATTGTGTACTCACCAGTAATTTCTTCTTCATTAACTTCTTTGATGTTTGGCATCGGAAAAATTTGGATTAACTCATCTGTTAACTCTTTAGTGCGGTCGATAATTGCTTCTTTTCCCCATTGATTATACGTTTCAGCAACTTCTCGAGTAAGAGAAACATTTGAGTCCTTATAAAATTCTTTTTTCTCACTATAAGGCTTATTACTCATCTCCTGATTATATTTAGTTAAAGTCAGGTTACCAAGCGTACCACCATACTGTTCTTTAACCTTATCAGCATTAGCAACCTGAAGTCGCCATTCTGCGTTCAATCGTTGTGGCATGATATGCTCAACCTGTGCATCATCAAAATTAATTGTTTCTCGAGTCCTATGTTCTTCAAGGATCACCAATGATAACTTTGCTAAATGATTTCTTTGATGATAAAGGTCCACTTCCATCAAACTTTCCAATAACTTTCGATCGTCTGGAAAGTTTGCCTTTAGCAACCGAAGTAACCTGAGGCGTAGGTTACCACCCTCTTTAGATAAATCACATAGGCCTACGACAATTTGATTTAAACCATTTGTTGGCATTTGACATGCCTTTGATCGGAAAAGATAACTTTCCAAAATATGTGCTAACTGAATGGCTTCTTCTTGATTAATTTTTGCTGTATCTACTAAATCCATTAATAGCATTAGATAAGGAAATACAACCTTACTATCCATCACATTGATATGCTCTAATATCTTATTAAACCGATCATCAGCAGATTTGTGATTCAAAATTTGATCGTAGTAACTAGCAAATTTAAAGAGGTCAGCGAGAGCTTGTTCGGAACTTAACCCATTTGAAATGAAGTAGTCCTTATAGCTACTATATACACCATTCTTTTTAACTGACGTATGTGTTTTGACAACCAAATAATGCCGAATAAATTCAGCAAATGTTTTAGTAGCAAACATACGCTCAATTTTAACCCAATAATTTTTATATAATTTCGTTTGTTGCTGTGAATCAAGTCTCATTAATAGGAAGTTTCGAACTAGATCAGAAGGTGATAACGAAACTCCCGTCGAATTTAAACTCTCAAAAATAACTTGTGGATTTTCTTCATTTGGATCGCTACTTAACTCAATGTAAACCATGTTAAAATGGTTCATCGCTTCATACAGTTTAGAACTATCGATGTCACTGCTTTTAATCAGTTTTTGAAAAAGGCGATAATTATCGATAACTTTTGAAGGCTTATCAAAATCTAACCTATTCATTACTGAATAAAATGCTTCATAGTCATGTTCAACCGGTTTTAGTTTAAGATGATTATTATCATCCAGATATTTATTAGTTAAATACTCTTCCTCAATTTCCGCTTGGTCGTGTTCATCAGCAACCGACAATGCTTTTAATAGTAAAGTTAAGCTTGTTAAGCGCTGCTGACCATCAATAATGCGATATATATGACTCATCTTATTACCGGTTTCGGTAAAATAAACAATTGCACCAATAAAATGATCAGTATTAGTTTGCGCCGCAACGGTTAGGTCTTTAAATAATTGTTTACATTGTTCTCTATCCCACTCATAATTTCGCTGGAAAACAGGAATTTCAAAAATTGTTTTACCACTCCCCAGGAAATCAAATAAGTGTATGCTATCAGCTTTCATACTATTCTTCCTCCCCAAATTCGCGTTGTACTATTTCTGGCAGCGTACCTTCTTGCTTAATTTACGTCATTAAATTCGTTCAAGTTATTTCTTGCAATCTGCCATACATTATGACCTAGCAGTTAAAAACTGTTTTTACAGATATAAATATAGTTTTCTTACTGATTCTTTAATTTTATATTTGGTTAAAGAGCTAGGCTGCCTGTATAATAGATCCAGTAGAGAATTTAAGGCGGTGGCTATTTCCAATCGGAGGTGGTGCTTATGGTGTTAAACCTTTAAAGCCCATAAATCCTAACGAAAGGAGTAGCCTAGGTGTCCGTGTCGGACGCTTTACAATTAATGCTGGCTTTCGGTACTTTTATCGTGGCCTTAATCGCATTAATTGTTGAGCTGATCAAAAGTCAGCAAAAAAATAACCGCCTTAGCTCTGGCAAGCTAGCGGTTATTAAATATCGTTAAAATCTGCCACCGTCTTAAACGGCTCTACATGGGAAGCCCTGTTCACTCGGGGCTTCCTTTTTCTGTCTACATTATAGCATAACTATAATTGACTTTCGACTATTTTTAATCAACTTTCTGCCAGTTTTTAGGGAACACACGTTTGCTTTATATGCTACAATACAGGTAAAAGCTAACGGAAGTGATCTAAATGTTTTTTGATGATGAACCGCATGGCGTGTTCTTCTTAATCGATAACAAGTCCTTTTATGCTAGTTGCGAAGCCGTTGCCCGGGGGCTTAATCCCTTAAAAGTCCCCTTAGCGGTCCTTAGTGAAGCTGAAAACACCAATGGTGGGCTTATTTTAGCCACGTCACCCGAAGCTAAGCACTTATTTCATCTTAAAGCCAACGTCTCCCGTAAACGTGACTTACCCAATGACCCCAGGTTGTGGGTCGTGCCACCGCGCATGAACCTTTATATTCAACGTAATTTGCAGATCAATCAGATCTTTCATCAATTTACCACTGAACAAGAGGTTTGGCCGTATTCGATTGATGAAAGCATTCTTGATATGACCTATACTTGGCGGCTTTTTGGCAATTCCGTTCGCGAAGTGGCGCGCTTGATTCAAAAGACAGTTCGGCAAAAGCTAGGCTTGTATACCACCGTGGGAATTGGTGACAATCCGGTGCAAGCTAAATTAGCCTTAGACCTTTACGCTAAACATAATCATGAATTGATCGGTGAAATCCATTACGAAACTGTGCCAGATAAGATTTGGTCAATCAACGAATTAACGGACGTTTGGGGGATTGGCCCCCGTATGGCTAAACGTTTGAACCGGCTTCAAATTCACAATATGTATGAGCTAGCCCACACCAACCCTTATTTACTCAAACAACAACTTGGCATCATTGGTAGCCAATTATTTGCTACGGCCTGGGGAATTGATCGCGCACAAGTCACGGAACCAACTAAGGTTAAAGAAGCTAGCCTGGGTAATTCGCAAGTATTGCCACGAGATTATTTTAACCAAGTCGAAATTGAAACCGTCATTAAAGAAATTGGGGAACAGGTGGCGGCGCGGCTTCGGCACCATCATAAACTGGCCGGTTGTCTATCGCTAAGCATTGGGTTTTCCTATGCCGCAGCTGAAGCAGATGGTCGCGGTGGTTTTAACCAGACTTTAAAAATTGAACCAACTAATGACAATCAAGTTTTGACGCAACAATTATTGTGGTTATTCCGTCAGAATTGGGACGGTCAAGCTGTCCGGAATATTGGCGTTTATAGCAGTAAACTAAGTGCCAACTCCGGCCAACAACTTAATTTATTTGAAACACCGCGTAACCAAATTCGCCGTAGCCGGTTAAACCAGGTGATTGATGAAATTCACCGGCAATTTGGGTTCACCAAACTAGTTTACGCGACTAGTTTATTAAAGGGAGGCACCGCTATCAAGCGGGCTTCACTAGTGGGCGGACATAATGGAGGCAATAGCTATGAATAGCGATATCGAGATTATTAAGGGGCGGTTAACCTTATTGTTTAAGCGGCGTCCCAAAACCCGCTATTGGTTAATGTTGACTAATGATACCTACGATCAGACCTATAATCTGTTTTTTAACAGTCAACGGGCTAACGAGCGCTTGCAATCCGTTCCCTTACATAAATTAGCACACTATGATTTAACTGATTTAGAAAAGCTGTTAAAAGCATTACGACAAGATATAAAACTAACAATCGAATTTGTTGGCTTTACTGGGGAACGTTGGCCGGCAAGTCAAAAGCTGATTCAACGAAAGCGGGTGCCACTTGAGTAACCAAGACTTTGATTTAGACACGGTTAAACATTTTTTTGAACATGATTACCATGACCGGGGCATGATGAAATGGCAGGGCTTCTATTTATCCGACCATACTGCTGCTTTAAACCAACAGAAGCAGCAATTGAATGAAGTCTATGTTCCGCGACCGCAACAATCCTTAGCAGAGATAACCCAACTACTGGCAGACGCATATCAGCGTCAACAACCAGTGATCATTCAACTAAAAACGGTTGACCAAAACAACCGTCATTGGCCAGATATCACCACCTTGATTCATGGTTACAATGCCAATGATATTGTGGTTGATGCTGATCGGTTTATCCCACTACAAGAAATTCGCAATGTGGCCTTTAAAAATACGGAGAAGCTATAAAATTCTAGCTCTCCGTATTTTTCTGGGTCTAGAATTTTTGGTGTTGGAAAGTATTTCCATTCCAAAAGTACTAGGCCCTTTTTGATAACAAAAAAAGGCATCTAAGAAGCTGTCCAAGATCTATGATTTTTGATATACTTCTATGTAAAAAGCGAGTTTAAGCTATGAAAAATTATCCCAGCAATATTACTCGGCAACAATTTGAATTAATTCGACCAGCTTTAGAAAATTTTCGTAAGCGAACTAAGCCTCGAAAATATGACCTCTACGAGGTCTTCTGTGCGGTCCTATATGTCTTGAAAACCGGTTGCCAATGGCGTCAAGTCCCCGGTGATTTCCCAGAATGGCGGTCAGTTTACAACTATTACAAAATTTGGTCAACTAAAGCTGAGCCTACGGCTGATTCTTTATTGGAACAAGTTTTAAAAAAATTGTCATTGCTCGGCGAACTTACCAAGGACGTTCAGCTTTAACTTCCTTTATTATCGTTGACGCTCAGAGCGTCAAAAACACCGCTACTGCTGAAAACAAAGGTTACGACGCTGGTAAGAAAATCTCGGGGATTAAGCGCCATCTGGCAGTTGATATCAATGGCTTTCCGCAGGCCATTCACATGACGCGAGCGAACGTCTCTGATCGAGACGGGGCCAGTGCAATGATCGCTTTACATGCCATGCATTTACGCCAGGTTCAAAATGTCTTAGTTGATGGTGGTTATTCAGGCGTTAATTTTCAGCTCGATGTAGCCAGTAATTTAAACGCAACCGTGCAGGTTGCGAAGCGCAATGAGTTGCATCGATTCGAAGTCATGCCCCAACGTTGGGTAGTCGAACGATCTTTTAGTTGGCTAGAGAATTGTCGGCGACTTTGGAAAAATTGTGAGCGTCAATTAACCACCAGTCTGCAAATGGTCGTTTTAGCGTTTTTAGCACTATTACTTAAGAGATTTTAGACAGCTTCTTAGAAAACCAGGTTCATCGGAGACGACTTTCCATAGTGGAAGCCGTCTTTTTTGATGCTTCATTTTTATTGAATGATTTGTATCCAATAGCATAAAAAAAGCGTGTCAAAGGTCGACACGCTCGAAGTAATGGCGTTAACAGTAAGCTATGGGTTTCTTAAGAATTCGACGTACTTCCATCACTTCTAAACAAAGTATAACAAAACTGCTTGCTAATGAATACTTAATGACATGAAATAAACACTGTATGAGTTTGGACACTAAAAAGTTCTTCGACTTACTCGGTTGAATTTGTTTTAAAAACCCTAGGCGATTTGAATGCCAGCCTCTAAGGTGTTATCCAATTTATAGATTCGTTCAACATCAATGACCACTACGCCAGCGCGTGGGAAACGGTCAAAAATGTTAGTTTGATCTAAAATATGATTAGCAAAATCATCTGTTTCATGAATATGAGCCGTTCCCTCAAAGCGAAATCCCTGTTGAGCGCCTCTATCAGCAACCGCAACCGCTGCCAAATGGTTGCTCGAGAGATTATCATAGGCTTGCCTGAAGGTATGCTCAAAGTAGATTAAATGTGAGTCATCTAAGACATGTAGTGAGCCCTTGGGACCAACTTGAGGTTTGCCATCTATTCCTGTTGTTGCTAGGAAGGGGAGCTGACTCTTTAACATATTCTTCATTTCTTCTGTAAGATTTACCATTTAATTTTCTCCGATCAACACGACATTACGCTTTCCAACTACTTTTAGTAAGTATATTGCCGATATTCTGTTTTGTCAATATCCTATTTTGTCAATCCTATGTCCCCAGATGAACACCGCAGACTAGGATCGCTGAAAGGTTAACAAGATCCTTTTGCTTGTTAGATTAGTTAGGCAAACGTGTTTATATCCTTGGTCATACTCAGGATAGATGGGCATTGTGAGTGCAACAGGACTTAGTTGCTTGTATGCTAGGCAATGTTGGCCTTGATACAGAGGATCACACTGTTTCTGATCTGGATGATAACCTCGTTTTTCCATTTCACGACGCTGTCCCAATAATTGTTGCCCTGGGAGTTTGTCGAATTAAGTCTTGATGCCACAAACACACGCTACGGCTTCTTTTCTTGCAAACTGATCTTAGCATTTAGGGCAGTTGCATGATTACGGAATTGAACCATTTTATAATGAATCGGCTTTTCTATAAGTCTATAGAAAGTGCAGGTAATGGCATTTTCTCCAGATCGGTTTGTCTAATCAATTTAATTGATTTTTTTGGTGTGTTTGATTATATTGCTTTTGCAAAGGTACAATATACCTTTTCTCTGCTGCCTTGCGAGCAGCGATGGCATCCTCCATATGAACATATACATGATTTAGGACAAGATGGCCTTGAAAGTACAGCCTTGCGACCCACTTTTGAGCAGTTTTATCCCAACTAACTCCGATAACGCCAGATTTGTTATTGGACCGTTTAAGTGTAGAAGCAACTAAATTTGTTCGATTGATTAGTTGAAAATTCTTGGGATTGCCCATGTATTTTTTAGTCTGGTTATTAGCTTTTATGTTTGATCTGCTTATTTCTGATCGCAAACACCCGCAACTGCGAGTGAATCCTTTTTGAAGTCGTTGACTGTCAACAATACATTTATTTCCACATTGACATTGACAGAGCCAAAGCGCGTTTCCATTAGAACTGCTTCCAAAAAAACTAATGACTGTGAGTCATCCAAACGTTTGATTGGCCAAATCGATACGCTTTTGCATACTAATCCCCCCGTTTGATAAGAAGGTACTTAAAGAGTTGCTTTCAATTGATCTAATCGCCATTGGCACCATGAAATAAAGGCTAATTCGTCAATCTTTGGAATGCCATAGGTTCTAGCATACGTTAACTTTTGAGTGGTAAGTAGTTGATCATAGGGTTTGCTAATAATACCAACCACAAGGATATTGACATTTTTGTCAATCCCGTTGACAGGTTTTGCTCCTAGAATAGTTGCTAACTGTTGTGCCTGGAAACGACGAAAAGATCGCAAACGGCCTGTAAAGAGAATTCGTTTGCCCCTTAAATCTATCATGATGTTTACCTCTCACTAGGGGGAACATTTGCTAGATCTTCTGCCTGATACTTTTCGATGCGATATAAGGTTACTGGTGCAATACCTAACATGCGGGCAATTTGTCGCTTGGTCAGAGTTTCATCTCCGTCTTTCTTCCTATTTAAAAGGCGACAGGCTTCTTTATATATATAGCGTTTTTGACGATTAGGTGAATGAGGACCATATTCGCGAATTTTTCCTTTATATTTGCCCTGGCGTTTGGCAATTTCTATGCCTTGTTGTTGCCGTATCTTAATAGTTTCGTGCTCTTCTTGAGCAATATACTTATATAGTTCGACAATAATTGTCGTAATCAAGTTACGAAGGTTAGGATCTTCAATACTTGCAAAGCTAGGCAGGTTTAGAACATTCAATTGAGCTCCATGATGCCGAATGGTTTCGATGATGTCAGTCAAATCATGAGAATTGCGACCAAGTCGATCAAGGCTCAATACCACTACTTCATCATCATCACGAATATAGTCTAACATTGCTTTTAGTTGAGGACGATCGGCATTTTTACCTGAAAGCTTCTCTTGAAAGATTTTATTAACACCGGCGTCATGTAGCTGTTCAATTTGACGTGCAAGATTTTGATCACGCGTACTAACACGCGCATAACCGATTTTAGCCAATTCCAGGTCACCTCCGGGTCACTTATATGTAACTAATAATACTCCCTTCTCTCTTTAGTTACAATAGGGTAGACCCTAATGTATTCAAAATCCTATGTTAAATTTGAATTAATACTTAAGAATTTATAAATAAAGGTAATCAAGTACAAAATAAATTTTAATAGGAGGTAGATTGCAAATTTAATCCGAATTTTTGGACAAATTTGTCAGCATAACCTGATACGGTGTTTGCCAGTCGAGTATTTTAAGCGGTCGCTGGTTAATTTGGAGTAACGTCGTCGTTAAATCTTGAGCACTAATGTGCTCAAAACGAGTCCCTTTAGGATAAAAATAACGTAAATTCCGATTAAAGCGTTCATTACTACCACGTTCAGCTGGCGTATAAGCATGGCAGTAATAGGTCTTAATACCATATTGTGATTCAAGTGATACTAGCCCACTAAACTCAGTGCCACGGTCCACAGTAAAGCTGTGCACCGGACCATTAAAAGTGGTTAGGAACTTAGTTAGTGCTTCATTAACAGTCGCTGTCGTCCGATCTTTTAACCGGTATGCCCAAAGGAACCGTGATTTGCGATCGATTAAAGTTAATAAAACTGCCTTACTATGCCCACGAGGACCAACGACTGTATCTAGTTCAAAATCGCCGATGCGCTTACGTTGATTAATCATCATGGGACGCTGTTCAATTGATCGCCCCAAAGATTGATTATATTTGGATCGTTGGTCAACGTTACGCCGTTGGCGTACGCCATGTTCAGGTAGATCATTCAAGGAGAAACCAATTCTCCCCTGATTTAGCCAATTATAAATAGATTTAGTAGCTAGTTTAAATTCGTGAGCAATCATTCCTGGTGACCAGCTTAGACGTAAATGGTTGAGAATTTTTTGCTTTAACTCATCGCTCAGCTTAGTTTTCCGACCACATCGTGATCGCTTGTATTCGGCATCTGTTTGTGCTAATTCAGCCTGATAAGGTTGACATCGAGATAATTCATAAGAAATTGTTGACGGTGATCGGTTCAGCCGAACGCCCATTTGGATATTGGACAGCCCTAGTTCACAAAAGGTTTCGATTTTAATTCGTTCGGAATAGGTTATACTAGACAAAAGATCAGCTCCTAAAAGATGGGTTTGTGGTAAACACCATTTTAAAGGAAGCTGATCTTTTTTGTCCGAACAGCGTTCGGATTAATTTTACAATCTACCAGGAAATAACATTTTTTGAATATTTCATATTACTAATATTAAATAAGCGCTATAATGAAATCGGTTACTTTGTAACTCTTTGCGGTAATTCCTTATTATCTTAGTCTATTATTTGGAGGAAAATTTTACGCTCTCCTTATTACTTTTACTATATCTAATATAATCACTTTAATCCTTCTATCTATGGATATTTGAATTATAATGCAGATAAGTACAACAATAAAAACAAAAGCCGAATTATTAACCTCATAATTAATTGCTGCGGCTATAGCAAGCAAAATATGCAACAGAACAAATTTTGCTATATTCATTTGTATCTTACCTAATTTTTTTATATGAATATATCTGTACAGGAACACACTAAAAAATGAAATTGCATTAGCAATAGCGGCCCCATAAACACCAATCCACCTAATTAAAGAAACAGTTAATAAAACGTTGACAATCGCACCTAACAAAGTACTATAGAAAACTCCAACGGTATTTTTACTTGCAGTATATAGTACACCTAAAAATCCGGATGTGATTGTATAAATTGATACCAAAAGCATAATTGGTATTAATTTCCATCCACCATAGTAATCAGTAGCCAAAAGGATTCTTATCATTGGCTTCAGGACTGACAACATACCTAATGAAAACAAAAAAATCAAACTTATAATATATTCAAATACATTAGATATGAACTCCCTGCTGTCTTTACTATCATATTCCTCAATAGCTGTCATTTGCCAAGACTGAAAGAATATGCTTGTCAAAGTTGTAACCATCGTTGGAAACCTATTAACCATGGCATAGATACCATTGGCACTTGCTCCTAAAATCATAAGAATAAAAAAACGATCTGATGCAGAGTTGAGCCACCATGCAAAGGTATTAGGGATTAATGGGATACTATACACACATTTCTCGAAATAATTTTATATCAAACCATTTAAGGCGGATTTGCTTAATGATGGGTGTAGAAATAAGAAAATATATAATTGCCGCAATTTGACCGAGAACCATAGCTTCTAAATATGAACTAACCCCCCCATGAAACATCACTAAAAATATAATGTTCGAAGCTCCCATAATAAAAGTATTAATTATTCCAGCAACTGCAAACGTTCCTGCTCGCCCAATTGCTCGAACATAATTCGATATCAATCCAAAGAAAGTCGTCACAACTAATAATAATGTTGCATCCAATATAGGATATTTTGAAATAAATGGGGCCACAGCCAATCCAGTCATGAAAGCTATTATTGAAATAATAGTCGTAAATAATAAGCCTGTTGAAAAAACCCTTTTTTTATCTTCAGATTCATCCAAAGTAAATCGAAAAACGCCATCTACCATATCTAAGTAGATAAGTGGGGAAACCAATCCAATAATTGTAGTAATGAAATCTGCTTTACCAAATTGAGAAATTGTTAGAGTATACGAATAGACAGGGATAAGAATAAACTGCATCAATTTACTTCCCAAATTACCTACTGCAAAAATTGCCGAATTTCCAATTAGCTTCTTATACCTATTCATATGTTTGAATTACCTTTGGATTTAGGTCAAGAATCTGGACACATTTTATGTATAATTTAAGCGACTAATTTTTCCTTTTCATTTGGAGTTAAATAATCAATGCTACTGTGAATTCGAGCACTGTTATAAAAGCTCTCAATGTAGCTGAATATTGCAGCATTTGCTTCTTCAAAATCCTGATAATGGTGTTGGTAAACCTCTTCTTTTTTCAAACTGGCGTGAAATGATTCCAAACATGAATTGTCATAGGGACAGCCACGCTTGCTATAAGAATGGCGAATATGGTGTTGCACTAAGATCTGTTCAAAGCCAGCACTGCGGTACTGGCTACCCAGATCGGTATGCACAATTAAGTTATTAGTCGTCTTTCTAGTTTCAAAGGCTTGTTGAAAAGTGCTGATCACAAGATCAGCAGTCATATGACGGCTGATTTTATGGGCAATGATTTTACGTGAATATAAATCCTGAATGCTTGATAAATAACACCAGCCATTGGCTTTGGTGTGAATATAAGTTATGTCTGCACACCACTTTTGATTTGGACTGGTTGTACGAAAATCTTGCGCGAGTATATTTGAATAATCAGTCGCATCAATATCATTAGTTTGTTGATAATGCCACTTCTTGCGCGTGATTGATTTTAACCCCATTTGGCGCATTAATCGTTGAACTAGCTTAATACTGGCAGTCTTACCTTCTTTTTGTAACGCTTTTAGAATTTTAGGTGCCCCGTAGATACGTCTAGAATTAAAGTAAATGCGTTTAATCGACTGGCTAAGTGTCTTACGACGCTTGGCTTGTGGCGATACATGATTCTGCTGATGTTCATAGTAAGTTGAGCGTGGAACTGAGAGTACTTTACAGGTTTCTTTGATACTATGGTGCTTCAAATTAATATCAACGGCTGTCTGCCAGTCATCTGGGTTTACTTTTTGGCGAATATGGTTAAGGCTTTTTTTAAGATGTCATTCTCACTTTCTAGCTGTTTCAAACGTTTTTGCAACGCTAAAACATCTGATTTGGAAATTCCACTTCCTTTGTCTTCTTTATATAGATTAATCCATTTGTAAATAGTTACATTTGATACACCATATTCGTCTGTAAGATCAGCTACCGGGGCGCCATCCTGGTACAGCTTGACAATCATTTTTCTAAAATCTACTGAGTACTTTTTCTTGGTCATAAAAACACAATCCTTCCTATTATGGAATTATACTAAATCGTGTCCATGATTTCATACTACCTTCACTTCTCAAAATCGCTGAAATGTTTATTGGCTTCATCTTTCAATGCAATTAATGTCCTATCATCTATTAATGTATATTTAATATTCTTGTTTTCATTTATGTTAGTTAATTTAGCATAACTTTGTTGAGGAAAGAATGATTTAATTACGTTTTCCGTTTTTTTACTATAGCTAACTACAAATGTTGGCTTTTTGAAAACCCATCCTAGAATCATTGAATGATATCTTGTAGCAAAAATTTTTTTTGATCCGCTAATAATTTTTAAAGATTTGTATATATTACTATGCTCCACTATTCGGATATTCTTACTAACGCCTATCAATCTATCCTTGATTTCTCGAGCTTTCTTTTTATCACCTTCATGATTACAAAATGACATTAATACAACTTCATTGCCTCTGCTTATTTCCTTCTTCACTTGGTTACAAACAAATTGGGTATACATTTTATCAACATAAGAGCCAAACCTTTTTGTATTAATAACAGAAAACAGCACATAACCCGCTTTATAATTATTTTGGACAGGGAGGTTAAACACAATATCAGGAAAATAGTTTACATCCCCACAATTCTTAAATAAGTTATATGAGTATTCATCTCTAAATGATATTGATTCAATGGACTTAAAAAAATGCTGGTACTTTATTAGTTGTTTGTGAGAAGAATACGGGCCAAAGTTGCTCCCAATGACTAGATAATGTTTCACACGTTTCGCAATTATCATTCTGACTAAATAATCCACATTTAAAGAACCATTAGATGGTAACATAAAAATAGAGCCACCTAATTCTAAATATACAGGGTATCCTTTGGCAGTCTGGATTAACTTGTCATATTCTGATCCTTTTAAGGGATAATTAACTTTGACACTGACCTTATTAATTACACGGTCAATCAAAGAATCCCGTTTATTTATTAAGTTAACATTACTAATTCCCTTAAAGACAGAAAAATTTTTCCTTGTAGTATATATATCGAATTGCACCTTCGGGAACTTTTTAGAAATTATGTATAAAAATAGATCGTCCCCTAAATTAGTTTTCCAATAACCATTAATGAATATATGCATTATTATAACCTCTACTATTTATCATATATATTTTTTTAACTGAAAACAGCATCATCAATCATGCTGTTTTCCAATTTAAATACTTTAATTAGCTGACGTATTTATTCATGTTAATAATCCAAAACACTTTCCCCTGTTTATAAAACATAATTTAACTTATTATTGTAGACATTTGCCAATAATACTATGAAGGTAGTATGAAATCATGGACACGATTTAGTATAATTCCATAATAGGAAGGATTGTGTTTTTATGACCAAGAAAAAGTACTCAGTAGATTTTAGAAAAATGATTGTCAAGCTGTACCAGGATGGCACCCCGGTAGCTGATCTTACAGACGAATATGGTGTATCAAATGTAACTATTTACAAATGGATTAATCTATATAAAGAAGACAAAGGAAGTGGAATTTCCAAATCAGATGTTTTAGCGTTGCAAAAACGTTTGAAACAGCTAGAAAGTGAGAATGACATCTTAAAAAAAGCCTTAACCATATTCGCCAAAAAGTAAACCCAGATGACTGGCAGACAGCCGTTGATATTAATTTGAAGCACCATAGTATCAAAGAAACCTGTAAAGTACTCTCAGTTCCACGCTCAACTTACTATGAACATCAGCAGAATCATGTATCGCCACAAGCCAAGCGTCGTAAGACACTTAGCCAGTCGATTAAACGCATTTACTTTAATTCTAGACGTATCTACGGGGCACCTAAAATTCTAAAAGCGTTACAAAAAGAAGGTAAGACTGCCAGTATTAAGCTAGTTCAACGATTAATGCGCCAAATGGGGTTAAAATCAATCACGCGCAAGAAGTGGCATTATCAACAAACTAATGATATTGATGCGACTGATTATTCAAATATACTCGCGCAAGATTTTCGTACAACCAGTCCAAATCAAAAGTGGTGTGCAGACATAACTTATATTCACACCAAAGCCAATGGCTGGTGTTATTTATCAAGCATTCAGGATTTATATTCACGTAAAATCATTGCCCATAAAATCAGCCGTCATATGACTGCTGATCTTGTGATCAGCACTTTTCAACAAGCCTTTGAAACTAGAAAGACGACTAATAACTTAATTGTACATACCGATCTGGGTAGCCAGTACCGCAGTGCTGGCTTTGAACAGATCTTAGCGCAACACCATATTCGCCATTCTTATAGCAAGCGTGGCTGTCCCTATGACAATTCATGTTTGGAATCATTTCACGCCAGTTTGAAAAAAGAAGAGGTTTACCAACACCATTATCAGGATTTTGAAGAAGCAAATGCTGCAATATTCAGCTACATTGAGAGCTTTTATAACAGTGCTCGAATTCACAGTAGCATTGATTATTTAACTCCAAATGAAAAGGAAAAATTAGTCGCTTAAATTATACATAATCGTGTCCAGATTCTTGACTTAAATCCACTAGGGCCTGTCTGAAAACTATTTAATCCAAGTTAAAATAGTGGTCATGTATATCGATTCCAAAAAGACATGCGCCAATTTATCATAACACGTGGCGATACGTCGATAATTCTTGAGCTGGTTAAAATAATTTTCGATCAAATGGCGTTCGCAATAAACATAATAGTCACACGGTCATGGCTGCTGGGCATTACTTTTCGGCGAAATTGTATATTGGCCACTTTTGGCTTCAATATATTGACGTAACGCAATTGTTCCATAAGCTTTATCAGCGATCATTGGCTTAGATTACTACCTTGTCCAAATACTACAAGTTTATAGGGGATTTTTATCAACCAATTCAATAATTGTTATCAGTTTTCTCAAATTCGCCTCATGACAAAATTGCCTGCCATTAAATTAAATCATTCGCAATATGCTCCTTATAAACGTGCCATTGTTAATGCTTTGACCTTAAAATCAAATTGCGCCTACGTCAAGTTTTGGTACTAAAAGAATTAGCCGTTTATCCTAATTCTTTCGGTGTTATACCAGTTAATGTAATTTTCAACTCTGAGGACTAAGTCCTCAAAACTAATAAAACGTATTTGGAAAATAAATTCTCGTTTAAGTAGCGAATGGAAAGCTTCGAGCGGACCGTTATCATATGGATAACCTTGTTTGGAATATGAATGCCTAATCAGGTGTCGCTTTAACAGTCCTTCATAAGCAATACTGGTGTATTGCGAACCCATATCAGAGTGCAAAAAGGTTGGCTTAGAAGCCCTGCTCAAGGCTTGCAACAATGTCTTAATAATCAGTTTCGATGCCATCTCCTTGCCAATGTTGAAAGCGATGATTTGCTTACTAGCTTAGTCAAAGATGGTACTTAGATAAACCCAAGTGCCTGGTCTTAGTTCTAGGTAGGTTATGTCAGCACGCCAAATAGTTCCAATTGGATGGTTCTTAATCAAGTTAGGCCGTTGAGAATAATCTACATGAGTGCCTGGCTTCTTAAAACGCCGCCCCATTAGTGATCGAATGCCTAACTCCTGCATTAATCGGTAGACACGATTGGGCCAATGACTACACCAAGTCTTCTCATGGCAATTGTGATCCGAGAGTACCCATAGGCTTTATAATTATTTTTCCAAATTTCAAAGATCTGGCTTTTTAAAATCGTATCTTGTTTATCATGACGACTTATCTGATAGTATTTCCAATGATAATACGTACTTTTAGAAAGCCCTAAGGCTTTCAAGATTATCCAGAGGCGGTGTTTACATAATTGTTCGTTGATAAAGTCTATGGCTTTAACTTTGCCTAATGCCTTCCCAGTAACACCGCCGCTGCTTTTAAAATTTCATTTTCTTCCTTTAACTGCTGGTTTTCTTTCTGTAGTTGCTTGAAGGCTTCAACACTCGTTACGCCACCGTCAGGTAGTTCAACTAATTTGGCCCGCTTGATCCAATGACTGATGATGGTTGGATGAGCCCCATATTCACTGGCTAAGGATTTCTTTGAACGATTTTCATTTTGATAAAGCTTAACGATATTGTTTTTAAATTCATCTGAATAATATTTCATAAAAACCCCTATTGTGATTTTTATCATTATGACACAAAATCTAATGATTTTGGTACCAAATTTCAGTATAGGAGCAAATAATTAAACTTGTACTGAAGAACTAGACATGAAGGTAGTATGAAATCATGGACACGATTTAGTATAATTCCATAATAGGAAGGATTGTGTTTTTATGACCAAGAAAAAGTACTCAGTAGATTTTAGAAAAATGATTGTCAAGCTGTACCAGGATGGCGCCCCGGTAGCTGATCTTACAGACGAATATGGTGTATCAAATGTAACTATTTACAAATGGATTAATCTATATAAAGAAGACAAAGGAAGTGGAATTTCCAAATCAGATGTTTTAGCGTTGCAAAAACGTTTGAAACAGCTAGAAAGTGAGAATGACATCTTAAAAAAAGCCTTAACCATATTCGCCAAAAAGTAAACCCAGATGACTGGCAGACAGCCGTTGATATTAATTTGAAGCACCATAGTATCAAAGAAACCTGTAAAGTACTCTCAGTTCCACGCTCAACTTACTATGAACATCAGCAGAATCATGTATCGCCACAAGCCAAGCGTCGTAAGACACTTAGCCAGTCGATTAAACGCATTTACTTTAATTCTAGACGTATCTACGGGGCACCTAAAATTCTAAAAGCGTTACAAAAAGAAGGTAAGGATGCCAGTATTAAACTAGTTCAACGATTAATGCGCCAAATGGGGTTAAAATCAATCACGCGCAAGAAGTGGCATTATCAACAAACTAATGATATTGATGCGACTGATTATTCAAATATACTCGCGCAAGATTTTCGTACAACCAGTCCAAATCAAAAGTGGTGTGCAGACATAACTTATGTTCACACCAAAGCCAATGGCTGGTGTTATTTATCAAGCATTCAGGATTTATATTCACGTAAAATCATTGCCCATAAAATCAGCCGTCATATGACTGCTGATCTTGTGATCAGCACTTTTCAACAAGCCTTTGAAACTAGAAAGACGACTAATAACTTAATTGTGCATACCGATCTGGGTAGCCAGTACCGCAGTGCTGGCTTTGAACAGATCTTAGCGCAACACCATATTCGCCATTCTTATAGCAAGCGTGGCTGTCCCTATGACAATTCATGTTTGGAATCATTTCACGCCAGTTTGAAAAAAGAAGAGGTTTACCAACACCATTATCAGGATTTTGAAGAAGCAAATGCTGCAATATTCAGCTACATTGAGAGCTTTTATAACAGTGCTCGAATTCACAGTAGCATTGATTATTTAACTCCAAATGAAAAGGAAAAATTAGTCGCTTAATTATACATAAAATGTGTCCAGATTCTTGACCTAAATCCAACAAACTAATTTTAAAATGTTTCAAACATTTCAAAATTTTAACACTTGGTATAATTATATTATTAGGAAAAGTCATAATTATTTTAATAAATATTATTTGATCCTTCGTAAAATTATAATTAAGTATCTTCCCCAATTCGGGATCCATCAAATCTTTCTTAATAGTCCCAATATCACTTAGAAAATCATCTTTATAATTAGTTTTAACACTATTGCTCCTATCCTAGTATTTTGTACATAAATTTCTGAACAGTTGTGCCATAATTAATAAAACAAGATAGGAGCATTCCAATGAAACGATATCAAGATGATTTTAAAGCCAGCATTGTGAAGATGCATCGTGAAGAGAAAAGATCTATTCGCTCGCTTTCCGAGGAATACGGTGTTTCTCCAGCCGCAATTCATAACTGGGTTAAAGGCGCTAAATCAGTTGAGCTAGAAGACGGTACTGAAGTAACGTCCAAAGAATTCAAACAACTTCAAAAGGAAAATCAGCGATTAAAGGAGGAACTTGAAATTTTAAAAGCTGCGGCGGTGTTACTGGGAAAGCATTAGGACGAATTAATTGCCTTGTCTTCATAGAAGATCAGTTATTGCGACACCGCTTATCAATTATTCTTTCGGCACTGAAATTACCGCGCAGCACCTATTACCATTGGAAAAGATATCAACCTAGTCAACACGAACGTGTTGATAATCAGCTCAAAGAAAAAATTAAATTGATTTGGGAAAATAATTATCGTGCCTATGGTTATCCACGAATAACGATGGTGCTTCGCAAGTCAGGCATCTGTGTTGGGTCAAAACGAATTTTACGATTAATGAGGGAAATGGAGATTCACTCTTTAATGAATCGGCGATTTAAAAAACCTGGCACTCATGTGGATCATTCACAACGCCCCAATTTAATCAAGCACCAGCCCAATGCAAGAATATGGCGTGCTGACATTACTTATTTGGAATTACGTCCAGGAACCTGGGTTTATCTCAGTTCTATTTACGAACCAAAGGTTCATCAAGTTCTTGCTTTCAAGATTGGTCGTCAGATGGAGGCGACGTTAGTTGTAGAAACGATTAATCAGGCGCTTGAATGTCATCAAAAGCCACAATATTTTCACTCTGACATGGGTTCACAGTACACCAGCAACGAAGTTGAAACTTTACTTGAACGGCATCAGATTAGCCACTCATACTCAAAACAAGGTTATCCTTATGATAATGGGCCAATTGAAGCTTTTCACTCATTGTTGAAGAGAGAGTTTGCCTTTCAAACAACTTTTTCCAATTTTGAGGACTTGGTAATCCGAACCTCAAATTACATCAGTTGGTTTAATTCCGACAGAATTAGAACAAGTGTTTAGAAAAAGATGTGCCATTTATTGACATAGGAGCATTATGTTTTCTATGATTATGCAAATTCTTTTTAACAGGCACTTTCTGGATTTAGGTCAAGAATCTGGACACATTTTATGTATAATTTAAGCGACTAATTTTTCCTTTTCATTTGGAGTTAAATAATCAATGCTACTGTGAATTCGAGCACTGTTATAAAAGCTCTCAATGTAGCTGAATATTGCAGCATTTGCTTCTTCAAAATCCTGATAATGGTGTTGGTAAACCTCTTCTTTTTTCAAACTGGCGTGAAATGATTCCAAACATGAATTGTCATAGGGACAGCCACGCTTGCTATAAGAATGGCGAATATGGTGTTGCGCTAAGATCTGTTCAAAGCCAGCACTGCGGTACTGGCTACCCAGATCGGTATGCACAATTAAGTTATTAGTCGTCTTTCTAGTTTCAAAGGCTTGTTGAAAAGTGCTGATCACAAGATCAGCAGTCATATGACGGCTGATTTTATGGGCAATGATTTTACGTGAATATAAATCCTGAATGCTTGATAAATAACACCAGCCATTGGCTTTGGTGTGAACATAAGTTATGTCTGCACACCACTTTTGATTTGGACTGGTTGTACGAAAATCTTGCGCGAGTATATTTGAATAATCAGTCGCATCAATATCATTAGTTTGTTGATAATGCCACTTCTTGCGCGTGATTGATTTTAACCCCATTTGGCGCATTAATCGTTGAACTAGTTTAATACTGGCATCCTTACCTTCTTTTTGTAACGCTTTTAGAATTTTAGGTGCCCCGTAGATACGTCTAGAATTAAAGTAAATGCGTTTAATCGACTGGCTAAGTGTCTTACGACGCTTGGCTTGTGGCGATACATGATTCTGCTGATGTTCATAGTAAGTTGAGCGTGGAACTGAGAGTACTTTACAGGTTTCTTTGATACTATGGTGCTTCAAATTAATATCAACGGCTGTCTGCCAGTCATCTGGGTTTACTTTTTGGCGAATATGGTTAAGGCTTTTTTTAAGATGTCATTCTCACTTTCTAGCTGTTTCAAACGTTTTTGCAACGCTAAAACATCTGATTTGGAAATTCCACTTCCTTTGTCTTCTTTATATAGATTAATCCATTTGTAAATAGTTACATTTGATACACCATATTCGTCTGTAAGATCAGCTACCGGGCGCCATCCTGGTACAGCTTGACAATCATTTTTCTAAAATCTACTGAGTACTTTTTCTTGGTCATAAAAACACAATCCTTCCTATTATGGAATTATACTAAATCGTGTCCATGATTTCATACTACCTTCATAATTAGCAATTTTCCCATACTAATTAGTGACGTTGTAAAGCTTAAATGAGTATATTTTTCTATTACAAGATTATCAAGATTAAATCTTGAAGACCATGCCAGAACGTTTAATTTGCATATTTTAAAATATCATGCATTCCTTGCTTACTTATCTGCTAAACATTAAATGTGGTAAAAGATTTGTTAAAGTTCCGTTATTGCTACTTTTTTGTGATAGTTTTGATAAAAATGCTTATAATTGATATTTAGTTTTCAAAAATATGTATTTAAGGAAGAATTTATAAATTATCGCAATATTTTTAATTCAATTAATAATGAAAGTAGATGATGAATTATTAACCATATTTCAAAAGTATGTGTCTGGATATTATTAGGAATTTTAGCTTTATTAATTTGTTTCTTATGTTTTAGCCCAACCTTACCTTTTAGATTACCTCAGTCAAATCAAACTGTTAGCTTTATGATGATTGGTAAGGCACCAGTTGCTTACATTCCCTTTCAAGAATTAGATCAATTAGGATTCTGGCTAAATATCATTATGACCTGTCCTTTAGGAATATTTACCTATATCTTATTCTCTCCTAAATTCAAAATTTCTCATGTAATTACAACTGGGATCCTTATTGGATTCGCTATCGAATTCGTCCAATTTATAACAGATAATTTGGCAATAACGCATCGTTGGGTGGATATAAATGACGTGCTTGCTAATACTTTGGGATTTGTAATTGGTTACTATCTATCAAAGTTAATTGATAAATAACCCGTAGGTAAATTTATTTGGGTCTAGAATTTTTGGTGTTGGAAAGTATTTCCATTCCAAAAGTACTAGGCCCTAATTTAAAAAGCCATTGATAATGGATCAAAAACAGCCAATAGGGTATACATCAGTGATAATATCGACCCAGAACCAATTGTTTCAAAAACGACAACCGTAATTAAAATAATTCTGCCAATATAAGACTTGAAGTTCACCAGTACATAGTATGCAGTGGGTACATACATAATTAGAACGTATAGCATGGTAAGGATCGCTAATATTGGGTAATTCAACAATAAAACCTTGTGAAACATCAGAATAACTGCAGCTAATCCAAGTGGCAACAGTAAGATCTGAGCCATTGATTGAAAACAATAATTGCACTTTCTAAGGACTCTTTTAAATTTCTGTTCTGCTTTTAAGGGCTTTTCGAATGGGATGCCTATCCCAAAAATCACCACCAAGGCGCCAGCGATAACTTCAATCAAACGTGTTGAACCAAATGGCTCCCAGAAAAAGCTCATACAAAACGCAATAAACGCAATCCCAAGTTGCCAAATGTACCACTGCCTTAAAATACGCACGTACTTCATTGATAAACCATTACTCATAACTACTCCCCCATCTTCAAACTAACATTGCACCCCAGACCAGTCCGGCAATGCCGACGATAATAATGATGGCTCCCGTAATTTCCGGTGCAAAACCATACGTGGCTGGCGTTTTTTTAAAATCAACTTTTACACCGGCTTTAACAAATCTTTCCTTGTTAATACGCACATAACGGATTCCTATCCAAATGATGCCTATACTAATTAAATTAATGATAATTCCTACAAATGATGGCATCACAATTGCTTCCTTAAATTTAATAAGTCACTTTTATTCTAAAATCCTTTGATCGCATAATTTGATCCGTAAGAAATCGGATAATTGGTTCCCTTAATCTTATCTTCGTAGTCCTTATTAAAATACACATCCCGTTTTTCATTACTTGGTAGTGAAGTGATATCAAACGGATCTTCAACTGAAACACCCTGTGCTTTAAATAACGCAACTAATGCGTTAAAAGGTTCAAAACTAGAGTTAATGACATAATAATTTTGTTGTTCAGTCACAATTGCCATGGTCATCGCGCAAGTTAGCAACGGTACACGGCCACCAAATCCCATTTTTCGAATAACTCCAAATTGAACTCGCTGAAAGGTTGCAATTTTTTCACTTTCAACAATTTGATCCTTTTGATCATGTACTTTCATTTCATCTTGTGTGAATTCAATTGTTGACATTGCTGGTAAGCCGAAAACTTTTCTAGCAAGTTTCACCGATTCACCATTTTCTTTGTTTGGAAAGTGCGGATAGCTCTGACCATCGACTGAGATGCGCATTGATGTAAAACATTTTTTCATATTCTGATCCTTTGCTGCCGAAAAACTAGTCGTTAATTTAAATGCTGAAGCTGGAATCTTATACATAATAAAACCTTCTTTTAAATTGACTAAATTGTTTTCTGAGTAAAAATTTTTTGTTACCGTTTTTGGCAAATCACAGGTTAGAACGGCCACCACTCTAATGACAGTGGATAATTTGTCCCTTTAATTTTTTGTTCATAGGCATTTCCAAAGTAATCCTCACGTTGTTCATTACTTGGCAACCCCGCAATTTTAAAGGGATCTTCAATTGCGACTGACTGCTGTTTTAAAATTGGTGTTAACAGCTGAAATGGCGTGAAATTCGGATTCACAACGTAATAATGTTGCCCATGCGCACCAACAACCATAGTCATAGCAAAGGTATAAGCAGGGAACACCATAAATGTACGGAGAGCCCCAAATTGAACAAAATCAAACGTCCCAATTTTTTCCGTTCGAATAACCTTTCCCTGTTCATCATGGATTTTAATTTCATCATCTGTAAATTCAATTAAGGCTGGATTGTTCACAACCGCATCCTTTTTGGAAAACTTTCTCAGGACGCCATGATCTTTTTTCGGATGATGTGGAAAAACTCTACCACCAATTGAAATTCGCATTGGTGTAAAGACATGTAAAACTGATTTTTCTTTATCATTCCCATAATCGTTAATAGATTCAAATGCCGAAGCTGGAATCTTATACATAATAAAACCTCCCCATAATTTTACACTTGAAACCGGTTACTTGATATCACACCGATATCATAGCACCATTTTACAAAAATAACAATCATAACTAAAATAAACCTTATGTTTCCAAAAATGCCAGAAACATAGGGTTCATTTTTCTAATTATCATCATTAATTCTAATATCAAAAATGTTTTCCAAAATACAAAAGCACAAAAAAACAGGCATCTGTTCAGACACCTGCATCAGTTCCAAAACTTTTATAAAAGAATCAGACTCCAAACAATTCCACAAACACCGACCAACATAATAATTGTGCCAATAACTCCCGGCGCAAATCCATATGCAGCTGGTGTTTTATTAAAATCAACTTTCACTCCAGCACTGGCATAGGCTCTTTTGCCACTACGAACATAGCGAAATCCACCATAGACAATCCCTAGGCTAATTAACAAAACAACAATTCCCAACAAACTTTGACTCATAATACACGCCCCCAATAGTATTCGATGAAGCAATAATGCTTTCATTTCGCCTTCATAATACACCAAATCGTTTTTTGTAAACGTTTGCAGTGCTTGAAAATAAAAAACGCAGTTATCTTTTTAGACAACCACGCTCCTATTTATTAATTGACCTATTTTAATTCAAATGTGCTCCAAGGCTTGATGTAGTCTAAAAGGAACAGGTCATCTGTAGACAAATGCCCCACAACATTTCGGCGTCCGTCATTTGGGAAATCCTTCAATGCAATCTGAAGCTCACCCTTGTAACGACTATAGCTGTCATTCACAACGATGATATCACCACGTTTAAAGGCTTCTTTTTCATGATGCGCAGGAATTTCTTTATCTTTATACCAAACACGTGGCATTGTGTCCCGTAACAGATAATCAGAAGCATCACCCCGATACAAATGTGGTTTACCCAATGCAACCAGCTTTTCGTTCGCTGTCAGGTCATCCACGAAGTCAGCATGTAACACAGGATAGCGACCAAAGAAGGCTTCTGAGGCTGCCTTTAATTCAGCTTCAGAGGCGTAGGCATTGCCAATCAACACATCATCAATTAAACCAGTCAGCAATAGATGTTGAACTTGGGTTTCAATTGGTAAGTGACGATCATCTTCAATCGTTGGTAACCCATCTTGTACAGGCCAAGGGCCAAAAGTTGCAGCCTTCGAACTGACAAACGCAGCGGTGTTAATGTTGTGCTTGCGGAATAATTCGGAACACTTCGTGAAGAAAGCTTCGCCTAATCCTGTATATTCTTGTGGATAGAAGTTATGACAACCCAATAAGTTTTGTTTGTCAGGCGCAAAACTGAGAATGTTTTCCAAGTAACGGGTACCATTACTCATGTTAACCTCAATTTTGATGCCATAAGGATTACGGGTCATCCGTGATTCTTCCATACCTGTAAATCCTTCGTCCAATCGCAAGCCCAATGCACCAAGATCATCAAAAAATGATAGATCATCATAGGTCACTCCGAGTTGTTTAAATAAAGAAGGATTCATATCAACCATGACTTTGAAATCAAGTGAATTGGCATACTGCACAATTTTTTTGAAGTTTGCGACAACCGCGTCTTGATCCCCATTAATTTGAAGTAATGAAGTAAAAACGCGTGTGTATCCATACTTGTGAGCCAAGTCTAAATAGGCTTTATCCTTTTCAAATGTTGAGTGTTCCGGATATAAAGAAATTCCTAATCGTGCCAAAATAATTCCCCCTCAAAAATTTTAAGCTGTAAAAGCTCTATATAGCTGATAAATTAATACTAATGAACAAATGAGAACCACCAAGGCATTGGCGAGAAATGCAAAAACCTCATTCCAAGCTAAATGTTCAATGTCTGGAACTCGTTCCGATTTTCGACGAATTTTAATACTGAGGTAACTTCCCCCAGAAATTAATAAACTAACAAAAGGTACAATGAATAGGGCATTTTTGTTAATCATGAGTCCCCCGCCCATGGAAACACGATTTCCCAATAATGGCGTTGTCAAAACGGCAATGATTAGGGGAATAAAAGAAATCACTTCACTTAAGCCAAACCGATTATAGGCCATATTTTGAGCCCACTTAGGTAGTTGATCAATTGTGCCTTGTTGAGATCGTGTTTTCTCCATGATCTTGTCTACGTTAGCTTGAGCAGCTCGCTCAACGGCGCTATCTGGCCGATTCTTTTTATGTTTACTCATGATTCTCGCTCCTCTTAATAATGAATTTCTCTCTTACTGTCAATTATACGTGTTTTGGTAAATTAAAGTGTTGCGTTTTTTAATTAAAGCTATTTAGAATATTTAGATGACTTTTGGAGTGAAATGAGCCCAGTAGTGAAATTATTGTTAGTGCTTTAGCACTTACAATAAGGTCAAGCTTTAAGACAACTTGTTGGCTTAAAGTTGTGCCCACTATTCCGCCTAGTAATGATGATTTTCGTTCCGAAAATCTTTCTTACTCCAGTCGATGTCGATTCTTGTGGCATGTTCACCCGCAAGAACTCGCACTATTCCGCCTAGTAATGATGATTTTCGTTCCGAAAATCTTTCTTGCTCCTGTCGATGTCGATTCTTGTGGCAAGCTCGGCCGCAAGAACTCGCACTATTCCGCCTAGTAATGATGATTTTCGTTTCGAAAATCTTTCTTACTCCAGTCGATGTCGATTCTTGTGGCAAGTTCACCCGCAAGAACTCGCACTATTCCGCCTAGTAATGATGATTTTCGTTTCGAAAATCTTTCTTGCTCCAGTCGATGTCGATTCTTGTGGCAAGTTCGGCCGCAAGAACTCGCACTACGTTCCGGCTTAATTTAGCTTAATTTATATAAAGCAAAACAACAGCCTGTTTGAGTACTACTTTCTTAACTAAAGCTATTTAGAATATTTAGATGGCTTTTGGAGTGAAATGAGCCCAGTAGTGAAATTATTGTTAGTGCTTTAGCACTTACAATAAGGTCAAGCTTTAAGACAACTTGTTGGCTTAAAGTTGTGCCCACTACGTTCCGGCTCGGGTTTTCACGGAAGAAGTCAGCTGAATATTCGGGTCAGATTGCACTTTTTGATCAGTTAAAACGTGTTTAAAAGAGCACCTTCCTCCGTCCAGCTACGATAGTCAAACGATTCCTAAACCGAATCATTCGACTATCTAGGCTGTACTCAGAAGCTAATCGCTCTTTGAAACACTCTGTCCTTTTTACCAAAAAATCTGCCGAAAAGAAGATTCGACAGATTTTATTAGGTTTAAAAACTAATGTTTAGTTTTTTGCAGCAGCTTCTTTGTCAGCAATTTCTTTTTCTTGTTTCAATGCTTGACGGTCAGCAATCTTGAAGAATGGATACCAAATGGCACCACCAACCACGAAGTTAACTAACTGAAGAACCGCACCAGAAATGTGACCTGTTGCCAACCAACCTGAAATAATTGGCGGCGTTGTCCAAGGAACCGCAATACCCATTGTCCGTGCAACAATACCAGTCTTCATTGAAACATAAGTAATAATAACTGTTACCAATGGGACAACGATAAATGGAATTGCCATAACAGGGTTCAAAACAATTGGTAAACCAAACATAATAGGTTCGTTAATGTTGAAGATTGCAGGTGCACCAGCTAAACGGCCAATAGCCTTCAAGTTAGCTGATTTAGCAAAGAATAACATCATCAAAGCTAAGGAAATAGTTTCACCAGAACCACCGGCATGGACGAAGTTATCAAAGAATTGTTGACTAACAACGTTTGGAATAGGTTTGTTTGCTTTAACAGCAGCAGCGTTTTGTCCCATTTGGCCTAACCAGATTGGTGCCATGATACCACCAACAACGTTAGCACCATGAATACCAAATAGCCAAAGGAATGAAACGAAGAATTCAGCAACAAGAGCTCCCCAGATAGTACCACCAACGGCTGTCAAAGGTTTAGCTAAGATAACTGTAATGATATTTGGAATTGTCTTGAAGAATGTGAATCCAATTCCGATACGAAGTAACCAAACTAAAGCAATAATGACGAAGCCAGGAATCAATGCAGAGAACGCATTCCCAACTGCGGGTGGAACTGTATCTGGCATATGGAACTGCCAGTTCTTATGAATCATCCATACATAAAAATCAGTAATGAATAATCCAACTAATAGTGCTTCAAACAATCCCATTGAACCTAACATGGTCAAAGGCACGAATGTGTTACCGGCCTTATCCGTAGTTAGAGGAATTGTTAGTAAGAAAGCACCTAACGAAATAATACTTGCTGACAGTGCATCAACACCGTCATACGACTTAGCTAATTGATACGAAATACCAATGCAGGCAACCATTCCGATAATATTGAATGTTGCGTTTGTCGCCCAACCAACAACTGTTGCCCAGTTAGGACCAAATACCGAACTCATCCAATTGATGTAGGCCGGAATTGGAAACTGACTGACGATCATGAAGACAGAACCAATAATGATTAGTGGCATTACCAGTGCAAATCCATCACGAAGAGCAACCAAATGACGAGAAGCAGCCATCTTCCCAGCTAAGGGAATAAGTGTATTTTGCACGAAGCCGTTTTCCTTCTTCTCACTCATATAAAACCCTCCCAATTTATCACTTGCAACGTTATATGAATAGCAAAATCTGTCAAATTATAATTATAATTTTGCAAGTGACAAAGTTTATTTGAAACCTATTGTATGCGGTTTCATCGTTTACAATATACCACATTTTTAGATTTGTGCCTACCTATTTCACTCAAAAAGTTTAATTTTTTGTTAAAAAAAACATGTCACTAAGCGTAACATGTTTCATGGTATCAATTGGTATGCTTTTAGTTCATAGAGAACATCACTAGTCTATTGACTATCTCAAAATTGGTCTGGTCCAATATTTGAGCCATCCTCAAAATTCGAATTTTTATTAAAAAATGGAATCTTTTGGAATTTGTGCTACTTTTAATAAATCTTTATGGGCCTTGATTCCGATTTGTTCAAGCAAGAAGACCACTGGAATTTGAGATGTTAAATTAAGATCCGCCATCAAGACTTCTGGCACGTTATAGGAAATATTGAAATCTACCAATTGAGCTAAGGTTGAATAGCGATTGGCCGTAATGGCCATCGTTTTTGCGCCATTTTCTTGATAGAATTTAGCCTGTTGCAGGACCTGAGCAGTTTCACCTGAAACGGATAACAATAGTAACAAGGTATCTGAAAAATCACGACGTGCTAATGGCTTTGGCTGAAACGGATCCGTAATACTTAAGGTGTAAATCCCATAGTTAGCCAATAACCGGGCGCCATACTGTGCCAAGCTGCCACTGGTTCCCAGACCAAACAACAAACTGGTATCCGCCTCAATTATATAATTAGCCGCTTGTTGAATCTTATCCAGAAAATGGGCGTCGTTTAACTGATCAAAAAATTGACTCATTGGGACATTTCGTTGCTGTTTGGGTTGCTCAGTTTGCATTTTTTGCTGCCGTTTGAGCGCATACTTAAACTCTGAGTAGCCGTCAAAATCCATTTTGTGCAAAAAACGCAAAATCGTTGTCGGTGACACATGGCTTTTTTTGGCTAACTGACGAATCGTCATCCCTTCAACTTCCACAGGATGCGCAATGATATATTTGTAGATGCTTAGTTCCAACTGATTTAACAATTTCACTCTTTCATACGGAAACATCATTTACACCTTCCCCTGATTACCTCTATAGAATAGCACTTTGTCTTCGGTTGTGGAACATGTTTCAGACTAAAAAAACAGCCACAGAAACTTTTACTGACTGTTTTTCTAATTTATTTAAATTAAACTCATTTTATAGCGTTTTATTTTTCGGAAATATCTTCACCATTCGAAGCAATTACTTTCTTAAACCAATCAAAGGAATCTTTCTTAGAACGGGCCAAAGAACCATTACCTTCGTCATCTTGATCTACGTAAATAAAGCCATAGCGTTTCTTCATTTCACCAGTGCTGGCTGAAATCAAATCAATGCAGCCCCACGGTGTGTAACCAATCAGATCAACGCCATCTTCAACAACGGCTTTTTCCATTGCTTCAATGTGGTCATGGAAGTAGCTGATCCGGTAATCATCGTGAACACTACCATCAGCTTCTTTCTTGTCATAAGCGCCAAAACCATTTTCAACGATAAACATTGGTTTATGCCAACGATCCTGCATCCAGTTCATAGAATACCGCAAACCAACAGGATCAATTTGCCAGCCCCAATCTGATTTTTCAGTATAAGGATTATCAACTTGATCCTTAGATTCTGTATAAACATAATCCGGATTGTCAGCCTTGTACTTCGTTACAAATGACATGTAGTAACTGAAGCCAACGTAATCAGCAGTGCCTTCACGCAAATCCTTAGCATCCTGTTCCGTACGATCAATCTTGAAGCCTTTGCGAGCCCAATACTTAGGTACCCAGTTAGGATAGAAACCGTTAGCCTGCACATCGCCATAGTAGTAACGCGTTTGCATTGCCCGTTCTGCCATCATGATATCTTTAGGATCAGCCGTCAAAGGATAAATGGGACACATCGCAATCATGTCACCAATCTGGAAATCAGGATTAATTTGATGTCCTAACTTTACAGCCTTGGCACTAGCTACCATTTCATAATGAGCGGCCTGGTACATTGATTCTTCCCAGTTATCATCTTTACCAAGTTGTAACCCGGAGTTTTGCAGCATTGGGTGTGGATCATCCCAAGTAGTTTGGTTGTTAATTTCGTTGAAAGTCATCCAATACTTAACTTTATTCTTATAACGTTTGAAAACTGCTTCCGCGTAATTTAAGAAGAACCCAATCAACTTTCGATTTGACCAGCCGCCGTACTCTTTAACCAAATGATAAGGCATTTCAAAATGAGACAAAGTAATAACAGGTTGAATGTTGTACTTTAATAACTCATCAAATAAGTCATCATAAAATTGGAGTCCCTCTTCGTTAGGCTCTGTTTCATCGCCGTTAGGGAAGATTCGTGTCCAAGCAATTGATGTCCGGAAACATTTGAATCCCATTTCAGCAAATAGCTTGATGTCTTCTGGATAACGATGGTAAAAATCAATTCCCCAATGATTAGGGTAAACTTCACCTTTTTTAACACCATCAGTTACGCGACGGGGATGATCTTTATCTCCAGCCGTCATGACATCGGCAATACTGACACCCTTACCGCCTTCTTGCCAACCGCCTTCTAATTGATGGGCTGCAACAGCACCGCCCCATAAAAAGCCTTCTGGCATACGCATTTTTTGTTCACTCATATTTTCTACACCTCATTTTTATTTAAAAAAGGGCAACCACCTAAAGACTTGGCTGCCCTTTCGAGTTTCTAATCTTCGACTTTGACGTTATCAAGTCGTTTGTAAAGATCAACAATTTCACCAGCCAAATCACGGAATGTGATGGCATTCATAATATGATCTTGAGAGTGAACTGTTAATAATGTGACCTTAGCATGTTTCCCGTTTGCTTCATCAGTCAACATACCAGTTTGTGAATTGTGTGCTTCTGTTAAGAAGTGATCGGACTCTTTTAATTTTGCATCGGCGGTTTTAAAATCACCTTTTTTTGCGGCATTAATTGCTTCGAATGCAGAACTCTTTGCATTCCCACCATTCATAATTAATCCCATGATTGCTTCTAAGTTCTGTTCTTTTTCTTCTTCGGCCATTTTCTGTAATTCTCCTTCTGGATTATGTAAAAACGGAAGCAATTTCTGTTTCCGCTTTCAAAATTGTTTGCGTTGTTGGGGCTGAAACGTGCTAACCAAAGCAGCTCATTCCGTCTAGCTACGATTAGAAAACAATTCACAAAATACGTGAATCATTTCCTAATCTAGGCTAGTACTCGTGAGCTACCCACTTTGTTTACCACTCTGTCTTATTTCACACCCAATGTCTTAAATGCTTCTGCCAACACTTTTTCACCGTTCATCATCCCGTAATCTTGCATATTGATTACTTCAACTGGAATATCCAATTTGCTCTTGAAATTATTTTCCATATAACGAACTTGTGGTCCGAGCATTAAGATGTCTGGATGTTTCTCTTCCAACTTGTTATTTGCATCTGAAGCTGCTGTTGCAAAAATCTCTGCATCAACACCCTCTGCTGCTGCGGCCTTTTGCATTTTTGATACCAAAAGACTTGTTGACATACCTGCTGCACAAACTAACATAATTGTTTTCTCTGCCATAATGCTCACTCCTAATAATTTGTCTTATTTTTTGTTCTCGAGCGATTTACTTTTTAAACCGCTTTCATTACAATTGCATTGTAACTCGTAGGTACAAATTTTACAAGCTTAATAATCGAAAAAAATTTGCAATGGCCCGTTATCCCCCTCATCACAGGAATTATCAAACTTTTTTATTTTTTTCTGAATATAATTGGTCCTTTATTCATTAATTGATGATCAGCTATTTTGTCCATTTTGTACCTAAAAACTTGTACTAATTTAAAAAAATATGTTCTTTTTACACTAAAGTGGTTGACTATTAAACCGTTTTCATTACAATCGGAAGATGAATGGTAGGTACAAATAGAATACAAATCAAGCCACTATGGGGAACGGAGGAAATCTGAATGTATCATGACATTGCTGATGATCTTATTCATTCAATCGAAAATAAGTTATTTAAACTAAAGCTTCCAACGGAACATCAACTGATGGAACGTTATAATGTCAGTCGCAATACAATTCGGAAGGCCATCGATATTGTGGCACAAAAGGGCCTAGTTCGCCGGGTCCAAGGTAGCGGTTATTTTGTGAATGATATTAGCCAGGCAGAAAAAACAGTTGTTAATTTAACCATGGGTGCCAGTCGATCACGTTATCACAAAAATATGACTTCTAAAATTGTAACTTTTGATGAGATTCATGCTGATGAAGCTTTGGCAAAAGAATTTAGCACACGAAATGGTGCAGCATTGTATCGGGTTATTCGTCTTCGTTATGTGGATAAGCAGTTATACAGTTTGGAATATGCGTACTATGTCAAAAGCGAGGTTCCTTCACTAAGCTTGTCTAGTATTAATCATTCCATTTTCGATTACATCAAAGAAAAATATGGAATTCGGATTAATAATAGTGATCAATATTTATCTCAAGACCGGTTATCCAGTGAAGCCGCTAACTTGTTGGGCTTGGAACCCAAAACAGCTTGTATGACCTTGCAGCAATCTAATTACTATAATAACGACGTATTATTTAACTTTTCACAAACAATTTATGTCTACCCAAATTTAAGCTTCTACTTTCATGCAGCTAATCAGTCGGGAAATTAACTATTTGGGTATGTAAAAAAGCTTTACCGTATTAATCTGCGGTAAAGCTTTTTGCTATACATTTAAGTCAATGTCGGCCGTAACTTGGTTGGTTTGATAAGGGAAATGAGATTCTGAGAATTCAAAAGGTTCCCCATCTTCCAAATAACTGACCTGTTCAATCACCAAAACGGGTTCATCTTTTTCGACTCCCATGGCTTCAACATCTTTTTGCGTCGCTTTTGCAGCACGCACGATTCGATGAGAACCAGTAATTGTGAGATGACATTCATCGGTTAAATATTGATAAATGGAGTGATGTAAGACATCTTCAGTAATTTCTGCAACCGCTGTTGGCATAATCGTGTGTTCATAACTGTAAACTTTATTATCGATGTAACGCACTCGTTCAATCACATAAACGGGCTCTGTAGAAGAAATCATCAAGCTACTTTGTTCTTCGTTAGTTGGTAAACGCGCATTTAAAGACAAAACCTTACTGGTTACTTTTTTGTTTGGATGAGTATGAGTTGTTCCCAAAGGCTTATCAATGGCATTTCCCATATCATCTAAGTTTTGCATGTAATCTTTGCGCACAAAGGTTCCTGCACCACGTTTTGTATACACGATTCCTTCAATAATTAGGGCCTGAATGGCCTTCCTAATTGTAATTCGGGTCGTCCCAAAGTCCCTTGCCAGCTTATTTTGATCTGGTAGCAACCCCCCTGCTTTAAAGTTTCCATTCACTATTTTTTTTCGAATCTTTTCTGATATTTGCTGATATTTATACATATTTATCCCCACTATTCTTATTATCCCCATTCTAACCTTTTCTCCCCATATTTCATACATCCGTATATTTATAATTTCTAGTTATTTCACAGATGTATATACTTTTTAAATAAAAGCCTTTACATAGAGACGAATATGGATATATAATGAAAGCGTATTCAAGAAAGAGGGAGATTGAATCATGACAAAAGAGATGCCCAAAGGTTTTCTTTGGGGAAATTCAGTATCAAGTATGCAAACGGAAGGAGGTTATAACGAAGGCGGAAAAGGAAAATCCGTCTACGATACATTTCCTGCAACAGAAAACTCTTCAGATTGGAAAGTTGCAATCGATGATTACCACAATTATCCAGAAGATCTCGATCTGATGGCTAATCAAGGAATGAATTGTTATCGATTCCAGATTTCTTGGAGTCGTGTCAATCCAGACGGCGATGGCGAATTTAACGAAGAAGGAATCAAGTTCTACGACAATTTGATTAACGAATTATTGGCACGGCATATTCAACCAATGATTTGTCTCTACCATTTTGATATGCCGCTTCATTTGGCTGAGAAGTATAACGGCTTCTTGGATCGTCATGTGGTTGATTCATTTGTCAATTATGGTAAAAAGATGGTCGATTGCTTTGGTGATCGTGTCAAATATTGGATCACCTTTAACGAGCAAAACTTGTACTCCACTTCGGAAACATTCCGAATTGCCGGCTATCTTAAAGGCGAGCGAACAGATGATGAACTTTACCAAATCTCACATCACGTGATGTTGGCCCATGCAGGAGTTGCCAATTATTTACATAAACAAACTGACAACTTGATTGGTGGCATGTTAGCTTATAGCGAAGTTTATCCTGCATCATCCTTACCAAAGGATGTGCAATATGCACGTCAGATCGACGAATTTTTAAACCGTAATTTGTTAGATGTTTTTGTCCACGGTCGTTATTCAAACGAAGTTCTCACTTTCGTGAAGAATCACGGCATTAACATGGATTTCACTGACGCTGACCAGAACGTATTTAATCAATTATCAAGTGACTTTATTGCATTCAGCTATTATCAAAGCGTCACAATTAGCAGTTCGGTCGTTCCAGATAATACCCTCCCAAATTATTATCTAGACGCTGGCGGCAAAGAAAATCCATTCTTAAAAGTTTCCGAATGGGGATGGTCCATTGACCCACTTGGTTTCCGTGATATTCTCACAAAGACTTACAACAGTTATGGCGTTCCAATGTTTCCAATTGAAAACGGAATTGGTGTCCGTGAAACTTACGATGGTCATGAAATTCAAGATGATTACCGAATCAATTATCACCGTGCACATATCCAAGCAATGAAAGATGCCATGTTTGAAGACGGTGTTCCCGTCATTGGTTATCTGGGTTGGGGTTTGATTGATATTCCAAGTTCATCAGGAAACATGGAAAAACGTTACGGCATGGTTTATGTCAACCGTGGTAATCACGATTTACGTGACATGAAACGAATTCCAAAGAAGAGTTATGGTTGGTTTAAAAAAGTCATCGCCTCAAACGGAAATGACTTAGCGTAAATTGTTTTAATATAAAAGGAGGAAAAAACTTATGAGTGAAGATAAGAACCAAAGCTCAAGCGAAAAACTTGAGAACTCGGGTTTTATTGCAAAGTTTACCGAAGTCTCCGTTAAAGTCGGTAACTGGGTTTACCTTCGATCATTACGTGATGCTTTCGCGGTTATTTTACCCGTCTTTATCATCGCTGGTCTTGGTGTATTGCTCAATAATACCGTATTCACATGGATCTTCCATGGTGAAACTTTAGCAAAGGTCCAGGTTTTCGGAAATGCCATTAATAATGGTACCTTACAGGTTGCCGGTTTGTTGGTAGCCCCTATGATTGGATATGCACTTGCTAAAAATAAGGGCTTCTCTAACCCAATCGCTGCATCTGCCATGTCATTAGCTTGTTTAATGATCATGATGCCTCAGACGGTTTCTCTAGGAACTGTTGCCTCAGCTGGTGCAAAAATGTCAGCTGTTACTGGCGGTCTTAGTTACTTAAACACCGGTACACAAGGTATGTTTGGTGGTATTATTGTTGGATTACTTGCAACTGGTATTTTTATTAAGTTATCAAGTTACAAGAGTTTACAGATCCATTTAGGCGATAACGTTCCGCCTGCAGTTTCTTCATCATTTAGTGTTTTACTACCCGCTTTAATCTTAATGTCATTATTCGCTTTGATTGCTGCGTTACTTGCAGGCTTCTTCAATGCCGATTTGATCAACTTAATTAAGACTTGGGTTCAGGAACCATTACGTGGTTTCAATACTAACATTGTTGGATTTTGTGTAATTTATACAGCTGCCAACTTCCTATTTACTTTAGGTATTCACCAAACTGTTATTTCTGGTACTTTGATGGATCCTCTAGTTTTAATCAATATGAATGCTAACATGACTGCATATGCAACTTCACATTCATTCGCACATATTCCAAACATCATCACTACTTCATTTGTAAGTAGCTACGCTATGATTGGTGGTTCAGGAAGTACAATTTCTTTGATTATTGCTATTTTAATTTTCAGTAAGGTTAAATCTTCACGTCAAGTTGCTAACTTATCATTAGCTCCTGGACTGTTCAATATTAACGAACCAATGATCTTTGGTTATCCAATTGTCTTCAACTTACCAATGATGATTCCATTCATCTTGTTCCCAACTATTGGTAGTATTATTGGCTACTACGCAACCCTCGTTGGTTTGGTACGACGAACCGTCGTGTTAGTACCTTGGACTACTCCACCACTAATTGGCCCTTATCTAGCAACTGCCGGTGATTGGCGTGCACCTGTTGTGCAATTTGTTATCATCGCACTTGGTGTTGTTCTCTACCTTCCATTTATGAAGATCAGTGAACGTGTTGCAAAGGTACAAGCTGAAGAACAAAATGCTTAGGTCGTGAATAACTATGAACAGAAAAATCATTATCAGTTTAATCGGTGCAATATTTATGTTATTGCTGTCAATCATTGATTTCGTCTCGTTTGGCCTTACAATTACTACCGTAAGTACAATTGCAATCTTTATTCTGTTCAGCTATGATCTTTACAAAGCTTGGAAGCTTAAAGAAGAGAAATCAAAATAAACAAAAATGGTGATCCGCTTAATTGCGAATCGCCATTTTTTTTAGCCTAAAACAAATTCATATTTGCGTTGCATTCCCATGAACAATACTTCTTTGTTGACCTCTTTGATGACATACTTGCCAGCATTTGTTGCCTGAATTTCTTTGCCTACCTGATAAGCATCCCCATTCAGAACTTCTAATTTCCCAGTTTCGTAAAACCAAACATACGTGTAGAACACTTTAGTGTCGTCTTCTGTAGGGAGCACCTTCATTGAAATTGATTTGTTAGCGCGCATCAACAGCCATAGCGGAACGAAGATACAAAAAATACCAATAATCGTTAATACAGCGGTATAAATTAAATGAACCATTTTTAAAAATCCCCTTAAATTTGTATATACTTATAAAGCTCAAAGTATATTTGTTTAATTCATTTTATCATATCTCGCATTTAGATACTGCCATTTTTCAGAATTAGGCTCATTTATCCAACCGTTTTCAGCTCCACCACATCCGTTGTCACATGCTGGATAAACTCCCGGTCGTGTTCCACGATCAGCATAGAGGGTTTAACCGTTTTAATCAGGGTTTCTAACTGTTCTTGATTAAAAATATCCAGATAATTCAACGGTTCATCCCACAAATAGAATTCCGCCGGCACCGACAATGATTTTGCCAACTCCACTTTCTTTTGCTGTCCCATACTCATGTGCTCAATTTTAGTTGTAAACACATTGCGTTCGAGCCCCAATTTATGGAGATTATTCAAAAACTCCTGATAATCTAGGTGATTTGTTTCCGCAAATTCAGTTAACGTACCTCGGTTGTCGTCATAACTTTGGCGCACGTAACTAACGTTTAAATGTTGTGGTTGCCCGATTTCACCAGAGACCTTGCCGGCAAACTGACCAAGAATTGCCCGAATCAAGGTGGATTTTCCTGCACCATTGGGGCCAACGATTCCCACCCGATTGCCTTTTTTAATCTCAAACGAAATGGGATCAAACAAGGAACTTTCAGAATCTGGATAACTCAAGGTAAGATCTTTAACCGTCAACAATCGATCATGATGGGTTGGCACAAAATTCATTGACAGCGGATCAATATATTCAATATTTTTCAGCAGCTTTTCTTTTTCCTGAATATCTTTTTGCATGTGTTTTTGCAAGGTTAACGCTCGCTTCATGGTACGCGCTGCCCGGGCTCCAATCGCGCCTGTATCGCCAATTGATCCACTTCCCTTAACGTGGGGATTTCCATATTTTTCGCTTTCTTTAGAACGTGACCATTCCGCCTTTTCAGCCGCTGTCTGTTTCAACCGGGAAATGCTCTTCTTAAGTTTGGCATTTTCCATCTCTTCATGTGTATCACTCAACTTTTTTTGGGCTTCGTAAGTGGCAAAATTGCCCTGATACATTAAAATATTGGACTTTTCGATTGAGAGAATATGGTCGGCTGTGTCATCGACAAACTTGCGGTCATGACTAATCACAATGAAACCCTGTTTCTTATGTTTCAAATAATTAGCTACCTGCTCACGAGCTTTAATATCCAAATGATTAGTCGGTTCATCAATCAAAGGAAAATTCACAGTTTGAGTAAATAAACTAGCCAGGAGAACTTTGGTTTGTTCACCACCGGACAATGTAGTAAAGGCTCGCCACAAAATATCAGGATCAGTTCCCAATAAATTCAGTTCGCGTTCTACTTTCCACTGCTCAGTAACACCCAAATCGTTTAAGACGAAGAAGGTAAGTTGCTGTGGATTCTTAATTGTTTGGGGGAAATAATCAAAGGCTAAATTGGCACTAATTTGTCCTTGATAATTTAATTTATTTTGGAGAAGATTCAAAAAAGTTGTTTTACCGCGGCCATTGCGCCCTATCAATCCTAGTTTCCAGTTACTATCCAGGTTTAAATTGACGTGATCAAACAGCAAACTCCCCTGCGTATCATAGCCAAATGTTAGATTTTTAATTTCAATTTTAGACATATAAATTCCTCATTTTTTCTAGCTTTTTCAGGCCGACTAAAAATGAGCATACAAAAAGGACCTGCCCATCGAGAAAGATTAGCCAATCCTGAAAAGCTGCACAGTCCACCCTATGACAGGTGCACTAACAGGTTCAACAGAATTAACTTAATTTCTCAATGGCAGATCCCTCACTTTTATAATTTTTCTAAAGTATAGCACGGTTTGTAATTCACGTCCATTTTGGAATAACTATGGTAAAACCAATTTATGAAATCAGAGGAACTACCACTTTCCTAATCTGTATGATTGATATGTGTTGAATCCATCTGAAAATTGAGTTATCCTTCTCTTTTCAAGAACACTTTCTTAATATGTTATTTATTGATTTAGCACTTCAAAAATTCTATAATATGGGTGTAATCAAAAAGGATCAAGATTTATGCGACTAAATCCTGATCCAATAGCTTACCGTTTAAGACGGTGGACTTTTACAACAACTTAAATATGAATTAAGCCTCTGGTAACTGTCCAAAGTTTGAGAGGCTTTTTTCATACCCAGGCACACCTCAAAAAAATTTCAAATTTATCTTGACACTCATCAAAAACTTACCTATACTCAGAATCAATTAATAAAGAAAGTTGGTTACGCATATGACAAAGACAAACACACAACTGAATAATCGTTGGCAAAGCCGGTAATTAGGTTGTGATTGTCTTTTGGCAAGATACGACCTGGATGCATACAGATCGTATCTGTGCCGGCTAACTTTGACGTAGAAAAAAGCCCGCATGGTGAAGTGAACCCTTAAAATTGGACAAATTGTTAAGCTGCTTTTTGAACGGCGAGTTCTCGGTATTTTACCGGGGGCTTGCCGTTTAATTTTGTTTTGATACGACGGTTGTTATAGAAGTCTATCCAATCTTTCATTGCTTGAATTAGGCTAGTTTTATCTTCAAAATGTTCATCCATCATTTCTGCTTTCATAATATGAAAGAATGACTCCATTACTGCATTATCAAGGCAAGTCGCTTTACGAGACATACTTTGGAATGCATGATGTTCTTTCAAGAGCGTTCGCCATTGGCGATGTTGATACTGAAAGCCTTGGTCAGTATGAACTGTTGTCCGATAATTTAGTGCCGGAAGTCCTTCTAAAGCTTCTTTGAGCGGTTTAATGGCGAATTCAACTGTTGGATGTTCACTTATATTAAATGCTAAAATTTCTCCAGAGAATAAATCTAGTACCGGTTCCAAATAAACGCGTTCATTTGTTCCCATAGATCCATATCGAAATTCACTGACGTCTGCTACAAGTTTTTGATAGGGTCTGTCGGTCTTAAAGCGACGCTTTAACCGATTAGGGGCAATCCTACCAACTAATCCTTTATACGAGTTATATTTACGAGTTTGGCGATTAAAGGCATGACATATCCAGGCATGTTCTTGCATAATACGTAAAACCCGCTTGTGATTTATCTGAAATCCTAAATCATGCAGAGCACTTGTAATTCGACGGTACCCGTACTTCTTTGTGTATTTTAAATCTTGTTGTCGAATTTCATCAATTGCTTGAATAACTTGATCGTCATTGAATTTTCGACCTTCATGATTTCGAGTGTAGTAATACGTGCTACGCGGTATTTTAATTACTTTGAGAATCAATTTAATTGATACTTGGAATATTTGCCTCAACTCAGTCGCTATTTTCGAGATTTCCTTTGTGCTGATTTTTTCCGAGCTAAGGCTTCTAATTTTTTTAAGTATTCATTCTCAATCTTCAACATTTGATTCTCTTTTTGGAGTTGCTTTAAAGTATCTTTTGTTGTTGAGTTGTCCTTTTGGACAACTGGTTTAGCGTTCTCATTCTTGTGTTTTGCCATATTTTTCGAGTTGCCTCGCTTTCGCTCAAGCCCTTTAATTCCTAATGTCTCAAATCGCTTTTCCCATTGCCAAATTGTACTTGGCGAGGATAAATTAAAGTGTAAGGCGGTTACTGGAAGTGAGGCCTGATTTTGTTTCCTCCAGTTTAATACATCAACTTTAAACTGACTAGTGTATTCTAAGTCCATGGCTTTTGGCTGAAGTCCTTTAATACCAAATCTTTCAAATCGCTGAATCCAAATTGAAACGGTAGCCTTGCTGCCAATCCCATACTTTCTCGCTAGTGAATAAGCTGCCTGACCACTTAAATACTCGGTGACAATCTTAACTTTAAAATCGAAATTAAATTTACTCATAAATGAAACCCCCAAAATTGGATTTTTCTGTCCAACCTTGGGGGTTCACTTTATGGATTATAATATTCATGTGGGTTTTGTTTTCGATTTATTAAGAACAATCCTGCAATGGGATTGTTCTTTTTTCTTTCTAAAAAATTCAATTCCATGGGCAGGTCATTAATTTTGAGTAGTGAATAGTAAGAAGCAAAGTTTCAAAACATATAATACGAGGAGTTAACCATATGAAACGCTTAATCACATTTATCGCAGCAATTTTTATTTTTCTAGGTTTTGCATTTTTTCAAAGTAACACCAAACAAACTGCCAAGCCAAAGATCCCCACAGTTGGCCTTCTGCAACTTATGAATCAACCAGCCCTGGCACAAATTCAAAAGGGAGTCATCGCGGGACTCAAAGATGAAGGCTATGTCAAAGGTAAAACGGTCAAGATCGATTATCAAAATGCTCAGGGAAATCAAAGTAACCTGAAATCCATGAGTGAGAAGTTCGAGAACGAAAATGCCGATTTAATGATTGGGATTACAACCCCCTCATCACTCGCTTTAGCTGATGTGACCAAGAAAACGCCAATCGTTTTAGGGGCCGTCACCGATCCTAAAGGTGCCGGGCTAGTCAAAAACGAGGATCATCCTGAGGCCAACATTACCGGTGTTTCCGATCAGGCGCCACTAAAAGAACAACTTGGTTTAATTCGAAAACTAATGCCAAAACTTAAGACACTTGGCATTATCTATACTTCCAGCGATAATTCAGCGGTTGCACAGTACAAATTGTTTACTAAGCTTTGCCGGCAAGAAAACGTTAAATACAAAGTTTACTCGATTTCTAATTCTAATGATTTGAACCAAGTTTCACAGACCATGTTACAAAATGTCGATGCCGTCTACGTCCCCACTGACAATACAATTGCCGGTGCTATGCAGACTCTCGTCAAAAATGCGAATAACGCTAACGTACCGATCTTCCCCGCGGTTGATACCATGGTCAAACAAGGTGGCGTGGCAACCTACAGCGTTAACCAATACAAATTGGGCATTATGACTGGCCGCATGGCTGGCCGTTTACTTAAGGGTAAGAAAATTAGCAAAACACCAGTAGAATACGTCAAACATGGTGAATTAACTATTAATTTAAAGCAGGCCAAGAAATTAGGAATTCACATTCCTGACTCATTACTTAAAACGGCCAAAACGGAAGGGGAGTTATTCAAATGAGTTTAATAACATCTGCAATCGGACAAGGTTTCCTCTGGGGTATTTTGGGAATTGGACTGTTTCTAACTTTCCGAATTCTCGATTTCCCTGACATGACAGTTGAAGGCACATTTCCCATGGGCGCCGCAGTCTGTGTGGCCGCAATTACCCACGGCGTGTCACCTATTTTAGCTACCCTCCTAGCAATTCTGGTTGGGATGCTGGCAGGTTTAGCAACCGGACTTTTGTACACCAAAGGTCGCATTCCTATCTTGTTAGCCGGCATTTTGGTCATGACCGCTTGCTATTCGATTAACTTGCGCATTATGGGCACTTCCAACATCTCCTTGCTGGGAAAACAAAGTTTATTCACCAATTCGTTTTTAGAGTCTTTGCCTAAATATTTCGACAGTGTCTCCCTTGGCTTGTTGATTGTCATCATTGTGACCATCGTGTTAGGTATGTTTCTCCAAACTAACTTGGGTCAAGCTTTCATCGCAACTGGCGATAATGAAACCATGGCAAAATCGCTTGGCATTCATATTGATAGCATGAAGATCATGGGTTTAATGGTTTCAAACGGCTTGATCGCCCTATCTGGTGCTTTAGTTGCTCAAAGTGATGGCTATGCCGACGTCAACATGGGAATCGGAATCATCGTTATCGGGTTAGCTTCCATCATCATCGGCGAAGTGGTTTTCGGTAACTTATCCATGAATCAGCGGTTAATCGCCGTGACTTGCGGTAGCATTTTATACCGTTTTGTCTTGTTGATCGTGTTGCAACTCGGGTTCAGTACAAACGATTTGAACTTAATTTCTTCCATTGTATTAGCGCTGTGCTTGATGTTACCAACCTTCCGCACTGCTTTGCATTTAGACCGATTTGTTAAAAATAGCGTTAAAACGCCACTCCCAGATAAGAAGGTGCGAGATCATGACTAATCCAATTTTAGAACTGCAAAACGTGACCACTTATGTAAATCGCCATACCCCCGATGAGCAAAAGATTCTTCGTGGCATTAATTTAAAAGTGTACCCCGGTGATTTCATCACGATCCTAGGATCAAACGGAGCCGGAAAATCCACCTTGTTTAATACGATTGGTGGCAACTTAGCCGTTGATGAAGGCCAAATTTTGGTCAAAGGCCAGAACATCACCCACCTTTCAGAAGAAAAACGAACGCGTTTCCTTAGCCGAGTTTTTCAAGATCCTAAGTTAGGTACAGCACCGCGAATGACAGTATCCGAAAACCTTTTGTTAGCAGAAAAACGTGGTGCCCGTCGTGGATTGGTTTTCCGCGGTTTAAAACGTCAAATGTCCCATTTTAAAGAAATAACCGGAACTATGGAAAATGATCTCAGCCATCGCTTAAACACTCCCGCTGGCGAGCTTTCTGGTGGTCAACGGCAGGCTTTAAGTTTCTTGATGGCGACGATTAAACGACCTGATATTTTATTACTGGATGAACATACAGCTGCTCTGGATCCCAAAACTAGCCAAGAGTTATTGCAGGCTACTGACGATCGAATCAAAGAGGATAAACTAACTTGTTTGATGATCACCCACCATTTGGAAGATGCTTTAAAATATGGTAATCGTTTGATTGTTTTGGACAAGGGCCAGATTAAAATCGACGTTTCTGGTGAAGACAAACAGAAGCTGACGATCGATGATTTGTACGAATATTTTGAAATTTAGAGAGGCATTTATACCTAGTTCAAAAAGTTAACTCCACTTTTTTCAGCACCTAAAATATCCATAAGCAAAAATCCACCACCGCCAAAAATTTTGGCTAAAGTGCAACACAAAAGTTAGACAAAATTGAATATTTTTAAACTGCTAAGGCATGTTCCCTGTATTCGCAGGGAGTCATGCCTTTTGTTTTCTGTGATATTCGTCGATTGTTAAACCAATCGACGTAATTCTTTGTGATTTCCTTGAATTCTCCAATATCTTTACACTGTGGAAATCCATTAAGACATTCTGTTTTAAGAAGATGAAAGAAGCTTTCAATTGGCGCATTATCAAGACAGTTTCCCTTACGAGACATGCTTTGTATAAATTTTTTTTCAGAGAGTTTATCGGTATAGTAATTCAATTGGTAATGCCAACCTTGATCTGAATGAATTATTGGTTTTATTCCTTCCGGAATATTTTCTGTGAGTTCATCGAGTGTATCCATAATTAGTTTACTGTTAGGACTATTACTTACTTGAAATGCTAAAACTTCCTTGCTTGCTTCGTCAGTAATAGCTGAAACGTAAGCCCACTTAGTATCGGCCAAGCGTACTTGTGTAACATCGGTATGTAATACTTTGAAAGGTACGGTTTCATTAAAATGCTGATGTAGAACATTACGGGCCACTTTTCCAACTGTACCTTTATAAGATGAATATCTACCATTTCTGTGGCGGTTATAAAGGCTTACTTGAACATTTAATTCATCCATCAAACGACGCACTACGGCGTCTGATAGATGGATATCTAATTTAATGAGCTCTTCTTGAACGCGACGATAACCGTAGGTTAGACGTCCGCGATATCTTCCGCTTTCGGCAATTTTTAGTATCTCTACTTTTACATCTTCATACTTATCTACATAATTTTTGATACGTTTACGTTCATCATGATAAGTCGCTTTCTTAAGTCCAATGGTCTTAAGAATATCGCCGACTTTATACCGGTTAGATTTCGGAAGAGACTCTTGTTCGACCCTGATCTGATCAACTATTTGTGTTTTCTTTCGTCCTTTGAGGTTCCGAACAGGGTCATTGATTTTTTTAAGATTTCGTTCTCCAATTTTGCATCATATAATTCTTGATTCTTTTTCGTCAATTCTTCACGAAGTTGATCGATTTTGTTCTTGTTTACTAACTTACGTAATTTCTTCTTATTATGTTTCACTTTGGTTTTTCTGCCTTTCGGATGAGGCTTCAAGGCTTCTATACCATACTGATTGAAGGCTGTCCTCCAAAGACTGATTTGACAAGAATTAACATCAAATTTTGCGGATACTTCGGCTAAAGTTTCATCATGAGTTTGATAGTAGTTTATCACATCAACTTTAAACTCAACTGAGAAACTTCGTTTAACTCTTCTTCGTTTAAGAGCGTCTGCGCCGCTCAAACGAAAGTTTTGTATCCATCTACCTACTTGTATTCGAGGCAAGTTACGTTTCTTTGAAAGAAGACTGATACTAATGTCACCTTGAAGATATTCACTAACGACTTCTGCTTTTAATTCTGAACTATATTTGACCATAGAAAAAGTGCTCCATAACTGTTAGATTTCTTGTCTAACAATTATGGAGCACTTTAGGCAGGTAGTGGATTTTTTTGTTTATTTATTGAAAGTATCAAAATTACTATATCAGTGTGTTGATTGCAAACATTAGACTTACTCTGGAAGCAAATGGGTTCAGTAGTGTCGTTTATCTTAGCAGGTTTCGCTTAGATAAAGGCCGAGCTTGGAGACGTGGTTTGCGGCTCCAAGTCGTGCCCACTATTCCGCCTAGTAATGATGATTTTCGTTCCGAAAATCTTTCTTGCTCCTGTCGATGTCGATTCTTGTGGCAAGCTCGGCCGCAAGAACTCGCACTATTCCGCCTAGTAATGATGATTTTCGTTCCGAAAATCTTTCTTGCTCCTGTCGATGTCGATTCTTGTGGCAAGCTCGGCCGCAAGAACTCGCACTATCCCGCCTAGTAATGATGATTTTCGTTCCGAAAATCTTTCTTGCTCCTGTCGATGTCGATTCTTGTGGCAAGCTTGGCCGCAAGAACTCGCACTATTCCGCCTAGTAATGATGATTTTCGTTCCGAAAATCTTTCTTGCTCCAGTCGATGTCGATTCTTGTGGCAAGCTTGGCCGCAAGAACTCGCACTACGTTCCAGCCCAAATTTGCTAGAAGACGGAAATTTAATCTAATTTTGATACTATGAACGTTTTCGTATCAAGCATCAAGATAAGTTTTTGTAGTTTCAACCTTTAGTTACTTAGAATTTAGCCTTACATCTTCATGCCCATTTTTTCATAGGATCCCATGCCACCAAGCCACAAATCTTTTGGTTCAATGTTGTTTTCCTTCGCGAAGGCATGCATCAAAGTATCCATATCCATCAACTTATAGGTCTTTGGATGGTCTGGATCATACGACTCAATCTGCGCCATCATACCACCATCTTCGTGTTCAATAATATGACAGTGATACATATAGACACCGGTGTACTCAAATCGCACTTTAATCTGAACATGTTCATCTGGATTGACACTTACCGTATCCTTCCAACCATACTCGTTTGGATATGGCGCATGCCCATTTCTGGAAACGACCAAAAATTGAGTTCCGTGAATATGGAAAGGATGAATCATGCCCCCCACCATATCGTTGGTATTGGTCACATCCCATAAAACGACATCACCAACTTTTTGACGCGCATCAATACGTTGCATGTTAAACTTCTTGCCATCAATTGCAACTTCTTCGTCCATCCCAGACATCACTACATGGCGCGTTTTGGTCCCTGGTGTAACGGTCAAATTAGGTTGATCAACCAAATGATCTGGCAACTTTGTCTCGTCTTTGGCAAATTGGTGAATGCGGAAATGAACCAACGGCACATCATCTGACATTAACGCCACTTCATCGCCATCGTGATACTTGCCGAAATCAACGATAAACTCATCCCGTTCGGCACAGGTCAGCATGACTTTAGTGAAATAGACCGGTTCTGGCATAATACCACCATCAGAAGCTACTTGGGCAAACTCCAAGTCATCATTAAAATGCAGACGGAACTCCCGCCGGTTAGCACCATCCAGCACACGTAAACGAACACGTTGGGTCGTGACATCAATATAAGGATTGATCGTTCCGTTGATCATTGGGGTTTTACCCTGAACGCCATCGGGATCATAATCTGCCTTATAATCCCACTGATTATCCTCGTGGAAATTGCGGTCTTGCAAAACTAGTGGAAAGTCGTCCACGCCATAATTACGTGGTAAAGGTAATTTGGATTCCACATCGTCTTGAACAACTACTGGAGTTGCCAAGCCGTGCCAAACTTGCTGGGCAGTTGATGGGCATGGATGCGCATGAAGCCAAAGCGTTGCCGCTGGCTGATTGCAAACAAATTCAATGTCACTGGATTCACCTGGATAAACAGGCGCATGACAGCCGCCATCAATATATGGCCCCGGCACATTTAAACCATGCCAGTGAAAGGTAGTCAGTTCATGGAGATCATTTTTCAACGTGATATGAATGGTCTTTCCCCGTTTGAAGATAATCGTTTTGCCTAACAAACTGCCGTTATAACCCCAGGTCTTCGTTTTCGGACCAGGTAATAATTGCGTTTCACCCTCTTCGGCCGTCACGGTGTAATACATATCCGTGTCGGTTTCCTTATCAGGCTGCAAAACTGCCGGTACATGCAGCTTTTGTTGCGGTGTCGTCGGCTCTTCAAGCGGCACATATCCGCCATCATGCGTATTCCATGCTGGCTCATCAAAAAAATAATCGTTATAAACTTGCTTTGCCATTATTTCAAGCCTTCTTTTAGAATTATTTGCTTCTAATAATCATTCTAACTACTTATAAACTAAAATTCAAACGCCTCTGTACTAACGAATAACCAATACGGAAACTGGTGAATACTTTGCCATATAGGATGCCTGACTACCAAAGTAACGTGCAACTCCGGACTTAGATGAAGAACCAATAACTAACAAATCCGGATTAACGTGCGGAATCACATCTTTTACAATCGTTTCACCGGCATCACCTTCAGCCGTGTAGGTTTCAACTTTCCGAATACCAAATTCTTCCGCAATTTTTCGATAACCTTGTAAATGTTTTTCAAGTTCATCACGTTTGTCTAAAATATAATCTTTATTCAACGCTTGGTAAATATTGATATCATCCTGTTCTAAAATAGACACAATATCGAGTTCGGCATTGTCTTGCTTAGCTCGATTCATCGCAAATCGAAATGCCAACTGTGCATCTGGGGAATCATCAACCCCAACTAATATTTTTGAAAATCGTTTTGGATCTAAGCGGCTTTCGCTCATCTTAAAATTCCCCCAATTGCATATTATTTAACATCCTAATTTTAACATCTTTTAGGCATTTCAACGAGTAAAGGGCTTACAGTTTTTGCTATGAAACTGGTCACGTCTTGGCTAATGTTCGGTTGCGTTAACCTTTTGAATAAACTGCTTAAACCCTGCTTGCCCATCTGGAGTACGTTTGAAAACTCCGGCATCCTCCAAAACACGTAAAAAGACGTGGCCCACTTCTTGATCCACAATCTGTTCGACGTTTGCTGTCGTGAAATCATGCTTAGCTTGTAAACGTTCGGCCCATGTTTGATGGTAGGTTTTCATTTTATTAGGCTGGTTTAACAAGTAACGTTCCACTTCCTGCAATTCGTTCTTCAGGCGCGCCGGCAAAATAGCTCGGCCCATAACCTCAATCAGACCGATATTTTCTTTTTTTATGTGTTGCACATCTTGATGCGGATGAAAGATTCCGTCTGGGTATTGTTTTGACGTTTGATTATCTCGCAACACCAAATCCATCTCAAATCGCCCCGCGCGTTTTCGGACAATCGGGGTAATGGTGTGATGCTGCACCCCCTCAGTTTCATGCAGAATATCACGTTTAGGATCGTCATATTCTTGCCAAACTCTTAAAATTTTGGTTGCCGCATCCACTAAACTCGATTCTGACCCACTCTTCAGGCGAATCACCGACATCGGCCATTTCACAATACCGGCCGAAACATTCGCAAACCCGGTCAATTCAAATGGTGTTTCAACTGCCGCTACCGCCATTGGAAACTCGTGCTTACCACCTTGATAATGATCGTGGCTCAGCATTGAACCGCCAACAATTGGTAAGTCTGCATTGCTACCGACAAAATAATCTGGAAAGTATTTTACAATCACCATTAAGTTCTGAAAGGTAGGCCGATCAATGTGCATTGGCCGATGCTCATCTGAAATAAAGATGCAGTGCTCCGCAAAATAAGCGTACGGCGAATACTGAAAGCCCCACGTTTCTCCATCCAATTGCATGCGCACAATTCGGTGATTGCCTCGTGCTGGATAGCCGACTCGGCCCTCGTAACCTTCATTTTCCATGCACAACTGACACTGCGGATAACTCGTTGAAACCGTCGTTTGAGCCAACGCAATCGCCCGTGGATCCTTTTCTGGTTTAGATAAATTAATTGTAATTTCCAATTTGCCATAGTCAGTTGGCACTGGAAACTCAATATTCTTGGCGATTGCCCGTGTTTTAATATAATCATTTTCACGACTTAACTTATAAAAGTAACCCGTCGCCGACTGCGGGCTTTTTTGATACAGATCCCAAAACTTAGTATTTACTTGATAAGGCGTTGAGGTCACGAAGTCCATAAGATCAGCACCTAAAATTTCCCGTTCCGTTGGGTTATCTTGAATCTTGCCATTTTGGATGGCCGTTTCAATCAACAAATCATGCAGCTGCAACAAATCAACGGCGGTTTGTTTAGACGTCAATGACTGTTCACCGACCAACGCAAAAATTCGGTTAATCAAATAGCGCCGGTCCAATTCATGATAGGTACCCCTTTTCAGGATTTCATCCACAAATTGATCGACTAATTTAGGTTCATTTTTCACTCTTACTTACCTCTTCACAATTGAGTGGGTCCGTCGGCAATTTCAGCCACATAAAAATCAGCCGCATACCCAATTTTTTCTTTGTAAACTTTACCAACTTCAGCTTCAAAAGCAGCCACTCGCTCTTTATCCACGATGGCAATCGCACAACCACCGTAGCCGCCACCAATCATACGGGCGCCAAGAACGCCAGGTTGCTGCCAAGCTGTGTGAGCCAAAGTATCAAGTTCTTTACCGGTAACATCAAAGTCGTACTGTAAAGAAACATGAGAAGCGTTCACCAAACGACCAAACTTGGCCAAATCTTGATCCTTTAAAGCAGTCATTGCTTCACCAACTCGTTGATTTTCGAAAACGGCATGGCGGGCCCGCTTGAGGAGCGGTTCGCTTTGAATTAAGTAAGCATACTCATCAAATGTTTCTTTATCCAAGGCACCTAAAGTTGGTGTATCAATGCCAGTCTGTAGTTGTTTTAAGGCTTCGTCACATTGTTGGCGGTGCTCGTTATATTTTGAGTCTGCCAACTCCCGCCGTTTATTGGTATTCATGATAATGATGACATGATTGCCCAGTTTCAAAGGCACATGTTCATATTTAAGGGTATTGGTATCCAACAACACGGCGTTATCTTTTTTGCCCATTTCTACAGCAAATTGATCCATAATGCCAGAATTAAGGCCAATAAACTGATTTTCAACTTTCACACCAGTTTTCACCATATCAATCGGATCCACTTGTAACTGAAATTCATCTTGGAAAATCTTGCCAAATAACATCTCTAAGGAAGCTGAAGATGATAACCCAGCGCCATCAGGCAGATTGCCGACAATGTAGACATTTAAACCAGTGGTGATTTTTGCACCATCTTCCATCAAATAGCGCAACATGCCTTTTGGATAATTCGTCCACATGTTGCCGACTTTTTCTTGAATTTCAGAAGTTCCTAACGTTGAAACTTGGACACCTTGGTCAGCGAAGTTTTTAGAATACAAATGAAATTCATTATCTGTCCGTGGTTTGACGGCTGCGAAGGTCCCTAAACTAATAGCACAAGGAAACACGCGGCCCCCATTGTAATCAGTATGTTCTCCAATTAAGTTAATCCGTCCAGGTGCAAAGTAAAAATGCGCTGGTGATTCTTTAAAAATACTTTTGTAACCGTTTTCTAAACTCTGTACAGAAATTTCTGTGCTCATTTAATTAACCCCTTTTATATGCTACGAGCTAGTCCCAGGTAATCGCCTCAACATCGCTTGGACGATCTTTTTGTGTAATCAAATAACTAATGGCCCCGTGAAATGACAGCATGCCAACCGCTCCAGCTTCGTTGAATTTAATTGTTGAGCCAGAGGAAATATGAGCCAAAACGTCCTCTTCTGCTTCTTCGAGATCGGCAAAATCCCGATAGAACGTAATAACGCGACCATTTTCATAAGATAATTTAATTTCAAATTGTTTCAATTTATAAACCCCTTTCTTTTTCTATATAGGTTTATCATATCATAATTGAATTTCTAATTACTTGAAATCCTAAAATCTCCTTCACATAATTCTCACCTAATAGCTCTGAATATTACGTTTTTGTAACAGCGCTTTCAAGTTTATTTATACTTCTTCATTTGCATTTTTTAATTAAACGCTATTGTACTAAGTCTTAGGCATTGTTAAACCATTTTTAAAATTCATATATTCAAGCTCATCTATAAATATAATTTATTATCTTGATAGTCAAATCATTTGATGAGACTGTTGTATTCTGATATTCTTCTGATATGAATTAGCTAATTCTTATAAGCGGAGGCTTAAATAATGGTTGAAATCAACTTGGATCATATTTATAAACAATATGCTGGAAATGATAATTACTCAGTCACTGATTTTAATTTACACATTAAAGATCAGGAATTCATTGTATTTGTCGGTCCTTCCGGATGTGGTAAATCGACGACCATCCGAATGATTGCCGGTCTTGAAGACATTACAGATGGCGAACTCAAAATGGATGGCAAAGTCATTAACGATGTTGCCCCAAAAGATCGTGATATCGCCATGGTCTTCCAAAACTACGCACTGTATCCCAATATGACCGTCTATGACAATATGGCATTTAGTTTAAAAATCCAGCACATCAATAAAGCTGAAGTAAAAAAGCGGGTTGATAACGCTGCTGAAATACTCGGCCTTGAAGATTTCTTAGACCGTAAACCAGCCGCCCTATCTGGTGGCCAAAGACAACGCGTTGCTTTAGGCCGGGCAATTGTACGAAAAGCCAAATTGTTTTTGCTGGATGAACCCCTATCAAATTTGGATGCAAAATTACGGGTGTCCATGCGTGCCCAAATTGCGCAACTGCATCAGCGTTTAAAAACCAACATGATTTATGTCACTCATGATCAAGTGGAAGCAATGACGATGGCTGATCGAATCGTGCTGACAAAACAAGGGACCATTCAACAGGTCGGAACTCCCTTCGAACTCTACAATCAGCCGGTCAATAAATTCGTGGCTAGTTTTATGGGATCCCCTTCAATGAATTTTTTTGAAGTTCAATTACACGAAGACAGAGTAAGCACTTTAAATCATCACCTTGATGTTCAGGTCACACCAGAAAAACTGACTGTATTGCGCGACAAAGGTTACGATCAAAAAACTATCATAATGGGTATCCGTGCTGAAGACATTCACACAGACCAAAGCCTTTTAGAAAAGTTTGCTGGTGCACAGGTCGATGCAAAAGTAGAGGTATCAGAATTGCTAGGCGTGGAATCCATGCTTTACGTCATGGCAGGACCGCATGAATTCGTTGCTAAGGTGAGCGCACAAAATAGTCATCGACCAGAAGAAGTCATTCGAATGGCATTTGATATGACCCGCGCGCATTTTTTCGATCTAGAAACACAAGAAACTATCGGCTAAACCATCAATTGAATTCTGCAATTCACGAAGGGAGATAACTATGCAAGATACAAACACAGCCATAAATCCCACAATAAAACGCAAAAAACGTCGGCATCGGCCAAGCTTTGCAACGCAATTTAAAAACAATTGGCCGTTATTGTTGTTTGTTATTCCAGGTGCAATTTGGATGATCTTTTTCTTCTATATCCCTATTTTGGCCAATGTCGTTGCTTTCCAAGATTTTCATTTTTCCGCTGACGGTTTTCTAGCCAGTTTACAAAGTAGTTCTTGGGTTGGTTTTAAGAATTTTGAGTTTCTATTTTCTTCAAATGCAGCCTGGATCATTACTCGAAATACCCTTCTATATAATCTAGGTTTTATTGTTTTAAATTTGATCATTTCTGTTTTTTTCGCCGTTGTTATGAGTCAATTACGCAATAAACGGTTGATCAAACTTTACCAAACTTCCATGTTGCTCCCCTACTTTCTTTCATGGGTAGTCATTAGCTACTTTGTTTACGCGTTTATTAGTCCTAATCAAGGGTTAATCAACTCGTTAATCACAGGTTCTGGTGGTAAGGGGATCAGTTGGTACAATGCCCCTCAATTTTGGCCATTCATTCTCCTTTTCATTGGAACTTGGAAAAGTATCGGCTATAACAGTATTTTATACTTCGCAAGTGCGATGAGTGTTGATCCCACATTATATGAAGCGGCTGAGATTGACGGTGCAAACAAATGGCAGCAAATTAAACATGTCACGATCCCGGCGTTAGTTCCCTTAATGACCTTGATGACCATTCTAGCAATTGGCAACATTTTCCGTGCTGATTTTGGACTTTTTTACCAAGTCCCACAGAATTCAGGTAGCTTGTACAATGTAACTTCCGTTTTAGATACCTACATCTTCAATGGTTTAACCTCAACTGGAGATATCGGTATGTCGAGTGCCGCCGCCCTTTATCAATCATTCGTCGGTTTTGCGCTCTTAATGATTAGCAATGCGGTTGTCCGTAAAATCGATCCTGATTCAGCATTATTCTAGGAAGGAGTGCTCAACATGAGGCAACATAAAAAAAGAATTTCCTCCGTTGAAATTCGCTCGTTTGGTACCAAGTCTAATTTGTTTTTCAATATTCTACTCGCTGTTTTTGCCTTTTCATGCTTACTACCACTGATTTTCATTGTCATTATTTCACTGACCAGTGAAAAATCGTTGGTGACTAATGGCTACCAGTTCTTTCCAAAACATTGGAGCTTTGCTGGTTATGAATACTTAGCAACCATGGGCGGTCAACTATTGAATGCTCTCGGAATTACGGTTTTGGTTACCGTATTTGGAACCTTAGTAAACGCAACATTTACTTCAACGTATGCCTACTCAATCTCGCGTTCCAGCTTTAAATATCGTAAGTTTTTCACCATTTTTTGTTTGATTACGATGCTGTTTACGCCGGGGATGGTCGCAAACTACATCGTGATGACAAACTTACTGCAACTCAAAGATACGATTTGGGCATTAATTCTTCCCTTGGCAGTTAGTCCATTTAACATCATCGTGATGCGTACCTTCTTCAAACGTCAGGTTAACGAATCGATCATTGAAGCAGCCCGGATTGATGGCGCAGGTGAGTTACGTATTTTCTTAAAAATCGTGTTACCACTAGCTGTTCCTGGCATTGCAACCATTAGTCTGTTTGCGGCTTTGGGCTACTGGAATGATTGGTTTAACGCCCTGCTATATATTCAAGACTCACATCTTGTGCCTTTACAGTACTTATTGATGAAGATTCAATCTAACATCGAAATGCTGACTCAAAACGCTTCTCAGGCTGCGCAATACGCGGGCGGTGTCGCCAACATTCCTCAAGAAGCTACCCGAATGGCGATGGTAGTCATTTCTATTTTACCAATTGCCATCAGCTATCCCTTTTTCCAAAAATATTTCGTCAAAGGTCTCACAATCGGTGGCGTAAAAGAATAATTACGCAAACTAAACTAAAAAGGAGCTCAACATTATGAAAAGAATCGTTAAAGTCCTACTATCTACATTTGCATTGCTTGGTGCCGTATTAACCCTTGCTGGCTGTGCTTCGAAACACGCTTCGAATAGCAACGGAGTCAAAACGTTAACTATGTATCAAATTGGTGATAAGCCTAAAAATTACGACAAATTAATGGCCAAAGCTAACAAGGTAATTGAAAAGAAGTATAATGCTCATTTAAAAATTAATTACATCGGTTATGGCGATTATGCCCAAAAAATGTCAGTTATTGTCTCCTCTGGTGAAGGATATGACATCGCCAAAGCGGATAATTACGTTGTAAACGCTCAAAAAGGCGCTTATGCTGACTTAACCAAACTTCTTCCCAAGTACGCATCTAAAGCCTACAAGTCTTTGGATTCTGCTTATATTAAAGGAAACAAAGTGAACGGAAAGTTATACGCAATGCCAGTTAATGCTAACGTTTATCGTACACAAACCATTGCCTTTAATAATTACTTTGTGAAGAAATATAATATCGACATCAGTAAAGTAAAGTCTTACAAAGAATTAGAGTCTGTTTTGAAGAAATTCCACGCGGTCGAACCTAACGTAGTGGCTTTCAAAGCTACTAAAGGCTTTAAGGCCGAAGCTGGTTTTGATTACCCGCTTTCAGATCGGATGCCATTTGCAGTTAATGTAGCGAATAATAGCGATGCTTCAAAGATCGTGAATCCCTATAATTCTAAACAAATGTTGACAAACTTAGAATATTTACACAAGTTTTATCAAAAAGGTTATATTCCTCAAGATGCTGCTACTAACACCAAAGAATACGGCTTAAATAGTCACACTTGGTTTGCCCGTCAAGAACTTGTTGGCCCTTATGATTATGAAGATCAAGCTTTAAGTACCGCATCTGGCAAGAAGAATGGGATTGTAACTAGGGCAATCTCGGAACCTTTGAAAACTACTGGTCAAGCCCAAATGTTCAATTGGGTTGTCAGCAATAGTTCGAAAAACAAAACTCTATCTGTTAAGGTTCTCGGCCTTTTAAATAGTGACCCAGAATTACTCAATGGCCTCGTTTGGGGAGAAGAAGGCAAGGCCTGGGAAAAGACTGAGGATAAAGACAAGATTAAATTATTGGACGACTACGCAGCTGATACAAGTATGGGAGCATGGATGACTGGAAATAATGCCATCCTGTATACCACAACCGATGTTACCGATAAAATGATCAAGCAACGTGATGACTCAATTGAAGGAGCTAAAGCATCTCCAATCTTAGGGTTTAATCCGGATACTTCAAAAATTAAAACTCAGATCACAAACATTCAAAACCTCATGAATCAATATATCGACGTGTTAAATACGGGAACGGCTGACCCCAAACCAACCATCAAGAAAATGAATAAAGCTTTGAAAGCTGCCGGCTACAATGAAGTAAAGGCCGAATTACAAAAACAATATAGCGCATATTTAAAAGCAAACTAAAAATCTATTAAAACAAGGTGTTAGTTAAAGCACCTTGTTAATACATAAAAATGTAATTGGAGGCGGTACAATGATCAGTTTAGGCGTGCAAAAATTATTGGTTCGGGGTTACGTGTTGATTAAGCTCAGCCTGTTGTTTTGGCTATATGCTTTTAGTGGCTTCCTAATTTTGGGAATCGGCCCTGCTCTGATAACCGTGGCTGAACTATATAAACAACATCAATGGCACTACCAAAAAATTAAAGTAAGTGAAGGTTGGCGCATATTCAAGCAAAATTTCAAATTCGGCAATTTGTACTTTTACTTGTTTGGGTCGGTGATCGCAATTTTGTGCTACAACTTATTTCTTTCAGTACAAACACGAGGATTAGTATTTATCGTGACTGATTTCATCATCATTTTTACATTGCTAATTTTAATTAGCATGTTCCACTTTGGGATTTTGCTTATTGCTAGCTATGAAGTCGATCTACGTGAAACACTTAAGCTTGCATTCATCCAGTTTTTTAACAACTTCTTGGAAGTCATTAAATTACTAGGCGGCTTTATTGGCATCGCAATTATGACTTACAAGTTTCCTGGACTCATCTTGTTTGGCACGATCCCTGCAGCACTAGTTTGGACCGCATTTGTAAGTAAAAACTGGTACGCAAAACTCGAAAAAGCAATTTAATTTAAAAATCTCGATAGCCTCGTGTGTGTTAAATCACACGAAACTGTCGAGATTTTTATTTGTCGGAAAACCTTAAACACCTAAAATCTTCTTAAGTGCATCACTTGTCACTTTTGAAACATTGATATTTTGCTCCTTTGCCATTTTACTTAAATACTCAGGAACGGTGATCGTTTTCTTAATTGTTTTGGCGTTCTTTTTAAGCCATTTATTCATGTCAACAGTGATGTATACAAGGCGTTCGTTTGCTGCTAGTTTCCAATTACTTGGATCCTGCACTTTAGGATAAATTGTTTCACCGTCCAACATTGTGGCAATGGCGTCTTCCGCCCAGTAGGCCGCATTCGAGAACGTATCACCTTGAGTGACCATCCCTGGTATATTTGGTGAAGTCGCAACAAAATAATGGCCATCATCATTACGTTCTGAAATAATTACCGGATACATTACTTTATTCATTTTCTGTTTAGATATGCCAATGAGTTTCATTTTAACCCCGCTTGTTTTCTAATCGCTTCTTCAGTACCTTTTCTCAGTTCTTTATCGTGAAACGGTATTTCGGTAGTTCGGCCATCTGGGTGTTTATATCTTCGATGTCCGCCCTTCCCTCTTCCTTTTTGGCGAACAAATCCAGCTTTTAAGATTTCTTTTTCAAGCTGTTTTGGCCGTTTAGGCATATCTTTCCTCCTAATATTTATATTATACATACTTTCGAGAACTTTAGTAAATACTTTGTATGTATATATTTTAAGTTTACAATTATTAAATACCCATTTTTTTAAATTAATTTTGTTTGATGTAAAACAAAAATTCAGTAGTCATTGGGTAAAAACAAAACTGTCGAGATTTTTATTTGTCGGAAAACCTTGAGCGTTTAAAATTTTTTATTCATTAAATTTGATATCTAATTGTAATTATTAGATATTGGTATTAAGGAGGCGACTTAATAATGTTTAATCACAAAAAAGAATTACAGTTCGAAGCTAAACCAGATGCGCCTAACCCGTTATATGCTAAATATATTCAGGAATTAATTGGTGGGCAATATGGTGAGATGAGTGTCGCAATGCAGTACTTGTTTCAGGGGTGGAGTTGCCGCGGAGAAGAAAAATATAAAGATATGATTATGGATGTGGCAACCGAGAAATTGGGCCATGTTGAAATGTTGGCCACAATGGTTGCCCGCTTGCTTGAAGACGCTCCTATCATTCAACAAGAAGAGGTCATGAAACAAGATCCGACTGTGAAAGCAATCATATCAGGGATGAACCCCCAACATGCGATTGTGGCGGGATTAGGTCCACGCCCCGCTGATAGCGTTGGTAACCCTTGGAGTGGTGCGTATATTATTGCAAGTGGTAATTTACTTGCTGATTTTCGGGCTAATCTTAATGCCGAATCTCAAGGTAGATTGCAAGTCGCCAGAATTTACGAAATGATCGAAGACAAAGGCGTTCGCGAGTTACTGTCTGTTCTCCTCGCTCGTGATAGTTATCATCAGAATTTATGGATGACTGCTGTAAAAGAACTTGAAGAAAAAGAAGGCGGAATCTTAGTCCCAACCACTTTTCCACGTGACAAGGAACGTTTTGACATTGCTTATGATTTTTACAATTTATCAGAGGGTGAAGAAAGCCAAGATGGAAACTGGGCAAAAGGGGAAGCTTTAGACGGTGAAGGTAAATTTAAATGGGTCAAGGATCCTAAACCCGAAGCCAGTGCCCCTAACTTAAAACCGGTCACACCAAAAATGTATGGAACTCCAGATTTACCAGATCAAATAGGATTTAAAAAGGAATAGCATTTTGTAACGGAAAAAGGCTATTTACAACGGAATCTTCCATTGTAAATAGCTTTTTTCGTTTTGAAACTGTTTATACAGCCACTAGTTCAATCAACATCTTAGCCAAATTTTTGGTTATCTATCATATTCAAATAACTAATAATTTCTTTTGTTATTTAATTAGAGAATGCTTAAATACACCATTTTTCAAATTAATTTTTTGTTGTAAGACTAAAATTGTAAATGACTAGGCAACTTTTGCATGAGTCTTTTCTTTATTAGCCTTACGAATCTTGAAGAAGGCAAGCATTGTTGTTGATACAGCAATCCCACATAAAATTGCAATAAAGAACAAGACAATATTATTTGTAGCACCTAAGACACCAACAATTGGGCCACCATGTGGTACAGCATCTGTAATTCCAAATACCATTCCAACCGCTGAAGCTATAGCAGATCCAATTATAATACTTGGAAAGACATGTTTTGGATTGGCTGTAGCGAATGGAATCGCACCTTCCGTAATACCAATTAATCCCATCAAAATTGCAGCAATACCAGCAGTTTTCTCTTCATCAGTATTTAAGTCTCTGCGAATAAATGTGGCCAACCCAACTGATAGTGGCGGGACAGCAATCGCACACGCTACAGCACCCATAATTTGAGGATGCCCAGCTGTAATTGAGGCAACACCAAACAGGAAGGCAACTTTGTTAATCGCACCACCCATATCAACAGCAACCATTGCCCCTAATACTAATCCTAATACAATACTGGTTGATGGATCCTTGGATAAGAAGCTCAATAGGTTTTCCAATGAAGTCATTAACCAAGCAATTGGAGCTCCTAAGATAAGAATAAATCCAGCAGTAATAATACCAGTTCCTAACAGTGGAATAACAAATATTGGCATTACTGGACGAATACTCTTAGGAACTTTCCATGAATTGAACCATTTAACCAAATAGCCTGCTACAAAACCAACAACAATCGCACCAATAAATCCAGTACCAGCTTTTGTTCCCAAAATAGCTGGTGTATTAGCAACCATAGCACTGATCATTGCTGGAGCCAACGCTGCTCGTCCTGAAATGGCATAAGCAATATATCCAGCTAAAATTGGTATCATCAAAGTAAACCCAATTGTACCAATTTGGTTCATGGCACTCCAAATAGTGTGTGGTGCAATGACCATGCCGGCACTGGTTGCATGACTACCAAATGTAGTTGCCAAAGCAATAAACAGGCCACCTACTACAACAAATGGAATCATATGTGAAACACCATTTAATAACTGTTGCACAATGGGACTTTGTTTGTGCTCATCAGTCTCTTCTGTTTGTTCTTCTTGATCACCAGCAGATTTTTTGTCACCACTATATACTTTAGCCTTTTGGGCATCTGCAATTAAAGTGTCAGAATCCTTAATGGCATTCGCGGTTGATGCTAATAATACTTTTTTACCAATAAACCGATCCATACCTTCAATAGCCACATCAATTGCCAAAATAACAAAATCTGCGTTCTTTATGTCCTCTTCTGTTAATTCATTCTCGTTACCTTGTGCGCCTTGGGTTTCAACTTTTACAGTATAGCCTTTGGCCTCACCTGATTTTTGTAATTTTTCAGCTGCCATATAGGTATGTGCAATACCCACAGGACATTTTGTAACTCCTACGAAACTTGCCATATTGTTTCACTGCCTTTCATATTTTATGATTCAAAATCAATCGCGTTGGTCACAACCTTGTACAGGCTATTTGCATCATGACGACCATCTTGAAGTTCCTTAATAAACTCATCGTCCATCAATTTACGTGCTAGTTTAGACAGTACTGTTAAATGTTCTTTATTTGGATCATCTAATGGCATGATTAATGCAATTGCAATCTCAACTGGCTTTTCATCTAATGATTGCCACTCAATTGGGTTAGTGAAAGTGACAATCCCTACTACTGATTGCTTCAAACCATTAATTTTAGAGTGCGGAATTGCGACACCATTTCCAAATCCTGTTGTACTCTCTTGCTCACGTGCTCTGAATCCTTGCGTTAGCTCATCTGCATCTATTCCATTTTCCTTTGCAAACAGCCTAGCCATTTTACTCAATGCATCATCTTTGTTTCCTGATACTGGAATATCTGTGAATATGTTGTTTAAATCAAACTCTTTCAATCTAAAATCCTCCTTTATTCCAATCTTTTAGTATTTTTATAACTTCCTTTGATTGTTTAGCTTTTAATAAGTGGCTTTGTAACTGATGATCATCAATAATTGCATTAATCAACTGAAATATTTCTCGCATCTTCCCTTTAACTTCATTATTTAAACCAATGAAGAAAATAAAATGCACTTCACTTTTCTGCCATAATATTGGTTTTTCGCTAATCAACAATGCAAGAGCCGATTTTTGAATCAATTTGGGATTCACATGTGGCAACGCAAAGTTATCCATTGCCGTACTTGCTAGTGCTTCACGCTCGTCCACGGCCTTTAAAACTGGTTTTGAATCCCTGATGTAGTCATTTTCAGCTAATTTTTTTGTTATCGTATTCATGACTTGTGCATAATTTTCCGCTTTGGATTTAACTATAATAAGTTCTGGTTTTAATAATTCAAAAAACGAATTTGGTGGTTGCTCACTTTTTTGTAACTTCTTAATTACTGATTGAATTGCTATTATGTCGGCCGGTCCTAATAACGGTCCCACGCTAACAACTGGTTTATCCAAGTTACTAATTGGAATTGTACTAATCACTAAATCTTCAGTCAGTTCAGAGTTAAACAAATTAGCTACTGTTGTAACCCTGATAACTTGAAGGGATTTATTAAATTTGGTTTCTAATCGTTGTGCCAAAAGTTGTGAAGTTCCAATTCCGCTACTACATACCACAACCACTCTTAATCGTTTATCGGTTAAATGCCGTTCATAAAATGATTCAAAGTGTAATGCAATAAATGCTAATTCATCATCATTCAGAACAATATCATAATTTTTTTGAACATCTGATTGTAGCCTGACTGCTGCATCAAAGGCTTCTGGTAAATTACGACGAATTTCTTTCGTATAGGGATTATAGATGTTAAGTCCGACTTTCAGTCGTTTAATAGTCGATTCTAAATGAAGCGATAATCCCTCTAGTAATTCTTTGTCTGGTTCAATGTCCGCCAATTTTTGTTGTAAAAAATCAGAAACATTTTTAAATTCGTCGTCAACTTTTTGTTGATCTGGCTCATCCTTCACATCTGATAGCGAAATCTTTTTGTGCATAGCTGCCACAATGTGCAAATTTAGATATTTCTGCTCAACTAGCGGAATTGAACGCTGATAACGCCGCTCAAGAATCTTGATTAACAGCTTTGTTTCACTCAACACCCCAGCATACTTACTAGTTTTCGTAGACTGTGGATCAATCTTTGAAGAATTATTTATTCGTTCCAGAGCAATCATTAGATGAATAGCTAATGATTGAAATTCGTAATCGGAAAATGTCAAATGACTTTTATCGATGAATTCGGTCAAAGAATCCATAACTAACTTAATAGTATTTTTGGAAAATAATTGCTGTAATTTTGGCGGCAAGTTAATTGTTCTCACTAATTGACCGTGTTCATGTTCTGCATATATATCTTGACCCCAATATTGACTAATTAACTCCGCAGTCGCCCCACGTCTTTGATCTTCTGTTGCCGAAATTTTTATACCTTGATGGCTCACCTCCACGCCAATTCCCATACTATTCAATTTTTTTCGAACGGCTACAAAATCGTTTTCGTCTGTACTTCGACTGACAAAGAGCTCATCTGCAAGATCTTGAAGTGTATAAGAATTAGAGTTCAATAAAAGTTTGAATAAGATATAGCGCTGACGACCTCCCTTAGACTGTGAGCTACTTGATGAGGATAAACTAAGATCATTTCGTAATTTATCAAGATCCCCTTTAAAGTAAATTCCGTCATTTGGTCGGCGAATCAATTTCACATCCGACTCTTTAATCATTGGAACAATTTGGTCTAGTACATTTGCAATCGTTCTTTGTGACAAATTCATGTGTTTCGCAATATCTTCATAGTGAGTTTTTCCTTGTAATAAAATATATCGAACAACCTCTTTTTCGCGCTCATTCATTTGCTTTTTGGAATACCTCCTTTCTTGTTGTAACTTTAATTCCAGTATAAAATGCCGTCGCCTTTCTGCAAACGCTTTCTTTTACTAGATTAATGTTGCAAAAATTGGACTAGCAAAAAGAATCAAGAAAAAATCAAATTTGACTTTTTTCTTGATTCTCTTTTGTTGAAAATGTTGTAGTAGCGTTATTATTTTTTGAATCTTCTCTGCTTATTCTTTAGTACTTGAACTTAAGTGTTACCATATCATATTTACCAATTGTTCCGTCAGATTCAGCCGAATCCTCCAAAGCATTCACAATAGTTGCTTGCTTCAGTAATTTTTTTGGAAGAGTAACACTTTCTTTAGTTGGATTTTGAATCCTGACAATATAGGCATCTTCATCCTGATAAGATGGATAAATTGCCGATATCAATAAATTATCAATTTCCAATAAAGAGAATGAACTTGGAATTAGCGGATTGCCTTCTGTTTCCCAAATTTTATTATCAAGCCGATTGATAAACAAATTTAGCTTCTGCATTTGATATGAAATTGAGGGTGAAAGCCACTCATGCATCTGTTGGCTAACTTGTTGTTCCGAAAATGCCTCTTCTTCAAATTCTAAGCCAAATTCGAATTCATTTTTACCCAGCTCTTCTGCCAAAGGAGTTGCCATCATCACGTGTCCTTGGTTAGTAGTATCACCGGATGCTCTCCCTGGTCGCCAAGCCAAGTTTGGCTTGCCAAGTTCACCTGTCGTTGCCATCAGCGTAATATACAAACTATTGTTGCTTCCTTCATACTCTTTCATGCCCTTACCAAAGAAAGTAACTTGTCGACTAGCGTTTGTTACGGAAACAGCTTTGTCAAAGCTATAAATGTTTACAGGTTTTTCTACGAATTCTTTTTCCCACTCATCACTAATTTTATGATTTGTAGTTTGTATAAAGCCGTCCTGAATATGTGCAATTGTTTTTCCTTCAGAAATTTGTGGATTTATGCGTAATCTCAATCGATGAGAATAGACCTGATTATCAAAACTCAAATGACCATTTAACACACCATGTTCATCAAATAATAACCTCAGCACATAGCTTACTGACTGAAGTTGTGGTTGCTCAGCTAATCTATCTTCTAAGTGCAAAGGTAGTTTACTTGTTCCATTGACAATCAATACCTTCGCATCTCCATTAACTTCCTCAACATGCGCATCCTGAAAATCAAGAACACATTCTTGGTCATCTTTAAGAGGAGAATAGTCGTACGTATCACCATCATTCCCTGAATCAAGCAGTTGAACTACATTATCAAGCCTTCGCTCTTTATTTGTGTAATTCAATGTGCCATCAGCAAAACCCAGTTTTTGATCTTTAAATTGAATTGTATTACTGCTATTTGAGCCGATTACTAACTCGTCTGCCGCCTTATTTGCTTCACTAAAGTGAATCACCTTATAACCAAGTGCTGGCAACTTAACGTCACCTTCAAACTTCAATTCAAAGTATTCAGGTTCATCTTTATATTCTTGTCCTCTAGGTGTCATCATCAGAATATGATGACGAACTGGATAGTGTTTACTGTCAATAATAACCGGATAATCTAAACCATCAAATTTAAGGTTCTTTGAACTGGCAGTAATATTGATTATTTTCTTACCTTGAAACTTAGTTGGATCAGTATTAAATATCAAAACATCATGATCGCCAAGATTTAAAAACTCGGCTAGCTTCTTTTTAATCATGTTCTCAATACCGTCAGCAATTTCATTAGCTTCCTTGAACCGATGTTTAATGTCTATTGCAACGTTATCAGAAACACTACCACCTAAAGTGTCATGAGCTTGGCATTCCAAAAGTTTTTCCCAGAGTTTAATCAACAATCCACTTCCAATATTGACACCATTTTTATGAGCAATAACCATTAGAGGTTCAATTCTTCGCAGAATCTTTTGTTCCAAATAAAAGTTATCCGTTTTAATCCGGTGTCTAACTGAACCAATTGTGCGATGAACTCGTGAATATGTTGGTAAACGAAGCTCTCCTTGATAAGTTGGCAAGTCGGTACGTTGTCTCAACTTATCAATAAACTCTGGATAAGAACTGATCACTGTATGATTTTTGCTCAGTTTGTTGAGTTCATCTACTGTCTTTTGAATATTCTTAATAATATTCATCTGATCAATTCCAGAAGGCATCAGAACATCTTCATTTTTAGCATGAGTTGCTTCAAAATCAGCAGCCGGATCAAAACGTTTGCCTACAAATTCTTTAAGTTTATGTTTTGATTCTACATCAATCTGCGCTGTAAAATAGCCAAATGGAAAGTTAGCTGCATACACATCTTTTCCCGAAAGACCCTGCCACTTAAAGTAAACCGAGTTCATTTGTGTTCTGAAATTAGTTCCTCTCCAAAACACAAAATTATCAATCCCCACTTGATGTAATAAGGTTGGAAGCTGTGCATTGAATCCAAAAGTATCGGGAAGGTATCCAACCATCATGGGCTGTCCATATTTTTCTTTAGTGTCATTAATTCCTATAACTAAATTTCGTATGATAGACTCTGAATCTGGAATTAAAGCATCAGTCTGCGTATACCATGGTCCAACAAACAGTCGTCCCTCTTTAACTAACTTTTGTATTCTTCTTTTTGCTTCTGGATGAATTTCTGCATATTCATCTACGACAGAAATTTGTCCATCTAAACAGAAATTAGCATCTTTGTGTGTTTCTAGCTCATCTAAAACCTCGGTAAACAGTTGATCACTCAATACCAAAGCATCCATAGTCGTAAAATACCACTCTCGATCCCAATGAGTATGGTTAACGAGATTCGTTTGAGTCATAAATTAACCTTCTTCCGCTTCTGAATTATGTCGTGTAAATCTTTTTAAGAAATTTACCAACAGTGCCGTTATTATTACACCAACCAATATCGCAATTGTATACAGAATTGCATTTGATGAGAAAGGAATTGCCATAACTGTTGAAAGTGCGGTCTTCTGAAATGTTCCAAAGAATGCATTTGTCGCACAGCCTGCTGCAGTTCCTACGATAATACTTGGAATAACTCGAACTGGATCTGCAACCGCAAATGGAATAGTCCCTTCTGTAATTCCAACAATACCCATAACTAAAGCAGAACGACCACTTTCAATTTCAGCATCACTGTATAACTTCTTACCTCCAAGTAAGGTTGCAACAAACATACCCAATGGTGGAATACCGATTGCCATCAGCATTGCTGTACTTGCTTGATATCCACCTGAAGTAAATGCGGCCATTCCAAATGCATATGCAATTTTGTTGACTGGGCCTCCCATATCGACAGCCATCATGCCGCCAAGTAACGCAGCTAATAAAACAGCGTTAGCCCCACTCATGCCTTTAAGCCATGCAGTTAATCCGACGGTCATTGCTTTAATCGGATCACCAACAACATAAATCAAGAATAGTCCAACCACTAACGTTGCTATGAATGGGATAACAATTAATGACTTAACGGCAGTTAAATTTGCTGGCATTGGGATCTTTTTAAGCCACTGAACTAAATATCCAACCAATAACCCAACTAACATACCACCTAAAAACCCAGTTCCCATTGAAGATGCAACTAATCCAACAATGAATGCTGGCGCCAACCCAGGACGGTCAGCGATTGAAAACGAAATATAGGCTGCAATGATTACTGGAATAAATCCTAATCCTGTTTGTCCTAAAAGCCTGAGATTCCCCCAAATATTACTTGTCTGGTTCCAAACATTTTGTCCTCCAAAAATTACCGCAATAGATGTTAATAAACCAGCTGCAGTAACCAGTGGAATCATATATGAAACACCAGTTTGAAAATGATTGGCTAATTCTTTACCAAATTTTTTCCAATTCATTATTTCCACATCCCTTTTAATTTATCAGTTCAATTGCTTGATCAATAGTTGATTTGCCATCTTTAACAACTTCAGAAGTCCCTACTTTTAAAGTCTTTTTACCTTCAAAACGATCTGGTTCTTGAACATTTGTATCTACTGCAAAAATCACAACATCTGCTCCATCAATTTCAGACTGAGAAAGCCGATTTTCAACACCCATTGCCCCTTGAGTCTCAACTTTAATGTAATAACCCTCTTTTTTAGCGAATTTCTTTAAATTTTCGGCCGCCATATAGGTATGCGCGATACCTGCAATACAAGCTGTGACTGCTACAATTTTTTTTGCCATTTTAAATTCCTCCAAAAATTATTTTTTTAAAATTTTTAATATATTTTCTGATGTTCGTGCTTCTTTGATTGCTTCAACAAAATCATCGTCCATAAGTTTTCCAGACAATTTAGCTAGCATTTTTAAATGCTTGTCCCCTTGTGTTTCTGGTGAAACAGCCATTAAAAAGATGATATTGACCTTGCTTCCATCTAAAGAATTCCACTCTAAAGCTTCAGAGTTTTTTGCAAATAACATGGTTGATTGAATGACCGATGTACTTTTCCCATGGGGAATAGCAATGTTATTACCAATTCCCGTTGTTGTTAAAGATTCGCGGTATAATACATCATGATAAAAATCATTAGAATCGGAAACGCTTCCATTTTTTTGCAAAATCAAAGCCAATTGTTGGATGGCTTCGTCTCGGGTCTTGGCATGTAAATCCATTACGATATTTTTCTCTGAAATAAAATCACTTAACTTATTACTCAATCAAATCACCTCCTAATTTTTTTAAAACTTCTTGCGGCTTCACGCATCCCTCAATCTCCTTTAGCAGCTTTTTATTCTCTAGCACGTCATTAAAGTATTTGTAAATTTGTTCGATTTGAGTTTGCACTTCACGATTCATTGCTAAGAAAAATACAACATTCACTGTATTGCTTTGCCACCTAATTCCGGCTGTATTGATATATATAGCAATACAGGGTTTAGCAACAAATTCAATTGGTGCATGTGGCATTGCTATATTGTCAATTGCTGTGCTAGCAAGACTTTCCCGCTCTAATGCTGCTTTAGAAATTCCTTTGCGGCCATACCGAAGCTTCTGTAACTTTTCCCCTATCTGAGTAATAACTTGTTCGCGATCTTCCTTTTCTTTACTAAAGAATATTAGTTTTTCATCAAGCAATCTGCTAAAGCTACCTGAATTTTGCCGATCTTCTAAAATCTCAGTTGCTTTACTTCGTATCTGATTAGTTGATCCAGTATCAAGGAACGGTGGTACAACCACAACAGGGGTTCCTGGAACTTCAATTCTAATGGTACTAATTACTAAATCTTCAACAATTGGGCGATTTTTTAAGTCCTGAATTGAAGTCACCCGGTTAATCTGAATGCTATCTGAAAAATACTTTTTGACCCTTTGTTCCAGCAACCTCGCTGTTCCTAACCCTGTACTGCAAACAATAACTGCATTAACCATGCTTTTTTGTCTTTCAATATACGCTTCTAAATGTAATGCAATAAAGGCAACTTCATCTTCATTCAGAGTGATATTAAATTGTTTTTCGATTTTAGCACTGATATCAATTGCATTATTAAATGCTAGGGGAAAAAACTTTTTAATATCTTCTGTATATGGATTATGTAAATTTAACCCCAGATAAAGTCTTTTTAATGCCGATGTCACATGTACTGTAAGTCCACGAAGTAGGATTTCGTCATGGTTACGAATATTACTAGTAAGAAATTCATGAATCACATTTTGCTGAATTGGTGAATCAGCTTTCTCTAACTTATCTTTGCCTATAGGCTCCCCTTCAGCAGCTAGAATGTGGATATTAATGTATTGCCGTTCGTACTGCGGAATTGAAACCTTAAAGACGGATTCCAATATGTTAATCAAACTGACTGTATTCATTTCCAGTTTCACTGGATGTTCACTTTTCTCAAGCGTTTTATCCTTAATAATTCTTTCCATCGAAATAATTAAATGAATAGCTAACGATTGAAACTCATAATCGGTAAAATGGAGTGGACTAACTTGTTGAAAGCGATCCAGTGCACTTAATACTTTTTTAAAAATATCTTTACCGAAAAATGAACGCATATCATTTGGTATTTTTAATTCTCGATGCATTTCCCCTTTCTTGTTTTCCAGATACATTGTGTTACCCCAGTACATGGTAAGCAGCTCTGACATCAGTTTTCGTTTTGAACTTTCCGATGCAATAATCTGCATACCATCATGCGTGGTTTCAATAAGTGCGCCATATTTAGCTAATGTACGCTTAACTTCTTTGAAGTCACTTTCTAAAGTACTGCGACTAACAAACGTGCTATCAGCAAGTTGTTGAATTGTTTGCGGGTAATTCGCAAGTAATAACTTTGATAAAATAGCAATAACTCGTTCGTTCTTCGTATTTGGCGTATCTGGATATTTTTTATTTTGAATCACATTTTGAAGATCCATAGTGTCTCCTTCAAAATAAATACCCACGTTTCGTTTACGTACAAGCGTTACGTGATAACCTTGGAGAAATTCCTCAACGTTATCCAAATATTTTGAAATAGTTTTACGAGATCTTCCAATACTTTTGGAAATATCAGAATAATGAACAGTTCCTGTGTTAAGAATCAACTTAATCATTTGAACTTCCTGATCTGTCAAACTTTCAATAGATTCTTGCATTTCATTCACCTCCTGAATACGTTTTCAATATACCATGTGGAACGTTTTTGAAATATTCAATAAAGTACACTTAAGATAGTATACTTTTAATAACCGTTAAAATGGCATTCAAAAAAAGAACGAACTCAACCGAGTTCGTTCTAATTATGGGAAACATTAATTTTCTTCTTCTGCCTGATGTAGCATAACCCGTTCTGAAATCTTCATAAATGGAAGATAGAAGAAAATTCCAAATACAATCGTAATCAATTGAACAATTATTGCTCTCCAGTCTCCACCTGTGGCAAGAAAACCATTAATCAATGGTGGCGTTGTCCATGGCACCATAACTACAGTTCGGTTCATAAAACCAATTGCTGTACAGAAGTAGGCAAACAATAGCGCAATCACTGGCGTTAATACAAAGGGAATTAGTAGCGGCAAGTTAAAAACAATTGGATATCCATAAATAACCGGTTCGTTGATATTAAACAACCCAGGTACAATAGAAAGACCTGTAATTTGCCGACTTGATTTCATCCTTGAAAAGATTATGGTCGCAATTAGTAAGCAAATTGTACTTCCTGTACCACCGTACATACCGAATGTATCTCGAAAAACACTAGTAATGATATAAGGAATATCATGTCCGGCCGCGAAAGCTTGCATGTTTTTGTTTGTATTAATCAATAAAACTGGATCTAGCAATGTTCCGTTAATAACCGCTTGGTGAATACCAAAACCAAACAAAAGATTTCCGACACTATAAATCAGCAAGAATCCTGGTAAACTAGTATTCACTTTCCGCAATGGTTCCTGAATAAGGATAGTGATTAGCTTAATCATATCTGTATGAGCTAAAACTGTTAATAAAGCTGCAATAATGGCTAACAAACTCAAAACTACAATGGTAGGAATTAAAGTCATGAACGAATCGCTGACTGCCGGCGGCACATTTTCACCTAAGTTAATTCGAAACTTTTTCACTCCAGACAGCCTAATAAACAACTCAGTTGCAACAAGTCCAATAATAATACCCGCGAACATTCCAGTAACGCCAACATTTGTAAAAGATAAATATCCTGAAATATTAACAGGTGCTGTCTTACCAATTGGAATTGCTTGTATTGTAATAGGCATCATGACGATCAAGCCCGCCAATGAGACAATTGCTGCACCTAAAGCATTATTGAAATTTCGATTCTTTGCTAAACAATAGCCAACTACAGGAGCAATCAATAATCCTGCAATATTAAGCGTTCCATTCACCAATAAATTACCAAATGTCTGAAAATTTGCTAAGGTTGTGCCTTTAAAGAATAACGTAAAAATAACGTTATTAATGAGAACCCCAAGTCCAGCTAAAATAAATAGCGGCATAATCATCGCAAATGCATCGCGCAATGAACGTAGGTGAATCTGATTACCTATTTTAATAGAAACTTTAGTAAAACTGTCAATAAACTTCCTTCCAATTCCACTGCTTTTCATATCTACACTCCTTTTCAAAATTTTTCCTGAGCGATCATTTTTTTAAACCAATAATAGCTTTTTTTGGGAACTCTTCTTAAATCTCGAAGTTCGTGATTACCACGGTTCACATAAACTAGCCCATAACGTTTTTCCATATTGCCCGCTGAACTAGGTATATCAATCAGCCCCCAACCAAGATAACCCATTACTTGTGCACCATCAATTTGAACAGCATTTTTCATAGCCTGAATATGTTCTTTGTGGTATTGAATACGATAATCATCATCGATCTGATTTTGACCGTCCCATTCTTCTTTTGCGCCGATTCCATTTTCTACAGAGAATATTGGCAATCCAAATCTATCAGACATTTCTGTAATACTATTTCTGAAACCGTCTGCATCTATCTGCCAGCCGTATTCTGATGTTTTCAAGTTAGAATTCAATACTTTTCCTTGACTCATATAATAATTAGGCGCTACGTCTTGCTGGATCCTTGTTGAATCAATAACTAAGCTGTAATAGTAACTGAAAGCCAAAAAATCACTTTTTATATTGGTTAATTTTTCGGTCACCTGATTTAATTTGTGAACTAGCGTTGACATACCATTATTCTTCATATATCGAATAACTTCTGCTGAACGCTTTTCCGTCGCAAAAAATGATAAAAAGTCATTATTAATAAATTCATTTGCTTTGCGCGTAACCATCACATCTTGGGGTTTCGTTGAATTAGGATACATTTCTTGATAGGCAACCATTCCACCAATTTGCAAGCCATCAAATTTATGAACATAATCTGCGACCTCCGCATATGCAATTAGACTGTTGGTGGCAATTTTATACTGGTCTTCGATGGTCTTATCGCCTTGCAAGTAACCACTATTTTGAAATCCCTCCTCAAACATGGTGCAATTTTGTTCATTAAAAGGAATCCAATATTTTACTTTAGAAGCCAATTTGTCAATGACGATTTTTGAAAAACGGACGAAAGCATTTCGCACATGATCATTAACAAATCCGTTATACTTCTTCGCTAAAGCAAGCGGCATATCAAAATGGTACAAACAAATCACAGGAATCATGTCTCTTTTAAGTAATTCATCAACGAAACGCTCGTAATAGTCCAATCCTTTTTGATTAATTGATCCATCTCCAGTTGGTATAACTCTTGACCAAGAAACCTGGAAGCGATAACAATTCATTCCAGCATTTTTCATTAAATCGAAGTCTTCTTCGTATCGATGGTACTCATCAATACCATCTTTCCAATCACTCGTTTCCGGTGTTGCTTTTCTTATATCATAAACTGATGGGCCTTTGCCGTCTTTATCCCAGGCACCTTCCGTTTGCATACTTGAAACTGAGTTCCCCCAGAGAAAATTTGAATTTTCCATTGTTAACCTCCTCAATAATTTTATTATAACTCATATTAATAATTTGTAAAGTCAAATTATTAATATGAAAACCCAACTATTTAATTTGGATAATTTAAATACTATGCTAAAATTAAAAGTGAAAAAGAAGGTGCTAACTATCAGCCAATATAAAGAAATTGCAACTACCTTAAAAAATAGAATTAAAACTGGTGACTACGAAACTGGTCAACATTTGCCTAGTCAAAAGGAATTGGCTGATGAATTTGGCACGTCTCGGGTTACCATTCAAAAAGCGCTCGATGAATTATCAAACGCCAATTTAATTCTGCGTCGTCAAGGAAGTGGAACCACTGTAGCTCCTAACTCTCAATCTACTTTAGATATTTTATCTAGTCAGTATGAGGGGACCACTAAATTATTCGAAGGCCGGAACAAAGTAACAACACAAGTTTTGAACTTTGAAATTAGATTACCTAACCCTCATGAACAAAAACGACTTGCAATCTCAAGTTCAACACCAGTTTATGATGTGCTGCGGTTAAGAAATGTTGATAAGGAACCATATGAATTGGATCATTCGATAATGCCCCTTTCAGTAATTCAAAACTTAACAGAAGAAATTGCTAGCGGTTCAATTTACAAATTTATTGAATCAACACTCAACTTAAAAATTGGAAGTGCAATTCGTAAAATCACAGCCGACATTTCTCAGAAGAATGACCAGAAGTATTTAAAATGTAACCATGGAGAACCTATTTTACAGGTCTCTCAAACGGTTCATTTATCGGATGGACGAGCTTTTGAATATTCTCAAACGCGGCATCGATATGATAAAGGTGGGGTGATTGTTATCAATAATTCCTTGAGCAGCAATAGTTTAGATGTTTGATTTTTTGATGGAAAAAGCATCCCCAAAATGAAGATATTTACAACTTCATTTGGGGGATGCTTTTATGTTGTCATTATTTGCAAAAACTTAAACAAAGAAAATATGACTACTGCTTAATTTAGTTCTTTTAATAACAGTTTTCAACTTAATAATTATTGACAAACAACATTTTCAAATTATTTTTAGCTCAATCATTCCTTGTCCATTTTCCACCCTGTTCCATCCGCAATAATCCTCGTCGAAAAAATATTACTTTTAAAATATTGGTGTCCTGAAATTGACTGCCACACAGCACCTACACTCAGAACATCATCACCAATATTAACAAGTCGATGAGCAACTTTTCCAGGAATGTATAAAACACGCCCAGGTACAACTTCTTCGACATGTTCTTCCGCGTTCAAGTCATGTAAAATCAATAAACCATGTCCTTTAATTCCCCAATAGTATTCACCCGTATCAATTGACTGATGAAAATGTCCTTTTGTGAAATTAAATTCATTTCCAATTTTACCAGGATTAACATGAGACACTCCAAAAAATAAACCACCACTTTGGCCGTCTTGCACGCCATTTTTTTGCATTTCTACCCAATATGAAATGTTCTTCCCTTTTTCTGTAGAAATCAGCTTTGGATTTCTAATTAAGGGTCTTAACGCATCAAAAGTTGTATCTTTCCGAATTGTTTCACCTATTAAGTTTCCACTATCACTTTTCAAATTTGTCGGCATTGTTACATCTCCACCCTATGGTACAAAGTTATACCATACATCCTGATATTTTTGTGGATTTGTTACGAATTCAAAGGCGTTGTGATTATCTTGGTACTGCTCATAAATCGTTTTTTTTAGATTAATTCCTAAATTCGAATAATCTGACGGATTTTTTACAGTAATTTTTGTTTTTTTGTAACAATTATTGTGTTGCCAAGAAATATTATTGTTTTTATTCACAATTGGATAAAAAGCCAGCCCATGATGTTTTCTAACGTTCGCATATTCAAACCCATAATCCCGTATACACCAGGCCCCAAAAGTCATCGGCATCCTAGGATCCGCGTTCACAGTACAATGTGCCCAACCAGGAGGAACTACTATTACTTCCCCCTTTTTGGCAGTTACTGCATATACTCGGCCAGGATTATCATTTGCCGTTTCTTGTAAAAGTACTGTGCATTTTCCCTGCCAGACTTCATAAACCTCAGGGGTTGTTGAATTGCACGACGCAGAAATACTATGAATGTGTCCCTGACTACGAACGGGCTCTTTCCCAATCTTTCCTGCCGCATAAGTGCAAACACCAAAAAGTAAGAATCTTTGGTTCAAATCCTCAAAATCTAATTTATCCCCAACATCCATAGCAATTGTATATACCTTATCTGGACCGTCTGCTTTTGAATCTAGCATACTCTTACGAATATCGTCTAAATGTCTCACCTCAACTTCAGGACCAAATGTATTTTTATCATAAGTAAAATTCATATTAAAAGTATCTACATTAATTCCAAATCCCGGATAAAACAATAAAATCACCTCACTTTACAAATGCTTGAATAACTGTAATTTTTTTTACTATAGAGCTAGTACTCCGAATCGTATATTGGCCAACAGCCTCTGGCACAATAAAGGTTTCTCCAAAATGAATTGTGAATGGTTTGAAATTGTTATTGAGGCTTTCGACTACTGCTTCATTCCCGTCTACCATATTTAACATATTCACACTACCATGCGTATTAAATTGACCCACTCCATTGATGGTATGACGTAAGGTTTCAATAAATTCAAGTGTGGGGTGAAGGCCAGTACGTTCCACTGTTTCATCCTCATTCTGTGACATCAGAGAAAACTGATTAATTAAGTTTTGTTCGACCCAATCAGTATCACGTCTCATTTGAATATTATCCAACCCTTCTTCGAGATGAATAGGTCTTGGCTTTCCGTCAAGACCAACTCTATCCCAGTCCCACATTTTAAATGTAAATATATATGGTGTTGCACTAATTTCGAGTACCACCGTTCCGGCTCCTCCACAGTGGATAGTACCTGCTGGAATCAAAAAATGATCTCCTTTTTTTGCTGGAAAATTATTAATGAACTTTTCATCTGGAAATCTTTCTTTTCCTTCAGCTGCTCTGCTTAGAGCTTTGCCCAAATTTTCCTTATCAATGTCCTTTTTAGTTCCTAAATATACCGACGAATTTGAAGTTGAGGCCAAAATATAATAGCTCTCATCTTGGGTATAATTCATTCCGTAATGTTGCTTAATATATTCAGTAAGTGGATGTACCTGTAAGCTCAAATTTCCACCTTTAACCGTATCTAGATAATCAAATCGAATTGGAAATTCTGCTCCAAATCTTGAAAATACTTTTTCCCCCAGAATACCGATCGGATTCATCAACATCAGATCCATTGCAGGTACTTCAATCCGCACCTTTCCAAATCTAAAATACAGGCTATTTTCTTCTGGAACTCCATCAAACGCCCAGCCATAATTAGAACCATTTTCCGGTAACTTGTAGTGATTTTTCATCCACTGTCCACCCCAAACACTAGCATCAAAATATGGAACTGTTCGATAGGGTTGATATTGTAAGACTTGAAGGGCTGCGAGTAAATCAGTACCACTAACCAACTTGGGCTCATTTTTCTTGTTTGTATCTAATACAAAATCCGCCTTCGGTAAAATATCTTTCTTCAAACGATCAGCCATACGCCAATCAAAGAAATACCCCCGCTTAAACTTACGTAATGGATCTTCATCTGCATTATCTTGTTGCCAATTTGATAATCCGGAACGATAGCGCAATTGAATTTCCCAACGGGCCAAATCGCAGTACACAGTTATTTCAGCATTCGGTGCAAACAAAGATGCTCCTGTTCCGTAAACAATTGTTTTACCCTTCTTTTTCTTGATATCAGATTTAATTAAGTCCAGCTGGGGATAGAAATCACTTAAGGTGTAATGAGTCATAATTCCAAAAACTCGATCATCAGTCATCTGTTGATGTATAGTTTCGTTAACCAGTTTCGAACTCATAGCAAAATCATCTGCAAAAATTACATTATCTGCATTAAAATTATCAATAATATTATGGCGTAAGTCATCATAATCAACCCCAGGATAACATTCAAAGATAATAGTCGACTCTGAATCTAAAGAGTTAATTTTCTCACTGAGCATATTTGTCACATTTGAAACGCCTTGAACAGCCATTTTAAAGTTCTCAATGTCAGTTTCAGGTTCTAAATCATAATTCATTTGAACGTCTCCAATCATTATATTGATATAACATTTTTAAAAATCATCATCCTCATCATTTGTCTCTGGAATTGCTGTCACATCGACCAAACCTCCTTTGCCCGCTTTAAGAGCACTATCAATGTTGTTCGATAACACTAGATCTAAAACCATTGGCAAGTTACAGCCAGATAAGTATGTGGTATCAAATCCTGCCTCTGTTAATAATTCAAAGGCTGAATTTCCAGGAGATCCTGCTGGTATATCAGAGAGAAGCACTATTTTTTCGGACAACGAAATTTGCTTCATAATTTTCTGAAATTCCGATCTAAATGTCGAAATACCTCGATCATCTAGTTCTACAGATTCAATCTTTGGCAAATCACCAACAATGAACTTTGCAGCGGATAAAACTCCTGATGCAAAACCTTGATGGCTAACCATAATAATTTTCATAAAAATTCCTTTCTTACATCAAAGCCATAATACCGTAGGCAATTCCATATCCAACAAATGCTAGAATGAAGTACGCAACAATCATTTTAATTGGAGAAACATGCTTTTTAGACATAAACCACCAAGAAATAAATACTAACAACAAGGGAATCAGTGAAGGGTATATTCCGTCTAATATCTTCTGAATATCAATTGTTGAACTAGACATTTTTATAACGATTGGAAGTGGTACTTTAACATATGAAGCAGCTACTCCTCCTGTAACAACAGTTCCCAGCACCGTAATTGCTTGTGTGATTCGCTGTGCAGTTTTTCCTACAAATAAATCAACAGATTCAGCCCCAAGCTCATACCCTTTGAAGTACAGATATCGAGACCCAAAAACAATAATCAAATTATAAGCAACAATATAGAAAAGCGGTCCAAGAATGCTACCACCACTAGCGAGTCCCATACCAATAGAAAGTAAGATTGGAATCAACATACCCGGAATCATAGAATCTCCAATTCCTGCTAAAGGTCCCATCAACCCAACTTTCAGTGAATTAATAAAATCCCCTGTAATTTCGTTATTGCCGGTTGCTCTTTGCTCCTCCAAACCAACAGTAATCCCGTTTACCAATGAACCTAGTTGTGGTTCTGTGTTATAAAACACCGAATGACGTTTCATCGCTTTACGATATTCATCTGAATTTTTTGCATATAGTTTCTTCAACACCGGTTCCATTGCATAAGCAAAACCAAAGGCCTCCAAGAACTCATAACTAGTCGAGGCCAAATTATACATCATCCAACGATTATACGATTTACTAACTGTCTTCTTATCAAGAAGTTGGTACTGTTTTTTCTTTGTCATTAGAATTCTTCCTCCTCATCATTATTTTCAGAACCGCCTTGAGTCTTATTCGAGTTGCCTCCATCTGAATCATCATTGGTGCTGATGGCAAAATAAAAAATTACAGCTATCGTTACGGCAACCATAGCTAGCGCAATCATATTTAATTGCATAAATACAACGGCAGTAAAACCAAACAGAAAGAATGCCCACATGTAATTTTTTTTAATAACAATCGTTAATAACATTACAATTCCTAATGCTGGAAGAACCCCACCCAAGAAAGTCATAACGTCTAAGATGTACTGTGGCATACTATTCAATAATTGTTTAGCAAACCCAGATCCAAAATAAATAACCAAAAAAGACGGTATAAATCGCAGTGCAAAATTAAAAATTTGTGGTCCCCAAATCGCATTGAAATGAAATGATCGCTCATTCCCCTCCTCAATCGCTTTCTCTGCGCGATGATTCCAATAAGAGTTTCCTACTTGAAAAAAGTTGAACACAATCGTACCTACAACTCCAATTGTTGTTGCCATAGTTACTGCAACTCCCGTTGAAGCATGTGACATTATTGCAAGTGCGATTGCAGGATATGCCACAAAGTTTAAATCTGCTGGCATTTGTCCACCAGGCGTAACCAATGCAATATAAACTGCCTGAACTGCAACACCAATAATAATTCCTTGCTTGACATCTCCAACAATTAAACCTATTAGAAATCCTGACACCAGTGGTCGAGACAACGTATACCAACCACCGGTTAACCCAAATAACCATGGAGTACCTAAAGCACCGAGGTAGCACAATATAGAAATAATAGTTGCTTGAAAAAATAGCAATTTAAAACCCTCCCTACTCATTATATTGACGAACAGCTTCAGTAAAAGTTGTTTTCTTAGAATCAGGAACCAATTGAAAATTAATATCCATACCATGATCTGCCAAAAACTGAAATGCCTCCATTTCTTCTGGTAACACATTGGCATTTGGACCAACTTTTATCGCACCATCCCGTTCACTCATCGGTCCGACATTTAAATTAGGTTGAGCTGTTATAAAATCTGCACCAGCTTTGTATAGTCTAGCTAAAGTAATTGGTGTTTTTGCTAACAAAAAATACTTTTTTTGACTGCCAACAATGTCCTCCCATCTTTCAGCAGTATGGTCAACCGTCATGACAAAAGCCTTCAGCCCCCCAGGAACGGCGCCCTTAAGTACTTTAGAGATAATTGAATTATTTGCTGCATCATCATCAACCGCTACCACGCCATCAGCTGGTAATTCGCTCAACCACCTTGTAACTATTTGACCATGTATAATTCGATCATCAACACGAATAAATGAAATTGCCATAATATTTCTCCTTTCAATATAATGTTATATCATTATTACGATTTGAATATACCATTTTTCAGAGTGTTTGTAAAGGCTTACATAAAAATGTGTAAATTATTGTTTGATTGCATCATGAGCAGAATACGTTATAATGATATAAACAGGTCAATTGGGGGTTCTTTTTATGGAACAAGGAGATTTACCATTATATGTAAAAATTGAAGATGATTTACAATTCAAAATAAACAGTGGTGAGTGGCTGACTGGAGATAAAATTCCACCAGAAAAAGAACTTGAAGAGTCTTATAACGTTAGCCGCATCACCGTTCGACGAGCACTGGATGATCTAGTTCAAAAGGGATACCTCATTCGTGAACGCGGTAAAGGAACTTTTGTTTTAGATCCCCCTACCGAAGTGAATGATAAGCCTAGTTATACAGTGGTTAAAAGCTTTACAAATGAAATGCTTGAATTAGGGAAAAAGCCCGTGACAACTTGGGCAGATGTTAAGAAAATCCCAGCCTCAACAATAATTGCACGGCATTTAGAAATTAATGAAGGAGCACCAGTACTCAAAATTGCGCGAGTTCGTGGTGCCGATGATACAGTAATTACTTATTCTGTTACATTTATTCCTTACTCAATTAAATATTCTTTAGATAGCAAGGATTATTATGGATCACTTTATGATTATCTTGGCAGATTTAATATACATGTGAATCGACAAACTGAATATGTTGAGGCTGTCCCATCAACAGATAATCTTATGAGATTTCTGGACATGAGCAAACCTGAACCTCTTTTAAAACGTGTACGTGAAATTGCAGATTCAAACTCGAATTATACAGAATATAGTGTTAACTATTACGTAGGGTCACGATATCGATACTATGTAACTCTTTAAAAGGTTTATTATCAACTGACACGTACAGATAAAAATACCATCAAATTCAGATTAATGTTATTAGTACAAATCTAACCATAGAAAAAAGACCTTAATATATTTTTCATTGTTAAGGTCCTTTTTTGGATTCCATTCAATTTTTATGCAGCCACTAGTTCAATCAACATCTTAGCCAAATTTTGATTATCCAAAGTGTTCAGATAACTAATAATTTGTTCTGGCGTTTTTTGACTATTGACAACTTTCCAAATTTCGTTTTTGAGATCAAAACTAACTTTTGCATGTTGCAGCTTTTCAAAAATCAATGAAGTCACTAACTCTTTATCGTTTTTGAAATTCAAATCAACTGTCTTAGAGTTATTTTGATTTGTTAACATAACTTTCTTAGTTGAACAGTCTAGATTTGCCACGTTTCCACAGGCCAAAATATTCAGTTCACGTTTCTCCGGCAAAATCTGATCTGAATCTTCAACTTGTATCTTTAAGTGTGATTCACCATCAAATTCAAACTTAGTTTTAGCGACCAAAGTACCTTGATGTTCGAACAAAGTAAATTGATTTTCAGCACCTGGGTAAACTCGGACGTCTAATTTTTCTGGCAATTGTTCAATATCTTCCATATAATTTGCGTTTAAAGGAACAATTCCTCCAGCTTTTATAAAAACCGGATAGTCCTTTCCTGATCGATGAATATTCACGTATGTGTCGCCGATATATTTAACGCCAGTAAAGAAATCAAACCAGTCCCCTTCTGGTAACCAAGCTGTTGTTTCTCCTTCAAATGTTATATCATCAGCCGGTTGTGTAATTGGTGCGACCATCATTTCACTACCAAAATAATATTGATTTTGAACTGTATAGGCAGCCTTTTCATCGGGATTTTTGTAATAAACAGGTTCAACTAGCGGAATGCCATTCTTATGAGTCAAATAATTAGCCGTATCTAAATATGGAACTAAAGAACTACGAAGTCTTAAAAATTTAGTCATAGATTGACGGGCATTTTCATCGTAATTCCACGGTTTCTTTCCCATAAACGGATTTTCAGAACTGTGCAGACGATTAACTGGACTAAATACACCAAATTGCATCCAACGTAACGTTAATTCACTATCATAAGCGCCCTTCATGTGGCCGCCGATGTCATGGCTCCACCAAGTGTAGCCAATGTTAGATGCTGTTGCTGTGAAATAAGGTTGAAACTGTAACGATTTCCAACTTGCAACAGTATCTCCTGAAAAACCTAACGGATAGCGATGACTTCCTGGACCACCATAACGAGAAAGCGTCAGACCATTTCCGGGATGTTGCTGGTCATTATCTTGATAAACATAATGATTTAATAACCATAGTGGATCAACCTGTTTGGTACCGCGATTTTGTCCTTGTTGCCAATCAATCCACCAAAAATCAATACCATCTTTTTCCAGTGGTCGATGAACATCTTCAAAGTAGGCCTTTCGATATAACGCATTTTGAAAATCAAACAAAGCTGGCTCTTCTTCATCCGTATTTAAACCTAATCGTTTGGCTACTTTAGGATAAGCATCTTCAAACGCCCGTACACCAGCAGCGGGATGATCATTAATCGTCACGTGCTTTCCTTGATCATGTAACCATTGAATCAATTTTTTGTGATCTGGGAACAACTTTTTGTTCCAGGTGTATCCCGTCCAGCCACTACCAAAACGTGCCGGCACATCATGAACGAGATGCCAGTCCATATCCATAACGGCTACTGAAATCGGGATTTCTTCCTTATTAAACCGTTCAAACAACGCCTTATATTCATCCTGTGTATATGGCCAGTAACGACTCCACCAATTTCCTAAGGCATAACGTGGAATCAATGGTGTCTTGCCAGTCAATTTATAATAATCTTTTAAAGTTCCTTCAAAATCATGACCATAGGCAAAATAGTAATAATCTAATTCAGGGTTTTCTCTGACTTGAAACTTATCATCAGAAAGAATGAACGACTTAGAGTCATCTAAATAAGAGAATCCGTCTTTAGCCATTAATCCATCTTCTAAAGGAATCTCACCATCCGCCTTGTCCAGCGTTCGCGCAGTCCCCTTTAAATTTTTCTCAATTTTTTCTCCGAAATACCACCGACTCATATAAGTCCCATAGTTGTAGGCAGCATCAATATACAAAGTTGCTGGAGAAAATTTTCCACCATCATAATAAAGATGAATAAACTTAGTAACTATCTCAATCTGATGATTTTTTTGATTCTTAAAAACCTCAAATTTAGGCTTATCAAAATCACGATTTTGCACCACTTGAGTCGTGCGATCCTCAAACTGGTCAACATCCGAATATTCCAATCTGATCAATCGATCTGTTAGAATCGTAAAACGATAATTAGTGTCTTGTACAATACAGCTTGCCATAATTCACCTACTTTTTTACTCGTCTTCTGAATCTAATGAAGTATCAATATCATTTACATAAATTAATTGTTCTCTTGCCTGTTCAACCATATTTCTAACATAACTTTCAGAAAGGTAGCCATCGCTTGATTCCATCACAAACGCAAGTGCTAAGGGCAAATTCATTCCAGTAACGATATGTGTGTGAGGTCGATTCTTATATAGGAAAAATTTTTGATTTACGCTTCCTGCCAGCATATCAGTTAGGATGATTACTTCGTTTTTTGGATCAATCTCATTCATTATTTCTGAAACCTTACTCTCGATCGGTTTATTATCCGTATAGGCTGTTAAAATATGCAAATTATTCTGTTTTCCAGAAATAAATTCTATTGTTTGTTTAAAACCTAAAGCTAATCGATCATGCGATGCAATGATTAGATGCCTCTGCATTACACTTTCCCTTCTCTCAAGACAAAAATTGCCAAAAACCATTTTTGTCATTTTCTAAATTATACCAATTAAGCTGGTTGAACACCTAAAATTCCTGTAAATGCTCCAAGCAAAGCAATTACAAGTACTAATAAAATAATTTTGTTAGCAGTCCACCCCTTTTTCCCAAGGAGAACGTAAATTCCCCAAGCTGCAAGTGCAGGCAACAATGCTGGCATAATTTTATCTATTACTCCATTTTGCATCGCCAAAGTTACTTTTCCAGTTTTAAAAGTGATCGGCGTATAAATTTTTACTACTGTTGCAATCAGTGCACCAACTACGGATAGGCCCATAACAGACGCTGCATCCGTAAATACCGACATCCGATCACCTAATGCACTGACCAGCTTGACACCAGAAAAATAGCCTAAATCGAACATCTTATATTTCAACCAAAGGAAAACAAAATTCAAAACTAACCAAATTAACCCACCAGTCATGTTCCCTTGTAAATTGCTCCTATGTCAATAAATGGCACATCTTTTTCTAAACACTCGTTCTAATTCTGTCGGAATTAAACCAACTGATGTAATTTGAGGTTCGGATTACCAAGTCCTCAAAATTGGAAAAAGTTGTTTGAAAGGCAAACTCTCTCTTCAACAATGAGTGAAAAGCTTCAATTGGCCCATTATCATAAGGATAACCTTGTTTTGAGTATGAGTGGCTAATCTGATGCCGTTCAAGTAAAGTTTCAACTTCGTTGCTGGTGTACTGTGAACCCATGTCAGAGTGAAAATATTGTGGCTTTTGATGACATTCAAGCGCCTGATTAATCGTTTCTACAACTAACGTCGCCTCCATCTGACGACCAATCTTGAAAGCAAGAACTTGATGAACCTTTGGTTCGTAAATAGAACTGAGATAAACCCAGGTTCCTGGACGTAATTCCAAATAAGTAATGTCAGCACGCCATATCCTTGCATTGGGCTGGTGCTTGATTAAATTGGGGCGTTGCGAATGATCCACATGAGTGCCAGGTTTTTTAAATCGCCGATTCATTAAAGAGTGAATCTCCATTTCCCTCATTAATCGTAAAATTCGTTTTGACCCAACACAGATGCCTGACTTGCGAAGCACCATCGTTATTCGTGGATAACCATAGGCACGATAATTATTTTCCCAAATCAATTTAATTTTTTCTTTGAGCTGATTATCAACACGTTCGTGTTGACTAGGTTGATATCTTTTCCAATGGTAATAGGTGCTGCGCGGTAATTTCAGTGCCGAAAGAATAATTGATAAGCGGTGTCGCAATAACTGATCTTCTATGAAGACAAGGCAATTAATTCGTCCTAATGCTTTCCCAGTAACACCGCCGCAGCTTTTAAAATTTCAAGTTCCTCCTTTAATCGCTGATTTTCCTTTTGAAGTTGTTTGAATTCTTTGGACGTTACTTCAGTACCGTCTTCTAGCTCAACTGATTTAGCGTCTTTAACCCAGTTATGAATTGCGGCTGGAGAAACACCGTATTCCTCGGAAAGCGAGCGAATAGATCTTTTCTCTTCACGATGCATCTTCACAATGCTGGCTTTAAAATCATCTTGATATCGTTTCATTGGAATGCTCCTATCTTGTTTTATTAATTATGGCACAACTGTTCAGAAATTTATGTACCAAATACTAGGATAGGAGCACAATCCACAGGTTTCTTGTCCAATCAAACCATACTTCAAGGGAATTTTTTCATCTTTTTCTCGCATCTTCATGTTACCAACTCGGATTTGTGAGAAGACAAAATCTACACCAGTAAAGGCTACTTTTGGATCTGTTGTCTGCCGCAAGGAAACTGTCGAAATTTTGTTTTTCTTCAACAAATACTTTACAATCACATACATATCATCATTTCGTTTTTCATCGATGTCGTAAAGTGTCAACGAAGTAAATGGTAATCTCTTAATACTACTTAACAAAGCCTGTGCAATCCCAGGTGTATGAGTAGCTCCACCACCTGCAATAGTAATATTTAAATCCTTAGTTTTCATTCCAAATTCCTCCTATCAAATTAAGTACAACCACATACTAAAACGCACATAAGACCGTGTCTATGCATTTTGATGAATGCGTTTTCATTTTCTAATGACAAAACATGTTTCAAATGCTAAAATTTGTTTTAAGTGCTATGAAAGGGGGAAGTCAGTATGCGTTTTGAAGAGATAATTAATAAAAATATTAGTCACTTAACACAAACAGATTTGACCATTCTGCATTATATTATGCAAAATAAGAAACAATGTATATCCTTAAAAGCAAGCCAATTAGCAAAGCTTACCTACACTTCTTCAGCTGGATTAACACGCCTTTCAAAGAGGCTTGGATTCCCAGGCTTTTCTGAAATGAGATTTTTCATCTCTCAAGAAATTCATGAAGGAAATAATTATAAGCAAAATAACTTTAAATTGCTAGAAGATGATATTACACAAACACTTCGCCTAATCGAACAGACAGACATAATACCAATTCTAAAAAGAATCCAAGAATCCGATCGAGTTTATGTTTATGGTACAGACTGGGCTGAGAAACATGCAGCAGAGAATCTTTCGCGCAATTTTTTAGGCTGTAATTTGCCATTCATCCAAATTCCTTCTATTACTGAACTAAATTGGACAATTCCTTTTTTAACTGAAAAAGATTTGTTAATACTAATTTCTTTTAGTGGTGAAAGTCAGAGAGTAAATGAGATATCAACTCAACTAGAACTAAAAAATGTAGATACTTTGTCTATAACCCCACTATCCAAAAATTCTTTATCTACAAATACAACTTTTAATTTATACTATGAGATGAGCAAATTAGATCTGTCTACAAATAAACAACTTGAATATAATTATTTTTCTTCTTTGGAATTAGTTTGTGATGCCCTTTTTCGGTACTATGTAGATAATTTTCATTCAAAAAAAGTGTAAAATGAAAATTTTCTGCTACAATTCTTTAGAATCTCTGTTTCAAAAAGTGTAAAAGTACACAACAAAAAATCCTCTACTTAGAGAAAATAAGAAAAAGCAGTTTTGAAACGTATACAAAACAAACAAAATTTTGGTCGTTTTTATACCTATCACGACATACTTAAAATCCAAGTAATTTTGATTTTATCGCGTTTTAATTTTTAAAAGTAGTTTCTGCTTTTTCTTGAAGCCTTGTAACCCCTTGTTTATTCTGTTATCGTACTCTTGAAAGCGATACCATAAACAGGAAGGTGAACTTATGTTAATTGAAAAAATTTGTGATAGTATCGGATTCCTATTGAATTTTTTACATTTGACCTTAAAGCGCAGCTATGATTTATTAACTTTGATGCTGGGCATTTCGTCAGTTGTATATTTTTTATACGCTGGAATAATTTCCTCGCAAAAAAAAATATCAATTCAAAACTTATCACATGTAAATCCCAGCATAACAATGATACTGATTATTGGTGGCTTAAATTTAATTATCGCTTACTCTCTTTGGAACTTCCGAAATGATGTACTGAGTGATCATACTATCTTTGAAATAACCATTTTTGCAGTGATGATCCAACAATTGGCCATGGGAAATGTACTTGTTTTTCTTTTTTCATTATCATGCTTATTTTTCCACACCGAAGTTGAGCAAAATAATATTCATAAACTTGGTAAATTAATTGTAGCAGTTATTATTGCTACTATAATTTATGCCTTGGATTTAGGTCAAGAATCTGGACACATTTTATGTATAATTAAGCGACTAATTTTTCCTTTTCATTTGGAGTTAAATAATCAATGCTACTGTGAATTCGAGCACTGTTATAAAAGCTCTCAATGTAGCTGAATATTGCAGCATTTGCTTCTTCAAAATCCTGATAATGGTGTTGGTAAACCTCTTCTTTTTTCAAACTGGCGTGAAATGATTCCAAACATGAATTGTCATAGGGACAGCCACGCTTGCTATAAGAATGGCGAATATGGTGTTGCGCTAAGATCTGTTCAAAGCCAGCACTGCGGTACTGGCTACCCAGATCGGTATGCACAATTAAGTTATTAGTCGTCTTTCTAGTTTCAAAGGCTTGTTGAAAAGTGCTGATCACAAGATCAGCAGTCATATGACGGCTGATTTTATGGGCAATGATTTTACGTGAATATAAATCCTGAATGCTTGATAAATAACACCAGCCATTGGCTTTGGTGTGAATATAAGTTATGTCTGCACACCACTTTTGATTTGGACTGGTTGTACGAAAATCTTGCGCGAGTATATTTGAATAATCAGTCGCATCAATATCATTAGTTTGTTGATAATGCCACTTCTTGCGCGTGATTGATTTTAACCCCATTTGGCGCATTAATCGTTGAACTAGCTTAATACTGGCAGTCTTACCTTCTTTTTGTAACGCTTTTAGAATTTTAGGTGCCCCGTAGATACGTCTAGAATTAAAGTAAATGCGTTTAATCGACTGGCTAAGTGTCTTACGACGCTTGGCTTGTGGCGATACATGATTCTGCTGATGTTCATAGTAAGTTGAGCGTGGAACTGAGAGTACTTTACAGGTTTCTTTGATACTATGGTGCTTCAAATTAATATCAACGGCTGTCTGCCAGTCATCTGGGTTTACTTTTTGGCGAATATGGTTAAGGCTTTTTTTAAGATGTCATTCTCACTTTCTAGCTGTTTCAAACGTTTTTGCAACGCTAAAACATCTGATTTGGAAATTCCACTTCCTTTGTCTTCTTTATATAGATTAATCCATTTGTAAATAGTTACATTTGATACACCATATTCGTCTGTAAGATCAGCTACCGGGGCGCCATCCTGGTACAGCTTGACAATCATTTTTCTAAAATCTACTGAGTACTTTTTCTTGGTCATAAAAACACAATCCTTCCTATTATGGAATTATACTAAATCGTGTCCATGATTTCATACTACCTTCACCTTTTGTATATTGGTTATGGTTAAACTAAAATTTTTGTAATTATAATTTGTTCTATTTTTAATACGAAATGCAAAAATCTACTGTATCGCCTGACCAATTGTTTTTGGGTTCGTTCGCATTGCTTAAGGTGATGAAAAATAATTTAATTGAAAGTTTTTTCAAAAAAATCAAAAAAATCTGCCAACCATAACTTTTCACATATAAAAGCGTTAACTCGCCTAATATCAAGCCTAGTTAAGCCCTTACCAAGTAATCCTTTGCATTCGCTTTCTTTTCTTCCATTATCATCAAATGCCAAGAATTTCGCATTTTAAATGTCTGACTTCCGACTACACAGATTTTTAAAGTGTGATAAGCTCTATAAATGTTATATTTTTACAGTTTTCATTATTAATAATATAAGGAGTGGTTAAGTTGGATACAATCCATTTGGAGAAGCTAAACGAATTGCAAGAGGTTATTGAACGGCGGACAATTAGTCGATTTGAACAGATCGCGGACATGGCGCAAACTATCGATCAGACAGATATTTGCAGCGAGACAACATTCTACATCCACGACACCTCACACTGGAGTACCGATTATAACAGCATCGTTTTTGATGCCCATCGCGGTATTCACAAGACTAAAATGACGACTAAGAAACTAATTAACCGATACGCACGGTCAAAAGAGGCTAATTTTCTGCTGATGCAAGCCATGGGTCGCCAACTTTCTGTAAACAGATGTTGGCCCTACGTCTTAGGTAGCATTCAATTTGCCCCAACTGGTGGCCCTGTCAAAGACTCCACTCATTGGGTGGCCGTGCACCATATGAAAGACATTTATAAAGATCCGGCAGACGAAAAACGGATATATATAGTGTTTGATGGTGGCTATCGATTGAATGTACGAGTTGATTTCAAAACTTTCCACCGCAAACTCGAAATGGTTCGCCGCTATTATGATTTCCAGTTGGATCTCACAAAATATCTAGTCGGCCAATTTAATGGTGAGGTACACCTTTTGCCGAGTGATAGCTACCTCGCCACACGGATCCCACGTTCTCCTGATTTAGAAACATCTGAATATCAAAACTGCCGGGAAATTTTGATCCGAATTGCTTATCAAGTATTCCGGACAATGAATCCCGAAGATTACCATTTTAATGTTTTGGATATGGAGGATGTCTACAAGGATACGCTACGAGATAAGGCAATGTTGTAAAAACTAAAAACCCCGCAATTTATAAAATGGTGAGGAATTTAAACAAAGATATGGAAAAAATGAAAGTTATGGATTTGAAATTACCCGGATTAGCCATTCAAATTCTGGTAGCCGGACGTCACACTTCACTTAATATGAACGGAACAATCAAGTATACAGTTTTCAAAACAGCAGAAGAAGCACTTGATAAGGCCCATCTAGTGATGGAAACTCTGGCAAAGGACTATTCGGAAAAGATTACTGTGTATTATATGTAAAAACAGTTTTTATTAAAGCTAAGCAAATCTAAAAAGCATCTTGCCTATGACGCCTTTTACTCAGTCATAGTGCAAGATGCTTTTCTCATTTCAATATTCTTTGAATCTGCATTGCCATTAACATGATCTCTTCATCTGGTAATTCATGACCAAATTTGGGTCTCTGTCAAATCGTATTGGTGGAGATTTTGAACGGCACATTCACTTCGGTGAATGTGCTTTTTGTTTACTCATGAATTAAACTAATCCGGATAAAGAAGTTGTCAATATTTCGAAAACCAAAACAGTTACGCTTTAATGCCTTGATTTTACGATTAAGTCCTTCAATTGGACCGTTGGAAAATGGATAACGACAACTGTTTAGAAGGGCTGAACCATTTTTGATAAACGTGTTGATCGTTATGTCCATTTGATTACTAGTGGGTTGGTAGTTAGTAAGTAAGGATTGGAACGCATTAGCATCCTTTTGGTGTATGGCACTTAAGATACCTTGATAGGTTTGATACACAGATCTAAATCTGGGAAAAGCGTCTAGAGCTAAATCAATGGCGTTTTGTTGCGTCATATACTCGTTAATTCCGCGTAAATAAACAGCCTTAGAATCATTAACTTTTATTTCATCAAGATGAAATAAACGCCATTGAGATTTTAAAATATGATAAATTCGTGAATGCTTATCTTGGATAGTACGAATGGTCTGCGTGCGTTCATTATCTAAGGCACGCCCAGCCAGTTGAATAATATGGAAACGATCGATAATCGTGGCCGCATTGGGAAATAAGCGATGAATGAAGCTGCCATATTCAGCATTCATGTCAATCGTCACTGATTGAACTTGGGCACGTTCTTGAACCGAAAAACGAGCTTCAAAGTAGTCAATGATATCTTTACTTAGCCGATCTTTTAAAGTAACAATTCGGCGATGACTAACGGCATCGCAACAATTAAAGGACATCCAGTGATTACAGGAACGAAATTCATCAAAGCAAAGATTCTCTGGGAGATGTTTAACACGATAGGCTAAGTGAATATTGGCATTTAGGATTCGTTGAACACTGCTTGGCGAAATTCCACAAAGTTTAGCAATTTCTTTACTCGTCAACATATCGCGTGCCAAAACGATCACTTGATGTTTGATATTATGTGTGAAAGTTTCGTTACGATTAACCAACTTAGTTTTAGCACCACAGGTTTTTGAACAATCTTTACATTGGTATCTTTGACGTTTTAAATGCATTTCGTAACGACCACCGGATAAGGCTCCTAAACGCAGGTGACTCATGTGAGTTCCGTTTTTAATTAAGCTTTTATGGCCACAATGTGGGCACTTTAAAAGTTGATAAGACAAAGTTGCATGGACGACATGAATACGTTGGTTTGTGGAACACCGTTCTTTAGAAATACCAGTGACAATTAAGTTTGGGTCTGTTATTTCGAATAAGCATAAGATAGAATTAGTTAGGGACATCTGAATTTCCTCTTTTCGATTTGTTTTGGCGATTAAATCGTAGCACAAAGAGGACAGATGTCCTTTTTTATTTTTCTGATTTTCAAAACAGACAAAAAACCGGTATTAGTTATTCACCAATACCAGAAAGTGTAGACCCACTACACCAATCCTGATAAAGATATTGATACAAGTTATCTATTGGCATATGTGGTCGGCGGCAAATTGGCATACAGTACTGGCTCCACTAACGGTTATGGCAGCACTTTTTATGCGATGTTTTCTGACCAGTACGGCTTTTCAGCGCTCGACGCGTTTACGGTTAATTTCGTAAAAAGTGCTGCGACAATCGTTGGTAAACCAGTGACGATCCATCAAAGCGACACTTGGACGCCAAATATGAGTTTTCAAACTGCAACTGACACGAGTGGCAATCAAATCACAAATTATGACCAAATTGCCGATACAACGCCGTTTGTCATTACAGAGTTTACAACGGACGGGACACCAATAAAAACGTATACTAGCACTGCAGCGTTTAACGCGGCTAAAGTTGTTGGCGGTTTGTATTGGATTTCATTCACAAACAGCGGCAAAGTTTCGGAACCAGTTCGCATTACCGTCGTTGCCGATCAAAGCGTGGCCAATGTCTATTATCAAACCAAAGACGGCCAGGCTTTAGACAGTAAAACTGTTCAGGATCTCGATGTTGGTAGTACCTACACGACGACTGGCACCCAACAGATCACAAAAGATGGCCTGATTTACAACTTGGTTTCATCATCCCCGGCAATGGACGAAAATAACACTGTTTCAATTGTGATTGACAAGGATGGTACGCAAAACAATATCACGTTCATCTATGAAATTGCGAAGGGGTCAGTGACTGTCCATTACGAGGATGAAAATGGCCACGTGCTCCATCCAAACGGCTCTGTATCTGGAAACATGGGAGAAACTTATGCGGTCACACCTGTTGATCTAACCAATCTTGGTTATGTTTATGTAGGGGTAGGTAGTGATTCGGCGCCAGAGAACGGGAAGCTAACGAATCAGAATCAAACAGTCACGTTTGTTTATCGATTCACAGCGACCACACCAACGCCTGAAAAAGCTGGAACTTTGACCGTGAAGTATGTCGATGAAGCCGGACGGACCATTTCTCCGGATATTAGTCGTGAAGGTTTCGTCGGTAATGGATATGATGTTGCTCCTGCTGACTTAAGTAATCAGGGTTATAGCTATGTCGGATTGGATTCGGATTCAGCTCCTGTCAAAGGAAGCCTCACCTCACAATCGCAGACAATTATTTTTGTTTATCATTTAAACACCGAAGTTCCAACACCCGAAAAGGCTGGAACGCTAACTGTAAAATACGTGGATGAAGCCGGACAAACCATTTCTCCGGATATCAGTCGCGGAGGTTTCACCGGTAATGGATATGATGTCACTCCTGCTGATTTGAGTAATCAAGGTTACAGCTATGTTGGATTGGGTACGAATTCGGCTCCTGCCAAAGGAAAGCTTACTTCACAATCGCAGACAATTATCTTTGTTTACCATTTGAACAGTCACGAAACGACTCCAGAAAGTTCGTTACTGACGATTAAGTTTGTGGATAAAAATGGTAAAGAAATCCATCGTCGTTTGGTACAATCAGGATATCAAGGCAACGGCTATACATTCACACCGTTGAAAATTGCTGGTTACCGATACGTTGGCCTTGCCTCAGGATCCGCGCCATTAAGCGGTAGTTTTGATGCAGAAAACGTTGTGATTGCGCTGGTTTACGCCAAAATCAATCAGCAACCGGGCAAACCAACGCCACCAAACAAACCAATTGTCGAAAAACCAGACGTTCATATCCCAGATAATAAGACACCAACAATTAATGCAAAGCCAATCGCTGTTAACCAAACAGCTAACCCGGACAATGCTCCACAAAAACTTCAGCAAACCAAGGCAGCTACTCATAATGCAGATCAATTACCACAAACAGATGAGCAGAAAAGTTTAATCGCTGAAATTCTTGGCATGACCGGATTAATAAGCTTGCTGGGATGGCTGGGACTTAAACGAAAGAAAGAATAACTAGAAGTTAAAAATAGCTTGAACAATAAATAAAGGGTGAGGAAATTATTGAACATTTCCTCACCCTTTTTTACGTTAGAAAAACAGATAATAAATTCCGCTCAACCCAATAAACCGGTAAATCCACTTTCTAAACGTCTGGTCATCTAGTTTATTCGCCACTCTCGCCGCAAGGATCGTGCCAATTCCGGCGGCAATCATCCCCACCAAGATGTAAGGCACATCATGCACATCTAAAATGCCATTAGCGACCCGCACGCTGTTAATGTAAAAAGCGTCAATTAAGAAAAAGCCTTGAATACTGGCCGTATACTCCGGAATTGATGTGGATAGCGACAAAAAGTACAGAGCCATCAATGGGCCACCAATCCCCAACAACCCATTAAAGAATCCAGAAATCACCATAAAACAAACCGCTATGTACCATGGATATTTACGATCACCTGCGTTTTTAAACAGCGTAAAATACAAACACAACGCCACCAATAAACATCCCAATAACACCCGCATCACATGGGTATCCAAAACACTGCTGAGATGGACGGACCAAGTGGCCACCGCCGCGTAAATAATAAACGGCACCACGACTCGTTTTAGTTTAAATTCATGGCGATATCTATAGGTCAAGCCCACCATGCTGGCCAACATACTCAAACCCGCAATCCCGGCTGCCGGAGCGATGGGTAAAATGAACGGAAAAATCGTCATCATCACAATGACCGCGCCAAAACCGGTCAAGCCTTGCACAAATCCCGCTACCATTGCCGGGAAGAAAATTAATAACCAAGTCACCAAGTTGGATCTCCTTTAAATACATAATTGTATCTAGTATGGCCGAACTACGCGTTAAGGTCAATGACCACAACTCCACCTGAAAACTAACAAAAAAATGACTTTGCCACGGATAAATTTCCGCAACAAAATCATTTTATTAACCGTTTTTATTAGTGTGCTAGTTTTGCCGCACCTTGTGCCTAAGCCTCGTCTTCTGTCGGTCCCTTATCTAAAAAGGCGCTAACCATCCAGATCAGTTTGTCCATCTCTGCCTTAAATCCATTCAGCATATCTTGAGTGGGTAAATCCTGTTCTTCATCAGTAATCTCAATACCTTGTTGATACTGATCTCTGATGTATCTGAAGTCATGATCTAAATGCTTCATGAGTTCAGGCAGCGGAAATTCTCCCCAGTCAATCACTTCATCTGGCAAATTTGTGTGCTCGATAAACTCGTGAGTCGTCGCAAATGGCTTGCCACCAAGCGCAATTAACCGTTCTGCTACTTCGTCTAGCTGTTCCGCAAACTCTTCGTTAAATTCATCCATTTTCGGATGCAGTTTAAAGAACTCGGGTCCGCGCATGTACCAGTGAACTTGTTGCACATTAACTTGCAACTGACTTAAATCAGCAATTAACTGGTTCAAATGTGTCTGCGTTTTGGGAAATTGATCCATGGTCATAAAAAAGTACCCCTTTCAGTTTTCCAAGCTGGTTTTACCCATCGACTATATCTTCAGCTTAAAGGGTTTGTTAGGGCTACTCAAGTTATCTGCCTACTGGGATTTCTGGCTAAACAAAAAAGGCAAAGTCATCGCTGGTTTCACCTATCCTTCATCAATTAGGCAAATTGAACTGTATATTTTTAAAACATAATATCATTTGAACTTTTTTGCTTAAATTGAATCTTGCTCCTATCCTAGTATTTTGTACATAAATTTCTGAACAGTTGTGCCATAATTAATAAAACAAGATAGGAGCATTCCAATGAAACGATATCAAGATGATTTTAAAGCCAGCATTGTGAAGATGCATCGTGAAGAGAAAAGATCTATTCGCTCGCTTTCCGAGGAATACGGTGTTTCTCCAGCCGCAATTCATAACTGGGTTAAAGGCGCTAAATCAGTTGAGCTAGAAGACGGTACTGAAGTAACGTCCAAAGAATTCAAACAACTTCAAAAGGAAAATCAGCGATTAAAGGAGGAACTTGAAATTTTAAAAGCTGCGGCGGTGTTACTGGGAAAGCATTAGGACGAATTAATTGCCTTGTCTTCATAGAAGATCAGTTATTGCGACACCGCTTATCAATTATTCTTTCGGCACTGAAATTACCGCGCAGCACCTATTACCATTGGAAAAGATATCAACCTAGTCAACACGAACGTGTTGATAATCAGCTCAAAGAAAAAATTAAATTGATTTGGGAAAATAATTATCGTGCCTATGGTTATCCACGAATAACGATGGTGCTTCGCAAGTCAGGCATCTGTGTTGGGTCAAAACGAATTTTACGATTAATGAGGGAAATGGAGATTCACTCTTTAATGAATCGGCGATTTAAAAAACCTGGCACTCATGTGGATCATTCACAACGCCCCAATTTAATCAAGCACCAGCCCAATGCAAGAATATGGCGTGCTGACATTACTTATTTGGAATTACGTCCAGGAACCTGGGTTTATCTCAGTTCTATTTACGAACCAAAGGTTCATCAAGTTCTTGCTTTCAAGATTGGTCGTCAGATGGAGGCGACGTTAGTTGTAGAAACGATTAATCAGGCGCTTGAATGTCATCAAAAGCCACAATATTTTCACTCTGACATGGGTTCACAGTACACCAGCAACGAAGTTGAAACTTTACTTGAACGGCATCAGATTAGCCACTCATACTCAAAACAAGGTTATCCTTATGATAATGGGCCAATTGAAGCTTTTCACTCATTGTTGAAGAGAGAGTTTGCCTTTCAAACAACTTTTTCCAATTTTGAGGACTTGGTAATCCGAACCTCAAATTACATCAGTTGGTTTAATTCCGACAGAATTAGAACAAGTGTTTAGAAAAAGATGTGCCATTTATTGACATAGGAGCATCTCAAACTTTTTCCACACTAATTTTTATATCTTTTTTAAGTGAACAATATTCTGTCTGTCTATATAAAACGTTTGTTTTAAAATTGCCGGCATGGTATCTAATTTTTCATTTAAAAGAATATTTTTACACTTTAGATATTTCAGAAATTCAGCAAGTGACAAAAATCCAGAATAACCCTCCATCGTGTAACAAATTAAATCAACTATTGAACACCATGAACTACTGTTACTAGCAACTATCAGTGGATCCTCAGGAGTAGTTTTGAATTGAGTTTCCATTTTTGTGAACCAAGGTAACAAACGTACTTGAGTTGCCTGAGTCACACAGTAAGCAATTAAATCTGTATTCCACTGGAGATCACTTATTACTGGTAATTTTAATTCTTTTAGATCAATTGCTTTTAGAACGATATAGTTTTGATCGTTCAAAATGTCTAACAAACTTTTTTCAACTGTCTTAAAAATAGAACTTGTTAAATACATAGAACCTGCTGTCTTATATCTGTGTGGTCCAATTTTTACAATTCCATAATTACTTTTTAATTTGAGATATTTCTGATATGCCGAACTCTCACTAAACCCAATTTCCTTAAAAAAGAAAATCACTTTCTGTCGTGTCAGAACTTGGTTAGCCATCTCTTTTTGGATAATTTCCGAATCCGTCAGTGACTCTTTTTCATACAAGAATTGGGGAAATCCTTTCCATTTTGGCTCAATATATTTAATGAGATCTGCAAAAAAAGATAGGTTAAGATAATCTTCAGGAAATTTTATGCCTTTTTCAGAACACAGAATTTTTACTTTTTTTTGTATTAATTTCGGAAAAATATATCTATCATGTTCTTGAATTTGTGTTTTAATTTCTTTTTCAACAAATCCATTTATTTCGGTTTCTTCTGCAAAGTTATGATAATAAATCGTAGTTCCATGCATACTTAATAGGCTTGAAGCATATACGGCTTGTTCAACAGTATATGATTCCCACCCCAAATCACTCATCGCTTTATTCTTAGAACATTTGTTGTTTTGTTCCCGCACATATTGAATGATTAGATTTTCTCGTGTCAAATGTTTGGTATCTTTCTGCCAGATTGTCATAGTATTCGATTTTCCAAAATCGAAATTATCATTTAAGTAATACTTTAGAATATAATACAGTTCATATTTATTTGCTATTCTGGCCGCTTTTAAATCATTTTCAAAATACTTAAATAAAGCACTAACTTTGATACTTGTTATTGTTTCTAGTTGTTTCGTCAAGTATTCTTTGATCCCCAATATCAGTCTTTGTGGTAACTTGTTTGTGTCAAAATCGATGAAAGAGTTATTGCCAATGTAAATAATTTCATTTTTCCCTACTAACCGCATTAGCATTGTATATATGGCACGATCTTTATTCGAAATATCATCCGCAAAAAGCGGCTCATTACAATCTTTTAGGTATGTTTCTTCCAATTTTTGAATATTATTGGTTGTAATCGTAAAAGTTTTCAATCCTAGGTGACGAATTGTATCTATCATTCGTTCAGACTTGGATTTAGCTTTATATAGCTTTAAATATGACTCAAAGGAATACTCAAAACTTTCTTTAATATTCCTTACCACTTTTTTCTTAGAGAAAGAATCTAAATCTCTTCCCAATATAATAGCAATCTTGTCAAATATTTTTTCCTTTGTAAACTCTTCATTGTTGGTCAAGTCCGATTTTAGACTACGTATTTTTTCTTTTGTTTCAATACTTAAACAAGGGCTACTAATTATTGCTAACTCGTTATCTACCATCGAGGAATTAATTTCTCTTAATATATGTAGGGTCTCCTCCTGAACTTCCCACTCAAATCGAATTTTTTCCGCGCTAAAATACTGAAAAGTTATTATTTCAGGAATGTATAATTTTTCTGCAATCAGTGTTTTTGAACTATCTATTTTTTCAATTATTTGACGAACTCTTTCTCGAGTTAGCCCAATTGCGTTTCCAATCTCCGCTAAAGTATACTTTCCATCTTTTGAAAGCTTTTGCCGAATAGATTCTATCTCTCGCCACCGTACTTTCTCATTAATTTTATTCTGCACAATTTGATCGTACTTGAGCATTTGGTCCTCAAGCGACAATTTGGAAAGATAGTATAATTCATAAAAAAGTTCCTGGTCTTCTCCATCAATAAAATTGAAGTTTTCGGTTGTCAACATTTCCTCAGTTATCGCCAGATGAGTTTTAGATAAATGAAATGCATTCAGAACATTTCTTAAATTAAAGGGCTCAAGTTGAGTTTTTTTTCGCCAATTCTTATACTCTTTGATATCCACAATTAAATTTTGTGACAATTGTTTTTTAGCATGTGAACTTATATCTGGCAACGAAACACTGAGCAAGTCAAATAATTCTTTTGCCGATATTGATAGAGGAACAACGTTGAGTTTCTTTTCCTTAAATATTTCTCTAAGTTTGGGGGAACTTGCAATAATTTCTGGATAAATAATTTTATCAGCCCAAGTATCTTTATAACCTGCGGATTTTAGAACTCTGTCAATTTCTTCTCTTTTTAGTTTTCCAATTCCTTTAGTGTTTTTAACTTTTTCTAAATTTTCTTGGTCAATATCAGTTATTAATTTAATATTATACTGAAAAAAAGCATTTCGAATTGCTTCATGTTTTCTGTCCGCAAATAACGCATCAATTTGCACCGGATCTTTTATTGGAGGAAAGCTCACGTTTTCCTCCGCCAGCACTTCATCAATCAATTTTCGTTTTAAGGAGCCAATTCCTTTTTCGTATTTTATTTTACTCAGTAACTCTGGAGTAACCTCATTTAATCGATAAACTCCATTTTGAAAGAATGCGTTTCGAATTGCTTCATGTTTTCTCTCAGAAAAAGCTTGCTCCACTAACTTAGTATCTTCTACTGTATTTTGGGATAAATCTTTCCCATTTTGCTTTGAATTCATCTTCATGCACCAACTTATAATTAATAATTCAATTATACATTAACCAGTTAACCCTTAATTATAGTTGTCAAATTATTTTTGTTGAAGGTATGAAAGTTTTAAGATTAAGACTCGAGTTTTAACTTTTTCATATTGCGCCATTTTACATAGGTTTTAAATTACATTGAAATATGACAACAATTAATTCATAAAAAAGGCAAAGCCATCGCTGGCTTCACCTATCCTTCTTCAATTCCTAGAATCAAGCGAACTTCTTCCTCTGTTAACGAGCCCTTATTTTCGGTTCCGCTAAGCACTTGATCTACGAAATTTCGTTTCTTTTCTTGTAATTTATAAATTTGTTCTTCGATGGTCCCTTTCGTAATTAAACGAAAAACATCCACCTGTTTCTTTTGACCAATTCGATGAGCCCGCGCGGTAGCTTGATCCTCAACCGCCGGATTCCACCACAGATCGACCAACACGACCATATCGGCACCAGTTAAATTCAAACCAGTTCCCCCGGCCTTGAGCGAAATCAAAAAGATATTCTTCTCGCCGGCATTAAACGCATTGACCATTTCCAAGCGTTCCTTAGGTTTCGTACTTCCTTGCAGGACATAATGATCCAAATGCTGTTTATCCAGCTCGTTTTCCAAAATCGATAACATACTGGTAAACTGCGAAAAGATCAAGACATGCCGATTATTTTCTTCCGCTTGCCGCAAAATTTCGGTTAACTGCTCTAGTTTACCGGAATCGCCTTTATAATCATCTAAATACAAAGCCGGCGTATCACAAATCTGTCGCAAGCGCGTCAAACCAGCCAAAATAGCCAACTTGTTTTTCACAAAGTTTGCGCCGGTCATCCCTTGAACCTTCACCTGCATTTGTTTCAATTGGGCCAAATAAACCGTCTTTTGTTTGTGTGTCAGTTCATTGTATAAGTTTGTTTCGACTTTCGCCGGAATATCTTTTAACACAACGGATTTCTCCCGCCGTAAAATAAACGGTTTGACCCGCACAGCCACCTCATCGGCAGTTAACTGTTTGAACGCTTTCCGGCTAGGCAAGAGTCCGGGCATGACAATTTCAAAAATGGCCCACAATTCTTCGACCCGATTTTCAATTGGCGTCCCAGACAACGCAAAGGTGTTTTTTCGCTTGAGCTTTCGAATACTCTGATTGGTTTTGGTGCTCGAATTTTTCACAAATTGGGCTTCATCCAACACCAAATAATTAATTTTGCGATCATTATACTCGGTCACGTCCAAACGTGCGCTATTATAACTGGTGATCAGCACATCGGCTTGTTCGTTTTCAATCAAATCGCGGCGATTAGCCTTATTACCATCGATAACCTGGGTTTTAATTTCAGGCGCAAACTTAGTAAACTCTTCTTGCCAGTTATAGATTAAGGATGCGGGTGAAATGATTAGATCGGGCTTGTCTTTATCAATATGGTCCAACAAAAATGCGATCATCTGAATCGTTTTACCAAGACCCATTTCATCAGCTAAAATACCGCCAAAATTGTAACTATCCAGCATCTCCAGCCACTTCACACCAATTGCTTGGTACGGCCGTAATATGCCATGTACTGGATGAGAAGCTTTAATTTCAAAGTTTTCCGGATGTGCTAAGTTTTCGGCAAGTTGTTTAAATTTATCATCAAACTTAGCGGTTCCCTGTAAGGCTGCTTGAACCGCAAACGCCTGTGAAGCATGCACTTTCAGTTGCCCGTTTTTAAACTTCCCTTGTTGGCGAATATTCAATAGTGCCTTGCTGACCTTACGAAATTCATCGTCCAACAAGACCAGTGAGCCGTCTGCCTGGGTGATATATGGTTTTTGCGAATCTAGCTGTGCTAAGACACTATCCACATCGTTTTCGTCGACACCTTGCAACGAAAACTTCACTGAAAGTAGACCATCCTTTTCTGAAACGTTCACTTTCGGCGCGAGATCCTTAGAATCATGCAAACTGTTTTTCAGGTCATCACTCAGCGTTACCACACCATTCTTACGCATGTTTGGCAACTCCAGCATGAAGAAGTTAAACATTACATCGGCATCATCGAAAGCCTTCACCCAGACATCCTTACGTAAATAAAAACCAAGACTATTCAAATAATCCCAAGCCTGATCCTCTTTTTCAGTATTACGGCGTTTTTCAGGGGCCTGATCAATATCCTTACTATCAATTAATTTACCACCGTAGTCATAACTTAATTTCAATTGCAGATTGTTGTCTTGTTTGCTCAAATCAAAATGGGGAGTCATTTGACTATCAAAAAAGTCTGCTGATACATCCAAATTACCAATTAATTTGAAGAATTCAATGAAATTTTTCAGTTCTGCTTCCTTACTCTTGTCAAAATGCATTTGAAAGCCTGCATCAGCGGGGTCACGATTCATAGCATCGCCCATGATGTTATTGTACATATCAACGATCCGACTGATAATAATAGCTTGTTGTGTAGTAGCTTGATAAAAAACATTTTGATTAATCACAATTGCACTTCCAAAGATCAATTCCTGAAAATCGCTTTGAATTGTTAGCTCGTATCCTTCTTCATCCGGTTTAAGAGCACCTTTAATCAAACCGCTATTTGTATGAAACGGCTGATACTCAATACTATCAAATAAAAATTGATGATCGCTTTTTTGAAAATGGAAGTTTTGTAATTCATTACATAATTCAATAAACTTAGGAACTACCCTATCCGCCAGAAGATAATATTTATTCATATCTAGCGTTCCGTTTCCATCGAAACTAGGCAATCCGGTCACAGTCATGAAATCTATTAAGGCCTTATCCGCTCCTGAAAACACAGTTTCACCCAACTGAAACTCATTTTTTCCGGCTGTTTTATAGACACCCTCATCCATGTATGCAGCCAAAAAACGTTTAAGATTATTCACCACATAAAATTTATTATCAGTTTTTCTTGCAACCCTGAGCCTAAGAAAGAGATGATTTTCAGCTGGGTAGTTCCAACCCTGACTTAACTGGCCAACCATCATAGTAACATCAAGCACCAACGGCTCCCGAACTGTTTCGGCTAAAGGTGTAAAGTATCGTTTTTCGGGCAAATCGATACTCTGTAAATAGCGCTCACCTGCCAAATCAGCCATTGATTTTCGCTTGTGCACCATTTTTATCTCTGGAAAGTCAACTGTAGGGTCTGTCCAGTCTGTCTCGTCATCATCGTAACTATCGCGATTAACATCAAATAACGTCTCGATTGGATCCTTTGCAAATTTAAATAGTTCGACTACTGCCGCTACATGCTTACAGAAACCATTTTCTGCAAAATATGGACAAGTACAGTTATCATTATCTGGATCTCGTCCCACAGATACATCATACGCATAAGTACCATAGACTGTGGCTTCCACCACCTGTCGCTCTTCGTCCAAATTCTCAATGTTTACTTGTCCATCCTGAAAAAGCTTTTTCCCTCTGTCCCAAATCTTGGATGGCATTGTTCTCCGACGCATATTATTACTCCAAGTCTTAATCTGATTTTGATCCTATACTTCTATTTTACACTACTGTTGTTGAAAACAGTGTTGCGAAATGCTGAATAGTTTTCATAATCATGCAAAAACACAGATCTCAAGAGAAAGATCTGCGTTTTTATTATTTTTAATTGATTATATGTACTCACTTTGGGATAACATCGGGGGTTAAAAATTATTCTACAACTCACAAGTACGCAAAAATTTGGTCAATTCTTCAAAAAAGCAAAGCTCTCTCAAAAAGAGAATTTTGCTTTCGTTTCATCTAGCTTTACATATTCACGCCATTTCCCAAAATCTGTTGGTAATTCTGAATAACAAGATTAAAGTCCGCGGTTGAAAGCTCGCCAACTCTTTCCATTTGTCTTTTAAAATAATCAAAAGAATACATTTGCCAAGCATTTACGTACCCGTCGATTTTTGAATGATGTACTTTCACCGAACCAAAACGATGCTTCGTATGTGTAATCGGGCAAACTACACACAGTCCTGTCAGTCTGTTATATTCTGTTATGCTAATTACAACGGCTAGACGTCTCTTATTAACCTCATTACCGGGTGAAGGATCAAAGTTTAGATAAATAATGTCCTGATAGTGCGGATAATCATTCATCTTTTTCACGTCCAATCATTTTCACGTCCTCAAACTCTGATTTTTGAGAACTAATTTGTTTCAACAATTTTGGATCTTTAAAGGGATTTTTAAGCTTAGGCATAAATACAATCTCTCCATTTGGTCCTTTGGTAACAAAATACCGGGCATTCTTGTCTAATTTTATATTTGCGGGAACGGTCAACACTGTGGAATTACCCACTTGACGAGGCTTTATCGTTTGATCTGCGGCCATAAGCATACACTCCTCTTATTAGGATTGGTTTATTATAGGCAAAGTGTATCGTATATACAATGTGTTTATAAGCAAAGACAATTCGTTCACTGAGTTTTTACTGACTGGATCCACTATTAAGAAAGTACGCAAAAATTACTTTTGTTTTCTAACAACTTAAAGAATCAATGAAATGCTGGTAAATTGACGCATCTTGATCTGGAGAATAATCTATAAGTAACAAGAATAATGATAATCAAGAGAACGCCTTTGGGAAATATGATTAGTCAGTACATAAAATTGGAGGAAACGATGACAAAATTCTTTTATGAACAAATAACACCAAATCATGCTTTGCCGTTTCGATTATTAATTCATGACACTGGCGCGGCCCATACGGTCTTACGCCACTGGCACAAAAGTTACGAAATCGACTTTGTATTACATGGTTCAAATCGTAATTTTATTTTGAACGAAAAAAGATTTAATCAAAATGCTGGCGAAGTCGTTGTTATTAACCCTTATGAAGTTCATGGCCTTAACCTCCCTTTCGAACATAATCGAATTGCGATTACCATAATGCTACCGGATAGTTTTGTAAGTGGTGCAGGTGTCACACTTAACACTCAACACATTCAAAATATTATTAAAAAAGACCCAACTTGCCAACAACTATTCCGACAGCTATATAACAATACAAAAAAAGTTTCCACAATTGGTACGCAATCAGAACAAATTGGCCTAACTTATCAATTATTTGCATATTTACTTGATACCTATTCTCAAGTGCAGTCTCTTACAGATCATCATCGAATAACCAGCCAAATGGATCATTTAACACCTGCATTAACTTGGATTGAAAAAAACTTTTCTGAAAAAATTACAATAGCAAAATTAGCCAAATTGGCAAATGTATCCCCAATTTATTTTGCTCATTTATTTAAAACATATCTACAGCAAACCCCAGTAGCTTATATTACAGAGCGCAGATTATTAGCTGCAAAAGACAAATTAAAAAACACAACAGACAGTATTGAAACCATTGCATACTCAAGTGGTTTTCCAAGTAGTAAAGCCCTAAACAAGGCGTATAGTACCTACTACGGATTAACTGCAGGACAGTTTCGTAAGTCAAATCAACTCAAAGAAATTAATTTGCCATGATTAAATAGCAGGATTTGCCCTATTTTGAGCAGTAAAACACTTAATCTTTAAAAAGAAAGCGTTTTAGTATAGTTCTTGTAAGCGCTACAACTACTATATGGAGGTTTTCTTATGAACAAATACACATCAAATAAACGTAATACTTTGATTTTTAAAATTGCTTTATTGTCATCTACGTTTTTGATTACAGGAGCAAGTGCCACTTCAGTACTATTACCAAGTTTAAGAAATGCTTTTCCAAGCGTCAGCAAGGCGACCATTCAATCATTCTTTTCAATTACGGCATTACCACAATTTATTGCGTTGCTGATTGCTGGATTCTTAGCGTCAAAGATTGGCAAAAGAAGAGTCATCTTATTAGGTGCACTATTGTGGACTGCGAGCGGATTATTACCAATGGTTCTTAATAATTTCAATGTTATTTTGATAAGTCGTCTCTTTCTTGGTTTCAGTCTTGGACTGATTCAACCAATTGGAACTAGTATGATCGCAGATTTTTACGAAGGCGACCAACGAGCTTCTCTGATGGGAGTCCAGAGTGCCATTATTGGAGTTTCCGGAACTATTTTGACATATGCCATTGGACTTTTAATTTCAATAGGTTGGCGATATGCATTTTTAATTTATTTAGTTGGTTTAATCGTGTTTGCTTTAACTCTTGGCTTTTTACCAAGTCATATTACCGAACACAATGAAACAGCTAAAGACCTTGTTACTGATTCCACCAGTAAACACTTAGGTAAAGAAGTTGTTACTTGGGTATTTCTAACTTTCTTCTTCAATCTCGGTCAAGGTGGTATCAATATTGATTTCAGCATGGCTGTGGTTGAAGAACATATTACAAATGCCACTGGGGCTGCAAATATGATGGTTGCTTATTCCGTCCTTGGATTAATTACTGGTTTACTTTTCGGGTTATTTATGAAATTTGCTAAAGCTTACGGCGGAATCATAGCAGCAGCGTTATTCCTAATTGGCAATCTTTTAGTTGCAACAACCAGCGGAATTTTTGTTTACTATATTGCAATGATATTTGCAGGTGCAGGATTTGGATTATTCATGCCTTATATGTTTACGGCCGTTAATCAGCACACTACCGCAGCTAATTCAGCTTACGCAACCAGTGCCACAACTGCAGCCGCCTCATTAGGTAATTTTATTGCACCATATGTATACAGCATTTTAGCTAATTTCTTTGATAATAACTCAAGTAAATTTGCTTTTAATTTTGCCAGTGTATTTTGTTTCATATTATTATTAGGATTAATTCATGTAAAAATATCCGATCATAAAGCTATCAATCAAATGAAGGGAAGCATTAACTAATGAATGAAAAAAAAGTTTCTGATTACATCGCACCACAAAATTATTCTTACAAAGATTTTCCTGCTGCCGAGGATTCACCCGAAGGTATGCATACGTTAACCCCAGATTTAACACCTACTTTCCCGGTTGTAAACCTGAACGTTCCTTACTCAATAAAAAGTGGCAAAACTTTACATCTCCACATCATTACACCTGCCATCGCTAACGAAAATTTGCAAGAACAATTTCCACTAATTATGTGGGTTCAAGGATCTGCTTTCCACAAACAAAGTCTTGGTAATCATATGGCTCATATGGTGGAAGTTGCTAAACACGGTTTCGTAGTGGCAATGGTTGAATATCGTTGGGCCCCAGACGATCCCTTCCCTGCACAAGTAAAAGATTTAAAAACCGCAACTCGTTTTATGTTACGACATGCCAATAAATATCATGTTAACCCTAAGAAGTACATTGCCTGGGGAGATTCTTCTGGCGGGCACACCGTTGCTACCGCTGTTATGACCGCAAATCTACCTGAGTTTAATGATGAAGATGTCACTGTTCAGCCTCTTCATTATGCAGCTTGTGTTGATTATTATGGGCCAACAGATATTAGTCGGATGAACAAGGTACCTTCAACTCAAGATCATGTCACTCCACATAGTTTAGAAGGTGAATTTTTTGGTACCCAACACCTTTATGACGTCCCTGAATTAGTTCAAAAAGGTAATCCAATCACTTACATTGATGACAAACCATTACCACCATTTTTAATTATGCACGGTAATAAGGACCGTTTGGTACCTTTTGAACAGAGTGTCCTTTTATACCAGGCCTTACGTGCTCATCACAAAAATGTCACCTTTTACAAGATTTCAAATAGCGATCATGGAACTGACGCTTTCTTTGTACCAGGCGTTTTGAAAATCACACTAGATTTTATTGATAAGGCACTAGAATAACACTAATCTAAAATTATTTACCAAAAAAGTGATGGATGTGAATTACGCATCCATCACTTTTTATGTTTTAGTCTACCTTCATTGCCCGAACTTCTTCAATAAACCAACGATTGAAGTCATCTGTATCAATGCCAACTGCGACTTCCGCATTTGTTTGCCCATTATGATAGGCACCACGAATGTCAGCCACCGTCTCACCAATTGCGGGACCACTAGTCTGAATATCAATCCAGTAGTTCACCGTTTGGTAATATTCCGGATGCAAGAGGTAGCAAATCGTATTCACGTCATGCATCGGAATGCCGCCTTCATGGCCTTCATAGTAATGTTTAAAAATTGAGGCCAACATATTGCCTGCTTCTCCTAACGTGGAAACTGTCTCCAAGGTTTTTGGAGTCAACAAGGCTTTCATCGTCACATCCAACCCAATCATCACAATCGGAATCCCAGAATTATACATAATTCGCGCAGCATCAGGATCTGTGTACACATTAAACTCAGCCGCACTTGTCATATTACCACGGCCAAGTGCTCCACCCATCGCCACGATACGGGTAATTCTGGACTTCACTTCTGGATGGACAGCTAACAGTAAGGCGATGTTCGTGTAAGCCCCTGTTGGCACTATTGTCACGGGCTTTGAACTACGCATGATGGTCAGATACAGGGCCTCCATTGCAGAGTGCTTTACCGTTTCACCCACAAATTCATCAAAATCATAACCGGGCATCCCTGATTCCCCATGGATTCTTGCCGCATCTTCAAACGGCTTAATTAAAGGTTGTTCGGCACCACTAGCTACAGGAACTTTTTTGTCGAAGAAATGGACTAGTTTCAGCGCATTCCGCGTCGTTTTATCCACTGTGACATTGCCCGCCACGGTCGTGATTAGCCGAACGTCAAACTCAGGATTGTTCAAAGCAACGGAGATGGCAGCTGCATCATCAATTCCAGGATCGCAGTCCATAATTATTCTAGTTGTCATGATTGTTTGTGACCTCCTCATAAAGTTGGTTTCCTTAGTTCCATTGTACTGGTTTCTCGCAATTTGAATAGCCCTAAATTCGTTCCGCAATTATCAAAAAACACTTCTGGTATTACCCAAAAATATTTTTATAACGGTTTAAATTGGTACTGGTGCCGACAAGTTCGCCTTGAACCACGATTCGATTTGGTTCATTGTAGTTCGCCGAAGCACAGGTAATCAGTGTGACCACTTTTTTACCAGGAACATCTCGCAATACTTCCACTTCGTTTTTGGGGACGGTCCGTTTGCTGTAGGTACGGTAACGGTGAACTTTTTTCATGTCCGTAAGGTAAATCATGTCGCCCACCCGCACCCGTTTTAAAGGTGAAAACAGAATCCGCGTATTCGTCATATAGTGCCCAGCCATGGCATAGTTGCCCTTGCCCATCTGTTGATCTTCCGACATGGTGCCGGCACCTCGTGACAGGACCTGATTGCCCAATCCTTTCCCAATGGGTAATCGAAGCGACACATTAGGAATCGCAACTTTGCCGACCGACGCATATTCAGAAGCATTGCCACTCTGTATGGCGTTTTGAGCGGCATTTTGGACAGCATCTAAACTAACGCTAACTGGATTCAGCATTTTGACTGTTGAATAATCAAAATTAGCCGATTTTCGTTTGGCTGCTTCCACCTTTTCAGCAGTCATATCATCCACTTCTTGATTTCCCATGTGACGAATCAGCGGATCACTTAACAGCGCAATCAGCATGATCAGTAAACCAAACAAGAAAATCAATCCCAGCAACCATCCTTTTAGTTTTCGGCTCATTTAGCTCACCTTCTTCTGCTCTTGCGTTTGTACCAACGATAACCACCATATGTTGCGCCACCTGCTACAAGGATACCGAGACCAATCCACAACCATGGAATTTGTTTCTTTGCTGCCGGTTCCTTTTCGTTTGGAATGCGATGCCCCCGGACTAACAAACGGTGGGTATTGATCATGTAAGGTGTACAGGTCATCAACGTCACATAGTTATAGTTATCATCCCTTTGAAAATTATCTAGTTCTGTTGGCTTGACCGTTTTGATGCGATCCACCTTGTAGGTCATTTTTTTACCTTTAGAGTTGATGAAGAACCGATCGCCAACTTTCATTTTTGGTAAGTCCGTGAACAGCTTGCTTCCCGGCAAACCACGGTGAGCCGTGACCACGCTGTGGGAGCCTTTTTTCCCGTCTAGCGAGGACGTTTTTTCCATAAGACCAGCGCCTTCACTTAATTGCAGATCATCAGTACCTTTAAAAATGGGTAATTTAGCGTCAATTCCAGGAATGTTGATGGTTCCCAGCATTTCCACCTGCGTCAGCATCCCATTCATTACGTTGGATTTTTTGTTTTTATCCACTTTTTTGACGTTAAATTTTTGAAACGGATTCTTCAGCCAAGACCAAGTTTTATTAAGTTTGGAGGTCGAAACTACGACAGCCTGTTTGCTATGTCGTGAAACAGAGTTATAGGTATCAATCATGCGATGTTGTTGCTGTTGTGACATAGCATTCGATACGAATGGAAAGACAATAATGCTCAGACCAATTACAAATATTAGGGTTGCGAGTGTTCGTTTTAGCCATTTTCGTTTAATGACCAGCACCTCCTTTGGAAAACAGATTTTTTTGAGCTATGTATGACAATAAGGATGAACAAGCATCCTTATTGTTGAAACTTTATGTGGTAAAAATTAGTTAGCGATTAAGCTAATTTGTTTTTACGTGATTTGTAGTAATAGTATCCAGATCCACCCATCAATACTGCACCGATAAGGACGAATACCCAGATTCCCATACCACCAGTGATTGGAAGACCATATGTTGAGTTTTCGATTTCTTTTGCTGCAGCAGCTTCAGAAGTTTCACTAATTGTAAATGAAATTGTCTTATCTAATGGTGCATATCCATCTGGAGCTTTTGTTTCTTCAAGATAATATGTGCCATAAGGCATTGATGGAATATTAAAGCCACCCTTTACTCCTGTGTCACCTGAAGTAAACTTAGTCGCTTTTTCTGTTGTATCTACCCATCCGACGAATTTATTGGCTTCAAATTTTGCACATTTTCCTGCTCCAATTGTTGAATTATTGGTTACATAGAATTCAGCACCGTTTAAGGCACTACGATCGTCTCCATCCACTTTCAGAAAGTCTTTTTCACCAAAAACTAAATAGTTTTTTACAGAAAAGGTCCAAACACCATTTACTTGATTTACTGTTACGTCATCAGGAGTACTGCTGGTAATTGAGATATTACCTTGTGAAACTTTAAACTTAATTACTGCAGGCGTATAACCATCCACTTCTGTTTCCGTTAATGTATAGTTACCTGCTGATAAATTTTTAATTTTCAAAATACCGTTTTCATCAGTAGAAGCTTCTACAGGTTCAAAGTTAGTCGAACCATCTTTAGTTAAGGTAAATTCAATATTCTCTTTAAGTTCAAATTCACCTGGTTGATCTTTATCTTCCATTTTCTTTTCTAATTCCGGATCCGTTTTAGGTACCGTATTTTTAGCGTATAAATGCACCGTTTTTCCGGTTGCAGCCGCTAATGGAAGACTAAAAACAGTTGGAATTGCTTTAGAAGTTGTATGATCTGTATCAATATATGTTTCCAGAATCATATACTTACCGTTATTTGTAATATTGGTAAAATTAAACAGATTATCATTGATTTCAGATGTTCTGGAATCAATAGTCTGGATAGGAGCTGATACTCCTAAATCAGCTAACAACTCATCTTGTTCTCCGTCAAAGTTCAAAATATATTGTTGAAATGCATTGAATGCTTTTCCATCATCTTCATATGATGGCGTTGTACTTTTCTTTTTCCAAGCATCAAAGGCTGCATCTACACTGTAGATAGAAAATGCAACATCCCCATCGTCTTCTCGATTCCAATTTGTATAATCATCAAGATTATCTAACTCAGCACCAGTATTTGTAATATCTTTGGCGTCTTTACCTCTGATCATTTCATGCAAACTGACGGTAACCTTATCATCTGTTTCTGCCGCACTTACGCTTTTCACGCTAGTCATTCCCAGTGCTAATGGTGCCATTGCTGCCATAACCAACAGTCCTGCTCCGAGCTTCTTGAAGAGCCCTTTTTTCGTTGATTTCATATATTCTTCCTCCTCGTATTCTAGCTATTACCCTCTTTGATTTTTTGCTTACAGCCGTTGAAAACTTGTTCTATTATCTTTGTTGAAAAAATTTTATCCGCGCCGTTCCAATACCAGTGGGAGAATAATCCAATTATCCATTTGCTCTACCTCACTTTTTTCCGATACATCCACATGCCGGAAGCCAGTACCATCAAGCCAACTAGAATAATAATGAGGTTACCTATACCACCAGTTATTGGCATAGTTGGTGCAGTTAAATGATTATTGAAAGTCACTAATGTTGAATCGCCATCAATGACTGAGAGATCAATTTCAATCGATTTTTGACTCTCTTGAGTATCATTATTGTATGTGATGTCCGTTTTATAACCATCTGCTTCAACTTCTGTCACAGTTACTTTGGCATCTTCTGGGAGATCCTTAATTGTGACAGTTTGACCAGCGGTAAGTTCAATTGGAGAAGTCGATTCACCATCCGAATTAAACGTGATTTCCTGTTCATCGTTGCCAATTGTGTATTTATAGATACCTTCTTTTGCGGGATCAATCTTCAAGTCAAACTTAAACTTAGTATCATCCGGAACAGCACCAGAGACTGTTTTTTTGATTTGAAGATCCTTGGTTCCTGGTTCTTCCTCGGTAAATTTGTTCACATAATCTACAAGCTGACTCTCACCTTTGTCTACGGTTCCCATCACAATTTTGCCAGTGAATTTTCCATCAATAGTTGTTCCGGGATCCGTGTTAAATGTAATTGATGTGCTTGTAAATGGACCATCAGTTTCCTCAATCGAGAATTTTGATCCATCTGGTACAACTAAGGAAACGAACTGTTCATGTCCCAAGGTAATTGTCTCAGATTCCCCGTTTACAAATCGAAGCTCACGATCTGTGCTTTCACCACTAACACGCATTTTTAAAACACCTGTAAAATTCGGTTCATCTAATCTCGTAATAACAAACTGGAATTTTTCTTGTTTATTCTCGTCACTACCTTCAATCGTTTTTCGTAGAACTAATCTCGTTTCTTCCGGTTCGGGTTCTACCTCGGTAGTTGGATTGTACGTCCAAGAATGTGTTTCGGCAGATGAGCCAGTATATGTGTTAGCCACAATTGTTCCATTAAAGTTCGTTGTACTAGTAACTTCTTGAGTTGGTGCTAAAATCGATCCAAAGAATATACTACCCACCAGTTGAACTTTTTTTACATCTTCTGGAATTACCCATAAAATTGAATAATTAAATCTTTGATTCTCTCCGGCTTCAGGGTCAGAGCCAACTCCTACACCATCAACAAAAATTTTCATGTCTGATGCGCCCAGTCCGCCATCCGCTTGAGGCGTCGCAATAAAAATTAAATTTTGATCATCTCGTAATCTAATATCTAATTCTTTTCCTGCTATTTGCGCATTACTTACTTTGATAACAAAAGTGTTTTGTACAGCTTCGTCTTCAAAGTTTAATGTCAACTTATTGCCATCTGTTGTCAGATAACGTGTGTCATCAAAATCAATTGCATACGGAGTTCTTGCTAACTCGTTACGAGTCTGATGAAGCGTGGCAAGCGTACTAGTTACATCAATCCAGTTTCCATTGATAGCCGCTCCAGTAATCGTATTACCAGAGTTTTGATACTGATATTCGACTCTTCCTGTATTTAATGGTCCACCAGTCAAAAAAGTTTGTGCACCATTATTAATATCAGTCAAAGAATGGTCATTTCCGAAAACGGCAGCTCTCATAGTAATTCGATCTCGTCGACCATCATATGAGTTTACATAACTAGTTTCTTGCCAACGCGTGTCACGCTTCTCATTACCAATTTCGGCATGACTTGTTAATGAGTTAACCGCAATGTTTCCACTTGTATGAGCTTGCCCCCCATTAGCAAAATTTTCCGCAAAAATATGGAAATTTGCTGCAATTCCTAATGGATTTCCTGTTCTATCTGGTAGTGTAGGAATTGGGATTTGTTCTAGTGGTCGCGTTGTTTTAGTTTGCCCACTTTTTGTAGCTTTCGTTGCCTTTGAAGTCGCATCTGTGGCATCCGCATCATCTGATTCAGATTCGCTCTCACTGCTATCCTGTTTAGTTTCGGATTCAGTTTCTGATTCTTTTTCAGTTGATGTACTATCAGCAGATTCTGCTTTTTCATTTTCAACAGGTGCTAAAAATGATAAGCTTCCAAAGTTTACTGCTTGCGTTAAGCCACTAAACTGCATTTGGATATCTGCCTTAAAATCTTCCGCAATCGTTTGAATTTCCAACGGCAAGGTGATTTCGTAGTCAAACACTTGATCATCTGCAATGTTTTCAAATTCAGACTTGTTCCATTTCAACATGTAACTACTAAATTCAGAGCTATATTTATAACTCATTTTAGGTGCCGTTGAAAATGTGCCATTCACAACTTCGGGCGTAATTTCTTGGGTTGTACTCGACAATTTTAATGTGTCGGTTCCCAACAACTTCAGGACTGTACCATCATTCTCTCGTGCCTGTTTTCCAGTCATCTTCAAGTGAAACTTGGCATTCACTTGTTTATCAGCATCAACCTCCTCCAACTTTTCATCATTTTCGTTCGTTAGTTCTGTCTCCGTAATTCTAAACTGGTCAGTTTGATCTTCTTCGGCAAAGGCTCCCGTGGCAGGGTACCCAATTCCAAAAAGTAGCAAGCCAACCATTAGAACCGAGTAGATCTTCCTAATGGTCATACAGCTATCCCTCCTAAAACACGAAACGGCAACGTTCAAATTTATCACAGTAATCTTATGGTTCCTATTACTTTAATTTGAGCATAGCAAGCGTTTTATATTTATTGCAAATTTAATCTATATTAACCATAATTTAGATCTAATTATCATTTACATAAAGTAAGCGTTTTATAAAAATATGTAAAAAAATAGTGAATATTCTGCCAAAATTTCTCAAAGGCACGATTATTCACTACTTTTACATTGTTTTGTGACAGTTTTTAGATATCTGTCACTTTATTACTCATTTTACCAACTAAACAGGCCAACCACGCCGGCCGACATTAACGAAACTAGCACACCAGATAACAGCATGTAGCCCACGTTTTTAGAGATCACATCGTTCTTTTTACGATCCACGATTCCCTTGAACGCTCCGATAACCATTCCGGTAGTTGAAAGGTTCGCAAACGAAGTTAAGAAGACAGTCAACATTGCTTTGAAATGAGGGGCATAAGATTGCACAACAGGTGAAACTTTTCCCATCACCACGAATTCATTGGTAACTAATTTGGTTCCCATGAATTGGGCAAACTTGAAGGCTGTTGGCACATCTAATCCTAAAAGCCAAGCAAATGGGAACATGATAACTCCCAAAATATTTTCCAAAGTTAGCCAAGGTGCGATTAACTGCATGCCAGAATCGATTAATTTAGCTAACGCCACAAAGGCAATCACGTTCGCTAAAATAATCAAAACCAGTTTACCGGCACCTAAAATTGAATCACCCAAGAATGAGAAGAATGGTTCTTTTTTAGGTTTGGCATCAGCCTTAACTTGATCTTCAGCTAATTCTTCGGAGCCACTTGGATCAGTTGTTTGCGTATTTTCAGCAACTTGCGCACTGCTACCAATTTTAGCAATAACATCTTCTTCAGGTGTCACCGTAACAGGATTCAAAATAATCGTCACAATAATTGCATTCACAATATTAATTGGCACTGCGGCAATGACATACTGGCCGGGCATCATTTGCATGTAAGCACCCAGAATTGAGGCCGTCACACAACTCATCGACATCATGGCAATGGTTACCAAACGTTGAGCTTTCATCTGTTTCAATTGCAAACTCGAAACAGCGAGCGCTTCAGTATTACCAAGAAACATCATTTCAACTGCGAAGAAAGATTCAAACTTAGGTTGACGGGTAATAAATGCTAATCCGCGGCCAACCCATTTGATCAACCAAGGTAAGAAACCAATGTAAGTCAAGATATCAAACAATGGCACAATCATCAAAATTGGTAATAAGGAACTTGTCACAAAATCCATTTGTTTGACGTTTACCCAGCTAGCCAAGGCAAAACCGATCCCTGAATAGGAAATCTGAACCATCCAGTTAAACGCATCAGCAGCGGCTTTAACACCATCAATACCGATCGAAAAACCAGTTAAGAACCAGGCCAAGAAGACGTTAATAACCAACATGGTAATAACTGAACGCCAATCAACGTGTTTCTTATCTTTGGAGAATAAAAATGCAACGCCGATAAAAACAAGAATACCAAGAATATTAATAAGCAAATACATGTCTGCGGGCTCCCTCTTTCTATGTATAAATCCCAATAATTGCAACGGTCCTTTTATAATATACCGATTATGTAGACCCCTGTAAACAAGAAATATGGATAACCCCTAAATAACTTGGTTTAAACTAAAAAATGAATTGTTTGGGGATTAAATAGCTTGTTCCTTAGAAACCTGGGCGGGAACACAACGGACACAACTTTAAGCCAAAAAAATCTTAAAGATCGACCTTTTTGTTAGTGCTAAAGCACCAACAAAGATTTCGTTGCTAAGCCAGTTTCTATTTTGCAAGCTATTTAGTCTTCAAACAATTCATTTAAATCATTTAGTTCTTTGTTTCACTCAGTCTCTGCCAAAAATTACTGATATTTTTGCCCAGTTGATCGACCGAATACACCCGTTGATAATGTTGCCAGTGGCGAGGAAACAGGTTTGTATAGCGTCGTGAACCAAAGCGGTTATCCATCAACAACACGTTACCGGCATCCTCATTACTGCGAATCAGCCTTCCTGCCGCTTGCAGCACATGATTCATCCCCGGCAATTGATACGCATATTCAAATCCTTTTCCATTTTTGTCATTAAAATAATCACGCAACAAATTGCGCTCATCACTCAAGCCTGGCAACCCAACGCTCACAATCGCCACGCCAATCAAGTAATCGCCCACTAAATCGATCCCCTCCGAAAAAATACCGCCCAGCACACTGAAACCAATCAAGGAATGGGGATAATTTTTCGCAAACGCGTCCAAAAATTCTTTCCGCGCCGTTTCGTCCATTTGATTGCTTTGTTCAATCACATTAAATTGTTGATACTGATCTAAAAATGCATTTTCAATTTGCGTCATATATTTATAGGAGGGACAAAAAATCAAATAGTTTCCTTTTTTGGCGTTAACCATTTCAAAAATACTAGTGACAATACTTTGCACGCTTTTATCCCGTTGATTGTACGTTGTATTGACATACTGTGTGATCAAAATGTTTTGTCGCTGTTCTAAAAACGGTGAGGTTAACTGCAAACTTAAGCCAGTCGTTTCACAGCCTAAAGTTTCTTTGAAATAATCCATTGGCGACAACGTGGCCGAAAAGAAAACCACGCCCCGGCCCATTTTAAGAGACATATCCAAATAAGGACTCGGATCCAAACACAATTCCTTCACACTCACACTTTCATCATCATTCAACGTGACAATGACGCGATAACTTTCGTCGTAGAACGCCGAAATTTTGACGTATCTTAACAAGGTGAAATAGAAATCCAAAATTTGGGAGGTGAACGGCGTTGGTTCTTGTTTAGCTAACCAGTCCGACACAAACGAATTGAATTTTTCTAATCCGTGACGAAAACTATCCAGTTCTTCAGTGGTCACAGCCTTTGTTTTATGTTGTTCAACTAAAGGTAACTTAACTTGGTCAAAAACGGTTTGCACTTTTTTTAGCTGGTTTGAAATTCCCTGGACATCTTCATTTTGGCTGGCATTCTTAGCAGCCTTTAAGAGATTATCAATCTCACGATCATCAACTTCGGCCGTATACATGTCCCGCGATCGTGAAACTAAGTTATGCGCTTCATCGACCAAGAAAAAGTTGCTGTCATCCGGTTGGGAGAAGAAGCGCTGTAAATACACGATTGGATCAAAAAGATAATTGTAATCGCAGATAATGACGTCCATAAAGGTGGAAATGTCTAGCGAAAACTCGAACGGATCCAGCGTATGTTTCTTGGCATATTTTTCAATTGTGGGACGCGTAATTTGGTTTTCGTGCTCAAACACATCCCGAATGCCGTCCTTCAAACGATCATAATAGCCAATCATGTAAGGATTATCTTCAGGAGCCACATCAACCTCCTCAGGAAAAATAATCTTATCTTTGGCGGTCAGTGTAATGCTTTTAATCTGCAGACCTTTATCCACCATGAGTTGGATCCCTTTTTCAGCGACACTTCGCGTACTTTGTTTGGCAGTAAGATAAAATAGCCGATCGCTCAATCCTTCGCCCATGGCTTTAACGGCGGGAAACAAAGTTGAGATAGTTTTACCTGTTCCAGTTGGAGCTTCAACAAAAAGGCGTTTTTTTAGGGCGACTGTTTTATACACCGCAACCGCTAAATCACGCTGACCATTGCGATATTCATCAAACGGAAAGGCCAATTGTTTGATACTTTCGTTGCGTTTCTTACGCCAATCGCTACGCATGACAAGCCAACTACGGTATTCCTCAATCAGACCATCAAAAAAGTCTTGTAGGTCTTCACGCTTATACACATGTTCATTTTGCGTGATTTTGTCAGTTGTTCGCTGGTAATAGGTCAGTCTCAACGTCACTTCGGGCATATCTAAATCGTGCGTCAGAATTGCCCCATAAACTTTGACCTGACTCCAATAAAGTGTGAGTGTGTTTTCCGACAAATCTTCAAAATCAGGATCCGATGTTTTAATTTCTTCAATCACTAAACTATCGTTAGTTTGAATGACACCATCGGCCCGGCCATCAATCACATAGTCTTCCCCCGCCATCGAAACTGTGCGTTTGACGTAGACTTCTTTTTCATAGTTTTCACCGCCTGTTTTTTGCAGTTTGCGATGAATTCGAGCACCTTCGAGGGCTGTGTTTTGGCTGTTACTACTGGAACTGAGGTCGCCGGCACGAAGAACAAACTCCACCAATTGCCGAATTCCAATTTTATTGCCTGCCATTCGTGTCGCACCTCCATCCATTCCGTTTCTGTAATAACTAGACTTACTTTTAAAATATTTTTGTTAAAGTTTCGTAATATTAGCTTGTTATGATTATTAAATCAGTTCAAAAAATAAGGAGTTCACATGAAAACTAAAACCGCACTACCCATTTTACTATTCTTTACAACATTTTTGGCGATCTTCTTCGCCCAATCCAGCATTTCGGCGGACAGCATTAAACCTATCCAAGGAATTCAAGCAACAAGTAATCATACAAGGACACTATCCACTATTAGTCTTAAACAAAAGGGTCAACAAATTAAGGCTGATTCTAAGCCTGAAAAGACAGCCGCTACAAGTGACAAGACTAGCACAGCTAAGTATAGCGATCTAATTAGCTTACTTAAAAAACAGCTTGGCAAAAGCTATGTGTACGGTGCGGTTGGCCCAGACACTTTCGATTGTTCAGGATTAACACAATACATTTTCAAAAACGCGCTCAATAAAACATTGCCTCGAACCGCTCAAGCACAATATAACGCTTTTGATCACGTTTCGCATAGTAATGTAAAACCGGGCGACTTGGTATTTTTCAGTTATAACGGTGGTGCCACCATTGATCATGTGGGAATCGTAGTTTCAGGCGATAACCAAATGATAGATGCACAAGATCGTGGTGTCATTAAGGAAAGCTATATGGCATCTTATTGGAAACCCTATATTGCTGGATATGCCCACGTAACGGATTTGGATTAAACTTCAGCATAACTTATTAGACTTAAAAAACACAATAGACTAGGCAAAATAGCAATATATGCCTGGTCTATTGTGTTTTTATATTTAAAGATCCACATCCATGATAATTTTATTTTCTTTTTTGAAGATATTTTGTAGCTGAATCATTTTGCTGTTTGTAGCTTGTTTATTGTTGCGAAAATCCCAAGACAAATCTAAATAAACAAGTTTGCCATCCATCTGCTTAATCTCCAAAATATGTGGTTTAAGCATCCAGGGCATAAAGACCTCCGGAATATAAGCACCAAACGCCACCACATCCGAAGAATCCTTTACCTCTGTCCTTGAAATAATGCGTGCAGTTTGGATGTTTTCAAACTGAATACTTCTAAAATTATTTTGCTTAGGAAAAAGGATGATATGAAGCTTTTCACCATATGTTTTCATAGGCAAATACCGAATACCGTTTTCTGAAATCATCCACCGATCGTAAAGATGGAAGATATAAGTTGGATAATAAACCAAAAGGAGTGCCAGAATCACACCAACTCCAGCAACTAAAGCTATCCAAAGCGGTACTGACAATGACATTAAGAAAAAAAGGACAATCAAACCCCAAATTGGACTTTTTATCAATGGGGCATAACTTGGTTGACGACCAAAATAAATCTTATCTACCATACTGCTCACTTCTTTCATGCAATCAACTATCTGAACATTTCTATTAATTCACCCTCATTTTAACACGATAGCGTTGAAATGATAACGCTTTCTATGAAAGTTCAGCTTTGGCTTATCGGCATTCTCATCATTTACTCATTTGTTTTTTAACATTGTGCTAAAATAGTTCTAGGATGACAAACATGAAAAGGAAATGATTCATAATGGGGAAGTATCTTAAAGCAAACTGGCAAAAAGTAGCACTTTTAATTTTTTTAATGGCAATCACCGAACTTTTCACTGTTTTAGCGTCTGTTTTTAATGCTAATTCATTAAATGCACTAGTCGCACATAATTTGAAAAACTTTTTTTACCAAATTTTATTTCTTTTACTAGTTTGGGTAGCCGTTATCTTCTTTAGTTACTTAGTGGCTAATTACACTCAAGTAGTTATTCAAGACATCGATATTTCAATTCGCCACCATATCACTAAAAAAAATCGAAAAATTATCTTATAAAGAATTTCACAATAAGAATACTGGTGCTTATGTATCCTGGTTAAACAATGACATCACGATTATCAATTCAAGTGGTCTTAAAAGTCTCTTTACTGTCATCGAAGGTGTTTTTGGTGTCACGTTTGCTCTAATTACTTTGACTACCTACCATTGGAGTTTAACGTTAACGGCAATCGTAATGGCATTCATTATTATTTTGGCACCTAAAATTATGGATCGCCGACTTCAGAACTCAAATGAGGCTTTAACCAAAGAAAACGAACAATTTGTTTCTCAAGTAGAAGACGTTTTATCCGGATTCAATTTTTTATATGCTTTGTTTGCCCTTCCAATGGTCACTCAACACGTTAAAAAAGCATCTTTAGACCTTAAAAAGCGAATGTCCACCTCACTCGAACTCAAACAATTGTACAAATCATCGGATTTACCGGCAACGTCTTGTCACAAGTTCTTTTGATTGGGCTTAGTGGCTTTCTTGCCTTACATGGCTTTGTCAAGATTGGAACTTTAATGGCGGTTGGTGCTTTATCTGGCAATGTGTTCAATAATTTAGGCAACATGAGTACTTATCTAGGCAGTATGCGTGGTGTAAAACCTCTGTTCAGAAAATATGATCAACTAATCCCTTCTGATCGTCTATCAAAGGAAAAAAATACCGTGCCATTAGCACCCAGTGTCGCTGCTATTCAAGCATTGAATGTGTCATTTAAATATCAGGATAAACCAATAATTCGAAATTTTTCTTATACTTTTCTTGCTCAAAAAAAGTACCTAATTCTTGGTGCAAGTGGTACAGGTAAATTAACACTTTTAAAACTAATCGCTGGTTACAATACAGATTTTACAGGTACCCTTTCTTTGTTTGACAAAAACTATCAAGACCTTTCCCAGCAAACAATTCTAAGTCGTATTCTTTATTTGGATCAGCAACCACGGCTATTAAATGCAACGGTTCGGCAAAACTTACAATTGTTAGATCACTTTTCTGAGGAATCACTGGCACAGGTTTTGGTGGAAACAAATCTAATTCAATCATTGACGGATGCACCACAATTTCTAGAAATCAATGTTGGTGAAGACGGAATTAACTTGTCCGGTGGTCAAAAACAACGTCTAGCACTGGCAAGAGGCTTACTACGTCACGATATCAAGATTATTTTAATGGATGAAAGTACTTCCTCAGTTGATGCTAAAACAGCTGCAAAAATTGAAGCCGACTTACTAACTAATTCTAATTTAACGGTAATTATGGTTAGTCATACCCCACATCAAGAAAACATGAAATTATTTGATGATATTATCAGAATGTAAAAGAAAAGAGAGTGGCAAAAAGGCAGTCAGATTCCGGACAATGTCCATTCTTGTGGCGGAAGAATCTGCCTTTTCCCTCACGTTTTAGAAATAATATTCGCGAAGTATAAAGAGGACGGCAAAAGCTATGTTTTTGCCGTCCTCTTTTTTAGTTAGTCCGTTTCAATTACAAATTCTTATCCATATTGAATGTAAGCTTTGATAATCCGGCGCCCTGCACCACAAGGCTGCCAATAAAATCAACAGTTTGTTTACGCATATCTGCGACTAAGGCTTTGTTCTGGGCAGTTAAATAATCAATCAAAGTCTGTTCAGAAAGTTCAGCTGCTTTGTTATCAGTCGTTTCCAAATGACGACGTTGTGTTTCGCGAATAGCAGTTAAGTAATCACGGTCACTTTGCACAAACTTGGAATAATGACTTTCAACCATCATGGATAACGACCGGTACATCCAGTAAGCATCATTGAAATTGAACTTCATTGAAGTGTGCTTGTAAGTATCGTCCGTGTCGGTAGCGTTACTGTAAAACGGCACATAAGGACTGAAAGATGGGACACCGAAGTTCAACCAGTAAATGGAAGAAAGCTCATCAGGGACACCGTTGCGAATTTGTAAAACATGCGAATTTTGCGTTCTATTCATTGAAATTGGCCGGTAACGATATTTGTCCGCACTTTCGCCAGGTGCCAGTGGATCAAACTGTGTTTCGTTGTAGTGGGAACCTAAAATGAATTCAACATCTTCCACCGAAATTTTGTGACCAGTATGACAGATAAATGGTAATTCACCAGATTCTGGATCCTGTTCAATTTCGGGATTTAGATATTTTTGAGCATACCAAACCCGTGGCGTATTGTAATGACGGTCTTTTTCATTAAACGTACCAAAAATATGACGGAAGTTCCATCCCTGATCATCCACGTTTAAGTGATGTTTTTCGACGAACTCCTGAATCCCATCGGCCCACATAAAGTTGTTAGGATCATCAAAATCAACTTGCTGAATAGCCACTTCATTGGCAGCCACCGCATAGGCATCATCCGGAATGCGTTGGCCGACCCAGTAATGACCCGTGACAATTTCCATATACCACACATCATTTTTATCACTAAATAAAATACTGTTTCCGGCATTGGACCCATATTTGGCAATTAAATCTCCAAGCCGCTTAACCCCTGCTTTTGCGGAATCGACATAGGGAAGGACCATAGTTTCCAACGAGTCTTCGCCTAAACCATCTTCGAGTAACGGATCATAAGCTAATGTCCGTTCGTTACCATAAGTGCTTTCAGTGGCACTCACGGCTACGTTTTTTTCATTAATCCCACTCTCATCATTCACACCTTCGTGTAATTGACTCGGATCAGCATCCGGAGTTGCCGTGTACCGATAGCCATTTTCTGGCAATTGAGCTTCAAATCCATTTAATTGTGATTTCAAAACCACTTTTTGCCCTTGAACGGCTGGATGCATATAAAATTTTTTCGGATGAATGGGTAAGTACCGATCCTCATTTCGAGCGATCATGGTTGAGCCATCTAAACTGGCCTTTTTCCCCACTAAAACTGATGTACACATGCTGGTTACTTTGTTCATGTTTCATCGTCTCCATTTCTGTGTTAATATGCCCATTCTACCAGAAAGCAAGCCTAAAAATAAGTCACTGAGATCCTGCTTCATATTCAGGACCGATTTACCAATCTTTCACATCTTGGTGAATAAAATAAGTTTGTCCACAATTAATTTGCGTGACAAACTTATCAAAAGTCTACTTATTTATTTTTATTTCGTCTTGCAATCATTGGCATGATCAAACCAAGTGCAATTAAAACAATTGGTGTCACAATATTCATCCCTAATTGTAAGAACCAGCTGTGTGGATTAGCTGAAAAACTAATCTTTGGTACCATACCCAAAACACAGACAAAAGCGGTAAAAATGAAACACCAAAAACCTAGTAACCAACCAATCGTCTTGTTCTTCACAAACCGATAATCGGAATGGAATTTCGTCATGTGCTTACTCAACAACATAAAGGCAACAAACACCCACAGATAACGAAGCGGCATAACAATTGAATTTAGATTTAAAAGCCAATTATACAGTTCTTGGATGTTTTTAATTCCTAATGCAGGAACCATAATTAGAATACCAACCAGCACACCAGTCATCTTGTAACCATTAATGAAAACACCGTGTTTATTGAGTTTCATCAATGATTTTGGCACATACTGGTCATTATGCCCAGAAAGCAAAATTCGAAGAGGCGCATCAATTGAAACGATTAACGCAGCAATTTGACCTATCGAATTTGTCAGCCCATACGTAATCATCAGGCTGTTTCCAATGTGATAATATTGACCCAATCGCTGGAAAGCACTGTAAGCTCCGTTCATCATTAAATCCTTAGGAATTGCGTTACTATTGAAAATAATCGCCATTCCAATTGAACCTACAATTGCACAAATTCCAACTAGGACTGCTAAAATGATCATTCCGAGTGGAAACTCTCTTGAAGCATTACGCGTTTTGTTAACATATGGCGCAATTTTTTCCGAACCACCAACAGCCAATACCAACATCGATAAAGTGGTAAAGTAACCGAAATTAAAGTTTGGAATATACGTTTTGACACTTGTCAAATGCGGTGTTGCGGCCGTTACATTTGGTAAATGTGGCGCAGCAATCGCTAAAAAGATAAACAGGATGGACATTACAAATGTGGCTAATCCAGCCAATGTCGCAATTACACCCAGTGTGGTAATTCCCTTTGAAGCAACCCACATGAAAAATAGAAAAACAATCAAACATAAAATTGAAAAAATAGCTGTTGAAAAATGACTAAAGTAGGTTCCAGCTCCAGTAAACGCCCAACTGATTGCAATTAAAACATTCTGTGGCTTTTGTGCTAAATAAGGCACATGAACTACCCAATACGTCCATGCCGCAAAGTAAGCTAACCCTCGGGTTGATGTTTCATCAATCCAAGAACTCACACCACCCCCCACTTTTCTTGAAGGTGGATCCCAACTGTCCAACCATCAATGTGTAGGGGATAAAGTAAATAATCAGAATAATAACCCATGACGTAATCACGGATGCACCTTGTTGCGCATAATTATTCACAACGTTGTTAAATCCCCAAACAGTGTTAAACGCGATTAAAGCAATCGTAAACCAGCGAAACTGCTTTGTACTTACATTCGTGTCTCCCAATTTAACCAGCTCCCCATTATATTTATTTTCTTAATTATAGTAGAGAACTGTAGGCGGTTCATGTTAAGTTAGTGAGCGCTTTCACAAGTCACTAATTTCACTCTCATTTTTTTATTATTTTTCTGACGCCAGGTCTTTAAGCTGTTTTCGCGAGTTATAAAAATTGCGATATGCCATATAACAAGCAATCACAGATCCTAAGCTCGTGGCCGACAGTAACATAAATGTCACCATAATTTGGTACTTAATCGCATGCACTGGATCAACACCTGCAAAAATCAAACCGGACATCATCCCCGGCAAACTCACGATCCCAACCGTTTTTGCAGAATCAATGGTTGGGGCCATCCCCGTTTTGATACTTTCCCGCAAAATGCCAATCGACGCATCCCGCAGTGAACCACCCAGTGCTAGTCGTTCTAACACACTCTGCCGTTGATCGCGAAACTGCGTGTTCATACTGCGATAACTAAGACCAATTGCCACCATGGAATTGCTAGCAATCATGCCTGAAATTGGAATAACTTGCGATGGAATCAGTTTGATGGCTCCCGATAAAATTAAGACACCCAGTGTCACTCCTGTGCTGACTAAAATGGCGACAAACGAAATAAGTAATGCGTTAGTCATCCCGTTGCTACGTTTCTGAGCATTCCAAGATGCATTAAAAATAATGATGAGCAACATCGCCAACGTCAAAATAACGTTGTTCACTTTGAAAATATACTTCAACAAATAACCAACAACAAACAGTTGAATGACTGCCCGAATGACACCAATAATAATTTCACGATCAATACCTAGTTTTTCACGATAACCAATCCACAGCGCAATCATTACTAATAACATGGCTAAGGTAAGCGACCAATTATTCACATCTAAATTCATTTTTATGCCTCCAATCTGCCCTTGGTAATTGTTAATAACCGACTTGCCTGCTTTAATTCCGCCGCATCATGGGTGATCGACAAAATGGTCACCTGATGATCCTTATGAAAATGTTCGATTAACTCATTAACGATGCGTTTATTTTCTTCATCTAAACCAACAGTCACCTCGTCCAGCAATAAAATATCCGGCACATACATAATGTTACGAATCATGGCCACTCGCTGCTTTTCACCGCCTGAAAGTTCCGTAATGCGTTTATCCAAATAGTTTTCTGGCAATCCGACAACTGTTAAAGCCGCTTTTTGTTTTTCAACGTCAGGTGTGGTTTGGCGAATCTGAAATGGAAAGTCTAAATTGTCAGCAACAGTTTTTCCAAACAAAGTAGGCTGTTGAAAACAGTAAGAAACTTGGCGACGATATTGAATCGGATCCATTTCAGCAATGTTTTGATCTTTAAATAAGATGTCACCTTGCGTAGCTGTCAGCAGCGACGCAATAATACGGAGTAAGGTACTTTTTCCACTACCTGACGGCCCTGTGAGCGTGATGTAATCCTGGGTAGCCACAGTTAATGATATATCCTGTAAAATTTGATTTTGTTCAACTTGATAACCCACATGATGAAGTTCTAGAATTGGTTTCATACTGTCATCCCCCATTACTTGGTTTCAATTTTCAGATTAAATCTACAGTCAAAGAAAGTTGATTCACCAACATTATACATTGTAATCGTTATAAATTAGAAAACTTTGTACTTACCCTGCCTCTAAATGTTATAATTTGAGAGAAAGTAGTGGGAGGAGTTTTTAATCAATGCAAACTGTATCAATGATCGTCCCGTGTTTTAATGAACAAGAATCTGTACCAATTTACTTCAATGCAATGGCTAAAATTTTTCAGAAACCTGAAATGCAAAACTATGCCTTAGAATTGTGGTTCATCGATGATGGTTCATCAGACGCGACCTTAAGTGAACTTAAAAAACTAAACAAACAGTATCCTGATGTTGCTCATTTCGTGTCTTTTTCACGTAACTTTGGCAAAGAATCAGCCATTTATGCTGGTCTACAAGCCGCAACCGGCGAAATTGTGGGATTAATGGATGTTGACCTTCAGGATCCACCTGAATTACTACCCCAAATGTTACAAGAATTGAGCACTGGTGACTATGACACAATCGGCACCCGCCGTATAGGTCGTGAAGGTGAACCTGCATTTCGCTCATTTTTATCGAACCTATTCTACAAATTTATCAACAAAATTTCTAAAGTTGAAATTATTCCCAATGCGCGCGACTATCGTGTGATGACACGCAAAGTGGTTAATACCGTGCTCAGCATGCCCGAAGTTAACCGGTTTTCTAAGGGAATCTTCAGCTGGGTTGGTTTCAAAACCAAGTATCTCGATTTCGAAAATCGCGAACGAGTAGCTGGTACGACTTCATGGTCACTTTGGCAACTTTTCGAATATTCATTAGAAGCTATCATCGATTTTTCAGCAGCGCCATTGGCGATTGCTAGTTTTGTGGGAATTTTTGCCTGCGTCGTCTCAGTTTTAGCAATTATTTTCATTATCTTTAGAACGATTTTCTTTGGTGATCCAACAACTGGTTGGCCGTCATTAGCAGCCATGATTCTGTTCATCGGTGGTATTCAACTATTTTGTCTAGGTATTTTAGGTAATTATATTGGTCGGATTTATTCCGAAAGCAAACACCGGCCAATTTATGTCATTAATGAAAAGAAATAACTCTTTAAAATTGCAAAAAAGGCGTTTGGAATTGGTGTGATCGTACATACCCAATTCCAAACGCCTTTTTAAGTTTTACCTAACTAATCTTCATCTGATGAACCGAAGTGTCGTTTCCACCATGATTTTTTCTTTGGTGGTTCTTGTAATAGCTGTTCATTTTTCTTAGTCATTTCAGTCAATTCAGTTACTTTTTCTTGTAATTGAACATTTTCTTCATGATACTGTTGGTTTTGTTTAACTAATTGCGCCAACATTTCTTTGATTTCGGACAAATCTTTGTTTTGGGCTTGCAACATTTTTGTATCAATCACTGCTGGTGTTTTTTCATCCTTTGCAGCTTTAGCCTTATCCGCAGCCTCTTTATCAGTGATTCCCAAAGTAACATCCACAGCTTGTTTTAAGGTGTGACGATCACCAAGTAAATCATTCATCTGTTGCAAGAGTTTCATGTCAGCATCGGCATAAATTCGCCGTCCTCGACCATCATGTTGGAATTTATGACCCATCCGTTCCATTTCTTTTGCCCAGTTACCTAATGTAGCTAAACTCCCGATTCGTTCGACTTTGTGAACAACTTCGGAACCTGTTATGTATTCATCTGCTTTGATATCTTTTGCCATATTTTCCACCTCGCTTTTAACTTAATTGTACTACAATTGCTTCCAAATTTGAAGTTAAAATTAAGTTAACAAACGCCTATTTTTCAGGACTCTTATCCATTTTTTTGAATTTAAGCAAAATGGCAAATAAAATTAAACCTCCTATTTCACTTACAAAAATCAAAACGGCCATGGGTGCATAACTACTTGCGCCTAACGCTCCCGCAAGCGGTGTGAAAACACCTCCCACAATATTCATCAGTAGTCCCAAAACGGCGGATGCACTATCTGAATTCTTATCCTGACTGTTCATTGCAATCGATGTGGCTATTGTGTTCACGACACCAATACAAATCACGATCACAAATAACGGAACCGCCACCAAGAACATATTAGGTGTGACCCCTAAACTACCTAACATCACGACTGCTGAAATGGCTCCTAAGATTAAAGAACTGCCCAAAACCTGAAAGTTAGTAAGTTTGGCAGTGAGATAAGCCGGAATGTTATTACCAATAATGATTCCTAATCCATTTAAAGCATACAGTAAACTAAACTGTTGAGCGGATAGATGAAAGAAGTTTTGAAACACAAAGGATGAGGCCGAGATATAACTAAATAAGGCACCAAAAACAAGGCCCTGAATTAACGCAATCAACATAAAGTCGCGTTTGGTGAACATCGCTCCCATTGATTTGAATCCTTGAAAAATACTTTCTTTACTTCTTAAGCTCTCAGGTAAGGTTTCTTGTAGAGTTAACCAGATTCCGATAACAACCAAAATACCGATAATTGTCAACAATCCAAATATGCCACGCCAGGTCATAAAGTTCAGGAGAAATCCGCCGATAATTGGTGAAATAATAGGAAACACGCCGTTCACTCCCATTAATAGGGCAAAAAATTTGGTCAGCTCTTTACCAGAGAACAAATCACGGGCAACCGCTCTGGATAGCACTTGTCCGGCAGATCCAGCTAACCCTTGAATAAAGCGTAGGATTAAAAAAGCTTCGATTGAGTGGACAAATATAATTAAAATTGAGGTTAACGCAAAAACAGCAAAACCAATTGATAGTGGCATGCGCCGGCCAAAATGATCACTTAGCGGACCCACAATTAATTGACCCACTGCCAATCCAATTAGACAAAAGGTGATACTCATCTGAATCACGGATGTTTGGGTACGAAAAGCGGTTTGCATGGTTGGTAAGGCCGGTAAATACATATCTAAAGATAAAGGACCGGTTGCACTGATCAAGCCAAGAAAAAAGGTTAACCAGAGTTTCCGATCCTTTGAAATTTGTTCATTTTTCATGGATACAACTCCTGCTTTGAAATAGCTTCAAAGCCTAGTGTACCGAACTGAGGCAAAAAAACCAAATTAGCTTGGTAATTTCCCGTCTTTCCACCAGAGTTTGACTAATGCTTGCGTGCCATTGTTTCCTAGGCCCTTTTCATCTACCAAACGAGCGTATAAATTGCGAGCAGCATCAGTAGCTGGCAAATTTAAATGCATTTTGTCGGCCTCGTTTAGTGCAATCCGCAAATCTTTCAAGAAATGTTTGGCAAAGAAGCCCGGTGTGTAGTCATCTTTTAAGATTCGAGGGGCATAGTTTTCCATACTCCAGTTATCCGCACCGCCGCTTTCCAATGTTTGGAGAACTTTTGGCAAATCAAGTCCGGCCGCTTGTGCGTAAACCAGCATTTCACTCATTCCAGTCATCGTTCCCGCAATCATAATTTGATTTGCCATCTTCGCATGTTGCCCCGAGCCTGCTAAACCAAAGTAATTAACCTGTTGACCAATTGCCTTAAAAATTGGTTGTAAGCCTTCATAGGCCGATTTATCACCACCGACCATGATGGTTAGGGTCCCTTTTTGCGCACCGATATCACCACCAGAAACTGGCGCATCCAAAACTTGAATTTGATGTTCTTTACCGTAAGCACCAATTTTTTTTGCTAAGGTTGGCGTGCTGGTTGTCATATCGACCACCATTTGACCAGCTGTTGTCCCCGCAAAAATTCCGTTATCGCCAAAATAGACTTCTTCAACGTCTTGAGGAAAACCGACCATGGTAAAGACAATCTCACTGTCCTGAGCCACTTTCTTAGGTGACTGCACCCAAGTTGCCCCGGCTTTTACAACTGGATCGGCATGTGCTTTTGTTCGGTTAAACACGGTCACCGCATAACCGGCCTTTAACATGTTTTTGATAATGCCACTGCCCATAACACCAGTTCCAATAAACCCAATTTTTTTCAAATTTGCCATCTCCTAAGTTTTACAATCACATCATACGCATTTTTTTGCGAAAATTACACCATTTAGATTTAGCAAAGTAAATTTTCATCCCCGATTTCTGGTATGATAGACCATAAGATCGTTACTTGGAGGAATGCAATCCATGTCACTACATTTACCTGAAAAAACTATTTTAACCAACCTTGTTATGGTAGAAGATCCGGACAACAAAAAAGTCTTACTTGAAAATCGACTCAACAAAAACTGGACTGGCATCACTTTTCCAGGCGGGCATGTAAATCCCGGTGAATCCTTTGTAGAATCAGCAATCCGTGAGGTTTATGAAGAAACCAATCTCCAAATCCAGAATCCGCAATTAATCGGTGTTAAACAATTTATGGCTCAAAAAGATGTGCGCTACATCGTGCTTTTGTTTCGAACTAATCAGTTCAAAGGTTCTTTACAAAGTTCCAAAGAAGGCGACGTTTTCTGGGAAGATCCTTATCAAGTCAAACAAGCCCAGGCTGTTGATGACTTTTTCGATCTACTTCAAGTCTTCAAAAGTTATGACGTTTCAGAACTTTATTACCAAGATTATAATGGTCAATCCATCAAACGAGTTGAATAAATGCTTAGTTAAACGTGTCTCAAAATAGAAAGGAAACACCATGAACAATAATCATAATTCACATTATCAAAATCAAAGAAATTCGCATCAAGGCCGTCCGCAACGTGAAACTGTCCAGGAATCCATTCCAATCGGTCAACGAATTCCTTTAACCATCAAACGCTTAGGCATTAATGGTGAAGGGATTGGCTATTTCAAACATACTATTTGTTTTGTGAAGGGTGCTCTTCCTGACGAAGTGGTTACCGCCACAGTTACCGAAATTCATCCCCGTTACATGATCGCAAAACTCCACACAATTCGGCAGAAGAGTCCTAATCGTGTAGAACCACGTGACCCATTTGCTGATGAAGTCGGTGGATTCGAGCTAGAACATTTATCTTATCCAGCCCAATTAGAGTTTAAGCAAGACGTTGTACGTCAAGCTTTAGAAAAGTACCGCCCATCTGGTTATAAGTACTACAAACTGTTACCCACAATTGGGATGGATAACCCCTACGAATACCGTAACAAGGCCCAGTTCCAAGTGCGTGTTTTGGATGGCAAAGTAGCTGCTGGTTTATATAAAGAAAACAGTCATGACTTAGTTGATTTACCTACGTGCAGTGTTCAACATCCACTGATAATGAAAGTCATGCGCCGTGTCGTTGAATTGCTGGAAGCTTACCAAGTTCCTATTTATGATGAAGAACATGGTTCAGGTATCGTTAAAACGATTGTCGTCCGGGTTGCGGTTGCTACTAATGAAGTTCAATTAGTCTTTATTACTAACTCCACTAAGTTGCCCCACAAACGCGACTTGATTACTGAACTTCAGAAACGGTTTCCGGAAATTGTTTCTTACATGCAAAACGTCAACAAGGGAAAAACATCCCTTGTTTGGGGTGATGACACCACTTTGTTAGCCGGTAAAACTTTTATTCAGGATAAGCTAGAAGATCTGACCTTCAATTTATCTGCACGGGCTTTTTATCAATTAAACCCTTATCAAACCGCAAAACTGTATGATGAAGCTCGCAAAGCACTTGAACTTTCACCAAATGATAACTTAGTTGATGCCTATTCTGGTGTGGGAACAATTGGCCTGTCTTTAGCCGCTCAGGCAAAAGAAGTTCGGGGGATGGATATTATCCCGGAATCAATTGAAGATGCCAATGAAAACGCCAAATTAAACGGCATTACCAATGCTAAGTATCAAGTTGGTAAAGCTGAAGAAGTTTTACCTCAATGGATGGCAGAAGGCTTCCATCCCGATGCCCTGGTAGTTGATCCACCAAGAACTGGATTAGATGATGTCTTGATTCAAACCATCTTGACTAGCAAGCCAGAACGATTTGTTTACATTTCATGCAATCCATCTACGTTAGCACGAGATCTGGCGCAATTAACAAAAACTTACATTGTCGATTACATTCAATCAATTGATATGTTTCCACAAACTGCCCGTTGTGAAGCGGTTGTGAAGTTCACACGTCGACATTAATTTAAAAGCATAAAAAGAGTTGCAATAAACTTGATATAGGCGTGGTACAGCTATGTTTCTAGTTTGTCTACCTCTACCATTAGTCAAGGAAAACCTTTAGTTAATAGGTTTTCCTTTTTTTATCAGCGGTTACTTGAAGTTGAGGTTGTAATTTTATTGGCTTAAATGTTCGATTTAATGTACAACAAATAGTGCGTCTGGTATTAATAAATTTTTGAGATGTTAGAATATCAATAAATGAATTAATCATTTACTTTTCTGGTGAGAATTTCAGTGAATCATATAATTCATTATTTTTAATTAGGTGGAAAATGGTCCTGATCAAACGGTCCATTGCTGCTACTGCAATCTTCTTAGTGTTGAATTCACTAGAAGATTGCTTTTTTCGTTGATAAAGAATGCTGATGTTTGATGGATGGTACTTGGCAACAGTTAACATATTTAAAACGACTCTAAATAGTATTTTACGAGCGTATGAATTACCACTTTACCAAAATAAAAAAGTGGTGAATCATAATTTCGTCGAATTATGATTCATCACTAATGTTAGTCGGCTTTTGTATAAATAATTTTAGTCTTGCGACGTCATTTGACGTTAATTCGCCGATTGGTGGCCGTTTGAACACGGCATTGGCCGAAATTTGGTAGAGTTTGTGTGTATCAACATATGATGCTTTGTACAAACCCGCCTTTTTCCATTCAAGGATGGGAAAATAGGTACTTTGAATTGATCTTGATTTACTACCAAATTTTGATGTAATTTTAAAAGCCGTTACGTACTGATTATTGTACGCAACGACTAGAGCAGGTCTACGCTTTGTAGTATTTGGCTGCTCATCAAATGACACATTTGCAATGAAAATCTTCATGACTCTAGAGATCAGAATCATCTTCTTTCATCCATTTGTCAAAATCAGGACTTTTCTTAGGGTCATAATGTCCATTTTCATCAATATCGACAACTTCAGTTGGGATGTTTTTGATTAGATCTCCCCATTCTAAGCGAGTGGGCAGTTTAGTAATGGTTATGTCGCCATCATTAGTTTGCGTAAACGCAATTTCATCACCAGTAGATAGTTGCATTTTATTCCGAATTTCAACTGGAATAACAACTTGTCCACGGCTTGATAGTTTAGCAGATTTACTTAGTATATTATCCATTATTTAATGCCTCCTCATCCTTGAAATTGTAAGACGTCTTACTTCATACATTATATCATGTTCTCTCAATTTTGTTTGTCCGTCAGCTTAATAATAGACACTTTCATAACATTAACGTACCTCAGAAGTGATCATTGCCTTACACACCGTTAAATAAATAAAAAACTTTGTCTCACGTGTTATTGCCAGCCACGAATGCGTTAATGATTTCTGAATAAGAATCAATTACGTTCAATTCTCTATCCATGTTTATACGTGCAAATTAAAAATCGCCGTATGACTGAATGGACATTTTAAAGATGGACTGTTAAAGTGGTATTGGTGCAAGCATATATCATACGGAAAAATCGACAAGTTTAGTTTTTTTTGGCATTAATTTGATTTTCTTGTTTGATTGCCATAACGTTGTTGTCTCAAGTTCGGGGTCAGTAATTAACACCGCGACAAGCTTGTTATTGATTATGGCCCAAACAGCAGTATTTCCGTTATAAATTATATTTTCGTCTTTGAGCATGATGATTATTTCCATTTCTGTTTTTTGGTAAAGCAACAGATCTCATGGCAACTCATGTTTGAGCTAATGTAAATGCTTATACAAAGTTTACTTATACTAATATTTTGATACCCCCATCCAGCACAGCATATTGCATTTGTTATACTGTGAAAATAACTAGCTGGGGTAAAACCAATAAAAACATGAAGCTACACGAAAGTTGGTATATGGAAAAATAAGTATCACTTATGAGGGAGCAAAAACAAAATGTTAAAAGTATTAATTACGATTATAGTAATAATTTTAGTAATAAGTATCGTATTATATAATTTTATACGTTCTAATAATAAAAAGTAGTGGTAAACTGAGCCCCGATAATTTGGATTATTCCAATTGTCGGGGCTCAGTTTATTTCAACTCTTTTTTTAACTTATATTTCGCCAATCTACAGCTGCCTGTGGCCAATGTACATTACGAATTTGTTCAAGCATAACTGAATGTAATTGGTCTTCAGCATCGGCAAAAATAATCTTTTCATCGTGAAAACCAGCAACTTTGCCAGTCATCGAACTCACCATTTCACCATCGTTTATGAGTTTCAGTTGGACATGAACAACCTGTTTATGTAACCATGCCTGTTTTAAAGACTGACTAACTTTTTCCAATGATTGTTCTGGAAGTTGTCTTTCAGGAACCTTATCTCGTTTCATTTTCTTGATGGCACTGGTATGATCTGAAAGGAAAAAGCCGCCCCACTTGAGCATTCCGCGATCATGATAGTCATTTTTAAAAAATTGTTCGATAACTGATTCATCTACCCGTTTGATAATCATAATCTCATCCCTTACTAATTCTGGTCTGTGCTTGCGGCCAAACTAATTCGCCAAAGCCTTTAAACTGCATTGTGATCTGTGTTTGTTTGCGCAACGAATGTACTACAGACTCTAAGTAGCCTAAATCATAATTCTCTAACGTATGCAGTGGAATGGATTTCTCGCGATGATTTTTTGGCTTAACTTCCAAAAAGAAATTATAAGCTTCATCAAAACGATCACGGACAATCAGCATTTGATAAATAGTTCGTGATTGCCGCAAAAAATCTTTTTCTAATCGTTCCAAAATTACCTTTGCCGCCTGATCGTATGTTTCAATCAAAACTATTACCCCCATTGTGACCGCCAACTAATGACGAACGTTCCAGCATAGTCGCACCATGCAATAAGCTGCTAGCTGGGATCAACGCCGTGTTGCCAAACTGGTCATGAATTTTATCTAACACTCGAATCATTAAACTTTGCTTGATTTGTGCATGTGGATCTTTAAATAAATCTAGTTGCAAACCGTCATTTGCTGACAAATGAGAAAGACTGACGGCAATATTACGAATGCCCTCGCCATCCCATGTTTTTCGAAATAAATACACTAAATACTGGTTAATCTGATCCGGACTATCTGTCGTATCAATTCGCATAGAATGTGCAAAACCACTGCGCCCATCAGTTTCCGCACTAGCATAAGAAAAACCAATCATTAAACTGACACATCCTGTTTGCTGTTGATGATGCCGCATTCGCGAGGCAACCTGACTTCCGATTTCTTTAATTACCGTTTCAATTTCTCTTTGAACCAAATAATCGCGAGCCAAAACTTGGGAATTTCCCCAACTCTTATCATTAGGAGTCAACAGTTTAGATAATTGGCTATGATCAATTCCCCATGCGAGTGCCAAAAGTTGCGTACCGATGATACCAAACTCTTTTTTCAACTCATAGGGATTTGAGTGGGCCAATGCATCCATGCTGTGAATACCAACGCGTTCGAGATGAGCTGCTGTCCGATGCCCAATGCTCCAGACTGATACTAAATTCGTAATCGGCCAAATCTTTTGGGGGAAAGTTTCATAAGTTAACTCACCAATGCGATCATTGTCATGTTTAGCAAACAAATCTAATGCCAGCTTTGCTTGAACCGGATTTTCACCAATCCCAACAGTTGTCCATAAACCTAATTTGTCATGAACTGCCGTTTGCATCCGATGAGCGACTTCTAAAGGTGTTCGTCCGAATAACCGCCAAGATTTCGTCATGTCTAAAATTGATTCGTCAATCGAATAAGGATAACAGTCTTCATCAGCTACAAATTGGGTGAAAATTTCATTAATCTGCAAATTCTTCTTTATGTAAAGATTCATCCGCGGTGGGACAACCTTTAATCGGGAATCATCCGGTAAATCTCGACAACGCGAAACATTGGTGATACCAAATAATTCTTTGGCTTTAGGCGATGCCGCCAGAATCAGACCACCATTAGTATTTTTTGCTTCCGACATGACCACGATAACCGATTCCAAAGGATCATCCTCGCGTGCGACAGACTCAACACTGGCATAAAATGATTTGTTATCAATCATAAAATACACACCATGGGGTTCTCGATCGTAATTCATCGCCATCACCTCTTTGCATTTCATTATACGAACATACGTTCTAAAATGCAACTCATTTATTTAAAAGAATTCAAAAAATAGGATCGAGAAAAATCGTATCTTCTCAATCCTACTTTAATTTTTGTTCAGATCAACTGTTGTGTCTCTCAGCTTTTCTACCTTTATAGCCGAAACGTGCTTAAAAAGGCAGCTTATTCCGCTTGCCAGTTCTTGCGGTCTGAACTTCGGCCACAAGAATGGTCATCGCCCGGAACATATAGGATTATTAGCGTTCTTTGCTAATAATCATCCTCTATGTGGAGTAGTGCCAGTTCTTGCGGTCTGAACTTCGGCCACAAGAATGGTCATCGCCCGGAACATATAGGATTATTAGCGTTCTTTGCTAATAATCATCCTCTATGTGGAGTAGTGCCAGTTCTTGCGGTCTGAACTTCGGCCACAAGAATGGTCATCGCCCGGAACATATAGGATTATTAGCGTTCTTTGCTAATAATCATCCTCTATGTGGAGTAGTGCCAGTTCTTGCGGTCTGAACTTCGGCCACAAGAATGGTCATCGCCCGGAACATATAGGATTATTAGCGTTCTTTGCTAATAATCATCCTCTATGTGGAGTAGTGCCAGTTCTTGCGGTCTGAACTTCGACCACAAGAATGGTCATCACCCGGAACATAAAAGATTATTAGCGTTCTTTGCTAATAATCATCCTCTATGTGGAGTAGTGCCAGTTCTTGCGGTCTGAACTTCGGCCACAAGAATGGTCATCACCCGAAACATAAAAGATTATTAGCGTTCTTTGCTAATAATCATCCTCTATGTGGAGTAGTGCCAGTTCTTGCGGTCTGAACTTCGGCCACAAGAATGGTCATCGTCCGAAACATAAAAGATTATTAGCGTTCTTTGCTAATAATCATCCTCTATGTGGAGTAGTGCCAGTTCTTGCGGTCTGAACTTCGGCCACAAGAATGGTCATCACCCGAAACATAAAAGATTATTAGCGTTCTTTGCTAATAATCATCCTCTATGTGGAGTAGTGCCAGTTCTTGCGGTCTGAACTTCGGCCACAAGAATGGTCATCGTCCGAAACATAAAAGATTATTAGCGTTCTTTGCTAATAATCATCCTTAATGTGGAGTAGTAGCTACGGTAACTAAACGATTCCAAACCCGAATCATTCAGTTACCTAGGCTATGCTCAGAAGCTAATCGCTCCTTTTAGCACTCTTTTTTATTCAAACACAAACTGATTATGATACAGTTCCGCATAAAATCCCTTTTCATCCAGCAATTGCTCGTGACTACCCTCTTCAATCACCTTACCATCCTTCAACACCACAATCTTATTGGCATTCAAAATAGTCTTCAATCGATGCGCAATCACAAAACTCGTTCTTCCCTGAATCACATTATCCATCGCCTTTTGAATCTTCGCCTCCGTCACCGTATCCACATTTGACGTCGCCTCATCCAAAATCAACAACGTCGGATTCGTCAAAATCGTTCTCGCAATACTAATCAACTGCTTCTGTCCCGTTGAAAACACCGAATTTTCATCCGAAACCTTTGTCTCATATCCCTTTTCCAGACTCATAATGAAATCGTGAATATCCGCCTGTTTCGCAGCCGCATACACCTCTTCATCCGTTGCCTCCGGTTTTCCGAAACTAATATTATCTCGAATCGTTCCCGAAAAAATCACACTATCCTGCAACACAATTCCCACATGATCTCGCAAACTTTTCAGATCAATATCACGCACATCCACACCATCAAACGTGACCGAGCCTTCATTCACATCGTAAAAACGATTCAACAAATTCATAATCGTCGTTTTTCCAGAGCCAGTTGGGCCCACCAACGCAACCATATGTCCTTTTTCAACATTCATTGACACATCATGCAAAATCTCTTTACCCTCATTGTAACCAAAGTGTACGTTTTTCAATGCCACTCCGTGTTCCAATCCAGACAGCCGCTTACCATCTTTCGGATTAATCTCATCTGGTTCGTCAAAGGTCTCGTTAAGTCGTTTAGCACCCGTAATAGCCACCTGAAACATACTATAGAGTGAAGAAATTTGTGAAATTGGTTGATAAAATTGTTGTGAATACTGCACGAAAACAACAATCAATCCTAAAGCCGTCGTGCGCGCCATATCGCCATTTAGCGCTAACCAACCTCCAAAGAAGATCACAATTGCCGTATTCACTAGCGACAAGCCATTCATTACTGGAAACAACATCCCCGAATAAACTTGGCCTTTAAACGTGGCCTTACGAACTTTTTCGTTATGTGGTAGAAATCCCTTAATGGCTTCATCTTGCAAACCATTTGTAATCACAATTTTTTGACCACTAATTTGTTCGTTAATATAACCGTTTAATTTTCCAACTTCATCCTGCTGAATATCAACATACTTACGCGTTTTAGAAATCAGAATGACCGCAATAATAATGGCAATCGGCGTTGATGCAATGGTCACCCACGCCAAAGAAATATTTTCGTGAAACATCATAATGATAATTCCAATCATCATCGCGATATTCATCATAATTTCGCCTAATGCTTGATTCAGCGCGTTTGAAATATTATCCAAATCACTTGTGAATCGACTCAAAATATCGCCATCCTGATGCGAATCAAAAAACTTAATCGTCATACGTTGCAGTTTGCCGAACAATCCTCGACGCATCCGGTTCGTAGAGTTTCCTGAAATATAAGTCACCACAATGTTGGAAATAAACATCCCCACCACTGTCAAAACATAGAAAAGAAGTAACATCCAAATTGCCTGCATAAACGAGCCTTTATCACTCACCCCACGCGTCAAGCCAATGACATACTTTGCCAACTCTGTGATTGCTTTCCCCATATAAACAGGCGCCTTCACCTGAAAATAAGTTGAGGCAATAATCGCTAACATTGTCACAGTAAACCCGATCTTATAGCGTTTCATATAGTGATAAAAGAATTTAATTGCTTTCCCGATTTCACTCATTTAGATGGCCTCCTTTCCCTTTTGCGTTGCATAAATTTCTTGGTAAATCCGATTATTTTTAACTAGTTGTGCATGCGTGCCTTCACCAACCAATTTGCCATCATCCATAACAAAAATTCGATCTGCATGCAGCACTGACGCAATTTTTTCCGCAATAATAAAAGTGGTGGTTCCTTTTAATTCGTGATCTAAAGCTTCTTGAACCAATTTTTCAGATTGGGCGTCTAGCGCAGAAGTCGAATCATCCATAATCAAAACTTTGGGTTGCCCAATGACGCCCCGTGTAATGGATAAACGCTGTTTTTGACCACCTGAAAAGTTGGCTGACCGTTCTTCCACTGAAGCGTCGTAACGTTCTGGTAACCGATCAATAAACTCGGCAGCCTGTGCAATCCGACTGGCCCGATCCATATCCTTTTCGGACGCATCACTTTTACCTTGCTTTAAGTTATCCCCAATCGTTCCTGAAAATAAAATGGCTCGTTGCAAAACAAAAGCGACTGATTTGCGTAGTGAACGTTCATTTACCTGCTTCAAATCAACGCCACCAACTTTAACCACTCCGGTTTGCGGGTCAAACAAACGCGGGATCATCTGCGCTAAAGTAGACTTTCCGGATCCAGTAGCGCCCACAATTCCGACCATTTCGCCTGCTTTTACCTTAAAATTAATATCCTTTAAAGTTGGCGTTTCATCACCCGCATAGGCAAATGACACGTTTTCAAACTCAACAGAACCATCCAACTCCTGCTCTGTTGAGTTTGAATACGTAATCTCTGGCGCCGTATCCAGCACTTCACGAATTCGTTGTAGTGAAACCATTGCTCGGGCGCTAAAGGTCATCATCATGCCGCCAATAATAATGGCAAACATAACCTGCATTAAATAGTTCACAAACGAAGCAATTGCGGCCACACTACCGGGATCACTCTTAGCCAAATCGCCCACAAAATAAATTGCGGCTACAACTGCTAAGTTTCCAACTAAGGTAAATGCCGGAATCAAAACTGAAAACAAGGTTCCAACAAAAATATTTTGCTCATTTAACTTGTCTGAAACCTCATTAAAACGATCTTTTTCATTTTTTTCTTGATTAAACGATTTTACTACCCGCACTCCAATCAGGTTTTCCTTTGCCAATTCATTGACACGGTCAATTAAGCCCTGCATCAGACCAAAATGGCGATCCATCTGACCAAACGTGGCCGCTGAAATACCAAACACGAGAATGACCAACACCAGAATAATCCACCACAATTGATGGATTGTGTTGATCGCCAAAATAAACGCCCCCACAAACAGAATCGGCACCCGTAGCAGGGTTTGCAGTGCCGTCATAATTAAATTCTGGATTTGATTGACGTCATTTGTTAAGCGCACTACTAAATTGCCGGCCTGAAACTTTTCAATATTTCCAAATGAAAAAGTTTCAATTTTTCGGAAAACAGTTTCCCGAATATCCGCACTCATTGACTGCGCGACTTTAGCGGAGAGAATGGTGTTAAAAATACCCGCAACTAAGCCAATCACGGCAATCACAATTAAATAAATCCCCAACGTTTCGATTTTATGATTCTGATTTTTTAAAATGGCATTAATCACATTTTGTAATAACTTAGGCTGCCAAAGGGTTGATCCTGCCATTACAACGACAGTCACCATGGCCAACAAAATATCTCCCCAGTATTTTCGTGCGTGATCTTTTAAAATTTTCAAATACTTTCCTCCGTTCTGACATCCATGCTATTATGATAACTATACTAATTTATCCAACACTGTTGGATAAGTCAACTAAAAAAACACCAATTTTGAAAAAGCTTGTTGTCCCTCTGGAAAAACAAGATATTATTTCAAATTAGTGTTTAAATAGTTTTAAAAAACAGAACTAAGGAAGTTTAAATCATGCCGAAATCAAAAATCTCACGTCCCCAAATTATTCAAGTTTCACTAAAAACTTTAGCGAATTGCCAATCACTAGACCAGTTTTCCATGCGCAAGGTCGCCACAACCTTACAGATTGATGCTTCCACAATCTATTGGTATTTCGAAAGTAAACAAGCAATTTTACAAGCTATGGCTGATGAAATTGCCGCTCAAATTTCGTTTCCTGATGCCAACTTAGATTGGAAAACTCAACTTACCCAATTGTTTAACAATTTGTTCGATGTCTACACAACGCATCCCCATACCGCCGAGCTCATGATCGAAACTATCCCGTCATCTGAAGTGCGTTTAGCCTTAATGAATCACATTATTGGAATTTTAGTCGATGCCGGATTTAGTGAAACCCAAGGCAGTGCCGCGATGTCCACAATTGATTTCTTTTTAACTGGTTTAGTGATCGACCTTTCAAAAGAACGCCAATTTCGCACTGAGATCAACGACAAACAGGCTGCCTACTTGCATGAACAGGTAACGCAAATTCATCAAATTACCCATGATGAACACTTAGTGCACATGCAAAACTCTGTTAAAAGTCGAAATTCTGAGTCGGCAAAACAACAATTTGAAGCTGGCTTGAAGTTAATTTTGAAAGGCTTGGTTGCAGATAAAGAAGGCTAATCTTGAACTTCAGCAAACTCGCTAACACCTACAAACTGCTCGGCAACATCTTTCAAATAGTTAATACTATTCAAATACTGAGCGATATCGACATATTCGTCATAACCGTGAGAGGAATTATTCCCCGGACCCACGAGAATAATTGGAAATTGTTTCTTGGCTTGGACAAACTCGGACCCGTCGTTAGCACCCGAAGAACTTTCAACAGGCAGGATCTGGTCGAAGTACTGTTCACTAATTTTTTGAGCGAGTTTAGTTAAGAGATTTTCACCATTAATAATAGGGACTTCTGGATAAATGAATTCAATCTTTAACTTCATTTTAGGATCACTCGTGTTCAAATCATCCACAATCTTTTGCAGGTCCGTAAAAATTTGATCATTTGAATATTCCGGAATAGAACGAATATTGCCTTTTAACATGGCATAGTCCGGGACACTATTAACCTGTTTGCCACCATCAATAATATCAATACTGTGGGTCATCTTGCCTAGTTTAGGATTCACTTCATTATGCTGTGCCATCAATTTCTTGGCTGCTAAGTAAAACTGAATCAAATTATCAATCGCGTTAATCCCCATATTGGGACGCGAACTATGAGCAGGCGCACCAATTGAAGTAACTTGATAATCAATCACACCTTTACAACTCGTGATAATGCCGTCCATATGTGGTTCAGTGATAATCAAACCATCCAAATCATCCGCATACCCTGCTTGTGTCAACACATGGGCCCCGTACTCACCAGTTTCTTCACCAACCGTGGCCAACAATTTGAGTTGACCTTCAATTGCAGTTCCACTTTCCAACAATTCCAGCATAATAATTACAGCGGCTGCCAAGCCACTCTTCATATCAGAAGCCCCACGGCCAAATAATTTTCCTGCCTCAGCGTCAGCATCCCCAGAAAATGGGCCATGTTGCCACTCTTCCACATTGCCAGGATCCACCACATCCATATGACCGCTAAAGCCAAGGTGTTTGCCGGTTTTGTTCCCCATCGTAACCACTAAATTTGTTCGTCCTTCAGCAAAAGGCACCTTTTTAATTTGAACTTGATCGCTATAGGGTTCAAATAATGAGCTGATATAGTCAGCAACCCTTTCTTCGTGATCATTTACAGATTCAATTTGAATCAAGTTTTGTAAGATAGTAATTTTTTCGTTATCAGTCATAAGCAATTTCTCCCTTTATTTTACGGATGCGTATTGATATAACGCTTTTCCAGCTTGGTTTGAATAGGTAAGTCCTTTGACATTCTTGCTAACTAAATGCGTAGCTGTCGATTGATAAAGTGGCACAATCCCTTGTTTAGCCATCAAGTACTTATCAGCTTCTTGCATCAATGCCCAACGTTCACTCGTTGTATGATTATTAGTGTCATCAATTTCACTCATTAACTTGGTGTAATGTTTGTCAGCCCATTTAGTGAAGTTCACTGGATCTTGACCATTACCAAGTTGGAGGAATTCTTCAGGATCTTGATAATCGCCCGTCCAACCATCTAGGTTAATATCATAATCGCCATTTGACGCAACACCAATATGTTGGGAATGAGGCATTGGCTTAATTTCAATGGTTAGCCCCTTCAAGTATTTAGACGCTTGGCCTTGAATGTATTGCCCCACTTGTTTATCAGTTGAGGTGTTATCAACTAACATTGTTAAAGTCATTTTCTTTTTGCCCAACTGCTTTTGAGCGAGTTTCCAATCTTTTTGCGCTTCTGCAACGTTGAAGGAGAGTAAGTTACCCACTTCACTTGCGAAATCTTTACCATTCTTAGCATCCGTAGAATCCCCTTTTGGCACCATATTAAGTGCTGGAACGGAACCATCTGCCAAAACTTTAGAAGTCATCGTTTTTCGATTTAGGATTAAGCTAATTGCTTTGGATAAGTTCTCATTACTGGTTGCCTTACGTTTGTAATTGAATTCGAGAAACGCCATTCGCGAAATTAACTGTGTGCTCAGATTTTTAGTATTGGCAAACTGACTCACGGTTTGTCCCGAAATCGCTGTTTCTTGAACTTTGTTACCTTTAAACAAGTTAACGGCCGTGGTGTCATCCTTAACAACCTGGACGTTCACTTTACTTAATTTAACTTGTTTGGCGTTCCAGTAATAAGGATTCTTAACATATGACCAAGTATCCCTAGTGGCATTCCAACCAACCAATTTATAGGCGCCACTGGAAACGACTTTAGTTGATGATGTCCCATAATTAGAACCATATTTTTTAACATACGAACTATAAACTGGATACAACGATGTTGCTAAGACAGTCTTTAGATATGGCTCTGGTTTTGAGAGCTGAATTTGAAGTGTATGTTTATTCAATGCTTTGACTCCTAAAGCAGAAGGTTTCAGTTTGCCATCTTGAACGGCTTGATAATTTTTGACATATGTCAGTAAGTTAGCCACTTGAGATTTAGTGTCAGGATCTACTTGGCGCTGAAATGAAGTTGCAAAGTCTTGCGCTGTAATCGCCTTACCGTTTGACCATTTCGCGTTCTTCTTAATTTTAAACGTGTAAGTTTTTCCACCATTCGTTGGTGTGACAACCTTCGTCGCAATGCCCGCGACAACTTTTTGATTCTTATCGAGTTTGTATAAACCTCCGTCCGTTTGTGCAAACAAACTACCACTATTTGTGTCACCGCCTTTATTCGGATCGGCCGTCGCTGGATTACCAGCTAGTGTGACATTAATCATTTCCGTATCACTGTCTGCCTTACTTGACGAACAGCCCGCAAATAAAATCCCTGAAAATAAAATTGCCCCTAATGCTAAAAATTTATTTTTCATATCGTTACCCCTTAATGGTATTTATATTCATATTTTCTTTTATTTAAAGAATAAATATTCAATAACTGTATATTAGCATCTTCTCATAAAAAGTCAACGCATTTTTAATTATTTATACAAAAAAATCCATAAATAACGATTTTTACTCATCATTTATGGATATACGCAGTTATTTATTCAATTTTAAATTTACTTGATAGTTATAAAGGAAACTTTCTTCAAAAGCTATTTTTGTTTTTACTGTTTTCCCATAGTTCACAATAAGAGCGTGGAAATTTTGCCATTTTTCAAGATCAAAAGTAACTTGAGCTTCTATTAACGCTTGGGCTTGTTGATATTGACTAGGCAATTTACATCCCAGCCACCCAAACAACCGCCGTGAATAGGCATCAACCATAAAATTGGCCTTATCCAAAACGTACATTAAAATGTAATCAGCAGTTTCATTACCAATTCCTTTCAGACTTAGTAATTCATGGCGCAAATCTGCTTGATGATAAGTTTTTATTTTGGCAAGATCGAATTGATAGTTTTCGAGCCAGTGGCAGATATTAAAAATAGTTTGTGTTTTGCGTGTATAGAATCCGCTGGTACGAATTAAATCTGTGAGTTCTTCTAAACTTAAATGTTCAATCTTTTCTGGATCAAAATTAGTTGCTGTTTTGAGTTTCAATAGACTTGGTGCCACATTTTTCCAATTGGTATTTTGTACGAGAATTGACCCATAAATAACTTCCCAAGGCGACTCGGCCCAATCAGTGCCATCTTGCAGCCAAACTTGTGGACCCATGTTGGTTTCCATAATATTGTATAACTCATTTAAAGTAATTTTTGTTGCTTTCATCGGCGATTTTGCCACCAATTATAAAGATATCCGCCCACCACAATGATGATCAGCACAATGATTTTTGCTGTCGTTCGTGGAAACGGAATGTGGTTAAGTCCGAGTACTAAATTAGAAAATAATATCATATGATCGCTCCATTCTTCACTGTTTATATTCTTATAAAGTCCTGAAGAAAGCAAATAAAAGTGCTGAATAGTGTGATTAAATTTCGTATAGTAGCTTTTTAAAGCATAGACTATATTCATTTATGAAATCGTTTTAATTTGCTTTAACTTGCCACTAATGAAGTCCAAATCAATTTGAGTTAGAATGGACTTAACAAATTTATATATAAAGGGAGTTTTTACATTGATGGAAAAAGCTTGTACCACAGTTTTAGTCGGCAAAAATGCTTCCATTGACGGTTCAACCATGGTTGCCCGTAATGACGACACATTTTTACCAATTGCACCCCACCGTTTCTATATGCATCCCGCAGAAAGTGATGTAAACGAAACAATCACTTCGTCACAAAACGGCTTTACTGCTAAATTACCAAATAACGGCTACCGCCATAGTGCGGTTCCAAATATCAACCCTGCTAAAGACGGAATTTACGACGAAAGTGGCTTTAACGAAAAAAATGTCGCTATGAGTGCTACTGAAAGTGTCTACGGCAATCCTAAGAGTCTCGCTTATGATCCTTTGATTCCCGGCGGATTAGCTGAAGACAGCATGCCAACAATGGTTTTACCATATATTGACTCTGCTAAAGATGGTGTTTCTTATTTAGGTAAATTAATTGCCAAATACGGTTCACCTGAAGGCAACGGTGTTATTTTTAGTGATAAGAATGACGTGTGGTACATGGAAATCGTTACCGGCCATCACTGGGTTGCTCAACGCATTCCCGATGATGCTTATGCAGTTGCTGCAAACCAGGTTGCCATCCAACAGATTGACTTCAATGATCCTGACAACTTTATGTGGTCAGAAGGTATCCAAGAATTTGTCGAGACTAACCATTTGAACCCTGATAAAACTGGTTGGAATTTCCGTCACATTTTTGGCACTTCTACTGAAAAAGACCGTCACTACAACACACCCCGTGTTTGGTTTGGTCAACATTACTTGAATCCAGAGATCGAACAGGATCCACAATCAAGTGAGTTACCTTTCATTTGCCATACAGAACACAAAATTTCTGTTGAAGATGTCGGTTACGTTTTGAGCTCTCATTACAACGAGACTCCTTACGATCCATTTGGTCATGCTGACGATAAAGATCGTTTGAAGTTCCGTCCAATTTCAATGAACCGGACTCAAAACTCACACGTTTTGCAAATTCGTAACAACGTGCCTGATGAGCTTTCCGCTATTTTCTGGTTAAACTTCGGTGTGCCTGCATTCAGTCCATACGTGCCATTCTACAACAATGCTACTGACACAGACCCAAGTTACAGCAACACTTCCGAAACAATGAATTTGGATGATGCTTACTGGATGTACCGAGCCCTCTCATCTGTTGTGGAAGGTCACTACAGCAAATTTATTCAAGAAGATATCGATTATTTAACCGCCTCACAAGAACAATTACGGGCACGGGTTGCTGAAATCGACAAGAAGGCTGCTGATTATTCAGACGATAACTTAACTGAATACTTAACAGACGCCAACCACGAAACTGTGGCAGCTATGAAGAAACGAACAATGACCTTGTTCTATCACTTGTTAACTGAAGGTTTAACCCTTTCAAAATTAACATTTAATATGGATAAAAACCTTTAAAAATAGCCTAATAACAATGAAACAGCTTGGAACTCCAATGTTCCGAGCTTTTTTGTTCATATGTGAAAATGCACTATACTGCATTTTCATAACAAAACGGACTCAAAATGCATTACGTTGCATTTTAGTGATGATTTTCACAAATAAGGCAGTATCCTGCATTTTACCTAAAGAATTCTCTTCAAAAATCCGCAAACAAAAAATCAAGCCGTCTCCACACGAGATTGACTTGATTTTTAAATATGTGTTTATCTATTTTTCAACGTGCGCCCACTTATAATCATAAGGAGCACCAGTTGGATGGTAGACAATTCCTTTAACTTTGGTGTTTACAAGCTGAGTTTGAACAGCTTGATAAAGTGGGACAACGGCTTCTTGCTGCATCAGGAGTTTTTCTGCCTTAACGAAGTCTTCGTAACGTTTCTGTTCGTTATTTGCATCTTTTCCATTAGTTGCTGCAACGAGTTTGTCATATGTCTTGCTTGAGAAACCACCATAGTTATATGTGTTGCCAGTTGTTTCAAGCTGTGCAAAGGTCAATGGATCTGTGTAATCACCGATCCAACGAACAACGGCCATATCAAATTTACCGCTAAGCTCTGCACTCTGTGCGCCCTTGGCAGGCAAGGAACGCACTGTAACTGTCGCACCTGGCAAGCTTTGCTCAACTGCGCTTTGAACGGCTTCAGCAACTTTCTTTTGTGAATCGTCGTCACTAACCACTAATTCAAAGTTAACTTTAGATTTCCCGGTCTGTTTGAGACCCTTTGCCCAGTACTTCTTGGCTTTGGCAACGTTGTGTTCCACAGCCTCTGAAACGCTGGCATCCTTGGTAAAGTCTGTACCAGTCTTGGGATTCTTCACAAAACTGGTTGGCATAAAGCCGGTTGCTGGTGTCGATCCATCTGCCAAAACTTTTGAAGTCAAAGTCTTTCGGTTGATTACTAACGAAACAGCCTTACGGACATTACCATTGGCAGTTGCTTTGCCTTTCTTGAAACTCATCGCCAAGTAAGCAGTTTGCCCCTGTTCATACTTCACAAACGCTTTATTAGTTTTTTCTTGGCTAGCTTGTTCACCAGAAAGCAATGCATCAGACAGTTTGCCAGCTTGATACAGGTTCAAAGCAGTGTTCGGATCTTTAACCACTTTAACGGGGATTTTGCTTACAGCAACGTTCTTTTTATCCCAGTACTGCGTGTTCTTGACAAGTTTCCAACTCATGTTAGTTCCGCCAGCCGACCATCTTAAACGGACCACTGTAAACCATGTACTTGCTGGAAGTACCGTATTTAGTGCCATACTTTTCAACAGCCTTTTGATCCTGTGGGAAGAATGTCCCAAATGCCATTAAGTACTTAAAGTATGGTGTAGCTTGGGTTAACGTAACTTGGACAGTTCGTTTGCCAATCGCCTTAATGCCCAGTTTGCTTGGCTTCATCTTGCCAGCTGAAATTGCTGACGCATTCTTCACGTTTTCCATGATGTAGGCATATCCAGCCTTCGTATCAGGATCGGCCGTTCGTCGCCAAGAATAAACAAAATCTTTTGCAGTTAAAGCATCCCCGTTACTCCATTTCAAACCTTTTCGGAGTGTGAATGTGTATGTTTTCCCATTGTTTGTGGGTTTGACAACTTTTTCTGCTAATCCTGCAACGACCTTGTTACCTTTCGCAACTCGATACAAACCTTCTTCAGTATTATTAATCATATTGAAAGAAGTTAAATCGATTGCTTTTGAGCCATCAATAGTTGTTAAGTCCGATTGCTCCATAACACTAAAACTCTGATGTTTGGCTTCGGAACTCTTTGCGCTCCCGCAACCTGCCAATAATACTGATAAAAGAAGTGTCGCCGTGCCTAGCTTTTTCCACTTATTTTTCATACTCAAATCCCCTTAAAAAAGTATTTTGAAATGCCTAAAGCAAATTAAAAGAGGATAAAAAAATACCCACCGCATCTTTCCTTCGAAAGCACGATGGGTAACTTTTTTATCCTCTTTTTGGTTCACTAAAAAGTTATTAGCTAAAAGGTTAAAGTCACAGCACCGTGCACTTTAATAATTAAGCTAATAATGACTAAATTGATCAAGTTAACTAATTTATGTGTACATTGCATGTGACTTCATCTCCCTTTGATTTAATAAACTTATTATAGCGAGATAAAATGAGAAGTCAACATGTTTTTTAATTTTATTTTAACTTTGTAGCTGGAATTTACACCCACATCGATATTATCTGTTTTTAGCTCAATTGAATAATTTGATCAAACTCACTCAATAACTTCCGATCACTGGTATGTGTGATCATTAACAAAGTAATACTCTTTTTACTCAGCAACCGTCTCACAATGTCTCTAGCATTGCTTTCATCCAAAGCAGAAGTTCCTTCATCTATAATCAAAAATTCTTTGTTACGAATTAATGCACGAGCCAATGAAATTCTTTGCAATTCGCCACCGGATAATTTTTCATCATTGGGACCCACTACAGTATCTATACCATGCTGTAAATTACCTACGACAGCAGATAAGTTCACTTCATTCAAAGCATCAGGCAACTTATCTTCCAACGTTTCGTCAAATAACAAAACATTTTCAGCAATTGTAGTCCTAAACAAGTGACTATGCTGTGGCACAATCCCTATCAAGTGATGTAACGAATTCAAACTAATATCTTTAATTTCTTGACCATTTAACGTGAACTCTCCACTGTAATCTGAAAGTTCACCTGATAGAATATTAATTAAAGTGGTTTTTCCAACTCCACTAGGACCAACTAATGCAACCTTATCACCTTGCTTGATATTAAAATCAGGGTATTTAATTATTTTATCTTTGTAGCGGTAACTTAAGTTATTTGCACAAAGTTTTACTGACATATTTGGTAATAATATGTTTTTTTCTATTCTTCTATTATCAACCGTATATAGTATCTCTTGATATTTTTTACTAATTGATTTCCCAGATATATGTGTTGCAATATTATTACTGATTGTGACAAGTCCAGTAAATATTGAAAATATAAAACTCCCAATATTTACTACAATTCCGAAGGGAACTAATCCATTAAAATAAAGAATACTCGCTAAAATAGTTAAAGAAACAGTAGAAATATTTGAAATAATATTACTCCACTCACCAACAAAACTATTTATTTTTGCCTCTTCAATATAGCTATCCTCTAATTCTGTAGCTTTAGGGCTTATTATTGACCATAACTTATTTGTAACCTGACTCCAGCTCAAATCATACAATCCGCCAAGCCAATCATTCAAAGTTGATATCAACTTTTGATTAGATAATGAAATGTCTTCCGTAACTTTAGTTAAGCGTTTATTAAAGAATTCTGGAGCAGTCAACATTAATGCTGCAAAAAACATAGAAGCTAACACTAAAGACCAATGAAATGTAAATAAAGCAAAAATAGAAAAGCCAATTTTAAAAACTGCGTTAACCATCTTTAAAAATCCCCACAAATATTTTTCAGATAGTAATAATAAATCATTGGTCAGTGCATTAATATGCTTATTGACATCTATTTCAGAAAAATTAGTTTTTTTTATCAAACTTTGGATATAGTGATACCGTAAATCATGGTTATAGTTTTGAATCATTTTTTTGAATAGACACAGGAAAGATAGGTTGTAACATCTGATAATATTGAAAATGCAAAAAACAAAAAATTCATTTGAACAAATTTGGCCAAATTTCTTTGATTAAGCGCATTAAAAGAATACGCAAAAATTACACTACCAATTGCAGAGCTTCCCATACTTACAACACTTAATAATATATTAAATATAAATAGTGCTGGTTTCTTAGAAACAAAGTCTTTAATCATTTTAGTCACCTATCTTTTTGAAAATCGTTTATTTAATTGCTTGTTTTTCGATAAATAGTGTTATACATTCCATATACCATTTCAAGTCCTTCAAAGCCTTCAATGAAACCAGACACTAATTTATGCTTAGAAAAGTTTGTCAGATAAGCTTTCCCAGATCTTATAGTAGAAAAATTAAGAGAAAATTCCAGTTGTTTCTTAATCACTGCTTCAGCTACTTTTACAGATGTGTTTTGCCTAATTATCATTGATTGAGTCAATACATTTTTTTGCTTGTTTAAAATAAAAATCCCAGTTATTTATTAATTTGTTCGAACATACCTGTTGCAATAATAAGTTAAGTAGATTTTGTTTATCCTGCCGATCTAAAAATAAGTATTTTTGTGGAACAACAAAACTCGGTAATTCTGTACGTAAATATTGAAGGTCTACCTTTTTAAACTGGTAAACTTCAATAATCGGAATAATATATCCTGTATTTTTTTCTTTGAAGTAATCAAATATATCACCGTAATTATCGTGTTGAATCGTTTCCCCGATCGTAGCTAACTTATGTGCATTATCTATAATTGGGGCATCGCATTTGATAAACATTTCAATACCACCATTTTTTCCAGTAGTGTAAACAAAGGCTTGAAACGGATCATTAAAAAACTTTTTTCTATATTCAATGACTTTTTTGCCGCTTAAAATTTGCTTGACATATATCTTGTGAATTGATATTAGTAATGTAGGTAATAACGGGTCATAGACATCACATATTTTTTTAGGCATTTGATAAGACCTCGTTCATACAGTCAAAAAATTCTCCATGAATAACCTCATAACAATCAAAATTCTTATCATTTATAATATAACTAGCCATTATAATTTCCTTCTTTATAAAATGTGTTGGCATTAATTATAAAGTGATTAGAATGTATGTCAATGGTTATCATACTGTTTTAATTATTCAAATAAGGAGACGAGATATATGAACACAACTCAAAATTCTAACGATGCTGTTTCTTTTATCTACGAATGTCTTGTTGATAATCCAACGAACGTTTAACGAATGTGAATTTATACATTCAATATAAGCCAATAGCTTTAGTTACAAATAACTGTTGGCCATTGATTAATAAAAAGCGGTGCTCAAATCTCTAGATAAGAATTTGAACACCGTTTTTTTCGTTTATAGAGGCTACTCAATCTGAACTTCAAAATTTTTTTAAGCGTAATTCAACTCAAAATCACTGTTTTCGTAGTAATGGAGTTTCGTTGCAAACAGGTAATTGCTGACCAATCCTAATCCAATTGGTAACACAAGAAACATAATGGTTACCAAAATTATCGAGCCAGCTGTAACTTGTTCCATCCCGTTAAGTGCGGCAACAGGTCCGATTAATCCGGAGAAACCAAAGCCAGCACTCATTGCAGTTCCTTGAATATTCAAGACAGCCCCGAGGCCACCCAAAATTCCAGCGTTAATCATAATTGGCACAATTAATTTTGGGCGTGACATAATGTTTGCCATTTGCATCTTTGGTGATCCCAAGAAGTGGGCCAAGGAAGTCCCTACTGAGTTTACTTTCCACCCATAGATTGCCAAGGCAAATCCCGCTGCAACAATCCCTAAGTTTGCTGAACCAGCTGCCACGCCATGAATACTGATAGCTGCAGCAATACCGACCGATGAAATTGGTGAAATAATTAAAAGTGCAAAAACAATTCCTAATAAAACACCCATCAGTAATGGCTGTAAACTGGTTAATTGCATAATTCCAATACCGAGAAGTTTTGTAATCCCACTAACGGGACCCAACGTTAAAATCCCAATTCCGCCGGCAATCACCAGCACTAAAGTTGGAATTAATAAAATCGTGTAAGCTTTTAGCCGTTTGCCTAATAACAAAATCAGCACGTAACCAATCATAATGGTGATCGCAATATTGATCACATCTCCTGTACCGCTCACTAAAAATCCGTTGGTACCGACTTTAAAATTGCCAGCTCCCATCACCGCGGCTAAGGCAATTGAAGTGGTTTGAATCGGTGAAAATTTAGCCAGCATCCCCACGCACACTGCACTCACTGCTGGTAACAATACCATCGCGGCATTCGTCATCATCATAATACTACTGCCCGCTGGAAATACTGGTAATAGGGCAGTTAACAATTGATTCAATAACACGCTTGGGACTAACGCCACAATAATTCCAATTGATAATCCGTTTAAGGTATTCATCACAACTTCTTTACTAATTTTCTTGGTTTTAATCTGATCCATATCGACCACTCCTCGTATTATGTGTTAGTTGACAGTTGATAACGCCTGTTTTGCTGCATAGTCTTGAATACGACTAATTGCCTTTTTTAAATCTTCCGTGCTAGCTGCATAGCTAATTCGGACGTAGCCTTCACCACCAGGACCAAACGAAGCTCCCGGAATCACAGCCACTTTTGCTTTTTTAGCCAAATCGTAACAGAACTTCCAACTATCTTGATTCAAAGTTGCTGGAATTTTGGCAAATAGGTAGAATGCCCCGTTAGGACTCGCACAGGTGAACCCGGCTTTAGTCAGACCTTCTAATAATAAATCACGCCGGGTTTGATAAACGGCGCGCATTTTCTGCCCATCATCCATCCCGTTTTCAAACGCTTCTTGAGCCGCAGCTTGGGCGTTTGTGATTGCCGAAGTAATCGCAAATTGATGCACTTTGCCGATTTGAGTAATCACATCCGATGGTCCACACAACAATCCAATTCGCCAACCGGTCATCGCGTGTGACTTGGAAACGCCGTTTAAAACAAGGGGTTGTTCTGGCAAAATGGTCCCCATTGAAACGTGGGTTCCTTCATAAGTTAGCTCACTATATATTTCGTCACTAATGACAAAAATATCGTATTTAGCAATAACGGCCGCGATTTTTTCGAGATCCTCACGTTGATAGGTTACGCCGGTTGGATTATTAGGAAAGTTAAGGACAACGGCCTTTACCGTATCCTTATTTGCTTCAATCGCGGCAGCCAACTTCTCTGGTGAAAGAATAAATCCATTATCGGAGGTATCCACGAAGATTGGCTTGGCACCATTTAACATCGTAATCGGAATATACAATGGGAAAATTGGCGTTGGCACAATTACCGTATCGCCCGCATTCAAAATTGCAGTTAACGACGAATAAATGGCTTCGGTGGCACCCGTTGTGACTAGGATTTGCGACTCTGGTTTGTAATCCAATGCATACTTTTGTTTCAAAAAGTTGGCAGCTGCTTTACGCAATCCTAACGTCCCCCGCGAATTAGTATAGTGGCTTTCATTATTTTCAATACTTCGAATTGCAGCAGCTTTAACGTGCTCCGGCGTATTAAAATCAGGTTCCCCTAACGTCAGTTTGACAATATCGGGAATCTCCGCAATTTCCTGATTAAACGCCAAAATATCTGAAGGCTTTAACTCTGCTAACTCTTTTTTCATGTGACCAATCAATTTACTCATGTCTCTTCCTCCTCATAAAATATAAAAACCCTTCCCAGTCACGATTAATGACTGAAAAGGGTTCAGTAACACTTTTATACCCCCGCACAGTCATTTACGTGATCTGTGCGGCCGGTTTTAGTTCACTCTAAAACGCTTTTGGCTCCCACAAATCACACATGGAAAAACCAAAAGTAATAACGACTGCTATTCAATTGAGTTTGTGGTTTAATTTTCATAATTAAAACTCCCTTGAATTGAAGATGTGTTTTTATCATACCATTTTAATTCTTTTAATCAAGCTATAATTTAAATTTTTTTCGATAAACTACCATTTGCTTGGATTCCAAGTTCGACCATCAACCTCACCCTGACTTTGAATTAAACGTTTTTGCTGCTCTTCAACTAAATCAAGTAAGGCTAGATAAAAGGCCCGATCCTCATACTGTTTACTCATTTTCGATAACTCTTTTAATTGTGCTTCTACCCATTCATTGGTATCCAATTTACTCATCCTCGTCATCTTTGATCATTGAAAGTGTCCAACCCAATTCTTCCAAATCTTCCCGATTATCCTGAATGGCCGTCAAAATCTGTGTTAATTTTTGCGAATCAGGTGAATCTGCTAGTTTTTGTTTGAGTTGATCTTCAAACCATAACTCACGTCCATGAAAATTTTGAAATTCAGCATTGGTAATATATTGTTGATAATCAATGACCAACCGTTGTTTCGCCGTCTCAGTTAAATAAGCAAACTGAAAGATTGAAAACGGAGGTAAATAAGTCATACCAGCTTTATTTGCCAACGCTTGGTAGGGACGTAATAATTCCGACAAGGTGAATTGTTCATCCCCACCAGCTACAAAACCACGCTGAGGATCGCCAGTGGAAACGACAATGCCCAGTTCCTTTTTAGCTAGTGCACGTTGAGTTCCGTATACAAAATTACGGTTTAACACCTCATCTTCCCACTGTTTTAAAACAGCCGGTGCGCTATACCAATACAATGGAAATTGAAAAATAATCCGATCATGTTTTTGTAGCAAAGCCTGTTCAGCAGCCACATCAAAATGAGGTTGGGTCACGTCCAATACATGCCACGTCACATCTTCCATTTTAGTGAGACTAGTTTTTAGGAATTTTTGAGTTCCAGACTCAATCAATTTTGGATGAGCCACAATAATTAAAGTTTTCACGCTTATATCCCTCTTGTTTAAAATAACTTAATTTGCCGTTTTTCATAGGCTGTCCACAGTTTCTTTTGCAGTGTCGGCCATGCCATCGTCGCCAGTTTCTCGACAGGGACCACCTGACCAGCAAAATGACTCAAGTCTGGTTGATTCTGAAGTTCAGCACTTACTAATGTGACGTGCCACTTTTGATGTGTAAACGTGTGATTTACAATCGGTGCATCCACGAATTGAAGGTCAGCTTTAATTTCAGTGTCGGCCAGAAATTTATTTTCAGCGGCTTCGATAACCATGTCATCAGTCAAATCAGGATTCTCCACTTTTAACTGATCTGTATCTATCAGCGGAAATAGCCACAACTTGGCTAGTAGTTCATTGCTGGCACGTTGCTGAAAAAGGTAACCTTTAGGGGTTTGCAAAACTAACGCAAAGTAGTGTTTATCAACTGGTTTCAAGCGTTTCGAACGGACTGGAAATTCAGCCACACGCCCATCTATGTACGCCTGATTAAATTCTCGAACTGGTGAATGGACATTATCTGGATTCTTGGCTGTCATAAAGCTCGCGCCCAAATCCATAATAGCCTGATTAAAATCACCTGGCCGATCAGCAGGTATAATGTGGCGAATTGCATCCTCAAATATACCACGCGTTTGCGGTTTCGTAATGTCTGCTTCAATTTCTAAAAGTTGAGAAAATACCCGAAACGCATTGCCGTCCACTGCGGGTTCCGGTTGATTAAACGCAATACTCGCAATGGCACCCGCCGTGTATGGTCCAATCCCAACGAGTTCCTGTAATTCGGCTTTAGTTTGCGGCCACTGACCGTCATAATCTGCCAATAGTTGTTGAGCGGCTCGCTGCATATTGCGCACCCGGGAATAGTAGCCCAGGCCTTCCCATGCTTTCAGTAATTGATCTTCGGGCGCTTGCGCCAGCGCTTCAATCGTTGGAAACTGCTTCATAAAACGTTGATAATACGGAATTACCGTAGCTACCTGTGTTTGTTGGAGCATGATTTCTGAAACCCAAATGTGATAAGGTTCATGATCTTGACGCCAGGGAAGGTCACGGCAATTGGCATCATACCAATTTAGTAAGGTGACTCGAAACTCTTTAATTTTTTTATCTGACCATTTAATCATTTTGAAGATTCCTCACAGCTTTTCTGCCTGTTTTTAAAAGTTGTTCATTAATAAATTCCGAAGTGAATCGTTGCAATGGCGTCACAGTATGGCGGCGATTAAATGGCATTTTTTCAACTTCGATTACGGTCACAAACAAATTATTTTCTGTTAAAAATACTTGTCCATTTCGCTTAAACTTGCCTTTAGTATGTTTGCCTGTTCGCCAATCATGAGGTTTTACCTGACCGGACTCGTCTGTTTTAAACTCATAGTTACCAGAACGATTTTTAACCACTGGGATTCCAGTATATCGATAAACTTCATATTTGTCTTTCAAGTCGTTTTGTCCTCCATTTAGGTTCAGTTCAAAATATACACTAAATTCAAAAATTTTAACAATCACCAAAACCACCTTGTACGAAAAAAATGAATATGCTACACTTTTATTATCATTTACACGGAAAGGAGCACGTTTATGTCAGTCATTTCAACATCTAATCATCTTGCTGACTACCTCGATTTTTTGGGGATCGTTTGTGCGGAATCGTACATTTTGAAGGCTAACGGGACCAGTCTGTCCATTTTTAACCCTCAATCTAACTATGCGACCGTTCAAATGCGTGCTTAATTATGAGCCACAATTGAATTTCTTTAAGGCGGGTCGTACTTTCGACTCGCCTTTTTTGATGGTCGCTACACACTTATAGGAGTGACATCATGGAAACTAAATTTTCAAATCATTTATCAGTTAAACGCACCATCCACGCCAACTATCATTATAGTTTTTGGGCATTTTTTAGCATTACCAGCCTCTGGATCATTTATTTGACCCAACATGGCATGAGCTTAATTCAAGTCGGTCTCCTTGAAAGCATCTTTCACGTTGCCAGTCTTTTATTTGAAGTACCATCTGGGACGTTGGCCGATCGCTTTTCCTACAAAACAGTTTTAATTATGGGTCGGATCATGGCAATCCTATCTGGATTTCTCTTTTTATCGGGAGCCGGCTTTTGGTGGTTTGCGCTAGCGTTTATCATTCAAGCATTTTCTTATAATTTGAACTCTGGCACCAACGAAGCCCTCATTTTTGAGACTCTCAAGACCGACCATTTAGAGAAACACTATCTCAAAATCACAGCCAATCTCAACGCCATTTATGAACTGGCTGACATGTTGGGACTGATTGTCGCCGGATTCTTTGTGCATTGGCATTTCGAACTAACCTACGTCATTTATATTTTTACGTCTCTTTTGGCCATTATTGCAATTTTGCGAATGCAAGAACCTCATTCTTCAACAACTAGCGAAACCGACTCACCGACAAGCTTTGCCACAATCCTGAAAACTAGCTGGCAGTTTATGACTAGTCATCCCGTCACTACTGGTTTAATGCTGTTTCTGGCCTGCTATGAGGCAATTGGCACTACCTACTTTTTTTATTTTCAAACCCTCATGACCCACTACCATTTTTCGGGATGGCAAATTAGTATGATCATTGTGATTGCCGCCTGCTTTAACATTTTGGGTGCCAAAAGTGCACCGACACTGGAAAATCACTGGTCGAAACGCCGGCTCATTGTTGGTCTGGTCTGTTTAATGATTGTCGGCCTCTTACTCAGTATTTTTCAACACATCCTTATTTTAACCGGCTGTTTTGTCCTAATTGGCTTGGTAACCGCAGTGGTAGAACCAATTTTCAATGATTTTTTACAACAACAAATTCCATCAAACGCACGTGCCACCTTACTCAGCGTTATGAGCATGATGTTTAGCCTAGTTATGATTGCACTGTTTCCAGTTGTGGGTGCCTTAATCACTTGGCTGCAGTTTGGGACAACATTTTTCATCATCGGTATTTGTCTTTTGTTTATTGGATTAATTATATATGCTGACCATTTTATGAAAGTATAGAAAAAAGAATTAGCGAAAATAACACATTTTCGTTAATTCTTTTATTTAATTTGGGTCTACACTTTCTGGTATTGGTGAATAACTAATACCGGTTTTTTGTCTGTTTTGAAAATCAGAAAAATAAAAAAGGACATCTGTCCTCTTTGTGCTACGATTTAATCGCCAAAACAAATCGAAAAGAGGAAATTCAGATGTCCCTAACTAATTCTATCTTATGCTTATTCGAAATAACAGACCCAAACTTAATTGTCACTGGTATTTCTAAAGAACGGTGTTCCACAAACCAACGTATTCATGTCGTCCATGCAACTTTGTCTTATCAACTTTTAAAGTGCCCACATTGTGGCCATAAAAGCTTAATTAAAAACGGAACTCACATGAGTCACCTGCGTTTAGGAACCTTATCCGGTGGTCGTTACGAAATGCATTTAAAACGTCAAAGATACCAATGTAAAGATTGTTCAAAAACCTGTGGTGCTAAAACTAAGTTGGTTAATCGTAACGAAACTTTCACACATAATATCAAACATCAAGTGATCGTTTTGGCACGCGATATGTTGACGAGTAAAGAAATTGCTAAACTTTGTGGAATTTCGCCAAGCAGTGTTCAACGAATCCTAAATGCCAATATTCACTTAGCCTATCGTGTTAAACATCTCCCAGAGAATCTTTGCTTTGATGAATTTCGTTCCTGTAATCACTGGATGTCCTTTAATTGTTGCGATGCCGTTAGTCATCGCCGAATTGTTACTTTAAAAGATCGGCTAAGTAAAGATATCATTGACTACTTTGAAGCTCGTTTTTCGGTTCAAGAACGTGCCCAAGTTCAATCAGTGACGATTGACATGAATGCTGAATATGGCAGCTTCATTCATCGCTTATTTCCCAATGCGGCCACGATTATCGATCGTTTCCATATTATTCAACTGGCTGGGCGTGCCTTAGATAATGAACGCACGCAGACCATTCGTACTATCCAAGATAAGCATTCACGAATTTATCATATTTTAAAATCTCAATGGCGTTTATTTCATCTTGATGAAATAAAAGTTAATGATTCTAAGGCTGTTTATTTACGCGGAATTAACGAGTATATGACGCAACAAAACGCCATTGATTTAGCTCTAGACGCTTTTCCCAGATTTAGATCTGTGTATCAAACCTATCAAGGTATCTTAAGTGCCATACACCAAAAGGATGCTAATGCGTTCCAATCCTTACTTACTAACTACCAACCCACTAGTAATCAAATGGACATAACGATCAACACGTTTATCAAAAATGGTTCAGCCCTTCTAAACAGTTGTCGTTATCCATTTTCCAACGGTCCAATTGAAGGACTTAATCGTAAAATCAAGGCATTAAAGCGTAACTGTTTTGGTTTTCGAAATATTGACAACTTCTTTATCCGGATTAGTTTAATTCATGAGTAAACAAAAAGCACATTCACCGAAGTGAATGTGCCGTTCAAAATCTCCACCAATACGATTTGACAGAGACCCTTTAATTTGAGCAACTTTACAAGCCGTTCAATATTCAATTTTTACTTCAATAACTTCTCAGCTGCAGCCTTTAAGTCGGAATCATTCATGTCTTCCCACTTTGCGGCCTGCTCAGATGTTGCATCGGTATTATGATTGTTGCTATCCATGACTTTGTCCCACATTGCATCACGCAATGGAGTTGCATCGTCACTCCAGTCAAAAATATCTTTGGTTGCCGTGTCTAAAAGCGCGGTTTTTTCTACATAAGCTGTTGCTGCCATATCAAAAACCTCCAATTATATTTTTGGGTGAAGCACAGTAATCTTTCAGTAGCCACCAAGTACCACTTCCGGCTTGCTGTGTAGTCTGTCTTAGTTTAGAATACCCCAACACCCTTGTTATAACACTAATTTTGAAAACTGGCGTAAAAAAGCACTTTTTATTTTCAACTCTCTCAAAAAAGGGGTAACCGCTCCGTTCCCGGAATGCGTTTACCCCTTTTCATTTAATTACGCTTTGATCGCATCATCATCAAACAATGGTGTATCAATTGTTTCGATATACTTAGCAGCTTGTGGTTTGGCATATAATTCTTCGTCATCTTTCACGAATAATTTCAAACCTGCTAATTGTGTCATTGCAGTTTTTACTGCGGGGGCCTCTAACCCTTCATTCACATACTTCAACTTAATGTGACGTACCTTGCCGAGACTGCTTACGAATTCCATATCTAATTGTTTCATATTTGGATCCTCCTTGATTTTTGATGTACATAGTAGTTTTTGAGCGGGATTTTTTTATTTTTAGTTGTTTACAATTTTTTCTGTAGTTGTGACAGTTGCAAAATCAAATTTATCGTTTGAAACTGCTTCAAGAACGCTGCCTAAGCCTTTGATCTGATCGTCAGTGACAGTTTCTGGCATATTAGCGAAACTTCGTTTGAGACCTTCTTCATGACCTTCACCTGACATTGTTACTGCAATAGCAGTCTTTAACCAATTCTTTTCCATTTTGATACCCTCCAAGTTTTCTTTTCATTTTAGTAAGTGTCGCGACGGCTTACATATACTAATAACGTTTCAGGATGCCAAATGTAAACAAAAAAATTAAAAAAAGTGAAAAATTACCTGTTTTGATTCTGAACATAGCGTACTGCGTGGGGTTCCCCCCCTTACGGTCTTCGCCTGCTGCTTTCCGCTGAGCCTTAGGACAGCTCGAGAAAGCAAAAAAGGACCCATAAGAAAACCTCCCGCGGGATTGCGATCCCGCATCCGGTTCCCTTATGGGTCCTTTCTTACCGCTTTCTCTCGCTCACTTTTACCTAAACGGGTCATAAAATCTTCCCGCATTCAGCTTAAACAAACAAATCCCAATCACAACCACCAACGCAATCACCATCAACGCCGCAAAGTCACTTCTCTTCATCGGCTTTTCCGCATACCAACTGCGCTTCTTCAACTTTCCAAATCGACGCAATTCCATCGCCTGACTTATCGTCTCAATCCGATCCAAACTCGTAAATATCAACGGCAACAATATCTGTGCCGCCGCCTTCACCCTATGCGTCAACTTTCCCTTTTTAGAAATCTCATTTCCACGCGCCTGCTGGGCCTTACTAATCTGACGATAATCATTCTGCACATCCGGAATATACCTCAATGCCAATGACACCGCATAACTAATCCGATACGAAACCCCAATTCTATTCAAACTCGATGAAAATTCACTCGGATTCGTCGTCATCAAAAACACCAACGCCAACGGCACCGTAAAAATATACTTCAAAAACAAATTAAACTCGTAAAACAGCTGCTCCCACGTCAAATTGTACGGGCCCACTCCCTGCCAAATCACATGCTCCGACCCATACAAATGCACACCATACTGCGGTCCAAATATATACACTGCAATTAGATTCAACACTGAAAACGCCGTAATAAAGCTCAATATAAAAGAAACTTCATGAAATTTAATCCCAGACAGCCGAAATAACGCCAATGAACCAATCGTCAACACCAGTAAAAAACGAGTGTCAAAGCTCACCATTCCAATCACGGATAACGCAATCAAACCAATTAATTTGGTTGTTCCAGTCAAATGATCCACAAAGTTATCACGTTGTTTATAACCAATCAAAACATTGTTATTCATTCGTCTGAACCACCTTTTCTTGATTGATAAAGCTCGCAATCAAAGCTTCTGGATCAACTTTGATCCGTTGCGCCAATGTAAACAAACTCGTTTCCACTAATGACGCCTGTTTCAAGAGATCCAAATTTGCGAAGAGTTTCATCGGCTGATCATCATAAGCAATCACACCGTTATTTAGCACCACAACGCGATCTGTATATTCCATCATTAAATGCATATCATGGGTAATAAAAATCACCGAAATACCAATTTTACGATTTAAGTCACGAATAAATGTCATCATCTCTGTATAATGTTGCCAATCTTGACCCGCGGTTGGTTCATCTAAAATCAGTAGCTCCGGATTCAAAACCAAAATTGCGGCAATCGTGATCCGCTTTTTCTGACCAAAACTCAACGCCGAGATTGGCCAATGACGAAACTCAAAAAAGCCGCAAACCTTGAACGTTTCAGCAACGCGCCTTTCAATTTCATCTGGAGCAACTGCCCGCAAAGTCAGGCCTAGCGCCACTTCCTCAGAAACAGTATTCTTTGAAATCATCATGTTAGGATCCTGCAAGACATACCCAATATGATCGGCACGTTCTTTAATCGACGCCTCATTAATCGAATGACCATTCAAAACCAAATCACCCGAGCTTTGGTGAAGAAAGCCAGTAATAATGTTACTTAATGTCGTTTTACCAACGCCATTGCGACCTACTAGGCTCACCATTTCACCCGCATTAATGTTTAAGTTTAATTTATTTAAAACCTGTTTCGAATCATAACTAAATGAAATATTATTAGCTTGTAGCATCGGTTTAACATCCATTGTTTGGACTCGAGCCTGTTGTGGTTTAACCCAGGCCTGTAATGCACTGATCGTACTTGCCGACAATGCTACTTTACCCACACTATCCACATCAGCCACCTGAGTTAGATCGATTCCCGCGTATTTTAACGCAGACAAATACAAGGGTTCACGTAATCCCAGTTTAGCTAAAATACCACTTTTCAAAATTGTATTTGGCGTGTCATTGGCGACCAGTTTTCCCTGATCAATTAAGATAATCCGATCAACCGGCCGATATAAAACATCTTCAATCCGGTGCTCAATAATAACCGTGGTTGTTGCTCCATTTTTTTGCATATCATCAATTAACTCAATCGATTCCCGTCCCGCAATCGGATCTAAACTGGCCAGTGGCTCGTCAAATAAAAGGATTTTACCTTCATCCACTAAAACACCAGCCATTGAAACCCGTTGTTTTTGGCCACCGGAGATTTCTTGAGGATGATTATTCAAAATTGCGGGGATTTTCAGCTGTTTCGCCCAATCCTTCGCTTTTTGTTTTAAAACCGACTGATCCTCGGCATCATTTTCCAATGCAAACGCAATATCTTCAGCCACCGTCAATCCCACAAATTGGGTATCTGGATCCTGCAAAACTGTCCCGACACGCAAAGAAAGGTCAAAGATCGTTTGATCCGTGACCGATTCTCCGTTTATGAAAATTTTACCGCTTAGTTCTCCGGGATAAGCTGACGGAATCAAACCGTTCATCAGCCGACTAATCGTGGTTTTTCCTGAACCCGACGCCCCGGCAATCAACACCTTTTCACCAGGATAAATATCAAAACTCAGATGATGGAGCGTCGATTCCGACTGACTTTGATACTGAAAGCTCACATCCTGAAAGCTAATAATTGGTTTCTTCATAAAATTAAGACTCTTTCTTTAAACTGCCTTTCTTGGAACGGGTCCGTGCGTAAGCAACCAACAAAATGGTTCCTAAAATTCCAACTGAAAGCGCATTGCAAATAATTGACGTAATTCCTTGTAAATAAACTTTGGAAGCTGGTTCAGAATAAACGAGCACATCACCAGTTGGTGCAATTATACCCCAGACCAAGATGCTAATGACGATTTGGTAAACGTTGAAAAGCACTAATTTACGCGCCGTTAAATCACCGTTTTCAATGTTTAAATATTTTTTAGTTAAACCAAATAAAATACCATAGATGCCATCGGCCACGATCCAAGTCCACCATGGTTCGCCCCAAGTTAAGTCATTAAACATATGCCCTAAAAAGGCAATCAGTCCACCCGCAACGGGACCAAAAATTGCACCCATTAAAGCTAAAAATCCGTAAGCCAAATTAACATTCGTGTCTGGAACACCAGTTGGAATTGGAATATAACGCATTAAAACGAAGAAAATTGCCGTTCCGATTCCGATTGCCACAACCGTTCTAACTGAAATACCTTGTTTTTTGTTCATAAGTCTCTCTCCCTTATACCCAAAATAGTTTTTAAATTTTGTTTCCTAAGTATAAAAAAACGCCTTTACTTCAATTTGAAGTAAAGGACGTTTGACCGCGGTGCCACCTTTATTTGAACGCAAAAACGTTCATCTCGATTCATAAGGATTTTTACACCCGCAGCTTAAAGTTTAATTTCACTGCAATGCTACCAGACCATTTTCGGCACAGCTTCATTACTAGTTTTCACTATCCTAGCTCTCTTTAAAATCCGCTTTGTTCCTACTTATCTGTTCACAGCATTTTTTAATATTCTGAATAGCTTTGATAATACTCCAAAACGAACTTTATGGCAAGACCCTTCTATAAAAATACGGATTAAATTTTTATGTTACACAAAACACTCCAAATTGTACAGTGACCCAGAACCTTTAAATATGCTTAATCAAAAGAACGCATGATTCAAGCTCACTGAACAGCTTTTTTATTGTTTTTCAACACGACGAATCTCCCAACTAGCTATCCCCGTTTTACGCATATAAACATTTAAATCTTGATTTTTTACTACTGTAACGTAATATGCATTCTCGTCAGAGCCCCCTTGAAAATCCAAGGTATCATTAACTCTATCTTTGCTAGACAGACTTCTTAAAAAGATATATGTATCCTGATTATTAGCAACAGCTTTCATTTGCTTGTAATTTTTTCCCCTAATCATACTATTCATCTTAGAATTCACTTGATTAACGGTATACATATCAGAATTTAAATATATGTATGCAACCACGCCACATATGATAAGAACTAACACTCCAAATATTGACAACCATCTTTTCTTCTTCATATACACCCCTCCACTATGAAGATAACACATTTCTTAATAACATAAGAACAATTATTCTGTGAAGTTGACTAAGATATGCACTTTTGATCTTGTGTTTTGACTTAAAAAAATAGCAAATTGGGAGTCCAGAGACGACCTTTTTGTAAAGTGAACCCCCAGTATTGGATTTTGGTCCAATACTGGGGGTTCGCATCAATCATTCGTTATTTCATAAAATATATTTTAATTAAGCATTTTTACCAATTGTCTTACGACGCGTAACTTTCTTTGCAGCTTCAACATCTGAGTCTTTGAAACCAAATGCCCATGTGCAGGCAAAAGCGACAACTAAAGTCACAATCGTTGCGATCCAGAAATTAATCTGGTTACTAATTCCACCACCAAATTTAGCAGGTGTAAAGAATGATGGGAACCCAATAATTGAACCCGTGAACCCATACATATTAACGTTTAGTAATCCAGTTACCAAACCACCGGCAGCAGCCCCAATGTTAGCCGTCAAGAACGCTCGGCCATATTTCAAGTTAATACCATAAATAGAAGGTTCAGTAATTCCGACGAAGGCTGAAATCGCTGCAGCACCAGAAAGCTCTTTAACTGAAGCAATCTTTGATTTGATCATAATTGCTAATACAGCAGCACCTTGAGCCACCATGGTCATTGACACAATTGCATTTAAATAACTGTACCCTTTAGAAGCGATATCGTTAGCAATTAGCGGTACAATCGCCCAATGCAATCCGAAAATAACCAAAATCTGATAGAAACCACCGATTAACAACCCGGCAATTGGGTAATTGAACTTCAATACAGCATCTAAAACTACGGAAATTCCAGTACTGATTAAAGTGATAATCGGGCCCACGACAATCATGATCAAAGCAGACACAATCATGACTTCAAATAATGGTACGAAGATCATTTGGAGAATTTGTGGAATCCATTTCTTCAACCAAATTTCAATATAATGTGCCATCCATGCTCCCGCAATGATGGGAAAAATGGTATAGGTATAATTTACCAAATGGATTGGTAAGCCAAACAAATTTGTGTTCAAAGCCATTCCTAACAAATGTCCTGTTACTTTTGTGCCAGTGGCAATTGAGAATAATGAAGGATAAATTAATACGCCACCAATAATAGCCATAATCACAGGATTAGCTTTCAACCGTTGAGCGGCCGTAAACCCAACAATGACCGGTAAGAAGTAAAAGGCCGAATCACCCATGGCAGAAATAATCACATAAGTTTGTGAAGTCACGGTTGTCCAGTTAAAGTAAACTGCCATCTGTAGTAGTCCTTTTAAGATACCACTAGCAGCCAACAACCCAATAACCGGCATCATGGAACCGGTAATAACACCAATTAACGAATCAAACCCATCCTTAACTTTTTGTGTGAAGCTCCGATTATCTGGTTCCTTCGCAGCAGCTTCTGTCTCTGCAACAGCTGCTGCAGTAGCATCAGGATCCGCGAATTCTTGACCTAACTGTGCAATAACTGCGTCATAAACATCGCTCACAGCTGCGCCAATTACTACCTGATATTGGCCTTGTGCATGCCGAACCGAAATAACCCCATCCAAATTTTGAATGACATCATCTTTAGCAAGACTTTCATCTTTTAAATAAAACCGAAGACGTGTAATACAATGAATCAAACTTTTGACGTTACTCTTGCCACCAACATTTTCAATAATGTCGGAAGCAAGTTTTGTGTAGTCCTTTGCCATTTTAAAAACCTCCCCTAATTTTTAACAGTTACTGAACCAACTTGTGATTTTGCTGTTGTATCACCAGCTGTTAGATCTAAATGATCTAACTTATCAGCCGAATTTGTGATGACAACAATGATCACATCATCAAGTCCGGCATCCCTAACCTGATCCAAATCCATGGTGGCAATTGCATCACCACCGTTGACAATATCCCCAACTTTGACGCTGATGGTAAATGGTGCGCCTTTTAAATCAACAGTATCGACACCCATATGAACCAAAACCTCAAGTCCATTGGCCATTTTGATTCCTAGAGCATGCTTTGTACTGGCAACCATCGTGACAGTACCTGCAACTGGGCTCACAATGCGGCCATCACTAGGCTTCACTCCTAGCCCTTCGCCCATTGCTTTTTGTGCAAACACCGGATCACTGACTTCACTAAGGTCAATTACCTTTCCTGTAACCGGAGCATAGATGGTGTTATCCTCAGCGACCTTCTTCTTTTTTCCAAATCCAAACATTTGTATCCCTCCCATCTGGATAATTACTTTTTAGTTTTATAAAGCGTTTTCTTAACAACAGAGTCATCATACAACTTGTATATACAGGATGTCAACTATCTTGCTTTATTTTTATTTAACTCCACTATTAGTGTATGTTCACACATTGATAGTAGAAAATTTTCCTTTACAACTTGTCTATACTAGTTTAAATGTGGTAGAATGGAAGCGTTTTAGGAGGCGAGCAGTTATGCGAAACAAATTTGGTGCCATCTATCACGATTTAGCTAACAAAATTATTCATCACATCTATCCTGTGGGAACATACCTGCCTAGTGAAACTCAATTAGCCGAATTATATGGAACATCTCGAGAAACGATTCGAAAAGCTTTGGCTGAACTGCTGACAAACGGTTTCATTCAAAAAATCCGTGGCAAAGGTTCGGTTGTTTTAAACCTACAGCGTTTCAACTTTCCAGTATCCGGAATTACATCTTATAAGGAATTAAATAATTCATTACACATGCATTCAAAAACTGAAGTGCTGTGCATTGAAGATCAGCATGTGCCCCTTGAAAATTTCGATTATCAATCTGATCAAAACTTACCCGCCACATTCGTCGAGCGTTTGCGGACAATTGATGATAATCCAATCGTTCTCGACCGCGACTACGTTTTAAAGTCTGTGGTTCCCAATATCTCACACGCTGTTGCAGCAGATTCTTTGTATAATTATTTTGAAAATAAACTAGGGTTGATCATTAGTTACGCCACCAAAACGATTACTGTGGAACATCCTTCAAAGGAGGTCGCACGTTTGCTGGCATTAGGCGACCATCAAGACGTAGTGGTCGTTCGCAGTCAGACCTATTTGGAAGACACCACGCTGTTTGAATTTACCGAATCAATTCATCGACCCGACAAGTTTAATTTTGTTGATTTTGCTCGTCGTCAAAAAATTAATTAAGGGAGTGTACTGAAAATGACTTTTCAAGATAAAGTAATCTATCAAATTTATCCAAAATCTTTTTATGATAGTGATGGCGATGGTATCGGTGATTTACGTGGTATTATTGCCAAAATTAGTTACCTTAAAAAATTGAACATTGATATGATCTGGTTCAATCCTTTTTTTGTTTCACCACAAAACGATAATGGTTATGATATTGCCGATTATTATAAAGTCGACCCTACTTTTGGCACCATGGCGGACTTTGAAGAGTTAGCGGCCAAATTGAAGGAAGCCCACATCGGCATCATGCTAGATATGGTTTTAAATCACACTTCCACCGATCATGAGTGGTTCCAAAAAGCTTTGGCCGGCGATAAAAAGTATCAGGCTTTTTATTATCTTCGCGATCCAAAACCAAATGGCGATTTACCAACCAACTGGGAATCTAAATTTGGCGGCCCCGCCTGGGGAAAATTTGGCAACACGGGAAAATACTATTTACACCTCTACGATCCTACGCAAGCAGATCTCGATTGGCATAATCCTGAAGTTCGACAAGAGCTTTATAAAGTAATCAATTTTTGGCGAGCAAAGGGCGTTCATGGTTTTCGTTTTGATGTCATCAATGTCACTGGTAAAGAAACTAAATTAGTTGACGCCCCTACTGACGTTGCCAGCAAGACGCTTTACACTGATACGCCTGTTGTTCAAGACTATCTTAAAGAAATGAATACAGCTAGTTTTGGACAAGACCCCGATGCCATCACGGTCGGCGAAATGTCTTCAACGTCCATTGCCAACAGTGTGCAATACACCTTACCAGCCAACCATGAATTAACGATGGTTTTTACTTTCCATCATCTAAAAGTCGATTATGCCAATGGCGAAAAATGGACAAAGGCACCATTTGATTTTATGAAACTCAAGCAGATTTTGAACGACTGGCAAATTGGCATGGCAAAGGGTGGCGGCTGGAACGCGCTTTTTTGGAATAATCATGACCAGCCACGTGCGCTTAATCGATTTGGCGATCCGGTCCATTATCGAGCAAAATCCGCCGAAATGTTAGCGACCACCATGCATTTGTTGCGAGGAACTCCTTATATTTATATGGGTGAAGAAATTGGGATGAGCGATCCAGACTATACCTCAATGGCAGATTACGTTGATATTGAATGTAAGAATGCCTACAAAGAACTCTTGGCAGCAGGAAAATCCGCCACAGAAGCCTTTGAAATTGTAAAAACTAAGTCTCGCGATAACAGTCGAACACCCATGCAATGGGACAATTCAGAATATGCCGGTTTTTCAACTCACAAACCTTGGTTGATGCCCACTAACCAGGCAGAAGTGAATGTAAAAGACGAATTAGTAACTGGCGAAATCTTTGCTTACTATCAAAAATTAATCAAATTACGCAAAACACAACCCATTATCTCACTTGGTGATTTTAAGCCTCTGTTAGAAAATGATCCGCAGGTTTTTGCGTACTTAAGAGATTATAAAGGTCAAACACTAGTAGTTTTGAATAATTTTTATGGCAAATCAACCACTGTTCAATTACCAGATTCATTAGCTAATCGGAGTGGTAAAATATTAATTTCAAACTACCCAGAGCAGACAACGGTTGGACCCAAAATTGAGCTTAAACCTTATCAATCAACTGCTCTTCTATTGAATTAAATACTCATTTCCCCAATAAAAAGCGTGTCAACAACAGGTAACTGCGGTTTGACACGCTTTTATTTTATGATAAAAATCTAATTTCCAAACAAATCATCCACATAATTGACAATAATCCAATTTCGAAGACAGCCGATAGTCTTGATTCACCTGTCGCTGGTAATACTCCTTTACTACTTTTTGTACCTCGTTTTGGTTTATCAGCCAGCTTTTTAGTTTGAACCGAATTACTTTTCGAACTAGAAATAGCTTTAACAAAAGCCTGTAAATTTTCCTTCTTTAAGGCCTGTTTAGCGGTTGAATTCAAAGCAATTTTGCCTTGCGAAACCTTTGCCACACCATGCGTTGTAAATGACTGCCTTTTGTACTGATTACCATTAATTAAAGAGGTGGTGATTGTCTTTTGAGCGCCAACTCGATAAACAAGGTACTGGTTTTGGCCTAGCTTAAAAATTTGACCATGACCGAAACTCTTTGTGACGACCTTTGTGCTCAGAACTTTCTTTGCCTTATTTTGAAGTGTCACCTGTAGCTTATGCTTGTTGATCATCAAGGTTGTTAAAATATCGCCATTCGGCCACGTCTGAACAACTTGAGTAGGTGATGTGCCAAATTCTTCTGAAACTTCAGATTTCATACCATTTTTAACAGTCGTCATAATACTAGTCACGTGACCACTCGGACTGGTCATTGACCCATCCGTTTGATAATTTTTACCGTTTCCTATTCTTTGAATAAGCACATAACCTGACGGCAAAATTGTGATTTTCGTACGTGTCCTTTTGGCAGAAATAGTTTCGACAGTTCGCCCCCGTTTAACCGTTTTAAGCTGTTTGAAACCAGATATCACATATTTGTTTTTGGTGGTTCCCACTCGATAAACCCCGTCATTACCGACAATGACAGCAACTTTTTCGCCATTTGGATACGTTTGAATCACGTTGACTAAGTTGCCTAATATAATCCCCGAAACGGTTATCGATTTATCTGAACCAATCACAATATCATTCATCGTTTTCGTGTAGCGTAATGTAATTGTCTGATTTTTCAGAGGATATAAACCAGTTAGTACAGATGAACTACTGATAAATGTTTCCTTGCCTGATTTTAAAGTCTTAATCTTATAAATGTTGCCATAATATCCAGTAATTGACCGATTACGATTCTTCCCCGTATTAAGGTTGTTACCCAAGTTATCAATATCACGGATTGATAATCTTATTTTCACACCTTGATACTTAAAAACAACTGGCGCATTTTCAGCAGCGTATTTCCCCGTTACATTCCGTTTCGTTTTTAGTTGGTAGCCCTTAATTGTTTTTTGTAAACCTGTGACGTTATACTTGGCGCCAACCTTACCTGTCAAAACTTTTTGGGTCGCAATTTCTTTATTATTTTGATTCACATATTTAACCGTAATTTTTGCGTTTGAAACTGCCTTATCCATCGTTGGAGTGGCGCTACTAGATTGCTTAGCGATACTTGAGGCATTGGAACTCGATGAATTTTTTAGCGAACTTGTGCTTGCAGAACTGCCCGTATTAACTTGAGCATGGACCGGTATTGAAATCATGAAAAAGCTCAAGATTGCTATTTCTATAATCCAAATTTTTAGAACCTGTCCCCTTTTAAACATAAAACTCACCCGCCTTTCTAAAACGGAGATTTGTTTGTTTAACCTATTTAGTTGTCTACAAATTTGTTGATATTCACGATAATACTTGCCACATAATGAAAAGCAATCGCTAAGAACCAAACCACGATAACTTCTATTAAAAAATCTGGTTTAAATAACCGAACATGCTGTGCTAAAACAGAATTCAAAATTTGAAGGCCAATCACTGTACCCGACAAGAGCCAAAAACTAAAAGACATTCTTTGAAAATGTTTTTCCAATGTCGTCTTCCGAAGGTGAAAGTAGTCTTTTAAACACATCGTAAACTGATTCATTATATAAAGAAGCACCACGTACTGAATAATAAGAATGGCACAATATCCAATCGCAAATAGGTAGCTCGTGTGAAGTCCGCTAATGCTAACACTAAAATCAAAAGGATTTGAAAGTTGGTACATTTCTGGAATCATTTTAAACGAATGCTAGATATCCGCTGTTAAGTAATCCCAAATACCACTGACTTTGCGCCATCCTATTATGAAGGTTACAAATTCCAAAATCCCAAAAATTTCTAATATATACTTATCATATTTGCTGTGCACGTGATCACTCCCTTTTAAAGTAATTTGGTATAAATCAAGAAACCATACGCGACAAATGCAAAATTACGCGATTGTTTCATAAAATTCGGCCTGATTTTCACCAAAATATTTAGCCTTTGTTGTACATTTAGATTGCTATTATAATTTTTAAAAAATCTGGTCCTTTTTTTCAATATCTCAACCGTAACAATTCGCATTAAATTTTTTAAATTAATAATGATCTCATTTTTCTACCAATCATAACTATAGTTACCAACAGTCGAAAAATAAAAAACGCCGATACGTTGAATCTTAATATTAATATTCCCGACCCCCGAAATTTCAACGTTAGGTCGTCGTGGTGTCACCGTCGTTAGACCATTCGTTTGCAATGCATCATTATTTTTTGATGTTAATTGAACTTCAGTTTTGATAGCGGTGTTCGGATCTGAATAGCCATTAATGGCAAAACGAGCACTTATTTCCGGTGACAATAAACAAAGAACGAAAATCACGATAAGCCCTAAAGCAACTTGATTAACCGCTTTAACTGGTCGATCCCGATTACAAATAATAACAGCCAAGTATGCATCACAAACAAGTACTGACACAACACTAAACATACTAACTGAAAGCAGATAAATAGGTGGCATCGACGTTACACTAGCCAAAATCATCCAAATTAGAGCGACAAGATTCAATTTACGACTTCTAAACAACGTCATCAGCAATAAAATGGTAACTCCTATAATTGGCGCAAATGACAAGGCCATCATCCCCATAAACATGGTAGGAAAACTAACGCCAGAATACAAAATTGCCGATCGTAATCCCCACAAAATATTCAGTCCGAGCCAAACGCCCAGATACATTAAAAATTTAAAATAACGATTTTGAATCAGCCTCATCTTCCTCATATTATGTAAACCGGTTCCATTTAACTAAATATTAGCACTTCACACCAGTAAAACAACTAAAAACTAGACAATCTAAAAACTGCTCATCCCTATTAAGATGAACAGTTCTACATGTTTTTCATGAATGGCGGTTAGCCAGCGCCAAAATAAACACTGTACTTAAAATTAGCACCGTTCCGATCGTTTCCATGATACCAAATGTTAAGTTTAAAAATATCACTGAAACAATTGTCGCCGATAAAGGTTCGAACGCGTCTAGCAGTCCCGTTGCAGTTGCTGAAATATACGCCAAACTGGCCAAATAAATGAAATAAGCAATTACCGAGCCAAAGACGACAATAAATAGATAGCCCGCCCATCCGGCAACGTCAAACTTAGGAGCATCGCGCCAAACTGGTTGAACGAAATTAAACAATATGCCACCCACTACCATAGACCACGCAGAAACCGTCATTGAACCATATTGATCAAGAATCTTTTCTGGGAGCAACACATATGCAGCGGCTGCGACACCAGTCACCACGCCCCAAAAGAAAGCTGCCGGTGAGATTGTGAGTTTGGTTGGGTTTCCTCCTGTAATTAATAGAAATGTCCCTACTAAAGCAGCAACGATAGCCCAAACATCACCGCGCCGAGGAACTTTTTTATAGCGCACAATCGTAAAAATCACAATAAACACGGGTGATAGAAATTGGAGAATGGTGGCCGTTGCAGCGTTACCAACCGCAACGGCTTTATAATAAACTGCCTGCATCGCGGTCATCCCAAAAATGGTAAAAATCACCAAATGTATAATAGCTGTTTTATCACGCCAAATGGTAAATAATTTTGGCCTTTCTTTGGGCTGTGTCAGACCAAAAGCCAGCAACATGATGCCACCGAAGAGCATTTTTGAGCCGATTAACCATCCCAATTTTAAATCGTAATTGGTAAATAATAGCTGCGCAATAGGACCAGAAATTCCCCAACAAATGGCCCCAATTGACGCGTATAAAATTCCCCGTGTTGACCTACTCATGATATCTCCCCCGCATTCGCACGTATTCACTGAAAACTCAGTTTCTGTTTTCCATTATCTGACTATTAGAAAATTAACGCAATGGGGATTTGAGATGAATCAAATAGTGAAAATTACTAGAAATCAAAGGAGCGCGTATAAGGATGACTCACAGCAGGATTTCGATCCTCCCTCCGTCACCAGCCCATCTTGCTTTTTTCCGTTGAGCATCAGGACAGTTCTTCAAGTCAAAGGGGCGCGTATAAGTATGACTCACAGCAGGATTTCGATCCTGCCTCCGTCACACTTATACGCCTCCCTTTACCGACTTGAAGAACTCACTTATTCTTAGGACAGCTCGACATAACAAGCGTAAAGAAATAAGCATGCTTCCAGCAGGGAATTCTCCCCGCATCCAGCACTGGCCAGTCGTCCTACCTTTTTTCCGCTGAGCCCTAGGACAGCTCGACATAACAAGCGTAAAGAAATAAGCATGCTTCCAGCGGGGAATTCTCCCCGCATCCAGCACTGGCCAGTCGTCCTACCTTTTTTCCGCTGAGCCCTAGGACAGCTCGACATAACAAGCGTAAAGAAATAAGCATGCTTCCAGCGGGGAATTCTCCCCGCATCCAGCACGCTTATTTCTTTACGCTTATCGTTATGTCTCACTCACTCTTCTTAATATCTCAATATTCCCGCAGCCACCTTATCCGTTGGCATATCTTCCGCATCCAACAGAACCACACGGCCTGCACTCTGCATCGTCTTATCCACAATATCCGTAATCAAATTATTACTTTGAGCTTCCGGCGTATCCGTATCCAGCTTGCCCTCTTCATCAATTCTACCTATCACCGTTGTATCATTTCTCACAAACAACGTATCAATCTGGCCAGCCACCGTGCATCTTACCAACTCACGCATATCACTCGTCGCCTTATTCTTATCCTTCGCCGTTTCATAACGCTGTTTTTGCACATCCATAATCTCTTCAAACCACTTATGTGCCACCGGACGCATTTTGTCCTCTAATTGATCCAATCCCAAGCCACTTGGTGATTCCTCAATTCGTAAATGCTTCGATAAGTTTTGATTTTTTGAAACTTGTCGGAAACGTGCCTGATTCTCTGGTAAAGCAAAAACAATTGTCATCAAGCCTTCTGGTTGCGCATAAGTTTCTGTAACATACTGATCTACCATTTGGTAATAGTTAATTTGATCATTTGTAATTTCTTGACTCTTCTCATTGTGACCGTGATAAGCTACTGCCACATCGCCGCCATGATTCGAAGCACCACGGAATGTGACCTCACCACCAACTAATTCATTGTCCCCCAATGCTTCCTTTAAAGTTCTCGGTGCATCCTCATCCAAACGAACTTTCTGCAAATCATAGCCTTCACCACGATAAAGCTCAAATGAAGTTTGATTAAGCGTCACTAATAAGTATTCGAATTTCATTTCAAGTTCTTGAATAATTGGTAAAACATTTGGTTTACGCGAAACAGAAACCTGATTCGTATATGCCTCTGCCAATTGGAAAGTTTCAATTCGGTCCATATTGCCAATTAATACTGTTGAACGGCCCTTAGCGTTTAGCCAGAAACTGCTGTCATCGCCATAAATTCCCCAACGACTCAAACAGGCATCACAATCAACATCAGCAAATTGTTTATTAAACTTTTCTCTTGCTTCTTTTATTAAGTTCTTAAAAGTGATTTTTGTTTGTTGCACTTCTTTTAAATCGGCCGGATTATTCAGAATCATCGTGATAAATGGTCCGTCCTCTGAACGCACTAAATCGTATAAATCATTTTTGTTAATTCGCATAGGTCATTCCTCCAGTAATAATATTAGATATGAAAGCCTTTTCTTCATCTTCTAACAGCATAGCATGTTTTTAAAAAAATAGCCAGTATAGTTATAACTTTCATAAGCTAGAAATTATTGCCACTCTAATGAAACGCTAACCATCATTTACTGAAACAAGTCAAAATGAGCTTTCAAATACTTGCCAGTCTCGCTTTTAGCTGTGTTAGCCACTTCTTGGGGAGTTCCTGCGGCAATAATTTGACCCCCGAATTGACCGCCCTTGGGGCCGAGATCAACCACATAATCCGCATTAGCAATAACGTCCAAATCATGTTCAATGATAATAATGGTAGCTCCTTGTTCGATCAGGCGATCAAATACGTGAATTAAGGTTTGAATATCCAGGGGATGTAGCCCTACGGAAGGTTCATCAAACACAAATAACGTGCCGCTTTGTTTACGCCCCATTTGTGAAACAAGCTTCAACCGTTGGGCTTCCCCACCGGATAAGATCGGAGTACTTTCGCCGAGAACTAAATATCCTAATCCCATTTCAGCCAGCTTTTCAAGAATCGTTTTGATGGCCGGAACATCGGCAAATACTGGTAACGCGTGCTCAACATCCAATGCCAAAATATCAGCAATTGAATAGCCATGCCATTTGACAGCTAATGTCTCATCATTGTAACGTTTCCCGTGACAAACAGGACACGTTTCCACCATATCCGGCAAATACTGAATATCAAGCGAAATTGTTCCAGTTCCTTTACAGTTAGGACAGGCTCCAGATCCCACGTTGTATGAAAAATGGCTAGCTGTCCACTTTTGCTGTTTGGCCGCTTCTGTGTCGGCAAATAAAACTCGCAAGGTGTCCAAAATTCCAGAGTAAGTGGCCACTGTCGATCGCACATTTTTCCCGACTGGCACAGAATCTACCATCACAACCCGGTGAATATGTGCACGATCCAAATGGCTGACATGACTTGGAATTGGCTCTTTTTTAATGGCCGCCTTAATGGCTGGAATCAAACTATCTAAAATCAAAGTCGTTTTTCCGGCACCAGAATAACCAGAAACCACGCTGAGACGTCCTTTCGGAAAATGGGCTGTAACGTCATGCAAGTTATAGCGATCCGAAACTCCAACCGCAATGTCACCTTTAGCAAATAATTGTGCCTTAGGAATTTGTTTGCGAACCAACAGCTTTGCAGTGCCATTTAAAAACGGCGCGATCAAGGATTTCGAACTTTTTTGAATTGTCGGAACCGTTCCTTGATCAATGACTGTTCCGCCATTTTTACCAGCACCCGGTCCAATTTCAATCACATAGTCTGCAGCCGAAATAATGCGTGTATCATGATCAACCACGACCAATGAATTGCCTTGCGCAACTAACTGATGCAAAATTTTAATCAGGCCGCTGACATTAGCGGGATGTAACCCAACCGAGGGTTCATCTAATACATATAAGACGCCCGTTGTTTGACTTCGCAGCGTTCTTCCCAACTGAATTCGTTGTAACTCACCAGTTGATAACGTATCACCAGCTCGATCAAGAGTTAAATAGTCTAAGCCTAAATCAAGAACCGGTTGCAAACTATCTTTCAATTCACCAACTAAACTGGCTCCTAATTCTTGCACTTGTTTTGGCAACCAAGGCCCAATTTTAGGCATAAATTGGGTTAATTCAGTTACAGTCATTTTTGAAACTTCAGCAATATTTTTATCGGCTAATTTAGTTTTTAATAGTTTGGGATCAAATCGGCTGCCATGACAAGTAGGGCAGGTATCAAATGAGTAGAACCGGTTCAAACGCGTGATTGCTCGTTCATTGGTAGTGGTCGCTAAACTATCCTCAACGGCTGCATAAGCATTTTCAAATTGAGCATTATCCATATGGAAAATTTTACCTGTTTTAGAAGGAATATTAATCGCATACTTTTTATTTTCACCATGCCAAACTTGCTCTTGATCTTTAGCACTCATCTGATTAAACGGAATATCAATCGGGATGCCAATTTGTTCCGCTACATAAATCATGAAGTTTCGTCCGGGTAATCGCCATGACGCAACCGCGCCTTCCCGTAGAGTTTTCGTTTGATCAGGAATGAGTCGCTCCTTCACAATCTGACGAACCTTGCCAATTCCATTACATGTGGGACAAGCACCTTCCGAATTAAAGGCAAAGCTTTCTGCACCGGGCGCCATGAATTTCACGCCACAAGTTGGGCAAACCACGTACCCCATGTTTTCGGCAACCTCTAGTGTTGGCGGTACCCGATGCCCATTCGGACAGACATGTGAACCCAGACGAGAAAACATCAGTCGTAAAACGTTTAAACTCTCAGTCATGGTACCAACTGTCGAACGCACACCAGGCACCGTCGGCCGTTGACGCAGTGCCAGAGCAGAGGGTAGATACTTTACTTCATCCACGTTAGCCTTCCCAACTTGGCTAATGCGACGGCGGGTGTATGTCGATAAAGAATTCAAGTATCGGCGAGCCCCTTCAGCATAGAGAACTCCCATCGCCAACGAGGATTTTCCTGATCCTGATTTACCCGTAATTGCTACAAATGCGTTTAAGGGAATCGTCACATTGAGATTCTTTAAATTGTTAACATGTGCGCCCATCACCTCGATGTTATCAGGTATTGTTTCTTTATGCTGAATTGCCATTTAAACCGCCTCTTCTTTCCGTTATTCTCTCTTTCAGTATAACGCGGGCAAATAATAAGCCATAATAAAAGCACGTTCTGAAGTTAATTCTGAACTTCAAAACGTGCTGGAAAACCAACTTTTCTTATACTAAGTAAATCAGGGTCTACACTTTCTGGTATTGGTGAATAACTAATACCGGTTTTTTGTCTGTTTTGAAAATCAGAAAAATAAAAAAGGACATCTGTCCTCTTTGTGCTACGATTTAATCGCCAAAACAAATCGAAAAGAGGAAATTCAGATGTCCCTAACTAATTCTATCTTATGCTTATTCGAAATAACAGACCCAAACTTAATTGTCACTGGTATTTCTAAAGAACGGTGTTCCACAAACCAACGTATTCATGTCGTCCATGCAACTTTGTCTTATCAACTTTTAAAGTGCCCACATTGTGGCCATAAAAGCTTAATTAAAAACGGAACTCACATGAGTCACCTGCGTTTAGGAACCTTATCCGGTGGTCGTTACGAAATGCATTTAAAACGTCAAAGATACCAATGTAAAGATTGTTCAAAAACCTGTGGTGCTAAAACTAAGTTGGTTAATCGTAACGAAACTTTCACACATAATATCAAACATCAAGTGATCGTTTTGGCACGCGATATGTTGACGAGTAAAGAAATTGCTAAACTTTGTGGAATTTCGCCAAGCAGTGTTCAACGAATCCTAAATGCCAATATTCACTTAGCCTATCGTGTTAAACATCTCCCAGAGAATCTTTGCTTTGATGAATTTCGTTCCTGTAATCACTGGATGTCCTTTAATTGTTGCGATGCCGTTAGTCATCGCCGAATTGTTACTTTAAAAGATCGGCTAAGTAAAGATATCATTGACTACTTTGAAGCTCGTTTTTCGGTTCAAGAACGTGCCCAAGTTCAATCAGTGACGATTGACATGAATGCTGAATATGGCAGCTTCATTCATCGCTTATTTCCCAATGCGGCCACGATTATCGATCGTTTCCATATTATTCAACTGGCTGGGCGTGCCTTAGATAATGAACGCACGCAGACCATTCGTACTATCCAAGATAAGCATTCACGAATTTATCATATTTTAAAATCTCAATGGCGTTTATTTCATCTTGATGAAATAAAAGTTAATGATTCTAAGGCTGTTTATTTACGCGGAATTAACGAGTATATGACGCAACAAAACGCCATTGATTTAGCTCTAGACGCTTTTCCCAGATTTAGATCTGTGTATCAAACCTATCAAGGTATCTTAAGTGCCATACACCAAAAGGATGCTAATGCGTTCCAATCCTTACTTACTAACTACCAACCCACTAGTAATCAAATGGACATAACGATCAACACGTTTATCAAAAATGGTTCAGCCCTTCTAAACAGTTGTCGTTATCCATTTTCCAACGGTCCAATTGAAGGACTTAATCGTAAAATGGATTTAGGTCAAGAATCTGGACACATTTTATGTATAATTAAGCGACTAATTTTTCCTTTTCATTTGGAGTTAAATAATCAATGCTACTGTGAATTCGAGCACTGTTATAAAAGCTCTCAATGTAGCTGAATATTGCAGCATTTGCTTCTTCAAAATCCTGATAATGGTGTTGGTAAACCTCTTCTTTTTTCAAACTGGCGTGAAATGATTCCAAACATGAATTGTCATAGGGACAGCCACGCTTGCTATAAGAATGGCGAATATGGTGTTGCGCTAAGATCTGTTCAAAGCCAGCACTGCGGTACTGGCTACCCAGATCGGTATGCACAATTAAGTTATTAGTCGTCTTTCTAGTTTCAAAGGCTTGTTGAAAAGTGCTGATCACAAGATCAGCAGTCATATGACGGCTGATTTTATGGGCAATGATTTTACGTGAATATAAATCCTGAATGCTTGATAAATAACACCAGCCATTGGCTTTGGTGTGAATATAAGTTATGTCTGCACACCACTTTTGATTTGGACTGGTTGTACGAAAATCTTGCGCGAGTATATTTGAATAATCAGTCGCATCAATATCATTAGTTTGTTGATAATGCCACTTCTTGCGCGTGATTGATTTTAACCCCATTTGGCGCATTAATCGTTGAACTAGCTTAATACTGGCAGTCTTACCTTCTTTTTGTAACGCTTTTAGAATTTTAGGTGCCCCGTAGATACGTCTAGAATTAAAGTAAATGCGTTTAATCGACTGGCTAAGTGTCTTACGACGCTTGGCTTGTGGCGATACATGATTCTGCTGATGTTCATAGTAAGTTGAGCGTGGAACTGAGAGTACTTTACAGGTTTCTTTGATACTATGGTGCTTCAAATTAATATCAACGGCTGTCTGCCAGTCATCTGGGTTTACTTTTTGGCGAATATGGTTAAGGCTTTTTTTAAGATGTCATTCTCACTTTCTAGCTGTTTCAAACGTTTTTGCAACGCTAAAACATCTGATTTGGAAATTCCACTTCCTTTGTCTTCTTTATATAGATTAATCCATTTGTAAATAGTTACATTTGATACACCATATTCGTCTGTAAGATCAGCTACCGGGGCGCCATCCTGGTACAGCTTGACAATCATTTTTCTAAAATCTACTGAGTACTTTTTCTTGGTCATAAAAACACAATCCTTCCTATTATGGAATTATACTAAATCGTGTCCATGATTTCATACTACCTTCAGTGGTTAATATGAACTCTAAACTAACTAAAGTTTCTTTTGTGCTTACAATTCTATGTTTGTTATATGGTTTAACACTCTTATTTGTTTTTAAAATGAATTTGGGTAAATTCCTAGTTTTATTTTTACCAGTCTCTCTGATTGCAGCGCTTCTACGTTCATATGTCAAAGCCAGAATCAATCAAGATAAACATTAATTACTTGCGTTTTAGGGAAACATTATATTCAAATATTTCCGTATACGTAAAACTATTGACGACAAGATTATTAAGGGCGGAGCTAATATCATTGCCAGATTATTTTAAAGAGATTTCTAAAAGGACTCCAAAGGAATGGACGATTATATTGGCACAGCAATAATATTAGTGTTTTTAGAAATCTTTGTTTTTCATAACAGTACTGTTGTACCATTTATACTTTTTATTTTGTGGTGTTTGCTTGTAAACTACATTAATACACGTAGCAAAAAAATAAGTAACGAGTAAAATAAAAGACTCCTGACGATTAAATGCATCAGGAGTCTTTTTATGCTTTAAAATATATATAATTTTGAAAATAAGCGTAAACGCTAGCGTATTACAACTTTAAGGGTAACTAGAGTGATTTTTTAATTTTGTGATGACTGTGAACTTGAATTTGAATATTCTTTATTTGATCGTTAATTAGATAAACTAAGAATCTAATCGAACTAATCGTCGCCGTTGTCATTCACTATTTAGCTAATTCTTCACGACCAACTTCAAGATAGTGGTCCATATCTTCTTGAGGAACCATGCTACCACCAGTTGCCCAGACAATATGATTAGCAGTTTTCAATGAAAAGTCTGCAGCTAGATTTCCTAATGCTTGGTCCATAATTGTGAAACCAGCTGCGGCAGATGGCTCCAAACCAATTTTCTCGGTCTCGTATAAACGAACAACATCTTCCATCATATCGCTGTCATTAAACGTTGCGGTTCCCAACAATAAGGTTCGCATATTCTTACCAGCAATTCTTGATGCGCGACCCACAGCCAAACCATCAGCCTTTGTGGTTCCATCAATGCCAATATCATAGACAGAAATTTTGTCGTTTAAACCGGTTACCATTCCTAAAGTAACAGATGGAATATGCGTCGGTTCCGCAAAAATTGCATGCACATGTTCGCCTAGTACCTTCTTTAATCCAAAGGTTACACCACTTGGACTACCACCAACACCAGCTGGCAAGTATACAAACAAAGGATGATCTTTATCAACCTTGATTCCTTGTGATTTTAACTGAGCTTGTAAACGTAAAGCCGCTACAGAGTAACCCAAGAACAAATCATATGAGCCTTCATCATCAATGAAGTAAGTCATCGGATCTTCAGCTGCCATTTTACGTGCTTCCGTGATTGCGTGGGTAAAGTTATCATTGTACTCCACAACATTTACACCAAAGGCCCGCAGTTTGTCTTTCTTCCATTGTGAAGCATCTGCTGACATATGCACAGAAGTCCGAAAACCAAGCTTTTGAGCCACAATTCCGATTGAAAGACCTAAATTACCTGTCGAACCAACCGCAATTCCATATTTAGCAAACAAATCGTGATACTTCTTGCTAGCTAGAACAGCATAATTATCTTCATAAATTAATCCGCCTTCGCGAACAGCAATCTTTTCAGCAAACTTCAATACTTCATAAATGCCGCCCCGTGACTTAATGGAGCCAGAGATTGGCAAGTAATTATCAGCTTTTAAGTACAAGCCGCCTTCAATTTTGTGAGCAAAAGTTTTATTTAAACGGGCTTTCATGTCAGGAAGATCAACTAATGGAGATTCAAGAATACCATGAGTGGCAACTGTTTCTGGAAAAGCGACTTCAAAGTAAGGTGCAAAACGATGGAATCGTGCTTCGGCATCAAAAATATCTTCGATTCCGATTGAGAGTTTGGCCTCTTTACCGTAATCTGGATTTCGCCAGAAAAATGGCTTCAAATCTTGCATGGTTTTTACTTCTGGGTACTTTTTAACTAAAGCATCGACATTCATTTTCTAGATCTCCCTATTCTTGTTTTTGTACGTTATCCAGTATAACAACAATGACTTCTTTTTTTAAGTGGTCTAAGGTAATTCAACACAAATTTAAGTTATCAACCGTGCTTTGTAAAATTTACAAACAGAATTGGTCATATAATTAATTCTCAGCTTTATAGTCTAAGTACCAGTCGTACCATGATTTGAACCAAAACTAACATGGATTTAGGTCAAGAATCTGGACACATTTTATGTATAATTTAAGCGACTAATTTTTCCTTTTCATTTGGAGTTAAATAATCAATGCTACTGTGAATTCGAGCACTGTTATAAAAGCTCTCAATGTAGCTGAATATTGCAGCATTTGCTTCTTCAAAATCCTGATAATGGTGTTGGTAAACCTCTTCTTTTTTCAAACTGGCGTGAAATGATTCCAAACATGAATTGTCATAGGGACAGCCACGCTTGCTATAAGAATGGCGAATATGGTGTTGCGCTAAGATCTGTTCAAAGCCAGCACTGCGGTACTGGCTACCCAGATCGGTATGCACAATTAAGTTATTAGTCGTCTTTCTAGTTTCAAAGGCTTGTTGAAAAGTGCTGATCACAAGATCAGCAGTCATATGACGGCTGATTTTATGGGCAATGATTTTACGTGAATATAAATCCTGAATGCTTGATAAATAACACCAGCCATTGGCTTTGGTGTGAATATAAGTTATGTCTGCACACCACTTTTGATTTGGACTGGTTGTACGAAAATCTTGCGCGAGTATATTTGAATAATCAGTCGCATCAATATCATTAGTTTGTTGATAATGCCACTTCTTGCGCGTGATTGATTTTAACCCCATTTGGCGCATTAATCGTTGAACTAGTTTAATACTGGCATCCTTACCTTCTTTTTGTAACGCTTTTAGAATTTTAGGTGCCCCGTAGATACGTCTAGAATTAAAGTAAATGCGTTTAATCGACTGGCTAAGTGTCTTACGACGCTTGGCTTGTGGCGATACATGATTCTGCTGATGTTCATAGTAAGTTGAGCGTGGAACTGAGAGTACTTTACAGGTTTCTTTGATACTATGGTGCTTCAAATTAATATCAACGGCTGTCTGCCAGTCATCTGGGTTTACTTTTTGGCGAATATGGTTAAGGCTTTTTTTAAGATGTCATTCTCACTTTCTAGCTGTTTCAAACGTTTTTGCAACGCTAAAACATCTGATTTGGAAATTCCACTTCCTTTGTCTTCTTTATATAGATTAATCCATTTGTAAATAGTTACATTTGATACACCATATTCGTCTGTAAGATCAGCTACCGGGGCGCCATCCTGGTACAGCTTGACAATCATTTTTCTAAAATCTACTGAGTACTTTTTCTTGGTCATAAAAACACAATCCTTCCTATTATGGAATTATACTAAATCGTGTCCATGATTTCATACTACCTTCAAAGAATTGCTTTTGATGTTAATTTTATTAATGATTAGTGCATTCATTCCATTCTTGGGAACAGTTGTACCATTTTTTGTCATTTGGAGGAATCATAAGAATCACACGCTACACAAAATAATTTTATTAATCAGCATTGTGATTATCTTATTTAGTCTATATAGTTCTTACATTATCATTAACGATACTTTGTTTATGCCCGGAACAACAACTGTTCAGAAAATTAAATAACAGTCGTAGTTAGTTTACCTTTGCTAAGATGTGTTTTTAATCCAACATGTGTGAGCGAACCACCAGTTTTCCGAGTTAAATGTAAAATCACAGTTCTCTTGTTAGGTCTTGAAACATATTCATGTGTCAAGTGTCCCAGTATGGCACGATATTTCACCTTTTTCACCGATTTAATTTGACTATGACTTACAACAACCTCATAACTATGACTTACAACAACCTCATAACTGGCATGCCAAGATCCTCTAGTTGTATGGGCTACTTTATAAATAGAACTTGCTGACACATTATTAACCCCCATCAACTCAAACATTACCAAAAATCCTAAAAATATTCTTTTCATTAAAAAAACCACCTTTCTCTCACAAACTTAAGAGAAAGGTGATAAAAATATAAGAAGGCAAAGCGTTACATGAAGAAGGTAAAATGTTACATTCCTCATTTTGTCGTAAAAAAACTCACAAAAACACAAAAATCGATAAATAAGGGACAGAAAATCAAAATTAGATTTTCCGTCCCTTATTTATTTAAAAAACATTTAATTTTAGTACTTAATGCCTTCATCCACATCATCCAAAGGCACGATAATCATGGCATTCTTACGATAGACATTGACGTGATGAATGTCATGAGCCTTCAGCATATCAACTGCATTTTCGTAATTCCGCATATACTGCGTAGTATCATGCGCATCGGAGCCAATGGTAAACCGTTTGCCACCAAGTTGTTTATAAATTTCAAGGGCATAGTCATATAAACCGATGTTATGGTACTTATACATGCTAGTGGTGTTCAACTCAAAGGCCATATTATAACGTACAGCGAGTTTTAAAATGTTAGCCAACAACACTCCGGCCGTTGTTTCAAACATTCCTGAAGTTAAATTAAGTTGGCGTACACCATAGTCAAAATGAGCTAAGACATCAGCATCATGGAACGCATTAATTCCTTTCCACATCAAACGATAATACTGGTCAGCAACCTTCAATGGATCCATCTGCGAAACCATGCTGTCATCAAAATCATAATCAGGTCCCCGATGGAAACTCAAAAGCTTAATATCAAAGTCATGTTTTTTCAAATACGATTTGATATCCTTTTCGCGTCCAGCAAAATAGCCAATTTCCACACCTTTAAAAATGTGTTTGCCCGTGTCTTCTTCCAAACGGTGAATCTCGCGTGAATAAGCATCATAGTCAAATAAGTCATCACCATCTTTGTCATCAGGATCCTTAAAATCTAGATGTTCTGTGCTGACAAAATTATCTCCTGCAAGTTTCAAGTACGCCGCCATTTTTTCATCTGAATCAAATGAAAAATCTGTATGTACATGTTGATCATAATAATCCATAGAAAAACTCATCTCACTTATCGTTTATTTTGACTAGTTTTTTAAAATAGCCATGATGATACAAATCTTGTTTTAAATCTGCTAACGTGAAACGATGATAAAATGCACGATACTGGTCATCTGCTAACGTAAACAGATCCGTCAACGTTTCTGACATGTTACTAGAAATTTGATCTGTTTTGTTAATTCCTTCAGATCTGCCGGTAATAAAACGGGCATAGCTTAAAGTCGGTGGAATTGTGACATCATATAACTCACCAACGTTAATATCTGCTAACGCTTTTTTCAGCTGATAGCCACCGTTTTTCCCTACTGTTCCCTCAATATAACCTCTTTTATGGAGGACTGATAGAATATTGCGAATAACCACCGCATTCAGATCTAAAGAAGCGGCCAATTCTCGGCTAGCAATCTTACGAGGGCTGTTTGCTTCCAAGTAAAATAAACTGTGTACCGCAACTGAAAAATCCAATTTCATTCGATCGGGCCCCCTTGTCATGTTTACACATACATTTTAACACAATTATCAGTTTTCTAGGGGGGTAACGGTGACCAAAACAGCCATTAAAAGCACGAATTTAAGTTGCTTCAAGCTCTTTATCTCATACATGTAATAGGCGTTTTGTTAATTGGCCTGAATTGCACGGTAAACGGCACCGATGATGCCAGCATCATTTCGTAATTTGGCCGGTTTCACTTCCGCAAAGGTCAAATCACGTACATCGCTATTCCGAGATTTTAAATCTGCAATCTTCGCTTGGAGACCTTCCATAAATTGTGAATTAGCAGAAATACCACCACCAATTAGTACAATTTCTGGATCCAAAGCCACCATTAGGTTAATAATTCCTTTCGCTAGCGCTGTGTAGAAGAAGTCTAAACTTTCTAAAGCAAGTTTATCTTTTTTATCAGCCAGCTCATAAATTACACGAGCATCGGTAACCTCTGGCTTATCGCTATGATGATTATAGTAGTTCAAGAGGCCAAACACCGTCGCTCCGGTAAAACTCAAACTATTCAATTCTAGGTGCTGATCATTATCCACATTCATAACCGACATCATTCCTAGTTCGCCAGCCATACCGTGGCCGCCGCGATAGATCTGATCGTTAATAATTAGACCACCGCCAATACCGGTACCGACAACCATGCAATAGTAATTGTGAAATCCAATCGCATTACCTTTCCACTGCTCCGCAAATGCCGCAGCGTTCGCATCGTTTTCCACCGTCGTTTTGATATCCGTACGTTTTTCGATTTCCTCTTTCAAATTAATTCCAAAGAAATCCTTAATTGCGCCTCCTGTTGTCATGAATCCATCTTTTTGAACAATCCCTGGTGCACTCACCCCGATGGCCGTAATTGGCTTTTCAGATTTAAACTGACTCACAATCGTTTCGATGTTTTGAAGAATCTCTTCACCTTTAATACTCGTTTTGACACTATCTTTTTCAATAATTTTACCTGTTTCATCTACTAATCCACATTTAATGGTTGTCCCACCAATGTCTAAACCAATATAATATTTCATTTTCCTAACTCCCTCGTATTATTTTTTATGTATGAAAAAGGATCGAGCCAAAACAAGCAGATGATCGCCCGTTTATAGTTCAGATCCCTTTTTAAACGATCTTGTGATTTAGTACTTAGAATGATTTTGTGGATCCGAGATGCTATTTTCGACTGCTTAAGTTCGTATTTTGATTACTTTGAACTTTTATAGCTGAAACGTGTTAAAGAGAGCAACTTCCTCCGCTTAGCTACGATAGTCAAACGATTCCTAACCCGAATCATTCGACTATCTATGCTAATGCTCAGAAGTTACCGCTCTCTTGAACACTCTATCTCAGATCTTCCCCATTACTAGCAATCACTTTCTTATACCAGTCAAATGAGTCCTTCTTCGAACGATTCAACGTTCCCTTACCATCATCATCCTTATCCACATAGATAAAGCCATAACGCTTAGACATTTGGCCCGTTCCTGCCGAAACCAAATCAATACAACCCCATGGCGTATAACCCATCAGATCCACACCATCCAGCTCTACCGCTTTTTCCATCTCAGCAATATGCGCACGCAAGTAGTCCACTCGATATGGATCGTGAATACTGCCGTCATCCTCAACCTTATCACGCGCACCCAAACCATTTTCAACAATAAACAATGGCAAATGATACCGATCCGTCAACCAATTCAATGAATAACGCAGTCCCACTGGATCAATTGGCCAGTCCCATTCACTAGTTTCCAATGTTGTATTCTTTGTCACAGGTTCCTCTGGGTTAATATCGCCATCTAAATCAATGCCATCTGCCTTCACAGTCATCGAATTGTAGTAACTTAAACCGATATAATCCACAGTACCCTGTTTCAAAATTTCGCGATCCTCATCAGTAATATCTTGACGATAACCTTTACGTTGCAAATAAGTTTCCACGTTATTTGGATAAATCCCATTTGCATGCACATCTGAGAACCAATAGCGGCGTTGCATCATGCGCTCTGCCAACATAATATTCTTAGGATCCGCATTCAGTGGATAAATTGGCGTCATATTAATCATGCACCCAATTTCGAAATCGGGATTAATTTCATGACCCAACTTAACAGCTTTAGCGCTAGCCACCAATTCATAGTGAGCTGCTTGGTACATTGTTGCTTCGCGGTCTTCCTTCTTCACGTTATTAAATAGAATCCCAGAATTTGTTGCTACCGCAAATTCACTGTTAAAATCGCTTTGATTATCGATTTCATTAAATGTCATCCAATATTTAACTTTGTTCTTGTAACGCTTAAAACAGACTTCCGCAAAATTCGTGTAGAAATCAATCACTTTACGATTGGCAAAACCACCGTATTCTTTAATGAGATGATATGGCATTTCAAAATGAGCCAACGTGATAACTGGTTCAATACCATATTTATGACATTCATCAAATAAATCATCATAAAATCTCAGTCCTGCTTCGTTAGGCTTATCTTCATCACCATTTGGAAAAATTCTAGTCCAAGCAATGGATGTTCGGAAACATTTGAAACCCATTTCAGCAAAAAGCTTCACATCTTCTTTATAACGATGGTAAAAATCAATGCCTTCATGATTAGGATAGTTTTTCCCTGGCAAAACACCGTCCGTGATTTCACGTGGAACACCATTGGCGCCCGCTGTCATCACATCTGCGACACTAACACCCTTGCCGCCTTCTTGCCAACCGCCTTCAAGTTGATGAGCGGCAACTGCACCGCCCCATAGAAAACCATCCTTTAATTTACTCATGTTTTATGAACTCCTCTCATTTTGTAATAACGTACAATTCAAGTATAACTCACTTTGAAAACGTTTTACTAAAAATTGTTTGTTTACATTCACTTTCATAAAAAAGTCTATTCACTTTGATTTTCATCGCCATAAATAGACTTTTAAGTTTAACTAATTAGTCTGTTGCATGTTCTGTTGTTGCAGCAGCTTCAGCTTCTTTGGTATGAGCTTCTGAATCTACAGCAGCCTGTTCTTGACCATACAAGATTTGATCTTGTTTGTGAGCAAAAGGCCAGTAAACGAAGAACGAAAGTACCAACACAATTGCTTGCCAAATCATCATCTTCCAGCCACCAACTAGTAAACCAGAAATAATTGGTGGAGTGGTCCATGGAACTTGAACACCAGTGAAGTATGGAATAACACCTAATTTAATTAACCAATATGTGGAGCCCATTGAAATTGCAGGCATAAACATAAATGGTAGAAGTAAAATTGGGTTCATAACAACCGGAACACCGAACAAAACAGGTTCGTTAATGTTGAAGATTCCTGGCAGAAATGACAAACGACCAATACTCTTCATCTGAACTGATTTGGCAAAAAATGCCATAAAGAAAACTAATCCAATCGTCATACCAGAACCAGTAACCGTACCAAATTGATCAAGTAATGATTGAACAAAGACATGGCCACCATTTGCAGCATTAACAACCCCATGTGCTTTGAGAATTGCAGCATTTGATAAACTGTTTGCAGTTAAAATTGGAGTCATAATACCACTGACAATAACCGCACCATGAACACCAAAGAACCAGAAAAATGGAATCAATAGTGAAATGATAAGGACACCACCAAATGAATCTGTCATCCCTTGTAATGGGGTCTGAATAGTTTGGTAAATCCATTGAGTCATTGTTGTATGTGCTGTGGCATCAAATAAGATATAAACGATTAACCAACCAGTAATAATGACAAACGCAGGAATCAAAGCAACGAAAGATTCTGCAACTGCTGGTGGAACCTGATCTGGTAATTTGATAGTAATATGATTCTTGATAAACCAAGAATAAATCCAACCAGTTAATAACCCAATAATGATAGCAGCGATCATTCCTTGACCACCAAGCCAAGTACGATCAATAAATCCTGTTAACATTGTAGGAGCTTGAGTAGCTGAAACAACTGTTTTACCAGCAGCATTCATAACAGCTGTAGTAGGACGCATAACTAAGAAGAAACTTACCAAAGCCGTCATCCCGGCTGGTAGTGGTTCAAAGCCATCATCTTTTACCCAGTTATAAGCAATTCCGACTACAGCGAAAATTGCTAAAACACCGAATGAAGCATTATAGGCTTGCGTCCAATAAGGAGTTAAACCTGTTGAATTCATCCAATTAGCAATTGGCGGCCATGGAAATGCACTTAACAGTAAGAAGATTGATCCAACCATAATAAATGGCAAACTGACTAACATACCATTCTTTAAGGCTGTGATCGCTTTGGTATTAACAAACTTCATAATTGGGGGCAAAAGTTTGTTGTTAATCCAATCATTCATAAAATCACCTCAAATAATAATTGCTTACGACAAAAACCAATAAAATAAATAATAATCAATAAATCTTCGGCCAAAGATTATCTAACATGAAGCGCTTTCAACAAACCCATTATAAACTTAACAAACCCCCGTGTATACCGTGTTTCTCAAATAAAAAACATGTTCCAAATAAGGTTGTTGTACCTCGTTTGGAACATGTTTCTTAATATTTGCTAGTCTGTTACATACCAGTAAGTTATACCTGTTTTACTGCTTCATTAATTGGTGTTTCCCCTTCACTAATCGCAAATTCTTTTTTGATTGTGTTGTCATTATGCAAGGCACTGACAATTGTTTCAGCAACATCTTCACGGGCAATTTTGCCCTTTGTTTGGTCTAAAATGAGACCACCTTTACCGGCATCATTTGTTAATACTCCCGGTTTGATGATTGTGTAATCCAAACTAGTTTCATCTTTAAGATAAAGATCGGCATAATGCTTAGCCACATAATAAGGCTGAATAGCTGTCCAACGAGTCCGATCTTCAGCATTCATCGCACTCACAATCACAAATCGTTTGATTCCCGCCTTTTGTGTGGCTTCCATACTCTTAACCGCACCATCTAGGTCAATAAGTAGTGTTTGATCATCACCGGTTTTACCACCAGATCCAGCGCTAAAAACGACTGCATCCACACCAGCTAACACTTTTGCCATTTCATCAGGTTGTTCTGTTAGATCGAACAACTGAGTTGCTGCCCCTTGATCTTCAAAAAAGTCACGTTGTTTGGCATCTCGAATACCAGCCACAACTTCATCTCCCCGATCAAGCAACTGTGCTACCAATAGTTTTCCAATTTGTCCATGGGCCCCAATTACAAATACTTTCATGAAATTACCTCCGTTTAATTAAATATACGTAACGTTTCAATTCTATAAATTCACACTAACATTTTCGCGTGGTATGTTGAACTAAAAGCCCTTGAAAGGTCGTTAACATGAAAAAAATCTTAATTCGCGTTTTCATTTTACTTGTCGCTGTTTTTGCCGGCTGTCTTTTTTACATTAATCATCGTGAGGCACCTTTAAATCACGTGAACGTTTCCCAATCAGACACGGCCACTATCTTAATTCCAGGATATAAGGGTGGCCAACACACTTTTAATGGGATGATTCGGCGCCTTAATCGCAAAAATCTGGCGCACGCTGCTCTACAGGTCAATATTGATTCTAACGGCCAAGCGCATTTTAAAAAAGTCGGTTCCTTAACACAAAATCCATTAATTCAGCTGACTTTTACTGACGACACAAATCCTCAAAAACAGATGCAAACTTTACCGGCCTTCATGAAGGAACTAAAAACTGTTTATCACATCAAAAATGTAGACTTCATCGCTCATTCAATGGGTGGTAGCGTGGTGTTAGCTTATTTGGAAAATAAACAAGTTCAAACTAGTCAATATCCCACCATCAAAAAGTTTGTCGCCATTGGTACTCCGTTTGGCTATATCACCCCAACCAATAGTTTAGCAACTGCTGCTGATAATCTTCCTAAAAACCTCCAGATATTGAATATTGGTGGCAATTTGAACCACACGGACTCTGATACTGCCGTCCCACTTAAAAGCAACAAAGCGTTGGCAGCCGTTGTAACCGATCACGTTGCCAGTTATCGCCACGTCACCATTTCAGGCAATCGTTTCGTGGCTCAGCACAGTGCCCTCCATGAAAATCCAAACGTTGATAAGTTGGTTGCAGAATTTTTGTGGAAATAGTTGGTCCTTCAAATGCAATTAATAAATTTCAATATCCACAACTTGAGGCATTGTTTCCAATACCGCGGTTAGTTTCTCCATATCAGTCGGTCCTTCAGATTGAACTGCTAAATGAACAACTGTAACTTCATCCGTTCTTCGTACATGCATACTTGTGACTTCAACATCTTCGGCCTGAAGTCGCTTTTGAATGATGGAGATATGATGATCACCGGGTTTCACCTGTAATCTTATCTCGTTGGTATTTGGCAATCGAAGCCAGCTCAAGTTTCGATGTAACATCACTTGTGTCCCTAGCACTAATAAAGCAGAAATGATTCCCACAACGTACATTCGCGCTCCAATTGCCATGCCAATTCCAGCTGTCGTCCATAAGCCAGTGGCCGTTGTCAAGCCGTTCACATCTTCATGTTTCACGATGATTGTCCCGGCACCAATAAACCCAATTCCACTCACGATCTGTGCAGCAATTCGTGAAGGATCCAATTCAAATCCTTTGTTACCAAGGACATCCATGAAACCATACTTTGACACGATCATCATCAACGCTGCACCCACAGCAATAATGATGTGGGTTCGTAACCCAGCAGTTTTGGCACGTGCATCACGTTCATAGCCAATCGCAAAACCACATGCGCCAGCAATTAATACCCGCAAAATTAAGTCAAGCTGTGTTGTCACATTCATTTAAAGCCTTACCTCCCCTAAATTTTAATATTAAAAAACAGGATCCTCTGTATTAATTATACAGTCGATCCTGTTTACACTTTAATGATTTGATTATTTATTTGCCGATGCTATCCACAAACGCTTCGACTTCTTGACGAGTTTTGCGGTCACCGTTAACAAAACGGCCGAGTTCTTCACCATTGTCTAAGGCGATGAAACTTGGAATTCCCATAACGCCGAATTTTTGCGCAATCTTGATATTAGCATCGCGATCTACTGTAATCCAATCGTACTGATCGTATTCAGCTTCAATTTCAGGCATTACTGGCTTAATGAATGCACAGTCAGGGCACCATCCAGCCGTAAAAAATAGCATCTTCTTACCAGTTTTAATCGCATCAAGGATTTCTTGATCCGTTAATTGTTGTTCTTGTGCATCCATAATAATTCCTCCCGTAAATTTAAACTTTAGTTGTCAAACACTTACTTTTTATAAGTCTTTGAACAATGAGTTAATTGTATCATATTCTTCTTTGGATAGGGTAACTTTTTGCGCACCTGCGTTTGCCTCAACCTGTTTAGCCTGTTTGGCGCCCGGAATAACCACTGTGACGTCTGGATTTTTAATATACCATGCTAACGCAATTTGGGCAATGGTTGCCTGATATTTATCAGCAATCGGTTGTACTTTTTGAACCTGTTTGATAATTTTGGCAAAACGCTCACCACGAAAATCCGGGTTACTATGCCGAATGTCATCCGAAGCAAATGAAACTACGCTGGAATACTTTCCAGTTAATAAACCAGATGCCAATGGGAAAAACGGTACAAACGAAATGTTATTAGCTTTCAAATAAGGCATCAATTCTTTTTCTGCATCCCGATGAATCAAGCTATATTGATTTTCCACAATATCAACTAACCCGTCTTTATTGGCTTCTTTAACCTGATCAAGGCTCACATTTGAAATCCCAATCGCTTTAATTTTACCTTCTTGTCGTTTTTCATCTAAAGCTTTAACTGCTTCGTTTAACGGTGTTTTACCATCTGGAAAATGAATATAGAAAATATCAATATAACTCGTTTTCAAACGTTTAAGTGCATCCTCGACAGCCTGTTTTAAAAACTCAGGTGAATTATCTAGTTGATCGGGATGTCCTGGCGTTTGTGCAGCCTTGGTTGCAATCACAATTTTTTTACGATCATAGCCCTGAATTGCCTGACCAATTAACTCTTCCGAACGGCCGAATCCATAGGCATAGGCTGTGTCTAGAAAGTTGATTCCGTTATTCAAAGCCGTTTTAACAATTTTAACTCCCTCAGCGTCATTTAAATTAGGGAATAAATTATGTCCACCAACCGCATTGGTTCCTAAGCCAAGTGGTGTTCCCAACACATCTGTTTTACCAATTTTTACTTTTTCTACCATTATTTGCCTCCTATATAGACTTAATCACATCTTCCATTCTGAACGCCATTCATTAAAAAAGCATATAATTTGGCTCAAATCAGCAAACTAAATTAAATCTTAAAAAAATAGCCCTTGTGCAGGTTTATCCCACATTCGAAGCTAGTGCGTTAGTTTCATTTAATTCAGAAGCACTGATTGGCACATTACGGGTTTGCATATTAGGCAATGTCGCATAATCATCCCATAAAAACTCATTTAGAGCATTAAAAACCATTGGATTATGATTTAAACTGCAATGATATCCTTCTTCGCCTGTAATTAAGAGTTCTCGATAATCCTTTAAAACTCCGTGTAACAAGTATTTAACAGATCGAGCAGAGTTCACTGACACGAAACAATCGTTATCCAAGTAGCCATCGACTTTGCCCACAACGTTGAATAATTGAACGTCCTTTGGAAAATGATCACGATACTGCAACATTCGTTTAAAATGTCTGGTTTGATGCGAGGGACGATGATCCATCTTTAATAACGCAGGAACCGATTTGGCATGCAAGAAACCACGAAGCCCATTAAAGGGTCCAGCTATGGTCACCAACTTTTTCAGTTTAGGCACCCGCAAATCATCCCCATACATTAACGCTTCATTGACAAGATCGTTGCTACCTAAAGAGTGACCAACACCGTTATATTCCATCACATTGAACTCTCGTTTTAGGAGGATCAACAAACTATGTAACCAATTGATTTGAACAAACTCTGGGGCACGATTATTTTCAAACAAAACTTGGATAATTGGATTTTTAACATTCATTTTTTCAGAACCGGTAATAGAGATTCGACCATAACGCGTAATGGTTGCCGTCATGATTTGTTTGGCCCAACCTGCATGTTGAGCCGCTGAAATCATATGACTTGTTGAGCCCACGCCACCATTAAAACCGTGAACAAAAATGGTTGCTGCATTCATTTAAATCCCCCATTTACATTTAAATTAGGTTGCCACCCTACTTAATAGGCAACATCGCTCATTCTACTATTTTATGAGGGCAAAAGAAAGCTCTACGTGTGTACATAAAACGCGTCTAGACAACGATTGTCTAAACGCGCTAGTCATTACTTGTAAATGTTTAACTAATCCAAAATGGTCGCTGAGTTACCCAAAAATTCAGATCAAATTTTTGCTTTTGAATATTTTCACCATTTACCTGACCGTTTTCAGGTAAATCAGTTTGAATATGTAATCGTTGCGAACGAAAATGGTGAACAGCAGATGACTTAAGGTGATTACCAGTAGTCAGCATTTCACCGAATAGCTTTACAAAGCGTAACACGCCAATTTGTTCCACAACAATTAAGTCCAATTTACCATCATGTAAATCAGCAATTGGCATAATCGGAACCCCACCACCAAAATATTTAATATTGGTGGTCGTGACCAAAAACGCACGATTAAACCGGTGCTGATCCTGTTCCGTTTTTACAGATAAACCAAAGGATTTTTGTTTGAAAAAGGTTTTAATTAAAGAAGAGACGTATGCGCCGGACTCCAAATGATATTTACGCAAATGGTCTTTTTGACCAGCATTGGCAGCATGAACCACCGAAGCATCAAACCCAATTCCCACGTTATTTGTAAACAGAGTGGCGTGTGAATCCAATCGATTTTGATAGGCGCCCACATCTAAGCTAGTCGCATGCTGAACTTCAAGAAGTTTTTGCAACGCCACTAACGGTTGAGTTGGCAAATTGATTCCGCGGGCAAAATCATTTCCAGATCCAGCCGGAATATAACCTAATGGAATTTGATCGCCCCCACCACGATGCAATCCGTTTAAAACTTCATGTAAAGTTCCATCGCCGCCAACAGCCACAACGACCCATTTTGCATCATACTTATGACGGAGGGCAAAATCAGTCGCCAATTGGACGCCATGTCCAGGATGGTTGGTCATCATTACCCGATAATCAACCTTTTCTTCCTTCAATTGAACTTCAATTTTTTGCCAGATATGCTTAGCTTTCCCTGCTCCCGCAAAGACATTTACCACCATCAAAAAACTCGGTCGTATTTCTGTCATTTGAATTCACCACACTTAACTTGTAATCATTACGAATTAGTTTAACATATGAATTCACACATAAACCAGCCCTATTGCGACCTTAACTGATTTTTTATAAAAGTTAAACATGAAAAAACAGTAAAGGATTGCACCCTAATATTTCGTGGATGCAATCCTTCATTGATTAAGCCTCTTTTATCCACTGCTTCAAGAAATGGGCAATGGTCTGTTGATATTTTTGCGGATCTGTTAAGCGTGATTCCACGTGATCTGCGCCCGGAACTTCATGACTTTCCTTAGGCAATTGTTTTGCCAGTGATGCTTTAATTTCTGCCATCATTTCAACCGGCACGTAACGGTCGGCATCCCCGTGAATCATCAAAACTGGGATGGTGATATTTGACGCTTGATGCGCAATATCGGCTTCTTTTAAGGAATAACCGCCAGTAACTCGCGTCATTAAACTCACAAATGTGCTAATGAATGGGGGTAAATAAAAATGATGCCCCAAACGATAACTAAATTCTTTCTGGGCCGAACTGAAGCCACTATCTTCCACCACAGCTTTTACGTTGTCAGGTAAATCGGTTTCACCTGCCGTGGCCAATACGGTTGCAGCTCCCATGCTGATCCCAAATAAAACAATTTGTTGAGGTGTTTTGCTACGCGAATTGATTTCTTCAATCCATTTAATGTAGTCACGTCGATCTAGCCAGCCAAAACCGACAATATTTCCGTCACTTACTCCGTGGCCCCGAGCGTCTGGCATCAAAACATTGTAGCCCAAATCCATAAATAATTTAGCATACGGAATCATTTGTTCATGGGCATGATGGTACCCATGCGCGAGAATGACTGTTTTATCACTATTGTTTGAAATATAGGCGGCCGCTAAATGAATGCCATCTTCCGCACGAATAAACCACGTCTGCTTAATCAGTTGCTTATACCAATTATATGTTTCTGGCGTGTTGTCTTTACTGCGAGCATTCCGAATTGCGCGTCGTTTATGCGCATCAGAATTGATAATTCCCATCTGATAACTCACTAAACTGCTGATTCCTAGGCTGGCTGCCACACCAATCAACGATATGCCGGCGATTTTTAAAGCTTTTTTTGTATGCACGTCATCATCTCCAATCAATCTTTTTATATTAAAGTGGTCGCTTCACATTTTGAATAGTTTCAATTAGTGAAACCCTTTTCTTCTTTATTATATCTTAGTTTGATGATGAAAATGTGAAAATCGTTTTGAATTGGTGGTAATTTTGTGTTTGCAGCTAAATTTACTCATCCTAAGATACCGAATCTAGAACTTTAACAATTTAGTATTTACAAAAACAATTAATAGATAAAAAATCATGATACTTGGAATAAGAGTCAGCAATCCCGTTGAAAAGGAAAGATGATAGTTGGCAATTGACTGTCCATACTGACCAGACACGACGGAAATACCATTCACATATGTAGTCGGTAAAAATTGGGCAATTCGCTGTATAGGTTCCACAACACTTGTCATTAAAACAACCCCGATCGTCAGCAATAAAGTGATAAAGAGTGAAGCAAGGCGATTCCTGACTAAAGTTACAATAAAATAAGTGAGTTCAATTATAAATACAATCGCTAAACATTGAAGGAGCAAAGAAGGCAAGATTAAATCAGAGATATTTTTCAATTCCATTTTTCCTGATCCAACTGCATACGACAAATATGGATAGTTTAAAGCTCCCACACCGCTCACAGTCCACCCAGCCATTAGCGCGATTAATTCAGTTATGATTAGTGTGCCAATTGAAAAAATACTCCCGCTTGTAATGTTTTCAGAGATTACTGTCTTTTTGGAAATTGGCAGCAAATTATTTTTATTTAATTTACCTTCAAACGCATCTCCATAGATTTGTACTAAAACAAAAATAATTGATAATACTAACAGATAGGGCAAAATCGTTTTTGAAACCCAAACACTATAACCAATTCCCTGGGTTGGAAAATCATCATCCTGTTTTTCAAGATTCTTTTTAGCCAAATCCTGATAAATTAAGAGATCCCGTTTCATGGCCTTGATTAGGCCTGTCCCACTGCCCTTGCTATTAAGGGAAACTTTCAAATCTTGTTTAATTAAAATTATCTTTTGCTTATATGCTGCACGCCACTGACGGCCATGTACTCGATTCAAAATCAGTTGATTTGTTTTAATATCTCGTTTTTCGTCTGCAATGTTTGTCTTATCTATTTTTCTGGCAGCGGCACTCTCGTTTTTCCTCTTTAAATCACTTTGCAAATCATGTAAGGCTTGTTTCCCTTGCCTAATATCGTTTTTAGTATCAATCAAATAACTATTAGCTGCTTTGTTTCGCACGTTAAAAGCCAAACAAATTAAGACTGCCAAAATTAAAATTACTAAGGGAATAAAATTAAACTTATTTTTCAAAATTTTTCGGCTTAAATAATTTTTGTACGTCATACCTCTTTCACCACCATAGTGTTATTTTCCAAAAACAACTCATAATCACAAACTGTTTCAAGATCTTCTTTATAATGTGATGAAATCAAAATCATTTTTCCAGAATCTACTAACTGTCTGATTTTAGAAAACAATTTTTCACGATTCTTTTCATCCAGCCCATTTGTTATCTCATCCATTAACAAATACTTAGCATCGCTGACTTCATACAGTGCAATAAGGAGACGTTGCTTCATGCCAAGTGAATACTTTTTAATTGGTAACTTGACATACTCACTCATCTGCCAGTCCTGCACAAGCTTTTGAACATCTACCGACGACTTCCATAAACTTTTCACAAATAAAAGATAATCCCATCCGCTAAGATTGCCATCAAACCAATTAGAGGTTTCAAAATAAAACACCCTTTTCAGTTGTGTGGAAATTGGCTTTTTATCTATTGTATACATTCCTTTAGTTGACGGAATTAATTGCATAATAGATCTAAAAAAAGTAGTTTTACCAGATCCATTGGGCGCGATTAGTCCATAAGTTTTCTGCAGTTGAAAGTTGAAACTGAAGTTGTTAAGAATCGGTTGTCGGGTTTCTATGGTGACGTCTTTTAAAGCTAACATTTTAAACACTCCCCCTAGTGTAAATTTTACTAATACAAATCGTATTTTTGCCACATTTTGTAAATATATCAATAAGTTTTCGTTATCTTAATGAGAACATAGTTATTTTCCCCTCATTCGCTTAATTGCTGCAATTACAAAAGCGCTTATATCCAAAATGGCATATACCACAATTATCCATCTAAACAAATGACTATAAAAATTATTTCTATCAGTAAATAAACTTAGAATTGCAACAATAAAAAATAGATAGTTAATCACATAAAACCACTTTGAGTAACCATTCTTGCTATTTTTCATTTGCCTAGTATTCGCCTCACTATTTTGACTTTCTGAATATTCATGTAATCCCACTTAATCAACTATTTTTCCGGATTACATGTATAAGTGTTTCGGTAAAAAAGGTTACAATATATGTAGTCATATAACAAAAATCTATTAGACTAATCAGCACACTCCAGAGATTCGTCCCCCACGCGATTAAGCTAAGCGTAGAAATTGGAAAAAACAAATATTCTAAAAATCTAAACCATTTCGAATATTTTTTAAAATTAGAATTCATAATAATAGCTCCCCCCGTTTGTCGATTGTACACTTTATCAGTTGAAATACGCATTTTCTCTAGTTCTTATACTTTGTTTTTTCCTACAACGTTATTATTAAGGGAAAAAATTAAAATTAGCAAGAAACCATTAATTGCACCGGAGAAACCACTGGTTGACATGCCAATTCATTCAGTTTTTCAGCGGAAAACTACACAACGCAAATGATGAAAACATGATGCTAATCATCCTAACTATTGTGAGTGCCATCATACCTATTCTAGGTATTTTCATTCCCATTTACGTGATGTTTCGAAATAATAAATTCAACAATTTATTCCGTTGGATTTGTCCAATTGCAACGATCGTTCTCGTTATAAGTTTGATTAGCACAGGTTCATGGACTTATGATATGTTTTTTACAAACTATCATACCGAAACGACACTAGTAAATTGAACCTTCTGTCACTATTTTATTAATGTGTTTAAAAAAAACTTAGGATCCCGTATTTATTGAAATTCTTAAGCAGAATTCCAGCTCAATTTAACTTAAATGAAGTTTCGAAAAATCTAATTTCTATTCAATTGTAATTTTTTTACTGTTCAACACATAATTACCAATTTTTTGCGGTATACTAATTAAGTAAGCTTTTTTGGGCCCTTAGCTCAGCTGGGAGAGCGCTTGCTTCGCATGCAAGAGGTCGACGGTTCAAATCCGTTAGGGTCCATTGATAGGAAAAGACTGATACAGATAAGCGCATTAAACGCATGCTATATCAGTCTTTTTACTTTTTCTAGTTAAAATAAAAACGAAATTTTTTGTGACCAATGACAGTAGAAATGACAGTAGAAAGAATATATAAAACCGTGGTAGGTAGGGATGTCTGTTATCCATTTTGGATAGCAGTTTTTTATTACAATTTTGCGGGTATACCTTGCCATTTCTTATCAATTTACAAAATAGACCATGAGCTTGACGCCTCCTAACAATTTGTAAAATCAAGATCATAGCTTCTAATTTATGTCGAGGTTTTTCAAATTCTCAAACATTTCTGGTCTACGCTATATGAGCTAATCCTAAACTAAAACAGTCATAGAATATGCTTATATTGAAGACATTTTGAGTTTTTAAAAAAATGGGCATCATATTTAAAAATGACAGTAAACTCCCAAGATTTGTATTTTTGTCTAATCTTGAGGAGCACTTAGATGTAACAATTTTTTGTTTCAAATTTTGAACTTCTTTAGAAAAACTTAACAAAGTAAACTGAATATATGAGATAATATTACTTCATTCATAATTATTTGCTACATAGTCAATAGATCGGCAATAATCCGGCTATCGATATAATTCATTCCCACACGACTGCTTTAATTTGTGTGAAACTAAAAGTTTGGCGTCTAAAAATTATTGTCCAGAACGGATGACATAAAAAGCTGTAAATATTTGGAGGAGTTAAGTAATGTCAGAACAAGGAAAACAATTTTGTATTAAGTGTGGAAAGGAAATTATAGTTGGTGCTGAATTTTGCTCACAATGCGGAGCTCGTCAAAGTGAATTTCAAGCAACCCAAACAAATCTAACGAACAAAAAATTGGGTTTAAAAGGATCTCTCAATCTTTTCTTTGACGATTTACTGGTTACAAATACCAGAATGAATCGTGCAAATTATTGGTGGGCTCAGTTGGGACTTTTTTTAATGTCATTTATAATTTCTTTCGTAGTAGGTTTTTTTGGTGGGTTGACAAATTATTCAAATTTATATTTCTTCCTTTGGTTTTTTGCGTCCGTTTACTATGTAATAATTGCCATTGGCGGTATTTCAGCTTCGATACGCCGTTTACATGATACAGGTAAATCTGGTTGGCTCTTCTTATTAAACTTGATTCCATTAATTGGTTACATTGCCTTGATAATACTTTATTGTCAACCATCAATTATGAAAGAAGAGGGCTATCAAATTGCGCAATAAAAATAAAAAGATATGGTATAAAACTTGGTGGGTATGGGTTATAGCTATTGTCATCGCTATGACATCAACGGTATCTGCCAAATCTTATCATGATTATCTGGTTTCTGAAAATTCAAATTCTGAAACATTATCCGCAAGTTCAACTAATACCAACAGCACAGATACAACATCTGATACCGAAACCGAAAGCACTGACGATTATGATGAAGAATCTTCAGACTCTGATACAATTGAAATTGGTAGCACAGACGTGGATATATCAGACTCTCAGGAATACTCAACAGACTACTCTGATAATTCATGGGCGGGGACTACGGTCAAAATTGATAAGGTAACTGTATACAAAACAGATGGTGAATACGCTGATAAAGATGATGACAGTAAAGGTAAATTAAACGGAATTGTAAAAGTGCATTTCATCATTCAACCTTCTCGCGATATCTCAATTTACCCAACACAAGCAACTTTGAACACCGACGATGGGCAACAAATAGATGCTGACACATATGATAGCGACGATTTCGACGGTGATGTTAATAAAGGAACTGATGCAGAGGGAAATGCTGTTTTTCAATTACCACAATTAGAATCTGCTTCTTCATTGAAAAATATACGTTTGAAATTCGATGCCGATTATGATACCGATGACTACGATGATGACAATGACTTTCATACCTACGATGTTTCTATAGATTTAGCTAATTAATTTTCTATTTTTTGCTACTTAAGTAATATAATAAAAGATCAGTATCCATTACAGCTTCTATGGATACTGATTTTTTATTCCCAATAATCTCTCACATCCTTGCCACACTCATTTAAATTGTATTAAGTTTCCACCACCCACAAGCAATTCTTTGTGAAATATGGTAAATTCAGAGTATTCATTTTAAAGGAGGTTGCGTGATGCTTCTCTCGATTATCATTCTTGCTATATTATTATGGAAATTCATCAGTGGGCTCCATAAAGGATTTGTTGTCGAGCTTCTGTATACAATCGGTTATTTTGCCGTCTTTATCTTTGCCAAAGTCCTTTGTACGCCAGTTGCCCAGTTCCTATCCACAACTTTTAGCAGTGACCAAAGCTCCACCAGCAGCACTGCCATGATGAGCTCCGTTTCATTTTTCATCCTCATGGCCATTGGCTGGCTATTAGTGCGTCTAATCGCACGCTGGTCCCGTTTAATCACATGGATTCCGGTCATTAAACAAGTCAACGGACTGGCAGGTGGCCTTATTAGCCTTGTGATTGCTTATTTTGTCATTTTTATTCTATTAATTGTGAGCCAATTTCTGCCCAACGACACTTATCAGGCCCAGCTTTCAGATTCACAAGTGGCGCAATTTATCATCAAAAAGACGCCCGGAATTTCGTCAGATATTTTGAGTAAATACATTCTCAACACTGATGAAACAACGACGACTAATACAATTTCAAACGAGGAAAACTAACCATGAACTATCGATTGATTAAAAAATATATCGCTTCTCATCTAGCGACTCCCACTGCCTCATTGACAGAAGTCACGGATCCTGAGGCCGGTATTTTGTTTAAAAACGGTGAAGATAGCTCATTTTTCTATCTTGATCCCCAATACAGTAACGTCTTCTTCGAAAAACACGAAAACTTACTTTATAAACACGAATATGATCCAGCAACCCATGATTTTAAGTCAAAAATAATTTAATAGTTAAAAAAATGATCAATTGATTCGGAATTTTACCCGACTTTCAATTGATCATTTTTTATAAATTCTAATAAAAACTTGGTTTATCACCATCTGTATTTGGTTTGTTTAACCCTATAGATGTCCGAACATCTTTTTTGGGATTCTGAACAAGTTTGACCACATAATCTGCTACTGACTTACGCGAAACTTCAGTCCCCTTCATCTCATCATGGCGGCCCGTCACTTCATAATCCACTTCATCCTTATTTGTTAACCAGTTGGGACGAATAATCGTGTAATCCAAGTCGGAAGCTTCAATTTCACTAGCTGCCTTGGATTGAGTTGGAAGATAACCACTCGGATTGAGCATTTGTTTATTCCAATCACCAAACTTACCAGGAACCTCATCGAACACACCTAAAGTTGAAATCCAGATCAACCGTTTCAAGCCAGCTTCATGCATGGCATTCACAATATGAGGAATCATTTTATCCGTATCATCCGGACCTAAGTTGGCATACACCAAATCTTGTCCTTTTAATGCAGCTGCTAATTCTGATTCATTATTTACATCACCAACAACTACCGTTTCACGATTCTTATCAACATCGGTCAACTTCTTAGGATGGCGGACAAACAACTTTAATTGATCATCTGTTTCTTTAATTAATTGCTTTGCGGCCAGGCGTGCAATGTGTCCAGCTGCCCCAAAAATAATAACTTTACTCATTTAGAAAACCCCTTTCTTGATTTCAATTGTAATTATAATACTTACAGTTTGAGTTTCAACTATTTACACTCCAACATTATTCCATTCATAAGCAAACACATTGACGATTCCCCCAAAATCAAAGATAATAATTATATAAACCATAAGGAGGTTTTCAAAATGTCAAAAGCTAATGATAAGTTAGACGCATTAAAAGATAAGGCCGCTGGTAAAGCCAAAGAAACTATTGGGAAAATGACCCACGATGATTCCAAAGAGTTAGAAGGTAAAACACAAAAAGAAAAAGGTAAGCTTAAAGATAAGGCTGCTGACGTAAAAGATAAAGCAGCTAAAAAGATCAACAAGCACGTTGATGACAAAGATAATATCTAGGCTAAAAAGGATAGCATTAGGAAATCAGATTGATTTTCTAATGCTATTTTTTTGCTGCATTTTTCTATCAAACAAGCAAAGCCCTCAAAAGGTAAAATTTACCTGCATCGAAAAAGCTTGTCTCCAGAAAACTGAACTTCAGTTTTACAGAAACAAGCTTTTTTACCGTATATTAATCATTTTAATGACAGCGTAGTTAAATTGCGCTAAAATTGATTTTTAAAAAACATTGAGGAAGTGGCTTCATTGACGGTTTCATATTTACGCAAAACAACCCTTGAAGATTTACCAACTGTTTCAAAAATTATTACATCTGCTAAAGAATTTCTGAAAGCTCAAGGCATTGATCAGTGGCAGGATGGCTACCCAGACTTAGAAGCACTTGAAGCCGATGTCAAAAATCAAATCGGCTATGTGCTAATAATTGATAATCAAATCGCGGGAACAGCAGCCTTACTCCCCGATCATGATTCAAATTACGATGTGATCGCTGATGGTGCTTGGCAAGGTGCCGCGGATGCTAAATACACCGCTATTCATCGTACTGCCATGTCGTCAGATTTTCGCGGTCAACACTTATCTGAAAAGATGATCTCTGGATTACTCACGCTTTCAAGTCAGTTTGGCTACCATCAGGTCCGCATTGATACTCACCCCGATAACAAACTGATGCAACACTTAATAACCAAAAGTGGCTTTGACTATCGCGGAACAGTATTAATGGACCACGATCCATCTGAGTTACGACTGGCCTATCAACTTTTTATATAAAGTGATTTATTTAATGAACTTCAACGAGTTCACCAATTGAAAGTAAATACAAATAGCGTTCTTCTACTGGGAGTTTTAAAATATCTGTCAATGCTGCCGCGTATAAATTAACCTGGCCGGCATAACGATTAATGATATTTTGAACTCCATTTTTTGTGCTTCCTGGTTTAACGTAGTCCGTCTTATAGTCAAACAAAATTGCTCGCTTATCGATGACAATATAACCATCAATAATTCCGTGAATCAGGATTTGCGTTTCTTCTGTATCCGAGAAGTCCTTAAAACCACTAAATAATTGGTTAGCTGGCATCAGTAGTGAGAATGGTACTTCTCGGTGAACCCGATCAGGATGTGCCAGTAGTAGGTTTCCCAACTGAGAATCAAAGAATCGTAAAATGTTCTGAACTTCAATTAAGTTGGCAACTTCTGGACTTAACACTTTGTTGGTAACCAGTTTAGCAATCAGATCCCGAACACTATCCTCGGTAGGCTTCGTTTTTAACGAAATTTCTTGTAATACTAAATGCGTGGCCGTTCCTATTTCAGTTGGTTTTGGTTTGACAGTAGTTTGTAAAAATTTTGGTGTTGCTAGCTCATTTGAAACATATCGATTCTGCACTTTTAGCTTTCGATCGCGTTCAACAGTGGACTGTGTCATTTCCAAACTATCCGGATCGTCAAATAATCGCTTCACTTCAGATACAGATTGATACGCAGTTGTTTCAGTCGCTACCTGATGCGGATATTTCAAGTTTAAAACTTGATCAATTTGATACGTATTTAGATCACTGACATCTAATTTTTGCGTAGCCGTTTGAAATTTCTGCCACCAATCTTTTTGGGGCTTTCCAGCCTGCATAACGGCAACATTCTGCAGATCTGTCTTTGTCTTAAACTGAACTTCAAACTTAGTCGTATCTCCGCTTAATTCAGCAAGTTGGGTTTGGTCTTCGCTACCTTGATCAAAACTAGGATGGCGAATTAGGGCTTCTCCTATCCAGTCTAAGAAATTATGAGTGGTTAATCGTGTGGCTTCTGTCAGTAACATCTCTTTACTGCGTGAAGCTGTTTGCCATTTCTTTAAGATTTTTTCTTGAGCGTCACAGGCGCCTACAATGATGAGTTTTTGTTGGGCACGGGTTAAAGCCACATAAAGTTGTCTCATGTTTTCAGCCAAACTATTCCGTTTTACCTGATCTAAAATCGATAGTTTTTGTGGTGTATCTACTTTTATTCGTGTATTCAGGTCAAGATAGGTGATCCCAATTCCAGCTTTCGAATCCAGAATGTACCTGTCCTTCATAGAAGTTGTATTAAATTGATGAGACGCATCCATCAAAAATACCACTGGAAATTCAAGACCCTTACTCCCATGAATAGTCATGACCTTTACAGCAGCCTCATCACTAGTCACAGGAATCTCAGCCAAATCTTTGCTCTGCTTTTGCATCCTTTCAATGAAGCAAACAAATTGAAATAGACCTTTGAAACTGCTTTGTTCATAACTTCTTGCGCGATCATATAGCGCATTTAAGTTGGCTTGACGTTGCTGACCAGCTGGCATGCCACCCACATAATCCAAGAAACCAGTTTCATCATAAATTGTCCAAATCAAAGTGGCTAATTGATTTTGATTTGCAATATCTTGAAAATGCGTCAACTGTTCCAAAAAGTGTGTTACCTTTGCAAATAACTGATTTTGAAATTCATTCGTTTCGTTATCCTTAAAATTACTCTGAAAATCTTTAACTGCCTGGAAATAGTCTCCTGTCCGATTATTAATTCGTAAGAAAGCTAATTCGTTTTCATTCAAACCCACAATTGGGGATCGCAAAACGGCAGCTAACGGAATATCTTGATAAGGGTTATCAATAATCTTCAACAATGCCATCATAATGGCAATTTCGGTGGTTTGAAAATAGTTTTGTGCATCATTTACCACAACTGGGATCCCCATCTGTTTAAACAACGCTACGATAGTTAAATTGTTTTTTCTGGTTGGCGTTAACAAAACAATATCCCCATAAGTTAATTTCCGACAGTCATTAATTTGTCGATCGTAAATTTCCGTTTTATTTTCAATTAACTCTTTAATTCGTTGGCCCGCAATGGCAACTTGTCCTCGTGATTTATCATCGATTTCAAAACTACCTGCTTCAACCTCATCGTTCGGCTGGCTGCTGGTCTGTTTCTCATCATCATAAACAAGAACTTCGGTGCTCTTTGAAATTGCTTCTCCCTTATGATCTTTTTCTGGATAGTATATTGCGCCATATACCAGTTTAGCGTCATCATCATAAGCAATTTCACCCAACTTACGATCCATTAACTGTTCAAAAATTAAATTAGTGAATGCATCAACGTTTTTGACCGAACGGAAATTTTGTGACAAAATAATGCGTTCTCCCGTTAAATCATCTGATTGATAAGCTCGATCTTTGCTGATAAATAGATGCGGATCGGCCAACCGGAAAGCATAAATGGACTGTTTGACATCCCCCACCATAAACATGTTACCCGGGTCTTCAGTAGTCACACTGGTCAAAATAGCTTCTTGAATGGGATTAATATCTTGGTACTCATCCACAATGACTTCTTCGAATTGTTTTTGATAAGCGGCACGAGCACTTTTTGACTCTGCTGACGGGCCATTCAAAATTTGCATTGCAAAATGCTCAAGATCACTGAAATCAAGAATCTGTCGATGCCGTTTTTCTTTAGCGTAGGCATCCCTAAAGGCACTTGTAACTTTGGCTAACTCTGTAATCAGTGCTTCAGACTGCTTCATGACCTTTGTCATCTGGTCCTTGTCTAAACTGAAATACTTTTGCGTCAGTTCCTGAATCCGCATTTTGTACCCATTTTTATGGCTTGTATCCCCACGCACCTCTTTGACACGTGCCTTAAATTCTTTCACTTCATCGTTTCTTTTACCACCGCTCATACTCTTGAAATCTAAACTACGGAGTTTCCCTCGTAAATCATTCCAGTCAGATAATCCACTATCTAAAATTTCTTGCATTTGATTCACATCAGCATCAATAATGGGGCGCAGCTTTTCAAGATCTTCTGAACCATTTTGAATAAGTTCTTGTAAAGAGTGAGCTTCTTCCAAACTATTAGTTAGCTCATCTTTAATAACTGGAACAACTTGTTCTTTATAAAACGAAGTATCATCGAGATCTCCATCAATCTGATATGGTTGAGAAAGCGTGGATAACCAAGTTTTCGGATTGGGGGTTGCATTTGCAAAATCGTATAGTTTCAGCATCAAATCAGTAAAACCATCATCGCTGCGATCATTTGAAAAATTGGCGGTTAACTGTGCAAAAATATCACCATCTGTTTCATACAATGATTCACGCAAGTCACCCCAAACCTCTTCACGAAGCAAAATTCCTTCTGTTTCGTCTGTTAGCAATCGGAAAATGGGATCCAAGTCAATCACATAGTAATAGCGTTTGATAATTGACATACAAAAAGCATGGATTGTACTGATATTGGCTGTATTTAATTTTGTAAGCTGGGAAACCAAATGCTGCCGTTGATCATGTTCCTTTTCAGCACGAATTTGATCATTGATCGCTTTTTGAATTCGATCATGCATTTCCTTAGCTGCTGCTTCAGTAAAAGTCACGACCAATAATTTGTCGACGTCTGTTCCATTCAGTATTTTTTCAATCACACGTTGAACCAATACCGAAGTTTTACCTGAACCTGCAGAAGCAGAGACAAGCACATTATGACCATCATGATAAATCGCATGTTGTTGATCATCCGTAAAGTTAGTTTTGTCCATGCTTGTCATCTTCTTCCTTTAACATTTCTAGAACATCTTTTGCTTTGTAATTTTCCAATTTATGATAATTGTTTTCCGGAAGCATCTCATCAAACTGCATAACCGCCTTATATGGTGAATACTGTAATGCCGTGTGTTGATCCGTCCACCGAGCAGGATTTAACTTCAATTCACCAGCAAAAATCTTTCTGCTAGCTTCCACAATCTTTTTCTCGGCATGCTTAATCAAACGCTCAAGATCTTCTTTCGTCACAATTTGATTGCTCCTTGAGCCGTACTTACCACCCTTAGTTTTGCTGAATGGATAAATTAACGAGGATCCCGAATCCAATTGCGTATCCAGATTATCTAGTAATTCCGGATCACTTAAAATAATGCCTTTGTATTTGGTGTCCTTCAATAGTGCCACTTGAACTTCCTTGGGATCCGCTGTCTTTAGCTTAGCAATATCAACGGATGGATTTTGTAAATGCATGTACAGTGCCCCTGATAGCAATGGATCCACTGCGTGCTGATCAATTAAGGCAATATTTTTCTTCAACGCATCAATATAGGTCAACATTTGCATTGCCAAACCATAATAGGCATCCCGAAAATCAAAATCGTGTTGGCTCGACTTATAATCGACAATGCCAAAATATTGTCTCGATTCACCTGTTTCTGAAGTTAATTTAAGTTCATCAATTCGGTCAATCTTGCCTCGAACCCGCACCTTTTGAGTAGGTGAAACATCAAAATCTAAGGACTTTATCCCGGTCTCTGACCCAACTTGACCAAACAAAACTTCAGTCTTAATCGGGCGCATTTTGGAACTGGCACTTTGCCATACGAAGATTTTCAACATTTGCTTGATTGTTTGGTTCAATTGATTGCTGATATAATGCATGCGATTTGAACTTTTTAAAATTTCAAACTGGGGTTCGTCTCTAATATCTTTAACCACAGCATTTAAGAAGTTTTCCATCTCAGAATCAGATAGATTGGCAATATCCACTTGTTCTTGGTTAATCAGCTTCACGAAGTGATCTAAGGCCATATGGAAATATTCACCAGTGCTTGCTGGAGAAAGTTCAAATACATCCCTTTCCTGCAGTTTCAAGCCATACTTCAAGAAATAGGCGTACTCATTTTGATAAAATTCCTCTAACTTTGAAATTGATGTATTGATGGTATCCCCATATAAATCACTGACAATTTCTGGTTGGAGCTTAACGGGTTCGTTTTTATAATTCAGACTTTCAAATACGCGGTTGGCTAGGTGACGTAACTGCAAATCGGTAGTTAAAACACGATAAATATACTGCCATTTAGGTTGAATCATTTTTTGAATGTCTTTACTATCACGGCTCACCTGTAGTAAGTGGGTTAACGTACTTCGTTTTGAGCCTAAAAACTCACTGACTGATTCTTCATCTAAACGGGGGCGATCAAAACTCCGCTGAACTTCAATTTCAAAATGATCACGAATTTCTTGCACATACGGAGATAGTTTTTGGTCGACACCATCACTATCGGTATCCGCGTACGAAAAGCTCACTGTTTGGCATCCCGACAGGAACGCCACGTAATTCAAATATCGCTCAAAATGCGCTTGTTCATTCGTTTTGTCAGCAAAAAATTGTTCGTCAGATAAATCGTCTTTTAGAGCTGCACAATCATCATCCGACAAGATCCCTTGATCATTAAACTGCTCTGGCATGACCGCGTCTGTAGCCCCGATAATAAAGGTATACTTACGATCATTCATCTGGGCCATCCCAGTTTCAGAAATCATAACTTGATCTAATGTGGATGGAATTAATGAATAGGAAGCACCTTCAAAACCAGCTTCCAATAATGCCACAAAATTATCCACAGTAAACTCGCGATCCCCAAGAATGGCTACGTACTCATCTAACATGTCACAAAAGGTCTGCCAGGTTTGTTCTGGTTGGGCACCCTTCGCTAAATCACCCGCATTAACCGCTGTGTCACGCCATTTTTTAAGTTGCTCAGTCACGCCTTGGTTAATCAAAAATTGATAGAGAACAGTGACAGCTTCCTTACCTGTTTTTGCCTGATCCAAAGCTTTGAAAAACGGTGGCAGAGTTTGCCGAATGTAATTGCGAATACTATTGACTTGTTTAGTAATCGCAATGTCACGATCAGACTGAATACCAAAATCACTGGGATTAAACCGCATATATTGCCAGTCATCTTTTTGCAGCCATTTGCCACCTTCATAACCGTTCTTCAAAACTAAGTTCTCAGTTAAATCCTTTGCTTGGCGAAAGGCTTGAATATCCATAAATTTATCATCAATTTTTGGAATAAGTAATTCAGTTTTCAAGAGGCGCATCACATCTTGATAGCGATAATAATGAGACTTTACTGCAAACAAAGCTTCAATTAAAGCTACAAACGGATGATCCTTCATTGAAATCTGCAAATCAGTAAAATGGGGGATTTCATATTCCGTCATAACTGGTGTTAAAACTGTTTCATAAGTATCTAAATGGCGCGCCAATACAAGAAAATCATGATAATGAATCTGCGGATCGTTTGCGACCATTTGTCTAATCTGCCGTGCGACCTGTTCAATTTCAGTTTGGCGACTATCTGCATGCCTAATTTGAATACTATTTTCATCCGTTAAACTCTCGGGTTGAGAATCCTGCATGTTAGACGCCTGGAGCCAGAAGTTTTCAAGTTTAACAAGGTCAGCACTCACCCGTGTTTGATCTGCAAAACTATCTGTCTTGATTTTTATGGCGTTTGCGTGCGCAAAATGATACAGCTGATAATAGGTCTTTGCTGACTCGTAAAAAAGATCTTCTTCTTGAGGTTTCGAATCCGTGTAAGCGTGATCCAGGGTCAAACTAAAAATCACTGCTTTTGATTTTTGAATGAGGACTTTCACTAACTTCATTTCTTGAGCCGTAAGCGACGAAAAGCTGTCAAATAAAAACACCATGTGACTTAAATCTTGCTCTGCTAAGTACTCACACAAAGCTTCCATGAGCGTATTGCTATCAACATAATTTCCCAACATTTCTTCTTCAAAAGCTGTATAGATAATTGCTAAATCGTGCATTTTGGCCGTTAAATCAATTGTGGAATTTTCGTCAGCATTAACTTTTTGAGTCAAAGTTTCAAAATCCTCAGCAGTAATCCGTCCCTTTTGAAGTTCATCAAATTGACTAGCTAGTTGTTGAATAAAGCCAGTTTGCGTCTGTTCACCATTAAAAACCGTCAGTTCATCTTGATGTTCCAAAATAATTCTGTCGATTAACATTCCTATGCCAGCCTTGGATAATCTTGGCACTTGATAGATTGGTTCATTTTTCATAAAATACCAAGCCAATCGTGAAAACGAGAACACCTGCAATTGATTTTGGGCATAGGTGGCCTCGTTTCCGTTGTGCTTTTTTCGTAAAGCATTTAAAACAGTTAATTCAGATTGAAACTTGATATGATTAGGCACAATGTAATAAACTTGTGATTCCGAATCGGCCTCCAAAACTTGACCAACTTCATCAATCATCGCCTGTCGTTGATCACGACTGGCCTTACCTAAAATAAATTTTAAAGTCATAAGAACCTCCTATCAAAAAGATACGCACGTATGTTCGTTTTATTTTTATTATACTTGATTTAACCACATTTTTCAGCCACAAATTCCAATGGATTGATTTTTGTACTGATCACTTTTGACGGTTTCTAAAATTACCTTAGCGACGGCTTTTGCACCCACATCTTTTGCACTGTCCATGGTGGTCCCTTCATCCACAAGCCGATAACTTAGATCAGTTGAATCTAAAACATTTGTCGGACGCAAAATAGTATACGGAATTTCTGATTCGTCGACCAGTTTGCCCGCATACTGTTGCTGTTTTACAAACTCTTCTTGATCGTGCGTCACTGTTTGAATATTTTTAATTGGATATTCGGCATTGACTCCGGCTACGGATCGAAAAATGATTTTCTCTAATTTAATCCGATGAGCTTCAATGGCATCCATCACCGCATCCAAGACGTAATCTACGTCCCAGCCACTCACATTAATAACCAAAATATCTGCAGGTGTCAAATGGGCAGTTAGTTGTTCAGCGTCCTGTAAGTCAACAACTTGAATATTTTGAAAACCTGCTGGAATATTTCCCTCTTCTTCAATGAAGTTAAATTGAAGTTCGTTATTTTTTTCGTCTTGGCAAGCTTCAAAAAATGCCTGCCCAACTCTATCACCAACACCCATAACCAAAAGCTGTTTCATGTCGATTGCTCCTCATTTATGTCGTAACTTCATTATAAAACGAACTCACAAAAATTGCTGTGCTATAATCAATTCAAATTAATGACTATGGGAAGTGTTGTAAGTGACTTTTGAAAAAAATCCAAATCGCCATCGTTTGATCGCACTGGATCATCAATACGTGGCTCCAGCCGGCCGAGTTTCAAAGTTTGATTTAGTGGTGGATCACGCTAAAGACGCTACTGTGTGGGATGCTGATGGCAATAGTTACATTGATTTTTTAGCAAGTGCTTCGGCAGTCAATATCGGTCATGGAAATCCACATGTGGTGGCTGCAATTCAGCAACAGGCTGGCAAACTTGTTCACTATATTTCGGGCTACTTTTATCATGAACCAGCAATCGAACTCGCTAAACGCTTAGCACTCCTAGCACCCGGAAACTCGCCAAAGAAGGTATCGTTTAGCACTTCTGGTTCTGAAGCAGCCGAAGGAATTGTAAAATTTGCCCGCAGTTACACCAAACGTTCCGTTATTTTAACGTTTCAAAATTCATGGCATGGCACAACTTTAGGAGCGGCAAGCCTTTCAGCCATTGATGCCAATATGCATAGAGATATCGGTCCATTAGTGCCAGATATTCACCATTTACCATTCCCGGATCCGCAAAAAAGATTTCCAAACGAAACCTTGGCAGATTTTTCGAAACGATATCTGGACGACCTTCGAGATTTGTTTCAACATGATATTCCTGCCGACCAAATTGCGGCCATTCTGATTGAACCGATTCAAGGTGATGCGGGTATCATCACGCCACCCAATGACTATATGCAAGGTTTGTATCAGCTCTGCCATGATAACGGGATTTTGTTTTGTACAGACGAGATCAATCAAGGATTTGGCAGAAGTGGCAAAATGTGGTCAATTGATCATTTTAACTTAGAGCCTGATCTGATGGCTGTTGGAAAATCACTAGCCTCTGGTATGCCACTTTCAGCTGTCATTGGAAAAGTCCCAATCATGGATAGTCTAGCTTCACCTGCAAATGCCACAACTACTGCAGCCAATCCAATCTGTTGTGCAGCTGGTTTGGCAACTTTAGATGAGGTTGAAAGGCTAAATCTACCTCAACGCTCGCAACAATTGGGGGAGTTCGCCAAAACCCAATTTTTAGAATTGCAACAAGACTTTCCAATTATCAAACAGGTGCGCATGATCGGATTAAATGGCGGTATTGAATTTGAAGCCACTAAATCTGCTTTTGTGACCGCCTTAAGTGAGTACTGTTTTGAACATGGCCTGATCATGATTTCTACTATGGACCACATTTTAAGATTTCAACCGCCTCTAGTAATCACGGAAGAAGAAATCAAAACTGGGATTGCAATTATTCGTGATGGCTTACAAAAACTAGCTTAATTTAACTTAATCAAAGTGTTCAATGAACTTAAATTAAAGTAAAATTGCCGTTTAGATTTAGCCTTTCTTTGAAATTTACCAGTTGTTAATCAAAACACAATATGCTAAACTAGGCACCACAGAATTTAATAGCACTTACCTGTATAATGTCATAATATGGTTGATAAGTTTCTACCCGACACCTTAAATGTTGGACTATGGGCGAATAGTGTTTTAGATAGCTATTTTTTGGCGTATCTTTAACAATAGACGACAGACTTATACAGGTTCACAACAGCAATGTTGTGGCCTGTTTTACTTTCATATTCTCAATTTATACGTTGTAAGTGACAGAAAAGGAGAACTAAATTGAAGTCTATTGAAGCAACTCATGCAAAACCAATTCAAACTATCTCACAGCCCAAAGCGGCCTTACTAGGTTTGCAACACCTCTTAGCCATGTATTCTGGAGATGTTTTAGTCCCGTTGTTAATCGGTGGTTACTTGCATTTTACAGCTTCTCAAATGACCTACTTAGTCTCTATTGATATCTTCATGTGTGGGATTGCCACGCTCTTACAACTAAAAAAAACGGCGCTAACTGGAATCGGCTTACCCGTCGTCCTTGGCTGTGCCGTTCAGGCTGTTCAACCGTTGCAAAATATTGGTGGGGCTCTAGGAATTGGTGCGATGTACGGTGCCATTATGTGTGCAGGCCTGTTTGTTTTCTTAATTAGTGGTCTGTTTTCAAAAATAAAAAATCTCTTTCCGCCCGTTGTTACCGGCTCTTTAATCACCATTATCGGTTTTACCCTAATTCCAGTTGCCTTCCAGAATCTGGGTGGCGGTACGGTTTCTTCCAAATCATTTGGGGATCCCAAGAGTTTAATCATTGGTTTTGTCACCGTCATTATCATTGTCGCCGTCAACATTTGGGGAAAAGGATTTATGCATTCGATTGCAATTCTAATTGGCATTCTTGCCGGTACCTTATTAGCAGGCGCAATGGGCATGGTATCACTTAGTCCCGTGGCCCAGGCCAGCTGGTTTCATTTGCCTCAACCATTTTACTTTGGAACCCCAACTTTTCACGGCTCCGCAATTATTACAATGATTATGGTTTCTTTAACCACAATGATTGAATCCACCGGCGTTTTCTTTGCCCTCGGCGATTTGACAGGTAAAAAAATTGAAGAAGATGATTTAAAGCGGGGCTACCGGGCCGAAGGAATTGCTGCTATGCTTGGCGGACTGTTTAATACTTTCCCATATTCCACATTCTCGGAAAACGTGGGCGTTCTTCAACTTTCCGGAGTAAAAACTCGTAAACCAATCTACTATTCAGCCTTCTTCTTAATTATCTTAGGATTGCTTCCCAAGGCCGGTGCTGTAGCTACAATTATTCCTGATCCTGTTTTAGGAGGCGCCATGATCGTCATGTTTGGAATTGTCGGTGCCCAAGGTGTTAAGATTCTCCAACAGGTTGATTTTTCAAAAGATAAAAATATTTTAATTACCTCCCTGTCAATTGGAATGGGACTCGGAGTTACCGTTTACCCACAAATTTTCCAATTTTTACCAACTGCCGCGCGGATGTTACTCACGAATGGAATCGTTGTTGCCAGCATCGTCGCCGTCGTTTTGAATTTGTTTTTCAATGGTATGCAGGGTGATGAGTCAAAATCTGAAGTTCATAAATCTAATTAGATAGTCAAATAAGTGTAAAAAAGAGGTTGGAAAGAATTTCCAGCCTCTTTTAGTTCGTATTCACTTATATATTAAACAACCTGACGATTGAATGGGTCGCTACTAATTCCCTTTTCGAGAATGGCTTTTGACCACTCTTTGGCTGAGAACAATGAATGATCACGGTAGTTACCGCAACTATACTTGTCAGTACCTTGAACGTCTTTCCATTCGATCTTGTCGGCAATGTCTTCTAATGAGCCCTTCAAAGCCTTAGCAACTTCTTCGGTAGAATGTTCGCCCCATGTAATCAAATGAAAACCTGTCCGGCAACCAAATGGTGAACAATCAATCACGCCGTCTAAACGGTCACGTAACAAACCTGCTAATAAATGTTCGATCGTGTGTAATCCTGCAGTAGGAATCGCATTTTCGTTGGGTTGTACTAACCGTAAATCAAAGTTCGAAATCTTATCGCCCTTTGCACCGCTCTCAACTGTAATCAAACGAACATATGGTGCTTTAACCTTTGTGTGATCCAATGTAAAACTTTCAACTTTTGCCATAATTTAGAAACTTCCTTTCATGTATACACTGTCTATTTTGCATCCGAAAATTATTTTTTTCAAGCGGTTACTTAATAACCGCTGAGATGTCTTGTTAAACTAATTATTTACTTCAAATAAGAAATCGGTTTTTGAACTTCAATTTTAGTGCCGTAATATTTATCTTTGATATAACGCTGAATATCTTTCTTATGATACAGTTTTACCAACTTTTTGTATTGCTTGTTACTCGCATGCTTCTTGGCAGTTGCTAAAATATTAATATTAGCACGCGTACTTTGATCAGCTTTCTCATGAAAAATCGAATCTGAAAGTACATGCAGATGGCCCTCCAAAGCCACTGTATTGGAAATAAGAACTGCATCCACATCCTTTAAAACGCGTGGTCCAGTTGTGTCATCAATTTCTTTGAACTTCAGATTCTTGGGATTACTCTTAATATCACTCACATTACCTAATGAACTAAAATTAGCCTTCAATGTGATTAAACCTGCTGACTGCAACAATAATAAATCGCGTGCCGTGTTAGCGGGATTATTGGCAATGGCAATCGTTGCGCCATCCGGAATCTGGGAAACTTTTTCATACTTTTTCGAGTAAATTCCCATTGGCTCCAAGTAAGTGGTTCCTAAAGCAGATAACTGTTGTTTTTGATGTTGTTTATTATACGCTTCATAGTAAGAATAAGATTGAAACGCATTTACATCAATGTTGCCTTGCGCCGTGCCGTTATTCAGTTGCACACCATCTGTGACCTGCTGTACTTTAATCTTTAAACCTGCCTCTTTAGCATCCTTACTCTTGGCAATATGCTTCCAGATGTCATAATCCGAACCCATTGAACCAACTGTAATCGTTTCTGTTTTAGCTTTAGCCGAGTGGCTTATTTGATGAATCCCAACCACTACAGCGACTAATACCACAATTATCCCTAAAACCCACCAAACACTTTTTCTCATATCTAACTCCCCTTGTCTTTATTATTGTTTATAGTTGCTCAAACCACATTCGTACTAATCCTCCCACACTATCTCTGAACTTCATTTAAGATCGCCTCTTTTAATGCTCTAACCGTTTTGCTAACCAATCCCCAACGAACTGGATAACAAACACCATGACTAAAATAATGATCATTGCGACAATTGTGACGTCATTTTCAAATCGCGCATAACCGATGCTAATTGCAATATCACCTAAACCACCAGACCCAATTGCTCCCGCCATGGTGGTTAGACCAATTAAACTAATGATCGTTAAAATTGAAGCTCGGATAATATCTGGTAACCCTTCACGCAAGTACACACGAAAAATAATTTCGGTGGGACTTGACCCGGAGGCCTGAGCTGCTTCCACCACACCAGGATCAATTTCCGTTAAAGCATTTTGAATCTGTCTGGCATAGAATGGAAAAATTCCAATAATCAAAGGAACCAATGCCGCCGTTGTACCAATTGTGGTACCCACTAAGTACCGAGTAAACGGGGCAATAACAGCCAATAAAATTATGAATGGAATCGATCGCAACAAGTTTACAATCTTATCTAGGAGACCATATATGAAGCTGTCCTCTAGAATTCCCCCTGGCTGACTTGCAATCAGGAAAATACCGGTTGCCAGACCTAATACGCCCGCAATAATGGCTGAAATTAACGTCATGTACACAGTTTCCCATGTGGCTTGAACAAATTCTGTTTGCATATGAATTACATTTGGAAACCAACTTGCCATTAGCTTTGCACCTCACTTTTGGGCACTTCATTAAGTCGTTTTACCCGAACTTGATTTTCTTTCAGAAACTGAATTGCCGTTTCAATATTTTTGCTTTCACCCGTTAAAACTAAAATCATGAATCCTAATGTTTCCTCATGCAGTTGTTCTACATTGGCAAACAAGATATTGCCATCCACATCAAATTGTTTTGCTAAAGTGGAAATAATCGGCTGTTCAGTAGAATGACCAATGAAGTTCAATTGAACCAACTGTTGTTTTTGCGTGAGTAGTTTAAAACTTGGATTTTCCGTCACTTTTTCAACAGCCGGACCCACGTTGGTAGCAATATTGATGAATTCTTGGGTTAACTTCTTTTGCGGCGTTGAGAAAATATCTTCAATGTTGCCCCGTTCCACAATTTTGCCTTTTTGCATGACCGCCACGTGATTACAAATTTCTTTCACTGCCTGCATTTCGTGGGTGATTAAAACAATCGTCAATCCCAAAGTTTGGTTTAGGCGTTTTAATAATTTTAAAATCGACAAGGTTGTTTTTGGATCTAGGGCACTTGTGGCCTCATCACTAATCAAAATATCGGGATTATTTGCTAATGCCCGGGCAATTGCCACTCGTTGTTTTTGACCGCCAGATAACTGACGAGGATAATCATTTTTGCGCTGCTCTAAACCAACCAGCTTTAGTAATTCTGTGGCCCGTTGAATGCGGTCTTTTTTGGATAGCTTTGTCTTCAACAGTGGATATTCAACATTGCCTAAAATTGTTCTGGATTTCATCAGGTTAAAGTGCTGAAAGATCATGCCAATTTTGGTGCGTGCCTGGCGTAATTCAACTGGCTTTAACTTCAGTAAATTTTGGTTATTAATATGCACTTCACCAGATGTTGGTTTCTGTAATAGATTAATCACCCGAACCAATGTGCTTTTCCCAGCGCCTGAATAACCAACAATGCCATAGATGTCACCTTTTTCCACTTGTAAGTCAACGTCCTTAACTGCTTGGACTTGGTTTTCACCATCCTTAAATGCCACCGTAATTTTCTTTAAATCAATAATAGTTTCAGTCATCCAATCACCCTCTTTTTTGCGGGTCTACACTTTCTGGTATTGGTGAATAACTAATACCGGTTTTTTGTCTGTTTTGAAAATCAGAAAAATAAAAAAGGACATCTGTCCTCTTTGTGCTACGATTTAATCGCCAAAACAAATCGAAAAGAGGAAATTCAGATGTCCCTAACTAATTCTATCTTATGCTTATTCGAAATAACAGACCCAAACTTAATTGTCACTGGTATTTCTAAAGAACGGTGTTCCACAAACCAACGTATTCATGTCGTCCATGCAACTTTGTCTTATCAACTTTTAAAGTGCCCACATTGTGGCCATAAAAGCTTAATTAAAAACGGAACTCACATGAGTCACCTGCGTTTAGGAACCTTATCCGGTGGTCGTTACGAAATGCATTTAAAACGTCAAAGATACCAATGTAAAGATTGTTCAAAAACCTGTGGTGCTAAAACTAAGTTGGTTAATCGTAACGAAACTTTCACACATAATATCAAACATCAAGTGATCGTTTTGGCACGCGATATGTTGACGAGTAAAGAAATTGCTAAACTTTGTGGAATTTCGCCAAGCAGTGTTCAACGAATCCTAAATGCCAATATTCACTTAGCCTATCGTGTTAAACATCTCCCAGAGAATCTTTGCTTTGATGAATTTCGTTCCTGTAATCACTGGATGTCCTTTAATTGTTGCGATGCCGTTAGTCATCGCCGAATTGTTACTTTAAAAGATCGGCTAAGTAAAGATATCATTGACTACTTTGAAGCTCGTTTTTCGGTTCAAGAACGTGCCCAAGTTCAATCAGTGACGATTGACATGAATGCTGAATATGGCAGCTTCATTCATCGCTTATTTCCCAATGCGGCCACGATTATCGATCGTTTCCATATTATTCAACTGGCTGGGCGTGCCTTAGATAATGAACGCACGCAGACCATTCGTACTATCCAAGATAAGCATTCACGAATTTATCATATTTTAAAATCTCAATGGCGTTTATTTCATCTTGATGAAATAAAAGTTAATGATTCTAAGGCTGTTTATTTACGCGGAATTAACGAGTATATGACGCAACAAAACGCCATTGATTTAGCTCTAGACGCTTTTCCCAGATTTAGATCTGTGTATCAAACCTATCAAGGTATCTTAAGTGCCATACACCAAAAGGATGCTAATGCGTTCCAATCCTTACTTACTAACTACCAACCCACTAGTAATCAAATGGACATAACGATCAACACGTTTATCAAAAATGGTTCAGCCCTTCTAAACAGTTGTCGTTATCCATTTTCCAACGGTCCAATTGAAGGACTTAATCGTAAAATCAAGGCATTAAAGCGTAACTGTTTTGGTTTTCGAAATATTGACAACTTCTTTATCCGGATTAGTTTAATTCATGAGTAAACAAAAAGCACATTCACCGAAGTGAATGTGCCGTTCAAAATCTCCACCAATACGATTTGACAGAGACCCTTTTTTGCAATAAAAAAAGTTTCCGCCCTATGTCTTAATTAAAAGACTAGGGACGAAAACTTCGTGTTACCACCCATGTTTATGCTCTTCTCACAAACAGCACCTCAACGATACAAACGTAAACTAAACTTATATCTGGGATTATATCGTATCCTCACGTGTTTAAAGCTTGCACCTCAAACATTAGCTCTGAGCTCATCTTCAATCCTGACAATCGATTCCTTTTCACCAATCGGAACTCTCTAAGCAATTGCTGGACTTACTCTTCTCTTCATCGCATTAATATTAATAATGCATTTATTCTATCATCAAATTTTAATAAGTCAAGTTCTTGTGCAAAATGCGATATAATAAAGTTAATTAATCGTTGTCAGATTCCCACCTCACTGGCAACCAGCGGAGGTAACATGAAATGAAACAAACATTAGATGATTTTATCTGCACTTGGGCGAAAACTGGTGGCCCAGAAATTCGCGCCTATCATAAAAATGAATGGTGTCAGCCAGCCCACGATGACCAGTATATTTTTGAAATGATGAGTTTAGAAATTTTTCAAGCCGGGCTGAACTGGGAACTCGTTTTAAAAAAGCGCCCTGCTTTTCAAAAGGCGTTTGCCAACTTTGATTTAAACAAAGTTGCCGCAATGACGGCAGAAGATACTGAAAAACTTCTCCAAGATCCCAACATCATTCGAAATCGTTTAAAAATTCAAGACACAGTTAGCAACGCTAAGGCATTTTTAAAAATTCAAAAGGAATTTGGAAGTTTCGATCATTACATTTGGCAATTTGTCAATAATCGTCAGGTAAATAATCACATCCGCATTCCTGTCGAAATTCATTCTAAAACACCACTCTCCGAGAAAATCGCTAAGGATCTAAAGAAACGTGGCTTCAAGTTTATGGGTCCCACGATCACTTACTCATTTATGCAAGCAATTGGACTAGTAAACGATCATGAAATCAGTTGTATGGATAATCCTGGTTAATTTTAATTACAGAGGAGCTAACAAATTATGACACAGGCAAAATACGTTGAAACCAAGGCTAACGGGCTCTTCTCTGGAGTTTATTTTATGGGTCGTTGGGTACCTAAAACGATTGATAATCAATCCGTGATGTACACCACAAACTTAGGTGCCTCTTTACTAATGATGACTAAAAACACCAATCGGCTTAAGCTTAAGTTTTTAAATACCACACCCACTTCTAAATTTCAGCCCGAAATCGCCATCTTTATTGATGACCAGCCCGAGCTTCGATTGAAGGCCAATGAAGTACATAGCGAACTTCAATTTGAAACAAAAAAGCCCCATCTGATCCGGATTACCTTTGCGGGAAATTCAGATGCAGATGAGGTCTGGTTACATCAGCAAGGCTTAGCAATCAGTTCGATTTCCGTGCCTACTTCCGGAAATCTCATTGCGGTTAAGCCTGCTGGTAGAACAATTGCGTTTGTAGGTGACTCAATTACAGCTGGTTGTTGGGTGTTAAAACGCATCCCTTCTTCTGGCTATGCAGCGGAACAAAACTACGCTGCACAGACTGCCAGATTGCTTAATGCGCAAGATATTCGTATCGCTTATAGTGCAGCTGGTTTGTTGTGCTATGGTACTGGTGGAGTGCCGGTAGCGCCCCGATTTGTGAAATATATCGATTTTGAAACGCCCGCCCCAGCCTATCATCCCAACCAAGTCATCGTGAATATTGGTACAAATGACCGCCGTTTTGAAGCTCTACTCGTCCAAGAACAGTTCTTAAATTTTTTCAAAGAACTTCATGCGCTATTTCCGGACGCTCATTTAAATGTCTTAGTTCCATTTAATCAGAGTTTTGCTAAGGAACTTAAGCAATTGGCCGATCGATTTCCTCAACTAATTTACTTAATTGAAACAAGCGCTTGGCCAATCACTTATACAGATGGCGTGCATCCCGACCTAAACGGCTCTAAGATCATCGCCCAAAACCTTTCGCAAGTCTTACTGCAACATTATGGCAAATCATATTTTGATGTTTAACTAGCTTTAAGATCAGATAATCCTAGTCTTTTTTAGTTCAAACTACTTTCAGAATCAGCAACGAGTTTCTCTTTAGTTGCCGTTTTTTTTTCGTCAGTTGTATGCTTCAATCCAATCCCGGTAAAGCCACTAATGATCGAGAAGATTGGTGACAAGATGCTAAAAAATGCGAAGGGCAGAAAATGGAGGGTCGAAACACCCAATGTATTTGCGGCAAACGCGCCGGCAACCCCCCATGGAATCAAATAATTGATAACTGTTCCGCCATCTTCAAGGACACGGCTCAAGGCAAGGTTAGCTAACCCAGATTGATTGTACGCCTTCTTGAAAGCTTTTCCTGGTAGAATCACTGATAAGTACTGTTCACCAATAAAGATGTTGACCCCAATTCCAGAAAGAATTGTGGCAGTGACCATTTTACCGTCTGAGTTCAAGTGCTTTGTTAAGGGCTCCATCACGGCTTGAATCAAGCCAAACTTCATTAGAAGGCCACCTAACGACAGGGTAAGGATAATTAAGGAAACAGTGCCCATCATGCTACCAATGCCGCCACGAGTCAATAATGCATCAACACTTGCATTCCCCGTTTTAGATACAAACCCGCTTTCAATAATCGTGGCAATTTTGCTTACTTGAGTTTGGGGTTGTTCAATGAATACCATCAACACGGAAACGACAATGTTAATAAATAAAGTTGGAATTGCAGGAATTTTCTTCCAAGCACAGAAGAACATCAAAGCGATTGGAATAATTGCCCAGAAATTAACACTAAAGTGCGCTTGTAAAACTGCCACAGTTTGATCAATCTTTCCCAAATTAGCAGAAGATGTAGCGTGAAAACCAAGTATGGCGTAAAGAATCAATGAGCCTAAAAAGGCAGGAATCGTGGACCACATCAAGTTTTTAATATGATCAAACAAGTCAACACCGACAACGGCAGAAGCTAAGTTTGTGGAATCTGATAGTGGTGAAGACTTATCACCAAAGATTGCGCCGGAAATAATTGCCCCAGCAACTAATGCAGGATTGACACCCATTGTCATACCCATTCCGAAAAAGGCAATTCCAATTGTGGAAATAATGGTGAACGCTGAGCCAATTGAAGTTCCAACCAAGGCACAAACAAAGAATACCGATGGCACAAACCAAGTGACACTAATCATGTGGAATCCTAGAACCATCATTGAAGGAATAATCCCAGCAGCAATCCAAGTACTAATTAATGCGCCGACAAGAATAAAAATAAAAATTGGAATAATTCCGGTTTGAATACCTTCTTTAATGCCATTATCGACATCTGTCCAGGCAAAGTGACGAATCCGCGCCCAAAATGTAACCACGACTAAAACCAATAATACGGGTACTTGTGGCGATAAACCGAACTTAATTACGCCTAATCCCATAATGATTAACATTGCTAACAACACAATAACTGCTTCTTTAAAACTCACTTTATTTTTCATATTGCACCTCATTTTTAGTTTTCTTAAAAATTTTGACCACCTGTAATTTCTAAGGAAGCCTTAATAACGAGGCATTCCTCCGCATGTTCGTTTTTCCATAATTCTGCCGCTCCTTCCAAATTTTAGGGAACAAAAAAGTCCCTGCTGTAATTTATACAACAGGGACGATAAAACCGTGGTACCACCCAAATTGAAAGAATCCCAAAAACAGATTCTCTCCACTCACTAGAAGGTAACGGCTCTAGTTATTATCCGTTCAATTGAAACTGTTTCATGGTATTTCATCTAAATTATCCTGATCGGTTCGCAGCAACCACCGACTTTCTGACACCCAGATAATTAGCTACTTGGTATGAAAGTTAACGTTAAATATTAAGTTGAATGCATCTTACCACGCAAAAAAATTCTCGTCAACTAAAAATTAAAAACAAATTAGAGAATTGGTGATAACAGGCGAGAAAAATATTGCTTGAACTTCAGCCATGCTGATTGTTCGTCATACATTTTCGAGGTTTGTAAAGTTGATTTTCGAATATCCGCTTTAAATATATCTTCTAACTTTTCAGCTACTTTTTCGTCGTACAGGAACGTATTAACTTCAAAGTTTAGTTTAAAACTACGAAAATCCATATTGGCTGAACCGACTGAACTTATTTTTCCGTCCACAACCATCGTTTTTGCATGTAAGAATCCAGCATCATAGTTATAAATCTGAATACCCCATTTAGCACATTGTCGTGCATAGTACTGAGTTGCACGGTAAACAAAGGCATGGTCTGGCATGTGAGGAATCATAATCCGCACATCAATTCCTGATAGTGCCGCTACTCGTAAAGCATCCAACACACTATCATCCGGAATTAAATAGGGGGTCTGCATCCAAATTGAACGATGAGCTGAATAAATCAACTTCAAATAGCCCAGTTTAATGGTTTCTGTATCCGAATCCGGGCCACTCGCGACCACCTGCAAACTGGTATTACCATTAACCTTGGCCACAGGGAAATAGGTTGAACCGGGATCAAATACTTTATCAATTGAGTGCTCAGGTTCAGTGGCATTCCAATCACGAATAAAACGAGCCTGTAAACCATATACACCAGAGCCAGCGATCCGCATATGCGTATCACGCCAATACCCAAATTTTTTCTTTCGACCTAAATATTGATCGCCAATATTGAACCCACCTGTATACCCAACTTGACCATCAATAACCACAATTTTTCTATGGTCTCTGAAGTTTAAACGAAAGTCGGTGACTGGTGAATGAGTCCCCAAGAATGGTGAAGCATGCCCACCAAGTTCACGAAGATGATCAAAAAATTTAGTCTTGGTACCCATTGATCCCCAAGAATCCCAGATAACACGCACATCAACGCCTTCAGCAGCCTTCTTTTCCAATAGATGGAGTACATCATGGCCAATTTCATCAGCATAAAATGTGTAAAATTCAATATGAATATGCTTTTTTGCATGTTCAATATCTTGGAACATCTCATGAAATAATTCTTTACCATCCGTAATTAGTTTTACCCGATTTCGGTGACTCAAAAAGGCGGAATCTGCATTCATAAACATAGTTGCCATCCCGCTTGCATCTTCAACAACCTTGTCAGCCGCTGTATGATCACTATTTAATTCTTGTGTTTGTCGAGCTAAAACTCGTTGTAATTCAATTTTAGTTTCTTTTCTCAATTGAAACATTTTACCTTTAGGCAGTTTTCGTCCTGCAAACGCATAAAAGATGAAACCGACAACGGGAAGAAAAAAGAGGACAAGTAACCAAGCCCACGTTGCAGCAATATCTCGTTTTTCACGAAAAACAGTCACAATAGCAGCTAGTGAGTTCAGTGCAACAATAATTTCTATGATAATATGTACCCAGTTCATAATTATCCCCCGATAGCTAATATACTACTAATTTTTATAATAAATGCACACTTTATGCACTAACGTTTCGACAAATAGTAACAAAATAAGCAGCATCCAGTGTCATGTGTTTATTCTACCCTTACATAGGCATATTTAAAACCGGTTTTGGTTTTTTGCAAAAAAATTGGTTTAAAAAGATCATCTCTTTTCCAAACCAGTTTGGTGTTTCTAAATTTTGGGTACAAAAAAACCGTTGTCGCGGCAACGGAAAATAAGTAACATGACCATATACATGATCATCCATTCACTTTATGGGGGGAGTAAATGAAAAAGTTATTTATATGATTAATAATATTCACAAATTGTGAATATTTTGTGAAGACAATATTGCAGTTAAATTACATTTTTAAAATTAAATTTAAAAAGGAAAAGTACGCGATGACACAAACTAACAAAGTCCAAATATTACCCGCCAAAGCAGAAGATACTTTGCAGTTAGCCCAGGTGTATCTGCATTCACGACAAGAAACCTTTCCGTGGGTCAAACATCCCACCCATTCTGACTTTGAACGTGATTCAAAAGGTGAATTAACCTTAAAGGCTGTTTTAAATGACAAAATTGTGGGCTTCATTAGTTTTTATGAACAGGATAATTTTGTTCATCTTTTATTTATTGACCCTGAATATATGCATTTAGGAATTGGCCGCCAGTTAATTGACCATGTCCGCCAACTAGCAACTGCCCCAGTTATTTTAAAATGCGTACGTAAAAATACCAACGCACTTGCTTTTTATAAAGCACAAGGGTTTAAAATCATTGGTAAATCCTCGTGGGAGTCACCGGCTTACTTCACCCTTCAAGATACAAGAAAAGAAGATTATCCGCATTTTAAATTGCGATAATCTTCTTTTTTACTTTCTAACTTGAACTAACACACCGTTGACACTATCGCTATCAACAGTCCGGGCTGCATTAAAGCCATGAAAAATGAGTCCCTTATACTTTTTGGCCAACCCCTTTTTTAACTTAAATTGATAAGTAGCAGGAATCCCAGAAAGTTTCATTTTTAAAGTTACAATTGTCTGTTTTTGTTTATTTACTTTAAGTTTATAAGTTCCTTTACCAAATTTATTAAGACCCTTAGCTTTTTTAGCTGCTGAATAGGAAGAATAGTACTTTTTTACGTTATAAGCTTCAACAGTTCCTTTTTTTGAAAACACAAACGCCTCTATTCCAGAATTGGACTTGGCCTTTACTGATTTAGAAAAATACCATAACCCACTATTATTCCGAATTTGTTTGCTGGCGGACACTTTAGAAACTTTTGGTGCGCTGGATTTGATGGATCTTCCCGAATCAGTTCCAGATTGCGCACAACCCGTTAATACCAAGCTTAATCCTAAAACTGATATTCCAATAAAAATAGCTAATCTTTTAAATCTTTTCATCGCGCTCACCCCATTTTGCTTGCGTCATTTGCTAACTAAATTATACGTCGTTTTGTTGTTTCTCGCTATCAAAACTATTTAAGATCCTTGAACTCTGGTCGCGACTTGGGTACCAAAAACTGACCAGGAATTGCGCCAACCCATTTAGTTACTTTATTCCAATAACGCGGGATTAGATGAATATGACAGTGAAAAACGCTTTGACCGGCCGCAGCACCAGAGTTAATTGTGACATTATACCCATCAGGCTCAAATTTGGCGTCTAACAGTTTTTTTGCATCTGCGATCATTTGTACTAGTTCGGCTTTTTCTGCGTCCGTAACGTCCCAAACTTGCGTTACATGCCGTTTAGGGATAATAAGTAAGTGTCCCTTGCTAACTGGATGAATATCCCAGAACGCAATCACGAGTTTGTTTTCAAGTACATAATCTGATGGTTGTTTTTGACAGAATACACAGTTTGGATCAAAGTCCATGATCTCGCCTCCTCGAAAATAGTTATATAACTCCATTGTACGCTCTATACAAAAAAGAGAAGTGACAATTTAAAATCATCACTTCTCCTTTGTAGAAAACTACAAGTTAATGTTTATTCTTATTCTTCTTTTTCCCAAATGAAATTCCTTCGTACGTTAACTTAATCAAGGCTGGTAAGAGTACTGGGATGATAATGATTAAAATAATCAACCCAATAATAACTACCAAGGCAACTTGAATTAACGTCAACACTCCAGATGGAATCATCGCGGCAAAGGTTCCGCTCAAGATAATCATGGCTGAAAGGACAACAGCACCAATGACTCCTGAAGCTTCTAAGATCCTTGCGCTTGGTTTCAAACTCTTGTTGGAATCACGATACCTCATCATTAAGAAGATACTGTAATCCACACCTAACGCGATAATCATGATGAAACCAAAGAATGGTGTGTTCCAAGTCAACATAGATTGTCCCAAGAACATATTACTGATTGCCTTAGTAATTCCTAAGGAACTGTAATAAGCCAACAACAACGTGCCGATAATATAAAATGGCATCAAGATTGAACGGGTAACAAACATTAAAGCAATTAAAATTCCCACAATCATAATGGCCGCAGTACGAGTAAAGTCGTTTCCGGCAACCTTATTAATATCTGCAGTTTGTGAGGTTTGACCACCCATTGCAACTGTTGCATCCTTCAGCGAAGTTCCACGAAGATCATCCTTTACCTGCTTCTGAATAGCTTTAGACTTCTTCATCGAAGCAGCTGAATTAGGATTTGAATCAAGGACAATTGTTAACTTGGTTGCTTTCCGATCTTCAGAGTAGTAAGTCTTCAAAACGGGTTTAAATGACTTGCCATGAATTTGCTTTGCAGGAATATAGAAGGTCTTACCTACCGCAGAATTCCCCATACCGTTTAAGTAACTATTTGCAGTTGTCATCCCAGAACCAATCGTTTTAGTTCCTTTTGCGGCTGTCTTCAAACCGGATTGAAGCGTAGTTACTTTTCCGGATAAGCCTTTCAAAGTACTGTACATTTGCTTTTGACCAGAAACTTCCTGATCAAGACCACTTGTCATAGCAGGCGTTGAACTTGCCAAAGTACTTGCACCACTTGAAAGCTGGTTAAGTCTACTTGTTAACGTGCCTAAACCACTAGTAAGAGTTCCTACTCCGCTAGTTAGTTCACTACTCTTGCTTGCTAATGTGGAAGCACCACTTGAAGCAAGTTGAACCTTGCTAGCATACGTATTAATCCCACTATTCAGCTGAGAAACACCGTTAACTAAAGCAGAATTCTTATTGACCTGCGTGTTAAGTTGCTCAACACCAGCCGTAAACTGTTTCAGTTTTGAAATGCTACCAGAAGCACTCTGTAATTGTGTTCCCAATGAACTCAACTCTTTAAGCTGTGATTCACTAATGTTTGTTGAATTCATCAATGTATTTGCTTTCTTCATCACTGTTTCAAGCTGTTTCAGCTCAGTGAGTGTGTTGGAATCAATATTGACTGCATCCAATTCTTTTTCAAGACTTGCGACCTGTGTCTTGACGCTTGAAAGCCCACTTAATGTTTCACCGGTAGTCTTAATCGTTTGTGCTGAAGCGCCCGCTGTCTTAGCACCCGCTGTAATTTGTGATTCAGCTGTAGCTAATTTTTGTTTGTCAGCAGATGACAGTGTACTTTGATCAATACCAGCCAATGTTTTAAGAGCGGCTGTATTAGAAGCCGCAGCTTGTGCAGAATCTGTTGCAGCTGAAGTTAACGCAGTAGAAACTTTGTCTAAACTAGCAAATGAACTATTAACTGAAGCTAAGTTTTTCTTAGCCGATTCCAACTCAGTCAATAATGGTGCCAATTGTTCAAGACTATTAATTGCGTTTTGTGATTGAGCCAACTCTGCCTTTAAAGCATTTAATTCTTTCACCTTGCTACTCAAACCAGAGAATTCACTCATTGCTGCATTTCCAGCACTTAATGATTGCTGGAGCGTATCCAATTGTGAATCAATCTGGACTGCTGCACTATTCAGTGTAGAAACTCCAGTTGACAGTTTTTGAGCTGAATTCAGCAAGCTTTGTGAACCACTGGTTAAGTCTCCAGACCTATTACCAAGTTGGCTTAGACCAGAACTTAAAGTGTCAACACCACCAGCATATTGGTTCAAACCGCTAACTAAAGGTTCCATTTGGGTTCCCATTGACGAAACTCCAGAAGAAATTTTGGAAGCCCCACTTGAAAGTTGGTTAGCACCACTTGTAATCTTCAAGGAACCATTACGCAAAACTTCAGTTCCATCAATTAATTTTTGAACACTATTCAAACCACTACTCATATTGGTTGCGGCTAACTGATCAGACGCACTAGTTAGACCTTTACCAATTGTATTCAAGCCTGTGTGAGCTTTATCAATCCCAGTTGTAACTGTTTTGACTTGGCCCTTCACATACAATTTACCAATCTCAGAACCACCAGGTTGGGTAGCAGAAGCGACCGTTTTAATGCCTTTTTCTTTTTGAAGTTGTTTGGTAATTTGATCAACTAACTTCAAAGTTTTTTCATTATCCAAACGTTTGTTAGAGCGAATATATAGTGTGGATGGTTCAGCAGTTCCTGCTGAGAAATGATCCTTAACTACATTGAATCCAACCTTTTCAGGTAATGTATCACTCAATTCATCTAAATCATCATAATTTAAAGTTCCTGAACCAGTTATCACAAAAGGCACAGTTAAAAGTAACACTAATGCCAAAGCAATTAGTGGATGCAAAATTGAAGAATTCGCTAAAGCATGCCACATCTTGCTTTGTGAATGACCATCAAATTTCTTAGATGGCCAAAACATCTTTTTGCCCAATACGTGCATGAAAAATGGGTTCAAGGTTAATAAAACAACAATTAAAACAGCGACACCTAAAGCAACGCCCACTGCTGATTTATAGATCGAAAACTTAGCTAAACCAAGTGCTAGGAAACCAATAAATACAGAAGAACCACTGTATAAAATGGTGCGCCCGGCCGTTCGAATGGCCTTTTTACTAGCCGTATGCCGATCTTCACCCTTACTTAACTGCTCTTTAAATTGATCATACAGCAAAATATTATAGTCAGTTCCAATTCCGAATAAGACCACCACAATAAAGACCTGGGTAAAGTTTGAGAATGGGAAGTTAGCTCGTGAAACTAAGTTCGTCACAATCGAAAGCGTTGTGATAAACGACACACCCACTGTAAAAACGGAAATTAATGGGACGATTGGTGATCGGAAAACTAAAATTAAGACAATAAAAATGAAAATTGCCGCAATAATCTCAGTTTTCTTAACCCCTTCTTGGGTAGCTTCCGAGAACTTTTCATTCAGAATGTCACCACCGGTAATGTAAGATTTCACATTAGGGGTTTTAACGGCTTTGGTTAGTTCTCGATCAATGGTTTTATAAGAACCATGATCCTTTGAAACCAACACTTGAACAAGTTCTGTTGTCTTGTCTTTTGAAATTAATTGTTTACGGGTTTCCGCATTATCCGATGCAGCCGTAATATCCTTAATTCCCAATTTCTTCTTGTTATCGCGCAGATAATTAATGGTACTATTGATATTCTCTTTTTGATCTGCGGTTAATTTTTTGTTGCCATTATTAAAAATAGCAACTACTTGCGTCGTATTCCCTTGTCCATAGCCCCATTTGGACTGAATTCGATTTGCAATTTGGCTTTGTGCAGCACTAGGTATCTTGGTATCACCATGAGATCTTACTAATTGATCAATATTAGGTAAACTAAAAATACTAATTAAAATTATGCCAATCCAAACAATTAGCGCAATCCCATGATTTTTCACAAGCTTTTGCATGTTTATCTCCTTTCAATGTCCAGTTTAATATACAAGAGGATATTATAAGCGTTCCGAAAATAAATGTAAACAATTTTCTTTTATTTTCATTTAATCTTTTCACGGTAGACTATTTCCTATTTTGCCAAAATAAAAAGACCAGGCTTTTTACACCGGTCTTCGCGAATTTCTTTTAATTACATCATTGGATCCCAAACTGGTAACGGCTCTGGTTTCGAATCAGCGATCTTTAACTGATCAGCCGTTAAATATTTGCGATGGACCACAACTTGATAGACATAGTTCTCAAACCAGTCATCGGTCATGGCAAAGTATCCCTTATCGCCGTTCTTTTCGCCCCAACTATTTTCGACTTTCCACTTTGTGACGTCATCATCGACCACATCGACACCAGTAATCGTCATGGCATGTGAAACAGCTGCTTGTCCGTACTGCAAACGTTCTGCCTTACTCATGCTTAAATCAACGTCGAACAGCGCGTCGGTTTGATAAAGTTTACTATCTAATAAACCGTCTTTGCGATCCATCTGTTCCAAAACATCATTGCCAAACCAGACGGTCTCGCCATCCTTAAGTTGAGCAACGGCCGCTTTTCGTATGACATCCATTTCGACATTTAAAAGCGTAATGGGTTTTCCACCCACGATATTATCTTCAGCTGGTAAACTATATAACTTATTAAATGGTTTATCAGGTGAGTTGCTAACAACCACATAATCGTCCAAATCAACGTCAACGTATTTATCAAAGAATTCTTTTGGTGTGACGTTGGCTTCTCGGTGATAATTCTTTTTGTCATCACGATATTCAAAATCAAACTTTACAGGTGGTTCGCCAACTGCGATGGCTGTCATGCGATAAACTTCACCCAACAATTGATCTCGTTTGGCGTTCAATTGACCTTCAGAAGCACCACTATTTGTTAATTCCCGTAATTCAATAGCATCTTTACGTAACTTGTTATTTAAAGCACCCCCGAAACCGGTCGTATCATTTGTATTAAAAGTTTCAGGCATCACAGATGAAGGAACAACCCCGTACTTTTGAACTAATCCGGCCGCCATTGCCCACTGACCGCCGTCACCACCAGGTCCTTCTAAGTAAAATTCAACTTCACGATCATTCGCTGGTTTGTCAGCAGTGCGAATAATATTTTCGTAAAAAATGTTGGCTCGTTCAATCTTATCCCAGAAATAAGAATAAGCTTGAGATAATTCAAAATCTTTGACGTTATATTTATCAGCAACTTGATGCCGAAGGGTATTCAATAACGCAAATAACCAACAACGACCACTATGTAGCTGGTTGGAAACTTTACCAGTATCAATTTCAACGGAGAAAGTGTGATCTAAGCGTACTTTAGCGGCAATATCTTCACTGGCATTTAAAACACCGTTTTTTGTAGCTGCCCGTTGGACAACAGCATTGCGGTTATCCTCATTAAAAACTTTTCGAAACTTAGCAACGTTTTCTTGTGAAACTTCTTTTCCCATGTGGCACCTCCAAAATTAAACATAAAATTAAGAATAAACTAATCATATTTTAATACTTTTACCATAAATAGCAAATTTTTCCTAAAAAAAGTGTTGAATCGGAATTTATCCCTTTTCAACACTAATTTGTTAATTAACTAATAATCACTCGTTCGATCATTGACATTCTTTTTAGCAGCGGTGCTACCCCAGAATGGAACCTTAACAACTCCCACAACCTCGCTTTTCTTCACAAACCCCCAATAACGACTATCGTAAGAAACGGTTCGGTGATCACCTAACACAAAGTACTCGCCAGCTGGCACTTTCTCAGGCTTATTTCCCCAGCCACGGGCTTTCGCCACAGAAGCCAAGTTCCAATCTTTCGCTTCTGCTCCAATTTCTGTTCCTGTCGTTCGCTCGTTTGCACTGATGAATTTCTGGGGCACTAACTTGTTGTTTACGTACAAATTGCCATTTTTATATGAAATCTTATCGCCTGGCATCCCAATAACTCGCTTTACATAATCCGTCCCTGGAGTGGCCTGGGGATCCGCACCATAGGCATCAAAAACAATGACACTCAGATGTTTAATCTTTTCTTGTTTTAAAGCAAAAGCGCGTTCATTATTAACCAGATTGGGTTCCATCGATGAGCCATCAACCCGCACGATTTCAAACAGATAGCTACGAACTAATAAAGCAATTGCTAAACCAATTAGAATCGGCACTATCCAACTTAAAATACTTTTTATAATTTTCATGGAAACTCCTCAATTAACTTATTATTTTCTATTTTAGTGCAGACTCCGCAAATAGCAAATTTCTCCAGAAAAAAAGTGTTAAATCGGAATTTATCCGTTTTCAACACTAATTTGTTTAGTTGATTAATAATCACTCGTTCGGTCATTGACGTTCTTTTTAGCAGCGGTACTACCCCAGAATGGGACCTTAACGACTCCCATAACCTCACTCTTCTTCACAAAACCCCAATAACGACTATCGTTAGACACAGTTCGGTGATCACCTAACACAAAGTACTCACCAGCTGGCACCTTTTCGGGCTTATTCCCCCAGCCACGGGCTTTCGCCACAGAAGCTAAGTTCCAATCTGTCGCTTCTGCTCCAATTTCTGTTCCTGTCGTTCGTTCGTGCGCACTGATGAATTTCTGAGGTACTAACTTGTTATTTACGTACAAATTGCCATTTTTATATGAAATCTTATCACCTGGCATCCCAATAACTCGCTTCACATACTCCGTCCCTGGAGTGGCTTGGGGATCAGCACCATAGGCATCAAAAACAATGACACTCAGATGTTTAATCTTTTCTTGTTTTAAAACAAAAACGCGTTCATTATTAACCAGATTGGGTTCCATTGACGTGCCATCAACCCGTACGATTTCAAACAGATAGCTACGAACTAATAAAGCAATTGCTAACCCAATTAGAATCGGTACTACCCAACTTAGAATACTTTTTATAGTTTTCATGGAAACTCCTCAATTAACTTATTTATTTTCTATTTTAGTGCAAACTCTGCCAAAAATCTCGTTCAAAGTTTAAACTGATATAAATTCTTCATAATTTGATAGTCAAAATCCAAATTGACAACTTTACAAGGGTTCATTTTCATCCCTTATTTCCTCATAAAACTCATCTCAGCTTTTTATTCCGTGCTACAATAATTCTGAGGTGATTCACATGAAAAAATTCCTATTAAATACTGGTATATTGGCAGCGACTGCCGTTGGGATTCACAAAATTCCCCGTCCGTTAAAAGCAATCATGTTGGGCAATTTGCCTGCTTATCTTCCTTCAACAGAAGTTTTGAACCCCAGTTCCAAATTATATGGTAAACGTATTGCCTTTTTAGGTTCGTCAATTACCTATGGCGCAGCTGCAAAAGGCAAGTCTTTTGTAGAGTACTTGCAAACAAAAGACGGTATTATTCCTACTAAATCAGCCATCAGTGGCACCACTTTAGCAGGACTCGAACCAAAGACGTATTCAAGTCGCCTTCGAACCGATTTTGATGATCAAGCTAATTATGATCTCTTTGTTTGTCAGCTCTCTACAAATGATAGCCGGGCTAATAAAGACCTAGGCCAAATTACTCCAGATGTGCAAACTGACGGTTTTGATCGTGAGACAACCCTTGGCGCCATGGAAGATATTTTAGCTTACGTTCAAGCCCATTTTCGCTGTCCTGTTGTTTTCTACACTTGCATGCGTAAGCCAGATCAAGATTATGCAAGTTTGATCAGTCAGTTATACCAACTACAGAAAAAGTGGCATTTCGCCATCATCGATCTCTGGGCAGATCCTGTCCTCCATAATTTGATTAAAACTAGTCCCTATTTTATGGCTGACGATGCCCACCCTACCCAAATGGGTTACAAGCAAGTTTGGACACCAATTTTTGAAGTTCAATTAACTAAATTTTTAACTAATAACTAGGTAATTAAACATAAAAAAGGGGAAAAGCAGTTAGATTCTGAGCAGAACTTGCTTCTTTTCACTTTTTAGAAATAATATCCGGAAAATATAACGAGATTAAGCAGAAAAATCCTTTTGCTTAATCTCGCTTTTTTAGACTGCCTTCTTCTGATGCTTAACTAAAGTAATCAATAAAACCAGTGCAATTCCGATCAGAGCAAACGCAAACCAATAACTAAAATGCATACCATAAACAAACCAGTTTGGATTATGTTCTGGGTACGTGGTAATATGCCGACCCGCTTTTTGACTAATACCAAAATATAACAGAGATGTCGACAACGACAGACCAATTGACATCCCTAAGTTGCGTGCCAACGCCGCAATCGATCCCGCAATTCCTTGAAACTGTTTGCCAGCATTTCCCATTATCATTGGATTATTTTGGAACGCCCCATTCGCCAAACCAAACAACATTAGCCCAATAACCAGCCAAACAATCCCCCAATTAGGCGTAATGAACATAAAAATCAGTTCAGGAATTAAAAAGATCACAAGTGCGATTAAGGAAACCTTGTCCGCACCAATTCGATCACCAATCATGCCACCAACCGGTGCTGAAAAAATATTCAAAAGTGGGACGGCCATCAAGATTAGCCCAGCGACTGCAGACGAATATTTCAGAGTTTCCTGCAAATAGTAAGGCATGATCATATTATTAAAATAACCAACCGCAAATACTAGCATCGTTGAAATAACACCGATTGAAAATCCCACATTTTTGAAAATTTGTAAATTTAAAAGTGGGTTGCTGACTCGGATTTCGTGAAAAATAAAGATGGCAATAAAAATGGCACTTAAGCAGAATAATCCCAGGATTTTCAGTTTGGCAAACCCAACTTCTTGACCCCAATAAATGGCCACGAAAAAACTAACTATTGCGAGCACATAGGCCAAATAGCCGGGAAAATCAATTTGTACTTTCTCATGGATTGCAGGCTCTTTAGGAAAAATTTTGTATCCAAACACAAAAGCAATCAAACCAATCGGCACGTTAATGAAAAAGATAAAATGCCAGGAAAGAATAGAAAGAATTAGTCCGCCTAGTCCCGGACCCATAATATTTCCCACCTGAACAAATGAACTATTAACACCTAATGCCACCCCATGACGATTGCGTGGAAAAATTTGCGTAATAATTCCGAAGTTTGTCGCCATAGTCATAGAAGCTCCAATTGCCTGAACTACCCGAGCTCCCAGCATAAGCGGCAAATTCATACTTAAGCCACAGCCTAGTGAGCCAACGACAAAAATTAAAGTGCCAATCTGAAAAAGTTTAATACGGCCAATTTGATCCGACAATTTTCCAAAAAATATTAGTAACATACAGATTAACACTAAGTAAACGGACACTACCCATTCAGCTTCATTCATAGGAACATGAAGGTCGTGGGAAAGCTGTGGCACTGCAATATTAACAATACTGGCATCAATTGTTGACATAAATGACACCATTGAAGTTGCCAGCAGTAATATCCATTGTGACTTTTGCTTCATAATTTTTCATCCTCAATACTCTAATAAACTAGCAATAGTTTACCACTAATACGGTCTGTTCTTTGATACCTATTTCAACTTTTTAACTAGATTCTCAGCTGTTCACCATTTAACCGGTTACGCGTAATTTTGTGCCACTTAAACAAAAAGTATTCCATTCCTCATTTAAAAGTAGTCTAATAATATCAAAGCAACAGGAAGGGGGCAATGCGAATGAAAGTGCGACTAGAAATTGATAGCTCGTTACAAGAGCCAGAAGTTGTTATTAAAACACCTAAAGATGATGCGACCGTTCAACATCTCAAAAACTTGTTGGAAAAATCAACCACTGCGGACACCATCAAGTGCTATCAAGATAAAACCGAATATTTTCTGAAGTTAGATAGTATCCTTTTTATTGAAACTGCAGATCGGCGATTACAAATACATACAGCAGACAATATTTACACGAGTAAAAAACATCTCTACGAATTAGCTGATACACTTCCTGGTTATTTTCTCCAAGTTTCGAAATCAGCTTTAATTAATCTGTACCAAGTCAATGCATTGTCGAAATCCATTTCAAATTGCCTGATTTCATTTCGCAATTCGCATAAACAAATTTACGCATCGCGCCGTTACTACAAACAACTACAAGAACGATTAAATGAAATGAGGTAATAATTATGAATACAAAAATAAAATGGGGTCATTGGTTCTGGGGAGTATTTTTCTTAGCTTGTGCTTTTGTCTTAATCGCTAGTAAAGCAGGTTGGCTTACTTATCATATCGGGATGTGGACACTTTTTCTAACTTTAATTTTGGTGGCTGCTACTATCAAGAGCATGGCTTACTTTAGCGTAAGCGGCACTGTCTTCAGCCTGGCTTTTATCAGTATTCTTTATGCGAAACCCCTTGGCATCACCAATTTAGTTCCCTGGACAATTCTGGGTGCTGCTTTACTCCTAAGTATTGGATTATCACTCGTGTTACAGCCTTTAAAACGAAAAGTTCATCCACATCAACACATTATTGTCAATAAAACGATCGATAGCAATGGTCAGAGTTATTCAGAAAGTACAACAACGGACTATGAATCCTACGTCGATGTCAATGTACGCATGGGGAGTGCTATTCGTTACGTCCAATCTGCTAATTTTCAGCAGGCAACAATTAATGTGACGATGGGGGACGCTAAAATTTATTTTGATCAAGCAAGTATCGTTGCTGATCAAGCCAATATCAGCCTCAACGGAAGCATGGGTGAGATTTACCTGTATGTGCCCAAAGAATGGCTCACACAAATTAAATTAAGTTCATTTATCACTGAAGTTGCTGAAACAGGAGAAAAGCCCACAAAAACTGGACCTTTAGTCACGATTACCGGGAACTTTAATATCGGCGACATTACAGTTCATTATGTTTAGCGTTAGAAACTATTAATCAATAATTGAAGGACAATTTTACTTCAAAATTGGGGATGCTATTATGAATAAAATTAAATTATCTGCACAAACCATTAGGTTATTGATAATTAAGTTCACTGGTGGGTTTGGCAGTGGCATGCTGTCTTTTGCCACCGGTTTATATATTCTTCATCGAACCGGTTCTGCGTTAGGTATGGGTGTGTCATTAATTACGGGACCAATTATTTCTCTACTTTTGACTCCTTTCGTTGGCTTTGTGGTGGATACTTTCAACCATCGTAAAGTTATGATTGCCGCTCAAATCACAACTAGTCTTGGATTACTTTTATTTGGTTTTACTTTTCAGCTATGGCCAGCCCAATATTTTGCGGAACTTATCGGCCTAATTGTTATCCTTCAAATTACCGATAATTTTCTCAGTACAGCGCTCACTGCAAGCCTTGTTCAATTATTTGACTCGGATGAACTACAGAAAGTAAATTCGTTAAACCAATCTGTTTCGTCGTTAGCTTCTTTCTTGGCACCAATTATTGGTGCTCTCGTCTATACATTGATTTCTATAGACAATTTTGCATTTATTGAAATTGGATTTGAACTAATTGCTTTATTCACAATCATGTTTCTTCGTTTTAAGAATGCAATTCAAGAGCAAAAACCTCAATCAACAGATGCAAGCTCTACAGAAACAGTCTGGCAGAATTTTCGCGCTGGTTTTCAATATTTACGTAACCAACGTTTAATGCGTATTTTAATCATTTCTTCGGCAGCCATTAATTTTTTCTTCTCTGCTGTCAACGTTGGCGAACCCTATTTCCTGGTTAAAACGTTGAAATTGTCCAGCACCCAGTATGGGATCACAGATTCATCCCTGGCCGTTGGGATGTTTCTTGGAGGAATTTTATTGAGCCTAATGAAATTAAAACACCATCCAGTTCTAATTTCATATTTAAACATCGGCTTTTTATCACTCGTCTTCATTGCTGTAGGAATTCCAGAAATTCTAAACTTATCTGCCGATATAAATACCATTTACTTTATTGCCTTAAATACTTTAAACGGTATAATATTGGTCTTCATTAACACGCCTTTGGGCATGTATATGCAACAATTAATCCCGCAGCACATGCAAGGACGGATTTTCTCACTAACTAGCACGATCAGTATGTTATTAATGCCACTTGGGACAATTGTATTTGGTTTCTTATTTGATCATCTGTCAGCTTTGCCAATCTTTGCCATTACTGGTATTTTATTAATCATCTTCACCACTTCAGTAGTCTTAACCTTGAGCAGACAAAAATTACTGAATCAGCCTAAAAACTCTTCTCAACCGCAGCTACCGCAAGGAATCAGTGATTGATACAATCGTTAAAAGTTTGTTATTAAAAAAGATGATCTTTTTCAGACCATCTTTTTGTGTGTTGTTCCACGTGAAACATAACAACTGCGTTGAAACTCTTTAATATCAATGTTTTGAAGCGTTAGATATGCCAAGTGGCACCAAAATGGCACATTCTGGCGTTTTTAAGTTTTTTGTCACTGTGGCGCCTTAATTTGACCATTTAATCGGCTGGCAACTTCAAGATTACTTTTGGGGTACAGATGACCATAAATTCCGAGTGTCGTTTTTATGTCCGCGTGGCCTAAACGTTCCTTGATTGCTAATGGATTTTCTCCCATGTCAATTAACACTGATGCGTGCGAATGCCGTAGCGCATGAACGGTAATTCGATGGACACCCGCAATTTCGGAGTAAGCAGTAACAATCCGTGTATAGGTCATTGTTGGCGTTGGTACACCATCAAGCGAAAATACAAACTTAGAACTCGTCATTAATTTTTGGTCTTCGTACCATTCAAGTAAAAATTCCTTAGTTTGTGCATCTAAAACAATTACCCGTTTACCTGCTTGCGTTTTTGGCGTGGAGAAGTAGTAGTCATTGGCATTGTAAAAAATTAATGTTTTATTGATATCAACTGTCCCATGGACAAAGTCGATATCGTCCCATAACAAGGCCCGTGATTCACCGCTTCTTAAACCAGTCATAAATAAGAACCACAACACCATAAATTCAAAATGTTGGGTATAGGTACCGGCTTTATCGGTATGGTCAATCACTTTTTGAAACTCTTCCTTGGTCCAAAAATCAATTTCGGATTGTTGCTTTTTGATGTACCCAATTACTCGAGCCTGGTTAGTTTCCACAATTCCTAAGGTTTTCGCTCGTTCTAAAACATTTGCTAGCATTAGATTAATGGCCCGTGCAGACGATGGAGAATGGCCTTTCAACAGAATAATCTGCCACTTTTGAATATCTAACGGTTTGATTTGGTCAACTAGATAATTTGAGAAATAAGATAGTTGCTTGTTTATGATTCCTGAACGATGTTTATAAGTTTGTGGTCTAACTTGTGTTTTGTACCACGGCTTAAAAATATCATTTACAAAACGCTCAAAAGTCATTTGGGATAACTCTGCTGACTTATCGGGGCCATCGGCCATCATTTTACGATAGGCTTCTTTGGCTTCGGTTTTAGTACGGTAGCCACTGCCACGTCGTTGAACACGTTTACCAGTTTTAGAATCAAATCCGATATTAGCTCTGAATGCATACGTTCCGTTTTTTTGTTTTTTAAAGATATCTTTAGTGGTCAAGATAGTTCCTCCTTAACCGTAGAGATACCGCTTGTGGGAACAATCAGCTCACTAATGGGAATGCCTAAAATTTCTTCAACTGCTGATGCTGGTACCCGGCCGAGCTTTCTAGCACGATAGTATTCAAACCCTTTGTTAACCATTACGGCCTTAGCCAGTCTGATGATATCAGTTGAACGTGACGGGCCATAACCTAACGCGACTAAATCGCTTTTCGTGACAGTAACTAGTAACGGCACAGCAAGACCTCCTTTCATAGTTGCATGAACTTGAAAGTGAGACTTTGCAAGTTCATTATATCAGAATCAGAAACAACAAACCGCTAAAGGCTCGTGACCAACAAGCACATAGGAATCGCACCTCTCCTCGTTACGTGGGAGCTTCGCAGAAGTATCATTATCCATCTTTAAGGTTAACGCAGTAGGTGGTAAATCTATCTTGATTAAGTTCAGTCATCGCTCACATTGCTGGTCATCGCGCTAAACTAATCGGGCTCGCTTAAAGATTTATGTCTTTAGCAGTTAGTATCAAGTTTTCAAAGAGCACACAGGATTAACTCCTGTTCACTTAATACAGGCACATAAAAAATCAAATTTGAAACCAAAAACAAAAAAAGATTGGCGATTTTGCCAATCTTTTTTATGTGCTAGCTAGTCATGAATTTTTGAACATTGAATTTATAGATAGTTTCTACAAGACATATCCGTAATTCTTGATAATAGTCATCACTCATTCTAACGCGACCATATCGTGCATATTTTACGCAGAGCGGGTTAAACCGCGTTAACAAGTCGGCCATGGCTAATTCATCGCCAGATTGAGCAGCTAAGATTAATGGGACTAAATTAATGGGTTCCATGTTGTCGAGTTCCTTTCGTACTAATCAAAGTAGTGTTCAACAATACAGTCAATTGCTTTACGCTTCTGTTTACTCACGGCTTGGCTACTAATTCCCAATAAGTCACCAATCCGAGCGTCAGAGGCTTCTTCAACAAACTTCCAATACAGAATAAACTTTTGACGTGTGTTCAGAGTCCCAACTGCAATGGCTAGTTGATTGTTGTCAATGAAGTTCTCCATTTCCCAGATATTATTAAAGCTCATTTTTTCCAGCATGTGTGGTGATTCATAATGCAGTAGCTTCTCAATAACCAAATTTTCATAAGAGACAATTTCTACTTTATGATTTTCCTTTCTGTACAGCGTAAACGAGCGGTGCATAATGGCTTGTTGAACATAACGGACAAAAATTTTGGTCACTTCAATCTCGGATTTCAAATACATACCCCCAAATGTGTTGTTTCGAAATTACTAAAAATTCTTGCTCACTGTTACAGGAACAATTTGTGCCGTTTTTGAAACCAGTGCTTCCTTATTTTTTAAAGACTTGCAGTAAATTCAGGATAATATTCATGAGTTGCTGATTATTTTCTTTATATCCTTGTTGCGCCCAGGTGATGATAACGGCGATTAAGCCTCCGGTAATAAAACTAACTTGGAATTTAGCATTAATAGTTTTGATAAAAATATCTTGTTGCAATAGTTGTTTTACAATCGTAGACAAATGTTCAGATAAAGTTTCCTCCATTCTATTTTTGATTAGCAAGTCAATTAAAAATTTGTGCAATTGTAAATAACTAACAAAATAGCTGTAACCATTGATATGTGGACTTTTACCAGCCCTACGTAAGCGCCGCGTCATAACGTACAGTTGACTATCAAGGTATTTATCAAACATATCTTCTTTAGAATGGAAGTTAAAATAAAATGTTGAACGAGCAACACCAGCCGTTTTACAAATTTCCACAACACTAATGCTGGTCATCGGTTTACTGGCAAGCAACTTTACAAAAGCATGAAACAGTAAATTCCTAGCAATTTCATTGTTATTGTTAACGGGGAAATATGAAAATTGAGAATTCATTGGGCACCCCTCCTATTTATGACTAACCAATGTTGCAAAAGCCTGTCGTGAGTGTTAAAAGAACTTACCACAGGCTTTCACTAATTATTAATCTTGGCAGGTTAACTTGCTTTTAATATAAAAAACAGGCTTTAAGTTCTCAGTAGAAGGAGAATTTAAAGCCTGTTTTTTAACACATATAAATTACCAATAACCGATATTCTCTCTATATGGTTATTTAAAATAATTAATTTCAAATACGATCCTATTTAAGCGGAAAACAGCTAATCAAATATTAATGTTTTTGTTCTCAAATATTAATAAAAGCGTCCGTTTCACCTTGACAAAGATAAATAATGATGGTGAATTCGTAGTCAATTAGAAAATGATGATAAGGAAGGCGATTAAAATTAAAACAATCTAAGAAAATGAAATTAAGCTAAAAATTAGCTCTATTTATTCTGACATTGGTGTTGTGATACAAAAGGATAATCAGAAAGTATTCATGGATTCTTTATCAATGGTAAATTTTTTAATTGAATTAGAAACTGCTTTTAACATAGTAATTGATACCAATAGTGCTCAAAAACTTTTGGGTGCCACTCCTAAGATCACGGTAAACATTATTAAAAATTTGATTGAATTGAAAGGAGGTGAGACTTATGACAAATAAATTGATGGCTTTAAAAGAAATCCTTTCAAACTTAGTATTACGTCAAAAACAACAAGTGAAGGTAGTATGAAATCATGGACACGATTTAGTATAATTCCATAATAGGAAGGATTGTGTTTTTATGACCAAGAAAAAGTACTCAGTAGATTTTAGAAAAATGATTGTCAAGCTGTACCAGGATGGCACCCCGGTAGCTGATCTTACAGACGAATATGGTGTATCAAATGTAACTATTTACAAATGGATTAATCTATATAAAGAAGACAAAGGAAGTGGAATTTCCAAATCAGATGTTTTAGCGTTGCAAAAACGTTTGAAACAGCTAGAAAGTGAGAATGACATCTTAAAAAAAGCCTTAACCATATTCGCCAAAAAGTAAACCCAGATGACTGGCAGACAGCCGTTGATATTAATTTGAAGCACCATAGTATCAAAGAAACCTGTAAAGTACTCTCAGTTCCACGCTCAACTTACTATGAACATCAGCAGAATCATGTATCGCCACAAGCCAAGCGTCGTAAGACACTTAGCCAGTCGATTAAACGCATTTACTTTAATTCTAGACGTATCTACGGGGCACCTAAAATTCTAAAAGCGTTACAAAAAGAAGGTAAGACTGCCAGTATTAAGCTAGTTCAACGATTAATGCGCCAAATGGGGTTAAAATCAATCACGCGCAAGAAGTGGCATTATCAACAAACTAATGATATTGATGCGACTGATTATTCAAATATACTCGCGCAAGATTTTCGTACAACCAGTCCAAATCAAAAGTGGTGTGCAGACATAACTTATATTCACACCAAAGCCAATGGCTGGTGTTATTTATCAAGCATTCAGGATTTATATTCACGTAAAATCATTGCCCATAAAATCAGCCGTCATATGACTGCTGATCTTGTGATCAGCACTTTTCAACAAGCCTTTGAAACTAGAAAGACGACTAATAACTTAATTGTGCATACCGATCTGGGTAGCCAGTACCGCAGTGCTGGCTTTGAACAGATCTTAGCGCAACACCATATTCGCCATTCTTATAGCAAGCGTGGCTGTCCCTATGACAATTCATGTTTGGAATCATTTCACGCCAGTTTGAAAAAAGAAGAGGTTTACCAACACCATTATCAGGATTTTGAAGAAGCAAATGCTGCAATATTCAGCTACATTGAGAGCTTTTATAACAGTGCTCGAATTCACAGTAGCATTGATTATTTAACTCCAAATGAAAAGGAAAAATTAGTCGCTTAAATTATACATAATCGTGTCCAGATTCTTGACTTAAATCCAAAGTAGCTGTAGCCGGTCCTGTTATTGAATCTTACAAAGATTCCAAGTAGGTCATAAGTTACATAAAGAAAAAAGATGAATTACAATGAAAAAGGAACTTAAGAAACCAGTTGAAACCGCTGATGAACTTGTAAAACTTTACAAGGAAACGGTTGGTTAATTATATTTATAGCAATACAACGCCTTCAAAATTTTATTGAAGGCGTTTGTTGTATTCAGAATGGCACTATCTGGAGGTGATGCATTTGAAAATTGTTGTTTTAGACGGGGGCTGCTATTCCTTCCAAAGTCAAAACGGAAATAAAATAGTTAGATATAATTCATCTAGTTACAATTCAAAAAATGAGACTTCTAGTATGAATCATGGCTCTGCGGTTACAAAAATAATTGATAATTATGTACAATAAAGTACTATCATTTCCGTACAAGTTTTTAATGATAACCATATGATTCGGGCGAGAGACTTAGCTTCTAGTATCAAAAAAAGCATAAATGAATTCCATCCGGATATTATTAATATAAGCATGGGTACTAGAAGTGATAGCGATGGTGAATTGCAGCAAGCTGTTAACTATGCTGTTAAGAAAAAAGTTGTTTTGGTATGTGCCGCTGACAATAGTGGAGCAATAAGCTATCCGGCTTTTTATAAAGACACCCTTTCTGTCCTTTGTGATTACAAAATAAAACAAATAAAGAATTTTAATGTTGTCTATAATAATTGGATCGATATTTTAGCATACTCTGGTCACTTTTCCGTCGAGATTAAGAAAAGACAAGAGCAAGTAATTGGTTCTAGTTTTAGCACACCTGTTATTACAGCGATAATTAATAATATGTGGTCAAAAGATTTAGTTGGTCAAGATAACTTGATAGTAGAAATCAAAAAAGAAATGAGTCAAATGCAATATAGTAATGATTCTTTTCATCTGAAGCATCATCACAATATAGTTAATGATTTTCTTACCTCAAAGGATAAAGCAATATTTCTTCCCTTAAATAAAGAAGTGTTTGCTCTTATGAATAACTCTGATTTTGTTGTTCCACATATAGCCTCAATTTATGATTATCACACAAGCCCCAAAATTGGAAAATCAATGGCAGATATTGGATATACAAGTTATGTACCCAATCAAGTTATAGGAGATATGAGGGATATTAATTGGGAATCCAATGACTTTAATTCAGTAGTACTTGGTCATGTTAAAGAAATATCATTGTTACTAAAGAAAGACCTATTATCCGAAATTATTGAAAAATGCAATGAGTACAACAAGAAAATTTATGCGTTAGATTTAGTACAGAATGAAAAAAAACTATACAAAGAAAGACTTGGCGGTTCTTTATTTACTTTTAATACACCAATTGTTGGAGTGATTGGTACTTCAAGTAAGCAAGGAAAAGTAAGTCTACAACTTGAAATAACTAGACTTTTGAAAAAAGTTGGGTACGACGTTGGCCTTATGTTAACAGAACCATTTTCTGAAATAATTGGTTGTAAACATTACTGGCATTATGGCTATAACGCGTCCAAATTTTCATGGCAAGAACATGTTGTTGGATCTAATAATACTATGAAAAAGATTGATGATGAAAAACATGACCTAATTATAGCAGGAACCCAGTCGCAAGTGATGTCTAGTAATATGAAGAATACTGGTTTTATACCTGTTGAAACTCAATCTGTCCTAACGGGTATTAACGCAGATTGTTATGTTCTACTTGTTAACAAGACCGATTCAACGAATTTAATTACTAGGATAGTTAAATACATTGAATCCTACTACAATCGACCAGTACTCGCTCTTGTCGAGTCAAGAGGAACCTCTGAGTTAAAAGGTAATTTAAATGATCTGCCTATTTTCTGTCTTTCAGAGACTGATAAGGTAGTAAAAAGAATTATAGAGTTTTTTTAAACCAAAAAAAGTGGTGTTTTTATGCAAATTGACATTCAGAATTTGAACAAAAAATATAATGCACGACAAGTATTATTTGATATTAATTTATCAATAAACTTAGACAGTAAAATCATAGGATTGGTTGGCCCAAATGGTGCGGGGAAATCTACTTTGATGAGAGTACTAAGTGGTGTTTTATTACCAAACTCTGGGAAAATAAAACTAAATGATGCTGATAAAAAGCTTGAATATATTCAATGGGCGTTGAAAAACACATTATATGTACCAGCTGGTGAACGAGGATTAATCAATAGGCTCTCATTGGTTAACAATTTTAGATATTTTTGCGGTCTAAAAAATGTTAATTATAAAAAAGGGTTGAGCTATTTTGAAAGTATGGCACAGACCCTTGAAATGGAAAACTTAATTAATCGTGACTATGACCAAATGTCAACAGGACAAAAAAATCAGCAGCCTTATTAAATGCATTGGCACTCAAAACAAAATTAATTCTTTTAGATGAACCTTCAAATGGATTGGATATTGACGCACAAGATGGATTAAAACATGTATTAAACCTAACCAAAAATAAGGGAAATCAAAAAGTATTGGTGTCTTCTCACGATGTAAACCTTTTAACAAGTGTTTGCGATGGTTACGTGTTTATCAGAGAGGGACATATTATTGCAAAATTGGATTCACCTGCAAGCCATGAAGATTTAATTAATTTGTATCATCAATCATTTAAAAAGGAGGGATAAAGAATGAGTGGAATCATGCAAATGATTAAGATGGAAGCATTGAGAGAATTTGAAGTGAGAACAAAATACAAAGTACAGTTTTTAAGTAGTATTGCAATATATACTGTAACCTACCTTATTGTTATATACATTGCGAGCTCCCCAACAATGGCCGCTTATTATCATACCTCAGTGACAACAGGAAAAGTCTTAATCCTGATAGGTATGTGTCAAGTTTTAGTAGGTAGTGTCTCTAATTAGATTTTATTTATGTTTTTAACTACTTTTTGTTTCGTTCCGGCGTTGATGCGGGGCCGTGTGGGTCGCTTACGAGCTAACTTCTTGCCCTTCAGGCCAAAAGTGGATCTCTCCAGTCTCCCATGTCTCTAAGCGATAAATCGCTAAGTGACATCGACACACTCTTTCACCAACGCCTCCGCTCCACCTGTTATTCAAATCCTATGAAATAGCCTTCACCAAATTACCCATAGCACTGCTAGTTGCTGCGTCTAATGAAATACTGCCGTGCCTAATTCCTTGATGTTGCGTAAAAGGCTGTTTAAGAAAATAACTAGCGGCCACTTTAACTGGCATGATGCTTATTGGCAAGGTATTGGGCATCTTTATCATTGCTGTTTCTAATTGCCCGTTAATTTCACTGGTAATCACCGCAATCATCGCCTTCAATCCAGCTTTACTCCAAGAGCGACCTTGATGTTTTAACCGATAGGTAAAGCGTCGATGATTACTTTCACAGCCACCTAAACACACGGTTTCGGTAGCTAAGCTTCGCTTGTCAGCTGGCTTTAAATAATTCCAGTTACGTTTCAAGTAACTCCGTAAAAGCTGAATTGCTTCCAGACTATCCGCATAATTGGCTTGGAACTCACACGTATCAAGGACAATTTGAACTTGATCATTATCCCAATTATGCACACCCTGAAATAGTTTACTTTGCAGAATTTTAGGCATCTTGCTTAATCGACTACGAATTTTTCGGTTCAAGTGATAACGATCTAAAAAGTGCTCATGTTTTTTGGCCCCAACCGCTAATTCATCAAAGCAGGATGGTTCATAGCCACTCCCATTATCGCTACCGGTAATCATTGTAGTTGCTCGTAAATCATAATTCTGATCGAGATAATCTTGTACTTGATTAAAAACTGCTTGCCGGTTTAATCCCGTAAATACATGTCGGTTTAACGTCTGTCGGCGCTGGCCATTTTGGCTAATACCTTCCGTTAGTTGCAGTCGATGAATAAAGACATTTTTATGGTGTTGCTTAGCCTTTAAGGCCACACAAAAGGCATCGCCTTCCAAATACAGATAAGGAACTCGCCGTTTCTTTTCGATGTTCACTAATGTGGTTTCTTCACGCTGCTTTTCACATTGCGTACCGGCTGCTTGATAAAGTTGACCAACTTTTTGATGACTGATAGAAAGTGGGGTTAAAAGGTTAACAGCCAAAGCTGTTGTCCGTAAAACACTATGTGAAGCTAGCTTGGCAACCTTTTCGACCATTAAGGGTGAAAATCTACTTCGTGGAATTAACTGCAAATAACGATCCAAAGGAAAGACATACTTTTTATCAGCTAGCTTCACTAACCGGCGTTTGAAAGTTACGGCCCCACACATGAAATTCAAAGTTCTTTCGCGTTTACCAACAATTTCTTGGTATTTTGTTTCACCAATTAAAAGATCATCCAACTCTTCTAGTGCTTGACCTAAAGCAGTGGCAATCAACGCTTGACACCGAATCATTAAATCTTGTTCCGCATTAAATAAACTATTACTATCCTTTAAAACTGTCATGATTTCTGTTAAGATTTGAGACATGAAGACCGTTACCTCCTAATTTTTGGCTACCAACCTAATTAGAAGATTAACGGTCTTCTCGTGTTTTGAAAAGGCTTTTTTTCACTTTCCTACTAAAACTTTACACTAACTCCTGATAGGATATCTTTACTGGAATGCTGGTGTTTTAGGCATGGATGCGGCATCAGATGCAATTGAGTCTGATGCAAAAGCCGGTATATTAGAATCTGAATTACAAAGTCCTCACCCACTGTGGCTCTTGATTATAGTTCGTAGTGGAGTTAATAACATTCTCGGCATATTTTACTTTCTTGTAATCATATCATTGTCTTCATTTTCAATTAAGTTAACTCTATTAAAGGCCTTGGTTTTAGTAGTACAGCTATTTTTAATTTCTATGCTTTCAAATATTGGAATGTCTGGGATTGGGTTTGTGTTTGGTGCAGTCTCTGTACACGTGAAACGTGTTGGACAATGGGCAACAATAATTCAAACTGCGCTGTTATTAATTGGAAATATAACTATTCCATTGTTCAGCCCACTTCAAAACATTATTCCGTTTGTTTCTGGTATTGAAATATCAAGACTAATATATTTACAACATAGTATTCCACTGAATTTAATATTGATTTATATTGCCGTCAACTTCATTTGGTTAATCATCGGTGTTTGCATATTCCAATACAGTATTAAGTACGAAAAAACAAACGGCTCATTTGAAGTTTTCTAGAAAATAGAAAGGACGACCCCATGCCTGAAAGTAAATCTGCAATGCAGTGTTTGAGTGCCTCCGTGGTATTAGCTATTAAAAATATATATGGCGTAAAAATTCCAGAAGAATTTTTACTAGTTGGACCAGGTTTTTTAAACATACAATTAGATAAAGAAAATCTTACTTTTGATTCAAATGTCAATGATATTGTTCTAAATTACATTGGTCATGATTCCACTCATGATACCACTGTTAAAAGTCTTTATAATGCGCCACTGAACAAAGATACACTCCCCTTAGTTATTAATTTACCTGTACGTTATCTAAAATATGCTTCTGTTTATACCACATCGGATAATTTAAATTATCATCACTTTGTTTTACTAACATCTATGGAAAAAGAAAAGCAAAATGTTTTTGATTCACGTGAAACATTATATCAAAACAGTACTTAATTAATCAGGCATCAACATTCTACGCAAAATATACTCATTAACCACAAAAATATTTTAATTCAATTGAAAAGCTTTGATTGTTAAATTCACTTTATCCTTAATAAAAATCTATTTATCCTTTGGCTCATCATCAGAATATAACGTCATATCAAGGTTAAAGGAAAATTGAGGATCTTCTGGATGTGGATCCTTAAAATCAGTGGTTAACTGATTTATTTTTTTTAATAGCTCTATCTGCCCTCGCTTAGAAAGCTCAAGAGTGGACACTGCCCACGAAAAATTCACTTCGTTTACCTTTCCACCAGCTTGGATAAAATCCATATTTTTTTCAAAGCTTGTTAGCATTCGCTTTTGATTAATCATAAAAAACTCTAAAAGATCATCCGTATGATTCAAAACATACTCATTACTTAAATCAATTTCATTTTCTTTAAGGCCTAGTTTCTTTTGTTGAGAACGTTTATACAATGATGCCGAACTGTACACTTTTTCAGTTAAATTCTTAATTTCGTTTTCAGCCACAACTTTTAAGAGCCCAAAATCTGTCATTTTTTGAATTGGATAGTATAGGTTAGATGGCTTTTCTTTTAAAATCTTAGCGAGTTGCTTAACAGTAATCCCCTTTTTGGGTCTAGCCGCCTCCAAAATTCGATTTACCTTTGGATCCGCAAGTAATTTTGCTAAATTATCAAGTTTATTAGAGCTCATTTAGGCAACTTCCTTTGAGTTAGTTTGAATAACCTTATTATACCCATTTAGCGTAACAATCTCATGGTTATTCAATTAAGAATCTATTTCTGCCCATTTTCTAGGTTTTTCGTTCCTGCTATATTTCTAGCATATCCTATCGGTTTTGTTACTTTAATTTGCATGAATACAGAGATGAAAATAATTACAATTATTCCTGATACTAGAAAAATAATACCTGCATTAAAATGATCAAATAAGTAACCGTACATAATCGTTCCAACGGGCATCATCAACATTGACAATGAAGATTAAATTGTAAAAACCCGTCCCTGAAAACTAGAATCAATATGCAGTTGCATGTATCCTGCCATAGGTACATTGGTTTCAAATAACGCAACCCCCATTAGTAAGGCGAGCGCCACATAAATACCAGTAATTTCCAATTTTAACAATTGAACATGCAACACTACTGGTAAGCCCATTCCACTTGTAATCAGAGCTATCCCGATAACCCAACGATACATAATTTGAATCTGATTTTCTGCTGGCTTTTGTTTCATAAAGATAAAACCTGATAAGATCATCCCTACTGACGTACTAGCCTCTACGATACTGTAAAAAATATTACTTAACTTAAACCGATTAACTAATATAAAGGGTAACCCAACATTCACTGCACAAAAGAAGAAATTGATTACACAAGCCGTTATAATCAACATCACAATTGCCTGTTTCTGACGTAGATAATGGATGCCTTCCTTAAATGAAGTTAAAAAATCCACTTTTCTTTTAAAATCGGTCTTAGTGACTAGTTGTGCCCCATTAAATCTGAAGTTCAGCGATAATACAATCAGCATAACGACTGAGGTAGTCACCAACATAACCAGTGTGAAACCAAAGAATGGCATCATTCCGTAAGCAATTCCACCAAAAATAGGAGCCAAAATTGATGCTGAAGAACGAACCATTTGTTGAATCGAGTTAAGTTGTTGCACCTGTGTTTTAGGCACGAGATTTATCGCAGAAGCACTGAAAACATTGCCAATAAACAATTGAAAGATATCTAGCAAAACCAACAAAATAATAATTTTAATGAGATACGTTCCTGAAAGCTGCTGAAGCTCCATTGAGAAAAACGCCATCGTGATAATAATGCCAATCTGACAAGTCACAATGATTTTTTTGTGGCTAAAACGATCCACAATTGTTCCAGAAACAGGCAATAAAACTAATGATACTAAGGGGCCAATCAAAATAGAAATTCCCAGATTCATAGCAGATCCCGTTTTACGTAAGAGAAATAATCCCAATGCGAAGCTAAACATGCTGCTTCCTAACTCATCAATTAATGCAATAATACCGACTTTAACAAGTTGTGCTTTACTAGTATTCAGAAAATCTTTAATAATAATTCCTTCTATCGTTAAAATTTATTTTTGTGATAACTTAGTTATATTCCAGTTATTTAGAAATGTCAATAAAATATATTTTAACGATAAAATAAATATTATTATAAATAAAAAGCCGTTTTAATATCTCTATTAAAACAGCTCTTATTTGTAAATTATTTAACTTTTGCAATACGTCCTTGTTCAATATAAACACTTAAAATAGCGATATCAGCTGGGTTAACCCCACTAATTCGACTAGCCTGTGCAATCGTTTCTGGTTGAATTTTCTCCAACTTTTGACGACCCTCAGTAGCCAAACCATTGATCGCAGCGTAATCAATGTGATCCGGAATCTTCTTAGCTTCCATCTTTTTCAAACGTTCAACACGTTCTTTAGCTTTCTTGATATAACCTGCATATTTAATTTCAATTTCAACTTGCTCAACCACGCGCCGATCTAACTTCTTATCCGGCGCAGGGATAAATTGCAGCAAGTCTTTGTAGGAAACCTCTGGACGACGGAGAAATTCTGATGCTAAAACACCATCTTTTAATTCATGACCACCCTTAGAAATCAAGAAATCTTTAACTTGTTTAGGTTTTATGCGAATGGTATCTAAACGATGAAGTTCATTTTTAATATCATCTTTTTTCTCTTGGAATTCTTGGTAACGATCGTTATCAATCAAACCAAGGTCATGACCCATCTCAGTTAAACGCAAATCCGCATTGTCATGACGTAAAATCAAACGATATTCAGCACGACTAGTCAGCAAACGATATGGTTCTTTGGTTCCCTTAGTCACCAAGTCATCAATCATAACACCAATGTAAGCATCACTACGTTTTAAGGTAAACTGACCTTTGTCTAAGGCACGCAATCCAGCGTTAATTCCAGCCATCAAACCTTGGCCAGCTGCTTCTTCATAACCGGACGTCCCGTTTGTTTGACCAGCGGTATACAAGTTTTTCACAACTTTAGTTTCTAAAGTTGGCTTCAATTGATAGGGGGAAACCACATCGTATTCGATAGCATAACCAGGCCGCATCATTTCAGCATCTTCTAAGCCCTTAATGGAATGAAGAATTTGTTGTTGAACCTCTTCTGGCATAGAAGTTGAAAGTCCCTGAACATACCATTCATCTGTATTCCGACCTTCAGGTTCAAGGAATAATTGATGATGATCCTTATCCGCAAATCGGACAATCTTATCTTCAATTGAAGGACAATAGCGGGGACCAACACCTTCAATCAAACCAGAAAACATAGGTGCACGATCTAGATTTTTTCGAATAATTTTATGGGTATACTCATTAGTATACGTCAACCAGCAAGATAACTGATTTTTCACATCAATATAGGCACTGTCAGGCGTTGTAAAACTAAAGTGATTTGGTTCCTTATCACCGGGCTGTTCTTCAGTTTCATCATAATGAATTGTGCCACCATCAACTCGTGGTGGCGTTCCTGTTTTGAAACGTTCCAAATCGAAACCGTAATCCTTTAGGTTCTTAGTAAGTTTCATGGCAGGTTGTGAGTTATTAGGACCCGAAGAATACATAAGCTCGCCGATAATAATCTTCCCACGAGCAGCTGTTCCCAACGTCAGAACAACACTCTTGGCATGGTAACGAGCACCAGTATTAGTAATTATTCCCTTACAGACACCGTCTTCAATGATTAAATCATCAACAATTCCCTGTCGTAAAGTCAAATTAGGTTCATCTTCAATAGTTTTTTTCATTTGAGCATGATAAGCATGTTTATCTGCTTGGGCCCGTAAGGCACGAACTGCGGGGCCTTTACCCGTATTTAGCATTCGCATTTGGACATAAGTTTTATCGATGTTTTTACCCATCTCGCCACCAAGAGCATCAATTTCACGAACCACAATGCCTTTTGCTGGTCCACCAACTGAAGGATTACATGGCATAAAAGCCACCATATCCAAATTGATAGTCATTAGTAGGGTTTTGTTTCCCATTCTTGCAGCTGCCAAAGCCGCTTCTGAACCCGCATGGCCGGCGCCAACTACGATCACATCGTAATCTTTCCCTGCATACTGTTTTACTTCCGTCATGACTCTTCCTCCACATTATTTCGAGCTTCAAGTAGCTTCATAATTTGTTTCATGGTTAACTTAATTGAACTTCAATTATTTACCCAAACAGAATTGGCTGAACAACTGATCTAATAACTCATCTTGATAACTGTCACCAGTAATTTCACCAAGAAATTCCCAGCAACGCGTCATATCAATTTGGACTAGATCTACTGGCATACCATCTTTGAGCCCTTGCAAAACTGAATCCAATGCTTCTTCAGCTTGATTCAGCAAGCCAATATGCCGAGCATTTGTCACAATGACACTGTTTTGATTACTTTCAATCCCACCGAAGAATAACTTAGAAATTTTTTCTTTCAAATCATCCAATCCTACCCCTTCTGTTGCAGAGGTTCGAATCACCTGATCCTCAGGAACTAAATTGAATAATTCATCAGTATCTAATTGCATTGGTAAATCAGTTTTATTCAAGATAATGATTCGTTTTGCTTCATCAGTGACTTTAATTAACTGACGATCTTCATCCGACAATGGATTACTACTGTCTAAAACTAACAAGACCAAGTCTGCAGTTTTAATTGCTTTACGACTGCGTTCAACACCGATTTTCTCAACTTTATCGTTTGTTTCACGGATACCAGCTGTATCAACTAACTTCAACGGCACACCACGAACATTCACATACTCTTCCAAAACATCACGCGTGGTTCCAGCCACATCTGTGACAATCGCTTTGTCTTCATGTAGCATTCGATTCAGCAAACTAGACTTCCCAACATTTGGGTGCCCCACAATCGCCGTTGCCAGTCCATCACGTAAAATTTTACCTTCTTGCGCAGTTTGCAAAAGTTGTTTGATTTGTGCTTTCACTTCTACAGCTTTTTCACGTAATAGTTTACTGGTCATGGTCTCAACATCATCATATTCTGGATAATCAATGTTAACTTCAACCTGTGCCAAAACGTCTAAAATATCCTGCCGCAAATTCTTAATTAAATGAGATAAATCCCCATCTAATTGATTTAAAGCTACTTTCATCGACCGATCCGTTTTAGCACGAATCAAATCCATCACTGCTTCAGCCTGAGAAAGATCAACTCGACCGTTCAAAAAAGCACGTTCAGTAAATTCGCCTGGTTTGGCCATTCTTGCACCGTTACTTAGTAGAAGCTGTAAAATATCGTTGGTAGGCACAATGCCTCCGTGACAATTGATCTCAACAACATCTTCACAAGTATATGTTTTGGGTGCCAACATCACTGAAACCATTACTTCATCAACTGTGTGCTTTGTTTTAGGGTTAACGATATGCCCATAATTAATGGTATGGCTTTTAACTGTATGCAGATCCTTACCTTTGAAAATCTTCTCTGCCACATCAAGCGCGGTATTTCCACTTACTCGAACAATGGAAATACCACCTTCACCAGGTGGGGTTGAAATTGCAGCAATCGTATCTAATTCCGTAGCTGTTTCTAGCATTTTCTATTTCCTTCCTAATCAATTCCAATAAAAAAAGCACCTAGTCCACGCCTTAATAAGAGGTTACGTGGATAAAGTACTTTCACTACTTTACCTGCTATTTAGATAATTGATTATATCTTAAAATTTTGTTGCGCATTTGTCAATTTCTTACACTTTTATTTTAAAGCTGTTCATCTTGAACAAGGGCCACCACAACATAGCGATGAGGTTCATGTCCTTCTGAAAAAGTTGAGACAAAATGATTCTCAGACAGCGTCGCATGAATCACTTTTCGCTCAAATGCGGGCATGGGATCCAAGAAAACTGGTTCACCAGTTGCCACAACCTCACGAGCTGTATTTTCGGCCAAGTGTTGCAACGTTTCTGTCCGTCGTTCACGGTAATTTTCAACATTCAATTTTACATTGGCATGTGAAATGCCGCGATGTAGCAAAAATACTTGAGCTAAAGTTTGTAGTGCGTTAATTGTTCGACCATGCTTCCCAATTAGCATGCCCTCTTGCTCAGTTCTGAACTCTATTGAAACGTCACGATGATGAAATTTACTTGTTGAAGTAGCTTCAATTCCCAACTGGGTCACAATCTTTGCCAAATATTCCTGCATTTGAGAAACAATTTCTTCATTCAAACGCGGACGCGATGAGGTTTCTGGTTCTATAGCTTGATCCTTGACTTGCGGGTGCCTTTGAACTTCAGCTTTACTTTCATGATTTACTTCATCAGTTTTATGTTGAACTTCAGAATTAACTTTTGGTTTAGTTTCTGGCGCTTTTTCTTCAGGAACTTTGACCGTCTCGTTTGATTTTGGAGCCTCAATAACTGACATTTCAATTTCAGCCAATCGTTTGCCGAAACCCAAAAATCCTTTTTTAGGTTCGACTATTGTTGAAACAGTTACACTTTTACGGGTTACATTTAAATCAGCAAGTCCTGCTTCAATTGCTTCTTCAATTGTACTCCCTTTATAATTTGCCATAGGCTACCTCCTTTTTACGATTATGTACAGCAAAAGGAGACCAGAACTAAACATTCTAATCTCCAGTCATTTTTATTTTCTATTGCGTCCTTTATAAGCCTTACGCTTAGCTTTTGCAATGGCCCGTTTTTTATCGCGTTCAGCCTGTGCTTTTGCTTCACGTTCACGATTAATCTTAAACGGATTTTGAATAACTAATGTTTGACCAGCTTGGAAAATATTTGTAACCACCCAGTACAGGGAAACAGCTGATGGCACACTTAACGCTGTAAAGAAGATAATGACCGGCATACCAATGGTCATCATTGTTGTCATCCCATTTTGCATTGGTTGCGACTTCATACTCAGCCATGAACTCACATAGGTAAATACAGCAGCTAAGATAGGTAATACGAAGTACGGATCCTTGTCTCCCAATTGCAGCCATAAAAATGATCCTGCTTTCAAAACTTCCGTCCGGTTAACAGCGGCATACAAAGCATACAAAACAGGTAACTGAACAATTAATGGTAAACACCCAGCAACGGGATTTACACCAGCTTCGGAATAAAGTTTTTGTTGTTCTTCACGCAATTTTTGCTGTGTTTCAGTATCCTTAGAGGAATACTTCTTTTGTAAAGCTTGAACCTTAGGCTGAATTTCAGCAGTTTTCATTGAAGATTTTGTTTGATAAATCATCAAGGGCAAGATGATAATACGAATAATAATGGTGAAAATAATAATTCCCCAACCAAAATTACCACCGAATAAATGTGATAACCAAATAATTGCCCGTGAAAAATTATAGACAATCCAATGATCCCAAAATCCGGTACTATTCTTCGTGATAGGTGCCGTACTACAACCAGCTAAAAACAGCGTTAAACTGGCAATTGCCATCATCACTATATTTCTTTTGCTGTGTTTCACTTACTTTTCCTCACTTTGATCAGTAGTTAAAATATTAGCTAACGTGAATACGTGCTTTAATTGCTGTTTGGTCTCTTTCATTGAAAGACCAGACGCTTGGGGCCGTGCAATGACCAAAAAGTCAATATCTTGACGTAGTTGTGGTTTGAATTCAAGAACGCTTTGACTGATGCGTCGCTTCATATAGTTTCGCATAACAGCATTACCAATTTTCTTACCAACAGAAATTCCCACCCGAAAATGAGGTTGATGTGGTTTCTCCATCACATAAACAACAAACTTTCGATTTGCATATGAATTATGAGTTTCAAATACCTTTTGAAATTCCGTTTCTCTTTTTACACGGTATGACTTGCGCATGCTCTCTCTCCAAAATAAATCGTATTATCAAGTTTCTCACATATAAAAGGTTGTTTGTCTGCTATTTTCAAATTTCTTCAAAAATAAAAGACCACTGGGATCAGTGGCCTTATGCAGATAATTTTCTTCTACCTTTTAGACGTCGACGTGCTAAAACTCTACGGCCGTTACTTGTACTCATACGTTTACGAAAACCATGCACACGTGAACGATGACGCTTCTTTGGTTGATATGTTCTTTTCAATTCGTACACCTCCCATAGCAACACTGAAATTTATATAGATTTCATTTATATATTAATGAAATAACTCAGTATCTAATTACAATTACCATAATATAGTATCACAAATCAATCATCATGCAAAGGTCTTAATAGAAAAAAATAAATATTCTTGTTCACACTCAAAGCTTATCGTGGTGCATACCTTGTGGATAAAAACATTTGTTTTCCTAAGTTTTGCACCGTTTTTCCCGAGCTTATCCGGATATTCACCCCCTGTGATTGAGTTATCCACATTTTCATGATTTTCAGTGGATAACTCCTGCCACCCCTTATTTCTCGGGGTATAGTTATCCACCGTTTTGTGTGAATAACCAAAATTTTCATGAAAATTTGGCCTTTTTTCAACAGCTTGTGGATACACTTTTACCTGTCCTGTGATTTATTTTCGATAGTTTTCCACATCCTGTGGAAAACTTTTTTTTTTCATGCTAAAATTAATGCATTGTTTCTTTCGCTTAAGAATTGAAAACACAAAAAATAAACTGTGCGTAACTTTGGAGGGATTTTTGTGCTAAGTAAGGATGATCTTTGGAATCAAATTAAAGCTGATTTTCAAAAAGACGATGATATTTCATCCCTCGGCTTTTCAACTTGGATCGACGTAGCTAAACCAATCGATCTAAAAAATCATATCATGACAATCCAATTACCATCGCCGTTACATCGCGATTATTGGAAACAACATTTGGCACCAAAATTTGTAGAATATGCTTATTTGATCACCCAAGCAGATATCACACCAGATTTTGTTTTGGAGGGTGAGCAAGAAGAAACCGTTCAACAAGAAAAAAAGGCTGCCGAAAAACCAAAAACGACACCCGATTTTATGGAAGTTACTACCTTAAATGACAAATATACATTTGACACATTTGTCACTGGTAAAGGAAACCAGATGGCCCATGCAGCCGCGTTAGTCGTTTCGGAAGATCCTGGGACTATGTACAATCCGCTCTTCTTTTATGGAGGCGTTGGTCTTGGAAAAACCCATTTGATGCATGCGATTGGCCATCAAATTCTCAAAAATAATCCTGATACGAATGTTAAATATGTTACTAGTGAAGCTTTCACAAACGATTTTATCAATGCAATTCAATCTAAACATCAAGAAGAATTTCGTGAGGTTTATCGAAATGTTGACCTGCTTTTAGTCGATGATGTGCAGTTCTTTGCTGATAAGGAAGCTACTCAAGAAGAATTCTTCCATACTTTCGAGGCTTTATATAGTAATCAAAAACAAATTGTGCTGACTTCAGATCGTTTACCAAATGAAATTCCTAAGTTGCAGGAACGACTAGTTTCGCGCTTTAAATGGGGATTATCGGTCGATATCACCCCACCTGATTTGGAAACGCGAATTGCCATTTTACGTGAAAAAGCGATGGCTGATAAAATTGAAATTCCTGACGATACTTTGAATTACATCGCCACCCAAGTTGATTCAAACGTACGAGAATTAGAGGGTGCTTTAGCGCGGGTTCAAGCATATGCGAATCTGCAAAGTACTAGCATTACAACTGATCTTGCCTCCGAAGCCATGCGTAGTTTGAACTTTGGTACTAAATTTAGTGAAGTCTCAATTTCGCTAATTCAAGACAAAGTCGCTAAATACTATCACACTTCAATTTCTGATTTAAAGGGTAAGAAACGAATGAAATCAATCGTTGTCCCTCGCCAGATTGCTATGTATCTTTCTCGCGAGCTGACAAACGCCTCCTTACCGAAAATCGGAACTGAATTTGGTGGCAAAGATCACACCACTGTGATTCATGCTCACGAAAAAATTGCAGCGGCGCTTAAAAAAGATGATGATTTACAACGCCAAATTGGTGATCTAAAAAGTGAGCTCAAACCATAGCTTGTGGACAAGTGTGAATTACTTTAAAAGTTATCCACATTTTATAAACAGAGATAATCTTCGACCTGCCTAAGCGTTAGGTGACATTTACACAATATCAACAGGCCCTATTACTACTGTTACTTTTAATATATAATTATATATAAATACATTTCGTCCAAAGGAGATTCTTAAAAATGAAATTTACTGTAAAACGAGCTGCGTTCATTAAAAAATTAAATGACGTTCAAAGAGCAATATCTTCTAAAACAACAATTCCTATTTTGACTGGTTTAAAACTTGATGTGGAATCTGATCAAATTATCTTAACTGGGAGTGATGCAGATATTTCCATTGAGACAGTTTTAGATGCCAAAAATGAAGACAACGGATTGTCAATTACAGATCCTGGGAAAATTGTTTTACCTGCGCACTTCTTTAGTGATATCGTTAAACGACTTCCAGAAGATTCAATGACCGTTGAAATTACTGAAGGCTTCCAAACAGAGATTTCATCTGGGGCCGCAGAATTTACAATTAACGGTTTGGATGCTAATAATTACCCACATTTACCAGAACTTGACGGTAATGACCAAATCCAACTTTCCGGAAACGTATTTAAACAATTAATTAGCCAAACTGTTTTGGCCGTTTCAACTCAAGAAAGTCGTCCAATTTTAACTGGGGTTCATTTCAGTATTGATGGCGACCAATTTTTAGCAGTTGCAACTGATAGTCACCGGTTAAGTCAACGCCAAATTAAATTGCCTGAAGGAAATACTGGAAAATATGATGTGATCATCCCTGGAAAAAGTCTCGTTGAGTTATCTCGGATGATTGGCGAAGAAAATCCAGACGTCATCACGCGAATTTCTGAAAATCAGGTTCTCTTTACTTTAGGTGACACAGCGTTTTATTCTCGATTACTTGAAGGAAATTATCCAGATACATCCCGTTTGATTCCAAAAGAATCAACCACAACTTTAGAATTCAATGCGCCAGCTTTATTAGCAGCCATTGAACGGGCTTCCTTGTTATCCCATGAAAGTCGTAATAATGTTGTTAAATTGGCGATTACCACTGCTGATAAAAAGATTGTTATTTCAGGAAACTCGCCTGATGTCGGAAACGTTGAGGAACAACTTGATGCAAAAGTTGTTGAGGGCGAAGATTTAGAAATTTCATTTAACCCAGATTATATGAAGGATGCGCTCCGTTCGTTTGGCCAAACTGAAATTCAAGTTTCATTCACTTCAGCATTGCGACCATTCACTTTGGTTCCAACTGAGGATCAAGAAAACTTTATTCAGTTGATTACACCTGTTCGAACATTCTAAAATTTAAAAAAATAACCACGTTTGCCAAATTAAATTTTGACAAGCGTGGTTTTTATTTTATGCCTAGAAATTAAAATAAGAGGATTTGAGAAAAATACGCAAGAAATGTCAAAAGTATCTAATTATCTTCAAAATGGCTTAAAACGCAAAACACAGCCTCTGAGATTGTTTTTTTAGGTTTTTAAAGGTATAATAAATAGGTATTTAGTAAAGAATCTAGTTAAAATTGAATAAATTATTTTTTGGTTTAAAAAAACGAAATTAAATAATAATTGATTCGAAATAAGTTCTAGTAAAGGTGGTTGTAATTTTGGAGAAAAAAGAAGTTTTAATTACAACGCCATTCATTACGCTCGGTCAACTCTTAAAAGAAGAATCAATCATTGGAACTGGCGGACAAGCCAAATGGTATCTTCGCGAACACACTATAGAGGTAAATGATGAGCCTGAGAATCGGCGCGGAAAAAAGCTATATCCAAAGGACACGGTTAATATTCCAGATGAAGGACTGTTTATTGTACGTTCAAGACGTGAGGATTAGTCATGTATTTGGAAAATATTAGCCTCCATAATTTCCGTAACTATCCGGATTTGGAGGCCGAATTTATTCCTGGTGTCAATGTGTTATTGGGTGCAAATGCTCAGGGAAAAACAAATTTGTTGGAATCAATTTACGTGTTGGCCCTAACGAGAAGTCACCGAACATCTAATGATCGGGATTTAATTAGTTGGGGCGCTGATTCAGCTCGTTTGGCAACCCGCGTACACAAAAGAATGAGTTCAATTCCCTTAGAACTGGAATTAAGTTCTAAAGGTAAACAGGCCAAGGTGAATCATTTAGAACAAAGTAAGTTGTCACAGTATATAGGACAACTAAATGTCATTTTGTTTGCACCAGAGGATTTGTCTTTGGTTAAGGGGTCACCGGCTGTTAGACGGCGGTTTATTGACATGGAATTTGGCCAGATGAGTAGTAAATATCTGTATAATTCCGCGCAGTATCGCACAATTCTGAAGCAACGAAATCAGTATTTAAAACAGCTAAAGTTCAAAGTGAACAAAGATAAAGTTTTTCTTGGTGTGTTGTCTGATCAGCTTGCAGCTTATGGTGCGGAGATTATATTTCAGCGCCGCCTTTTTCTAAAAAAACTAGAGAAATGGGCTCAACAGTTGCATACCCAAATTTCCCTAGGAAAAGAACATTTGACGTTTGAGTATGTGTCACAAGTTATCCAGAAACAAGATTTATCCGTAGATCAACTATATGACGAGTTGAGAAAGGCGTTTGCGAGTCATGAGGAACGGGAGTTGCAGCAGGGAACCACATTGGTCGGTCCCCAACGCGATGACGTTCGTTTTTTAGTCAATGGCAAAGATGTCCAAACTTTCGGATCACAAGGACAACAGCGAACGACAGCTTTAAGTGTGAAATTGGCAGAGATTGATCTCATGAAAGAAGAAACAGGCGAGTATCCGGTATTGCTACTAGATGATGTGTTATCCGAACTAGATGATGACCGGCAAACGCACCTTTTAAAGTCGATTCAAAATAAGGTCCAAACCTTTTTGACAACAACTAGTTTGAGCGGTATTGCTCGTCAATTAATTGATGAACCGCGGATATTTACAATTAAATCAGGTATTTTGCATAAGGAGGAATAAGATTGGCTGACGAAGATAAAACGAAAAAAACTCCCCAAGAAATTGAGACAGCACGTGAGCGTAAAGAAGAAAAAGCAAAAGAATACGATGCAAGTCAAATTCAAGTTCTTGAAGGACTAGAAGCAGTTCGGAAACGGCCTGGAATGTACATTGGTTCAACCAGTGCACAAGGTCTTCACCATCTTGTGTGGGAAATTATTGATAACGGGATTGATGAAGCTTTAGCGGGCTTTGCGAATAAAATCAACGTGATTGTTGAAAAAGATAACAGTATTACCGTGACTGATAATGGCCGTGGAATCCCAGTCGGAATTCAAGCTAAGACCGGTAAACCAGCCTTGGAAACAGTTTTTACAATCTTACATGCTGGTGGTAAATTCGGTGGCGGCGGATATAAAGTCTCTGGTGGACTTCATGGTGTGGGTGCCTCAGTTGTTAATGCGTTATCAACTGAATTGGATGTCCGAACCATGCACGATGATAAAGTCTATTATATGGATTTTACACGCGGTAAAGTGAAGACTGCCATGACGGTTATTGGGGATTCGAAGCCCCACGAACATGGAACTATCGTGCATTTCTTACCAGATGCAGATATTTTCCAAGAAACCACAATCTTTGATATTAAAACTTTACGGACACGAATTCGTGAACTGGCATTCTTGAATAAAGGATTACGGATCACGTTAAAAGATATGCGTCCTGAAAAGCCTACGGAAGATGATTTCTTATACGAAGGCGGAATTCGCCACTATGTTGACTATCTCAACGAAGGTAAAGATGTTCTTTTCCCCGACCCAATCTATGTTGAAGGGGTGGAAAAAGGCATTACAGTTGAAGTCGCAATGCAATATACAGAGGGTTATCAAAGTAAACTCTTGACCTTTACCAACAACATTCATACGTATGAAGGTGGGACTCATGAAGAAGGCTTTAAACGGGCTTTAACACGGGTTGTTAATGATTATGCGCATAAGAGTGGCATGTTAAAGGACAATGAGGATAATCTTTCTGGTGATGATGTGCGGGAAGGTTTAACAGCCGTTGTCAGTGTAAAGCATCCTGATCCTCAATTTGAGGGTCAGACGAAAACTAAATTGGGTAATTCTGATGCCAGGACCGCCGTTAATGATGTATTTGGGGAACATTTCAATAAGTTTTTGATGGAAAACCCTGATACTGCTCGGAAAGTGATTGACAAAGGTTTATTGGCATCAAAAGCCCGAATTGCTGCTAAACGAGCACGTGAAGTGACCCGGAAAAAGAGTGGTCTCGAAATTAATAATTTGCCTGGAAAATTGGCCGATAATACGTCCAAAGATCCATCAATTAGTGAATTATTCATTGTCGAGGGTGATTCTGCCGGTGGTAGTGCTAAGCAAGGACGTTCCCGTTTAACGCAGGCCATTTTGCCAATTCGAGGTAAAATTTTAAACGTTGAAAAAGCAACTTTAGATCGTGTTTTGGCTAATGAAGAAATTCGGTCACTGTTTACAGCCCTTGGAACTGGTTTTGGTGAAGAATTTGATGTCACGAAGGCTAATTATCATAAATTAATTATTATGACCGATGCCGATGTCGATGGTGCGCATATTCGAACATTATTGTTGACCCTATTTTATCGTTACATGCGACCAATGATTGATAAGGGCTATGTTTATATTGCCCAGCCACCTCTATATCAAGTTCGTCAGGGTAAAATGATTCGTTATATTGATTCTGATGAAGAATTGCAAGAAGTTTTGGGACAGTTGCCACCAAGTCCGAAACCAGCAATTCAACGATACAAAGGTTTAGGTGAAATGGATGCTTCTCAATTATGGGAAACGACTATGAATCCTGATAATCGTCGTTTGTTACGAGTATCTGCTGAAGATGCTGATGCAGCCAGTGGGGATTTTGAAATGTTGATGGGCGATCGTGTAGAACCCCGTCGGAAATTCATTGAAGACAATGCTGTCTTCGTTGAAAACTTAGATGTTTAATTTAGGATTGGAGGTTAACTAATTTGTCTGATGAAGAAAATATTGGGACTCGAGTAACGGATGTCAATTTGAGTCGAGAAATGCGAACATCCTTCCTAGATTACGCGATGAGTGTTATTGTGGCACGAGCTTTGCCTGATGTGCGTGATGGTTTAAAACCAGTTCATCGTCGTATTTTATATGGAATGAGTGAACTGGGTGTGACCCCAGAAAAGCCATATAAAAAATCAGCCAGAATTGTTGGGGATGTCATGGGTAAGTATCATCCTCATGGTGACTCCGCAATTTATGAATCCATGGTGCGAATGGCGCAAGATTTCAGTTACCGTTACATGTTAGTTGATGGTCATGGTAACTTTGGTTCTGTTGATGGTGATGGGGCTGCCGCAATGCGGTATACCGAAGCTCGAATGAGTAAGATTGCCGTTGAAATGCTGCGCGATATTAATAAAAATACCGTTGATTTTCAAGATAATTATGATGGCACAGAGCGCGAACCAAAAGTGTTACCAGCTCGTTTTCCTAATTTACTTGTCAACGGTGCAACCGGAATTGCAGTTGGGATGACCACTAATATTCCGCCACATAATTTGGCCGAAGTGATTAGCGCAATTCATATTTTGATGGATAATCCGGAAGCAACCACTGCTGATTTGATGGAGGCTGTACCTGGACCTGACTTCCCAACCGGTGGTGTGGTTATGGGTAAATCAGGAATTCGTAAAGCTTACGAAACGGGTAAGGGAACCATTATTATTCGGGCTAAAGTTGATATTGAACAGGAAAAGAGTGGCCGTGAAAAAATCGTGCTTACTGAACTTCCTTACATGGTCAACAAGGCTAAGTTAATTGAACGAATTGCTGAATTAGCTCGTGACAAACGAATCGAAGGAATCACAGACGTAAACGATGAAACTGACCGTGAAGGTATGCGGGTTGTGATTGATATTCGTCGTGATATGAGTGCTTCAGTTGTTTTGAACAATTTGTACAAAATGACTTTGATGCAGACAACATTTAGTTTTAACATGTTGGCCATTGTGGATGGGGCGCCAAAAGTGCTTAGCTTAAAGCAAATTTTGACCTACTATTTAAAGCATCAAGAAGAAGTTATTCGCCGACGGACTGAGTTTGATTTAAAGAAAGCTCAAGCGCGAGCTCATATTCTTGAAGGGTTACGAATTGCGCTAGATCACATTGATGAAATCATTTCGATTATTCGTAATTCCGAAACTGCCGAGATTGCCAAAGATCAGTTGATGAGTAACTACTCATTATCTGACAAACAATCGCAAGCTATCTTGGATATGCGTTTGGTTCGTTTAACGGGCTTGGAACGTGAAAAAGTTGAAAATGAATACACCAAATTAATGACTGATATTGCTGATTATAAAGATATTTTGGCTCATACAGAGCGGATTAATCAGATTATTTATCAGGAATTACTTGATATTCAGGATAAGTTTGGTGATAAACGCCGAACCGAGTTACTTGTTGGTGAAGTGCTTAGTCTTGAAGATGAAGATTTGATTGAAGAAGAAGATGTCATGATAACCTTGACTCATAATGGGTATGTTAAACGGATGCCACAGTCTGAGTTTAAATCTCAACGTCGTGGTGGTCGTGGTGTTCAAGGAATGGGTGTGCATGATGATGATTTCATTGAGCATCTGGTTTCTAGTTCTACCCATGATGTGTTGTTATTCTTCACAAATGCCGGCAAAGTATACCGCATGAAGGGGTATGAAATCCCTGAATACGGGCGAACAGCTAAAGGTATTCCGGTCATTAACTTGTTAGGAATTAGTGCGGGTGAAAGTATTCAGGCCGTGATCAATGCTGGTCAGAATCACGAACAAGAAACGGAGCGTTATCTGTTCTTTACTACACTAAAGGGTGTTGTCAAACGGACCCCCCTAAACGAGTTCTTGAACATTCGAAGTAATGGCTTAAAAGCGATTAATTTGAAGGATGATGATGAGTTAATTAACGTGGTTATCACGAATAATAAACAAAACATCATTATCGGAACACATAGAGGTTATGCAGTTAGTTTTGCAGAAACTACAGTTCGTTCCATGGGTCGTTCAGCAACTGGTGTTCGTGGTATTCGTTTACGAGATGAAGACTATGTGGTTGGGGTTGATCTATTGCAACCAGAAAGCAAAGTTCTCGTCATTACTGAAAAAGGATATGGTAAACGAACATTAGCTAGTGAGTATCCAATCAAGGGTCGTGGCGGTAAAGGTATTAAAACTGCGAATGTCACAACGAAGAACGGACCATTAGCTGGCTTGACCACCGTAACTGGTGAAGAGGATATCATGTTGATTACCGATCGTGGCGTCATGATTCGTTTTGCCGTTGATTCTGTCCCAGAAACGGGTCGAGCAACCATGGGGGTTCATTTAATTAAAATTGATGAGGACTCAAAGGTTGCCACAATGGCTAAAGTAGATCATGAAGACGATGAAGAACCTGATGATTCAACACAATCTTCAACGACCGACACCACTGAGCAAGCTCCAGAAGAAAGTTCATCTGAAAATTCTTCAGAAGAATAATTAAATTAATAAAATAAATCCCAATAAACGACGTAACTTAGTTATGTATCGTTTTATTGGGATTTTTGTTTATTGCGTTGCACAAGTATAAATGCTATAATTTAAGTTCGTGAGTAACTATTAATTTAGAAGCTCTCCTTGCTTTCTTAAATTGTTAAGGAAGCCACTTAGTCCATAAGGAGGTGTAAAACACATGGAACAAAAATCATACGAAATTACTTATATCATTGCTCCAGATGTTGACGAAACAGCTAAGGCTGCCTTAGTAGAACGTTTTGACAAGATCTTGACTGACAATGGTGCAGAAGTGGTTGATTCAAAAGATTGGTCCAAGCGTCGTTTTGCTTATGAGATCGGTGGATACAATGAAGGTATCTATCATGTCGTAAATGTAAAAACAAGCGATGACAAAGCTTTAAACGAATTTGACCGTATTTCAAAGATTACTGACGGTATCTTACGTCACATGATCGTTGTACGTTAAAAATAAACAGAAATAATAATTCAGAAAGGAGTCATTGTTTATGATAAACCGAACAGTTCTTGTTGGACGCTTAACCAGAGATCCCGATTTACGATACACCAACAGCGGTGCTGCAGTCGCTACCTTCACAGTGGCAGTTAATCGTCAGTTTACGAACGCTCAAGGAGAGCGTGAAGCCGATTTTATTAACTGTGTGATTTGGCGAAAAGCTGCAGAGAACTTCTCTAATTTTACCCATAAAGGCTCGTTGGTTGGAGTAGATGGACGGATTCAAACCCGTTCGTACGAAAATCAACAAGGCGTCCGAGTATATGTTACAGAAGTTGTTGTTGAAAACTTTTCATTGTTGGAATCCCGTGCTCAATCTGAGCAACGTCAACAGCAAGGTGGCAATACGGGATTTCACGACAATGCTCCTCAATCATCCGGTAATAGCAATCCGTTTGATGCTGGGCAAGGAAGTAACACTAATAGCAATAACAGTCAGAGCAGTAGCAATGGCAGTGCTTCTAGTGCAAGTTCTAATCCTAACGATCCGTTTGCAGATAACGGCGAACAAATTGATATTTCCGATGATGATTTACCATTTTAATCATTAGAGGAGGGATTTTCAATGGCTCAACAAAGAAGAGGCGGAAATCGTCGTCGTCGTAAAGTCGACTTCATCGCTGCTAACCATATCGAATACATCGATTATAAAGACACAGATTTACTGAAACGATTCATTTCAGAACGAGGCAAGGTTTTGCCACGTCGTGTTACCGGAACAAGTGCTAAGAACCAACGTCGTTTAACAATTGCAATTAAACGCGCACGGATCATGGGCTTACTTCCATTCGTTTCAGAAGAATAATTAATTCAGACTTTTCAAATCAATAGTGATTTGGAAGGTCTTTTTTAATCGCTTGAAAATGGGCAAACTAGCAGCATTATTTAGATTGAGATAGTACAGAAGTGTATAATAACAACGTCACAGCTTATTAAGGAGTTTCCGTATCTATAAAGGGATTAGTTAGTGACAGGCCACTCAAAATTATACCAACTTTTTATACAAAAATGCTTTATAATAATAGATAGTTAATACATAAAAAAAGGGGAACATGAATGTATCGGTATTTTATTCAACCACAACTAAATAAGGTGAATAACTCGCTTATTGGGTATGAATTACTGATCAGACGGCGGACTACTGATGGTTGGCGACCGCCTAAGCATTTTTCCGATATTCCGGTTTCAATTATCGCGGAGATGTTGACGGCAGCTACCAGTAGACTAGTGTTTAAAATCGGGTCAGTATCTGTCAATTTGAATCGCACACAAATGATGGATCCCAAAATCAATGCGGCTCTAATTCGCTCGCAAGATCAGTTACGTCCCTTAAAATTAAATGTGGAACTCACTGAAGAACCTGGGGATGAATCCATTACAAATGCTGATTTGAAACCGATGTTACAGCGATTTATTCAACGGGGGATGGAACTTTGTCTCGATGATGTTGGAACTGGTGATAATCAGTATGAAGAAATTCAAGAGTTGATCCCATATGTGAGTGAACTCAAATTTGCACTCCAGAACTTTGAGCAAAGTTTCCAAGATGCAGCGATTCAAGCAAAAGTTATTTACTGGCGGGATATTGCTAAAAAGGAAAATTTACGGTTCATTCTTGAAGGAATCGAAGATAAGGCTGATGATCAACTAGCCGATAAATTAAATATTGATTTGCGACAGGGCTATTATTATGGCAAACCTTATTTACTTAAAGTTAAACCAGATGATCCAGACTAAGTAAATTTTTTGGGGAAGAAGGACATTATTATGAAAGTCGTTATTGTTGGTTGTACGCATGCTGGTATTGCAGCGGCAACAGAAATTTTTAAAGCACATCCGGATACAGAGGTGACTATTTATGAGAGGAACGATAATGTCTCTTTTTTGTCATGTGGGATTTCTTTATATTTGAATGGCCAAGTTAAACGACTTGAAGATATGTTTTACGCAACACCAGAAGATCTTGCTAAACAAGGAGCTAAAGTTCGCATTAGACATGATGTGCTAAGCATTGACACTAAAACGCATCAACTTATCGTTGAAAATCTGGATAATAAAAAGGTTTTTACAGATAATTATGACAAATTAATTATGTCAACCGGTTCGTATGTTGTGGTGCCACCATTGATGGGAATTGATGATTCGCATGTTTTACTCTGTAAAAGCTATGAACAAGCTAAACAAATTTATACGTCAGCTCAAACTCATAAACACATCACAATTGTAGGTGGTGGCTATGTTGGGGTTGAACTGGCAGAGGCATACGCGGATACAGATCATGAAGTGACATTAATTCAATCGCACGGCCAAGTTCTAAACAATTATGTAGATAAAACTTTATCTGATCAAATTACAAGTTTGCTAAAAAAGCATGGGGTACATGTTTATTTGAATGAGCGGGTTGAAGCCTTTCAAGGTGACGATCAAAATGATAAAGTAATCATTCAAACTGATAAAACGAGCCATGAAGCAGATTTAGCAATTGTTAGTACTGGATTTATGGCAAACACTGACTTATTGCGTGGACAAGTTGATATGGACCGCCACGGAGCTATTTTAATTAATGATTACTTGCAAACCTCTAATCCTGATGTGTATGCAGCTGGGGATGCTTGTATTTCACATTTCAATCCGGCACATAATGATGCCTACATCCCTTTGGCCACGAATGCAGTTCGTCAAGGAGCTCTTGCTGGTAAAAATATTTTTGGCGAAGTTCAAAAATATATGGGAACTCAAGCCACATCAGCCATGGAGTTGTTTGGATACACGCTGGCTTCTAGTGGGCTAACTGTAGCGGGGGCTAAAAAAGAAGGCTTAAACGCAGCCTCAGTTGTTTATAAGGGCAATTATCGTCCAAGTTACATGCCAACAACAGACATGCTGACCATCGTGCTTGTCTATGATCGCAGTAATCGGCGAATTCTGGGAGCACAACTCTATAGCAAACATGAAGTTGCCCAATCTGCAAACACGATTTCGGTTTGTATTCAAAATAACAACACCATTGATGACTTAGCGTTTGTCGATATGCTATTCCAGCCACACTATGATGAACCATTTAACTATTTGAATTTGGTTGCCCAGTTGGCTATTGAACAGGAACGACAAGCTCAAAAGGTAAAATAGAAATTAGCATGACTCAAAAGGTGAAAACACCTAGTTTCAGGTCACATTTTGAATAGACAAGTTCATAAACTTAAGTCAAGCTGGGAAAACATTTCCCCAGCTTGTTTTTTTATGGCAACAAAAAAAGCATTAGCTTTGCACTAATGCCAAAATGATTAGTCAGTTTTTTACCCAACCTTTTGCAATTTTTGGGGTTCCTTTAAGAGTAAATGACCAAGCAGCACCAAAATTAAGAAAACGGCGGCGACACTGCAAACGCCTACCCAGCCTAAATGACTCCAAGCCAGAGTTGCGAAAAATGTTCCTAAAGAACCGCCTAAAAAGTAGCTAAACATAAAGACGGAGTTATTTCGACTGCTGGCTTCGAGACTCAAGGATTGGACAATAGCCTGATTGGAAACCTGACCAAACTGAGTTCCTAAATCGAGTAACACAATGCCTACAATTAAACCGATAAATAATTGGCCAATAAAAGCAAAAATAACAAAGGCTAACGTTGAAAAGAGAATCCCTAAGCCAATCGTCATTCTTGGCGAATAGGTATCAACTAAGCGGCCGATAATTGAAGCAAATAAGACACCAGTGATGCCCAATAAACCTAACAAACCAGCCACACCACTCCCGAGATGATATTGATCTGCTAAGTAGAAAGCAAGTGTTGACCACAAAACATTGGAAACACCAAACAGGCAAAAACCATTAATGGCGGAACCTTGTAAATGTTTTTCTTTAGCAAGAAGTTTGGGCAAGGAAGCTAGAACCTTGCCGTAATTCATTCTTTGATGTTGTCTTGGATCACGCGGCAAGTACAAGTGTAAGATCACCAACAAAATGGTACAGATGAACGCTGCAATTAAGTAAACGTACTGCCAGTCAAGAACGCTCCCCAACAATCCGCTGACCGAGCGTGAAAGTAAAATCCCTGTTAACAAACCACTGAGGACATTGCCCAAAACTTTCCCTTGATGCAAGCTAGGGGCCAGATAAGCGGCGTAAGGAATTATAATTTGAGGTGCCACAGAGGTAATTCCCACTAGTAGGGAAGCAACGCCAAAAATTGTAATAGACGGGGCAAAAAAGGCCATGAACAACGCCAAAATTGAGAATCCCAACATCACCTGAATAAGATGATAGCGATTAAAGATGTCGCCCAACGGAACGATTAAAAGTAAGCCGAATGCATATCCCAGTTGTGTCAACATGGCAACCACACCGACTGTAGCTTTTGAAACTTGAAAACTTGTGGCAATGAGACCTTCAATTGGTTGAATATAATTTAAATTGGCCACAATGATCCCTGTGGCAAAGGCCATTAATAGAACTTTTTTTCCAGATAACTCTTTTTGTGAATCCAAATTTTTACCTTCTTCGTTTGAATGAGTACTAAAAGTAGACGACTAGTTTTAGTTTAATGGCGGAAAAGGGTTTTCGATTCGCATAATTAACCAGTGAAATAAACGGTTATTTAACATGTTGTGACCTCCGTAATCAATTTAGTTTAAACAAAAATGTCACTTTCGTAAAGCATTGCCGAGTTTTTGTATTAGGAGTCGTTACCGATCTGTAAAGTAGTGACGGTTCTTTGTCAGGGGTCTTTGTGATAAAATAAACCTAGTACACAATTCGAGGAGAAACTATGAAAAAATTACGTTTAGCAGAAAGGATTCCGGTGTTTATGCGGAATCCCCGCTTACGCTTGTTGGCAATCTATATTATTTTGTTATCACTCGTTGGCGCGGGAGTTGCGTTTTATTATAACTGGGTATTGGGAGTCGTCTTATTGGTACTTCTCATTTTGGGAAGCATTTTTATTAGCGACACCTTTCACCGTGTGAATGAAGAAACCACAAAGTACATTTCTGATCTGTCATTTCGAATTAAACGTAGTGAACAGGATTCACTATTGCGCATGCCACTGGGAATTTTGATTTATGGGGATGAAGACCAAGTCCAGTGGGTTAATCCGTATATGCAGGGCTATTTAAGTGATAAAGATGTGCTTGGAAAAAAATTAGTTGATGTCGATAAAGACTTGGCAAAAATGTTAGCAGATCACCGGGATGAAAAAGGGACCGTTCCCGTTGTTTGGGGGGATCGTAGGTTTACCTTACTGGTTGAACAGGATAGCCACGTTTTGTACTTAATGGACATTACCAAGTATGCCAAGATTGAAGAAGCCTACGATAATTCGCAGGTCGTCATTGGTCAAGTTTTCTTGGATAACTACGATGAAGTCACGCAATCTATGGCCGATTCGGATGTTTCCAGTTTGAGCAGTTTTGTGACGAATCAAATTTCTAGCTGGGCTCAAGAGTTTGGCATGTATTTAAAACGAGTTGATGATGATCATTTCTTTGTTTTGATGTATGCGGAAGTCTTGCAGAAGGTTGAAGCTGATAATTTCAAGCTTCTGGATACGATTCGGGAAGCAACCTCTAAACAAAACTTTCCAATCACCTTAAGTATTGGGATTGCATATGGCGATCAAGATTTAAACAATTTGGCTGACTTATCACAAAGTAATTTGGATTTGGCGTTAGGACGTGGTGGTGATCAAGTTGTTGTCAAGTCACCAGATGGCCAGGCCCGATTTTATGGTGGTAAGACTAATCCAATGGAAAAACGGACACGAGTTAGAGCACGGATGATTAGTCAGGCGGTTACTGAATTAATGTCGCAAGCTGATCAAATTTTTGTGATGGGGCATCAGCAGTCTGATATGGATTCTTTAGGAGCCTGTTTAGGAATTCGCCGGATTGCCCAAATGAACAACCGACAATGTTGGATTGTGCTCGATCAAGATAACCTGCATTCTGATGTGCGGCGTTTGTTAACGTCTTTGGAAGACTATCCTTCTATCAAGGAGTCCATTATTACGCCTGAAGCGGCTTTAGAGAATGCCAACAGCCAAAGCTTACTCATTATGGTTGATCATTCTAAACCATCATTAACGACGGCTCCTGAGCTTTACAAGAAGCTTGAAAATCGAGTTATGATTATTGATCATCATCGCCGAGGCACAGAATTTCCAGAAAATCCGGTTTTGGTTTATATTGAACCCTATGCTTCTTCAACGTGTGAACTCATTACAGAAATGTTTGAATACCAGTCTAAAGATAGTGAACCAATTAATGAAATTGAAGCAACTGGGATGTTAGCCGGAATTGAAATTGATACTAAGTCCTTTACCACAAAAACTGGGACGCGGACGTTTGATGCTGCCAGTTATCTACGATCAGTTGGTGCTGACGAGAATCTCATTCGCCACTTTATGAAGGAAAACGTTGATAGTTATCTGCAGCGCAACCACTTAATTGAGTCGGTGGAATTTATTAATAAGAATTTAGCAGTTTGTGTTGGTGAAGATGATCGGGATTATGATCCGGTTACTGCCGCACAAGCAGCCGATTCCTTGTTATCGATATCAGGAATTGAAGCGTCGTTTGTCATTACGCGTCGATCGAAAAAACAAGTTGGTATTTCAGCGCGTAGTGCGGGGGATGTTAACGTCCAGCTCATTATGGAACAAATGGGTGGCGGCGGTCATTTAGGTAGTGCAGCAACTCAGATTGAAGGTCAAAGTGTTTCTGAAGTTAAAGCGACCTTAACTGAGATTTTAGAAAAGAAAAATGATACAGAAAATGAAGACGATGAAAAGGAGTGAATCTGATGAAAGTAATTTTTTTGGAAGATGTTAAAGGTAAGGGTAAGCGCGGACAGGTCAAAGAGGTTCCTGATGGTTACGCGCAAAACTTCTTAATTAAAAATCATAAGGCTGAATTGGCAACAAAAGGTGCTTTGAGCAGTTTGAAAGGCCAACAACGTGCTGAAGAAAAACATGAAGAAGAAATTTTAGAAGCCGCTAAGCAATTAAAGGTCACTTTAGAAGATGACAAGACAGTTGTCGAATTGACTGCTAAAGCAGGCACTGATGGCCGTTTGTTCGGTTCAATTCCTAGTAAACAAATTGCCCAAGCATTAGATAAACAGTTCGGATTAAAATTAGATAAACGTAAGATTGAACTCACCCAACCAATTCGCTCAATGGGATACACGAATGTACCAGTTAAGTTACATCCACAAGTAACAGCCAAAATTCGTGTTCATGTTGCAGAAAAATAATAGCAATAATTGTTTTGTGGTGAAGTTGGCTGTCTGATTACAGGTTAGACAGACACAAATTTGTTTAGGAACATTTCCTAGTCATCAGAGGTAAGAACATGGATAATGACATTTTAGAAAATCAAACACCGCCACAAAATAGTGATGCGGAAAAAGCCGTTTTAGGGGCAATTTTCCTTGATTCCGATGTGTTAGTTGACGCAATGGAATATTTAACCCCAGAAGACTTTTATCAACGGGCACATCAAATCATTTTTCAGGCGATGGTTTCGCTAAATGATGAAGATGAGGCCATTGATGTCGTCACAATGAACAATAAACTAACCGCTCAAAATCAATTGGATGATGTGGGTGGCGTAAGCTACATTGCAGAATTGGCGGCTTCGGTACCAACTGCAGCTAATGTGGTTTACTACGCTAAGATTGTGCAAGAAAAGGCCATTTTACGACGGTTAATTAAAGCTGCCACTAAGATTGTGACCAAGAGCTATCAACAAGATGAAGATGTCGGTACCGTTTTAGATGAAGCAGAACGTGAAATCACGGAAGTTTCAGAAAATCGTAATCAGTCTGGGTTTAAGAAAATTTCCGATGTTTTGACCGATTCCATGACCGAGATTAACAAGCTCTACCAAAACGGAGATGAAATCACTGGTTTATCAACAGGTTATAGTGAACTGGATAAAATCACGGCGGGTTTACATCCAGATGAACTTTTTATTCTAGCTGCCCGGCCTGCCGTCGGAAAAACGGCCTTTGCTTTGAATATTGCACAAAATATCGGTACCAAAACCGATAAAACAGTGGCTATTTTTAGTTTGGAAATGGGCGCTGATCAACTGGTTAACCGAATGCTTTGTGCGGAAGGTAGTATCGATGCCAACCATTTGCGTACTGGCCAACTAAATGAGGAAGAGTGGCAAAACTTAGTCATTGCTATGGGTAGCCTTGCAAAAGCCAATATTTATATTGACGATACTCCGGGAATCAAAATGGCAGAAATTCGAGCCAAATGTCGTCGCTTGGCCAAGGAACAGGGCAACTTGGGTTTAGTTGTTATTGATTATTTGCAATTAATTGAAGGCTCTGGTCAAGAAAACCGACAACAGGAAGTTTCAGCGATTTCGCGACAACTAAAAAAACTGGCTAAAGAATTAAGAGTACCTGTATTGGCACTTTCACAGCTTTCTCGTGGCGTGGAACAACGTCAGGATAAACGACCTGTTTTGTCTGATATTCGTGAATCTGGATCAATTGAACAAGATGCGGATATCGTGGCGTTCTTATATCGTGAAGATTATTACGATCGGGATGAAGACGACGATAGCGACAATCAGAATTCAGCTCCACAACAAGAGGGTGAACCTGATGTCGGACCGGTTGAAGTCATTATTGAGAAAAACCGAAGTGGGGCACGAGGAACCGTAAAACTGTTATTTGTGAAATCATATAATAAGTTTGCCCCAATTGCGTATGTACCAGATAATAATTAAGTAGTCACAAAAAACAGTTTTGCGTAGCTCTTCGGAACCTTATGTGAAACTGTTCATTTATGCACTTTTTTAAGTTAATTTAAGTTAGTTTTTACAGGAAAGGAGAGGACGATGAAGGAATTAAAATTACGGTATTTACTCTTGGGATCCATGGTAGATAGTATTGGGATGAGTTTTGTGTGGCCCCTGACAACGGTTTACATGCATAACATCTTGGGTCATTCACTCACAATTGTGGGAATTGTGCTCTTACTAAACTCAGTTGCAAGTATCATTGGTTCTTTTACAGCGGGACAATTGTTTGATAAACATGATGGTTACTACCTATTACTGGGTGGGATTGTTTTCACGGCATTAAGCATGTTGGTACTTGTGTTTTCAAATAAATGGCCAGTCTATCCAATTATGCTTGTTTTGATTGGCTTAGGAACCGGTTGGATTATGGCATTTGTCAACGCTCTAGGAACCACGGTGCATAGCCGCGATGGGCGCTTTGTGTTTAATATGATTTATTTTGTCCAAAACCTGGGCGTCATGGTTGGTACTGCAATTGTTGGAATTATGTTTAAAGATAATGTTGCGCCGTTATTTGCAGTGGCCACTGCCTTATATGTTGTTTTCTTCTTCGTAGCTGCGCTAAATTATCATGTGAAACGGGAAATTCCAAAGAGTCAGCATCAAATGGATCCTGATGCGAAAGTGGCTTCCAAGACCGAAAAGTTACCGCATATCAATTCAGTTGTGATGTATACCTTGTTTATTAGTCTATTTTTAATTTGGATTTTTTATCAACAGTGGAACAGTAATATTTCGGTTTACATGTTGAGTCTGCATATTCCGTTAAAAAATTACAGTTTCTTATGGACAGTGAATGGGTTCTTCATTTTAATTGTGCAAGCTTTACTAAGTTGGCAAGGTGGAAAGATTTTCAAAGATCCTTTTCATCAAGTCTATTTTGGTATGTTATTTTTAATTGCTTCTTTTGTCATTTTGGTTTTCGCCAAACAGTATATTGCATTTGTGCTTGCAATGATTATTTTGACAATTGGCGAAGCAGTTACCTTTCCACAAATTCCGGCAATTGCTAATCTCTTATCACCATATGGGATGAAGGGACGCTATCAAGGATTGGCAAGTTCGTTTCCATCAGCTGGCCGTGCATTGGGTCCGCTAGTAGGAAGTCTAATTATCGATACCCTCTCATTTGTTTCGTTGTTTGTGGTTGCGGCTGTAATTATTGCTTTAATTTTGTTTGTTAATATTGCAATGATTGAGCGGAGTAAACATGAGTTAACGGAATACAATTAAGTTGATAATCTTTGTCAGTACTGAAAAGTACTGATTTTTTTGTTTCAGATGAAGTTAATTATTTGGGGAAATTGTAGATCAATGAAGTGGGCAGATTCAAATAATTGTAATCGTTTGTAATATTTTGAAAGGAGCTTGTAAATAGATTTAAAAATGTTCGTATTGTGTGCATGTTAATATGTTACTTGTTATAATGATAAGAAATAAGTTAACCGAAAGAGCGTCTATGATTAAAACAAATTTTAAACATGCACTTGTTCTTGCAATTGGAGTCGCTGGAATTACATTAGGATCAGCTAGCGTGGCCAGCGCTAATGCGAACGATGGTGGTAATCAACAATATTCTGCTACTCAAACTGCCGAAAATAGTCAAACTGTACAAACAATGGTGAAGACCAGTTCCACCGGAAACAGTGCTGTAGTTTCAGAGGCTTTAAGTTTAGCCAAGATGCATATCCCTTACGTTTGGGGTGGCGAATCAAGAAGTGGCATGGATTGTTCTGGTTTCACAGATTGGGTTTACGCACATGCGGCTGGAAAATCGTTAGGTCATTACACGGTTGCTCAAGAAAGTCATGTGACAAAACAGACTGTTGCACAAGCACAACCGGGCGATTTATTATTCTGGGGATCGCAAGGGGCAAGTTACCACGTGGGAATCTACATAGGTGATGGTAAATATGTTGCCGCTCCTGCCCCCGGCCAATACGTGTCAGTTCAGTCACTTAGCAGTGGCTTTATGCCTAGTTTTTCTGGCCATGTGATTTAGTAATTAAAATTAAAAAAATGATTTGCAAAGTTCAGTTTGGCTCTTCTTTGCAAATCATTTTTAATTACATAAAAATTGCCAACAAGATGGCGATGGCTCCCGGTAACGCTTCGTACCAGAAGAAACGTTTTGAAAAAACAAAACCTTCGTAAATTCCGTTTAGAAGTACAAATAGATTTAAGAAAATTAACATATACTTCATTGGGCCACTAGGGACAATGATCAAGGTCAAGATAATAACTAATCCAATAAAGCCACTGAACAAACCAAGATTTTGAATAAATCTTTGTATCATAGCATTTTTAACAATATTTACTGGGATGTTGAAAAATTTACCAACGACTTCGTAGGAAGCAAATAGTTCTATATATAGAAAGTAAATATGTGCTAAAGCAATAATTAGACTAACTAAAACAGCAATTGTTGATATCATGAAAGGACTCCTAACTTAATAAAAGGTATACATCCAATTATAGAGAATTTGGTGAAAATATCATGAAAATTATATAAGAGTGAAATAAAGAAATTAAGTATATCCAAATACATTTATAGTTTAAATCCTTCCTGCTGATGTTAAATTGAAGCACAATTTTTTACTATAAAGGGACTAGACACGTTACCGAAACGTCCATTTGAAAAGTTTTACCAAATATGAGATTTTTATTTTAACAAAGAAACTTTTCTAAAAAAATTAAAAAAGTACACAATATTATGCTAACATATTGAAAATTATCGTTAGCTTTATTAGCCTTAGTGTGAGTAAGGACGAAGTATGATTAACTTCACTTAAATTAAATGTTTTCGGGACTTATATTACAAAAAGATGACATGAACCTGCGTGAAGGTCAATGAATATAAATGTTGTTGAAACATAACTGAAACAATTGGAGTGTATTGTACTAGGTAGATTAAAAACACAAGGAGAGCAAACACATATGACATTAAGAAATAACGTAACAAAATTCGCAGTAGCCTTTATGGCCGCATTATTCTTTGGTCTTACATTGCTAGTTACAGTATCCCACGCCGATCAAATTTATACAGTTAAATCAGGCGACACACTTTCAGGTATTGAATATAAGTTTAATAATGATACTAACTACAACAAGTTAGCAAAAGCAAACAAAATTAAGAACGTTGATTTAATTTACGGTGGTCAAAAGTTATTGCTTAAGAGCGACGGCGAAATTAAAGCAGCTACTAAGAAAGAAGTTGCTACTGTTCCCGCAACACAAAAGACTGCTTCAACAACAACTACCACAGGTTCGAGTAGTACAACAAGTAGCTCATCATCTGCTAAAGCATGGATCGCTAATAAAGAATCAGGCGGTTCATATACAGCACGTAATGGCCAGTACGTTGGTAAATACCAATTAAGTGCTTCATACTTAAATGGTGATTATTCAGCTGCAAACCAAGAAAAAGTTGCTAACTCATACGTATCTTCACGTTACGGTTCATGGTCAGCTGCTAAAGCATTCTGGCAAGCAAATGGCTGGTACTAAGATAAAAATATAACCACTAAAAAATCGTCCTTCATTAGAAAGGACGATTTTTTGTATACTATGAATATAGTTGAACCTCAACCTAACTTGATTTTACTTTCAGCTAGGGCTTGGTCAATTACATGCATGACAACTTCATCTTGGCGTAACTGTTGTTCGGCAAATTTTAAGTCGTGAGAATCCACAATCTTCGTAAATTGCAGGAATTCTTGGAACATACGATGTGGATGAACTTTAACGTCGACGATTTGTGATTGCTGATTGCGTAATTTAATGGTGTAGTGGTCCAAAACATTAGTAGGGCCGCTTACCACGATGGATCCTTCAGTACCTTCAATCGTGGTTGTCACAGGCGCATCCACGTCTTTTGCCCCGATACTGACAACTTTAGTTTTTGGGTAGTTCATTATTAAAACGCCGGAAGTATCGATATGACGTTCGACGTTAGCTAGATAGTGAACTTCGGTAGGTGCCCCTAGTAGGCCAACAATGAAATAAATATTATAAATATTAAGATCCATTAAGGCCCCACCACCCAGTTTGGGATTGAAAGCTGGCAATACGGTTCCTTTACGAAAAGCATCATAACGCGAGGAATACTGCGAGTAATTGCAAGAAATAACTTTAATGTTTCCCAGTTTCGATAAATCGGCTTTAAGCTGCTTGTAGTTAGCTAAGTATTGATTTGTGATCGCTTCTAAAAGAATTAAGTGTTTTGATTCTGCCAGGTTAATTAATTCAGTTAACTGTTGCTCGTTTAACGTAAATGGCTTTTCACAGATGACGTTTTTTCCGGCCTCCAATGCGGCCTTGGCAAACTGAAAATGTAAGGCATTAGGTAAACCAATATAAGCAGTATCTGTATCGGTTGCTAAGCACTTATCTAAGTCGGTATAAATTTCATCAATATGAGCTGTTTTTTGTAATTTTTGCATGGCAGGCACATCTTTTTCTTGACCAAAAATAGCGTTGACGACAAGTCCAGGTAGATCGTCTACAATAGATGCAAAATCATTGACGATTTTACCGGCACCAAAAATTGCTAGTTTCATGATTTGAATCCTCCTAATGACATTGTTTAATTCCTTGTTCTAACATCTTGATTTGTTGGATAGTTTCTTCATCTTTAATGAGTTTCTTTTGACCTTCAGCCAAAGTTGCGTAAACGCCAGCATAGACGCGACTGTAATCGCCGTTGATGGTGACGACCTTTTGTTCATGGTAGTTTTGATTATCATCATAGTAAGTCAAAGTGCCATAGTCTTCTGGACGGTCAATCCCAAAATCTTCGTGATTCGGCATGTAAAATAGCTTTAAATGTTCCTCTTGGCGATCCATACGTTCCTTGACAAACATGCCTTTTTTACCATAAACAACAAAACTTGGTCGGGGTTTAATCCGAAAGTAACTGGAAGCCACACGAACCTTCATTTGACCATAATACATGCTGATATCAAAGTAATCATTCATATGACCGCTCCCTAACAACTGGCGCACATCATAATGAACGGTATCGGGATTACCAAAAAAGCTGAGAACTTGATCCAAAGTGTGACACCCGTGCCCATAAAGAAAACTATTGATTTTACTGAACCCAGGAGCTTGCTCAGGAACTTCTGGACGGTAATAGTCATAGTTGGACTCAACTTCCAATAAGTCGCCCAGAAGGCCACTGTTGATGACTTTTTGAACCGTCAAGAAATCTGAATCAAACCGTCGATTTTGGTAACATTGAATAAAGAGATGTTTTTGTTTGGCCAAATCAAATAACTCGCGGGCTTGGTCTGCGGTTTCGGCAAAAGGTTTTTCCACGACGACATTTTTTCCATGGCTCAAAGCGTCCTTTGCTGTGGCATAATGGAACTGACTAGGAGTTGTGACGACAACCAATTGAATTTCTGGATCGTTATAAATATCGTCCAAACTGGTGGTGTAGTGCACATCAGGAATTTTAGTCCACCGAATTCTGCCACTGGGTGAATAAATTGTTTTGACGTTAAATCGATCCTTGAGTTTTAAAATAAAAGGTAGATGGTAACGATTGGTGCTTTTACCATTGCCAATATAAGCAACATTAATCATTTAAAATGACCTCCTAAGTTTGATAAATTCAGTATAGGGAGTTCAGCTGAATAAAAGCTATTGATATTGGCAGATTGGCCGAAAGTATCAGTATTATTGAGATGAGGAGCCAGTTTATTAAACATTTGGGCCAAAAATTAGGAACTTTAGTAACTGTAAAATTAAAAAAGGAGTGGTTAATTTGGCGCTACTTGAGCGATTAGATCAACAACCTGATTTAACAGACAACGAAAAACGAATTAAGACGTACATTGAAAGCCATTTGACGGATATTCCAGCCATCACGGTTGAACAGTTGGCCGCTGACACTTACACGTCGCATTCTGCCATTGTGAGGTTGGCTAAAAAACTGGGCTATGGAGGTTTTCGGGAATTAAAACTGGCTGCTAGCGATAGCCTGACTCAGCAATTGGTTTCTTTAGGGGCAGTAGACGCTAATTTTCCGTTTAATCCCACCGACTCGGTTACGACGATTGCTAAAAATATGGCAAATTTAACCAGCATAGCGATCAAACGTGCCCAAGCCCAGATTGACCCGCGACAACTTGAGCAGGCGGCCCAGCGATTACTAGATGCTAAACGCCTTTTCTTCTTCGGTCGTGGTGATTCCCAGATTCGAGCCCGCAGTTTTCAAAATAAATTAATTAAGCTTGATATTTTTCCCGTCATTGCCGAAGAGTATGTGGATGAGAAATGGGTCGTTTCCAACATTCACAAAACGGATTGTGTTTTGTTTATATCATATGGGGCAAACATTCCAGAATATACGCAGATTATGGCTTTTTTGGAAAAAAAGCAGGTACCGACAATTTTATTGACTGGCAATCGCCAGATTAAAGTACGTACCAAAAATAAATTAACCATTGTTTCTACGCAAGATGAAAACGAAAATGAAAGTAAAATTGGTACGTTTGCTTCTCAAATCGCATTTGAATATATTTTGGATACTTTGTTCTCTATTATGTATGGACATGCCTATACAAAGAATTTATTGAATCAACGACAAACCCAAGAATTATTAAATACAGATGACTTATTCTAAAATGAAGCTAAGTTGTAAATAAATGAAGTAAAGACTATAATGATCGTGCACGACTGAAATGGGGTAATAAAATTGATTGATGATGAAATGAAACTAACTAACCAACTTTGTTTTTCGGTTTACAATGCGAGCCGATTATTTACAAAATTCTATCAAAAAGCGTTGAAACCGTTTGGACTAACCTACCCACAATACTTAGTGTTACTTTCCCTTTGGCAACAAGACACGCAAACCTTACATGAGTTGGGGGATAAGCTGCATTTGAGCAGTAATACATTAACGCCACTTTTGAAACGACTTGAAGGCTCAGGCTGGGTACAACGGATCCAACCGGATGATGATCATCGCCAATTGGTTATTAAATTAGCGAATCTTGCTAAGCAACAGGAAATGGCTATTTATAAGGCAATTGGCGATTGTGCAAGTCACGAGGCGTTTGATATTAAGGAATACGAAGACGCCTTAAAAATAAATAATAAGCTAGTTGATCAACTGAAAGCAATTTTGGCATAAATTGCTTTTTTTCTACATCAGATTAGTCGTGCACGATTAAATTAACGCTAGGAGGAATTTTTATGAAAAAATATGACATTATTTTTGTTGAAAGCGGACATGCAAATTGGCATGCTGCGGTTACCTTAAGTCAGGCTGGTAAAACAGTCGCCATTGTTGAAAAGGATAAAATTGCAGGAACTTGTACAAACTATGGCTGTGATCCTAAAATTTTACTAGATGGCCCATTTGAACTTTTAGATCGGTTAAAGCAGTACCAAGGGATTGGGATCTCGGATGCTCCTAAAGTAGATTGGTCAGCTCTAATGGATTATAAACATAAGGCAATTGATCCATTGCCTATTCAAATGGCAGGCTTATTTAAACAATTGGGTATCGATGTTTTAATGGGTGAAGGAAAAATAACTGGTGAACATACTGTGTCAGTTAACGATCAAGAATTTGAAGCTCAAAATATTGTGATTGGGACTGGTCAGCGGGCGGCTAAACTGAATATCCCTAGTCAAAATTATTTGCATGATAATCGTGATTTCTTGGATCTTAAACAGATGCCACAACATATTACTTTCATTGGCGCTGGTGTTATTTCAATCGAATTTGCAACAATGGCAAGTGAACTAGGAGCTACCGTAGAAATTGTGGAATTCACAGACCATGCTTTAGGTGCGTTTGATCAACAATCTGTGGCTAAGCTTATTCAAAAATTGAAATCAAACGGAGTTCAATTTAACTTCAATGAAGCAGTTACTGAAGTTAAAAAAGATGGTGATCAGTACAAAGTTTTGACGAATAAAGAGCGTACCATTACTACCGATTACGTGGTTGATGCCACTGGCCGGATTGCTAATGTTGAAAATCTCGGTCTTGAGAACGTTGGTATTAAAACAACCCGTGGTGGCATTGTGGTCGATGATCATTTACGGACAGCCGTTAAAAATATTTATGCGAGCGGCGATGTGATTGATAAAAAGATTCCGCGTTTAACCCCGACAGCAACTTTTGAATCTAATTATATTGCCCAACAAGTATTAGGAAGTACAGAGGAAATTAAGTACCCCGCTATTCCAAGTGTGGTTTATAGTTTACCAAGAATTGCCCAAATGGGAGTTACACCTAAAGAAGCTGAGCAGTCGCCCCATTACCATACGCAAAAGTTACCTTATGGGAAACAACTCTTATTTCAATATAAAAATGAGTTAGATGCTGAGATTACATTGGTTTTTGACCAAGAAAACTACTTGGTGGGAGCTAGCATTTATGGAAATGATGCTCCTGAATTAATTAATTTAATTGCGTTTATCATTGATGATCGTTTATCAGCCAATCAACTGAACCAAAAGATTTTTGCTTTCCCAAGTGCCTCAATTGGTATCATTAGCCTTATTAGTACAATGCTTCATCAAGATTAAAAAAGAAGGAGAAATTATTTCTCCTTCTTTTTTTGGCTCAAAGCAAATATTTGCATAATCACTTGTGTTCCTGTATAACAGTACGAGTATAAAAAAACAGCAATCACGGCTACGAATAGCAGCATGATTACTGATTAATTGGTATTTATGGGTGGTCAGGGGATCGAACCCTGGACCCACGGATTAAGAGTCCGTTGCTCTGCCAGCTGAGCTAACCACCCATATCATTAACCGACTTAAGTATATTATCATATATTTTTAGCATTGGCAACCCCGGCTGCCAAACTTTTCCATGAATCTAGCTAAGAATTTTGAAATGTAGTTTATTCGTTTATAGTTGTTGTTCTTCCACGTATTTACGGTATAGTGGTAAATGTTTTATCAATTCTTCATGGGTTCCTAATCCAGCTACAGTGCCATCTTTGATAAAGTAAATTTGATCTGCATCTTTAATAGTTGAGAGTCGATGTGCTACAATCACAATTCCTATTTGGCTACGTAAATTATTGATAGACTGTTTGATAAATTTTTCCGAGTCACTATCAAGTGCGGACGTGAATTCATCCAGAATCAGTAATTCGGGTCGGTGCAAGAGGGCTCGTGCTAACATTAAGCGCTGTACTTGACCACCGGATAAATTTGCGCTATGTTCTTCAATCGGTGTATCTAAACCCTTAGGTAATTTAGCGATGAAATCAGATAGGTAGGCCTGTCTTAGAGTGTTCTGAATTTCCGCATCCGAAATTTGATGATCATTTAAACCAAAGAGTAAACTTTCGCGCAGAGTTTGACCAATAACACTTGTCTGTTGAGGGACATAGCCAATTTTTGCACGCCAGCTCTTTAAGTTCAGCTTGTCGATATTGCAATTGTTAAGGAGAATCTCACCTGAAGTTGGCTCGTAAAAACGTTCTAGAAGCGAAATAATAGTTGATTTCCCACCACCGCTGGGCCCGACTAACGCAGTTAACTTGTTGTTTTTAAAAGTTAAATCTAGGTCTTTCAAAGTTTCTTTGGCCGCATGATATGAGAAGTTCACGTTTTGAAAATTAATTGAACTGTTTTTCAAGCTAAAATTGATTTTTCCTGAGTAATTTTCTTCCTTTAAATCTAGCAAGTCAATCAAGTGTTTAGCAGCTCCATTGCTAGCTTGAAAATCATTTATAACGTTTCCGACGTTGGCAAATGGTGTGATGATCTGAAAGACAAACAAAAGAAATGAAATTAAAGTGCCAATTGTAATTGTTTTGACTGAAACTAAATAACCACCAAATCCAAAAATAACTAAAATAGTCGCCATGATGACTGTGGTGACGAGCGGATCCATAATGGAATTAATCTTCGCAATTCTGATTCCGAAAAGATAGAGAGCAGTCACTTCTTGCTTAATCTTACCTGTAGTTTCTTGTTGAGCATTGGAACTTTTCAAAAGCTTAATTTCGGAAAAATAGTTGGTCAGTTGACCGACTAAACCATTGGACTTGGCCTGGCTCGCTTCATAAGTTTGATTGGTAACATTTGAAATTGGTGAAATCACGATCATTAGAAGGACTAAGGCGCCAAAAACAACTAAAGTTAACTGCCAACTCATGATACACAAGAAAAATAAAGCACCAATTACGGAAGTTAAGCCACTAACTACATTTGGCAGTAAGCTGGATAAAAGGCGACTGATCGTTTCGGTGTTCGTGACGACGCTACTAGCCAAATCACCAGAAAGATTGTTTTCCAGATATTCTTGTTTTACATTCAGAAGGTGGCTACTAACCTTTTCACGAATTTGTTTAACAGTTCGTTCAGCTAAACGAGTTAACAAGTAATAAGAAATGGCAGATAGAATTGCTTGAATAATTAGCGTTGCTCCCAGAGCTAAAATGTTAGGTAAATTAAATTTGTTTTCAAAATTATCGATTAGCTGTTTTGCCTGAAGTGGCATATACAAAAGAATTGCTGCTGAAGAAACTGATAAAGTACTGGCAAATATGATTTGAGATTTACTAATTGATAGACCTTTTAATAATTGTATGAGTTTACTTTTTTTCATGAGTATCCCTCCAATAAAGTATGAATAGACGAAAAGACGGACGTAGTCTGAGAAATATACTGTTTTTCTAAAATTGAATTTCGTTCAAGCGCTTCATCTTTTGTTACTATATCTAAGAAGCCAAACTGACCATCTGATCTCTTGTTTAGAGTAAAAACATAGTTTAATGTTTTTTGAACAATTAATGAAAAATCAAACTTGTCTAATAGCAATACGATTTCTCCAAAAGTGAAATAGTCTCGTGAATTGTATGATTGAAATGCTAATGAGGCCATTAGATAACAGTTTTTTGATAGATAGATGGTTACAATTTTATTATCAAATTGCATAAGATAAGCAATAAACTTTTCGATTTCCTCAGAGGTTGCTTTGTATAAAAATATTTTATTATTGTTTAAAATAACTTTTTTAAAATTTTTTCTTCGGAAATTGCAAGAACAAGTTAGCCACCCCGCAGGCGAAGTTGCGGGCGAGTCAGAATATCTATTGAAGGTCAAGATAATGGCTACGCACTACATGCTTTACGAATACGTGCTGCTTCAATTTGAAAAGCTTCTTTTGGGGTTTGATACTTCAAGATACGTCGCGGTAATTGGTTGAGACGACTTTCAACCATTGAAACCGTCTTGGGACCAATCGTATCTAATGAATGTCCCTTAGGTAAATATCGTCTAATCATGCGGTTATGAGTTTCATTGGTTGCTCTTTCAAAGGAACTATACGGATGGGCATAATAGATGTCAGCTACGCCGTCTAAGACTTCATTCAAGGCTGTGAACTCCGTTCCGTTGTCAGCAGTAACAGATTTAATAAGATCACCAAATTCAGCACAAATCCCCTTAAGTGCATACGATACCGAATCAGCATCTTTGCCTTCAATCAAGCGAACAATATCATAACGAGTTTTACGTTCCGTGAAGGTCAATAATACACTTTCATGTCCACTGCGTTTACCAACTACAGTATCAATCTCAAAGTGGCCGAATTCCTTGCGTTTGTCGACACGTTTAGGACGTTCCTCAATACTTTTACCAGCTAAACGTCGATGCTTGTTTGACCAGTGATGGTTAGTACGGCGGTTAGCCTTCTCCACCAAATCAAGATTACGGATCTCTAACAATTGCGCATCGATATAGTTGTAGAGAGTTTTCGTACAAACCATCTCCGTGCGCTTAAACAGATGTTGTTGGTGGGCGAAGCCGACTGCTGCATCAGGTGACCAATCATCTTGGTGGAAATGATCATCAAAGTAAGCCAGAAAGTTAGTAACAAATTTAAATTTTAGAGGTCGATGACGTTGTCGATTCGTTTGATACCGAACTTGGGCCGTATCAGGCGCATAAACGTTAAAGTACTGTTCTTTACCATTGAGTTTCTTTACCTGTTGAATGCGGCCACGCTTAAGCTCATTATTAATAGTTTGATGACAGACACCAATTTCAGCGGCAATTTGACGAGCAGATTTGCCTGCAGAAAGTAAGCCAGCAATTCTGCCTCGCTCAATTGGAGTTAAATGATGACCCTTTACGTGAGATGTGATAAGCTGTTCTTGCACCAAGACGAAAACCTCTTTCATTGTTTAGTGTGGGAACTTCAATGATACCTGATTTTTTCGTCTTGGTGTCTTTTATTTGGCCACTTTTAAAAGATGGCTAACTTGATTATAAAATTCGCGGTGTGAGAAGAATTATAAAAGCTTTCTTTCGTGTAATTGAGCCTGTTTAATTTGTGATTTTCTGGCCTAAGAAATATATTCAAACGCTTAATTATTAATCCTATAATTTCATTAGAGAGACTATTAGAATTCATTTTGGAGTATTTGTGTAGTAGCCAATCAAAAAAATTCAGCAAAAAGATCAACATTATCTTCCCTAAATGAAATAAATAGTCCATCTTCGATTGTGTGTTCAAAATATGATACGTTTTGGATTAATATTTTTTTTGCGTGTTTGATGGTTGTTTAATGCCAAAATTAGTTAAATAGAAAAAATCATGGGTTATCTGGTATCGTTCAAAATTATTTAATAAAGATAAGTTCTCATACCTAGATAATTTTGAAAATTTTCCTTATTTGAATGAGATGTGACTAATTTTTCTACAAAAAATGGCGAGTTCTTAATTAACCATGTACTCGTCATTTTATCTATGTATGTTAATGATCGCATTAATGTTGTATTACTATACCAATGCATATGTCATCAACCTTGGCTTATCATCATTTTTTTGCACCAAGCTACGATAGTCTTACTTTGCCCAGTTTATGGTAAATAAAGCCATTTTCTTTAAGAATTCCAGCAAAACTATCGGATAAATTACTAAAGGATTCGGTCTTCTTTAAATTGCCTAAACTTCCTAAACTAAATTTCATAATATCATCTCCTCGTTGGTCATAATATATCTCAAAAAATAAAAATGCAATACTTTTCTAATCATTTTATCATTTTTACTCATTTTTATTATAGAAAAGTATAAAACCAATTGAGTTATACGATATTTGTTGTATTGTCTGTGGAGTAAGTTACTATGGACTGATATTACACATGGTATATATCAGTAATTATGTCCCACCAATGTAACCGCTAAAAGTCGTGTGGTATAATAAGAATGCAATGTTTTTAAGCTTTTTGGCGAAAATAAGATCATATAGATTTCAATCAAAAACGACTCTGTTAAGGAGGAAACAAGTTTTATGCAAAAGATTTTAATTGTTGACGATGAAAAACCAATTTCAGACATCGTAAAATTTAATTTAACTAAAGAAGGCTATGAAGTTATTAAAGCCTATGATGGGGAAGAAGCCCTTGAAAAAGTAGAAGATGAACAACCAGATTTGATTCTTTTGGACTTGATGCTACCCAAAATTGATGGTTTGGAAGTTGCACGTCGTGTGCGTGCAAAACATAGTATTCCCATTATCATGGTGACAGCGAAAGATTCTGAATTAGATAAAGTAGTTGGCTTGGAACTTGGCGCTGATGATTATGTAACGAAACCATTTTCTAACCGTGAACTAGTTGCCCGGGTGAAGGCTAACTTGCGTCGCCAAGACCAGTTAGTTAGTTCTGAACAAGAAAGCAATGACATCAAAGTTGGTGATTTGGATATTACTCCCGATGCCTATGCGGTTTCGCGGCGTGGTGACCAGCTTGACTTGACTCATCGTGAATTTGAGCTGCTTTATTATCTAGCGCAGCACATGGGACAGGTTATGACTCGTGAACATCTCTTACAGACAGTTTGGGGTTACGATTACTTTGGTGATGTGCGGACGGTGGATGTTACGGTTCGGCGTTTGCGTGAAAAAATTGAAGAAAACCCAAGTAATCCAATCTACCTAGTTACCCGACGTGGAGTGGGATATTATTTACGGAATCCAGAAAATGAAAAATAATGGGAGCCATGTTTGGTTATGAACAAGAAAACCCGTTTCTATCAATCGATAAACTTTAAAATAGCCTTGGTATTCGCCTTGTTATTAATGATAACATTGGAAATTGTCGGGGTTATTTTTGTACGTCAATTGGAGCAACAAAATTTAAGCCAGTTTAAGAGTCAAATTCAATTAGGAACCTATGTTTATAATGAGATTTCAGAGCAACTTGGAAAAAGTAATGTCACGTCAGCAAATAAACAGATTCAACAGATTGTTTCTGATGTGAATAATACTAACATTACAGAAATTCGTGTTATTGATAACAAGGGAACAGTTCGTGCTTCAAGCGATCTAAACGAACAATCAATCGTCGGTCAAAAAACAACAGATCAAGCAATTAAAAATGTGATTTATAATTCGCGTTCCTATCAACAGGTTAATTATGATCAGGGTAATAATAATCGATATTACATTTCAATTATTCCGTTAATTAGCACCAGCGGCAACACGAATACTGTGGTTGGTGCTTTATATGTGCGTGCAAATTTAGAGAGCGTTTATTCAAACGTTAATAAAATCACACTAATTTTCTTTGTGGCAGCTTCGTTTGCCATTGTTGTGGGATTGTTGCTGGCGATTATCATTTCGCGAGCCATTACGCGACCAATTGAAGAAATGAAGAAACAAACTATGCGAATTGCCCGTGGAGACTATTCTGGGCACGTTCATGTGTATGGAAAGGATGAGTTGGGTCAATTAGCCTCAGCAGTAAATAACCTGTCTGTACGGGTTGAGGAAGCACAAGAATCTACTGAGTCTGAGCAACGACGGTTGGATAGTGTGCTTGCCCATATGACCGATGGGGTTATTGCAACCGATCGGCGTGGTCGGATCACGATCGTAAATGATATGGCACTTGATTTTTTGAGTGCCGATGCGGAACATACAGCCGGAAAATCAATTCTGGACGTTTTAGATATTCGAACCACGTATACTTTGCGAGAACTGTTAGAAAATCAGGACGATATTGTGCTGGATTTTTCAACTAAAACGCAGGATCTGATTTTGCATGCTTCTTTTGCATTAATTCAGCGAGAATCCGGTTTTATTAGTGGTCTGGTTTGCGTGCTACATGATGTCACCGAACAACAAAAAATTGACCAGGATCGTAAACAATTCGTTTCTAACGTCTCTCATGAACTACGGACACCATTGACCAGTTTAAAGAGTTATATTGAAGCTCTAACAGATGGTGCGTGGAAGGATCCTAAAGTAGCACCTCAGTTTTTGAAGGTGACTCAAGATGAAACGGATCGGATGATTCGGATGATCAATGACTTACTAAGCTTATCACGAATGGATTCTGGGACGGCTAAACTTGATTTGGAACTTATTAACTTAAATGAGTTGTTTAACCATGTTTTGGACCGATTTGACATGATCCTAAAAACAGACGATAATCCTGATAAAAATTACATCATCAAACGTGAGTTCACGCGTCGTGATCTTTGGGTCGAAGTTGATACTGATAAGTTCCAACAAGTGTTAGATAATTTAATGAATAACGCGATCAAATACTCACCAGATGGTGGCACAATTACTTGCCGCTTGTTAGAAACGCATAATCACGTTATTTTAAGCGTTTCAGATCAAGGGCTGGGTATTCCGAAGAAGGATCTAACTCATGTCTTTGATCGATTCTACCGGGTGGATAAAGCACGTTCACGTGCACAAGGTGGAACTGGTTTGGGATTGGCAATCTCAAAGGAAATTATTTCAATGCATGGCGGCCGAATCTGGGTTGATAGTAAGGAAGGCAAGGGCTCTATATTCTACATTTCCCTTCCTTATGAGCCCTTAGACGAGGAGGATCAGTGGGAATGAGAGGAATGCGAGCTAATCGAATATTAATTCATCTTGGCCTTATTCTAGTGGTCCTTTTAAGTGTGGTTTTGTCGTGGTTTATTTGGACAAATCCGGCCCACTATGAAAAAACGAAACAACAATCAAGTCGAAATAGTAATGTAGTTCAAAGTGAACAATCGAATAAATCGGTTGGTGATATTTATTTACCAACACAGGTAATTTATCATCAATCAGATACGAGTTCGTATTTAATTAACAATACTAATGTTAGTCTAACGGATTCTATCCGAAGTGCCATCCAAAAGTGGCACTTACGTGGCGTAACGAGAAAATCGATCAATAGTCGTAAGGCGTATGAAAATTTAGTTGCCCGTGATAATACAGTTATGTTAAAGTATCCGGACAATGTGACGAGTGGTATTTTAAATGACGCGTTTGATCAGAAGACCAGGTTTAGTGGTAAATTTTCTCGAATCGTTTTTTCAGTTGATAAACGAAATGAAGTTTATCTTTTAAATGATGAAAATTATGCAATTTATAAAGTTCGAACAACTAATCAAAATCTAGCTCAGATTAAGGAACTATTGATTGGCAAGGTACAACGCTTTGCAGTGTCAGAAACGTTAATTAATCACCGTTTGATGACGAATTACGAAAATGAAGTTAAAGTTCCGGAATATAGTTATCTGGTTAATAAACAAACCGCCGCTTATTTTGTTTCAACTTTAATGGATAGTGATAATGCTTCTTCAGTGACAACTAAGGAACAAAAAGGCAAAACAATTTATAATGATAGTAATTCAAAGCGGATGACCGTGAATAACAAACGGGGCATCGTATTTTATGAAGATTTGTCGGGGCAGCAATCCTATCATACCGGGATGAGTTCAACGTTGTCCAAGAGTTTCAAAGTATTGAAACAAATGGAAGTCCCGTTGGATAACATGCGCTATTATCACTACAATGCCAAAAATAATTCCGTTGTTTACCGTAGTTACGTCGAAGGCTTTCCTATCTTTAATCAAACCGAGTACGGAACGGTTGAAGTTCAGATGACTGGTGCGAGAACAAAAGAAATTGATTTTTCGTTATACAGTTTACAAATTCCTGTACCCACAGGTAAGGAACGCACGATTTTACCATCGACGCAAACTGTTTTGGATCGCTTAGAAGCAGTTGGTTACAAATTAAGTGATATTAAGAACATTGAAATTGGTTATCAATGGACTGCAAATCCATCCAGTGATTTAGTGGTAAACCTAACACCAACTTGGTATGTGAACTACAAGAATCAATGGATTTCTTATCAAAAGTTGATTGAACAACAACCATAAGGGGATGAAAACGCATGGATTTCAAAAGAATTGAGTTAATATTTTTAACAGCATTCGCGGCACTGGATATCTTTTTAGTCATCTCCTTTTTCCAAAATAATTCTGATGTTCATTCAACTTCACAGGGAGCGAGTCATAACGCGACAATTTTGAAAGAAATACGCGATGATTCCATTTCTTTTTCAAAGCCGTCTAACAAAAAAGGTCAAGGCTATTATATTTCAACCCAGACCTCTGGAAATAAACGGCTAAAGGAAAAAATGGAATCTTTGACTGCCCAATCAGCTAAAATGGTTAACGGTGAAATAATTAGTACGTTTAACACACCGCTAACTTTGAATACAAAAAGTCCAGAAAAAACATTGAATCAAATTGTGAACGACAGTAATCAGATTGTGAATGGGAAACATTATCAGTATGATGCCAAAACTTCTACAGGTAGTCAGATTATCTATACGCAAATGGTTTCGGGGCAACGAATTTTCTCCAGATCAGGACAAATTCGATTTAAGATTAACAGTGGTGGTCAAGTGGTTGGCTACACACAGGGGTATTTGACAGATGCTAATCCATTGCGGGAAAAACAAGATACGATAAGTCAGGAACGTGCAATTATTTGGCTTTACCAGTATAATGAGGTGCCTAATGAGTCTGTTATTAAATGGGCTCGTTTAGTATATACAAGATTGTTGAGTATCCAAAAAGGATCAGTTTATGTGCCAACGTGGTACATTGCTGTCCATGGTAAAAGTAGTGCGACCCTTCAATATTATCGAATCAATGCATTTACGGGTGTAATTATGAAGTATAATACACAGGTGCAATCTTCATCTAGTAGCAGTAGCAGTAGCAGTTCAAGTACTGCAGAGTCTAGTAGCGAAGATGATAGTAGTCTGTTGAACCAAGCGGTTTCTAGTTCGAAATGAGCCGTGGAATCAAGTACACAGGCAAGTGTTCAAGCTACGACCAGAAGAGCCTATAGCAGCAGTAGTACATCAAGTTCAAGTACCAATGCAGTTTCAACAAGTTCGAGTGAATCAACAAGCAGCCAAGTCTCGAGCAGTAGCTCAGCTTCATCTGAAGTTCATTAGACACTTAATTTAAGTTAAATTTAGTTCGAAGGGGTAAGGAAATACATGAGTGACGACGATATGAAGATTAGTGTTTTAGCAAGTGGTAGTACTGGGAATGTGACCTATATTGAAACTCCCAAACATAAGATGTTAGTGGACGCCGGATTAAGCGGGAAAAAAATTGAAGGTTTAATGAACAGTATTGGCCGAGACCTTGCGGATGTCGATTCACTTTTCATTACCCATGAACATACGGACCACATTCAAGGGGCTGGTGTTTTGGCCCGCCGATATAACCTCGATTTATATGCTAATCAGGGAACATGGCGAGCTATAGAGCCCAAAATTGGTCCTATCCCAGAAGAAAAGAAAAACATTTTCGAAGTTGGCAAAACGAAGTCCTTTGGAGATATTGATGTGGAAAGCTTTGCAGTTTCGCATGATGCAGCAGAACCTCAATTTTATGAGTTTCATCATAATGGGAAAACCTTTGTGATTTTAACTGATACCGGTTATGTTTCAGAGCGGGTGGAAGGCCAAATTGAAAATGCGGATGCCTACTTGTTCGAAGTGAACCACGATGTAGAAATGCTGCGAATGGGTGGCTATCCCTGGCCACTGAAACAACGGATTTTAAGTGATCATGGGCATTTATCTAATGAAGCTGGCGCAAATGCGTTGATGGATGTCATGGGATACAACACAAAAAAGATTTTTCTTGGGCATTTAAGTTTGCACAATAATATGAAGGAACTTGCACACTTAACCGTGGCCTCCATGATGAAAAACAAAGATTTAGCCGTTGGTCATGACTTTCAGCTTTTTGACACAGATCATACAAAGGCAACTAAACTGACAGCAATTTAGTGAAAAATATAAAAATCATTCATATTTTCATCACAATTTATTGTTATGCTGAAAGCAGTTACAATTAATAAGGCGAAGGGGGTTTGGCGATCATTTGATCGCATATAGCTATGTTTAAAAACAAGAATTTATGGGCAGTTTTCATTACAGCGCTAGTTGCAGGTTTGATTGGTGGTGGAATTGCGTTTGGGGCAGTTAATTACTTTAGTAATCGACAAGCAGAAAACGCGACAGCCGTCCCAAGTGGTTCGAATAGTTCGGGCTCAACCAAGGTCAGCAACGTGAAGGTTAATGTGAGTGGGCAGTCTGAAAAGGCTTATAGCAGCATTAAGAATGCTGTGGTTACCGTCATTAATCTGAAGAAGGAAAGTTCAAATTCAAGTAACAGTTTATATGGTTCGATTTTTGGAGAATCGTCTTCAAGTTCGTCAAGTTCCTCAAGCTCAAGTAAGCTTGAGACATACGCAGAAGGTTCAGGAGTCATTTACAAAAAGAGCGGAAATGCGGCTTACGTAGTGACAAACAACCATGTTATTTCGGGTTCAAACGCCGTTGAAATAATTATGAGTAATGGTAAGAAAGTTTCAGCTAAGGTTGTAGGTAAGGATTCCGTCACCGATTTAGCAGTTTTGAAAATTAACTCTTCTGTAGTGACAACCGTTGCCAGCTTTGGTAACTCGAATAACATTAAAGTTGGTGAAACGGCGCTAGCGATTGGTTCACCACTTGGTTCAGATTATGCTACTTCCTTAACACAAGGAATCATTTCTGCGAAGAAACGAACCGTTTCAACGACGAATGAATCTGGTCAAGAAACTGGGGAAGCTACAGTTATTCAAACAGATGCCGCAATCAACTCTGGTAACTCAGGTGGTCCTTTGATCAACTTAGCAGGTCAGGTAATTGGCATTAACTCCATGAAATTATCAAGCAGTTCATCTGGTACAAGTGTTGAAGGAATGGGTTTTGCAATTCCATCTAATGAAGTGGTTACGATTATTAATCAGTTAATTAGTAAAGGTAAGATTGTTCGGCCAGCGTTAGGAGCTTCTTTGATTGATTTAACAGACATTACGTCTAGTCAACAGAAGTCAATCCTCAAGCTACCATCAAGTGTCAATGAAGGCGCTGTGATCTATCAAACGTATGCAGGCTCACCAGCACGTACAGCAGGCTTGAAGAAGTATGATGTCGTCACGAAATTGGATGGCACAAAGATTACCAGTGTGGCAACCTTGAGGGATAAACTTTACAAACTTAAGATTGGCGATAAAGTGAAAATTGGTTGGTATCATGGTAGCACTTATAAGACAGCCACCATTCACTTAACAGAAACCACAACGACACTAAGTTCACAGGCAAAATAAATTATGAATATTAGAAAAGACGTCAAGTTAGGCTTGGCGTCTTTTTTTTGTGGAAAACAAGGCCGAATCAGGCCATGAGGTTAAGAGAGATCGCGTGTTTCTATTCTTGTCTTTAATTGGCTAGTGTAATCCCCAAAAGAAAATTACTAACTACTTCAGATGGATGTATCTATGCGTTGTTTTTTATTACGGACAAATAGTGTAGAATTATACACAGGAAATGTATATAAATGGCTGAACTGGGCGTTTTATAACAAGTTTGAATTACTTTTGAAAATCCACTTTATTTTTGGAGTAAATTGTGGTTCCGAATGATTTTAAATATTCTAAAGTTTTTCTTAAGGAAAGACGGAAATTTATCAGAAGAAAAACGAACATTGCCCCCATCAATAATTATGGATTGTTCAGATCAAAAATAAGCTGTGAAAAACAATTGTGGACAACTGTGGATAACTTTGTGAATAACTAAAATGACATTTTGAAGCGATGACCTAAATCAGGTTGGTATAAGTAATGAAATGGGTTTAAAAGTTATCCACAGGTTGGGACGGAAACTGTGGACTAAATTTGTTTCACAAAATTATGAACGCCACAAATGCAGATATATCAGCGTTTTTAGCCTGTGGATACGAACATGTGTTACTGTTGAAAACAGTGGATAACTAAATTTTATGTTGACAAGTTGGGGATAGCTCATGTTGTGGTGGTGGAAAAATGACCCCTATATATGGGAATCTTATTCACCAGCCTGTGGATAACTTTGTGAATAACTTGTGTAAAGGAGTATTTTTATGAACATCAAGTTTATTGTTGTGGGAAAACTCAAAGAGAAGTATTTTAAACAGGGAATTGCCGAATATGCAAAAAGACTCAGTAAATTCTGCAAGTTTAGCATCGTCGAAGTTCCCGATGAGAAGGCTCCGGAATCTCTAAGTGACGCAGAGATGGCTGATGTGAAGGAAAAAGAAGGAGAACGAATTCTAAATAAGATCAAAGAACGTGAGTATGTGTACAGTTTGGAGATACTAGGTAAAGAACGTTCGTCAGAAGAATTTGCTAAGGAGATCGATCAGTTGGCAACGTACGGTCACTCTGATCTCACATTTGTGATTGGTGGGTCACTCGGATTGAGTCCTGAAGTGATCAAACGAGCAAATGCACACATCTCGTTTGGTCGTTTTACATTGCCACATCAGCTGATGCGGTTAGTGTTAGTGGAGCAAGTTTACCGTGCGTTTATGATTAATGCAGGAAGTCCGTATCATAAATAAAATTGCGTGCAAAAAGGCAATTAATTAATGAAGCCCATCGTAGCGGAGAATTAATGTTTATACTGAGATGGAAAAACCATACTATCTGAAACTATGTTTTTCCAGGCTAGTGTTTTGTACAATAGTTGTTTGTCATAATTCATTTTTTCTTTGTCTTAATTACGTTTGGCTTACTATTTAGTTAGTAAGTGGGACTTTTTCAATAAATTTTCGTTATGTGTTGGCATACGGTAGCCTTTAATGTTGCGTACTGATTTTGTGAATGATAATCAAAGGAGCATGTTGATGATTACTACTGATTTAGATAAATTAATCAAACTTGCAAGTGATAACAAGAATATTATTGCCATTGGTACAGAAGGTGCGTCAAATGATAGCACACAAATTAGCGATGAGTGGACAGATCTAGATGTCACACTTTTTGTACGTGAACCAGCGCGCGAAGATGGTTGGTGGTGGCTCCAACAGTTAGGCGAGCCAACGATTGTTCAATTTATTGAAACACAGGATTTGTTTGGTCCACATAGTGGTAGGTGGTTTTCATGGCTCACACGCTATACTGGCACACGACGCATTGATTTTAAAATGACATCGGTTCAGGCAGAAGCTGCCTATTTGAGTAATGACACACTAAACACAATTGTTTGGCGCCAAAATAAGGGGCGAGTCCCACCGCGCAAAACTAATGCTCAGTCACATTTTATTCCGTTACCCGATCAAGACAGTTTTCAAGAACATGTGCGAGAATTTTATTGGTGTGCCGGCAATGTAGTTAAAGGCTTGGCACGGCAAAATCTAGTGTATGCTAACGAGCAATTTAATCGATATGTTCGTCCAGAACTACTAACTTTACTGGAAATGCGAGCAACCATGCAACAAAATGGACGATTTGATGCTGGTGTGACGGGAAAGTTTATCGAGCCAACGTTAAGTGCAGTTGAAAAAACACAATTATCTGCAACTTATCAGCAAACCTCGTTGCCGGAAACTAAAGCAAGTTTGCGTAAAGTACTGCAATTATATCGCGGCGTAAGTGAGCAAATCAGTGGTAACTATAATTTTGACTTACCGAAAACAATCACAAAAGTTTATCAACAATTCAATATGTGGTTAAGTGCTTAATTTGGAGGTTTGATAATGACTGACATATAAATGATGAGTCGGCAGTAAGTGATCCGTGATCTGTCGTAGCATAGAAGACCCAGAATCCGCCAATAATTATCGTACATTAAGGCAAACGAAGAGCTTTATTCGCTGGTCTTTAACAAATGAACTGGACGAAAATATTGCCGTTTTTGTGGATCGCTTTAGAAAAGCGATGTTTGAATAAACTATAAAAGAAGGTAAATCGCATGATTACATACCGATTATTTAGGCCAGAGGATGCTAATGATGTTGCCAAAGTGATTGCTGAAACACTGAGAGTTTCCAATCGAAAAGATTATTCGCAGGAATACATTGAAGCCGATATTAAACGTATGAATGCAAAATTTTTTATAAATAAAGCAAAACAAACACATTTTTATGTATTTCTTGATGCAGATCGAATTATTGGTACTGGAGCTATTGGGTCATATTGGGGAAGTACTAAGGAATACAGTTTGTTTGATATTTTTATTTTGCCTAATTTTCAGCATCGAGGGATTGGTCGTCTGATTATTGAAACTTTGGAAAAAGACAGCTATTTTCTGAAGGCAACGCGGGTTGAAATCCCAGCCTCTATTACTGCACTACCTTTTTATCAACACATGAATTATAGGTTTAAAGATGGACAGCGCAAGCCCGATAAGGAACAGCTTTATCGATTAGAGAAATTTCCAAAAATTGATTAAATTATAGAAAACAAAATGACACGACTTCAAGCGAAGCACTTAGTCGTGTCATTTTTTGATTCCGGTTTTTATTAATTTGTTTAAACTGACCCGTACTTTACCCCAAAAATGCTGCATAGCCAGATACTGTCGGCGTGCATGTGCCATCTTTTTATATCTAACTGGATTCTTTTTGTAAAACTCTTGATGGAAGTTTTCGGCAGGCCAAAATTTGGTGGCAGGTAAAATTTCAGTTACAATCGGATGTTTATATTTCCCAGATGCCCTTAATTTTTGTTTGGAAGCTTCCGCAATTTTTCGTTGCTGAGCGCTTTGAACGAAAATAATTGGGCGGTATTCCTCACCGCGATCGTTAATCTGGCCCATATTGTCAGTAGGGTCTGTAATTTGCCAATAAAGGGCCACCAGTTCATTATACTTAATAATTCGGGTATCAAAGACAATTTCCACTGCTTCAACGTGGCCGGTTTGTTGGCCCACTACTTGTTCGTAGGTTGGCTTAATGACGTGTCCCCCGGTGTAGCCAGATAAAACGGAAACAATGCCAGGCCGCGTCTCAAAAGGCTCCACCATGCACCAAAAACAGCCACCGGCGAATATGGCCCGTTCATAGTAAGGATTGGATAGATTTTGATGTTTTGCGACATCAAACGTGGGTGATTTTTCTGCATCATCAGTTATTTTTGCATAAAAATCCGCCACATCAGGAGTCAGGTTATCACGCCAAGCTAAAGGGCGCAGCGCAAATTCTAGTTGGTCAAGTTCTGTGTTGAAATGTGCGCCTTTTTCGACAGCGTTTTTCATTGTGAGCAATTGAGTTCGTTCCCAGACTCTGGTTGCGGGGTTTAAAATTAGGTTATAAATATCGCGCATAGTTGTTTGTTCATCGACCTTCATTTTGCTTCCTCCTCCCAACTTTTCAAATGCATTATGCAGGAATTGTAGGGAGATTGCACCTATTTTGATTTTCGTTGAAAACTCAGAATTTAATGAATTGCATAAAAAGGTGTTAGCTGTATTTAACTCAGTTAGCACCTAATTTTTAAATTAAGAACAAGAAAAGATCGTTCCTAAAAGAACGATCTTTATTGTGGGACTTATTAATTTGAATTGATGAGAAGGAAATTTACTTTAATATAACTTTGACAACTTCTTCATCAGTACCAACCTGGCGGGCAAGGCCGTCAAACTTCATATAACCTACAGCAGGCATATTTGTAATGATGACAATCATTGTTGTACCCTTGCCAGAGTGATTGATAGCTTGTAGGTCAGCAGTAGCAAGTAAATCACCATGACGAACCTTTTGACCTTCAGAAACGTTTACTGTAAAAGGTTCTCCCTTAAGTTCAACGGTATCTAATCCCATGTGAACCAAGATTTCTAAGCCATCATCGGTTTTAATTCCGATCGCGTGTTTAGTAGGGAAAACGGTCATGATCTCACCATCAACAGGTGAAACAACTTTACCATCTGAAGGTTCAACAGCATAGCCATCACCTAGTATCTTTTGAGAGAAGGTTGGATCTTTCACATCTTCAATTGCAAGTAATTGACCAGCGGTTGGAGTATAGAAGGTGTCAACTGCACCAGAATTAACATCCGCACTTGTAACAGGTTCAGGAGTTGGTGCAGCTGTAGTAGTAATTTTTCCTACTGGAGCGCCTTCTTTATCAAGTTTGGTTAACGCATCAGCGACAAATTGAACTTCAGTTCCAATTACAATTTGAAGATTGGACTTATCTAGAACGTTGATACCAATAGCACCAGCCCCTTTAATAGCGCCTTTATTAATTGTATCGGTATCTTTTAATTGCAAACGAAGACGGGTTGTACAATTATCGATAGCAGTGATGTTATCTTTACCACCAATAGCTGCATAAATCTTTTTGGCTTGAATGCTGTATTTATCATCACTATCATCGGTATCGATTGCGACATCGACACCTTCGGCTGCATCCGCTTCGATAGGTTCACGACCGGGAGTCATTAAATTGAATTTTTTGATTGCAAAATCAAATCCAAAGTAGTAAATAACAGCCATGACAAGACCTTGAACGATTAGCATGTAGGGCATGTTAGCAATCGGCATGCGTGAACTTAAGACGAAATCGACTAAGCCAGCGCTAAACGTAAACCCGGCAGTCCAATGCATAAATGCTGCAAAGGCTAAGGATAAACCAGTGAAAACGGCATGAATTACGTATAAAGGCCATGCAACAAACATGAATGAGAATTCCAATGGCTCAGTTACACCAGTGAAGAATGCCGCGAAGGCGCCAGCCATCATCAATGAAGCTGTTTCTTTTTTACGTTCAGGACGGGCGTTACGATAAATCGCCAGGGCACCGGCTGGGAGTCCAAACATCATAACAGGGAAGAAACCACCCATGTACATACCGGTAACCCCTTTAACCCCCTGGTTAGCCCAGAATTTACCAATATCATTAATTCCGGCAACGTTGAACCAGAATACTGAGTTTAAAGCTTGATGTAAACCAGTTGGAATCAATAAACGATTGAAAAATCCATATAATCCAGCACCAACAGCACCTAAACCAACGAAGAATTTACCAAAAGCAACTAGAGCTTCGTATACTGGTGGCCAAACGAATAATAATAGCACTGTAACAAATAACATAACTAAAGCGGACATAATTGGAACTAGTCGTTTGCCGCTAAAGAATGATAAGGCCATCGGTAATTTAGTTTCGTGGAATCGGTTGTAAAGTGAGGCTGCAATTAGTCCAGCAATAATACCGATAAAGACATTACCACTAAGGGCACTAAAGGATGGATCTACTTGAGTTACCTTAATGTTTTTTAATAAGGCAACTGAAGCTGGTGCTAAAACAGAGACAGGGACAAAATAAGCAACAACACCAGCTAAAGCGGCGGCACCATCTTTGTCCTTTGACATACCAAGTGCAAGACCAACTGCGAATAAAAGCGCAAGTTGACCAAGAATGGCATTACCACCGGCTTGCAAGAATTGCGCCACGGCCCATTTTGCAGGTAACCAGTGACCAATACCGACTAATAATGCGGCGGCAGGTAAAACAGCAACGGGCAGTTGTAAAGAACGACCCATGCGTTGAAGATATGATTTCATATAGAATACTCCTCCTTTTGGAAAGTGAAAAAAGTTATAAATGCATAACACATTTTCCATAATAACGCCTAAACAAGCGCTTACACAACCCCGTTGCTGTTGAAATTGACTGATATTACATGTGGTCTATACCGATTGAAAAGAACACATGAGTCACTTCATGAGGGTTTATATTTTATTGGTATAAAATTTGAAAAATTACCTTATTGGGACTTAAATACTCAAATGATTTAAATTTTTTGAAATTATTTTGAAAGCATTTCAATTTATGCTGTGGGTTCATTTCAGTACTTTAAGTCAGCTTGCGATATAATAGATTTAACAAAGACATTTAAGAGAACAAGGAGAATATATGATATTTACTGGAATTATGATCGTTATCTTTATTGCCCTGGGAGTGGTTTGGTATGTGCTTCAAAAACGAATTACGGCACTAAAAAAGCAGTTCACACTTGAGCAAATTACTGATGTGATGACCAAAGATAAAAGTGTGGTTAAAACGATAAAACAGGCTCGTGTTTTGCAGGGCATTTCCTTTATCGCTGTTTTACTTATTTTGTGGACAATTTTTGAGAATTATCCAAACAGCTATTATCTGGTTTTGCTGAATGTGATGCAACTCACGACGACTGCTCGGCAATATTTCTTGTACCTAGCTTGGCAGCGATGTGCATTCTTAATTAACGGAAAATAAGACAAGCGCAATTAACGATTTTGGAAATAACCCAAAACCTAGTTAACTGCACTTGTTTAATTATAGATATTTATTACTCAACTCGTTTGATTTTGCCCACTGCAGTGACAGATATAACAAAATCAGCGACCATGTCGGCGATCTCAGGAATTGTCTGTTGTGATGAAAAATGTTTCACGTGAAAATATATATACAAAAAACTTGCAGAAATTGACTGCAAGTTTTTTTGTGATTATTTAGTTCGTTTAGCTAAACGATTTAATACAGCTAGTGATGCCGCACGATAAATCCGTGGGTAGGCTCGGACAATGTGCACGATCGCGCGGTCTCCAAATGAACGGAAATAACGGTGTTTCGGTTTCGAGTCGGTCGCTGCTGCATAGAAGACTTTAGCTAAGTCAGCTGAAGTTGCCCCACTTTGACCTTCAAATGAGCCAAAACTCTTAGCTAATGAATTAACGAAGGGTAAGTAAGCAGAATCTGGCTTGAGATTTTTGCGAATATTGTCCATGGTGATTGCAGACCAAGATGATTGGGTGCCACCGGGTTGAACAATTACTGATCGAATTCCAAATTGTTGAACTTCAACATCTAAGGTGTCACTCCATTGTTGTAAAGCTGCTTTAGTTGCGTGATAGTAAGCGTTTAGTGGGATATAAAGGTCACCACCGATTGATGAAATATTGACAATTCGGCCAGAGTTTTGTGCACGCATAGTTGGCAAACTTAGCTTAGTTAATTCAGCTGCGCCAAAGAAATTAGTCTCGAATTGTTTTCGGACATTTTCAATTGAAACATCTTCAACAGGACCACCTTCACTGTAACCCGCATTATTAATAAGCACGTCTAGTCTTTGCTGTTCTGATAAAATGGTTTGAATAAAATTGTGATTAGACTCTGAATCCGTGACGTCCAGTTTGATGGCATGAATGTTGGCGCTGGTTGGGATCTTTTCAACTCGACGGGCACCACCATAAACCACCCAGCCTTTTTCAGCAAATAGTTGTACAGCTGCTTTGCCCATCCCACTACTGGCACTTGTAATTGCGATTACTTTTTTCATGCGATATTATCCTTCTTCCTTTGAATATGTTACTGTTGTAACAGTTAGTAATTGAAGAAAGTGTACCGCCAATTTTAAGTCATTACAATCACTTCAGAGCCAGAAGTGACAAAAGGAGTAAACATGTCAATGACCAAACGATCAAACGAAACGGAAGCCTACATATTGGGCGCATTGGAGCGTTTATTAAAGAAGAAAGCATTTGCGGAAATCTCAATCACGGAATTAGCAAAAACAGCCGGTGTCTCACGGATGACTTTTTATCGATACTATCAAAACCCGACCGAAATATTGACTCACGAAATGAGCAGGATAATGACCGAATTAACAACTAAAGTTGATTTTGATGCCATGATTCCCCATGAGGGCTTAGTTTATATCATGCGATTTCTTAAAGCCAATGGCGATTTTATCAAAGTGTTAGTTGCGGCCAATGAACAGGATATGTTGCGTGATAGTATTGCCAAAACTTTGGTACAATTATCCCATCACAAGGGACAGCTCCAAGATCTGAATTCTCGTGAAATTGCCTACTATGCGCGCTACCATTCTACAGGTTTAACGAGCGTAATTGTCGACTGGATTACCAAAGCTGGACCAGAGACGCCAGAAGAATTGGCAACGTTTTTGGAACGGATTGGTGAGGGAGCCGAAACTTAGCAGATTATAAAAAATTGGGCCGCCCCATCAAGGGTAGTCCGATTTTATCATTATTTGACATAAGTACTGCGGAAATCTAATGCACCACTAAATTTATTGTAAATAACACCATGCAAGGATGATTTCACTAATAAACGCGAACGGCTTTCGTATAGCGGTGTAACCGCCTGATCTTTGACAGCTGTTTTGGCTGCGTCCACAAGATCTTGATAACGTTTAGTAGGATTCAAAGCATCCTTTCCATCGGCAGCATTCATGGCATTGTCATAGGTTTTACTTTGATAATGGCCCATGTTGGAGTTGCTGGTAGACGTCAAAATGGTCAAAGCTTGCGTCGGATCAGCAAAATCCATGCCCCAACTAGTTAAATTAAGCTGGAAATCTCCTTGAGAGACTTTTGTTAACATTGAAGGGAATGGCATAGTGCGCACGTTGACCTTCAAGCCATTTAAATGATTCATCAACTGGCCTTGAATGAAAGTAGCTGCATGTTGGCTCGTATCATCGTTGGCGCAAGTGATTGTTAGAGTTAATTGCTGTTTTCCTAATTGTTTTTGTGCAGTTTTATATAGAGTTTTTGCTTTGGCAATGTTGTAAGCCATAGAGCTCGAAATGTAAGCATCGTCGGCAAAATCTTTACCTGTCTGGGGGTTCTTCAACATATTGTGCACCCCAAACGTCTTGGCCGAGGTAGAGCCATTTTCAAGAATTTTATCCACTAATTGCTGACGATTAATAGTGAGTGAAATTGCGGTGCGTAGATCTTTGTTGGCCGCTGTTTTATCTTTTTCGTTATACTGAATGAAACCAACTCGGCCGGAGGACAAAGTCTTTAATTCTGGATTGTCCTTGTTTTGGACATTTTCTTCGCCGGCTAAAGTAACCATAGCCAGCTTATTGGCTTGGTACAAATTGTAAGCCGTTGAAGTGGCCTTGATTACCTGATAATTGATTTTAGCGAGCTTTACAATTTTATGATCTCTGTAAGTTGGGTTCTTGACCAAACTCCAAGTATCATTAGTTCCGTTCCAGCCTTTCAAAACGAATGGCCCATTGTAGATCGTTTTTTTAGCGGTCATGCCGTATTTAGAACCATATTTTTCAACGGCTTTTTGGCTAATTGGATAGAAAGTTGTGCCTGATAAAAGCTTCTTGAAGTACGGAATGGGTTTGCTTAAATGGACCTTTAGCTGATATTTACTAGTCGCAGTCACACCCAATGTGGCAGGGGACTTTTTACCAACCATAATGGCGCTGGCATTTTTGAAATTGGCAAACAAATAAGTGAATTCAGATTTAGTTTTAGGATCTAGCGTCCGTCTCCAAGAATAAACAAAATCGTTGGCTGTGACTTTTTCACCGTCACTCCACCGGCCATTGTGGCGTAAATTAATAGTATATGTTTTACCATTTTTGGAAACGGTGGTTTTGGTTGCTAATGCATTGACCGGATTACTATTTTTGTTTAATCGGTAAAGGCCTTCATCGACTTGACTGAGTTGACTACTAGAAACGCCATCGGTTATTTTTGAGGCGTCTAAACTGGTAAGATTAGTGGTTTCGTATAAATTGATTTTTTGTGCGGGTGCTGCCTGAGCTTGTTTAGAATTGGCATGAATGCCGAAACTGACGCCGCCGATCAGAATGATACCTGCAATAAGTAATGCCTTTTTGTTTGTAAAAATACTCATGATTGATTTCCTCCAAATATGTTGAATAATTTGTCTTGAAATTGATCAATGAGCGTTGCCATCGTTGTATTTCCATGTGTTTCACCCCGTTTGAGAAATCAAAAAACCGTCCTTAACAGCCAATGTGTTAAGGACGGTTTTTCACCGCGGTGCCACCTCAATTGGGTTCATTTTAGATTCGCGAAAAGTCTAAAGATGCACCCCTACTTTACAGAGAACGAACATTCTCCTGACAACTGACGTATGTCATGACGTCTTTTCGTACTTTCGAAATTTCGGAAAAGCCCTCGGTGGTCCATTTAATTACTTGCGTTCGGTCATACTCTCAGCGACGATGACTCTCTGTGCGTGCACAGTAATCTTGATCTCCACCTCATCGGTTTTTAAGGACGATTTTAAGTTGCCATTATCATACAGCGGGTGATGGGAAGTTGTCAACTAGAAAATTTACTATAAGACAAATTCTAATTTTAAAAAATTTCTTATTGAAATTAGAGTGTCGCCAAACCGTACCAAATTTACTTAAAATTATTCCAGTTTATAAATACCCTTTTAAGATCTGCATCAGTTATATATTGTTTTAAAAAGTTAAATTCATTAGTTATAAAATGATCATCATGCATAACTAACACGGTAATATCAATGGATCGCTTTAAAAGTGCTACCCCTTCTTCTTTTTCGTTTTGCATATACTTAACCAATCCTTCAAGAGAAAAATAACGTGTTTTGTGATAGTAATCGCGTTCACTGAAGCTGTTATTCTTCAATAAATTAACAAATTCCATTGCCTGCTCAAAGTCACCAATGGCTACTAAGTTTAAAATTAAATTATTGTACAAATAGAATACAATCGAGAAACTGTCCTGCCGAAAGTTACCATATAGATTTATTTTTTTAGCTAATACACGAATAAGGCTGGCTGCTGAATTAACATCCATAAATGGCATTGCATGGCCAAAAAGATATAGTTCATAAAAAGACCAATTTTCAATTTTTGCAAAATATTCTTGCAAATACGTAATCTCTTTTTTTGAAATTTGACCTTCTCCCAAGGTAATAAGCATCATTTTTAGTTGAATAACTTGCAGCTTTGAGTAGCGGTTGTTGCCTTTATGCCAAAGGTTCAAATATTGTCGAAGTACCGTAATGTTACCTGATTGATAAGCTTCCTGCAGGTTTACCACAAAATTGTCACTTTTTTTATTACGTTGATAGTAGAGGTAGTCAAATTCAGATGGCTTTACTTTGATACGTTCAAGTAGTTTTAATAAATGTGAGTACGAAATATCGCTTAACCCACGTTCGAATTGAGATAAAAACGGTACCGATACAATGTCTTTTCCGGCTTCTTGTAGAGTGATTGATTTACCTTTACGAAGCTCGTGAAATATTTCTCCAGATGAAATCATTGCTTGCCTCCATATATAATAATTTAAAGTATATCAAACTTTTAATCCAGCTTTAATATATGATATTATTATGAATTTATCAACCGGTTGATTGATAATTTAAATAGGAGACAAAGACATATGGTACAAAAAACAACTTATGATGCAAGTGTTGCTGGATCAGCACTTGAAGGCTAATTAATGGTCTTTAACTATAACCCGTACCCCATATTCTTTTAAGAATGTGGGGTACGTTAATTAAATGGAGGAAAAATAATGAATTATAAAGAAATTAAACCAAAGTTAAAGAAAGCATATCCTGTTGTTTACGATAAGAATCGAATTTTAGTTGGAGGATTTGGGAAAAACATTGAATATTCTGATCCAACGGGATCGGTATATTTTGTATTCAAATTACTTACAGGCAAATATACGATTAAACAAATAACTAGAAAAACAATTAATCAATATTCACAATATACTGAAAAAGATGTTTTTGATTTAATAAATGATTTAAATTCAGAAAGGATAATCGAAGACGCTAATATCAGTGGTACTAATGTTTTATCAAAATATGAGCTCGAACGGTATCATCGAAATATTAATTTTTTTTCGTCCTTTATCGATTTAAAGAAGAATAAATATAGAATTCAAAGAAAAATCTCTGATACCACCGTTGGGATTATCGGTTTAGGTGGATTGGGATCACATATTGTTTACGATTTAGCTGCCCTGGGTATTGGACATATTAAGGCCATTGAATTCGATAAACTTGATCTTACAAATTTAAACAGACAAATTTTGTACAATTATGAAGATGTTGGAAAGAGTAAAGGTCATCTCGCAAAAAAAAGAATTCATGATTTTAATCCTAAGGTTAAATTTGATTTATTTGAAAAAAAGGTAACTTCTGCTAAGGATATTACAGATTGTTTTAATGATGTTGACTTTATCATTTTAGTAGCCGATCGACCTAAGTACTATATGGCTCACTGGGCTAATGAATCTGCTGTCACTTTGAATGTACCCATGTTTGTTGCTGGTTTGGAAGCACAAAGAGCAATGTATTACACTATTATTCCACATAAGACAGGTTGTGTAGAATGCTGGAGGCAAAGTGTTAGAGAGAACGACCATATTTCTGATGAGGTGTTACAAGAGAAAGAACGCATGAACTTACTTGGAGACAACACAGCTATTGTTCCTTTAGTTTCTGCAGTAACAGGATTAATAATGTCCGAGATTTTAAGGTATATTTCAGGTATTGGTAGTCTTCAAGCAGCCGGTAATTTGATCGCAATCGATTTTCTTACCATGAACACAAAGATTATCGAGACATGGAAACGTAATCCCAATTGTGCAGTCTGTGGAGGTCACTGAAAAATGATATCATCTATTTCTGATTTCAATAAACTTTGGTTTTCTTTTCTCATATCCTCAATTGGAGATTGGTTATACAAATTGGCCTTACCTTTAATTGTTTTGGCTAAAACTGGATCTGCTTATCATGCTGCAACGATTTATGGAATCTCCTTTATACCATGGATATTTTTCTCGCTTTTAGGTGGGAGTATTGCTGACACGTTTAATAAAAAACACATTTTATTTTGGGGAAATATTGTTTCTGGAGTTTTGACTGTTTTATTAGCATTGTTTGTGAATCAAACAAAATTGATTATGTGGCAGCTTTATTTAATTGTTTTTTTCCTTTCATCAATTGATCCATTAATTCATCCCACATTTCAAAGTATTTTACCTCAATTAACAGGGTCTGCAGAATTGATTACAGCCAATGCTAAGATTCAAACGGTGGATAATACGCTCTCAATACTTGGCCCGTTGGTCGGAGGAACCGTAATTGTTCTGTTTTCTGGTACTAATGCGCTTTGGGTGGATGCAGTCACTTTTTTTATAGCCGCCGTTTTCATCACGCAAATTTCTATAAAAACTCCTTCACGTGGGACGCTGAATTTAAGAAAGTTAATTGAAAGTATCAAAGAAGGTGCTAACTACTCTTTCGGTCAAAAAGTGATTTTTAGTGGCTCTGTAATGTTTTTTTTTACTAATTTTGCTCTGAACATGTTTGAAGCAAATTTTATGTACTACATGACGCGGCAATTAAAATTATCGGTATTAGAGGCTTCACTAGCAATGACGTTAGCTGGAATCGGATCCTTAGTTGCCGGATTTGTCACACCAAAAATTAGTCGATATTTTTCCTCGGGAAGAATTTTATCTGTAAGTACTATGTTAGCTGGATTATTTACCGTTTGTTTGTTTCTAACACAGAAGACGTGGTCGGTTGGTTTTGTTTTGGGATTGATTAGTTTTTTCGGTACCATTAATGTTATTACTTATTTCACATTAAGACAGCGAACAGTTCCATCAGATATACTAGGAAGAGTAGTATCTGTTACTCGTATGGTTTCATATGCATCTATTCCGATCGGATCATGGTTAAGTGGATATTTGATTAGTATTGGTACCACAATGAAAGTTATTGTGATATTGGCCGGAGTTATTCGATTTTTAGCAGGAGCTGGTGCGTGGCTATCACCACTTGGTAAAGAAAAGTGAGATTAATAGTAAAAAATAATTAGACTTGTCAACTATGAATAAGTTGAACTATTTCTAGTCCGCAAATTTTAAATTCATTTAACTCTGATTTAATGATTGTTGAAAATAGGATATGAGGCAGTTTTACGGCACTCAACCAGGTCCATGTAAAATCTTTGAGTTTTGTGTGTACGAAGATGTATAATGTACATACAGAGCAAAGGATGGAGGGATGTACATGATTAATCCAGAAGAATTAAACAAAGATGTAAAGATGTTTAAAAACGGGAACTCTTTTGCATTTCGCGTCTCTAAACAGGATCGTGAATTTTTGAGTGCAAACGAAAGCACTGAATTTGAAAAAGTAGTATCTCCGGATGGAAAAGAGATCACCTTTCGAAAAGTAGAAAAGGTTCGCCCGGAGATTATGGATATAGCGGATAAATTAATGGACAAAAACACGGATCTGATGAAAAGGTTAGAGCGGCTATGATTTATTTAAAAAAGGAAGAGTTAATAGCCATAAATGAAAAGATTTTAACGCGTTCTAGTAGTGATTTGATAGGGGTACAGTATTCCCAAGGTTTAGATTTGGTGATAGAGCGGCCACAACAAGTCGTTTTTGGCCGTGAGTTGTATCCTAACATTTGGATCAAGGCAGCTTTTATTATTCAAAAAATTACTAAAAAGCATATATTCATCGACGGAAATAAAAGAACAGCAATATTATCCGGTTTGATTTTTTTAGAAATAAACGGTTATGAATTGGAGTTCACGGCTGATGAAGGTGAAAAAATAATATTGGGTGTGACTAACAGTAATGACTCTGAAGAAACCATGTTGTCTCTTGCCGAATGGTTAAAAGGAAAAGCGGTTAAGAAAGTATAGACCATATGTACAAGCAGCTTACATTAAAATTAAATAATGCCAAAAAAATAAAAAAGCCACGAATGGCAGTTCGCGACTTTCAGTGTTACTCATATGAAATGAAATATTCCTTGTTACAAAGAGTATTATAAGCTATTTTTAGGGAATTTGCGGACTTTGAAACGAATGAAAGAATAAAAAATATGTTTAATGTTTAAAATTGCTGAGACTGGAAAAAACTAGTTTTGGATTATAAGTAAAAAATTTATGTAAACAGGTTGGAAATTCTCATTTTGATGAAAATTTTAAGCCTGTTTTATTATTTTCTTTAGAGCAAGATAAGTTCTTGATATCGTGCTAATCCTTCTTCTTTCTCATTTTGCATACACTCAACCAATTCTACAAGAGAAAAATAAGTGTTCTAGTTATTATAATATTGATTTCCTAGTATCTGATGACGCATAATTAGAAGATGGTAAAAATGGGAGCGCTTAAGTAAATAGGCTTCGAGTATAAATTTTGTAATCTTTTGTTTCGTGTTCTGCATGGATATTTTTGGGGGAGTAGAACCATGAAAAGCTATAAGAATGATAAAGCTATTAAACGGTTAACTAATGTAATTAAAAAGCATATTAAGTTCAGTTTGATGTTATTAATAATCATGCTAGTTTTGGTTGCTATTATAGGGATGTACGTTCATAACAGTCAGGAAAAAGTCGCTAGCAAATATCAACAAACAAATATTCCGACGTTATTTTTACATGGATTTGGCAGCAGCTATCATGCGGAACAACACATGGTTAGAGCAGCTAAAAGTGCTCATGCAACAAATGGGGTCATTCGCGCAGAAGTGTCTAAAACTGGAAAAGTCACTTTAGTCGGACATTTCCGAAAAAAAGTTATCAATCCAATTGTGATGGTAAATTATCAAAATAATCACGAGAAAAGCTATCGAACTGACGGCAAGTGGTTACGAAACGTTTTAAATAAGATTCAACAAACCTATCATTTCAAAAAATTCAATATCGTTTCTCACTCCGTTGGTAACGAAGCGGTAATGTACTATATGGCTGATTTTGCTCCAAAACATAAAGGATTACCTCAACTCAATAAGGAAGTAAATATTGCCGGCCATTTCGCAGGTATTCGTGGATATGATGCAATTAAACACAACTCGATAAATGTACAGGGGAAACCAAAACGGATGATTGCAACATATCGTTCGTTACTGAAGTTGCGAAAAACCTACCCTAAAAATGTTTCAGTTTTAAATATTTATGGAAATATTGGTGATCATAGTGATGGTAGAGTGCAGAATTACTCCTCAAAATCATTAAAATATCTTGTTGGAAGCCGTGCTAAATCATATCAGGAATTAGAAATTAAGGGTTCACAAGCGCAACATAGCAAATTACATTCAAATCCTAAAGTTGACCAGACACTATTGAAATTTCTATGGGAAAAATAAGTGAAGTAATTTTTTGCCAAATCAAGGGGGTATTACCATGAAACACATTGTAGCCGGGATCGTCGCCCACGTTGATGCGGGGAAAACCACGCTTTCAGAAGCCATGTTGTACCGCACAGGCGAACTACGAAAACTTGGGCGGGTGGACAATGGGGATGCCTTTCTTGATACCGATGACCTCGAGAAAAAACACGGAATCACGATTTTTTCACACCAGGCTAGTCTTCAGTATCACAAGCTCGAACTTACTTTATTGGATACACCGGGACATGTGGATTTTGCCGCACAAACGGAACAAGTTTTAAGTGTACTGGATTACGCCATTCTCGTCATTTCTGCAACTGATGGAATTCAAGGATACACACGGACACTTTGGCGACTGCTCGAACGTTATCATGTGCCAACTTTCATTTTTGTAAATAAGATGGATGCCAACGGTGCCGATCGCAATGCGGTGCTTGATCAGCTACAGAGCGTGTTTTCGGTGGGATGTATTGCGTTTAATTCAAGGGCTGACAACACAGATATTTCAGAAGAAACTAGTGAAGAAATTGCAATGTGTGATGATGAGGTTCTTGAAAGTTTTTTGGATTCGGGACACCTTGAAGACGATACGGTCCGTCGGCTAATTAAGCAACGAAAGGTCTTTCCTTGTTATTTTGGTGCTGCGCTCAAATTAACCGGCGTTGATCAAGTTTTAGCGGGTCTTGACCGTTGGACTAGTGAAACAAAATATCCCCAAGAATTTGGAGCACGAGTTTTCAAAATTTCTCATGATGAAAAGGGCGAACGGCTAACTTGGATTCTCATGACTGGTGGTATTCTACATACAAAAGATGTTTTAGTAGATGATGAAAAAGCCAATCAATTACGAGTTTACAATGGTGATAAATTTACAGGCCCACAACAAGTTTTGGCTGGTGGTGTTTGTGCGGTCACGGGGTTGACGGGAACTTATCCAGGTCAGGGACTTGGAAATCAACACGATGGTGATAATCCGACAATTCAACCGGTTTTAAACTATGCATTGGATCCTAAAAACAATGATATTCATACGTGTTTAACAGCTTTACGGCAGCTCGAAGATGAAGATCCGCAACTGCACGTTTCTTGGTCCGGCCATCTTCAAGAAATTCGGATTCAAATTATGGGTGAAATCCAGTTAGAAATATTGCAGCAAATTTTGCTTGAACGGTTTAATTTGGACGTTGGTTTTGGAGAAGGGAGCATTTTATACAAGGAAACTATTACCAAACCTGTGGAAGGAGTTGGCCATTTTGAGCCACTGCGGCATTATGCGGAGGTTCATTTGTTATTGGAGCCGGCGCCAACCGGAAGTGGGCTGACGTTTGCGACAGATTGTAGCTTAGATGTGCTTGGTAAAAATTGGCAGCATCAGGTATTAGCTAACCTCCATGCCAAAGAGCACCTAGGCGTTTTGACGGGAGCCCCAATTACGGATATGAAAATCACGCTTGTGGGCGGCAGAGCAAGCAACGTTCATTCGGTCGGTGGTGATTTCAAAGAGGCCACTTGGCGGGCAGTCAGACAAGGCCTGATGATGTTGAAACAACGTGATGACTGTCAATTATTGGAGCCGTGGTATCAATTTCGATTAGAAGTTGGCAAAGATCAAGTTGGACGGGCGATGACTGATATCCAACGCATGAATGGCAGTTTTGAAACACCAGAAATGGCTACTGGAGATAACGATCCGAATAGCGAAATGACCCTATTGACGGGAGTTGCACCAGTTTCAGAAATGCAAGGATATGCCCAAGAAGTCCGGGCTTATACGCATGGACAAGGTCAATTGGAATGCATCATTGATGGGTATCTGCCCTGTCACAATGCAGAGGAGATTATTTCGAGTCTGAAGTACAAGCCAGTTTCAGATTTGGAAAATACGCCGGATTCTGTTTTCTGTGCTCATGGAGCTGGCTACCCAGTCGCGTGGGATGATGTGCCAGATATGGCGCATGTGGCGTATAGATATTAACAGAAAATCTACGGTAACAAAAACGGCTACAATCATCCGATTGTGGCCGTTTTTGTGGTATTATTTATTCAATTTCTTCATCAACTGTTTCTTGTGTAGCTTGTTTCTTATCAGTTGCGGTTTGCATGATCCCTAGCACTGCACGGGCAATTGGACCGACAATGAGAAGCTGAAGTGGTAAAGCAACAATTAGGTTAAATCCCCAAGTGTGCAAGTAAGTCATCAAAAGATTACCGCCAAAATTGTGTGCCATAATCATTCCGAAAAGTGACATACATGTTACCATTCCGAGGACCATCAATACTGAAATGGTAATTCCGATGAGAACAACATTTTTCTTCATATAATCATTAATGATATATTTGAATGCAAGTTTCTTGGCAATTGGGCCAACCACTAGCAAGTCTAAAATAATTGCGGCAAGTAAGCCACCTGGATATTCAGAGATGGTGTTTAACATAACTCCCTTAGTGAATCCTTGAACTAGTAAAACGTTATAGCAAACCATCACAAAAACCATTAATCCGGCCATGATGGCAGTGAAAACAACTTCTTCTTTTAAATTTCTTGGCATCTTATTCTCCTTCGTGTTTTTGAGCAACATTAGTTAGTATACCGGGAAATGAAGAAGCTTCGTAAGTTACGTTTGTATGACGTTTTTGTAAGGGCTTAATAAAATAATGTGAGGATTGATGATAAATATGAAAATTAGGATTATTGGGGCAGGAAAAAGTTTGGTCCTAGTTGCAACTTAAGTCTTCTTTTTAATGCAACAATGATATTCAGGAGTACAATTAAATTTGGCACCACTATTTTACATAAAAGGACTTGAGAATATGAAAATTGAAGAAGGATATATGCCATTTCATGGCTACAAGACTTATTATCGGATTGTTGGAGAACCAAGTAAGGATAAGGCACCGCTATTATTAATTCATGGTGGCCCTGGTTCATCACACAACTATTTTGAATTGTTGGATGATTATGCCAAAACTGGTCGGCAACTTATCATGTATGATCAAGTGGGCTGTGGAAAATCGTCACTTCCTGAAGATGAAGGCGTTTATGTGAAGGAAACGTGGGCAGAAGAATTGGTTGCTTTACGTAAATATCTCCACTTAGACGAGATTCACATGTTGGGCCAATCATGGGGCGGCATGCTGGAAATGTACTATTTAACTAGTTACGACCAAAAAGGAATCAAAAGTGTCATGATTGATGGCTCACCAGCTTCAATCAAACTGTGGACTCAAGAACAACACCGTTTGATTTCATACTTAAGTTACGAAGATCGTGCAGCCATTGCGGAAGCTGAAAGAACTGGTGACTTCAGCGGTCCTAAGTATTTAGCTGCCAACGATCGTTACATGGAGCGCTATTGTTGGGATGATCCTGATGAAAATTCACCAGAACCATTGCGCAGAGCTACCAACGGAAAACGAGCTAGTTTGATTGCTGAAGGGCCTAATGAGTTTACAGAAAACGGCACAATCAGTGATTACGATGTGACGGATCAACTTAAAAATATTCACGTACCTGTTTTAGTGACTAATGGAACGGACGATTTATGTACGCCATTGATCGCAAAATCTGTTTATGATCATATTCCTGGTGCCAAATGGCATTTGTTTGCCAATAGTCGCCACTTAGCCCTTTTGGATCAACACGATGAATTTATTGATGTGCTGGACCATTGGTTGGCGGAGAACGATTAAAATTAAATAGAATTATAGAACCCGTTTAAATCTGACACTTTCAGGTCTAAACGGGTTTTAATATGGGGAACTAAGGTTGAAACCGCAAAAACTTATCTTGTTGCTTGATACGAAAATGTTCATAGCAACAAAATTGGATAAAATGCCGTCTTTCAGCAAATTTGGGCTGGAACGTAGTGCGAGTTCTTGCGGCCGAGCTTGCCACAAGAATCGACATCGACAGGAGCAAGAAAGATTTTCGGAACGAAAATCATCATTACTAGGCGGAATAGTGCGAGTTCTTGCGGCCGAGCTTGCCACAAGAATCGACATCGACAGGAGCAAGAAAGATTTTCGGGACGAAAATCATCATTACTAGGCGGAATAGTGCGAGTTCTTGCGGCCGAGCTTGCCACAAGAATCGACATCGACAGGAGTAAGAAAGATTTTCGTTCCGAAAATCATCATTACTAGGCGGAATAGTGGGCACGACTTGGATTCGCAAGCCACGTCTCCAAGCTCGGCCTTTATCTAAGCGAAACTCGCTAAGATAAACGACACTACTGAGCCCATTTGCTTCCAGACTAAGTCTAATCTTTGCGATCAACACACTGATATAATAATTCTGATACTTTCAACCTTTGGTTAACTGGTGAAATTATGAAGTTTAGAACAACAGATAATGTAGAACTTGATTTTTTGGATCGTGGCAAAGGATACCCAGTTATCTTCATATCGGGTTTTGGTGGCTATAAAGAAATTTGGATGCTGCAGGTTAACTATTTATTGAAAATGGGCTATCGCGTAATTACGTATGATCATCGCAATCAAGGTAGTTCGCAAAGAGTTGAAACAAATGATTCTTTAGCGAGATTAATCTTGGATTTAAGAGAGCTCATTCAGTATTTACAAGTTAAAAATCCAATTTTAATTGGACATTCAATGGGAGCGAGTGTTTGTTATGGCTATCTTGCTCAATTTGAAGATGTGGCGGGTGTCATTAGCGTTGATCAAACTCCCAAGATGTTGAACACCTCTGAATGGCAGTATGGCTTTTTAAATGCTACTATTCAAAATTACCGTCAGCTAGCTAAGTCATCACCTAAAGTGAGAGAAACGCTTCATGGAATTGATTCACGAGTTGAATCCGGATTACTAAAGCAAAAGAATAACTATCCCTTTAACCGTTCTAAAAATGTGAATCTCTTATTAGATCATTTTAAACAGGATTGGATTTCAACCCTGGAGACCACAAAGATACCAGTTTTGTTGATTGCGGCTATCCAGAGTCCCTATTATGATGCTAATTTCGTGGATGCTGTGGCGAAAAGCAATTTGATGATTAGTAGGGCAAAATTAACTAATTGTGGGCATGTGATTATGGCTGAGATTCCAAACGAGTTTAATCAACTTTTAAGGCATTTTGTATTAAAAAATCGTTATCGACAAATACAATAATCAAAAATAAAGGCACGAATATCAAAACCAACCTGGTTTAATGTTTGTGCCTTTATTTAGTAGTCAAATCTATAATAGATGATCAAATAAGTTTTAAGAAAACAGAATAGGCTAATTTAAGCACAAATAAAAGTCATTTCAAATGATTTTGTAAGTTGAGATGTCCCGAAAAGAATTGACTGATCAAACGATTAGACTATAATTTGGTAAACGATTTGAACTTCTAGTTCACGTTGTTTTTGCAATATTAATACGAGGAGAGTTCACATGAAGAAAACATACTTTAATTCAAACTTATTTAATGGTGTTGATAACAAAATTATTGCCGATGCTTGGTTTACGGTGGATGAGGAAACAGGAAAGATTACTGAAACTGGGACAAGGGCTCCAGCGAACAATAATGAAGGTGAGGATTTACACGGACAATACGTGATGCCAGGGTTAATTAATGCGCATACACATATCATGGATAATCCTGTTTCAAATCAATTGGAATTCTTATCAGAAACAGAAATTGCTTTTACAGCTTTGCGTAATTTAAAGGATCTCCTTTATTCTGGAGTGACGTATATTCGCGATTGCGGCTGTGCATTTAACGTAGATTTGAAATTACATAAGTTACAAGAACAAGGTAAGCTTTCGGGGACGGAAATTGTGCCAAGTGGCCGACCAATCTCAATCTTAGGTGGTCATGGCGATTTTCGAGAAAACGAAGACGGCAGTGTCAATTTTTCCTATTTAGTTAATTCTGGGGATGACGTTCGGAAAGCAGTCCGCGAAGCATTTAAGTTAGGAATAAAAAATATTAAAGTGATGTCCACAGGTGGAGTCATGTCAGCCAATGATCAGGTAGATGACACGGAATTAAGTGAAGTCGAAATGCAAGTTGCCGTGGAAGAAGCCCATTCGAAACACATGACGGTTGCGGCACATGCACAAGGCAATCAAGGAATTCAAAATGCATTGGATGCTGGCGTAGATTCAATTGAACATGGAATTTATATAGATGAGCATCAAGCAGACTTCATGCGTGATCATAATGTTTATTTAGTACCAACGCTAAATGCTTGCACATCCATTTCTAAATATGGAAAAGGTAAAATTCCAGATTACATGCTTACTAAAAACGAAAAGGTAAAAACAGATTTCTATAAAAATATCTCGATGGCTTTAAATAAAGGTGTGAAAATAGCTGTTGGTACTGATGCGGGGACACCGTTCAATACATTCAAAATGGGAACGTTGGAAGAACTGGCGTTGTTAGTCCATAAAATTGGTGCCACTTCTTACCAAGCCTTATTGGGTACCACAAGTTATGCAGCACAGTTGCTACGGATTGATGATAATTATGGGAGTTTAGCTACCGGAAAAGTGGCTGATTTCTTAGTTTTGAAGGAAAATCCGTTAGAAAAAATTGAGGCTGTGCAACAGTCGGATAAAGAAATTTACAAAAAGGGTCATAAAGTTCATTAACAAAAAAATATCATAATAAAAAGTCTCCACGTGTCTACACAAAGATAAAGCTCATTAGATATGCGGAGTCTTTTTTGTTAATTTTTTTAGTCAATGTGAAAAGTTTCGACAAATATTGGAACATAATTGACAACAATTGATGTCCTTTGTTGGAAAGCAGGATCCGAACAGTAAGTGATAATTTATCATTTATTACGTCTATTTTCGATCTTCCCCAGGAGTGGAATGATAAAATTCTTTATATTTATTGTAAAAGAAAGTTTTATTAGATATACCCACCCGTTCCATAATAGCTGTAATTGGTATTATCGTATTTGTAATCATGCTGTGAGCCTGAATTAAACGTTCTTGGGTTAGTATTTCGCTAAAGGTTTTCCCCACCTCTTCCTTAAATAAATTACTTAAGTAGTTCTCGTTATAGTTGTATTGTTTTGCCACCTTTTTAAGTGTAATGGTTCGAAATTTCTGGGAAATTATTTTCAATATTTCGGTTGCTAATTTTTGTGATTTACTTATCTGATCATTCTTTTCAAGGGGATATTCACGTACAAGTTGTGTCAGTAATATTGAAAGATACGATTTTATGACCGAATTGGAAAAATCTCTTTTTAAAAAATATTCATCAATAATATGTTCGATAGTTTCTTTGATTTCACTTCCTCTTTTTTTTGGAAACAAAAGAAAATCCGCGTGAATAGCTTTTTTACCGACTGCATGACTGATCAAAAAATCATACAAAACACTATTATTTCTACGTAAGTCACTTAAAAGATTTACACTAATTGTTTTTCCCACAATTTTAACCAACATGGGATTTAAGGCTGCAGGAACCTTCATGATTGTTTTACTAATTATTTCTTTGATAATTGGGACAATCTGGACTCCACAAACACGAGGTAAATCATTGGATGAGATTACTAAAGAACGATATGGCGATGATTTAGACGAAGACGAAAAATCTAACACCACGATTAGTAGTAATTCAAATACAACTTCGAGTCACACTAATCATCTAACAGGAGGTGCGAAATAGATGAAATCGTATATTGCTGTTGATATAGGAGCTTCAAGTGGAAGACTAATGCTTGGTCAACAAGAAAATGGAAAACTCACTTTAAAGTCAGTTTACCGATTTACTAACGGTTTTTCCATGGAGGATAAACACGATCGTTGGAATATTGACCATTTGATTAACGAAATTTTTAGAGGATTAGAAAAAGTTAAGCAAATGGGAATTAGTGATGTGACATTAGGAATTGACACTTGGGCAGTTGACTACGTTTTAGTTGGATCTAATGGTAAAAAATTAGAAGATCCAATTAGCTATCGTGATAAAAGGACACACAATGCCATTCAGAGATTAACTAGCCAGTTACCTAAAGAGTATATTTATGAAAAAACTGGTATTCAATTTCAAGATTTTAATACTTTATATCAGTTGTATACAGAGAATCGAGATCTGCTATCTGAGACAGATAAGATTATGATGATTCCAGATTATATTGGGTATGTATTGACAGGAAATGCTGTTACAGAAGTTACAAATGCTTCGACTACTCAAATGCTTAATTTACGAGTTGGGTTATTTGATAAAGATTTGCTAGCAGAAGTAAATGTCTCTGAAGAACAATTTCCACATTTGGTTGAATCTGGGACCTTGTTAGGAAATGTAAGTTATCACTGGCATAAAAAGTATGACATCCCAAATGTGGAGGTTGTTACCGTTGCGACTCATGATACAGCATCTGCAGTTGTTGGAACACCAGGTCAAGGTGATCGATGGGCATTTCTGAGTTCTGGAACTTGGTCCTTGTTAGGAACTGAACTGAACGTACCAGAAAATGGGTTACAAGCTTTTCATGAGAATTATACGAATGAATGGGGAGCATATGGTACGTATCGTTTTTTGAAGAATATTATGGGCCTTTGGATCGCACAAAGCGTTCGCCATGAACTAGACGACAAGTACACGTTTAACGAATTAGCGGATATGGCTGAACAGGTTAAACCGTTTGAACAATTTATTGATATTAATGACGAGCGATTTGTCAATCCTCAAAACATGATTACCGAATTACAAAGTTATTGTAAGGAAACAAATCAAAAAGTACCGACGACACCAGGTGAACTATTTCAGGCAATTTACTCCAATCTATCATTGTTTTATGCCAATGAACTATCAAAGCTAGACGAAATTCTTGGTTATCATATTGATACTTTGAACATTGTTGGTGGCGGTAGCAATGTTGGTTTAATGAATCAATTAACGAGTACTCTGGCGAATATTGAAGTGGTCGCTGGACCGGGAGAAGCTACAGCCATCGGAAATATTATGGTTCAAATGGTTGCTTCGGATGAAGTTGAAAATGTCAATGCAGGTAGACGCTTAATTGCTAAATCCTTTGATTTAAAGAAATACCATCCTGAAACAAATAAATACGGCACTATTTTAAATGATTATCAAAAGTTTATTCAAAATCATGTTAAGGAGATGGTTTAAGTGGTCAGGTTAGGTCAAGTTATGTATTTGCATAAGGATGCATTTGATGAGTATCAAAAAAGACATGCGGCGTTATGGCCGGAGATGAAACTGGCACTGCGTGAGTATGGCGCATCAAATTACTCGATATTCTTAAATAAGGAAACCGGGCAAACGTTTGCTTATTTAGAAGTGCCAAGTGTTGAAACGTACAACCGAATTGCAGATACAGATGTTTGCAAAAAATGGTGGAAATACATGGCGCCACTAATGGATACTAATCCAGATAATAGCCCGGTAACAACGGATCTTAAAGAAGTATTTCACTTAGAATAAATGGAGGAAATAGTAATGGCTAAATCAGAACAAGTAGAAAAAGCATATAAATTAGCAAAAGAACGTTATGCAGAATTAGGTGTTGATACAGATAAGGTAATGGACGAATTAAAAAAAGTTAAGATTTCAGTACATTGCTGGCAGGGTGATGATATTCATGGTTTCTTAAACCCAAATCAAGAATTAACTGGAGGTATTGGTGTTTCAGGAAACTATCCTGGAATTGCTCGAACACCGGATCAATTAACTGGTGATCTGCATGAGGCACTGTCATTGATCCCTGGTAAACATAAGGTTCAGTTGCATACTATTTATGCTGTTACAGATAAAAAGAAAGACTTTAATGAAGTAGGGCCTGAAGATTTTAAGTATTGGGTTGATTGGGCTAAAGAAGAAGGAATTGGACTTGATATGAACCCTACATTCTTCTCACATCCCATGGTTAAAAATAACTTTACTTTGGCTAGTCCAGATAAATCAGTTCGTGATTACTGGATTGAAGTTGGCAAAAAGTCACGAGAAATTTCTAATTACTTTGGTAAAGAATTAGGACAACGTTCAGTTAATAACTTTTGGATTCCAGACGGTTTTAAAGATAATCCAATTGACAAACAATCACCTCGTGAACGGTTGATCCAATCTTTGGATACCATTTTTGAGAAGAAGTATGACGAAAATAACACAATTGAATCTGTTGAAGGTAAATTATTTGGAACAGGGATCGAGTCATATACTGTAGGTTCACACTTGTTCTATAACAATTATGCGATCAGCCGTGGCAAATTATGGACTATTGACGCTGGACATTGGCACCCAACAGAGGACGTTTCTGATAAATTCTCAGCGTTCATGCCATTTGGCAAAGGTTTAATGCTCCATGTTTCTCGTCCTGTACGTTGGGATAGTGATCATGTTGTGATTTTTGATGATGCTTTAACAAGAATCACACGTTCACTAGTACGTGACAATGAACTCAGTCGAACAAATATTGGACTTGACTTCTTTGATGCGACTATTAATCGTGTTGCAGCTTGGGTTGTTGGCGCACGTGCCACTCAAAAGGCATTGTTACAAGCTATGCTGGCACCAATTGCTGATTTGAAGAAGGCTGAATTGAATTTCGATTTCACAAAACGCTTAGCTGTTACTGAAGAATTGAAATCATATCCATTTGGTGCGGTTTGGGATGAGTTCTGCTTAAAGAACAATACACCTGTTGGTACTGATTGGCTTAACAAGATTCACGATTATGAACAAAAAGTACAATTCCCACGTGATGAAAAATAATCATTACTGAATTTGTTAAAAATCTAAAAATAATTTGATGGGGCGAAAGAAATGAAAGATTTTATTGAATCAAAATATGTACATGAAATGGCTCAGACTACAAACAACCTATATCGGCATGGATGGGATGAACGTAATGGCGGTAATGTTAGTTTACGTTTGACTAAAGAAGAAGTTTCACAATATGCTGGAACTGATAAAGTCTTGCGGAATATTCCAATTGCTTTCGATGCTAGTGAATTAGCAGGTAAATATTATTTAGTTACAGGTACTGGTCGTTATTTTAAAAATATTATCGAGTTTCCAGAACGTGATTTAGGATTGATTCGAATTACAGATGAAGGAAACAGTGTTGACTTGATGTGGGGCTTTAATGACGGTGGCGAACCTACTAGTGAATTTCCATCACATCTGATGAGTCATATTGAACGTTTGAAACAGGATCCAAATCAACGTGTAATTATGCATTGTCATCCAACAAATCTTGTTGCAATGAGCTTTACTAATCCATTAAATTCCAAACACTTTAGTCGGACTTTATGGAAGATGCATCCTGAATCAATTGTTGTCTTTCCAGAAGGAGTAGCAGTTATTCCATATATGTGCCCAGGTACCAATGAGATTGGGCGTGCAACTTCTGAACAGATGAAGAATTTCAGAGTTGTTGTATGGCCTCATCATGGTGTGTTCGCGGCTGGCGAGTCATTAGACGAAACATATGGGCTAGTTGAAACTGTTGAAAAGTCAGCTTTAATTTATACAACAATTCAATCACAAGGTGGAAAATTTCTTCAAAGTATCACTGATAAAGATTTACATGATCTATGTAAACGCTTCAATTTGAAACCTAATAAAGAATTTTTAAAACCTGAAAAGGTAACAGTTGGTGCCAAATAAAATTTTTAGCGAAAGTTGAGTGATAAGGTGCGTGCCTTAGGACAAAGTTATGCATTAGGAACGAAAGATGGTCTAAAAAGATGGTCTTATTTGGGATTATCATTGTTAATAAATGCCACAGGACATTCTTTAACAATCGTTACTAACTTAGGTAGTGCCGTTTGGACGGCTTCAGCGGTAAACCTATATCATTTATGGCCACTTAGTTTACGGCTCACCTTATTTCTTTGTGGAGTGATTGTAGTCCTGATGAACGCATTATTGATTCGCAAATTTATTTGGAAAAGGATTATTGGTAATTTACTTTTTACTTTTCCGTTTAGTTTTCTAATTCAATTATTCACTCAAGTAATTGGTCGTTCTGATATAAATAGTTTCCCTTTAGTGATTCGTGTAATCATTGATATCTTTGGAATACTTTGTGTGGCATTGGCAACATCGCTTTATCAAAGGGCAAACTTGGTATTACATCCAAATGATGATTTTATGCAGATTATCCGATTCAGGTATGTACATGGTAATGCGACGATTGCACAAATGATTCATTATATTCCACCAGTGATCATTATGACTCTGACATTTTTAATGAGTGGTCAACTTTGGGCGGTTAACATTGGCACAGTGATATGTTTATTCTTCCAAGGTACATTCATTGGATTCTTTGATAAACACGTATTCCGGAATTTGAAGCATTATGGATTGGCAATGGTACAAAAATAATAATTATAAAAGCCTTTGATCTAATTTAAGTTCAAAGGCTTTTTGTATGAAGAAAATTCCAACTGCGCTACAATATAAACATCATTCAGCAAGAAAGGATCCCGTATGAAGTATTTAGTCCTATTACGTGGTATCAATGTTGGCGGTCATAATAAAGTAGTCATGAAAGAACTGAAGGCTAGTCTGGCGGCGGTCGGTTTTACTAATGTGAGTTCTTATATTAATAGTGGCAACTTGATTTTTGAAAGTGACCTGTCAAAATCCAAAGTGGCTCAAAAGGTTGATTTAGTTTTGGCTGAAAATTATATTTTTTCAATCACAACTCTGGTTATTTCCGCTGAGGAATATCTCCAGGAGTTTTCTCAGGTGCCAGCATGGTGGGGTGCCGATGGTAGTTTACGCCATAATGCATTGTTTTTACTGCCTAATTTTGACGTTAAAGCCTTTCAAAAAATCGTACAACAGATTTCAGATTACGATCAAATTGAACTTAAATCGAAAGTCATTTTTTGGACCTCCACTTTCAAAAAAGACTTCAGCAAGTCCGTTTACTCTAAGCTGATGAAAGAAGCCCTTTATAAAGATGTGACGATTCGAAATCTGAATACGGCATTGAAACTACTACAATTATTACAGGATTAAAAAAGTCCTTATCTGTTTGACGCGGATAAGGACTTTGTTTTTAAGATTTTATTTTACGCTACTTTTTAAAACTGTTTCAATTTCGTCGGTCATTTTCAAAGGATTTGTTTTAGGTGCATAGCGTTTAACAACGTTGCCTTCACGATCAATGAGAAATTTTGTAAAGTTCCATTTAATTGCAGAAGAACCCAGTGCACCAGGAGCAGTTTTAGTCAGATATGCAAACAGAGGTAGGGCATCTTTACCATTTACATCGGCAATTGTGTGCATTGGGAAACTAACACCATAAGTAGTGCGACAAGCTGCTGCAGCCTCTTCGCTGGAAGAAACCTCTTGTTTAAATTGATTAGATGGAAAACCTAAAACGATGAGGCCTTGATCAGCATAAGTTTTATAAAGTTGTTCTAGTTGTTTAAATTGTGGTGCGAAACCACATTTTGTAGCGGTATTCACGATGACCATCGGCTGGCCACGATATTTAGAAAGTGAGTAATTCTCGCCATTTTCGAGTGTAACTGTGTAATCATAAATTGACATTTGAAGGACCTCCTTGTGCCCATTATACCGATTTTTGAAAAGAATATACTATTGTACGGTCTGTAAATAACAAAAAATAAAAGATTTGCGTATTTATAATTAACAGACTAAGGCTAAATCATTGACCAACAGATATGATATACATTTAATATATATAAAGAAAGGTTGGCGGAAAATATGCGGAGCGTAAAATTAAGAAAAGTGGGAACTTCTAATGTATTGACTGTCCCAAGCAGTATTAAACCTCGTGAAACTGAATTCGACGTATTTTATGGTCGTAACGGCGCCATTGTTTATACCCCCAAAACCAAAAATCCTTTTACAGACGAAAATTTCGTGAGAACGCATCAAGGAAAATTGGATGAAACATTGGTTGAAACGGAGCTAAGGAAAGATGAATTTTAATTATGTTCCGGAACAACAGGATATCATCTGGATTAACTTTCAACCTTCTAAGAAAAATGAGATTGGGGGGGGAGGCATCCGGCAGTGGTTTTAAGCACCAGTGGTTACACAGCTGACACGGGTCTAGTTGCTGTTTCGCCAATTACTCATGCCACGGACAATCGATTGAAAGAAATGTTTGTACCTATAAAATCAGATTTTGGGATAGAAAGATTTGTAAATCCACTGAAGTTTCATACATTTAGTGTGATCGGAAGGCATGTTGAATATGCTGGTGGTTTATTAGATGACGCGTCTTTTGCCATTGTTTTGAAAATACATCAACAAATTTTGAATTATATGTGATAGAATAGTTTGAATGGATCAAAGTCTAGAACTTTGGTCTTTTTATGTGGCAATTTTCGTCGTTTTACTATAGAAAAGTAAATATAATTTACACCAAGATGTGAATAAGTTGTAACATAAAAGCTAGTTAACTTTTGGAGGAAGAAGCGAAGGACTTGTCAAAACGAAACATTTTTATTGTTACCTGTGCACTACTTTTATCGAATGCAATGAGTGGGCTAGATAGCACCATTGTGAATACTGCCTTGCCCGCGATCATTTCTGATCTTCACGGTATTGAAATGATGGGTTGGATCGTCGCTGTCTTCTTACTTGGAACAGCGGTTAGTACCCCTCTATGGAGCAAACTTGGTGAACACATTGGCAATAAACAAAGTTATCAACTTGCGGCCTTATTTTTTGTGGTGGGTTCTTTACTTCAGGGACTCTCGCCAAACATTGTCTTTTTGATTATCTCGCGAACAATTGCTGGAATTGGTAACGGTGGCGTTGTTTCCTTACCATACATTATTTATGCTCGGATGTATGCTGATCCCCGCAAACGGATGAAAGTTTTGGGGTTCGTCTCTGCCAGTTACAGTACTGCCACCATCATTGGTCCGCTGGTTGGTGGATTTATCGTGGATGCCTTCTCGTGGCACTGGGTCTTTTATTTAAACGTGCCTATCGGCTTGATTTCAGCAATTTTAGTTCAAATCTATTACAAAGCAGAAAAAGAAGCACATAAGAATAAACCAGTTGATTACATGGGTTCCATTTTAATGACCATTGGTTTAACCAGTTTACTGGCTGGCATTGAAATGATTGGCACTGCCAGCACGTTGTTTGTGACAATGGCATTGATCATTGCCGTTATGTGCATCGGGGCAATGATTTATTTCGAAAGAGGCGTGGCCGATCCGATTATTCCAAATCGCCTATTCAAAAATCGCGAATTAGTGATTGATTTTATCCTGTTTACCCTAATCTGGGGCGCGTTTGTGGGCTTCTTAATTTACAGTCCAATGTGGGCGCAAGGATTACTGGGGACTTCCGCGTTAATTGGAGGTGCTACCCAAATTCCAAGTTCATTTACGAATTTTATGGGATCAGGTTCTGTGGCAACCTTGCGGCGGTACTTCACACCGCAAAGAGTGGTGGCAATTGGCATTGTGATGCTGATCGCCTCTTTCCTATTCCTAGTAATTGGCGGCGTTAAAACTCCCTATTGGGTCCTGTTAGTAGCGGGAGCATTTGAAGGATTTGGTAATGGTGCCTGCTTCAATGAACTTCAAGTGAAGGTCCAACAAGATGCCGATTTAGGGGATGTTCCGGTTGCCACGTCATTTAGTTTTCTAATTCGGATGTTAAGCCAAACGTTTACGGCATCTATCTTTGGCCTTGTCATGAATAGTGCGCTTCGCCACGGTGTTTCAAGCTCGCACGGCGCCGTGACAATGAAAATGATGAATAAATTAAGTGATGCCACAAATATTAATTCTTTGCCAACCAAACTTTTGCCACAGATGCGAGCCATTTTGCATAATGGGCTACACAACATTATGTTATTATCGCTTGTGCTAATGTTGGTGTCTTTGGCAATCAATGTTTGGGCGCAACATTTGGAAAAGCGTGCCCATGTCACGGTATAGCGAATGACTTAGAAAGAAGTTGGTTATTTTGTCACTTTGGCTTATGTCTGTAATTTTGTTGGCAGCTGGATTAGCGGCCGGCCTGTTGTCATCCATTGCTGGATTGGCGTCGTTGGTTTCCTATCCTGTGCTATTAATGTTGGGATTACCCCCAGTTAGTGCAAACGTGACGAACACAGCAGCGCTAATTTTCACAGGTGCTGGCTCTAGTTTGTCATCTTTAAGAGAATTACATCACGTTCGAAAAACGGTGTTGAAGGTCACAATTTATGCCTTAATTGGTGGGGTTGTGGGCAGTTTCTTGCTGGTAATTGCGCCCGCAACAACTTTTGAACGGGTCGTTCCTTTTTTGGTATTTGGGGCTGGTCTGTTAATGCTTTGGTCTCAATTTCGCCACACCGTACCTAAGAAAGTGGATCATACAAATCATCTGGCAACGACAATTTTAAAAAATACCGCAATTTTGCTGGTCGGTGTTTACATTGGTTATTTTGGTGCATCGGCTGGAATGATTATGCTTTCAATTTTGATTGTGACGCTCAATGACAGTTTTGGTGAGATTAATGCGATTAAAAACTTTGCGTCGTTTATGACAAACATTTTGTCGTTGATTATTTACGCGTTTACTACAAAAGTGTACTGGTGGATGGTTGTACCATTGGGAATCGGGATGTTTATTGGTGGTTACCTAGGTCCAGTTGTCATTCGTCATGTTCCGGTAAAACCCTTGCGGATTGCGATTTCGTTTTCTGCATTTGGTTTGGCGGCTTATCTGTTTTACACAGCTTATTACTAAAAACTAAAGGTTGAAACTCCAAAAACTTATCTTGTTGCTTGATACGAAAACGTTCATGGCAATAAAATCAGATTAAATTGCTGTCTTCCAGACCAAGTGAGCCGCAGGACAGCAATTAAACTACTGCTTTTGAACCAAGTCGTTTAATACTAGTTATTGAAGTCATTTTGATACTTTCAACCTTAGCTAAAAACAAAACATGAGCCATACTAGGTTTTTCGACTTGGTATGGCTCATGTTGATTTTAATACAGGATTAGAACGAAAAATTATTTCTGTGTAAATGGTAAAACAGCACGTCTGGAACGCTCCGCTTGTATCGGCAAAAACACAGGACGAGCCAAACCAAAACCTTGTAACAGGTTAACGCGATAGTTAATTAAAAGTTGTAAATCGGTTTTGGATTCAACGCCCTCTACTGTAAAAAGTTTGTTATTTTTGGCCGCTAATTCACACCAAAAAGACAAGCTATGGATGATGGACGTTAATGACCGTGTTTTTCTGAAATTCTGGATGGCAAATTTATATTCGCTTATATATGGATTTAACAATAAAGTTCGATCAATTTGATTACTACCGGAACCCACATCATCCATGATCAAATCAATGCCGGCTTCAAAAAAATGCTTGGCTGCAGTTTGAATTTCACTTGAGTTAACGGGAAATTTGGAATCATGCTCGGTGAGTTCGACTTCTAAAGTAACTGGTAAAAGCTGATTCTTAACTTCACTTAAAACGGCACAGAATTCTGGATCAATAAACTGTTCTGGATCTAAATTAATGGATACGTTTTTTAAATCTTTGGAAAGAACAGGGATGGTTTGCAAAAGGAGGTCCGCAATTTGTTGTGGTGGAAATTGGGCAAAGTCGTCTGGTAAAACCCAACTATCGCCAATTTTTTCACGCAAAAATAGTTCACACCCAACTGGTTTTAGTGGATCAACTGAAAACTTAGATTGTCCCCAGAAACGAATCATAGTAACTCCTCCAATACGGTTTAAGACATAACACGAAACCAAACATACTCCTTATCGTTTGTTAAGCAGTCTAATTGACGATTATTTTAGCACAATAAAGCCAAACTACAATAGCGTTTCAAGTGGGCAAGACCGATAAATTTTGAACTGCATCTTAAACTAAAAATCAGTCATCCATAAGCCCTTTATGGCGCTGTTTGTTTAGCCGAAAACTTGAATAACTATTCGTTAAATAAATACGTAAAAAATGAAAAAGTTGTCACATAAGTTAATTATGTCACAACTTTATTTTTCATTTTCAATGGTAACTTGATCGCGACCTTGGCCTTTAGAGTGATAAAGCATGCGGTCTGTCCGTTCGTAAAATAAATTTGAGGTCACATCATTGGGCCCCAACTTAGCGACACCCATTGAAACCGTAATTTGTAATTTCAAATGATTGGTAGGAAAGGTTGTTTCACGAATACGATTTTGTAAGTGGTAACTAAATTTTGCCGCCTCTGGTAAGTCTGTGTTAGGCATAATAATATTAAATTCCTCTCCGCCAACCCGATAGACTTTGGCATTCGGCATCTTTTCACTCTCGTCAACAAGAATCTTGCCGACAGCTTGTAAGATTTCGTTTCCAGTTAGGTGGCCGTGGTCGTCATTAACTCGTTTAAAATAATCAATATCCAGAGCTAACATGGTTAAGGCATGCTTGGTGTGTTGAAATGCCGAGACCTGAGTTTCTAAATCGTTTTTAAAAGAGAGATACTTATTTAATTTGGTCAGTGGATCCGTAGTGGCCTGGCGACTAAGCAAAGTTAAATAGTCATTTTCGTGGTTTAAATGACTAATTCCAAATTCAAGAACCGCGTTCATTACGACAAAACTGAAGATATTGAAAAGCGTGATTTTCCAGGTTACAGCACCGAAATAAGGAAGCTGTAAGTAATTGAACACAAGCCACAGGACACCTAAAATAACGTCTAAAGAGCCAATGAGAAAAATTTGTGGTAGTTGCCATTTACGCACAATCGAAACTAATAGCAAAGTAAGCAGATAAATTATTGCCGTCATTGTAAAGAAGTAGATTGTCCCAGCAGTGAATCCCCACAGAATAATTCGTGCAAGAAAACTCATCAAAACAATCACGGCACTACTTCGTTTGCCAAGATAAATAGTTACATAGAAAAGTAATAGTAGACGAAAATTAACGAAAGCTAAGTCATGACCTTCTCGAGCGACCACAAATTCAAAATAGATTCCAAGGATAGAAAAATAGCACACACTAAAAATTGCTAGCCGACCTGTTAAATAGTTGATGGTTTCGGAAATGTTTCCTGAACGGGAAATTATCGATCGAACTAGAATTTGAAAGAATACAATTACGCCGAGGGTAACAAAAATGCCAGTAAATAGTGGCGATAAGAACCAGAGGTGTTCAGTCAATATTAATCATCTCTTAACTAAGAATTCTAACTAGTATTCATTAATTAAATAATAACCATTTGTATATCTAATAAAATTTCAGGTGACTATTTGCTAACAGATACCGTTAGTTAAGCCCTTTAATTATAGCAAATAATAGTGAGACAACAATGATAAATGAAAACGATTTTTTTGTTTTAGCTTTTAACGAGCATACAAAAGAAAACTATTTTTTAAACTAAAGGTGTTTTTGATATCGAAAATGAGAAAAAGGAATGCTATTTATCATAGGTTTTTGGTAAAAAAAATTATCCAAAAACTGGATAATTACGAGGTACGTTAAGTGATTTTTAATAACAAGTAGTAGATTCAGAGATTACGCTATCAGGATCATCCTGAGTGGGCAGATATATTGGTCTTCCAAGCGCATATCCTTGAAACATATCTGCCTGATAGTGCGAAAGGATTAGCAAGTCTTGTTTAGATTCAACGCCTTCAATTGTGAACAACTTCTGATTCTTTTGTGCTAAATCTCGCCAGAACGTTAAATTGGGCACAATATCTTCTAAAGATTCAAACGGACGGAAATTTTGAATGGCAAATTTATATTCGTGAACAAAATCATTAAGGAGTTTAACCCGTGCTAATTGATTATCACCAGAACTGACATCGTCTAAAATGATATAAAAGCCAGCGTCGTTAAAACGTTTTGCAGCTGTGACTAATTGGGAAGGCGAAATGTTTAGTTGCCCCGTTCTTTCTGTTAATTCAATGGATAACTGAATGCCAGAAAGCTGTTGTTTTATAGCAAAAAAAGCTTGTAAAAAAACAGGATCTACAAATTGATCAATGTCCAAATTAATCGAAATGTGTTTCATTTTTTGTGGGAACTCAGGTGTTGTTCGCGTTAGAAGATCTGTAATTTGTGTAGCTGTAAATTTACTGAAATCGGTTGGAATTTCCCAATTACCAGTATTGTATTCACGTAAAAATAATTCATATCCAATGGGTTCTAAAGGTTCGCGTGAAAACTTCGGTTGTCCCCAAAATCTTAGCATGCAAGTCATCTCCAAACATAAGAAATTAAAAAAACCCGTACTTGATCTTTCACAAGTATGGGTCGTGTTCAATATCGTAATATTGAATGAGCAGTTTTTATTTAATTCGTTAATATAACAATACTAAGTGTAGCACGGCTGTATAAAAATACAAGGGACTAAACAAAGATTGTTTCACAGAGTTTAGTTTTGAGTTGAACTAACAGGGTTACCGAAGCCAGTTGTAGATGATTTTGTGAGTTCAGTATCGACAGTTACGCGATCGCGGCCCTCACCTTTAGAGTGGTATAACATTTGATCAGTTCGTTCGTAAAATAAATTTTGAGTTTTATCGCTGGCATGAAGAGTGGATACACCCATCGAAACTGTAATTTTTATATTTTGATTTTCCGAGATTTGAAATGTGGCCTGTCGGATTTTAGCTTGCAAGTCATGGCTAAATTGGCTAGCTTGTTCAAGACTTATGTTGGGTAGTAAGACATTAAATTCTTCGCCACCAACACGATAACAGTGCGCATCAGGAAGATCGTGAACCGCTCCAATTAATAGTTTACCTACACCAATTAAAATCTTATTACCCGCTAAATGACCGTATTGATCATTAACCCGTTTGAAATAATCAATGTCTAAAGCGATCATCGCGAGTGGTTTCTTGGAGCTATGAAACTCACCAAATTTTTTAGTGAAATCAGTTTTGAAGACAGCATAATTTTTCAATTGGGTCAACGGATCAATAGTAGCTTGGTGCGTTAATGTGTTTAAATAATCATTTTCAGTGTTTAATTGAGTTAATCCGTAATATAGGAAAAAGTTCATAACACCAAACGCAATCCAATAATAGACAACTTGCGATAGCGGAATGTCATCTAAATAATCTAAACGAATGTAATGAAGAAGTAACCAAAAAACACCTACAATAATGTTCAAGCAGTTGACTAACACTAACTGACTACTGTGGTGGCGGCGGATTAAGTACAAATTAAGTGCAAAAATTAAATACATAAACACTGAAAATGCAATAAAAATAAATGTGCCTGTTGTACTACCCCAGAATAAGAAGCGGGTAATAAAACTGCACAAAATGACGATGAAACTTGTGCGTCGACCTAAGAAAATAATGACGTAGGATAATAAAAGTAAACGGAAATCAATGAAAGCAATGTCACTATCCTGTTGAGCAGCCGCAATTTCAAAATAAATGGCAAGTGCGGAAAAGTAAACCGTGCTTAAAACGGCAAGACTACCCACCAAATAATTAATAGGAGCTCCCTTTTTGGTTGAGCGGGACATTAAAGTGCGTGCCAACAATTGAAAGAACAGGATAATCCCTAAGGTTACAAAAATGCCGGTAAAAAGAGGCGATAATAGCCAGTCGTGTTGGGTCAAAGTAATTCATCTCTTAACTAAGTAATTATTATTTTTATGAATTTTTAATTTAAGTGTGTTTAATTATAACAAATTATCAATAAGCAACAAGGAAATTCATGAATCAGTATAGGGTAACGACTTTAAACCTAGATTAATTCAGGATTTAGCCTAGCGTTTGAGCTACTTAGTGCACAAAAAAGCAACCATCATAGTAGTCGGGATGGTTGCTACAAGCACAATAAATGTGCGGCGTATTTTCATACGCATCAGACAATTGTCTGATAAGATTTGGCACCATAATGTGAATTGTACCACAAATGTGCCAATTTAACCGCACAATTACAGATATTTCGCCTAAATTTCGTTTGAATTGGCTTTTCAATCAGAATATACTAATTCTATGTACTAAAAGTTAGAAACAAATCAAACGATAGGATGTGACACACATATGTGTACAAGTGTAATGTACCAAAATGCAAAGGGTAATTGGTTTTTGGCGCGAACGATGGATTTTTCGTTCGAATTGGGTGGCCGTCCTGTTGTGATTCCGCGTAATTTTCATTTTAAAAGTGATGCTGATGAAAAAGGTTTTGACACAAAATTAGGTTTTACTGGTGCTGGTCGAGATTTGAATGGTTATATTTTAGTCGACGGGGTTAACGAAGCCGGTGTAGGTGCCGCAACGCTTTACTTTGACGGCTTAGCTAAATTTGCTGACCAAGCAGTTTCAGGTAAAACGAATGTTGCGCCTCATGAGGTCATCAACTGGATTTTAGGTAATGTCACGAGTGTTGCCGATTTAAAAGCTAAAATTGCTGATCTGAATATTGTCGCAATTGCGAATGATTTATTTAAAATTATCGTGCCACTTCACTGGATTGTGGCTGATAAAACGGGTGCTTGTGTCGTTTTGGAACAAGACAAAAACGGGATGAAAGTAATGGATGATCCAGTTAAAGTCATGACCAATAGTCCTGATTTCCAATGGCATCTAAAGAATTTAAATAATTATGTGCAATTAAAGCCAACTTCTCATAGCTCAAAGAAGTATGGCGAGTTTGAATCGGAGGCTTATGGTTTAGGTAGTGGAGCACTTGGTTTACCAGGAGACTACACCTCAGTTTCCCGATTCGTGCGAGCTGCATTTATTCGTCAAAATACTGATAAGGCAAAGACAGTGCCTGGTTCAATTAATGCCTTATCGCACATTTTGAACAGTGTGGAGATTCCTAAGGGCGTGAAAGCTGATAATGAAGGTGGTTGTGACTATTCTCAGTATCGCGGCTACATGAGTTTAGACGAGGGTGCTTATTACATGCAACCATATGACGACCAAACGATTACGCGTGTGGTGATGACACCTGAATTGTTGAATGCTAAAGAGCCAACTGAATTTCCATTGAAGGCGGAACAACACTTTAATTCGGTTAATTAAATTTTTGCTAGAAGCATTGGATTACTGAAAAGGTTATCTGGTGCTTTTTTAAGTTTTAAATAGCATAGTCTCGTGTACAAAAAGTATAATGAAGACAAGCAAGTAGAAAGCTAGTGAGATATTTGAAAATTGTTAGTTGGAATTGTAATGGTGCGTTTCGAAATAAGTTTCAATATATTCAGAAGCTTAATGCAGATTTATACATAATTGAAGAGTGTGAAAATCCGGAGAAAATTATTAGACCTGAGTATTTAAACTATGTTAAAAGCAGTGCTTACAAGTGCTTTAAAGGTGATAAAAAGGGATTACTTGTATTTTCGCCAGTGGCTACTATCAATCCTGTGCATTGGAATGATAATCGCATGCGTTATTATTTACCATTTAATTTTTTAAAACATCATTTTTTAGGAGTTTGGACGAAGGATAATTATATTGAAGATTTGTATTTGTATTCCAGTTTCAATATTCAAAAACTAAAAAATAGATATATTATTGGCGATTTTAACAGCAATGTTATGTGGGACAGAAAACATGGCTATCGAACCCATTCTGACTTTAATAAACTTGTTTCAAAGGTAGGCTTAGGAAGCGCCTATCATATGCAAACCGGTGATCTTTTTGGGCAAGAAAAACAAGCAACTTTTTATTTATATCGGAAACCAGAGAAACCATACTATATTGATTATGCGTACCTTCCCGAAAAATCAACGTTTAATATTACATTTGGAGATTCAAGTTTTTTACAGTATTCAGATCACCTCCCGTTAATATTAAACGTGAAGTAGCAACTTTTTAAATGCTATAATTCAAGTAACAGTAATCGAGATTTGAGAGGACGAAAAAATGGCATTTATCACATTAAAAGACGAAACAAAGCGTTACACAATTGAAAGCAATACCATCGTTGCCAATAATAAAGTGAACTTTGAAATTGATGAAGGTGAACTGGTTATTATTTTGGGCGAATCGGGAGCTGGAAAATCAACTGTCCTCAACATGTTGGGTGGCATGGATCATCCAACTGAGGGTAGTATTTTAATTGATGGCCAAGATATTGCGACCTATAATGAACGTCAATTAACTTCTTATCGCCGCACAATGGTAGGGTTTGTGTTTCAGTTTTACAATTTAATTCCTAATTTGACCGCCCGTGAAAACGTAGAATTGGCCAGCCAGGTGGCAGATGATGCCTTGGATGTGGAAGAAACCCTCAAACATGTTGGTCTTGAAAAGCGAATGGATAATTTTCCTGCACAACTTTCTGGTGGCGAACAACAACGGGTCGCGATTGCGCGAGCTTTGGCCAAAAATCCCAAGTTGCTTTTATGTGATGAGCCCACCGGAGCTTTGGATTATCATACCGGAAAACAAATTTTACAGTTACTGCAAGATACGGCTCGAAAAACCAACCGAACTGTTTTAATTGTGACGCATAATTCGATGATTGCCCCGATGGCAGACAAAGTGATTCATTTAAAGGATGCCCAAGTCCAAGGGATTGATATCAATAAACAGCCAACCCCTGTTGAACAGATTGAATGGTAGGTGCACACGATGAATCGAACTTATTTTAAGTCAACCATGCGGGAAATCAGTGACTCAGTGGGTCGCTTTGTGTCGATTGTGCTGATTATTTTACTGGGTTCTCTACTGTACGTCGGAATTCGAAGTGTGGGTCCTGATCTGAATCAAACGGCAAGCCATTATTTTGAAAAGCAAAAATTAAGTGATGTGAAAGTTACCTCAACGATGGGGCTGACGAACAGCGATTTAACTTCAATTAAGCAAAACAAACAAGTTAAACAAGCGATGCCGGTTCATATGACGACATTACAGAAAAGGCGTAACCAAATCGTTAGCGTTTACGGCTATCAAAACGGCAGTAAACTCGATCGATTGAAGTTAGTAAGTGGCAAATTGCCAACTAAAAACAACCAAATTGTGCTTGATAAAAAAGCTAAGCAAAACGGCTATAAAATTGGCGACACGTATCGATTGCCTAAAAGTGCCAGTTTAAAACGGCGCACGTTTAAAGTCGTTGGCTTTGTGAATTCGCCGCAATATGTCAGTAGTACGGATCGAGGCACAACTAATTTAGGCAGTGGGACGGTAAATTATTTTGCCTATGTCCCCAAAGCGGTCTTTAAACAAAAAGAATATGCGCTCATTGCGGTGCAGTTTAGAAATCCGAAGCATTACGCAGCGGGAACTGACCAATACAATAGCTATATCGACCGCCAAAAAACGAAATTGAAGCACACAATGCGAAATCGTCCGAGTGCTCGACAAAAGCAATTACAAACGACTGCGCAAAATAAATTAGATAAGCAATCCGCCAAAATTACCAAAGAAGAAAAACAGTTAGCAAAGGTGCCAGCAGCTTATCAAACGGCAAAGACAAAAGCGGCCAAAAAAGAGCTGATTGCAGCAAAGGCTAAGGTCAAAAAAGCTGAGGCCAAGGTTAAGGCAATTGCCAAACCCACATATTTGTATAATGATCGCAGCACCAATCCGGGGTATCAAGATTACTTTGATGAATCTCATAGTATCGCGGCCATTGCGATCATCTTTCCGGGTTTCTTCCTATTTATTGCAATCTTAATCACGTTTACAACAGTTTCGCGGATGGTCGAAACAAATCGTCGTGAAGTTGGTTTGATGCGAGCTTTAGGCTATACAAAACACGAAATTGCCATGAAATACATTGTTTACACGTTATTGGCCGGTATTCTCGGAGCTGGTTTAGGTGGCGCGTTAGGGATGTTGACTTTGCCACAATTCGTATTCAGTTTGTTATCAAATAACAACTTGAGCGATTTCGTTGGTGTCATTCCATGGGCGTATTTAGCACAAACAATGGTCGCTGGACTGGTGGCCACTTTGGGCAGCGCATTGATTGTTCTGACGATCAATTTACGTGAAGTTCCTACGAATTTAATGCGCGAACGGGCTCCTAAAGCCGGAAAACAGATTTTAATGGAGCGGATTAAGCCCCTTTGGAAACGACTAAGTTTTAATCAAAAAGTGAGCTACCGGAATTTGTTCCGTTATAAGGGCCGAATGCTGATGACGATTGTCGGCATTGCGGGATGTACGGGTTTGATTTTGACCGGTTTTGGCATCCAAAATTCGGTTGATGATTTAATTCCTGCTCAATACGAGAATGTGCAACATTTTCAAGCCATTGTGACGATGGACAAGGCAACTCGCCAGATTCATGCGGGTCAAATTTCGGCACAAAAATCAGCTTTGATTAAATCAGTGACGGCACGGCCAACCCACGGAACTGCCAACGACACGGTCTCAATGGTGGTGCCAAAAGCCACTACAAATTTTGAAAAATATGTGAGTTTAAAATCAGTTAATGGCAGTAAAAAAATAAAGTTAACTAATAAGGGCGTCATTTTGTCAGAAAAATTGGCAACCGACATGAATGCCAAGGCTGGCAGCACGATTATTCTCCAAATTAGTGGTAAAAAAGTGCGGGCTAAAGTTACTGGTGTGATTAAAAATTATGCTGGTCATTGGCTTTACACCACGCCAACTTATTATCATAAATTAACCAACAAAACTTATCATGCCACTTCACGGTTGGTCAAAACGACGCAAGTCAAGAAGGCGCAACGTGAAAAACTGAGTCGCAAGTTATTAAAACAAACCGGCGTTTTAAATGTTAGTTTTCCGCAGTATGCAGCAGGTGAATTAAGCACTGGTGGGCTAGGATCAGTTGTCTTGATCATGATCTTCATGTCTGGGGCACTGGCACTAGTGGTTTTGTATAACTTAACCAACATTAATATTTCGGAACGGATTCGTGAATTGGCAACCATTAAAGTGCTTGGCTTTTACGACCGCGAAGTCACAGCCTATGTTGCGCGGGAAAATGTGATCTTTACTGTCGTTGGCATTGTTGCAGGCTGGGGCATTGGCGTTTTCTTACATCAATTCATCATGGTCAAAGCACAAACGGGCAGTATCTTGTTTCCGATGGTGATCCATTATCCGGGTTACATTTGGTCTGCGCTGATTACGGGACTGTTTAGTTTAATTATTGGCGTGTTGACGCATTACAAGTTGAAAGGGATTGAGATGTTGGATGCGCTGGCGGCTAGTGAATAAGTATTAAAATGAGTTGGTAAGAAATGAAATGAGGGATGACCAGTGCAGGAAAAACAACAAAGACTTTTTGACGCCGCTCAGGAGATTTTTCAAGAATTGGGTTTCAAAAAAACTAATATTGTTAAAATTACGCAACGAGCTGGAGTCGCAGTCGGAACTTTTTACCGTTTTTACAATTCAAAAGAAGAAATTTTTCTCGAAGTTTATCAAACGGAAAACGAACGAATTAAACAGGCCGTGTTGGCGGACAACGATCTGACTGAAGATCCCCATGTATTGTTGCCTAAAATAATGAAAGAATTGATGCAAAAGGCAACAAATAGTTTGATTTTGCAGGCACGGTATGTGAATCCTAAACTTAAACAGTTGGTTGCGGACGACCCGGCCACACAAGAAGATTATTTGTATAGTACGTTGTCGCAATTGATTGAGCGGTGGCAAAAACGTGATGTGATGAAAACTGATATGACGATTGATCGCGTGCGGCAGTTATTTGAAGCCGTGATGGTGATTGATAATCATCAGGATGAATTACCAGTTGGTGATTTTGAACAATTGATGAATGATTTAATAGAAGGAATTTTACAACGAATTTTGAAGGAGCCTTAATGGGCTCTTTTTGTTTAGAAAAATTAAAAAAATCAGGAATATAATTCAAAAATTATTAGCCTAAAAGATTACCCCAATTGTCAAATCAAGTGCAACACTAACTAGATAAACAGGGAATTGGTATAGGAATCCAAACTTAGGCAGCAGTTAGTTGCTGATAATAAGCTTCAGCACTGAGATAGTGAATCGACTTACGAATCCTGTTATTTAAGGCATCTTGAATTTGTTGAATTTGATTTTCTGTATAATTCTTAAGCGACTCACCCTTGGGAATGTATTCCCGAATTTGACCATTGGCATTTTCATTAGAACCACGTTCCCAAGGCGAATAAGGATGTGCGAAATAGATTTGAGTACCCTTGACCTGATCTAGTAAAGAAAATTCACTGCCATTATCAAAGGTGATGGACTTGAACTGCGAGGTACCACGTTCATTAATTACCGCTTGTAACTCATCCAAACAAGTTTGGGCATGATAGTTAGGAATTTTAATGATCAGTTCAAACCGGGTAACGCGTTCCGTTAAAGTCATGAGAGCTGGTTCTGAAGGTACACGCTTGCCTTTGACTAGATCACCCCCCAGTGGCCAAATTTAGTTCGTTGTTGAACAATGTCTGGTCGCTTTTCAATGGAGGTTCCTAGGATTTTCTTATTGTGACGCTTATGAAAATGAGTTCCTTTAACACGTCTTCTCAATTTCTTAGGAAGATCACTATTACGTAACTTCAGAAGTCCTTGATCAATGTACCGATAAACAGTTGACACTGAGGAGCACGCGTCCTGCGGATGAGCGCTCTTAAATCGATGGACAAAGGTATCGATACTATCAACCCTTGGGTGATGCTTTAAAGCATCCGTTAGTTGCATAAAGAAGCTTCGGCAGGTTTTTAATAAACTTACTGCATGGCAGTTAGCTCGATGCTTTTCATAGATTGCCTGACCAGCATTCGCATAATAAGCTTTAAAGAATAAGTAATCCGTGTTTCGTTGTTGAACAGTTCCGCGTTTAACTTCACGGCTGATGGTACTGGGACTGCGGTGCAACCGTTTAGCAATTTGACGTAGTGAGAGTTTTTGGTTAAGCGATGCTTGAATAATGCCTCGTTCTTCAGGTTTTAGTTGTTGGTAATGTAAAGTAGTGCTATTCTTGGTTTGGGTCATGGAGACTTCCTTTCTTGGGTTTTGACGCTTCAAGTTTAGGTCTCCATGGCCTATTTGTATAGTTTACAGGTGTTGCACTTCAATTTTAAATTCGGCGTTTGAAGAAACGACGTCAATAATCAGAAATGATTTTTTAAATAGGTGTAACTAAAGGTTGAAAATATCAAAATCACTTCAATAACTAGTATTAAACGACTTGGTTCAAAAGTAGTGGTTTAATAATGCGCAGCAACACCGATATTAAAATTATTATATCAGTGTGTTGCTTGCAAAGATTAAACTTAGTCTGGAAGCAAATGGGCTCAGTAGTGTCGTTTATCTTAGCGGGTTTTGCTTAGATAAAGGCCGAGCTTGAAGACGTGGTTTGTGGCTCTAGGTCGTGCCCATTATTCCGCCTAGTAATGATGATTTTCGTTCCGAAAATCTTTCTTGCTCCTGTCGATGTCGATTCTTGTGGCAAGCTCGGCCGCAAGAACTCGCACTACGTTCCAGCCCAAATTTGCTGGAAGACGGCATTTTATCTAATTTTGCTGCCATGCACGTTTTCGTATCAAGCAACAAAATAAGTTTTTGTAGTTTTAACCTTTAGTAGGTGCAAATAAATAATCCCAGCTATGTTCACACTTAGAACATAACTGGGATTATTTTTCTAGCTTAACTTTAATATGGTCGAGCCGTTTCAGCTAAAGCGTCTTGCTTGATTTGGAGTCGTTTACGTTGATTATGCAGACGATACTGCTTTGGTGTCGTATCTGAGAATTTCTTAAAATGTTTAATGTAATTGCTTGAATCATAATAATTCAACATCCGAGAAATTTCATTTAACGGTAAATCGGTATGCAGAAGTAATTTTTTGGATTCATCAACACGTTGTTTATCGATATAACTCTGAATGGATAAGCCCATTGTATGGGTAAAAAGTCGTGAAACATACTGATAAGAAAGATTTAAATATTCAGCAATTCGAATCGGCTGCATCTTGTCATACAAATGCATATTCACGTAATAGGTGATTTGGTAAACTTGCTTAGGCACCGTATTTGTAGAAGTAATTTGATCTTCAGGTGTTTGCAAAGCAAAGAAATCTTTATAAATCAAACCCAAAATTTTGCGAAAAGCTTCTGGATTTTCTGGTTTTTCATCGGTCAGCCAGTCTAAATAAGCTTCACGGAGTTGTACGAAATTGGTTGCATTGAAATGATTGGCAAGTCCAGTCATGGCAAAGTCACCAACGACATTAACTAAGCTCCGATGCAAGTCTTCATGACTAGCTTCCTTGATTAGTTCACTATGATGTTCAAAAAATGAGTTTAGTTCACGTTCTGCGCGACCTGGTTCTCGTTTTTCAAAATTGAAAATTAAGCTATATTCTAAAAAAGAAAAACGGAGTAAATAATTCGATTTTTTTGAGTCCAATTTGCGGCGTGAAAAGTTTAATTGATCATAATCGTAATAAAACATTTTGCAATTCCTCCAAAAAATATTTGTTTTTAACATACTAAGTTACACTAAAAGAGACGCGAATTAAATGATACCATAAAAAAGCGTAAACATCGAAACTAATTTAATAATTTCATATATTTGTAACAATTTGACTTACATTATTCAGATAGAGCCTATAAGCAATTACCTCTAATTTAAGAAATGGTCGATATAATGGATAAGTGTTAAAGCTTAAAAATTAGAAAAAAGGAAAAATTCCTTTATTCAACTAGAATTATACTATTTTTTTGGTATAGTTAAAGTCCTTAATAGTGTTTTGCCAGTATTATTTAGAAAAACATTAAAAATCAGAGTGTTTAAACATTTAAAGACAAAATTGGTATCAAAAAGGCAGAGAAAATTTTTTCTCTGCCTGTTGTTACTCTTTTTTTAAAAAACCATGTTCCAAAACATCAATATAACCACGGACATTTTCAATAATGTCGTCAAAATCAGTGAGATCGGCATCTGGCTTCTTTTGCATTAGTGTTTTTGTTTCGGCCCCCACCTGATCTAAAACGCCTAACATCAAGCCTTGAATGGTTTTGCGGCTAACATTATTGCGAATTGGGAGTCGATTCAAAATCGGGTCAATCATGTTGGCCATATTGGCACTAGTTTGATTGTTATAAAATTCAGCAATTTCATGTTTCAGAGCGGAAGGAGCGTCACTTGCTTCCGCATAGGCATCTAACAATAATTTAAATTCTTCAGGATATTGCAATTGAAGCTGAATTTTATATTTTGTCGCATTAACAATCATAGCATCAAGATCCTGTGCATCATGCCAAACACTGTAATCAGCAACGGATTCAATGCGATCTGTGGCAAACTTGAGTGTCGCCATATAAAGATGCGCTTTGTTTTTATAATAGCGGAAGATGATACCCTTGGAAACTACTGCTTTTTGTGCAATGTCTTCTGTTTTTGCCCCACGATAGCCTCGATGAGCAAACTCAGTTAATGAGGTGGCCATGATGCGGCTCACTTTTTCAGGATCCATGGGAATATTAGTTTTTTTTTCGGTCATTGAAGTGAGCACTCCTTTCGATAATTAATTTTCAATCAGATCACGGTGTCGATAACCAATAAAACCAACGATGAACAGGATAACTGCCAAGACCATCATAAGGGTAAACTGTGGCCAATCAACTGATTTAACTGGCACATCGTTGATCCAGCCATAAGGAGTTATTTTTTGTGCCCAGTCAGGGATGTTCATTAAGTTGCCAAAGTATAAACTAATCAATCCGTATACTGGTAACGCCCAGATTATGGTCTGTAGTCGTGGGAACCAGCCAATAATTAAAACGCTAATTCCTAATATAACATACAGTGCAGGTAGGTAACCGAGAAAGCCGCGGCATAACCGAGCGAACGATAAGGGGTCATCCATAACCGTGGTGTTTGCCAACCAAATGCCACTCACGGCTGCCAGTAAAGACAAAGTACCGATAATAAAGGCAACTGCAGCATAACTACTAAAAATTTTGGCGCGTGAAACGGCTTTGGCATGAAGTTGTTCCAACCAGCCTTTACGTTCGTCGCCATTAATTCTCAAGAGCGTTTGCACACTAGGAACGGTCGCTAATACGGCAAAAACGATCATTAACAGCGCGGCAAATTTTAGGGCAATCATGCGTCCGGCAGCGTTTAAAGCTGATTGACCTAATAAACTGCCCATTAATGGATTTGTTTTCAAAAGATCACCAACTGTACCGAAAATTGAGCCATAGGAAATTCCCAAAATGGCAAGACTGATGATCCAAACAATCAAGCTCAAACGATCAAGCCGTAAAACTAAACTGAATGGTCCAGAGAGTAATACGGTTGCTCGTTTACGTCCACCACGCGTCGCAATTAAGCCAGCGTCGACATCTCGGTGACGACTTGCATAAAAAGTTAGAAAAAGTAAGACGATAGTCAACACTAACGAAAAGATGACGGGCAACCAATTATTTTCATGATAAATGGACATTTTTTCGACCCAGCCAAAGGGTGACCACCACGTCAAATCAGCGTTTTCCACATCCGTTACCATTCGAATCAAGTAGGTGACACCAAGAAATAGGTAACTTAGCATGGTGGCGCCACGGGGATTATCGCTAATTTGCGCCATTAAAAGGGCGGTACTTCCAAACATGAAGCCACTAGTAGCCAGGCCAAGACCAATTAATAAGTTTCCTTCTATTGAGGTGCCGTGCATACCAGAAACTTGTAACCCACCAAAGTAAACAAGGCCAACAAATAGATTAATCAAGAAAAGCTCGAGAGTCGCTGCTAATAAGGGACTTTGTTTGCCAACCGCATGGGAACGAATCAATTCTAACATGCCATTACTTTCTTCTCCCCGTGTATTTCGAACCGCGAAAAAGATGTTCATCACTGCCATAAATAGGGCCATAAAAACAACCATTTCACTCGCAAACACATCGGCTGTGGTGTAGGGCGGTTTGGCAACAAATGCGCCAAATAAGGAAACCATTGCCGGCATTTTTAAGGTGCTCACGATGCTGGCGATCGAGGTAGGTGTGCCATATAAATCGTTAAATTTAAAGGCTACAGATGCCATTAGACCACCCAAGATGAGTAGCCAGATGAGAATTAAAAACCAATCCCGGCGCAAATTAAAACGGGTTAAAAACCCACTTTGTTGATAATTATTACGCTTCATTTTGCCCATCTCCTTGCTCATCTTTTTGGTAGTAACGTAAGAAGAGATCTTCAAGAGTTGGTGGTGTACTTTGTAGACCAATAATTTCTAATGGCGCTAGGGTCAGCATAAGTTGAGCCATTTTATCAGAATCCATGCTGAAACTGGCTTTGTTTGCTACATTATCAGAATTTTTAAAGCTATGAACTCCTTCGCTAGTTGAAAGATCCGGCAGTGGCTTGCGTGTTTGCACAGTCACTAGTGTGCGGGTGAGATGCCGCATTTCGGTTAGCGTACCCGTTTCAATGATGCGACCCTCGCGGATAATTCCAATGCGGTCACACATACGTTCAACTTCGGATAAAATATGGCTGGATAATAAAATGCTTTTGCCGTTGTTTTTTAGAGCAAGTACGTGTTTTTGAAAGATTTCTTCGTTCAATGGATCAAGCCCGGATGTTGGCTCATCAAAGATGTATAAGTCAGCATCGGTAGAAAATGCGGCGATCAAGGCCACTTTCTGTCGGTTTCCTTTGGAATAAGTCCGGGCCTTTTTTGAGGGATCCAATTCGAATTCTTTGATTAACTCATCCGTGTGACCGGTATGTTTTTGATGATTGAGTTTCAAAAACAGGTCGATAATTTCGCCACCGGTTAAGTTGGGCCATAGGTAAACATCGCCTGGCACATATGCGAGGCGTTCATGAATGCTGACGGAATCCTGCCAAACATCCTTACCAAAAATGGTCGCTGAACCGCCAGATGAGCGGAGAATCCCGAGTAATGTCCGGATGGTAGTTGATTTGCCAGCTCCGTTTGGTCCGATAAAACCAAAAACTTCTCCTTTGTTGACGTTAAAAGTAATATCTTTTAATGCTTCGAATTTTCCAAACTTTTTTTGTAAATGATTAATTGAAAGTACTGTTTTAGACATAACACTGCCCCCTTGTGAGTTCTAAATCACGATTAATTTTAGTGAACTAATTGCGGCTAAAGTCCATGGATACTTAGCTTCAACTAATTAATAAGCAGAGTATAAGCTCCGTTGACCAATAAGTCAATGACTCGTTGGTCAATGTGAGACTTAATTTTTTTATATCTGCTTTTTTGGCCAATCGGTAATTAAAAATTTGGCTGTCAATAATTGAAATATACAGATCACATAACCTGGAAATTATTTCAGTATACGTGATTTTTTATTTTAAGTATTTATTCTCTAATAAAATAGCGGTAATATAAAAAAGGTTACTCTACGCAAGAAGTAACCAAATATTTTATTTATTTACTAAAGGTTGAAACTACAAAAACTTATCTTGTTGCTTGATACGAAAACGTTCATGGCAGCAAAATTAGATAAAATGCCGTTCTCCAGCAAATTTGGGCTGGAACGTAGTGCGAGTTCTTGCGGCCGAGCTTGCCACAAGAATCGACATCGACAGGAGCAAGAAAGATTTTCGGAACGAAAATCATCATTACTAGGCGGAATAGTGGGCACGACTTGGAGCCGCAAACCACGTCTCCAAGCTCGGCCTTTATCTAAGCGAAACCCGCTAAGATAAACGATACTACTGAGCCCATTTGCTTCCAGACTAAGTGAGGCGTAGGACGGCAATTAAACTACTGCTTTTGAACCAAGTCGTTTAATATTAATTATTGAAGTGATTTTGATACTTTCAACCTTTAGTTATTTACCATTCGCGGTGGTAGAAAGTAGGGGAGCAGCATGAAAAAAGTTTCAAAGCTAGTCATACTAGTGATTGCCACATTTACATTGGCGTTTAATGTGCAACAGTTACCAAGCAACACCAAAACTGCGCAAGCCACGACCTATGTTTATGTGACTAGAACAGGGAAGCATTACTTTTATAAACGGCACGATCGGGGTCTAAATCGAGCTAAAAAAGTTTATAAAGTAAGTTTAACAACAGCTAAACGACGGGGATTAACTTTGTCAGCCACTGAAAAAGCACCAAAGAAAAAAGTGGTTCACAAGAAGAAAGTCGTGCATAAAAAGAAAAAGGTTGTTAAGAAAAAGAAAGTCGTCCACAAGAAAAAAGTTGTCCATAAGGTTGTTAAAAAAGTTTCGGCAAAAAAGGCCAAGGCAGCAACGACTTCTAAACTGAGCACACTTAAGTACCACGGGACGCAAACAGTGATCATCAATAAGGATCGCCCTAATTTTTCCAAGGCAACTTTGTCCACCAAAAAAGGTGCATGGCAAAAATATAGTAATTTGGATAGCGAGAATCGGGCAACTGATGCGAATGCTATGCTGAATAAACGATTGATGCCTAAAAAAGCCCGTGCGTCACTTTACGTAGACCCAACTGGGTGGCACAACAAGAAGTTGAAGTCTGGTTGGCTCTATAACCGGTGTCATTTGATTGGGTATCAGTTGACAGGACAAAACAATAATTGGAAGAATTTAATTACTGGAACCCGTTCACTAAACGATCCGCAAATGACGAAGTATGAAAATGAAACAGCTAAGTATTTACGGCAAAGTTCTCACCATTATGTGCGTTATGAAGTCAAACCAGTTTATTCGGGTCGCGACTTGCTAGCTAATGGAGTAGAAATGCGGGCACAATCGATTGGCTCAAATCGTATTAGATACAATGTTTATATTTTCAATGTTCAAAAAGGGGTAAAACTCAATTACGTTAATGGTACAAGTAAAGTTAGTTAAATAGAAAAAGTTGAAAATCGATTAAATATGTCAGGTTTGCGTGCCTGATAACTTAATCGATTTTTTAGTGTCCTTGGGTGAGAATAATGGCGTGAAGAAGGTTATAATTGGTTTCAAAGAGAAGTTTATAACTGAATGGTGTGTGAGTAACACTGAATTCCCAGAGAAAGTAAAGGATGTTAACTATGGAGAAATATGCAAATGTTGCAGAGTACATGGCAGGATTACCAGAAATGCAACAAAATGTGGCGCAAATTATGCGTGACTTATTGGCAGATGCGGCTCCCGATGCAAAAGAGGTTCTATCGTATAATATGCCGGCTATTAAGCAAAATGGGAAAGTTTTGGTGTATTTTGCGGCAACGCAAAAACATCTTGGTTTTTATCCAACGCCCGCTCCGATTGTGGCCTTTGAAGCACAATTAAAGGACTTTCAGACTTCTAAAGGAACCATCCAGATTCCTTATGACCAGCCATTACCAGTAAAACTGATTCGCGAGATTGTGGCATTTCGGGTGAAGGAAGTTAGTGGAGAATAAGAGATTAGGGCAAATTATATAATATGTGATTTGTCCTTTTTTGCGCCTTCAAAAGAAATTAAATTTCAATTATATTGATTAAATTAATAAAAATGTTGAAATAATAATTCATAAGAGGTATACTCAATTCGTAAAATGAAAACGTTAACAAATATGGGAGGTGATAGTACTATGTTAGGTTTTTCAATTTATCTTGATCAAGAAATTGACAATCAAACTAAAAACTATATAAAAGAAATGAAACGAAATGGCTTTACAGGTGTGTTTACTTCAGTACATATTCCAGAGGAGGATGCCTCTAAGTATGTCGATCGATTGAAGTTACTTGGAGGTTATTGTGCAGAGCAAAAATTGAAATTAACGGTTGATCTTGATTTGAAAGGTTTAAAAAACTTAGGAGTTTCAGTTAGTTCGGCTAGAAGCTTAACTCACATTGGTATTTCAGCGTTGAGATTGGACGATGGATTTAGCAATTCAAAAATTGCTGAACTGAGTCATCAATTAAACATTGCCTTGAATGCCAGCACAATAAGTGAAAGCGACGTTAATAATTTACATGCAGATCAAGCTGATTTTGACCATATGGAAGCTTGGCATAATTATTATCCTCGTCCAGAAACAGGATTGGACACGGATTGGTTTGCAACTAAGAACCAATGGCTAAAAAAACACCACTTTACAGTAATGGCTTTTGTTCCAGGAGATTCAAAGTTGCGTGGCCCAATTTATAAAGGTTTACCGACTTTA